>NZ_CP011112.1:0-1355227 GCF_001190945.1 Luteipulveratus mongoliensis | reverse complement strand
AATTCGCTGTTTCGACTCGGGCTCGCGCCAGGGCGGGTGCCCGGCTCAACCGGCGGAGGGGACGATGGGGGTATGAGCGACGAAGCCTTGCGCACCATCTTGTCCGGCAGCGACCTCGCAGTACTGGCCACGATCAAGCAAGACGGCCGGCCCCAGCTGTCCAACGTCGGCTACACCTTCGACGCAGAGCGCGATGTGCTGCGGGTCTCCGTCACCGACTCTCGCGCCAAGGTCGCCAACCTGCGCCGCGACGCGCGTGCCACCGTGCTCATCCAGGGCGACGGCCGTTGGAAGTTTGCCGTCGCGGAGGTACGCGCCGAGCTCTTTCCTGTCTGCACAAGTCCGGACGATGCGAGCGTCAACGAGCTCGTCGACATCTACCGCACCATCAGCGGAGAGCACCCCGAGTGGGACGAGTTCCGCCAGGCCATGATCAATGACCACCGTCTGCCGCTGCATCTCCACGTCGAGCGCCTCTACGGAATGGCCGGCTGAGACCGACCAAAGCACCCAGCCGGCGAACGACGTTGGGCCAGCCGCCAACTGTCGGCCACGGCCAGGACACCTCCGGCTGCGAATTTGTATAGACAACTTCGCAGAGAGGGAGTCTCATGGATCGCAGAACCTTGCTGGTCGGCGCCGCCGGAGCGGCAGCCGCGGCCGTCGTACCGACCGCTGCGCACGCCGAGTCGAGCACCGCGCCCGCCGCCGCATCGCGCCCCGGCAGCGCGCGTCCGCTGACCCGCTTCAACGTCATCAGCGACATCCAGGGCGACATGGGCGACCTCGACGTCGCCCTGCAGGACATGAACGCGACCAACCCGGGCAGCTCCGGCCTCGCCATCGCCGGCGACATCACGCCGCGCGGCTACGACTTCGAATACGCAGCCGTACGAACAGCTTTCGGCAAGCGCTCGCACCCGAAAACCCTCGCCTGGTCGATCGGCAACCACGAGTTCTACGTGCCGAAGTGGAAGGACCCGCAGACGCTGGCGCAGGAGACGTGGCCGAACGGGACGACCGAGGACTCGCTGTTCCGCAGCTTCTACAACTTCGCCGGACGCAACACGATCTACTCCGAGCACTCGTTCGGTGGCATCCCCGTGCTGAGCATCGGCACTGAGAAGTACATGAAGTACCACGACTCGACGCTCTGGGACGAGGTGTGGATGAGCGAGGCCCAGCTCACCTGGCTGACCCAGCGACTCGCGTACTGGGAGCGCCGCCGCAAGCCGGTCATGGTGGTCAGTCACCATCCGCTGACGCACTCGGTGTCCGGCACCTACAGCACGATCTACGAGCGCGACTACCTCCAGAGCGATCGGCTGCTGTCGATCCTCGGCCGTCACAAGGATGTGTTCTTCTTCTGCGGGCACACGCACTGGGACCTGCATCTCAACGACTGGTGCGTGCGCCGCGTCGTCCCCGGCACGGCCAACCCCGACGGCTTCTCGGTCATCAACACCGGCGCGATCCAGACCGGCTACACCGACAACGGCGCGGGTGGCGAGGTGCCCGTGTCGGGTCCCTTCAACCAGGGTCTGCAGGTCGAGGTCTACCGCTCCAAGGTCGTCATCCTGGCCCGCGACTTCCACACCGGCATCTGGATCAAGCAGGCCACGGTCCCGCTCCTCAGGTGAGGTGATGGCGAAAGGCGTACGCCGCCGCGGCGGTCCGCGTCGACACATCCAGCTTGGCGAAGATGTTGCTCAGGTGCCGGGCCACGGTCTTCTCGCTCAGTACCAATGAGCGAGCGATCTCGGCGTTGCTCAGCCCGGACGCCACGTGCTGCAGCACCTCGATCTCGCGCGCGGTCAACCCACCTGGCGACACCGGCCGCAGCACCTGGGCGGCAGCTCGCTCGGCCGGCCGAGCGCCGAGACCGCGGAAGGCCGACTCCGCCATAGCCAGCTCCTCGGCTGCCGAGTCGTGGTCGCCCAGGCCGACGTACGCCTGGCCGAGCCCGACTCGGCAGCGAGCGACCTCGTACACCGCACCGAGCTCCGCCCAACGGTGCGCCGACTCCTTGAGGCAGCTCACGGCCGCTCCGGGGTCGCCACGGGCGAGGCTGACTCGAGCGGTGGCGTACGACGCTCGCGCCTTGAGTGCCGTGAAGCCGAATCGTGCTGCTACCGAAGCAAGTTCACTCGCAACGGCCGCTGCCTCATCGGTCGCTGACCCCGCCAGCAGGATCTCCACGGCACCTGCCAAGAGCTGCGCCCGGTGGACCGGGTCTCGCGGCTCTTCCAGGAGGCGGCGGATGGTCGTCACCGCAGCGTCCACCCGTCCCTGGTCGAGCCAGAGCAGCGCCTGCGCCGGTTGCGACTCGTATCCATAGGAATTCGCCCGCGCGAACGACTCGTGCGCACCATCCAGATCACCTTGCAGCTGGAGCACGACGGCCCGCTCCGCGAGCGCCGAACCGGCCGGCGTGGGCGTACCGACGAGCAGGTAGCGGCCGACAGCGCGATCGAACTCCTCGATCGCCGCTGCCCACTCGCCCCGCAGCAGCATGATCTGACCGCGGTGCACGGCGCACTGCCCGGTGAACAGCAGCAGGTCCGGCTGGGTGTCGCACCACGAGGTGAGCACCCGCGTCCAGTCCGACAACCGGCCGATATCGCAGATCTCCTGGCACGCCTCGACCACCGAGCAGTAGATGTTGCCCGCGAAGATCGGGCTGAGCTCGCCCGACGTCACCGTCGCCATCGCCTCGTCGAGGAGGTGCAGACCTGCGGCGACGTCACCGGCGTACAGCTGGAGCCGACCTCGGCAGTTGAGGCTCATGGCCGTCAGGTCCGCGTTGTCGAAGCGCTTCCCGTATGCCTCGACGTCGACAGCGAGCTCACGCGCTCGGGCGTGCTCGCCACCGTGGATACAGCTGAAGACCTCGTGGCACAGGAGGTAGCCGCGCTCGACCACGTCGTCGCCCCCGGCCAGCACTCGCTCGCCCTTGGCCCGCCACCCCGCGCCCACCGTCGGTTCGCCCGCCTGGCTGAGTGACATGGCCAGCCAGAACGCCGACATCGCGGCCGCCGGATGATCGCCGGCGTCGAGGTGGATGCGATAGGACCGCTGCATCGCCTGGACGGCGTCGTTGCGCCGCCCGACCAGCTGCGCGGCGATCGCCAGGCGCGCGAAGTCCTCGCCTCGCAGAGCGGACGGGTCCAGGTCCGACAGCGCGTCGTACGCCGCCATCCAGTCGCGTCGCTCGTAGGCCTCGCGTGCCCACCGCAGGTGGTCGACTGTGCCCACGCACATCACTTCCCGTGTCGAGCGTACGGCGGGCGGCGCCCGTCCGCGGCGCCCTTTCGGCTTAGGCGGCAACTGGTGTCGTACGCCGTACCCGCCGCCCGATCTGTGTCGCGACGTACGCCGCGTCCCGGCCGACGCCGGGCAGGACCATCGAGGCGAACGCGTACTGGAAGCTCAGCCCGCAGAAGAACAGTCCCGGTGAGGCGTCCGAGACCCCGCGGAACTCCACGGGCCAGCCGTCCTCACCGAGGATCGGCAGGTCGATCCAGTCGAACACCTGGGTGAAACCGGTGCACCACACCACTGCTGCTGGATCGACCACTCGTCCGCCGGCGAGCAGCGGTCGCCCTCCCTCGACGCCGACGACACGGTCGGTGACCCGCTCGACACCACGCGCCTCGAGGTCGGCCTTCTTGACCCTCAGACTCGGGCCACCGTGGAAGCGGACGTGCGGCATTGCCTTGCGCCCCATAGGAGTTCGCCGGGTGAGCACATGCTTGAACATGAAGAACATCACTGGCAGGAACAGCCGCCCCCGACGTGAGCTGAAGGGGACCGGGATCTGACCGCACTCGCGTCCACACAGGATCGTCTCGTGCGTCTCGCCCGCCTCGTAGGCGACGTCCATCCCGGAGTGCGAGCCGCCGACGACCAGGACCGGACCGGCGGGCAGCTGCTCGGGGCGGCGGTACTCGCTGGAGTGCAGCTGCACGATCCGCTCGTCCAGGTCCTTCGCGAAGTCGGGCACGAGCGGCGTACGACCGAACGTCCCGGTCGCGATGACCACGTTGTCGCAGGTGATCGTGTCGGCGCCGAGAGAGGCGACGTAGCCGCCATCTCCGTCCGACGCGAGCCGGTCGACCCGTGTGCTCATCCGCACCGGGAGATCCCAGCGGAGGGCGTACGCCTCCAGGTAGTCGCCGACCTCGTCCTTGCCCGGGAAGTGCCACGGGTCGTCCGCCGGGAACGGCAGCCCGGGCAGGCCGTCGTACTTCGCCGGCGTGTAGAGCCGGAGGCTGTCCCACTGGTGGCGCCAGTTGTCACCAACTCGGTCGCCGCCGTCGATGATCAGGAACGGCCGCCCCTGGCGCTGCAGGTGGTAACCCGTCGATAGTCCGGCTTGCCCCGCGCCGATGATCAGTGTCTCGATGTGCTGTGTGGCCATCACGTCCACGTCCCTTCGTCCTCGTACAAGAGACGCTAGGGAGCGGTTTCGGACACGCCATCGGCCACGAGTCCCATCTCGTACGCCGGCCGCATGGGTCGTTCTACCCATCCACGATTCGGGCGTGGGTACGCCGCTCGGTAACCTTGGGCGGTCCCGCCGGGATTCCACCAGCCCCCCCTTCCCACCCCCGGAGACCCCTGACATGTCCTCGTCGCACGTGCCTGTGCTGACCACCGTCGAGGGTGGCGCCGCACTCTCTCCCTTCCGCACCCGCGCGCTCGTCGAGCGGCTGCAGGCCGTCGCGCCGCAGGTCACCGATGTCGTGGCCCGGCACGTGCACTGGGTGGCGTCGGAGTCTGCCCTCGACGACGCGGCGTCCGAGCGGGTCACCCAGCTGCTGACCTACGGCCAGCCGGCGCCGCCCGTCCCCGGCAGCGCCACCACGTTCGTCGTCGGCCCCCGGCTCGGCACGGTCTCGCCCTGGGCGTCCAAGGCAACCGACATCCTGCACAACTGTGGCGTCGAGGTGCACCGGGTCGAGCGCGTCACGGAGTACGACGTCGTGCACCGCCTCGACCTGCTGCTCGACGATGACCAGCGCAGCGCCGTCGCGACGCTGCTGCACGACCGGATGACGGAGTGCGTGCTGGCGCACCGCGAGGACGCGGCCGCGCTGTTCGACGAGCGCACGCCGGAGCCGCTCGAGCACGTCGACGTGCTCGGCCGCGGACGGGCGGCGCTCGAGGAGGCCGACAAGTCGTACGGCCTGGCGTTGTCGGACGACGAGATCGACTATCTGGTCGAGGCGTTCCAGGGGCTGCAGCGCAACCCGACCGACGTCGAGCTGATGATGTTCGCGCAGGCCAACTCCGAGCACTGTCGGCACAAGATCTTCAACGCCGACTTCGTGCTCGACGGCGAGCCGCAGACGTCCAGCCTGTTCGGGATGATCCGGCACACCGAGAAGGTCGCCGGCGAGGGCACGGTCGTCGCCTACACCGACAACGCCTCGATCATGCAGGGCGGCCAGATCACCCGCTGGGAGCCCGACACGCACGACGGGCCAGGGCGCTACGTCGCGCGCGAGACCGAGGCGCACGTGCTGATGAAGGTCGAGACGCACAACCACCCGACGGCGATCAGCCCGTTCCCCGGGGCCGCGACCGGCGCCGGCGGCGAGATCCGTGACGAGGGTGCGACGGGTCGCGGCTCGGCACCGAAGGCCGGCCTGACCGGGTTCGCTGTCTCCAACCTGAACCTGCCCGGCACCGACGAGCCGTGGGAGCGTGACTCCTACGGCCGGCCCGACCACATCGCCTCGCCGCTCGACATCATGCTCGACGGCCCGATCGGCGCGGCTGCGTTCAACAACGAGTTCGGGCGGCCGGGCCTGGGAGGGTTCTTCCGGGTCTACGAGCAGACCGTCGACGGCGTACGCCGCGGCTTCCACAAGCCGATCATGTGCGCCGGCGGGCTCGGCTCGATCGACGCCTCGCAGACCGCGAAGGTCCGCTTTCCTGACGGCACGCTGCTCGTCCAGCTCGGCGGACCGGGCATGCGCATCGGGATGGGTGGTGGCGCGGCCTCGTCCATGGCGTCGGGCACCAACGCGGCCGACCTCGACTTCGACTCCGTGCAGCGGGGCAACCCCGAGATCGAGCGCCGCGCACAGGAAGTCATCAACCACTGCTGGGCGCTGGGCTCCGACAACCCGGTCCTGGCCATCCACGACGTGGGCGCGGGCGGCCTGTCGAACGCCTTCCCCGAGCTGGTCGACGACGCCGGGCTCGGCGCGCGGTTCGACCTGTCGGCGGTGCCGCTGGAGGAGTCCGGCCTGGCGCCCAAGGAGATCTGGTGCAACGAGAGCCAGGAGCGCTATGTCGTTGCGCTTGCTCCTGATTCGCTGTCTCGCTTCGCCGCGCTGGCCGATCGCGAACGTTGCCCGTACGCCGTCGTCGGCGTCGCGAAGGCCGACGGCCACCTCGTCCTCGAAGACGCTGGTCGAGTAGGCGAGCTCGACCCCAACGCTGGTCGAGTAGGCGAGCTCGACCCCAACGCTGGTCGAGTAGGCGAGCCCCCAGGGGCGAGCCGTATCGAGACCACCGCAGGCGCGGACGCGGAGTCTCCCCAGCCGTCACCAGGTCTCGATACGCCCTCCGCTAGCGCTCCGGGCTACTCGACCAACGCCGCGGGGGCTCCGGGCTACTCGACCAACGCCGCAGGGGCTCCGGGCTACTCGACCAACGCCGCGAGGGCTCCGGGCTACTCGACCGGCGAGCGTGCCGTGGACATGCCGATGGAGGTGCTGCTGGGCAAGCCGCCGCGGATGACGCGCGACGTCACGCACGTCGAGCGGACCGCCCCGGCACTGGACACCAGTGACCTCAACGTCCGGGAGGCGGCGTACGCCGTCCTGCGCCACCCGACCGTCGCCAGCAAGCGATTCCTGATCACCATCGCGGACCGCACGGTCGGCGGTCTGTCGCACCGCGACCAGATGGTCGGCCCGTGGCAGGTACCGGTCGCTGATGTCGCGGTCACGCTCTCCGACCTGTCGGGGCTGGCGGGCCAAGCCATGGCGACGGGTGAACGGATGCCGCTGGCCGCCGTCGACGGGCCCGCCTCCGGGCGGATGGCTGTCGGCGAGGCGATCACCAACCTGCTCGCTGCGCCGATCACGCTGCGCGGCGTCAAGCTGTCGTGCAACTGGATGGCCGCATGCGGTGAGCCTGGCGAGGACGCGGCGCTCTACGACACCGTGCGTGCCGTCGCGCTCGAGCTGTGTCCGGCCCTCGGGGTCAGCGTGCCGGTCGGCAAGGACTCCTTGTCGATGCGCACCAAGTGGGACGCCAATGGCGAGACGCGACAGGTGACTTCGCCGGTGTCGCTGGTGGTCTCAGCTTTCGCCTCGCTCCCTGATGTACGCCGTACTCTCACCCCCCAGCTGCGCGGCGGCGGTGGCGACCGCCCCGAGACCTCGCTCCTGCTGATCGACCTCGGTGCTGAGCGCAACCGCCTCGGTGGGTCCGTACTCGCCCAGGTGGCAGGCGAGTTCGGCGGTGAGGTGCCCGACCTCGACGAGCCCGCCCACCTCGTACGACTGGTCGACGCCGTCAACGGGCTGCGCGCCGACGGGCTCGTCACGGCCTATCACGACCGTTCAGACGGCGGCCTGTGGGCGGCCGCGTGCGAGATGGCGTTCGCCGGCGGCTGCGGAGTCGAGCTGCTCGGCCTGAGCTCGGTGTCCGAGCTGTTCGCCGAAGAGCTCGGCGCGCTCATCGAGGTGCCGGACGAGCACCTCGAGGACATCCTCGACCGCCTCGAGGCAGCCGGTCTCGGCGACAGCATCACCAGCGTCGTCGGCGGTCCGACCACCGAGCGCCAGGTACGCGTCCAGATCGCCGGCGAGACTGTCATCGACGAGCCGCTGCGCGACCTGGCCCAGGCCTGGGACGAGGTGTCGTGGCGCATCAGTGCGCTGCGCGACAACCCTGCGTCGGCGGATGAGGAGCACGCGGCCTTCGGCGCGGATTCCGTTGGCCTGCAGGTCAGTCCGACGTTCGACCCCGCCGATGACATCGCTGCGCCTTACCTCAACCTCGGCACGCGTCCCAAGGTCGCGATCCTGCGCGAGCAGGGCGTCAACTCCCACGTCGAGACGGCGTTCGCGTTCGACAAGGCCGGCTTCGACACCTACGACGTCCACATGACCGACCTGCAGACGGGTCGCACTTCACTCGCCGACTACACCGGTCTGGTCGCCTGCGGCGGCTTCTCCTACGGCGACACGTTGGGTGCCGGTGAAGGCTGGGCACGATCGGTGCTGTTCGACAACCGGCTGACCGACCAGTTCCACGAGTTCTTCCACCGCACAGGCACATTCGGCCTCGGCATCTGCAACGGCTGCCAGATGTTCGCCGCGCTGGCCGACCTCATCCCTGGCGCCGAGGCGTGGCCGCACTTCACCCGCAACGTCTCCGAGCAGTACGAAGCCCGCCTGTCCCTGGTCGAGGTGCTCAACAGTCCGTCGATCTTCTTCGACGGGATGGCCGACAGCCGCTTGCCGATCGCGGTGGCGCACGGCGAGGGCTTCGCCGACTTCTCCGCGCGTGGCGACCTTGCGTCCGTGCACCGGGCCGCGCGCTTCATCGACGGCGCGGGAGAGGTGGCGAAGACGTACCCGACGAACCCGAACGGCTCCCCCGACGGTCTGACGGCGGTCACGACGCCGGACGGCCGCTTCACCGCGATGATGCCGCACCCCGAGCGTGTCCAGCGCAATGTGCAGATGTCGTGGACCGACGGGCCGATCGAGCAGGACAGCCCGTGGCTGCGGATGTTCCGCAACGCGCGCGTCTTCATCGACTGAGGCATGCCCGAAGGTCACGTCACGCACCGGATCGCCGGCGAGCTCACCCGCTCGTTCGGCGGCCGGGTCATGCGGTCGACCAGCCCTCAGGGTCGCTTCTCCGACGACGCTGCCCTGTTTGACGGGCACGTGCTCGACCGCTCCGAGGCGTGGGGCAAGCAGATGTTCGTGCGTTTCCAGGATGTCGAGGAGCAGGTCAACATCCACCTCGGCTTGATCGGGAAGTTTTTCTTCACGCCCGAGGTGGACCCGCTCGTGGTCGGTGAGGTGCGCTGGCGCCTGTCGACGGATGCCCCGCCGATGACGATGGACCTGCGGGGCGCGATCGTCGTGGCTGTTCGGTCGCCAGCGGAAGTTGCCGCGATCATCGCCAAGCTCGGACCTGACCCGCTGCGGGCGGATGCCGATCCAGAGGTGACTTGGACGCGAATCCGTAAGTCCCGCAAACCGATTGGTGCTCTGATGATGGAGCAGACGATCTTTGCGGGAGTCGGCAACATCTATCGGGCAGAGGTCTTGTTCCGGCATCGGATCGATCCGCTCATGCAGGGCCGGTTCCTGCGCCGCCCGGAGTTCGAGGCGATGTGGGACGACCTCGTCGAGCTGATGCCGCTCGGCGTACGTGACGGCCGGATCGACACGGTCTATCCCGAGCACACTCCCGAAGCGATGGGCCGCGACGCTCGCGTCGACAAGCATGGCGGCGAGGTCTACGTCTACCGCCGCGAGGGACTGCCGTGCCTCGTCTGCGGCACACCAGTCAGCCGAGCTGACCTCACCGGTCGCAACCTGTTCTGGTGCCGCACCTGTCAGCCGCGCTCGCGGCGCCGCACCCCCAGCTGAGGTCGTGGGCTCCAACACGAATTGACTGGAGCAGCATGCATGCGTGCTGCTCCAGTCAATTCGTGTTGGTGAGTCAGACCGGGCTGAGCGTCCGAGCCGGATCGACTCGCGCCGGCTCCTCGGTCAGACCGACCCGGTCGTGCAGCCGGCGCAGCGGTGCCGGCGCCCACCAGTTCCAGCGACCCATCAGGGTCATCGCGGCCGGCATGAGCAGCAGCCGTACGACGGTGGCGTCCACGATGACGGCGAGCAGCAGCCCCAGCCCGACCTGCTTCACCGGCGAGAAGCCGCCGGCCACGAAGCCGGCGAACACGACCGCCATCAGCAACGCGGCCGCCGTGACGACCCGCCCGGTCCGCTGCAGACCCACCGCGATCGCCTCGGTGTTCGAGCCAGTACGCCGCCACGTCTCCGAGATGCGCCCGAGCAGGAACACCTCGTAGTCCATCGACAGCCCGAACGCGATCGCGAACAGCAGCACCGGAGTCGTGATGCTCAACGAACCCAGAGCCGGGGTGTCGATCAGCCCGCCGAGGTGCCCGTCCTGGAACACCCAGACCAGCGCACCGAAGCTCGCCCCGAGGCTCAACGTGTTGAGCACCAACGCCTTCAGCGGCACGATGACCGATCCGGTGAAGAGGAACAGCAGCACGAACGTCGCGAGCACGACGATGCCGAGCGCGTACGGTGCCCTCGCCTTGAGCGACGCCTGGTAGTCCGTGAGGACGGCCGCGTCACCCGTCACCCGCACGGCCGGCCCGTCCAGGTGCCGAATCTCCTTGACCAGAGCCATTGCTCGGTCTCCCTGGCTCTCCCCCTGCGGCACCACGTCGATCACGGTCAGCCCGGCTACGTCGGGCCGGACACTGACCGACTGGACGCCGGGCAGGGTCCGGAGCCGGTCGGCGTACGACGGGGGCAGGGTTCCGCGGGCGACGACCGTCACGGGGTCCACGTCGGCGTCGACACCGAAGCGGGACGTGGCCAGCTCGGACAGCTGCCGGCTCTCGGACGAGGAGGGCAGGGATCGGGCGTCGGGCTCGGCGAACCGGGCGCCGAGGAACGGTGCAGCAGCGAGCAGCAGGACCGGCACCGTCGCCACGATCACCATGACCGGGCGGGCGGCGACCAGGTGGGTGACGCGGACGAAGAACCCACGATCGGTGCGGACCGCCTTCGCCGGCCGGATGCGTCCGCCGACGATCGCGAGGAGGGCAGGGAGGAGGGTCAGAGTGAGTGCCAGGTCCAGCAGCACGACCCCCATGCCGGCGAGTCCGGCGGAGCGCAGGAACGGGTCCGGGAAGACGAGGAGTCCGGCGAGCGATGCCGCCACCGTGAGGCCCGAGAATGTCACGGTACGACCGGCGTTCGACATCGTGGCGACGACGGCAGCCACCGGATCGGTGTTCGTGGCGCGCTCCTCGCGGTAGCGGGAGACGATCAGCAGTGCGTAGTCGATCGCGAGGCCGAGGCCGAGCATGGTGACGATGTTGATCGAGTAGACCGAGATGTCAGTCATCCAGCTCGCAACCGCCAGAAGGCCGAGCGTCAGCGCCATCCCGAGGATGGCGACGAGCACGGGCAGACCGGCGGCGAGGATCCCGCCCATGACCACGACCAGGAGGACGAGCACGATCGGCATGGAGATCGTCTCGGCTTTCGCCAGGTCGCTGGCAGCCTGCGCGTCCATCTCCTCGTCCTGGAGGAAGCCGCCGCCGACGATCACCCGCGGCGCGTCAATAGCCTTGATGCGACTGACAACTCGGTCACCCGACCCGTCCGGCGCATCGGCGGTGAACTGCACCGCGATCGCGACCGCGCGCCCATCGCGCGACACCGCCTGCGGATTCGGGCTCGACGAGTTCCACGGGGTCTGGACGGCCAGCACGCCCGGCATCGCCTTGATGTCCGACGCCGCCTTCGTGACGGAGGCCTTGAGGCCGGGGTCGGACGCGGCACGGCCGTCCGCGACGGCGTACACCTCGTCTCCCTTGGGCTCGGCCGCCCGCAGGTCGCGGTGTGCCTGGACCGACTCGGTGCTGGAGATCTCGGCGACGTCACTCGTGAGATTGCCGAAAAGACCTGGTACTACTGCGAATCCGGCGATGACGGCGAGTAGCCAGCCAACTATGACGAGGCGACGGTGAGCGATGGAGGCGGAGGCGATGCGGGCGATCATGACGGGCTCCTGAGGTGGCCGTGGTGTTACCTACGACGTTAGGAATTCCGTCGGTCCGCCGGATCGCCTCACCGACCCATCTTTCGCCTCCCTCGCGAGAGTGAGACGAGCTCGGCCGACAGTGCAAGCCGCGTCGCTACCCAGAAGCGGGAAGCGACGCGGCTTGCACTGTCGGCCCAGAAGGGTCAGGGCGAGCTCGGCTTGATGATGCCGCGCTCGTAGGCGTAGATCACCGCGTGCACCCGGTCGCGCA
The DNA here is from genome assembly GCF_001190945.1 of Luteipulveratus mongoliensis. Classification (NCBI taxonomy): domain Bacteria; kingdom Bacillati; phylum Actinomycetota; class Actinomycetes; order Micrococcales; family Dermacoccaceae; genus Luteipulveratus; species Luteipulveratus mongoliensis. The sequence goes on along the minus strand of NZ_CP011112.1, from coordinate 1,343,160 downwards.
GCCCGAGCTTGTGGAACACGTTGGACACGTGCGTCTTGACCGTGTGCTCGCTGACGACCAGCCGCTCGGCGATCTGCAGGTTGGACAGGCCCTGGCCGAGCAGCTCAAGGGTGTCCAGCTCACGAGCGGTGAGTACGTCCGGGCCGGCAAACCCTGTCTCGCCAGGCCCGCGAGCGCCCCGGCTGCGGACGAAGTCCCCCAGCAGCCGCCGCGTCACGGTCGGTGCGAGCAGCGCCTCGCCCTCGGCCACGACGCGTACCGCCGACACCAGGTCGTCCCGGCCGACGTCCTTCAGCAGGAAGCCGGACGCGCCGGCCAGCAGGGCGTCGTAGACGTAGTCGTCCAGGTCGAATGTCGTCAGCACGAGCACCCGCGCGCTCGGGTCGGCGGCCGTGATCGCGCGGGTCGCGGCGATGCCGTCCATCCGCGGCATCCGGATATCCATCAGCACGACGTCCGGCTTCAGCGACGCAGCCAGCTCGACCGCTTCGGCGCCGTCGGACGCCGCCCCCACGATCTCCATGTCGTCCTGGATCTCCAGGATCATCCGGAAGCCGTCACGCACGAGCGTGTGGTCGTCCACCAGCAGCACTCTGATCGTCACCCGACGCCTCCTCAAGAATCCGTAGGCACGACCGCGTGTACCTGCCAGCCGCCACCCTCCGCGGGGCCGGCCTCGATCGTCCCACCGACGAGCCCCACACGCTCGCGCATCGAGATCAACCCATGCCCTCCGCCGCCGCCAGGGGATACCGAGCCGCCAGTCCCGTTGTCCGACACCGTGATTCGCACAGCACCCGCGTCGTACCTGACGACGACCACGGCTCGCGACGCGTGCGCGTGCCGGATGCAGTTGGTGAGCGACTCCTGGACGACGCGATAGACGGCGAGGTCAGCCGCGGGAGCCAACGACGGCGCCTCTCCCTCCACCTGTAGGTCCACGTCAAGGCCCGCAGACCGTACGCCGTCCACCAGGCTCGGGATCTCGGCCGCACTCGGCTGGGGCGCCAGCTCCGCCGGCCCGTCCTGCTTGAGCACGCCGAGCAGCCGGCGCATCTCGCGCAGGGCCTGCTTGCCGGCCCCACCGATCGCGTCGAAGACCTGCTCGGCGCGAGCCGGGTCGCGCTGCGCCGTCGCGGCGCCCGCCTCCGCCTGGACGACCATCATGCTCAGGTGGTGGGCGACGACGTCGTGCATCTCGCGGGCGATCCGGTTGCGCTCGGCGGACACCGCGGCGGCTGACTCGGCGCTGCGAGTGCGTTCGAGCTGCTCGGTGCGCTGGGTCAGCACGGCCGCGATCTCCCGACGTCGCCGCGCCGCGTCACCGAGCAGCCAGGCCGTGGTGAAGATCAGCAGCGTGACGGTGTAGTCCTCCGTGTCGGCGCGCGGATCCGCCGCGAGCGACCCGACGATGACGACCGCGGCGATCACGGCAGCGATGTTGGACTGCTTGCGCGACGCGTGGGCCGCGCACGAGTACAGCGCGACGAGGCCGGCGTACTCGATCTGCGGGTCCGGCAGGTCGCTGAGCCCGTAGATCGCGGTGAGGATCCCCGTGATGAACACGACCTGAAAAGGCCAGCGGCGGCGTACGACCAGGGGCAGACACTCCCCCAGCACGATCGCGTAGCCCCACCAGGGCCACGGCTCGCAGCCCACACAGTCGTCCGGCTGGATGAAGGCCTGCAGGGACACGAGCAGCACGATCAGCGCGAGCGCGGGGTCGGCCAAAGGGCTCAACCGCCGCGCTTGCTCCTGCAGCCGCTCGATCATGTCCGGAGTCTGGCATCGGGGACCCGGGCCGCGACTCCCTCGTACGACCGATCTTCGCCACCCTCCACAAATTGACTGGAGCAACACGCATGCGTGCTACCGCAGTCAATTTGTGGAGGAGGGTCAGACGTCGGAGCGCCGGGCGATCGTCGCCTGCGCGCGGTGCACCGCACCCTGCGGCACGGTCGGCACGATGTCCTCCAGGAACCCGTAGCGTCGCCGCACGGCCAGGTCGTACGACGTGGTGCCCCCGCTGTCGCGTACCTCGTGCCACCACTGGGCGATGTCTCCCCAGCCGGGTGCAGCCAGCGAGCCGCCGAACTGCTGCACCGCGAGCGATGAGCACAACGTCGCGAACGCCACCCGCTCGGTCAGCGACCACTGCGCGAGGGTGCCGACCACGAGAGCTGCACCGAAGACGTCACCGGCACCGGTCGCATCCATCGCCGGCACGCGAAGGGCAGGCACGTTGACCTCCTCGCCGGTGGCGCTGTCGATCGCCAGCGCACCGTGCGCGCCATTCGTCACGACCGCGAGCGGGACCCGATCGGCGAGCGAGTAGAGCGCGTCCTGCGGAGTCGCAGTACGCGTATAGGCCATGGCCTCAACGGAATTGGGCGTAAACGCATAGCAGTGATCAAGGCGGTCGAGCATCTCCTGGGACCACGCACCGCTGGAGTCCCAGCCCGCGTCGGCAAAGATCAGCGAGCCGCTGGCGTGGGCCTGCTCGAGCCACGCGACACCCGCCGGCTCACGCAGGTCATCACTCCCGAGGTCGGCGATGACCGCCCTCGCTGCAGGCGGCGCGGTGACCGGGTTGTCGTGGTAATCCGGCGGTCGGTGCGCGTGGGTGACCATGCAGCGGTCGTCGTCGATGGCGTACGACACGGTCACCGGGGAGTGCCAGCGGCAGTAGCGCCGCGAGCTCTGCAGATCGATGTGCTCCTGATCGGCCAGCGTCTCCCAGCAGAACTCGCCATAGCTGTCCTCCGCGAACGCCGCGGCCAGGGACGTACGCAGACCGAGCCGGCTGGCCGCCACCGCGAGGTTGGCGATGCCGCCCGGGCACGAGCCCATGCCTGTGGCGAAGACCTCGGTGCCACCTGCGGGCTTGCCGTCCAGGCCGGTCAGCACGATGTCGAGGAAGACCGTCCCCCACAGCGCGACATCGAAATCCGGACCGCCCTCGCCTCGGATCCTCGCCAGCGGGTCGTACCCCGTCTCCGACACCGTCCTCGCCCTTTCGCTCATATTGCGGGAGTACTCCGAACTCGGCACTCGGCCTCCATCCTCACCTGAGAGACTGCCCAGGCAAAGGGCGTTTTGTCCGGGTCCCCCACCCGGACCGCCTGAAGACCCGATCCGCAGGAGGTGGGTGACGGTGAAGCTGGCCATGCTCGGTGGTGGCGGCTTCCGCACCCCCTTGGTCTACGGCGCCCTCCAGCAGGACACCCATGAGGACCGCATCACCGAGGTCGTGCTGTACGACGTCGACGTGGTCCGCCTCCTCGTGATGGATCTCGTGCTGTCCCAGATGCGTACGAAGTCGGGCGGGCCGACCGTCCGCACCACCACCACGCTCTCCGATGCCGTCGAGGGTGCCGACTTCGTGTTCTCGGCGATCCGGGTCGGCGGTCTTGAGGGCCGCACCGCCGACGAACGCGTTGCTCTCGACCTCGGCCTGCTCGGCCAGGAGACCACCGGACCGGGCGGACTGGCGTACGGCCTGCGCACCGTCCCGGTCGCACTGGAGGTCGCGCAGTGCGTGGCGGAGAACGCGCCTGATGCATGGGTCATCAACTTCACCAACCCGGCCGGGATGATCACCGAGGCGATGCAGTCCGTCCTCGGCGACCGGGTCGTCGGCATCTGCGACTCGCCTATCGGCCTGGGCAAGCGGGCGGCGCGGGCGCTCAACATCAAGGCCGACGCGATCGATTACGTCGGACTCAACCACCTGGGCTGGCTACGCACCCTGCCTCTCGGGCGTACCGACGTGCTGCCCGCGCTGCTGGCCGACACCGCGCGACTCGGCTCGATCGAGGAAGGGCGGCTGTTCGGCGTCGAGTGGCTGCAGGACCTCGGCATGATCCCGAACGAGTACCTCTACTACTACTACTTCACGCGCGATGCGATCGCCTCGATCAAGGGCGGCCCCGAGACGCGCGGCGAGTACCTCCTTTACCAGCAGACGCGCTTCTACAACCGGGTCTACAACAACCCCAAGAACGCGCTGCGGCAGTGGCGGTTCGTCCGCAGCGAGCGCGATGCGTCGTACATGAAGGAGAGCCGCGAGGAGGGCGAGCAGCGCGACGACGCGGACCTGATGGAGGGTGGTTACGAGGGCGTCGCGCTGGCGATCATGTCGGCCATCGCTCGCGGCGAGGAGACTCGCCTGATCCTCAACGTTCGCAACGGTCACACGTTGCCCGACCTGCCACCGGACGCCGTGATCGAGGTCCCGTGCACGGTCGATGACAAGGGCCCGCGCCCGGTCGACATCCCGCCCCTGATCGGTCATCAGGCGGGGCTGGTGCAGCAGGTGAAAGCCGTGGAACAGCTCACGATTCGAGCCGCCCGCGAGGGCTCGGAGCGGCTGGCGCGCCAGGCGTTCGCGCTGCACCCGTTGGTCGACTCCGTCACCGTCGCGCGGCAGCTGCTGGACGGCTACCGCGACCGCATCCCCTCCCTGGACTCCGTCTTCACCTAACCCCACCTCTTGACCTCAAGTCGGGTTGAGGATCCAGAGTGGCGCAGGTGACCACGACCGAGACCTCTTCCGCCGGCCCTGACGTGCCCGGCTCACCCGGCTCGCCCGCCGCACCCGCCCGCCTGCTGTCCGCGGCGTACCTGCCGTTCGCAGTTGGCGCGGTCTCCCTCGTCACGCTCGGCGCCTTCGAGAACCGCGCCACGGGCACGGTGCTCCCCGTCGTCGCCCATGAGCTCGACGGGTTGGCGCTGTTCGGAGCCGCGAGCGCCGCGCCCATGATCACGTACGTCGTCGCCACCGCCATCGCGGGCGCGCTCAGTGACCGTGGCGGACCGACCAGAGTGCTGCGGATCGGTGCGGCAACGTTCGCGGTCGGCCAGCTGCTGGCAAGCCTCGCGCCGACGATGGTCGTGTTCGTCCTCGGCCGGCTGCTGTCCGGGTTCGCGGAGGCGTTCCTCGACATCGGACTCACGGTGCTGATTGCACGCGCCCTGCCGGAGTCGTTGCGCGCCAAGGTGTTTGCCACGTTCGCGGCGGCCTGGGTACTGCCGTCACTGCTCGGCCCGTCCATCGCCGGGCTGATCGCCGACCATGTCGGCTGGCGAGCCGTCTTCCTCCTGGCGGTGATCCTCCTCGTGCCCTCGTTCGCACTGCTGGTGCCGTCCATGCGTCGTACGCCGGTGGAGCCTCTCGGCACGTGGTCCGACCGTCAGCGCACGGTGGCCCGCAGCGCGGCAGGGGCGGCTGCGCTCCTTGCCGTCCTCACGGCGACCGGGTCGGCTGCGGGCACCACGTGGGCGGTCGTCGCCCTCGCGGCCATGCTCGCGGCGCTCACCAGTCTCGTGCTGCTCGTACGCCGGGTGCTCCCCTCAGGCACGCTGACCGGCTCCACCGGCATCCCAGCCGTCACCGCGTCGCGCGGGCTGGCGGCGGCCGCGTTCGGCACGGCCGGATCGTTCCTCCCGCTGATGCTGACGACCACGCGCGGGCTGAGCCCGGCCCTGGCCGGCATCACGCTGACGCTCACCGGCGTGTTCTGGGCGACCGGCTCGTTCGTGCACAGTCTCGATGTCGTGCAGGCCCGGTTGGCGCCGACGTTGCGGCTGCGCATCGGGTTCGGGGCGATCACCACAGGGCTCATCGGGCCGGCACTCATCGCGATCGATGTGCTGCCGCTGGTGCCCGGCCTGGCCCTGTGGGCACTGTCTGGCCTCGGCATGGGTGTCGTATCGCCGACACTCTCCACGCAGATGCTCGCGCTGTCGAAACACGGCGACGAGGGCGCCAACAGCGCGGCCTCGAACATGGCCGCCTCGCTCGCCGGCGCGGTCGGTGCAGCAGTCGGTGGCGCACTGATCGCCACCCAGGCCGACGACCTGGCCGGCTGGGTCTTCACCGCCATCATCGGCGTCGCCGTGCTGATGGGAGCCCTCGGCTTCCGCTTCGCCCCACAAGCCGGCGTACGCCCGCCCGCGCCAGTCGACTAGCCGAACATCCCGCCGGTCGATTAGCCGCCCACCGCGCCGGGCCGATAGTGCAAGCCGCGTCGCTTCCCGGAACTGGGTAGCGACACGGCTTGCATTGTCGGCCAAGAAGGGTGGGAGCGGGTCGACTGGCGAGCGAGCGTGGTGGGGTCAGACGGTGATCTCGCCGCGCTCGGCTTTGAGGGCGATGTCGGTGCGGTGGTGGGAGCCGGCGAGCTCGACCTGCTCGACCGCGGCGTACGCCCGCTGCCGCGCCTGCGCGAGGTCCTGCCCCACCGCGACGACGGACAACACTCGGCCGCCGGCCGACACCAGGGCGCCGTCCGCATCCTGCGCAGTGCCGGCGTGCAGGACATAGGCGTCGACGAGGTCGTCCAAGCCCGCGATCGCGTCGCCGGTGCGCGGTGCTGTCGGGTAGCCGTCGGATGCGACAACGACGGTGACGGCCGCATCACGGCTCCAGGTCAGCTCAGGGTGGTCGGCGAGCTGACCGCGTGCGGCCGCATCGAGCAGCGCGCCCAGCGGCGACTTCAAGCGAGCCAGCACGACCTGCGTCTCCGGGTCACCGAACCGCGCGTTGAACTCGACCACTCGCGGGCCACGCGGCGTCAGCGCGAGCCCGACGTAGAGCACACCTGCGAACGGTGTCCCACGCCGACGCATCTCATCGATGGTCGGCTGCGCAACCCGGCGTACGACGTCCTCGACCAAGCCATCGGGCGCCCAGTTGAGCGGCGAATACGCGCCCATACCACCGGTATTCGGCCCTTCGTCGTTGTCGCCGACCCGCTTGAAGTCCTGCGCGGGCTCGAGCGCCCGCACCGTCGTACCGTCCGAGATGCAGAAGAGCGAGACCTCGGGGCCATCGAGGTATTCCTCGATCACGAGGGACGAGCCGGCGTCCAGGATCGACTGCGCGTGAGCGACCGCGGCCTCGTGGTCGTCGGTCACCACGACGCCCTTGCCGGCAGCCAGTCCGTCGTCCTTCACGACGTACGGCGCACCGGTTGCGTCGAGCGCGTTGAGCACCTGGTCGGGGGTGTCGCAGACGTACGCGCGGGCGGTCGGCACATCGGCCGCGGCCATGACTTCCTTGGCGAACGCCTTCGAGCCCTCGAGCTGGGCCGCTTCTCCCGACGGACCGAAGCAGGCGATGCCACGCTCCCGGACGATGTCGGCGACACCGGCGACCAGCGGCGCCTCGGGGCCGACCACGACGAGGTCCGCGCCGAGCTCCTCGGCGAGGTCGGCGATGCCGGCCCCGTCGAGCACTCCCATCGGGAGAGGACGGCAGTCGGCGACCAGTGCCATGCCGGGGTTGCCCGGTGCGGCGATCACCACCTCGACGTCAGGGTCCTGGGCCAGGCCGCGGACGAGGGCGTGCTCACGAGCACCAGTGCCGATGACAAGGATCTTCACGCCCAAGAGCGTAGAGGGCACATGCGCGCCGTCGCACATGCTGCGCCGACGATGCCGGCTCGGCGGAGCCTGCGACGCCGAACGGAGGAGGAGTCGCAGCCAAAGGCTCAGGCCATGTCTTCGGGCAGAGCCTGCGAAGCCCGAAGAAAGAGGCGCTGCGACAAGAAGCAACATGAATGACACGGGCTCCCCCGGAAGTCAGGGGGGAGGTCTCCCGGGAGAGCCCGTGTTACGAGCAAAGGGGTCAGCCACGGGGGTCGGCGACACGTCCAGATTGCTCGCCCGGTCCGGAGACCGGCAAGATCAAATATTGCACGACTTGTCACCCATGGGCCATCTGAGGATGTCGGACTACAGTCAATGTCGGGAATCCGCCACCTCCGAGAGGCGACCACATGGCCGACGAGCCCCCGACCGGAAACGCGAGCGACACCGCAGAGCGCACCCCGCCAACGCGCCAGCAGCGGCGTGGCCTCGGTGACCTGCTGGGCAGCGACCTGACCGCCAACCTCTACCTCATGCTCCTGCAGAGCCCGACCATGACCGAGGTCGAGCTGATCTCGCAGGGCGAGGATCCCGAGGAGGTCTCTCTCGCGCTACGTGCGCTGGAGGCGGGGCGGCTGGTCCGGTACATCGAGCCCGGACGCTGGGCCGTGCTCCCGCCGGAGCGTGCTCTCGCGTCGTACGCCACCCGCCTCGAGGAGCGCGCGCGGACCGTGCGCTCTTCGATGACCGGCCTGACTCGCCTGCACGAGACCATCTCCGCTGCGCAAGCCGAGGACGAGATGCCGTTCGGGGTGCACCTGCTGCGCTCGATCGACGGGATCCAGAAGGCGACGAACGAGCTCCTGGCCGGCGCGCGCGAGAGCTTCGTGTCGATGCGTCGGGGTTCGCCGCGGGTCCTGCAGCTGCTGGATGACTCGTTGAACTCTCCCGAGGAGCCGACGTTGAACGCCGAGGGGCACCAGCTCCAGGTGCGGACGACCTTCGACTCGTCCCTGCTCGAGCACCCCAACTTGCACGCGGCCGTGGAGGCACGCAGCCGCGTCGGCGACCAGATCCGGTTCTACAGCCGGGTGCCGTTCACCGCGACCGTCTCCGACGAGGGCGTCACCGTGGTCGACATCGACAACCCCGACGGCAGCACCGCCGGCCTGCGCATCACCCACCCGGGCGTGAGCGCATCGATCAAGCGAGTGATCGACTCCACCTGGCAGATGGGTGTGCCGTGGCGTGGCAGCGCCGACCTCGCTCAGCAACCGACAGCCGCGCTGGACACCAAGGACCTCGACATCCTGACCCTGCTGACGAGCGGCGCCGCCGACGCCACGATCGCGCGCCAGCTGGGGATCTCGCAGCGCACCGTCGAGCGTCGGGTACGCCGGATGCTCGATCTCCTCAACGCAGAGACCCGCTTTCAGGCCGGCGTCCAGGCCTGCAAGCGCGGCTGGATCTGACCAGACATCGGATTAATTTGGCAAATTTTGAGTGTTATCGATCACACGCGAGGCGTCAATCGCTCTAACATCGGGTCACTGAACGGCAACGTCGCCTTTGACACAGGAGTCCCGATGACCCACGAGTCCAAGCTGCCCTCCCCCTCACGGCGAGACCTGCTCAAGCTCGGCGGCCTCGGCGCTGCCCTGTCCCTCGGCGGCCTGCCCGCCTTCGCGCCGCGGGCCGCCGCCGTCGTACGACCGGCCGAGGCCGGCCTCGTACCCGACAGCGCGGCGACCACGCTCTGGTACCGCGCACCCGGCTCCGTCCCGAAGATCCTCGAAGAGGGGCTGCCCGTGGGCAACGGCCGGCTCGGCGCGCTGGTCACCAGCGATCCGGCGGCCGACACGCTCTACGTCACGGACGCGACCCTCTGGACGGGGGGCCTGAACGACTCACTGCAGTCGGACGGCCAGTTCTCTTACGAGACAACGAATTTCGGCACCCTGTCCATGCTTGCGAAGGCAACGGTCGAGGTGCCTGGCCACACGAGCACCGCCATCGCCGACTACCAACGGCAGCTCGATCTCAGCAACGGTTTCGTCTCCGCCCGATACACGGCGAAGGGCGTGACCTACCGCCGCGACGTCTACGTCAGCCATCCGGACGACGTCCTCGTCATCCGGCTCACGCAGTCCGGCGGCGGCAGCTACACCGGCAGCGTCGCCTTGGCCGGCACGCACGGCGAGTCCACCACCGCGGCCGGCAAGGTTGCGACGTTCGGCGGCACGCTGGGCAACGGTTTGCGCTACGGCGCGGCCCTGACGGCAGTTAGCAAGACCGGCACCATTGCGACCGATGGCTCGCGGGTGACGTTCACCGGTTGCGAGGAAGTCCTGATCCTCATCGCGGGCGGCACCAACTACGTGCCGAACCCCAAGACCCAGTTCAAGAACCCCGGCCTCGATCCCGTGTCGGTCTCCCGCGGCAAGGTCGCTGACGCCGCCGCGGTGTCGGCATCCCACCTGCTCGCCACCCATGTGGCGGACTACCGGCGGCTGTACGACGCCTCGACCGTCAACCTCGGAGCCTCGACTCCGGCGCAGCGCGCCTTGGACACGCCCACACGACTCGCGACCCGAGCGGAGGCGGGGGCGACGCCGGACCCCGAGCTGGAGGCGTCGTACCTGCAGTTCGGGCGCTACCTGACGATCACGGGCTCACGGGACAGCGTGCCGACCAACCTGCAGGGACTGTGGCTGGACCGCAACGACCCCGACTGGATGGCCGACTACCACACCGACATCAACCTGCAGATGAACTACTGGCTGCCCGACCGGGCCGGCCTCGGCGGGTGCTTCGACGCGTTCGCCGACTACTGCGTCTCCCAGTTGCCCTGCTGGACGTCGAACACGCAGAAGCTCTTCAACGACAGCCGCAACAGGTTCCGCAACACCAGTGGCAAGGTCGCCGGCTGGACCACGGCGATCTCGACCAACATCTTCGGCGGCAACGGTTGGTGGTGGCACCCGGCCGGCAGCGCGTGGCTGTGCCACTCGTTGTTCGAGCACTACCAGTTCACCCAGGACAAGGCCTACCTCCGCAAGATCTACCCGCTGCTCAAAGGCGCCTGCGAGTTCTGGGAGAGCCGCCTCGTCACGACCACGGTCGACGGCAAGGAGGTGCTCGTCGACGACCACGACTGGTCACCGGAGCACGGGCCTGAGGACACCCGCGGCAACACCTACTCCCAAGAGCTGGTCTGGGAGCTGTTCCGCGAATTTGCAGAAGCAGCAAAGGTTCTCGGCCGCGACGCGAGCTACGCCCGGACGGTCGACGGACTCCGCGCCAAGCTCTATCTCCCGGCCGTCAGCCCGACGAGCGGCTGGTTCGAGGAGTGGATGTCGCCCGACAACCTCGGCGAGACGACCCATCGGCACCTGTCGCCACTCATCGGTCTGCACCCCGGCGACCGGATCACCGCCGACACCTCACCGCCCGAGCTGCTCACCGGCGTACGCAGCCTGCTGACCGCGCGCGGCATGAACAGCTTCGGGTGGGCGATGGCCTGGCGTGGCCTGTGCTGGGCGCGCCTGAAGGACGCCGACAAGGCCTACCAAGCGGTCCTCACCGTGATGAAGCCGTCGGTCGACTTCAGCAACGGCGCGGCCATCAACTTCTTCGACATGTACTCCTTCGGCGACCGATCGACGTTCCAGATCGATGCCAACTACGGCACGCCGACCGCGATGCTCGAGATGCTCGTCTACTCCCGGCCTGGAGTGATCGAGCTGCTGCCTGCCACGCCGGACGCGTGGCGGTCCGGCCACGCCAAGGGCCTCGGCGCCCGAGGTGGCTTCGTCGTCGACCTCGACTGGAGCGACGGGCAGGTCAGCCGCGTGACCATTCACAGCATCGGCGGCACCTCGACCGCCCTGCGAGTTGGCGCGTGGTCCAAGCAGATACGGCTGGCACGCGGACGTTCGGTGACCATCACGCCGCCGCGCCACGCCTGAGTTTGGCCGCAGGTCACGGAATCTCCACCGAGCCGTCGTCTATACACGATGAGACGGTGATCTTGCACGCCGCCGGGAACAGTAGACTTGCCCGTTCGCTCTTTCGAGCGTGTGGACATCACTCGACCATGGGGGCATGTGAGCGTGACTGCACAACAGACCGGCGCGCCGGGAATTCCACCGGAAGTAGCCGCCGAGATCGAGCTGGAGCAGGCCCACGTCGACCGGGTCTACTCCGAGCTCCGCAAAGCTGGTGACCGAGTCAGCCTGGTCGAGGCCGAGGGTCTGGCGCGAGGGCGTACAGATCGCACAGGAGTCGCGCGGGACGAGGAGATCACTGGTCTCTTCGAGCGCGATGCGTTGATGTTCAGCGCCGGCAAGCGCCGCGCGTCGTTGGAGCAGCAGTACGAGGGTCTCGTCTTCGGGCGGCTGGACCTAGAACACCAGGACGGTCGCGAGCTGCGCTATATCGGCCGCATCGGGGTTCGTGACGACGACTACGAGCCGCTGGTCATCGACTGGCGAGCACCGGCCGCGTCGGCGTTCTACCGGGCCACGCCCGTCGAGCCCATGGACGTGCTGCGCCGGCGCGTCCTGCGCTGCCGGGACGCCGTCGTCATCGGTGTCGAGGACGACCTCATGGTCGCCGAGGCTCCCGACGACCTGGTCATCGTCGGCGACGGCGCGCTGATGGCCGCGCTCATTCGTACGCGTGGGGCACAGATGCGCGACATCGTCGCCACCATCCAGCGCCACCAGGACGAAGCGATCCGGGCCAGCGCGCGCGGTATCACCGAGATCACCGGCGGACCCGGCACCGGCAAGACGGTCGTCGCGCTGCACCGTGCGGCCTACCTCCTCTACTCCGACCGCCGCCGCTACGAGAGCGGCGGGATCCTCGTGGTCGGACCGTCGTCGGCCTACACCGCCTACATCGAGCGTGTGCTGCCCTCACTCGGTGAGGACACCGTCACCCTCCGCTCGCTCGGCGATGTCGTGGACGGTACGACGGCCGCTCGCCTGGACGAGCCGGAGGCGGCTCGCGTCAAGGGCTCCCTGACCATCCGCCAGGTGCTCTCGCGCGCAGCGCGTGACCTGCCTCCCGAGGCCCCGGACCAGCTGCGCACGATGGTTGCCGGACAGCCCGTACGGCTGGATCGTCAACAGCTGCAACAGATTCGGCGTCGAGTGCTGCGCAACCACCAGCACAACCTCGCCCACGACGCGGTCGTCGAGGCGCTGGGTGACGCGGCCTGGCTGCAGGTCCGCCCGCACGTCGCCAGCCTCGAGAAGGCTGAGTTCATCGACCGGTTCGAGGACCACCTCGAGGTCGAGGCGTTCGTCCGCGAGTGGTGGCGACCGATCGATCCGCGCGAGGTGCTGCTCTGGCTCGCGGACGACCGACGCATCGCGCGCTACACCCAGGGCATCCTCTCCGAGGCGGACGCGCGGGTGCTGCGGCAGTCAATGGTCGAGGCACTGGAGTCGAGCACGTGGAGTGTCGCGGACGCCGCGCTTATCGACGACGTCTCGCTCCGCCTCGGCATCGTGCAGGAGCGTCCGCGCGAGGAGGCCGGTTTCTATCAGATCGAGGAGATGGGCAACCTCTCCGAGTACGGCGTCACGGAGGTCGAGGTGGCGGGCTCACGAGCCCAGACCGCTGACGTGACCTTCGAGCGCAACCCGACCGACGCGCGAGAACGCTTGCTGGCCGGGCGGATTGCCAAGTCCGAGGACTACGCGCACGTGCTGGTCGACGAGGCGCAGGACCTCTCGCCGATGCAGTGGCGCATGGTGGGACGACGCGGCCGCTACGCCTCATGGACGGTGGTCGGCGACGCAGCCCAGTCGTCCTGGCCGGACGAGGCCGAGTCGACCGCGGCTCGCGAGGACGCGTTCGGCACCAAGCCGCGACAGCGTTTTCAGATGACGACCAACTACCGCAACGCCCGCGAGATCTTCGACTACGCCGCCGAGGTCATCCGTCGTGAGGTGCCGGGTGCGGACATCCCGGATGCCGTGCGCGAGACCGGTGTGGATCCGGTCGTGACGCGGGTGGCCGGATCGGCGGTCGCGGACGCGGCACTCGATGCGACCAAGCTCTTGCTGGACGAGGTCGAAGGAGCCATCGCGGTGATTGCACCGGCCCGCTGGCGCCCGCACCTGCAGCACGTGGCCGACCTTGCTCCTGAGCGGGCCATGCTCATCGACCCGATGTCGACCAAGGGTCTGGAGTACGACGCCACCGTCGTCGTCGATCCGCCCGAGATCACCCGGGAGTCGCCCGGTGGCATCCGGGTTCTCTACGTCGCGCTGACGCGCGCGGCCCACCGGATGACGGTGCTGGAGGTGCAGCCATGAGCGAGGTCTCCGGCAATGCGCACGAGCACCTGGCCCAGGCGGCAGGCGACGCCGACCCGCACGAGGTGCTGACGGCGTACAGGCAGTCGATCGACAACATCGACGCCGCACTCATCCACATGCTCGCGGAGCGCTTCAAGATCACCCAGGCCGTCGGCCACTACAAGGCCGGTCACAACCTGCCGCCGGCCGACCCCGCGCGCGAGGAGAAGCAGATCGCCCGGCTGCGGTCACTGGCCAGCGCGGCGCAGCTCGATCCGGAGTTCAGCGAGAAGTTCCTGCGCTTCGTGATCGATGAGGTCATCCACCACCACGAGAGCATCCAGGCTGCGCAGGAGTAGCCAGGTCAGTGTGCGGCGATGTTGACGATGCCCGCCTCTGACGGGACTCCCTTGTCGTCGATGAGGAACACCATGTAGTAGCCGGGCGGCGTGTAGCCGGCGCTCGGCAGCTGCGCCTGCATCATCCGACGCTCGCCGGGCCGCATGGAGAACGACAGCTCAAGTCGGCGCTGGTCCAGGTTGAACGAGTGCGTGGTCGAGCCGGTCTTCACCAGAGCGATCTTGCGGATCGAGCGCGCCTGGTCGCTGGCCACGGAGAACGCCGACGCAGGCGCGAGCCTGGGTTTCAGATAGGTGATCTTGGGACGTGCGGCACGCTGTCCGGTTGCGGTGAAAAGGTATGGCGGATAATAGATTTCGGCGTTGAGGTTGCGCTGCGGGCCTGGCGCTCCACCTCCCATGGTCAGCACCGAGCCGTCGCGCAGCAGGGTGGACGTGCCGTGATAGAGCCGCATCCGCTTGGCCGTCGGACCGCTCGCCCACGTCTTTGCCTTCGGGTTGAACAGCTCGCTGGTGTAAGCCACCCCGCCATTGGGCAACGCCGGGTCGACGGCATTGGCCTTGCTGCTACCGCCGTCCACGAAGACGCGTCCGTCCGCCAGGACGGTGGCGTTGCTCCAGTGCCGACCGCTGGCCATCGACGGGACGCTGCTGATGACCGGGGCCGCGGCACTGATGTCCACGACGCGCGCCTCCTTGCTGCCCGCCTGCCCCGAGACGACCCCACCGCCGACCTGCAGGATCTTGTTGGGCTCGTACATCACCGCGCTGGAGGTGCCGCCGGTGTTGGTCGCCGGGAACGTCCCCTTGGTGGTCAAAGACCCGACGCCCGCCGTGTTGACCGAGTACATCGCTTTGGCACTGATGCCGAAGATCGTGCCGTCGGTCCGCACGAAGTTGCGCGGGTAGCCGCTGGCGAGCTGGGAGGTGTCGACGCCCGTGAGCAGCCGAGTGCCTCCGCTGGCCTCACGCACCTCGGGGTGGTCAGCGCCACCTGAGCCTCCCTGCACATAGGCCTGTCCGTTGTGCAGCGTCGTGGCACTGGCGTACCAACGTTTGCGCTGCATCTCACCGGTGCGGGTCAGCGTGTTGGTGGAGGGTTGGAAGGTCGTGATGTCCGCGTTCGGCTTATTGGTCGTGACCCCGTCGACATCCACGTCGCCGCCGTAGATCTCGACCTTGCCATCCGGCCGAAGCAGCTGCGCACTGCAGAAGATGTCGACACTGGTGCGGTTCGGCAGCACCTGGTGCGCATCGGCCCCGGTGCCCTTCTTCGGGTCCCAGACGTCGTAGATGTATTGGCCGGTCTGCGCCCCTTGAGCGTTCGAGCCATAGCTGAACACTCGCCCATCCGGCAGCACCACCGCGTGAATGCCGATGATCGGCCAGTCCACCACGGGAGAGAAGCTGCCCTTGACCGGGTCACCCGACGCGGGCACGCCCACGAATGGGCGTACGCCTTCCCCGCGCATCACCGGACCGTCCGGCACCCGCTGGGCTTCTTCGTACGACGGGTCCAGGCCGTTGGCGGTGAACGCCGCCATCACATGCTGCTGATGGGCCGGCCCCGACGTCTGGCCGTGGTGATGGCCACTCGATGTGACGGCAGATGTTGGCTGAGCCATCGCGTAGCCGATCACTCCGGCCACCGTGACCGCCGCTCCTCCGAGAACGATGCGTCGACGCGTCTGTGTGTTCAATTCCGACTCCCCCGTGGCACTCCGCCTCCATGGCGGAGGGCCACGGTAACCACTCGCAGAGGGGCGTCACCCAGGATTCGCAGGACCCGCGGCTACGGGTGAGAATTCGAAATACCGTCGATGCGGTAGTGCATGAAGTGGTACTCGTCGGGCGTGTTCGCCTCGGGGTGTCCGACCCACTGGCTCGCGATGATGTGGAAGTCGTCGAAGGTCGACCCGGGCACGATGAAGCCGCCGTACAGGTTGCGCAGGAAGCTGCCGTGGTCGAAGGGGGCGCCGAACAGCAACGGCTGCTCCGGCGTCGCGTACAGGTCGCCTTCCGGGACCGGGATGATCTGCAGCGCGATGCGTGCCGCCGAGTCGTCGAAGAAGGTGAAGGCGTACTTCCCGTCCATCGCACGGAAGCAGATCTCACCCCAGTGCCGCGGCTTGGCGACGCTGGTCGGCTCATGGCCCCAGGCCCAGCCGCTGTCGTTCTCGTCGAAGCCCCACGGCTCGTACGCCGACGGGTCACCCAGGCGGTCGAGCGCGACGCGGTGCAGGAGCAGATCGCTGTCCTGCCCTCGATCGAACCGGGTCGAGAGGACGTAGGCAGTCCCGTTGTCCGCGACGGCGTACGTCTTCTGCTGGAACGCGCCCTTGTACTGCCCAACGTCGTCCCACTTGCACAGGAACTGCCAGGTCTCGCCGTTGTCGTCGGACTTCCAGAAGTCGGTGTGGTGGGCCTGATAGATCGGGCCCCGCATCAGGTGCATGTAGAGGGTGTCTCCGACGCGGAAGACATCGGTCGGGATCGCGGTGGTCGGATTGGTCCCCGGGACCGGAGTGTGCGGTTCGTCGACGAGCTGTCGGACCCGGTCTCCGCCGACGCAGCTGTCGATCGCCAGCTCGTCGATGACTCGGCTGCTCGAGCGCAGCCCGACCGGGCAGCTCCAGCGGCCCTGCAGAACATCGGTTCCGGCGTAGGTGTCGCCACCGATGAACAGCATGGAGCCGTCCGCGCAACGAACCGGGATACCGAGGTCGGTGAACGGCGCGTCGAACCGGCTGGTCAGATCAGGGCCAGTGAGGTCCTGCAGCAAGGTCGCGCTCGTGCCGCCGATCGGCATCTGCGTCCGCGACGAACCGCGTTCCGCTGCGGACGCACCCTTGATCGTCGCTCCCCCGAGGGCGGCGGCTGCTGCGGCACCGACGGTGCCCCTCAGTACTGCGCGGCGGCTGGGGACACCGAGCTGAGTCAGCGTCTTCTTCTCCAACATGGGTGCTCCTGAGTATTCGATTTCTCGAGGTCATGTGAGCGCCCGGCGCAGCTCTCGCTCCCCCGCAAGGGACGCGCCGAAGCGGCATACCCGTCTGGGACGTCGTATGCCGCCTCGGCGGTTGCATTCAGCTGGCGATGCCGTCGAACTTGTAGTGGATGACCCGGTAGTCCGGTGTCGGATAGATCCACTGGCTGATCACCGCGTGGAAGTTGTCGAACGTCGACCCGGGCACGATCCAGCCGCCGTAGGGGGCGCGCAGATCGTTGCCGGCGTCGTGGTCGCTGCCCTGGATCAGCACCTGTTCCGGCGTGGTGAACAGATCCGACTCCGGGATCGGGAAGACCTGCAGCTTGATCTGTGCAGCGCTCTCGTCGAAGAAGCTGAAGGCGAACTTGCCGCCCATCGCACGGAAGCAGATCTCACCCCACTTGCGCGGCGTGGCGACCGTCGTCGGGGGAATGCCCCAGCCCCACTTCGACCCGTCCCAGCCCCACGGCTCGTAGCCCGCCGGGTCGCCGAGACGGTCGAGCGCAACGCGGTGCAGCAACAGCTCGCTGACGGGACCGCGGTTGAAGAGTCCCGAGAAGACGTACGCCGTGCCGTTGTCCCCGATCGCGTACGTCTTCTGCTGGAAGTTGCCGCGATGCAGGCCCGGGTCGTCCCAGGAGCACGCGAGGGTCCACGTGTCACCGTTGTCCTTCGAGCTCCAGAGCTCGGTGTGGTGGGTGTCGTAGATGACGCCACGCATGAGGTGCATGTACATCGTGTCGCCGACCGTGAAGGCGTCAGAGGGAATGGCGGTCGTCGCCTTGTCCGGCGGGACCGGAGTGTGCGGCTCGGGCACCATCGACTGCACATGCGCGCCACCGACCGCGCCATCGATCGTCAGGTTGCCCAGGTCGGCGCTGCTCGAGCGCAGGCCCGCGGGCGCCGTCCACTGGCCGTCGCCGACGTTCGGCCCCTCGAACGTGTCGCCGCAGACGAACAGCATCGTGCCGTTCGGGCAGAGCGCGGGGATGCCGAGGTCGGTCAGGGCTGCACCCCACTGGCCGGTCTCGTTCGGGCCGGTGAGGTTCTTGATGCGGGTGGCCGTCGGTCCGAGCGGCAGAGGCGCGGCTGGCGTACGACTGGGGTTGGCTCGTGCGACGCCCGCGGGGAGCGCGACGGCAGCAGCTGCGGCCAGCCCGCCCTTGAGGACAGTGCGTCTGCTGCTGAGCCCCAACTCTCGGAGGGTCTTTGACTCCGACATGCGAAACTCCTTGAAGGATTCGATTTCTCGTAGTCGTGCACCATGAGGGGTTGGCCTCGCCATGGTGCACACCTCACGGCGACGGGCACAAGGTCGCGACGGCAAAGTTCCGGTCAGGTTCCGCCCATCGGGACACTCCGACACCAGTGGTGCCGATTCGTTCAAGCCCGCGCCGGCTGGGCGGAGGAGTGTGGTGCTCATGACAGAGCGCAAGGACAGCAACATCTGGCCCGGACTGAGCTATGACGACGCGATCGCTGCGCGGGCGTGGCTCAAGGCGCTGGGCTTCGAGGACGGCACCCTCGTGCAGGGCGACGACGGCACGGCCGTGCACCACAGCGAGATGCTCTGGCCGGAGGGCGGTCGGGTCATGGTGAGCACTCGCGGCACCGAGACCGGGTCCGACTTCGACACGACGCCCGGGTCCGGGCAGATCTATGTCGTCACCGCGGATCCGGATGCGGTGTGGCAGCGAGCGCGGGAACTCGGCGCCCAGGTCGTCCGCGACCTGGCGGACTCCGACTACGGCTCGCGCGGGTTCAGCATCAAGGACACGGAGGGCAACCGCTGGAGCTTCGGCACCTACGCCGGCTGAGTCGTACCGTGGGGGCGTGGAGGACTACGTCGAACATCCTCTGCCTGTTGTGCTGCGGCCGTACGTCCAACGCATCTCGGGCTATCGCATGGACGGCTTCCGTCCGGGCACCCACATCGGCCTGCCGTCCGCGAGCCTGACCTGTGTGTTCGACCTGAGTGACGGCATCGTCCTCAGCGGCCAGGGTTTGCAACGACAGCAACGCTTTTCGTCCGTCTTCTCCGGGCTGTCCACGATCCCCGCACGGATCCACCACGACGGTTCGCAGCACGGCATCATGCTCTATCTCACGCCGCTCGGACTCCGCGATCTGTTCGCGATGCCTGCCGCGGAGCTGGTCGACGGCGCCGTGCACCTGTCGGACGTCATCGGCCCCGAAGCCGCTGCCCTCGAGGACCGACTCCGCTCCGCGCCCGGATGGTCGTGCCTCGACATCCTCGGCGACGCCCTGCTGGCCCGACTCCCCGACCGCCCGGACGACGGCCTCGCCGCTCAGGTGTGGCGCCGACTGGAGGCCACGCAGGGAGCGGCGACGGTCGCCGATCTTGCACGGGAGTCCGGGTGGTCGGTCCGGCACCTGAGCGGCCAGTTCACCCAGGAGATGGGCGTCGGCCCGA
Source organism: Luteipulveratus mongoliensis (assembly GCF_001190945.1). Classification (NCBI taxonomy): domain Bacteria; kingdom Bacillati; phylum Actinomycetota; class Actinomycetes; order Micrococcales; family Dermacoccaceae; genus Luteipulveratus; species Luteipulveratus mongoliensis. The sequence goes on along the minus strand of NZ_CP011112.1, from coordinate 1,323,696 downwards.
AGACGGCAACACGGCTGTTCCGGTTCGGGCGCTCGATCAGCCAGGTCCGCGAGGGCGGTCGTCTCGCCGATGTGGCCGCGCGGTGCGGGTACGCCGACCAGGCGCACCTCGCCCGCGAGTGGCGCGAGATGGCGGGCCTCTCCCCCAGCAGCTGGCGCGCGCTCGAGGAGTTCACCCCCGCCTGATCCGCTCACTGCTGGCATGATTCCACCCAGTACGGGAGTACGGGTCACTTGATACGGTTATCCGTATGAAGACGACCATCGAGATCCCTGACGCCTTGGCCACGGAGGCGAAGCGGATCGCTCTGTCCCAGGGAACGACGTTGCGCGAGCTGGTCGTCGTCGGCCTGCGCGCCGAGGTTGCACGCAGAGACGAGCATCCGGCGGAGCGCACATTTCGCTTCCGCACCGTAGGCGGGCGAGGGATGAGAGCTGAGGCGGTCGGGCGCCCTGTGAGCTCCTTGGCGTACGACCTGCCTGAGTGACTCGATGATCGCCGTCGACACCAACGTCCTCGTGTACGCCCACCGCGAGGACAGTCCACACCACGTTGCCGCGATGACCGCGCTGGCCGGGCTCGCCGAAGGCCCACGGGCGATCGCGGTGCCATGGCCATGTGCTCACGAGTTTCTCGCCATAGCAACACATCCCCGCGTCTACGACCCACCGTCCGCTCCCGACGCGGCCCTCGAATCCATCAACGACCTCATGGCATTTCCGGGCGTGGCGATGCTGTCGGAGTCTGCCGACCACGGGCGCATCCTGGCCACCCTGCTCAGCAGGTCAGGTGTCGTCGGACCCAAGATCCACGACGCCCGCATCGCCGCCATCTGCCTGGGTCACGGTGTGACCGAGCTGTGGAGCGCGGATCGCGACTTCAGTGCCTTCCCGCAGCTACGGACGCGCAACCCACTGCACTGACCCTGCCGGACGTTGACACCGAAAAACAGCTATGGGGTCAAGAGACCACGGATGCGCTCGGGGCCGACGGCGAGGAGCAGGGTGGGCAGGCGGGGGCCGGTGTCCTTGCCGATCAGCAGGTTGTAGAGCAGCTTGAAGAACTCACGCTGCGCTGCGCCCAGCGCGGCCGCCTTCTCGGGCTCGGCCTTGCGGTCCGGCTTGAAGTCGGCGGACTCACCCGACTGCACCTTGGGCACGCCGTAGACGTGGTGGGTGAGCCCGTCGATCGTCCAGTCGTCCTCGAGGCGGTCGAGGTCAGATCCGTTGCCGTCCAACAGGATTCGCAGGCTCTCGCGCTGCTCGTCGGTCAGCGCACCAAGCGCCTCGCTGTCGGATTCGGCGCGCACGACCGTACGGTCCTCGGGCGCGACCTGCTGCTCCACCCAACGCGTCGCGCAACCGAGGCGCGGCTGCAGCTCGTCCAGCGAACCGATGGGGTCGCTCGGGTCGAGCGCCGACAGGATGCGCAGCGTCTGCTCTTCATCACCCGTCGTGATGTCGACGACCGACGCGATCGCGCGGTAAGGCAGCACGTGCTTCGTCAGCGGTAGCTCGCCCTCCGCAGTGGACGATGCACGGGTGTACGCCGCGATATCGCCGGCCTGAGCGTCGCCCGAGGTGACCTTGCGGACCAGGCTGTCCCACTCGTCGTACATCCGCTGGATCTCGGCGTCGAGCGCGACGTCGAACGCCTGGTTGGGGCGCTTGCGGGCGTAGAGCCAGCGCAGCAGCGGCGGCTCCATGAACTGCAGCGCCTCGACCGCCGTCGGCACGCCACCCTTGGACGACGACATCTTGGCCATGCCGCGGATGCCGACGAAGGCGTACATCGGGCCGAGCGGGCGCTCCCAGCCGAAGATCGGCGCGATCTCCTTGCCGACGACGTACGACGAGCCCGGGCTCTGGTGGTCGACGCCGGACGGCTCGAAGACGACCTTCTCGTACGCCCAGCGCATCGGCCAGTCGACCTTCCACACGAGCTTGCCGTTGCGGTGCTCGCGCAGCAGCACGGTCTCGGTGTGGCCGCACTGGCAGGTGTAGGTCAGCTCGGTGGACGCGTCGTCGTACGACGTCACGGTGGTGAGGTCCGTGCCGCAGACCGAGCAGTACGGCTTGTAGGGGTAGTAGCCGCCGCCACTCGAGCCGTCGTCCTCGGCCGCGGCACCCGAGCCCTCAGCGGCCTCGGCTGCGGCGAGAGCCTCGTCCTCGGAGAGCTTCTTCTGGCCGCCCTTCTGCGGGGCGCCGGTCTGCTTGGGCAGCGTGCGGTACTGGTCGAGGACCTTGTCGATCTGGGTGCGGTGCGACATCGCGAACAGCACCTGCTCGACGTACGCGCCCGAGGTGTACTGCTCGGTCTGGCTGATACCGCGGTAGACGATGCCGAGCTGCTTGAGGCCGTCTTCACACTGCGCGCGGAAGTGGGCGGCCCAGGAGTCGTACGACGAGCCCTGGGGTGGGGGGACGGCCGTCAGCGGCTTGCCGATGTGCTCGGCGTACGACTCGTCGACCCCGGGCACGTTGGGCACCTTGCGGAAGCGGTCGAAGTCGTCCCAGCTGATGATGTGCTCGACCTCGATGCCGCGGCGACGGACCTCATCCGCGACCAGGTGCGGCATCATCACCTCGCGCAGATTGCCGAGGTGAACGGGGCCGGACGGGCTGATGCCCGAGGCGCAGACGACCTTGGTCCCGCGCTTCTCCGCCTCGGCGATGGCCTCGTCGGCAAGTCGGGAAACCCAGTCGTCTCCTGCGCTGTCCCGACGAGGCTCCTCCTCCGGCCGAGCTCGCAGGCTCGCTCGGTCCGGCATCGTCGTCTCGTCCTTCTGCACCTCAGCCACGACGGTGAAGTTTATGCCGTACGCCGTCGGGCGCCGAATCCCAGCCCTTCCGGGCCGACAGTGCAAGCCGCGTCGCTACCCAGCTCCGGGTAGCGACGCGGCTTGCACTGTCGGCCAAGTCAGGTGGTGGCCGGTTTGTAGGTGAGGTTGAGGACGCCGCTCGGCAGCGCGCTGCTGTCGACGAGCTCCAGCTTGTGGGTCGGCGTCTCCTCGAACAGCCGCTGACCCTGACCGACCGCGATCGGGTGCATCAGCAGCCGCAGCTCATCGAGCAGGTCGTTGGCGAGCAGCCAGCGGACCGTCGTGGCCGAGCCCGACATCATCAGGTCGCCGTCCACCTGGTCTTTGACCTCACGGACCTTCGCCGCAACCGCCTCATCGTCCGCACCGGTGAGCACGGTCGTGTTGTTCCAGTCCGCGTCGCCGTCGCGATGGGACACGACGTACTTGGGGATGTCGTTGAAGTAGGTCGCCAGGTCCGGGTCGTCGGTGAACGTCGGCCAGTACTGCGACCACTCGCCGTACAACCGGCGGCCCATGAGCAGGCCCTTGGACCCTCCCATACCGCTGGAGACGACCTCACCCATCGCGTCGTCGAAGTACGGGAAGTGCCAGTTCTCAGGGGACTCGACGACGCCGTCGAGCGAGATGAAGAAGTTGGAAACGATTCTGCCCATTGCTCTGCTCCGCTCTGATTCGTACGCCGGTCAGGCCGGCCCGTAGTTGAGGTGGACCACGCCGTTCTCGTAGGTGTCTTGGCCGTTCAGCTTCAGCTTGGTCGCATCCACGCCGTCGCCGAAGAGGCGGTCGCCCTCGCCGAGAGCGATCGGGTAGACGAAGAGGTGCAGCTCATCGACGAGGCCCTCCTTGAGCAGCCCACGGACGAGCTGCCCGCTGCCGCTGATGTAGAGCGTGCCGTCGGTCTCGTCCTTGAGCTTGCGGATCGCGTCCGGGTCGTACGCGCCGAGTCGCTCCGACGGACCCCACTCCTCGCTCGGCTCCTGGGAGCCGACGACGTACTTCGTGCTCTCGTTGAAGAACGGTGCGCCCGGGTCGTCCTCGGCCGTACGGTCCCGCCAGGCTGGCGCGAACATCTCGAACGTCTTGCGCCCCAGCAGGAGTGCCTTCGCATCGCCCATGATGGCGCCGAGCGTCTCGCCCATCTTGGGGTCGAAGCCGTACTCGAAGGTCCAGGTCGGGTCCTGGAACACTCCATCGAGAGCGATGAACTCGTGAACTGCGATGGTGCCCATTTTGCTACCCCTCGTGGTGGTCGGTGAACCGTGTCTGTGGGATACAGTATCCAGAGGACACATAATTGCCAAGAGGAAGTTGCACATGGATTCCGACACCACACTCGAGCTGCTCTGGGGACTTCGCACACCGGCGAAGCGCGGGCCGAAGGCAGCCTTTGAGGTGTCCGACATCGCCGCAGCCGCGGTCGCTATCGCCGACGCGGATGGAGTCGACGCGGTCTCGATGGAGCAGGTCGCGGCGCGACTCGGCTACACCAAGATGTCGCTCTACCGCTACGTCAAGAGCAAGTCCGAGCTGCTTGCAGTGATGATCGAGCTCGCCATCGACGAACCGCCGGATCTGACTGGGGTCAAAGGCGGTTGGCGTGCGCAGGCGCGCCGCTGGGCCACGCTGATGTGGGAGACGTGGGACCGTCACCCGTGGGTACCTGTCGTGACGGTCGGCGAGCGCGCGGTCGGGCCGAACGAGGTCGGCTGGTCCGTCGCCGGGCTCTCGATCTTCACCGGCACGGCGCTGACGCGTGCTGAGGCCGTCGACGCAGTCGCCCTGCTCAGTGCTCACCTGCACAACTCACATGCGCCGAGCACCGCCGGGTCGCAGCCGTGGACTCCTGAGCTGCGGGCCGACCCGGTGCTGGCCGACGTGATGTCCCGCGCGGGCGCTGACTACCCCGCCCTGGATCACATCCTCAAGGGCCGGGCGGTCTCAGCCGATCGGCGCACCTTCGGGCTCGAACGGATCCTCGACGGCATCGACCAGCACCTCCAGAAGAAGGCCTAGCCGCGGTCGCTTCGGTCATGCAGAACCGGCGCCATAGCCCGCGTGCTGCATGACGCCGGGACTCAGTCCCCGATGTGCGTGAACGCCAGTACCGACCGGCCGACCAGCAGTGCTCCGATGGCCGCGGCCACGACGTAGCCCACCAGCGTCCACGCCGGGTGGGAGAAGTCGAGGAACTCCGAATGACCCGGGCGCTCGGGGTCTACGTGCACCGTGAGTGTGATCCCGTCCGCGGGCGGCGGCAACGTGTGCCAACGCGCTCGCCCGGTATACGGCTCGCCACCGATGTCGTAGCTGTACGTCACGAACCACGCATCAGGTGTCGCCCACGCTGCGGGCCTGACAACGCCATCACCCCGGCTTGACGCGTCGCGGCCCTCACGCAGAGACACGTCGGTCACGACCGCCTGCACCGAGCGCCACCTGGCCCGCCGGATCAGCCCGATCGTGAGCCGAGTCACCCGCCAGCCGAACCTGATGAGCAGCCAGGCACCGAGGGCGAGCAGGAACGGCGCGATGGCAATGACCGGGTCACCCATGGTCTGTCCCGGTCAAGACCACGAGGGGTGCATCAGCCACCCAGTCCTCCATCGAGAACGGTTGCTCGGCGTACCACGGCTGGGCTTCCCAGATCAGGGGCACCAGTCGCCGTCGCTCCGCCGGGTCCTTCACGAGCCGCGCGACCACAGCCACCTCACGCAGCGGATCGCGGAAGCGGACCCTGGCCTCCGGCGTCGACCGCAGGTTGGCCAGCCAGTTGCGCGCACCAGGCGTACCCGTCACGACCAGCTGCCCGTCGACGTACACGAACCAGATCTCGACCCAGCGCTGGTGACCGGTGCGGCGACCCGTCGTCTGGAGGTCCACGGTCCCCGTCACTGGGAGCACGGCGGGAATGGTGCCTGCGGCGTCAGCCACCGTCAGTCCTTGAGCAGGTCGTGCCTCACGATGACCTCTTCACGGCCCGGGCCGATGCCGATCACGGAGATGCGCGCGCCGATCTGCTTCTCGACGTACTCCACGTAGGCCTTGCAGTTGGGCGGCAGCTCGTCCCAGGTGCGGCACTTGGAGATGTCCTCCCACCAGCCGTCGAGCTCTTCGTAGATCGGCTTCGCGTGGTGGAAGTCGGTCTGGCTGATGGGCATCTCGTCATGGCGGACGCCGTCGACGTCGTACGCCACACACACCGGGACCTTGTCCAAGCCGGTGAGGATGTCGAGCTTGGTCAGTACGAAGTCGGTGACACCGTTGATCCGCGTCGCGTAGCGGCCGACGACGACGTCGAGCCAGCCGCAGCGTCGCGGTCGACCCGTGGTCACACCGAACTCGGCGCCCGTCTTGCGCAGGAACTCGCCCTTGTCGTCGTTCAGCTCGGTCGGGAACGGGCCCTCACCGACGCGCGTGGCGTACGCCTTGAGGATCGCGATCACCCGGTCCACCCGGGTCGGCGGTACACCCGAGCCGGTGCACGCGCCGGCGGACACCGCGTTCGAGGACGTGACGTAGGGGTAGGTGCCGTGGTCGACGTCGAGCAGCGTTGCCTGGCCGGCCTCGAAGAGCACGTTCTTGCCCTCGTCCAGCGCCTTCGAGAGGACAAGAGAGGTGTCCGCGACCATGGGACGCAAGCGCTCGGCGTACGACCGCAGCTCCTCGACGACCTCGTCCACCTCGATGGCCCGGCGGTTGTACATCTTCAGGAGCATCTGGTTCTTGACGTCGAGGGCGGCCTCGACCTTCTGGCGCAGGATCGACTCGTCGTAGAGGTCCTGGATGCGGATGCCGACGCGGTTCATCTTGTCGGCGTACGCCGGTCCGATGCCGCGCCCCGTCGTGCCGATCTTGCGGCTGCCGAGGAAACGCTCGGTCACCTTGTCGATCGTCGTGTGATAGCTGGTGATCACGTGCGCGTTGGCGCTGACGAGCAGCCGCGAGGTGTCGACGCCACGCTTGTCGAGGCCGTCCAGCTCCTCGAAGAGCACGCCGATGTCAACGACGACACCGTTGCCGATGACGGGCACCACGTTGGGGCTGAGGATGCCACTCGGCAGGAGGTGCAGGGCGTACTTCTCCGCCTGGTCCCCCGAGCCGATGACGACGGTGTGGCCCGCGTTGTTGCCGCCGTTGAACTTGACGACGTAGTCGACGCGGTCACCCAGCAGGTCGGTCGCCTTGCCTTTGCCCTCGTCGCCCCACTGGGCCCCCACGAGCACGATGCCTGGCATACGTCGATCCGCCTTTACGTCGGTGTGTCGGTCCGCCCGAGCCCGCCCTGACGGCGGCCGAAGGCAGCCACAGGTTACCCGGACCACGAGTTCCGCCCTGGAACGCTCCGCCCGACCGGCTGCAGCCAGGTCTCAGCTCGGACACGACACAACTAGTTCGGTTGCGAATCAGATGCCCGCGATGGACGCTCGACCTATGACCGCACTGTCGCGACGCCAGGTCCTCACGGGGGCGGCCACCGGCATCGGTGCGGCGCTCATCGCCGGGTGCGGGTCGACCGACCGGCTCTCGCCGCGCGCGTCGGCGTCGAAGACCGCTCCCCCGCCGGGCGCGGGCGCCAAAGGTGTCGCCGCAGCCGTTGCGCAACCGCTCCGGATCGTCCAGAGCCAGGCCGAGCGCGCGCAGTCCTTCGCGACGGTGAAACGCCTCGACGAGCATCCGCTGTACGAGATGACGTGGTGGGGACAGGCTCCGACCGTCGTGGGCGGTACGCCATCGCCGGCGTCTCGCTCCGGTGACGAGCGGCCGCCGTTCGGCTGCACACTCTTCGCAGCGTTCGGCGACCCGCGAAAACCGTTGATAGGACGCAACTTCGACTGGGAGCCGAGCCCTGCCCTCGTCGTACATGCACGGCCCGCCGGAGCAGCGCGGTCTCTCGCAGTGACCGATCTGACCTACTACGGTCTCGGTCCCGGCAAGACCGGCGCACTGGACGACCCGGCCCGACGCGCTCCTCTCGAACGCGCTCCCAGCCTGCCGTTCGACGGCATCAACGAGCACGGCCTGTTCATCGGGCTGGCCGCCGACGAAGGTGCAGCTGCCACAACCACACCGGGGCACAGCGCGGTCGGCGGCGTTGGCGTCCAACGACTCGTCCTGGATCGATGCCGGACGGTCGCGCAGGCACGGACGCTCATGACGTCGTACAACCTCGACTTCGACGGTGGGCCGGCGCTGCACTACCTGATCGCCGACCGCTCAGGAGCGGCAACAGTGGCGGAGTTCAGCGAGGGCGCACTGCGCTTCCACGACCGGCCTGCCGCGCAGCCGTGGTGGGTCCTGGAGAACTTCAGTCTCAGTACGCCGCGCGATCAGTGGTCATCCTTCTCCCGCTGGAACGGCTGTCAGTCACGACTAGCCGCAACGCGCGGAAAGCCTGGCGTACCAGGGGCGCTCGACCTTCTGCACGACGTCAAGCAGGGCCACACGCAGTGGTCGATCGTCTACGACCTCGCCACATGCGAGTCGTGGATCTACGCCGGTCAACGCCGGGACCGCGTGCACCAGATCGCGCTCTGACCGGCGGCCTAGGCCTTGCCGCCGGGCAACCCGCCTCGCTCGGCGAGGGCGATCGCGAGCTGGAACCTCGTGTCCACGCCGTGCTCGTCCATCAGCCCGGCGATCCGGCGGCGGACGGTGCGCAGCGAGATGCCGAGCACCCGCGCGATCGCCTCGTCCTTCAGTCCCTGCTGCATCAGCTCGATCAGTGCCGAGGCGTCCTGCCCGTCGGACTCGTGCGGCGCGGCGGTCACCCAGAGCCGGTCGAAGAGCTCGACGAACGCGGACACCACCATCGGGTCGCGCAGCACGACGAAGTCGCCGTCCGCCTTGCCCCACTCCGTCGTACCCAGCGCCACGTCCTGGCCGAAGCACACGAATCGTGAAGGGAGAGTAGGGGCTACGCGCTGCTGCTCCCCAGCGGCTGCCCACCCCTGGATCGTTTCGGTGACGCCCTGCGCGGCATCGGGGACGTACAGCGCGCGCTGCTCGCGGCCACCCTCGAGCAGCTGTCGTACGACGGGGAGCGCCTCGGTCGGGTCCGGCGCCGTCGTGTGTGCGATGCGGATCGTGCCGACCGTGCTGGCGGCCAGGTGCTCGTGGACCGACTGCACCGCGCTGGCGTCGACCCGCTCACGCGCGGGTTGCTTTGTGTCAGAAGAGGATTGGCCCATTCGATGGTCAGCGGCGAACTGATCGATGGCGTCCCTCACGCGAGCCAGGTCCTGCCTGCGGGTGGCGAGGCGCGCCTCCTCGGCGTTCAGGACACGTTCGAGTGACGCGCGCGGATGGTCGGCGTGCAGCTCGCCGGCCTCGGTGGTGCGCACCAGACGTCGGGCGCGGAGCTGCTCGAGCGCGTGATCGGCCTCGTAGTCGGTCCAGCCGAGGCGGGCGACGTACGCCGTCAAGGCGAGCCCCGGCGTACGGAGCACGTGCCGGTAGAGCTCCTCACCCTCCGGCCCGATCCCGAGAACCAGCAGTCGCCCCGTCACTCCTTCACCCTACGCAGGGAGCCCATCCCAACGGTGGCTCAGAACCTTCCACCGAGAGGCACACCGATCACGCGAGAGGCACACCCGCCGGGTGTGCCTCTCGGTGTGTTGGTTTGCCTCTCGGCGAGCTCAGAGGCCGAGCTCGCGCGCGCCTGTCGTCGAGGAGTCGCGCAGGAAGTCGGCGCACCGGCGCTGCTCCTCGGTCTCACCGATCTGGCCGGCCGCCTTCGACAGGGCGGCGAGTGCGCGCAGGAAGCCCCGGTTGGGCTCGTGCTCCCACGGCACCGGACCCTGGCCGCGCCAGCCCGACTTGCGCAGTGCATCCAGGCCACGGTGGTAGCCGGTGCGGGCGAAGGCGTACGCCTCGATGGTCAGGTCGTCCGCGAACGCGTCCTCGGCGAGCTGGGCCCAGGCGAGCGACGACGTCGGGTACGCCGCAGCCACCTCACGCGGGTCGACGCCGTCGGCGAGCTTGGCCGCGGCCGGGTCCTCGGGCAGGTGCGTCTCGGGGATCCCGAGCAAGTTGTCCGTCATGCCGCCATCATCACCCACCCGCCACATCGCCGGTGGAGTAGGGCGAGCGCCCCAGAATCGCCGGTCGAGTAGGCGAGCCCCCAAGGGCGAGCCGTATCGAGACCAGGTGCGCGTGGCCCCTTGGTCTCGATACGCCTCCGCTGGCGCTCCGGCTACTCGACCGGCGGGGTGTCAGGCTTTGGTGCCGGCGGAGCCGAGGTTCTGGCAGGCCTCGACGACGCGAGCCGCCATGCCGGTCTCAGCGGCCTTGCCCCAGGCGCGCGGGTCGTACTTCTTCTTGTCGCCGACCTCGCCGTCGACCTTGAGCACGCCCTCGTAGTTGGCGAGCATCCAGCCGGCGATCGGGCGGGTGAAGGCGTACTGGGTGTCGGTGTCGACGTTCATCTTCACGACGCCGTACGAGACCGCTTCCTTGATCTCCTCCGGCGTCGAGCCGGAGCCACCGTGGAAGACCAAATCAAAGGGCCTCCCGGCAGCGCCATTCAATCCCAGCTCCTTGGCAGCAGCCTTCTGGGCGTCGTCCAGGATCGACGGACGCAGCTTGACGTTGCCCGGCTTGTAGACGCCGTGCACGTTGCCGAAGGTGAGCGCCGTCAGATAGCGGCCCTTCTCACCAGCACCGAGTGCCTTGACGGTCGCGATCGCGTCCTCGGGCGTGGAGTAGAGCTTGTCGTCGATTGCACCCTCGACGCCGTCCTCCTCACCACCGACGACACCGACCTCGATCTCGAGGATGACATTGGCCGCGGCGGCGAGCGCCAGCAGCTCCTCGGCGATGGTGAGGTTCTCATCGAGCGGCACCGCGGAGCCGTCCCACATGTGCGACTGGAAGTACGGGAGTCCGCCGCCCTTGACGCGCTCGGTCGAGGCCGCCAGCAGCGGGCGCACGAAACCGTCGAGCTTGTCCTTGGGGCAGTGGTCAGTGTGCAGGGCAATCTGCACGTCGTACTTCTTGGCGACCTGCTCGGCGAAGGCCGCCATCGCGAGCGAGCCGCTGACCATGTCCTTGATCGTCGAGCCGGAGAAGTACTCGGCACCGCCGGTCGAGACCTGGATGATGCCGTCACTGCCGGCCTCGGCGAAGCCACGGATCGCGGCGTTCAGGGTCTGGCTGCTGCTCACGTTGATCGCCGGGTAGGCGAAACCGTCCTTCTTGGCCCGGTCCAGCATGTCCGCGTAGCCCTCAGGGGTCGCGATGGGCATGGTCACTCCCTCGTGATGTGCGATCGGCCGGGGTGCTCCACCGGCCAGGTCCGCCCGCCAGTCTTCCACGGGGCGTACCCCAGAAGGTGCGGGTCTCAGCGTACGAGTGCGTCACGACGGCGGGTCAGGTCCGCGCGCTCGGCGTCGTTGGCACACCGATCGATCGCTTCGCCGTACGCCGCTCGCGCACCAGCGAGGTCGCCCGCGCGTTCCAGCAGGGTCGCCCGCACGGCAGGCAGCCGATGGCTGCGCGGCAGCTCGGCCTCGAGCCCGTCCAGGGCGAGGAGTCCCACCCCAGGGCCGTACGCCTCCCCCACCGCGACGGCGCGCGCCAGGCGAGCGCTCGGGCTGGGTGCGAGCGTGAGCAGGCTGTCGTAGTGCGCCACCACCCGCTCCCAGTCCGTCGCATCCGCCGACCTGGCCGTGGCGTGCTCGGCGGCGATCCTGGCTTGAACGGCGTACTCGGCGGCGCGCAACGGAATGGGACCGACCAGCGAGGGCGACGCCAGCAGAGCAACGCCCTCGCCGATCTCGTCGTCGTGCCACCGGTCGCGATCCTGCTCGGGCAGCAGCACGATCCGCCCGTCCGCGTCGACCCGCGCGTCTCGCCGCGAGTGCTGCAGCAGCATCAGCGCGAGCAGTGCGACCAGCACAGGTTCGGCGGGACGAAGACCGAGCACGACGCGTACGAGCCGGATCGCCTCACCAGCGAGAGTGACTCGTACGGCATCGGGACCGCTGCCGGGGGCGTAGCCGGCGGTGAAGGCGAGGTAGGCCGTCTGCGCGAGGACGTCGAGCCGGTCCGGCAGCTCCGTCGCGGACGGCAGCGCGAAGGGGATGCCGGCGGCCACGATCTTCTTCTTCGCTCGGGTCAGTCGCGCCGCCATGGTCGGCTCAGGAACGAGGAACAGCCTGGCGATGTCGTGGGTGCTCACGCCGAGAGCGAGTCGCAGCGTGAGTGCGCTGGCCGCAGCAGAGTCGAGCGCGGGGTGGGTGCACATGAGCACGAGCCGGAGCAGGTCGTCCTCCACGAGATCACCCGGATCCGCCCGCACGGTCGTCTCTCGGTGCTCATGCTCGACGAGGAGCAGCGGCGCCTTGCGCTGTGCCATCGCCTCGGCCCGCAACCGGTCCAGGATCCGACGGCGAGCGGTCGTGTGGAGCCAGCCGGCCGGGTTGTCCGGAGCGCCATCGACCGGCCATCGTCTGGCCGCCGACTCGACGGCATCGGCCAGGGCGTCCTCGACCAGGTCGAGTCGACGGAAGCGCGCGAGGAGCAGGGACACCAGATGTCCCCACTCCTCGCGCACCGCGTCGGTGAGTGCCTGATGCGCGTCGGCACCAGGACTCATGCGTCCGAGTACCCCTCGATCTTCACCGTCGGACGGATCTCGAGTGTGTAGCTGCGCGGCAGCAGCTTGGCCGCCTCGATCGCGGCGTCGAGGTCGGGCAGCTCGACGTCGTAGTAGCCACCGATCTGCTCAGTGAGCTCGACGAACGGCCCGTCGGTGACCACTGGACCGTCATCCCCGTGACGAACCGTGGTCGCCAGATCGGTCCCCGCAAGTGCTGCGCCGTCGATCCGTCCCCCGCGCTCCTCGACGTACTTCTCGAAGGCACGGTGCGCCTCGAAGTACTCCTGCTGCGTGGCCTCGTCGGCGTGCTCCCAGTCCCAGGGTTTGTAGGCGATGAGCACGACGTATCTCACGAGTCGCGATCCTCAGCGCTGACCGTTCGCCGCACCTCGATGCCTTCGCCGACCTTGGCGATGATCTGGCAGCAGTCGAGCAGGTCGTCCAGGTCGTCCGTCTCGATCTGGTAGAAACCGCCGACCTGCTCGGTCAGCTCGGCGAACGGTCCGTCCGTCGCCGGTCCGCCTCCGGGGGCGATGCGCTTGGCCTCGTCGGTCCGGTGCAGCTCGGCACCGCCCGTGATCTTGTGCCCACGCTTGGTGAGCTCCTCACCGAAACGGTTGTACTCCGCGTACCCCGCCTTGCGCTGCTCCTCATTCATCGAGGTCCACCAGCGGTCCGCGTCTCCGACGATGAGGACGACATACGTCGCTGTGCCCTTTCGCGCGTCTCCTCCTCCGGTCGCCGTCGCAGGCTCCGTCGATCCGGCATCGTCGGCACTCATGGCTGTGCTCCTTCGGTTGAGTCCGGGCCGCGGGCGCGACCTCACTCCCCTGACGAGCGACTCGGCCCGATATCGACAGCCTGCCCGAAAACATGTCGTCGCACCCACGCATGCATCGCGACGGCCGCCGCCGCGCCGGCGTTGATCGACCGGGTCGAGCCGAACTGCTCGATGTGCAGTACGACGTCGCACGCCTCTCGCATGTCGTCGCTCAGCCCGGGGCCCTCCTGGCCGAAGACGAGTACGCACTCGCGCGGCAGGTCGTACGTCTCCAGCGGCCGCGACCCTGGCAGGTTGTCGATCCCGATCAGGGGTACACCGTCCGCCCAGGCGACGAGGTCGTCGACCGTCGGATGGTGATGCTCGTGCTGGTAGCGGTCGGTGACCATCGCGCCGCGACGGTTCCAGCGGCGCTTGCCGATGATGTGAAAAGCCTTGGCGTTAAACGCATTTGCCGTGCGGATGACCGAGCCGATGTTGAAGTCGTGACCCCAGTTCTCGACGGCAACGTGGAAGTCGTGCCGCTGCGCGTCGAGGTCGGCCACGATCGCCTCGTGGGTCCAGTAGCGGTAGCGGTCCACGACGTTGCGCCGGTCTCCCTCACGCAACAGCTCCGTGTCGTACGCCGGATCCGGTCTCCCGTCGGCGAGCGTCGGCCACGCCCCGGTCCAGGGCCCGACCCCGACCTCTTCGGGCGCTCTCTCGTCCACGCCGCGCACCCTACGCCGACCCGCCACCCCGCCGGTCGAGTAGGCGAGCCCCCAGGGCGAGCCGTATCGAGACCAGCGGTGTGGCGCCGGCTCAGGCGGTGGTCGCGGCAATACGGGAGATGCGATCGGCGACCCGCTGCAGGGCCTCTCGCAGCTCCGGCGGGTCGAGCACGACGAAGTCGACACCGAATCGCGGCAGGTGCGAGGCCATCATGTCCAGGTCCTCAGCGCCGATCTCGAGGATGCAGGACTCGTCGTCGACGGGCGTGACAGTGCCGACCGATCGCGGCACCATCTTCTGCATCGTCTCGGCGTTGACGGCCATCCTGAGACGAGCCGTGCTCTCGTACGCGCCGTGCGTCACCGAACGCCGGATGTACTCCTCGGCGTCAGGTGCGTCGCGCGGCTTGAACCGCCAGGTGCCAACCTCGACGTTCTCCATCCGGTCCAGCCGGAACGTACGCCAGTCCTCACGGTCGAGGTCGAAAGCCATGAGATACCAACGCCTTCCGGTTGCCGCGAGGCGATACGGCTCGATCCGCCGCTCGGTGCGCTCGCCGCCGCGTGCCTCGTAGCCGAACGTCACCCGCACCTCCTCGCGGATGCCGTGCGCGAGCGCGAGCAGCGCCGCCGGATCGACCGTGACCGGGTTGTACTCGAGCGTGATCGTGGACTGCTGCACCGCCGCGACCTGAGCGCGCAGGCGCGCGGGCAGGACCTGGTCGAGCTTGGCCATGGTGCGTACGGCCGCCTCACCGACGCCGGCGACGGTGCCTCCCGCGGCGAGCCGCAGACAGACGGCGACCGCGACGGCCTCCTCGCTGTCGAGCAGCAACGGCGGGAGAGCGCGACCCGCGCCGAGCTGGTAGCCGCCGCCGACGCCTTGCGACGCCTGTACCGGGTAGCCGAGATCGCGCAGACGCTCGACATCGCGGCGGACACTGCGCGTCGTCACGCCGAGACGCTCGGCCAGCTCCGGACCGGTCCAGACCGGACGCGACTGGAGCAGGCCGAGGAGCTGGAGGATGCGGGCCGTGGTGTCGGACATAGGTCCATCGTGCTGGACGTAGCGGACAGATCCTGTCCGCCATCCTCGCCACAGTGGATCCAACAGCCCGAACCGCCAGATTCTGAGGAGCCCGCCATGCCTGCACAAGCACCCATGACCAGCAACGAGATCGAGATGCTCGCGGGCTACGTCGCCCAGCAGCTCGACGGCATCAAGGCTGCCGCGTACGGGCTCACCGACGAGCAGATCCGCGCCACCCCGACTACCTCAGCCCTGTCGATCGGCGGCCTCATCAAGCACACGACAGCGTGCGCGACCGGCTGGCTTGACATGGCGTTCGCCGGCCCCAGCACACCGCCCAAGCCGGAGGGCGACCTCGAGGCCCAGGCGGCGGCGTACGGCGACGACTTCAAGATCACGGACGAGACGGCCGTCGGTCTGATCGCGGCACTCGAGCAGGTCATCACCCGCGTCCGCGAGGAGGTGCCGAACCTCGAGGCGAGCACACCGGTCCCAGTGCCACGGGACGCGCCGTGGTTCCCCAAGGACCTCGACGCGTGGGACGTCCGTTGGGTCCTGCTGCACATCGTCGAAGAGGTCGCGCGCCACGCAGGCCACGCGGACATCATCCGTGAGTCGATCGACCAGGCCACGATGTACGAGCTGCTCGCCGGCGTCGAGGGCTGGCCCGAGACCGCTTGGCTCAAGCCCTGGAAACCACAGACCGTCTGACCCTTCAGCACCGCTCGTAGGCCGGCGTCGGGCAGACTCCGGCCTATGAGTGATCGCTACGGCACGGTCGTACGCCGGCTCGGACACCAGCCCTGGTTCGCCTGGTTGGGCCGTCAGGCCGTACCCCTCGACCGCGCGATCCAGCGCCGAACCGGCGGCCGCCTCACCGTCATCGGCAGGGCCGGTCTGCCGGAGATGCTGCTGACCACGATCGGTCGCAAGACGGGTGCCGAGCGCACCGTGCCGCTGCTCTACGCGCGCGACGGGGAGCGCTACATCGTCATCGCGTCCAACTGGGGGCAGCCGAACCATCCCGCCTGGTCGGGCAACCTGCGCGCCAATCCGGATGCCACGGTGACCATCGCGGGACGGTCGACGCCCGTGCGCGCCGAACAGCTCACACCGACCGAGCGGGAACGGGTCTGGCCCGCAGTCGTGCGGGTGTGGCCGGCGTACGACACCTATGCCGAACGCGCCGGTCGCGAGCTGCGGGTCTTCGCCCTGACGACTCGCGACTGAGACGTCCGGTCAGGAAAGGGTCGGCACCTCTTTGCTGGACGAGAGCCAGTGCTCGCCCAACCGGTCGAGCGTTCCGTCGGCCTTGAGCTGCCGGACGGCGGTGCTCACGCACTGCGTCAGCGAGGACGACTTGGCCAGCACCGCGCCGACCTGCTCGTCCGACCCAGCAGGGAGCTCGCCGAGCACGCTCGCGTCGTCGACGACGGCGGTCGACAGGTAGATCGCTGTCGGTACGTCCGTGACGAGGCCGTCGACCTGGTGCGCGGCGAGCGCGTTGCCGGCCTCGGTGACGGTGGGGTAGGCAACCGGAGCCTGAGTGGGCGCGACCACCCGGGTGATCGCGTCGTACGACGTCGTGCCCTGGGCGGCGGCGAGCCGCGCACCCTTGAGCTCGGCGACCGAGTGCTTGCCTGCGATGGGGCTGCCCTCATAGGTCACGACTGCCTGTCGCACGGCGTGGTACGGGGTCGAGAAGTCGACGGCCGCGCGACGCTTCGGCGTGATCGACGCCTCGACGAGGGCGAGGTCGAAGCTCTTCGGACCGCGGGCCATCGCCTCGCCCATCGGCACCCGGACCCACCGGACGTCAGCGGGGTCGTAGCCGAGGTGCTGCGCCAGGCGATAACCCATCCCCGACTCGAAGCCCTGCCCGTTGCCCGGGTCGTTGTCGACGAACCAGGGCGCGTACGCCGGATCGCTCGTCCCGATGGTCAGCCGGCCGTCCTCGACGGTCCGCAGGCTGTCCTTGTCACACCCTTTGGTCTGCGTCGGTCCTGTGTCGGTGGGGCTGCTCGCGGAGTCGGCCGGCTCCGAGCACGATGCGAGGGTCACGACAACCGCCGCGAGCAGCGGCAAGGACGAGCGCAGAGAGCTCATGCAGCGACCCTAGTCAGTCCGCGAATGTGACGAGGCACCCACCACGACGCCGTACCCTTGGGCCTCGTGATGCACGCACTCGGCCCAGACTTCATGGACCCCAACTACCTGCTCAAGGAGTTCGGCGGCGCCTTCTTCTGGGTCTCGATGCTCATCGTGTTCATCGAGTGCGGTGTCCTCTTCCCGATCTTGCCGGGCGACTCGTTGCTCTTCGCGATGGGTCTGTTCATCGCCACGGACAAGATCGACTACTCGATCTGGGTCGCCCTGCCGCTGCTGATGCTGGCCGCCTTCGCGGGCAACGTGGCGGGGTACGAGATCGGCCGGCTGGCCGGGAAGCCGCTGTACGAGCGCGACGGCAAGATCCTCAAACGCGAGTACTTCGACCAGACGTCGGCGTTCTTCGACAAGTACGGCAACAAGGCTCTGGTGATCGGCCGCTTCGTGCCGATCGTCCGCACCTTCATCACGCTCGTCGCCGGTGCCACCCGGATGGACCGCAAGCGCTTCTTCACGTGGAGTGCTGTCGGTGCCGTCCTGTGGGTGACGGTCGTAGTCATGGCCGGTCACATCCTCGGCAAAGCGTTCCCCGGCCTCGGCAAGAACATCGACATCGCGATCCTGCTGGTGGTGCTGGTGTCGGTGCTGCCGATGGTGTGGGAGTACTACAAGCACCGCAAGGACAAGGCTGCCGAGCCGCCCGTCGAGCGCGAGGGCAGCACGCGCGCCGAGCGGCGCCGCGGAGCCTGACCTCAGACAGCAACGAGCCCGCGGGAGACTTCCCGCGGGCTCGTTCCTTGTCGGCACTCCTTCCTTGACTCAGGCGTGCGTGCCCGCTTCACGCTCGGCGAACGAGCGGGCGTACCGGGTGCCGGCCACCAGCAGCAGCAGACCAACCACCAGGAACGACCCGGCCCGTGCAACGCCGCCCAGTGCCGCGAGGTCGAAGACGAACAGCTTGGTCAGGGCCGCAGCGACCAAGGTGAGGCCGGCGCCCAGCGTGAGGTGCGCGTACGCCGGTCGGTTCAGTCCCAGGGTGAGCAGGCCGTACGCCGCCGCGATCCAGACCGCGGTCGCGAGGAAGTGGCCCAGGTAGAAGCCGTCCTCGTCGGTCATGGCCGTGACACCAGCAGCAACGGCAACGACGGTGGCTGAGTAGAGCGCAGCCAGGCCGGCACTCACGACGATGCCGCGGCGGAGGTCGGCAACGAGCTTGGTCCGCATCTGCAGAACCGCCAGCACGAGGAGGGCCGCGGTGGCGACGCCGAGGAGACCACTCAGGAGGGCTCCTTCGTCGAGCCGCGCGATGGCCTGGCGCTGACTGCTCAGGGTCCGTGGACCGGCATCCATCAGCAGCAGCTGCATGCCGACGGCGTACAGCGCACTGGCTCCGGCGAGCGCCAGGACCGATCGCTGCTGGACCGCGGCAGCGGCGACCACGAGAGCGGTGACCAGGAAGGGCATCGCCGTGGAGTAGTCGGCCGACAGCAGCGCGCAGCCTTGGAAGACCGCGAGGACGATCACTGAGGCCAGAGCGAAGCGGGCCGGGGTACCGAGCGGACGCGTGGCGAACCCGGCGACGATGACGATGGCGGCAACGCCCGCGGACCAGGCTGCGGCTGCGGTCGTACCCAGGGTGTTGGCGACGAGGACGACCGGCAGGCAGGACAGCACCATGCTCACGGCGGCGACCACGTCATCCGAGCGCCGACGGAGCGCGAGCAGACCTGAGGACAAGCCCGTTGCGCCGATGACTGCTGCGGCCGCGAGGAGCTGCGGGTGCACGGCGTCCGTGCCGATCGACTTCATCGGGATGACGACCAGGATGGCGACGACTGCCGGCACGGTGCGCGCCGGGGCGAGCCACATCCAGCTGCGGACCAGCTCCGGGACGCTGCCCGCGATCTGCAGGACGGCCAAGAAAGCGACCAGCGTCAGGGTGAGACCCGAGGTCAGGACGGGCGCGAGAGCCGCGCAGCCGAGGGTCACGATGAGGGCGAGCAGCTGGTTGTTCCAGCGCATCGCGACCACGACACCGGACACCGCGCAAACCAGCGCGAGGGCGAGGCCGACGGGCGGGGCGATCCAGTCGTACACGGTCGTGACCGCGAGGACGTCGAGGTAGGCGCCCGCGAATCCGGTTGCCATCAAAGCGGTTCCGCCCACTCGACCACCGGGGCGGTCCATGACGCGCCAACCGGTGACGACGAGTGCGACCGCGAGGAGCGCACCGCCGGCGACCCGGATCGGCGGCCTGAAGAGACCGTGCTGAGCAGCCAGGACCAGGAGCATCACGACACCGACGAGGGTGACGGCGACGCCGGCGAGGACGAGAAGTCGACTGACCATGCCGTCGCGCTGCCACCACGGGATCGCGGGCGGCGGAGCCGGCGGAAGTGGGCGGTGCCGCGAGTCAGCGGACCAGCCGGGGAAGAGGTCTGGTTGGCCCGGCGCGGTTGGGCTGGCGGGTCCACCAGAGGGCCAGGTACTAGGAGGGACCGCGGCGTGCGACGGGCTCGGCGCGGAGTACGGGTTATAGGTCGGAGTGCTCATGCTGACCAGGCTCGCTCCAGAGGGTGGTCCGGCGGATGCGTAGTTCCCCCTGCATCACCTAGGCAGTGACGCGTCCGGCCCACGTAATCTTCGGGTCGACGTTCTCCAGAGGGCGTTCCAGAGGGAGGGGAAGCGCACCATGCTGCCGGAATCCGACGAGCTGGCCGAGATCTTGCTCGACCTCGCCGTGCCCCACGAGGACATCAACGAGCTCATCCGACTGCGGCGGGTGGTGACGTCGGATGCCGACGCGATGCGACTCCTGGAGGAGTGTGTCGAGGCGCTGGTCAAGGACATCGGAGAGTTCGGCCACTGGCCGCACCTCACCGAGCTGTTCGTGGCACGGCTGCCCGACGCCCCAGCGGACGTGGGCACCTACTTCGCCGTGTACGCCTTCGTCGCCGCCCTGCCCTACACGCGCGCCTATCACCGCGAGCGTGGCATCTCCGCCGACATCTCCCGTCGCACCCTCGCCGACCTGGGACGCAACATCGCGGTGAACCACCGACGGTTCGGCGGCGGAGGGGTGCCGATCCCGCAGTGGCTCGTCCCGCACTTCCGCGGCGAGCTCTACCAGCTCGGGCGGTTGCAGTACGAGCGTGCGCGGCTCGGTGAGCGCACCGGGCAGGCGCTCTTAGCAGCCGGGCTGGACGTGGAGCCGGGCGCGGCCTGCCTGAACCTGCACATCCCCGACTTCCTCGGGCCGTTCTCGCCGGCCGCCTGCGATCGCTCGGTGAGCCTGGCCCGCGCGTTCTTCGCTCAGCACTTCCCTGAGGAGCGCCACGAGATCGTGGTCTGCCACTCCTGGCTGCTCGACCCGCAGCTGAAGCAATATCTGTCCGACACCTCCAACATCGCCCGCTTCCAGGACCGGTTCCGGGTGATCCGCGAGGACACGGAGCCGGTCGACACCGAGCCGGTCATGTTCGTCTTCGGCAACCGAGAGCTGGCGGTCGAGAGCCTGCCCCGGCGTACGTCCGTGGAGCGGGCTGTCGGCGACCACCTGCGGGCGGGCGGGCACTGGCACATGGGGCACGGCTGGTTCCCGCTCTGAGCTCGCGTCTCACGCTGGCCGCGTACGGGCACCGTCACCAGGTGAGTACGCGCGGCGCCGGGAGCCCCGTCATCGCCCGGTCCACCGTGACGAGGACCAGTCCCTCGATGACAGCCTGCGCGACGAGGAGGCGGTCGAACGGGTCACGGTGCTCCCACGTCATGGATCCGGCCATCAGCGCGTGCTCGCTGGTGACGGTGAGCTCGGTGACGCCGATGTCGGACAGCCGCCGATCCCAGGACTCGACCAGGCCCACGGCCTGCAGCTTGCCGGTCCGGGTCTTGGTGGCCACCTCCAGCGCCGACGCCGCGGAGACGTGCAGCGCGACGGTCGGGTCGCTGAGCGTCTCGCGTACTCCGGCCGGCACCCGGTCAGGGCTGCCGAGGAGCCAGAGCAGCACGTGAGTGTCGACCAGGTAGCTCACTCCCACGCCGCCAGCTCCTCGCCCTCCAGCGGGGCATCGAAGTCATCCGGCACCTCGAACGTCATCGGCCCGAAGGACCGACCCGGAGCGCTGCCGACTGCCACGAGCCGCGCCACCGGCGCGCCCGCCCGCGCGATCACGACGTCCTCACCGCGCTCGACGCGTGCCAGCAGGTCCGACAGATGCGTCTTGGCGTGCTGCACGTTGACCGTCACCATGTGCCTAGTCTAGTTGGTCTGGTCAACCTAGTCCGTGGTGTTGAGAGCGGCCTCGCGTCGGCAGCTGCTGCACATCCCGCCTTGGGCGCGGTGCTCGGCCTGCGCTGCCAGCGCCTGATCCCGCCAGCCGATGATCTGGGCCCGCGTCCGGGCGACCAGCAGCTCGGGCCTGGCGAGCGCGAGCAGGTCGGGGCAGGACAGCAGGTGTGGCCGATGTGCGCCCTGCGGCTTCAGCCCGCGGATCGACTCGGCCATCTGCGAGCCGCCGCTCGACAGCGAGCCCAGCCCGAGCTGCTCGGCGACCGCGGTCTGGGTGACGACCTTGCCCTGACCGAGCAGGTCGTTGGCCTTGCCGACCGCCCAGCAGAGCGCACCCGCCGCATGCTCAGGCGACTTCGCGGTCAGCACTCGAACAGCGTGATGGGTCAGCACCGCGGACAGGGCGCCGTGCAGCGCCGAGCGCACCTCGTCGTCGAACCAGCGATCCGCCACTCGATCGAGGTGCTCGGCCACGCTCACCACGACCTGTCGCTGGAACGCCGTGCGATCGGCGAGGCCCAGGTCGGGTGCGGCAGGTGAGAGCGTCGCGGTGTCGAGCGCTTCCAGGTTGGCCCGACCGCCGACCAGACCGTCGAGCCAGCCGAGCATGACCTCATAGGGCTCGGGCGGCGGCGCCATCCGACGGAGCCGTTGGTCGGCCAGCCGCCGGATCTCGCGGTCATGCTCATCGGCGTACTCCAGGAACCGGGTGCCCGCCACCGGCCCTGAGGTGATGTCGACGACGCGACCATCGACCAGGCTGAGCTGCGTCAGCCGACCCCGAACGCCGTCCGGCTCGGGCATGAGGTCGTCGTACGACAGGGGCTCGGACCGACTGCCCGGGCCGGCGCCGTACGACCCGCTGTCGTACGAGCTGCCGCCGTACGAGCTAGCGCCGTACGACCCGCTGCCGTACGACCTCGTCGGCCCCTCGTCGTAGCCCAGGTCCTCATAGCCCCAGGGCTCGACCCAGGTGGTCTGGCGGTCGTACATCGAGTGGATGTTGTCGTCGGGCATGCGCCCCTCCTGCGTCTCGTGGGTAGGGCGCCCACGCTGCCAGGAGCGAGCCTTGCGGCTCCGAAGTTATCCACAGGGCCGGTCAGTCGAGGCCCTGCTCGATCGCATAGCGGGCCAGCTCGACCCGGTTGGCCAGCTGCAGCTTGCGCAACGTCGACTGCACGTGGTTCTCGACCGTGCGGTGGCTGAGGTTGAGGCGGGTGCCGATCTGCCGCGCCGTCAGACCCTTGGCCACCAGCCGAAGCACCTCGGTCTCCCGCTCGGTCAGCGTCGGCAGCGCGGGGCCGTCGGCCGGTGCGGGCGCCGTCGACATCCGGCGGTACTCGCCCAGGACCAGGCCCGCCAGACCGGGCGTGAAGACCGCCTGCCCGGCGGCCGTAGCGGTCACCGCGTCGATCAGCTCGGCCGAGGAAGCGGACTTCACGAGGTAGCCCGACGCCCCGGCCTTCACCGCCTCGAGCACGTCGTCCCGCTCGGATGAGGCCGACAGCACCAGCACGTGAGCATCCGGCGCGACCTCGAGCACGGCAGCCGTCGCCTCGGCGCCGTTGCCGTCGAGGAGCTGCATGTCCATCAGCACGACGTCCGGCGACGTCGCGGCGGCCCGACGCGCCGCCGCCTGGACGCCATCGGCAGTGGCCACCACCTCGAAGCCGGCCGCGTCCAGGTCACGGCTCACTCCGTCGCGCCACATCGGGTGGTCGTCGACCACCATGACCGTCACCCGAGACTCGTCCTCGCCGACCTGCCCTGGATCTCCCACCCTGGTCACTTCCTTCTCGGGTCCACGTCGCGCTGGCGTGGGACGCGCAGCTCCCACTCGGTGCCCTCCCCTGGCGCGGTGACGAGCACGGCGGTGCCGCCGAGCTCCTCGATCCGCCCCTGGATGGACTTGCTGACGCCCATCCTGCCTTCTGCCTCAGCCTCTCGAAGTCGGCCCTGCGGGATCCCGACGCCGTCGTCTCGCACCGTGACGACGACCTCGTCGTCCAGATCCTCGACGAGCACGAAGGCCCGGGCCTCGGGTCCGGCATGCCGTTCGACGTTGGCCAGCGCCGTACGCACCGCACCCTCCAGCGCCTCCGCATCCCGTCGCGGAACCAGCACGGCGGACGCAGGGGCGGAGACATCGACACCGGACGGCGCGACGCCACGCAACAGACGTCGTACGTCGACCGAACCTCCCGGGCCATGAATCGGCGTCGCCTGCTCGGACAGGAGGACCCGAAGGGCCTGCTCCTGCTCCCCCGCCAGCTCGGCCAGCTCGCCGAGCTCGCCCGGAGCGCCGGCGCCGCGACGGCGCATCAGCGCCAGCACCTGCAGCACCCCGTCGTGCACCTCACGGGCCAGCCGCTCACGCTCGGCGGTCGCGGCCCGGATGCGGATGGCTTCGGCCACCTGCTCGTTGGCCCGGCGGACCGCAGCGGCGGCCACCCCCATGGTGAGACCGGCGGTCACGAGGACCGGGACGGTGGAGTCCTTCAGGACGTTGGGCAGGTCGTTCGTGGCGGACAGGCTCGCCAGCCCGACGAGCAGCCCGCTCCCCACACCGGCCCACGGCCCCCACAGAGCGGCCGCCGACAGCACGGCGTTGGTCACCCAGATCGTGGTGGGCAGCGGCTGGTGCTGGCTCCAGAACTTCTCGTCGCTGACCAGCCGGCTCGCGTACAGCAGCGCAATCGCCACGGCATGGTCGGCGATCACGATCTCGGCGCGGTGCCGGCCGGCGGTCAGGGCCACGAC
Source organism: Luteipulveratus mongoliensis (assembly GCF_001190945.1). Lineage (NCBI taxonomy): Bacteria > Bacillati > Actinomycetota > Actinomycetes > Micrococcales > Dermacoccaceae > Luteipulveratus > Luteipulveratus mongoliensis. The sequence goes on along the minus strand of NZ_CP011112.1, from coordinate 1,299,599 downwards.
AGCGACTCCGGACCAGACCACCAGGAGCGCGATGAACGTCCAGCTCAGCCCTGGGCGGGTGTGGAACTGATCGGAGGAGATCTGAGTGGCGACCGCGTAGATCACGGTAGCGATGCGGAAGGCCTGGGCAGCGCGCCACAGAGGGCGGGTGGCCTCTTCGTTGTCTTCGCGCATGAGCCACATCATGGCCCGAACATGCAGAAGGGGCCGGGCGCCCCCCGACGCCCAGCCCCATCACCGACCCCTCGGCTTGTCACTGCTACTCCCATAGACGCATTGACCCCTCCCCAAGGTTGCGTCGGAGGGCAGAGAAGTTGAAAGAAGTCTGGGAAGTGCCTCAGGACGGGCATGGCAGGCCGGCCGACCCCGGCCTACGGGCACAGTCGGGCGGACGCTCGACGGCCGGCTCGGGACATGCGAAAGCCCCAGGAAGCACGAGGCTTCCCGGGGCTTACGCGCGAGAGATCACGCAGGCAGGTGCAGGACCTGGCCGACGAAGATCAGGTTGGGGTTGCTAACGGTCTTGCTGTTAGCGGCCCACAGCTGGCGCCAGCTCGAGACGTCGAGACGCTCGGCCAGCTTGGAGAGGGTGTCGCCGGAGCGCACCGTGACGGTGTTGCCGCTGGCCTTGACCGACGGGGTCGCGGGAGCGGAGTGCTTCGGGGCCGCGGCCTGGTGACGCACGACCTTGCGCTCGGTCTTGGCGGTGTGCTTCGGCGCAGCCTTGACGGTGCGCTTGGTCTCGACGCGCTTCTCGGTGCTGCGCGAGGAGCGGTCGATCGAGGAGGCGGAGCCGCCGTTGCCGCTGGTCAGGCCCGCACGCTTGGAGCAGACCGGCCATGCGCCGGCGCCCTGGCCCGCGAGAACGCGCTTCGCAACGCGGATCTGCTCGGCCTTGCTGGCGTTCTGCGGGGAGCCGCTGCCGCCGTAGGCGCGCCAGGTCGACTGAGTGAACTGCAGGCCGCCGTAGAAGCCGTTGCCGGTGCTGATGTTCCAGTTGCCACCGGACTCGCACTGTGCCACGCGGTCCCAGACGCCACTGTCCGCGGAAGCGGAGCCAGCGGTGCCGGCCGAGACCGCAGCTGCGGCCGCGGCGCCGGTGACGGCGAGAGTGGTCAGACGTGCCTTGCGGTTGCTCTCGGTACGAATGAGCAAGGTGTTTCCCTTCGGTGTTGCCGCCTCGCGGCGCACGGCACCAGGCGCACCCGTCAAACGGGTGTGCCAGCTGCGTGTGTACGCCGCCCCTCGAAAATGGCTCCGGAAGTTCCGGTTACGCGCCCTCAGGAGGGTTCGGCGGGGGCGCACCAGTACTCGGTCCTGATCTTGGGGACGGACCGAGTACGACCGTGAGGTCAGGGGGTAACCGTCCGGTAGCACCAAATCGTTACCCGAAAACACCCAATTGTGATCGGCATCACACAGATGAGGAGCCTGAAAAGCCCTCCGAAGGTATATGGAAACCCGCTCTGACCAGCGGTTTCAGGGCTGCTGCGGCGGTTGGAACGGCGGATTGCCCTCAGCGGGCGGAATCGGCGCCTGCGGCGTCACGGGCGGCTGGCCATACGGCGGCTGATCCTGCGGGATCTGGCCCTGCTGAGGTGCCGCAGGAGGCACCTGACCGGGGGCCGCCTGAGGTGCCTGGGGCGCCTGAGGCGTCTGCCCGGGGCCGGCCGGAGGTGCCTGGCCGGGGCCAGCCGGCGTACCGGCCTGGCCGAACTCCACGGACGAGGGCTGGACCGGCGAACCCGCATCAGCGATGGTCGGCGACCCCGGGCCACCCGCACCCGAACCCGCGCCGAAGCTGATGTTGGGAGCATTGCGGGCCTGGTCCTCGACCTCGAAGTACTCCTCCTTGCCGATCTTGGCGAAGCCGGCGATGACGTTGGTCGGCACGGTCTCGACCTTGGTGTTGAGCTCGCGCACATTGGCGTTGTAGTAGCGCCGGCCAGCAGCGATGCGGTCCTCGGTGGAGGACAGCTCGGCCTGCAGGGAGAGGAAGTTCTGGTTGGCCTTGAGATCGGGGTAGGCCTCCGCCACCGCCATCAGGCGGCCCAGGGCCTGGGTCAGCATGTTCTCGTTCTGCGCGGCGGCGGCCGGCGTGGAGGCGCCTGCCATGGCCGCGCCACGGGCCCGGATGACCTCCTCGAGCGTGCCGCGCTCGTGGGCGGCGTAACCCTTGACCGTCTCGACCAGGTTGGGGATGAGGTCGTGCCGTCGCTTGAGCTCGACGTCGATCTGGTGCCAGGCCTCCTGCACCAGGTTGCGCAGCTTGATCAGGCGGTTGTAGGACATGACCGCCCACAGGACGAGCAGCACCAGCACCACGACGATGCCGATCAGGACCCAGACCATGGCAATACCAGCTTTCTCGGGACTTGAGGACTGGCGCCGAGCCTAGTCAAGCGCGAGGCCCCAGCAGAGGTCATCCACAGCGCGCCCTCGGTCGGCGGTATCAACCACGTACGACCGGGGGCCAAAGCACCGCACGCCCTCAGGCTCACCCACCCATGGATCACCTGCCGCCTCGTGATTTACATGACTGGTCGGTTTTACGGTAAGAATTACCATTGTCCGTGATATCGCGGGCCGAGCACCACCATGTGACCGCATCACACCAAGGGGAGAGCCCGATGAGATCTCGCATAGCACTCGGCGTCGTAGCCGCTGTCGGACTGGCCGCACTGAGTGGCATCGGACCGGCGCAGGCTGTGATCGGCGGCGAGCCAGTTCAAGAGCCGTACTCATTCATGGGTTCCATCAACCGGGACTCGCAGCACAACCACGTGTGCGGCGCCTCGCTGATCGCGCCGCAGTGGGCGGTCACCGCACGACACTGCATCATGAACATCGACACCGGCGTGTACAACACTCCCGACCAGCTGCATGTGCGGTTCGGCAGCCTCAGCCTGCTGGAGGGTGGCGTCTGGGCCGATGTTGCTGAGATTCCGACGCCACCGGGCAACCCGTTCCCGGGCTACGGCACGGACATCGCGTTGCTCAAGCTGAAGGAACCGATTCTGAACAAGCCTGTCCAGATCGCGCCGACCGTCAGCGAGGGAGAGACCCGGCTGGTCGGCTGGGGACGTCAGTGCGTTGGTGACACCGCTGCTTGCCCACCGTCGATCACCTTGAACCAGCGTGACATTCCGCGTCTGCCGGACCTCGACTGCTGGCAGGGCATCATTCACGTCTACCAAGAGAACTGCTACAGCCCCACGAGCTCGAAGTGGGACTCGGGCGGTCCGGCTCTCACCAAGGTCGACGGTCAGTGGCAGCTGGTCGGGGCTGCGAGCCGTCTCGTCCAAGACGATGGCGACGGCCAGGCTCCAACGATCTATACCGACGTGGTCGCATGGCGAGCCTGGATCCGCGAGACCACCGGGATCCCGACCCTGTAGTAGGACGCATCTCGCCGGTGGGCTTTTGGACCTCCAAAGCCCACCGGCGCCCTCGCCAGGAGCCCTCAGCGCTGGTAGGTCACCGTGAGGGTGGCGCGAGCGATCTCGCAGTCCAGGGCGGCGAAGCTGACGAACGCCGCGGCGTCGTCCGACTCCAGCTCCAGGTCGGCCTCGTTCAGGGCGTGCACCGTGAAGATGTAGCGGTGCACGCGGTCTCCGGGCGGCGGCGCGGCACCCATGTAGGCGTTGGCCCCGCCGTCGTTGCGCAGCTGCACTGCGCCCTCGGGGAGGCCCGCACCGCCCTCAGCGCCGGCATCGGCCGCCAGCTCGGTCACGGTCGCGGGAATGTCCCCGGCGAGCCAGTGCCAGAAGCCGCTGAACGTCGGCGCATCCGGGTCGAAGCAGGTGACGACGTAGCTCTGCGTCTCGGCCGGCGCTCCGGACCAGCTCAGCTGGGGGCTGCGGTTCTCGCCACCAGCGCTGGAGGCCACCTGCGCCGCCGGCATCGCCTGTCCGTCCACCAGATCGGTGCTGGTGACGACGAACGTCGCCGGTGCTGGGTGGAGGTCGTTGGGGTTCGGCGCGAGCGGCCGGTCGAGGTTCATGGTCGCGAACCTAGCCAGACGCTGGCCGAGCGTCACCACCATTTCGGCCTAGGCCAAAGGGGTCGCCCGCGCGGGCGAGGACCTGCTCCACCACGAGGGGATCAGCCCCGAGCGGCTCCGTCACCAGGTCGGCACCAGCACGCAACAGCTGGCTGTGGAAGTGACCACGCCCCAGAAGATAGGAGGCCACCACCACGCGTACGCCAGGTCTCGCCTCACGCGCGCTCGCGACGGCCGTCGGGACATCGGGCTGCGCCGCTGAGCCGTACGCCGGCCGCACCGGCCCCTGCCAGCGTGCGGCGAGGAGCGCCACCATCGCCTCGGCATCGTTGGCCGCCTCCGAGCGCGAGGAACCGGCCGCCGCGAGGACGACCTCGTCATCGGGCGTCGCGCCGACCTCGACCAGTCGGTCGTGCAGGACGTGAGCCAGCCGCTCCCCAGGTCCGAGCGCAGGCGCGGCCCGGGTGCCGGCGTACGCCTCGACGACACCCGCGATGTCGACCCTGACGTGATAGCCCGTGCTGAGCAGCAGCGGGACGATCAGGGGCGGACCATCCTGCGTGTGCACCTGGGCGACGACATCGGCAAGGCTCGGCTCCTGAACGTCCACGTAGGCGACCTCGACCCGGATGCCGGGACGCGCCGTACGGACTGCGTCGAGAATGTCGAGGACCGTACGCCGCCCGTCAGGGTCAGCAGTCCCGTGAGCGCACAGGACAAGTGGTGTCATGCGTCCGTCACCGCGAGGCGGTAGCCGCGCTTGACCACTGTCGCCACGAGGTCGCGCGACCCGAGCCCTTCGCGCAGCCGCGCGACGGCGACCTCCGCGGTGTGCAGGTCGCTGGAGCAACCCGGGAGCGCCTCGAGAATGTCCGTGCGCGACACGACGCTCCCGCCCGCGGCGGCCAGAACCCTCAGTGCCGCAAGGGAATTGGGCGACAGCGCGAGGACCTCGCCGTCGAGCACGGCCGCTCCGCGGAGTACTCGCAGCTCACCCTGCGCGGTCAGCACCCGCAGCCCGCGACGCTCGGCGAGCTCGCGGACGAGGGTGCGTACGAGAGCGCCGAGACGGAAGCGGTCCGGGATCAAGGCACGGATGCCGACCGAGTCGAGCGGCCCGGCGGTGACCGTGCCGACTGCCGCTGCCACGACCCCGTCAGGCGCGTTGAACGCCGCGATGACCTGAGGCAGGACCTTCTCGGTGCGACACACGTCGAGGAACGCCACCGCGCCAGGTGCACTCGTGAAAACGACTGCGTCACAAGCCTGTTCGGCCACACGGTGCGCTGCGGCCCGTACGGCATCTGCGTCGGGGGCCGGCCCCCAGCGGTAGACCACGAGGGACACCACGTCAGCGCCTGCGAGCGCGAAGGCCTCGTCGAGCCCATCTGCGCCGGCACCGTGGTGCTGCACGGCGACGCGCTGACCCTGGACGCCCTCGGTCAGCAGCAGGTCCTGGATCTCCGCGCTGGTCTCGGACTCGGCCACCCAGTCCGCCGTCAGGCCTTGAGCCTGCAGGGCTCCCCTCGCCTTGGGCCCACGCGCCACGATGCGGCTACGGGTCAGCATGTCGGTGAGCTGCTGCGACAAGCCGACCGCGTCGGCCGCCTCCACCCAGCCGAGGAAGCCGACGCCCGTGGTCACGACCACCACGTCCGGCGGGTGCGCCAGCAGCTCCCGCGTCCGCTCCATCAGCTCCGGGTCATCGACGTGCGGGACAACAGACAGCGACGGCGCATGCACGACGTCGGCGCCTCGGCGTTCGAGCGCGGCCGCGAGCTCGTTGGCCCTGCGCTGGGCGGTCAGCACGACGGTGCAGCCCGACAGCTGGTCCTGCATGTTGGGGACCATGCGGTCAGGCCTGGTCGAGAACCGTGGCGACGTCGCCGATGACGATGACAGAGGGGTTGGCGACGCCGGCCGTGGTCACGCGCTCAGCGATGTCGGCCAATGTGCCTCGTACGACTCGCTGTTCGGACGTCCACGCCTTGTGTACGACGGCTGCCGGAGTCTCCGCGGGGCGCCCGTCGCGCAGCAGCCGGGAGGTCAGCTCGTGCAGCCGGCTCATGCCCATCAGGACGAGGATCGTGCCTGGCCACTCGGCGAGCATGGAGGTCTCCATCTCGTCGTGGCCGGACACGACGAGGAAACCGGTCGCCGTACCCCTATGTGTCACAGGGATATTGGCGGCTGCGGGTGCTGCGAGCGCACTGGTCACGCCCGGCACGACCTCGACCTCGACGCCCGCTTTGCGGCAGGCGAGCAGCTCTTCGCCACCGCGGCCGAGGACGAACGGGTCGCCGCCCTTGAGCCGGACGACGTGCTGGCCGCGCTGGGCGCGCTCGACGAGGATGCGGTTGATCTCGGGCTGCGGGATGGGGTGGTGGTAGGGCGTCTTGCCGACGTCGATCACCTCGATGTGCTGCGCCAGCTCGGCCAGCACCTCGGTCGGAGCGAGACGGTCGGTGACCACGACGTCCGCGCGGGCCAGCTCGCGGCGCGCCCGCAGGGTCAGCAGCTCGGGGCTGCCGGGTCCGCCCCCGACGAGGACGACCTTGCCCTGGCCCGTACGCCGGGCCGGTAGGGCGACGTCGCCCTCTTGCAGTGCCGTGGTGAGCTGGGCGAGCACCTGCCGAGCCAGCTCGGTGTCGGGTCCGTCGACAGCGATGGAGTAGCCGTCCAGGTCGGTGGTCGTCACGACTCGGCTGTCGATGCCCTCACACCAGATCCGGTCGGCCTCGCACCAAGTCCGCACCAGCTCGTCGCGGGCGGAGTCGACCTCCTGCAAGGAGACGAGCCAGACATCGGTGAGGTCCCGGCGTACGACATCGCGCCGCTCCCAGGTGACGTCGTCATGGTGGGCGGCCAGGTCTCGTACGCCCTCGCAGGCATGCGGCGCGACAAGGCGCACGCGGGCACCCTCGGCGAGCAGGGTGCGTACTCGCTGCTCTGCGGTCGGACCGCCGCCGAGCACCAGAACCCACCGACCCGTCAGGTCAAGTGCGTGCATCCTTCACCTCCACCGCTTCGCCGTTCACACGGACGAGCCAGGTCTTGAGGGTGACGGTCTCGTTCCCTGAGTCCATGTGACGACCCTCCTCCTCCGGCCGAGGTCGCAGGCTCCCTCGGTCCGGCATCGTCGCCCCGTCCGTGAGGCAGACACCCGTACGCAGGTCGAACACCTGCTTGTACATCGGTGAGGTCACCACAGGGACCTCCTCGCCCTCCACGACCTTCGTGCCCACGATGCCGCGGGCCATCACGTTGGCCCCGCTGAACGGGTCCGTGTGGTCGATCCCGAGCACCGTGCCGTCCAGCAGCCGGAAGAGCGCCACCTGGGCTTCGCCGACCAGGGCCGCGACGCCGCGTTCCGGCTGCAGTTCCTCCAGCCGACACACCGCCGTCCAAGTCATGATCGCACCTCGAGACGGGTGCCCGCGATGACGACCGGATCGCGGTCGGCGGTGATCAGCTCGACCTCTCCCCTGGCCGCACGTTCGCGGTCGTGCGCGTTGGCCGGGCGGCGCTGGCCGCGCTCCATCACGTAGGTGAGCGAGGCGTCCGCGCGGTCGGGAGCGTTGACGAAGGAGGTGAACTTGGCCAGCTTGGCCGGGTCGGCCAGCACCTCGGCCCACTCGTCGCGGTAGGCGCCGACGTGCTCGGCCATCGCCCGGTCGAGATCGTCGGCGATACCGAGGCTGTCCTCCAGGACCACGGCTCGTACGTGCTCGATCCCGCCCTCGATCTCCTCCAGCCAGGGGGCGGTGCGCTGCAGCCGGTCGGCGGTGCGGATGTAGTACATGAAGAACCGGTCGATGCTGCGGATGAGCGTCTCGCTGTCGAGGTCCTCCGCCAGCAGCACCGCGTGCTTCGGCGTCTGGCCGCCGTTGCCGCCGACGTAGAGGTTCCAGCCCTTCTCGGTGGCGATCACACCGACGTCCTTGCCACGCGCCTCGGCGCACTCGCGGGCACAGCCGGAGACGCCGACCTTGAGCTTGTGGGGGCTGCGCAGACCGCGGTAACGCAGCTCGAGCTCCACCGCCATGCCCACCGAGTCCTGGACGCCAAACCGGCACCACGTCGATCCGACACAGGACTTCACCGTGCGCAGCGACTTGCCGTAGGCGTGGCCCGACTCGAAGCCGTGGTCGACCAGCCGCTGCCAGATGGCCGGCAGCTGATCGATGCGCGCACCGAACATGTCGATGCGCTGGCCGCCGGTGATCTTGGTGTAGAGCCCGAAGTCCCGCGCGATCTCACCGATGACGATCAGGCCCTCGGGCGTGACCTCGCCGCCGGGGATGCGCGGGACGACCGAGTAGGTGCCGTCCTTCTGCAGATTCGCGAGGACATGGTCGTTGGTGTCCTGCAGCGTCGCCTGCTCACCGCTCAGGATGTGGCCGTTGTTGAGGCTGGCCAGGATCGAGCCGACGACGGGTTTGCAGATGTCGCAGCCGCGGCCGCTCCCGTGCCGCTCGATGATCTGCGTAAAAGTCGTGTGGCCGCTGACCTGTACGGCCTTGAACAGCTCCGCTCTCGTCATGGCGAAGTGCTCGCACAGGCTGCGGTCGACCGTGATGCCGGCCTTCTCCTGCTCGGCCTCGACGAGCTTCTTGACCAGCGGTACGCAGGCACCACAGCTGGTACCCGCCTTGGTGCAGCCCTTCACTCCGGCCAGGTCGCAGCCGTCCTCGCTGACCGCGCACCGGATGCGGCCGGCGTCCACGTTGTTGCAGGAACAGACCTGAGCGTCGTCCGGCAGCTCGAGTCCTGTTGCACCGCCTGCAGATTCGGGCACGATGTACGACGACGGGTCGCCCGGGAGCTCACGCCCAACCATGGGCCGGAGCGCGGCGTACGCCGATGCGTCACCGACGAGGATGCCGCCCAGCAAGGTCTTCGCGTCGTCCGAGACGACGAGCTTCTTGTACGCGCCGGTGACCGAGTCGGCGTACACGATCTCGAGCGCGCCGGGCGTGGTGGCGAAGGCGTCGCCGAAGGATGCGACGTCGACACCGAGGAGCTTGAGCTTGGTGGAGGAGTCAGCGCCGGGGAACGTGGCGTCACCCCCGAGCAGCCGGTCGACCGCGATCTCGGCCATGGCGTAGCCCGGGGCGACCAGCCCCCACACACGGTCCTCGATGCACGCCACCTCACCGATGGCACTGATCGCGGAATCGCTGGTGGCACAGGCGTCGTCGACGATCACGCCGCCGCGCTCGCCCACGTCCAGGCCGGCGGTGCGAGCGAGCTCGTCGCGGGGCCGGACGCCCGTCGCGAAGATGACGACCTCGACCTCCATCCGCTCGCCGTCGGCGAACTTCATCCCACTGACGACACCGCGACGAGAGACGACCTCGGAGGTCGCGGTCTCGACACGAACGTCGACGCCGAGGTTCTCGATGAGGCGGCGCAGCTCCTGACCGCCACCGGGGTCCACCTGCAACGGCATCAGGCGAGGCGCGAACTCGACAACCGTCGACTCGGCGCCGAGAGCCTGCAGCGCGCCGGCGGCTTCGAGCCCGAGCAGACCGCCACCGATGACGGCGCCGCGGACGGGCCGGCTGGGGTGGTCGGCGCGGAGCTTCTCGACGTAGCCGCGCAGGTCGGCGACATCGTCGATGGTGCGGTAGACGAAGCAGCCCCGAGTGTCCTTGCCCTTGACCGGCGGCACGGCGGCGTACGACCCGGTTGCCAGCACGAGGTGGTCGTACGCGATCGTCTCGCCGGTGGACAGCGTCGCCTGCTGCGCGTCCCGGTCGATGCTCGTCACGGCGATGCCCTTGCGCAGCCGGACCGACGGGTCGGCCCACAAGTCCTCGTGACCGAGGTTGAGATCCTCGGGGTCACGGCCGGTGAAGTACGACGTCAGGGCGACTCTGTCGTACGGCGGGCGTGGTTCCTCCGCGAGAACCGTTACGTGCCAACGCCGTTCGTCGTCGCGGGAGCGGAGGGCCTCGACGAATCGGTGGGCGACCATGCCGCCCCCGACAACGACAACCTGCTGGGGATGCCTCATACCGTCTCTCCTTGCTGCCTTGACGATCGTTGTGACGTTTGGTGCACGAGGGCTGACGGAAAGGCAGGTCGATCGTCGGGTTCGATCGAGGTGGGATTGACGTCGTCCATCCAGTCGAGGAGGCCCTGGACGATGCCGGTGCAGCCGCCGCAGCCGGTCGTCGCGCGGGTCCGGCAGGCGACCTCGGCCACGGAGCGGTCGCCGCAGACATGGGCGTCGACGATCTCCTTCTTGGTGACGCCGTTGCAGCGACAGACCGTCGCCGACCCGGGCATCGCCGTCGGGGTCTGAACCGTGGGTACGCCGGCGCCCGCCGGTCCGCGGACGAGCAGCAGTGCCGGGTCGGTCGGGATCGGCGTACGACGCTCGTACGCCACCGTGAGGTCCGCGGCAACGTCCGGGCTACCGATGCAGACCGCGCCCACGACCATCTCGTCGCGGATCGCGACGCGGACGGACCGGCGGGCTCGGGCGTCGACCAGCGAGACGACGCGACCGGCGTCGGGGGCGAGCTCGTCCGTGGGCAGCGGTTCGCCGAGCGTCACCATCTCCAGTCCAACCGCCTTGAGCTTCACCACACTCGTACCGCTGGTCGAGTAGCCCGAGGCGCTAGCCGAGGGCGTATCGAGACCCGTTGAGTCCTGGGGAGACTCGACGTCCGCCGTGTCGGTGGTCTCGATACGGCTCGCCCTGGGGGGCTCGCCTACTCGACCAGCGGGGTTGGGCTTGCCTACTCGACCGGAGGGGTTGGGCTCGCCTACTCGACCAGCGAGGTCGGTGGCGAGGCGATGGGCTTGGTCCCATCCGGGAGCGAGTAGACCTGGGCAGCCGTCGGGTGTCTGGGCGCAGTCGCCGATAGCGGCGACCGATGGGTCCGCCGGTGAGCGCAGGTCGCTGCCGACAACGATGCCGAGATCGACGGGAAGCCCTGCCGCAGAAGCGATCTCAACGCGCGGAGCCACGCCCGCGGTCAGGACGACCAGGTCCGTGCGGACACGTGAACCGTCACTCAGGACGACCTCGGTGACACTCGCACCGTCCCTGACGGCCTGGTCGAGGCCGACCCCCGCACGTACGTCGATGCCGAGGTCCTGCAGCGTCCGGCTGGCAACCGCCGCTGAGGTGCTATCGAGCTGACGATCCATCACGTGCTCACCGAGGTGCACGACAGTGACCTCGACATCGCGGGTGCGAAGCCCACAAGCGACTTCGACGCCCAGCAATCCCGCCCCCAGCACCGTCACATGACGGACCCGGCTGCACGCGGCGAGCAGCTCGCGGCAGTCGTCGATGCTCCGCAGCGCACGGACGCCGGACAGGCCGTGCTCAGCATCGTGCAGTCCCTCGATCGGAGGGATGCGCGCGGCTGATCCGGTCGCGAGAACGGCTGTGTCATAAGGGTGCTCGCGGCCGAACTCATCGATGACCAAGTGGCGGTCGCGGTCGAGGACCGCAGCCCGGCTGCCTCGATGAACCGCCATCGCGGCGGGCGCCGCGGGCAGCGTGAGTGCGTTGAGATCGGCCCTCCCAGCGATGACCTCGCTCAGCATGAGCCGGTTGTACGGCTCGTACGGCTCCTCACCCAGCACCGTGACGTCAAGGCGAGCGGACGTCGTACGGGACAGTCGATCCAGATCGTCCAGGAAGCGCGCGGCGACCATGCCGTGCCCGACGACGACCACGCGGTGTGGCCTCATGCGACGACCTCTGCGGCCGGGTCGAGGCGGGAGACGCTGACGGCGCAGACCTTGAACTCGGGCATCCCGCTGATCGGGTCGGTGGCGGGGTTGGTCACGTCGTTGGCGCAGGCGTCGCCGCCGAAGTGGAACGGCATGAACACCGTGTCCGGACGGACCTCGTCCGAGAGCCGAGCGGGCGCGACCGCCGTGCCACGGGAGGAGGTGACCTGGACCCGCTCGCCCTCCTCGATCCCCAGACGCTGCGCGGCAACCGGGTGGATCTGGACGAAACCGTGCGGCTGCGCCTTGACCAGGGCTCGCACCCGCCTGGTCTGCGCGCCCGACTGGTAGTGCTGCAACAGCCGGCCGGTGATGAGGTACATCGGAGCGTCGGCGCGCAGGTCGTCGTCCACCGGCGTGGGCCGTACGTCGACCATGACGGCCTTGCCGTCCGCGTGCGCGAACCGATCGAGGAAAAGCCTTGGGGTGCCTTCATGCTCGGGCGTCGGGCACGGCCAGTAGAGCGGCGGACCGTCGTCGAGTCGGTCGTGGCTGACACCGGCATAGTCCGCAACTCCCCCGGCGCTGGCCAGCGCGAGCTCGTCCATGACCTCGGACGGCTCGACGGAGAACGCCGCCTCCGACCCAAGCCGCTCCGCCAGGTCATGCAGGATGGTCAGCTCATCACGTACTCCGGTCGGCGGTTCGACCGCCTTGTGCCGCCTCAGGATTCGCCCCTCAAGCGATGTCATCGTCCCTGCCTCCTCAGCCCACTGGGTGATCGGCAGCACGACGTCAGCGAGCTGAGTCGTCTCGGACGGTACGAAGTCGCACACCACAAGCAGGTCGAGCGCCGCCATCCGTCGTCGCACCTGGGCGGCATCTGGCGCGCTCACCACCGGATTCGCGCCATGCACCATCAGGACTCTCGGCCCGTCGGCCTCGCCGAGCCGTGACAGCAGCTCGACAGCGGGTACGCCGGGTCCCGGGATCGCGTCGACGTCGACCCCCCAGACGCTCGCGACGTGCTGCCGCGCGGCGGGGTCATCGATCTTGCGGTACCCCGGCAGCTGGTCGGCCTTCTGACCGTGCTCGCGACCGCCCTGCCCATTGCCCTGACCGGTCACGCACCCGTAACCGCTGCCGACGCGTCCCGGCAGGCCGAGCGCCAGAGCCAGGTTGATCGCCGCGGTCACCGTGTCGGTGCCGTGCGCGTGCTGCTCCGCTCCGCGACCCGTGAGGATGTACGCTCCACGACCGCCGCGCGCGGGGCTCGCGGCGATCAGTTCCCTTGCTGCAGAACGAATCTGAGAAGCGGGTACGCCTGTGGCTCGCTCGACAGCCTCCGGCCACCACTGTGCGGCCGAGCGTCGCACGGCCTCCCAACCGTTGACACGCTCTGCGACATACTCCTCGTCCACACCGGCCTCGGCGATGACGACGTGGAGCAGTCCGAGCAGGACCACGATGTCGGTGCCGGGGAGAGCCTGCAGATGGATACCGCCACCGTCCTCGGTGAGCTGCGCGGTCGGCGTACGACGTGGGTCGATGACGATGAGTCCGCCCCTCTCCCGGACCGGGGCGATGTGCTGGACCGCAGGCGGCATCGTCTCCGCGAGGTTGCTGCCGACGAGGAGGATGGCGTCCGCGTCACCGAGATCCGCGAGAGGGAATGGCAGGCCGCGGTCGAGACCGAAGGCCCGGTTGCCGGCGGCCGCGGCGGATGACATGCAGAACCGACCGTTGTAGTCGATCATCGCCGTGCCCAGCGCCACTCGCGCGAACTTGCCGAGGGCGTATGCCTTTTCGTTGGTCAGACCCCCGCCGCCGAACACTGCGACAGCATCGCTCCCGCTCTCCGACTGCACCGTGGCCACGGTGCGCACGATCAGGTCGTACGCCTCGTCCCAGCTCGCCGGAGCCAGCTCACCCGCGCCGTTGCGGATGAGTGGCGTCGTGATCCGGTCGGGTGCTGTGAGGAGGGCGGCCGAGGTCCAGCCCTTCTGGCACAACCCGCCCCGGTTGGTCGGGAAGTCTCGTGGCTCGACCGTCACGCCCGTGTCGTCCACGGTCAGCCGCATCGCGCACTGGAGCGCGCAGTACGGGCAGTGAGTGTCCGTGACGGTCGCGGGGGCCATCAGATTCGAGCCTCGCTGAGATCAGTTCCCTTGCGGCCGTACACAGCCCACGTCGTCGCGGCCATCACCAGGTAGACCGCGATGATCACCCAGAGCGCGGGGATGATCGTCCCGGTCTTGTGCGCGGCGTCGATGGTGTGCGACTTGGCGTACGAGAAGCCTTGGGGGATCACGAAACCGCCGTACGCACCGACCGCTCCGACGATCCCGATCGCACCCGCCGCGATACGTCGGGTGATGCGCTGCGCCTCCGCGTCATCCCCACTGGTGGCGTGGAAGACCGCCGGGATCATCCGGTAGATCGAGCCGTTGCCGACACCGGTGAACACGAACAGCAGCAGGAAGGTCGCCATGAACAGGCCGAAGCTGTGCTCCTTCAGCGCATAGATGGCTCCAAGTGCGCCAATCGCCATGGCTACGAACGAGATCACGGTGACGATCCACCCGCCGAACCGGTCGGACACGATGCCGCCCAGCGGTCGCGCGACGGAGCCGACCAGCGCACCGAGGAAGGCCAGCTTCAGACCGTGATCAGGGAACGCGTCGGTCATGATCTTGGGAAACGCGCCGGCGAAGCCGATGAACGAGCCGAACGTGCCGAAGTAGATGAACGACAGCACCCAGGTGTGCTTGCGGCGAGCGGCGACAGCGAAGCTGCGCGGGTCAGCCTTGGCTGACGACAGGTTGTCCATCCACCGCCAGGCCAGGAAGGCGGACAGCGCGATCAAGGGGACAAAGATCCAACCCGCGAGGTTGAGATTTGGGTTCTTGGTCGTGGCAGCCGCACCGATGACAACCACCAGCGGCACCGCGAACTGGACAGCGGCCGTACCCAGGTTCCCTCCAGCCGCGTTGAATCCCAACGCCTTTCCCTTCTCCGCCTGCGGGAAGAAGAAGGAGATGTTGGCCATCGACGAGGCGAAGTTGCCTCCACCGAGCCCGGCGAGGGCCGCCATCATGACCAGGACGGGGAAAGGAGCCGTCGCGCCGACGGCAAGTGCCAGGCCGACCGTCGGGAACAGCAGGAGCAGCGCCGAGGCGATGGTCCAGTTGCGGCCGCCGAACTTCGGGACCGCGAAGGTGTACGGGATGCGCAGTGTCGCCCCGACGAGCACGGGGATCGAGATGAGCCAGAACTGCTGTGTGTCCGACAGAGCTGCGGCGCCGGCGTACCCATAGTTCTTCAGCTGCGGGACGACGATGCCCCAGAGGGCGAAGACCCCGAAACCGAGGAACTCCGCAAAGACGGACAGCCACAGGTTGCGCCGGGCGACGGAACGGCCCTCGGCGGCCCATTGGATGGTGTCCTCGGGGTCCCAGCCGTCGATCCAGCGCCCGGACCTGCGGTGCAACCCAGCGACGGACGGGGGTGCTGTGGTGGTGGACTCGGCCACGGTTGCTGCCATGCGGGCCTCCCGGAGCAGCGCCCACCTGGGTGGCGAGCGATTGCCCGGAAGTCAAGGAGCGGGCTGTTACCGCCAGCACCTCGGTTCCGTTTCGCGGGTGTCACCTTTCGCTCACACCACGACGACACGGCCGTGAGAAGTGTCTGTACGACCCCGCTGACCTGCGGGTTTACGTCCCCTCAGCGCCGGCCGGCGACCCGACGAGACCTGAGTCACATCGCGGCGCCGAGCCGGGCGTCCCAGGGTCAGGGCCGGACCCCGCATCACCGGTGTCACCGCGAAGGACGGCGCTCATATCCCGCCGAGGAGGCGCGTTCACGGTCCACGTCACGTCGAAGGGCGTGACGGTGGCGGTCAGGTCGTCGCGGTGCACGATGGTGTGGTGGCGGCGGCAGAGCAGGGCTGAGTTCAGCAGCGAGGTCTTCCCGCCGAGGTACCAGGGCTGCACGTGATGGACCTGACAGAACCCTGGCGGTCGATCACATCCGGGGAAGGTGCAGCACCGGTCTCGGGCCACGACCGCGGTGCGTAGTCCGTCCTTGACCAGGCGTTGCTCCCGGCCGACGTCCAACGGTTCGGAGCGTGATCCCAGGACCATCGGGATGATGTCCGCGTCGCAGGCCATCCGCCGGATCGTGCCGGCATCGATCGTGTCACCCAGACTGGTCACCCCGAGCCCACCACCCGCTCGACCGCTCGTCTGTTCGGCGCGAAGGTCGTCCAAGCCCATCGTGACCACGAGCTTGGTCGTCGAACCGTGCGAGGTCGAGGCGTCCGCCGACTCAGCCAGGTTCAGCAGGTCCATGAACGCATCCGCGCGCCGCTTCCCCGGACTCCGCGGATCCGGGCACTGCCCGCCCGTATCCGGGTCGACGGTCGGCTGGGGTGCAGCACCCGCCTGAACCGCAGCCACCAACCGCGCCGCGTTCCCCGGCGCCAGATCCACGATGAACCGCCGCAACCCACCCGGCAGATCCGACCACGACAACTCCTCAACCCGCTCCAACGCCGCATCCTGATCCTCAAGCCAGTCACCGGCATACGTGGCGACCAACCACCGCGACAGATGCCGCAGCTCCCTAGCACCACCACCAGCCGCGGCCACCTGCACGAAGTACGCCAAACACTCCTGGCGAGCAAAACCCGGCAGCACCGGCAGGATCCTGCCCAGCTCCCGCAACGCCACCTGCGCCGCCCGCGCACTACACGCCCCCGTCGCGACCGCCTCCCGCAGCAGCACGTTGTCGGGCTGATTCACAGCAGCAGCAACAGTCGCGACCCGCGACGCCTCACCCGGCTCAAGGTGGCCCGCATGAGTGGCCACCCACTGGCTGGCGCTGGCAGCCTGCGACTCCCGCACCACACCCCGCTCCAACGCCTCCGCCGCGACCATCACCACACACGCCTGCACCCGATCACTCAAGGCACCCAGCAGCTCCACCAACCCCGCAAGATCCGCCGACCCGACCTGATGCAACGCCTCCGGCAGCCCGGCCAGCGCCCGCGCCGCCTCGACGGCAGCATGCACGGCTTCAGCTGCAGGACCGGGCGGCACCCGGTCCTGCCACTCCAGCCGTTGGTCGATGGTCGATGGTCACTTGAGCCATGCCCCGACCGTACAGGTGTTCGCATCGTCGACGCAAGATCGAATCTATCGAATCTTGTTTGTTACCAGCGCTATTCGCGCATCAAAGATATCCACATCCCCTCTGAGCAACCATGTTCATCCACAGGACACCTGATCCGCCGAGACGGGGGATGTGGATAGGCTCGGAGCGTGAGCACCTGGCGGCTGACTCGGACATCCGTCTCGACGGAGGCGGTGCTCGATGCCGTACGTCGCGAGCACCACCTCGAGGTGGTTCGCCTGACCGACGTCGATGGTGGCGAGGACATCTCCGCGCGCGTGCTGCGCGCCGTCGATGTCGATAGCCGTGCGTACGCCATCAAGATCACCCGATCTGTCTCTCCTGCAACGCTCCTCGTCACTCGCTACCTCGTCGACCGCGGCATCGACGGCGCGACGGCCCCCCTGCCCGCACGCGATGGTCGACCGTGGTTCGACCTCGGCGGACTCCAGGTGACGGTGACGCCCTGGATCAACGGGCGGCCGGCGTACACCGTCGACATGACCGAGGGTCACTGGCGGGCGTACGGCGAGCTGCTGGCTCGGGTGCACACCACACGTCTCCCCTGCGACCTCGACAGCCTGCTGCCGCGCGAGACGCATCACGTGCCCGGTCGCGCGACGGTGCGGTCGATCGCGAGCGAGGCGGCCGGCGTACGGCTTCGTCCCGTCGACGAGCTGACCGCGGCGCTCCTGGAACTCTTCGAGGCGCACCGCGACGAGATCACCACGATCTTGCACGCGATCGACGTCATCGGCGCCCGCCTGCGCTCGCAGCCGATGATTCCGGTGCTCTGTCACGGCGATGCACATGCGGCGAATCTCCTGTTGGCAGAGGATGATTCGCTCAATCTGATCGACTGGGACGGGGCCGTGATAGCGCCTCGTGAGCGCGACCTGATGTTCGTGCTCGGCGGTGTCATCGCAACGGCACCGATCAGCGCGCGACAGCAGGAGTGGTTCCTTGACGGCTATGGCGACGTTGAGGTCGATCCGCTGAGGCTGGCGTACTACCTGTGCTCGTGGGCGGTCCAGGACTTCGCGGCGTACGGCGCCGAAGTTCGAGACCGGACCAACGATCCGGCCGCGCGCCGCCACGCGCTCACCATGCTGCGCAAGCAGGTCAGCTCGACCGGCATCGCCAGGACCGCCCTGTACGCCCTGCAACGCATCGACGACTGACCACCCACGGTCGGCCCGACAGGCGAGGCCGACCTCACCCGGTCTTGCGTCGACTCCACCTGGCTCGCACCCAGCCTTCGGCACGGTTCAAGAGTGCGCCGAACAGGGTGAGCGCGGCGACAGCGGGCACAACCAGGAGCACGAAGCCCACGAAGTCGTCTCGGGCATCGAGCTCGAGGAGGCCTTTGATCATGAAGAGAACCAGCAGGAGCACGAACGTCGACATCACCCGGTGCCGCTCCCGCCAGCTGCGTAGCCGGGCGAAGCGCGAAGGACCGTCCACCTGTCAGTCCACGTTTGCTGTCGATGCGAGCAGCCACCAGATCAACGAGCCGTACAGGACCACGGCCACGCCGAAGATCGCTCCGCACCAGACCAGCACCTGCCTCATGTGCAGATGATGCCGGCCCATCGCGACGCAAGCACGCGGTTCGCAGCCAACTCGTGGCCGCCATCACGTGGGAGGGTGCGGCCATGGCAACGACGAGCAGGGCGGCCGCGGCAGCCGAGTTCCGTGATGCGCGGCTCGTCTCGGATGCGATCAAGGCGGTGCTCAGGCGACCGTTGCTCTACTTCGGCGTCTCCCTCGTGGCCGCCCTCGTCGGCACCCTCCCGTCGGTGCTCATGTCGCGGCTCGCGCAGGACCGGGCAGAGGCGAAGGGCGCCGCGGACACCGACTTTTCCCTCGTCGCCATCAGCGGGCTCGGATTCGCCGTCGGCACGCTCGCCGTGATGCTCGGGATCGGCGTCTCGATGGTGCTCAACCCGGCCACGATCGATGACGCACAACGGTTGCGTACGCCGGTCAGCCGGCTCCTCCCGGTCGGCACCTACTCGGTCCTGCGGGCGTGGCCGCTCATGCTGCCGGGCCTGATCCCCGTCGTCCTGGTGAACGGTGCGCTCGGCGCCGGCGTCGCGTGGGCGATCGGCAACGATCACCCTCTCCTCGCGGTGCTCGCCGGACTCGTCCTGCTCGCCGCCGCCTGTCTCTTCTTCTACCTGTTCCTGCGGTTCATCCTGGCGCCACAGGTGATGTCCGTGGAGCGGGTCGGCCCACTGCTCGCACCCTGGCGGTCGGTCGAGCTGACGTCCGGCGACCTCAAACCGCGGGTGTTCGGCGTGCTGATCAGCACGGGCGTCGTGGTCGGTGTCATCGGTACGGCCATCGGCCAGGTCGTCCAGCGGGTCGCGCTGGACTATGTCGAGCCGTCGCAAGGGTTCTCGCACGCGACCGACCTGGCCCAGGGCGCACGCTTCATGGCCAACAGCTCGATCGGCACCGGGGTCGCGAGCTTCGTACTGTCGCCGTTCGTCGTGGCGATCATGGCTCGCGTCTATCTGGAAGCACGCGTGCGCAACGGCGAGATCGACCCCGACACGATCCGCGGCGGAGAGCGCCTCAGCGAGGACTGACCCACAGTCCGTGGACGGACGTGCGAGGCTCAGCCCATGGGGACCGACTACCGCCCGCTTCGGCTCGAGACCGCGTCCTGGGAGTCGTGGCAGCAGTCGCTGACCAGTGCCCTTCTGGCCAATCGCGTGGATGACAACATCGTGATCGGCGCACCGCCGCGCAGCACACCACTCACGGCTGAGGAGAAGCCGAGCGCGTGGGCCTTCTGGCGCGAGAGCGAGGTCCGGTCGGTCGCGGCCCCATGGGTGCAGCTGCTCCGCGACGACGACTGCGTGCTCCTCGACTCCGTCGCCGAGGTGTGGTCTCCCGATGAGCGAGAGTCGTTGGAGGCACTGGGCTGGCCTCAGGCGCGCGAGACCGCAACCCTGCAGCTGTGGCTGCCGCGGACGAAGCCGGTCGGGATCGGGCTGGCCGAGGACGCGGCGAGGGAGGCGGCTCAGATCGTGGCGCGCATGATGCGCGATGTCGCCGTCGTACGCGCACCCGCCGACCTGGACGTCACCCAGGCCAACGTCGGCTGACTCTTCAGTCGGGCGCCCTTCACTCCGGCGCCGCGAAGACGAGGAGCGGAGGCTCGCCCTCGAGAGGCCCGAGACGACGCCAGCCACGTTGGGCGTACCACTGCGCTGCGGGCGCCTCGGCATAGGCGATCAGCCAGCCCGGCCCACCGCTGACCAGACGATCGAGCAGCTGACGCCCCACTCCCGTGCCGCGTTCGCTGCGAGCGACGCCGAGCTCGACAACCTCGACCCCTCGCAGCTCGGAGCCCCACGGCTTGGCTTCCAGACGTGTGTAGAGCTCGCGATATCCAGGGAGTCCGGCGCAGCTGCCGACACCGGAGTTCCAACCCCAAGCGATGCCGACCAGCTGACCGTCGCGATGGGCCGTGACCGTACGAAAGCCGGGCACCTCGGCGTACGACGACCACTGCTCGAGGCGTCGCTCGAACCTCGCGCGGTCGTAGCCGTACGGCGGCTCGGCGAACGCGTCCGTCAGGACGTCGAGTGCGCCATCAGGCGGGCTGGCCAGCCCGAGATGGGACGTGATCGTGAGAGTCACGCGAGCCCGAGATCGTCCAGGCCGTAAGCGAATTCGTAGACGGGCACGTCTTGTTCGACGCGCTCCTTGGCACCGGTCGCGCGGTCAGCGATGACGGCCACCCCGACGACCTCGGCACCGGCCTCCCGGCAGGCGGCGACAGCCTCGAGAGCAGAGCCACCGGTGGTGGACGTGTCCTCGACGACGAGCACTCGCCGACCCTTGATCGACGGGCCCTCGATGCGCTGCTGGAGACCGTGCGCCTTGCCTGCCTTGCGAACGACGAATGCGTCGAGCGCCCGACCGTCCTCGGAGGCGGCGTGCAGCATCGCTGTCGCGACCGGGTCGGCTCCCATGGTCAGGCCGCCGACGGCGTCGTACGACAGGTCCCGGGTGAGCTCGAGCATCACCCGACCGACGAGCGGTGCGGCGGCCCCGGACAGGGTGACGCGGCGCAGGTCGACGTAGTAGTCGGCTTCCTTGCCCGAGGAGAGCGTGACCGTGCCGTGCACGATGGCCTCGTCACGGATGATCTGCAGGAGCGCGTCGCGGTCGGCGGAGTTGGCAGCGTCAGTCACGGCTCCCGAGCCTAGCCGGGCGCTGGTCCGCGCTCGATACCACCTGAATGATCGTTAGTGATTGTTTGTCCAAGTTTTCGTGCACTTGTTGACACGCTCGCCGGCCCCCATCAGGGTGATGGACACCGCAGCCACCTCCCAGGGAGTCAGTCATGCACGATGCATCCGCACCTGGTCATGCTCACCACGAAGCGACCGCCGAGCCCTCAGGCTGGTCCCGCCGGACCGTGCTCGGTGGGGCTGTGGCCGGAGGCGTTCTGCTCGGCGCGAGCGCTCGCGCCACAGCTGCCGAGCCCCCACGCGCGACCGGCCAGCGATCAATGGCCAACGTGCCGTTCGCCGCCGTCGAGACCGTCAAGATCGGTCTGATCGGCCTCGGCAACCGCGTCATGGGAATGGTCACCGGCTGGACCGACGTGCCCGGTACGCAGGTGGTCGCCGTCTGCGACATCCGCGCCGACCGCGCCAAGACGGCTGCCGACCGTGTCGCCGCCAAGGGCAAGCCCCGGCCGAAGGAGTACGGCGGCACGAGCACGTCGTACGAGCAGATGCTCAGCCGCGAAGAGCTCGACCTGGTCTACATCGCGACGCCCTGGGAGTTCCACTACACCCATGGCAAGGCGGCCCTGAAGGCCGGCGCGCATGTCGGAGTCGAGCTGCCCATCGCCACGCAGCTGAGCGAGCTCTGGGACCTGGTCAACACGTCGGAGTCGACGCGAAAACACTTGTGGCTCATGGAGAACTGCAGCTACGGCCGCAACGAGCTCGCGATGCTCAAGATGGCCCACGAGGGCGTCTTCGGTGATGTCACCTCGGGTCACGGCGGCTACCTGCACGACCTGCGTTCACTGCTGTTCAACGACGGCTACTACACCGATGACTGGCGTCGCCTCTGGCACACCCGCAGCACAGCCAGCTTCTACCCGATGCACGGACTGGCTCCGATCGCCGCGGCGATGGACATCAACCGCGGCGACCGGATGACGACCCTGTCCGCGACGTCCACCGAGCCCAAGGGTCTGGCCGACTACCGCGAGCGGTTCGTGCCCCGCGACCACCGATCGTGGAAAGAGACCTACGTCAACGGTGACCTGACCACCTGCATGATCAACACCGCCCAGGGCCGCACGATCCGCGCGGAGCACAACGTCAGCCAGCCCCGGCCGTACAGCAGGATCAACAGCCTCGAGGGCAGCCACGGCGTCTTCGAGGACTACGTCGGCGGCGACAAGACGGGCGCTCGGGTCTACGTCGAGCCGAACCACAGCGGCGACGCATGGCGCGGATTTGAAGCACTACGAGGCGAATTCGACCACTGGCTCTGGAAGGAGCTCGAGGACGATGCTGCCGGCAGCGGCCACGGTGGGATGGACTACGTCCTCCAGTGGCGCATCATCCAGCAGATGCGCGCAGGACTCGTGCCGGACATCGATGTGTACGACTCCGCCGCCTGGTGCGCACCCGTCCCGTTGAGCGTCGTGTCGCTCGCCGACAAGGGCCGCCCGGTCGCCATCCCGGACTTCACTCGTGGCCAGTGGCAGAAGCTGCGTCCGGGGCTGGACTCCAAGCCCTCGGCGATGCCGCCGGTCCCGGCACGCTAGCCGGATCGATCCGGCCAAGACTGTCGACCTCGACGTCCTACCGGGCGCCGGGTCGCTGCACGTGTTCAGCGTCGCCATCGCGTCGTCACACCGTGCCAGTCGGCGCCGCCCACGTTCAGCCCGTGGGCGGTGTCGGCACCTTCCAGAGCTATCGCGCCTGCGGGCGGTGCCGTGACTTGAAGGCGGAGTTGCGTGCGACCCCGCGCGGCAGCACGTCCAGCAGTCCGGCCGCGGCCTTGTAGTGCACGCCCGGCACCGAGATCACCTTGCCGCGGTCGACGTCCCGCAAGCACTGGGACACCAGCTTGTCGGCATCCAGCCACAAGGCATCCGGGAGCTGCTGACGGGTGATGCCCGCGCGCTGGTGGAACTCCGTGCGAGTGAACCCGGGGCACAGTGCCGTGACGGTCACGCCGGTGCCGTCGAGCTCAGCGGCCAGCGACTCGGAGAACGTCGTGAGATAGCTCTTGGCCGCGGCGTAGGTTCCCGTCGCGAGGAAGCCGGCCATCGACGAGACGTTGATGATCGCGCCGTGGCCGCGCTCGCGCATGGCCTTCGCAGCCGCGTGGCTGAGGACCACGGGCGTACGCACCAGGATCGTGAGCATGTGCTCCTCGTCGACGATGTCGTTGTCGAGGAAGCCCTTCTTCAGGCCGTAGCCGGCGTTGTTGACGAGCATGTCGACCGGCTTGGCCGGGTCAGCGAGTCGAGCGGCGACGTCCTGCACGTCGAGCCGCTCGGTCAGATCGGCGGGCAGCACCTCGACCGAGATGCCGTGCTCGGACTCGAGTCTGGACTTGAGATCAGCGAGGCGCGCCTCGTCGCGCGCCACGACGACCAGGTCATGGCCCTTGGCGGCCAGCTGTTGGGCGAAGGTCTTCCCGATGCCGGCGCTCGCGCCGGTGATCAGTGCGGTAGCCATGGCCGCGAGTCTAGGAGCGCGGCCGTCGTACGCCGCCTCGCACCGCCGTGGACCGGCCAGTCAGGCTCTCGTCAGGTGGCGTACGAGGAAGGCGACCGCGGCCGGATAGGCGTCCAGGCGGTTGGCACGCTTCGCCAGCCCATGGCCCTCGTCCGCGTAGACCCGCAGCTCGCACTCGACACCCTTCTGGTCGAGTGCAGCCTTGATCTGCTCGGCCTCCGACAGCGGCACGCGTGGGTCGTTGGCGCCGTGGATGACGAAGAGCGGCGCGCGGATCTGGTCGAGGTAGGTCAGCGGTGACGCCTTCTCGAGGACAGCGCGGTCATGCTCCAGCGAGCCGTACTCGCGCTCGCGGAGCGCTCGCCGGTAGTCCGACGTGTTCTCCAGGAAGGTGACCAGCGAGCTCATCCCGACGATGTCCACGCCGGCCGCCCAGAGGTCCGGCTGCGTCGAGACACCGGCCAGCACCATGTAGCCGCCGTACGAGCCGCCCCACAGCGCCGCGCGCTCCGGATCGAGACCCTGGCTCGGCAGCCACTCGCGGATCGCGGCCAGGTCAGCGACGGAGTCCAGCCGACGCTCGACGTCGTCGAGGGAGACCCAGCGCTTGCCGTACGCCGCCGAGCCACGCACGTTGGGGACCAGGACCGTGAAGCCGGCCGCCGCGAGCACGTGCGGCACCGGCATGAAGTTGCGGTACGCCGCCGCCTCAGGTCCGCCGTGGATCAGCAGGACTGACGCACCCTGCAGCTGGGGGTCGGCATCGGACGAGCCCGCGTAGACGAAGCACGGGACCTGCTCGCCGTCCGGTGTCGGCACTCGGCCACCGGTCGGCGTGACCAGCTGTTCGCGGGCTGCGACGTCGACGCCTTCGAGGGCATCGACGACAACGGTCGACTCGCCGGTGCGGGCGTCGACCAGATGGATCGAGCCAGGATCGGTGGCAGCCGAGATGCTCATCGCGACCCGGGACCCGTCGGGCGCCCAGACGACCTCCGGCACGCCGGCCACGGGCGTACGGATCGGGCAGCGCAGCGTGCCGTCGGCCTCATGGACCGCCAGCTCGAAGACGCCATCCACGTGGCGCCCGACCACCATCGCCAGACCGTCCGGCGACACCCAGCAGCCGAGCTCGTGCTCGTCGTCCTCAACGAGCCAATTCCATTGGGAACCATCAAGACTCACGCGCGCGATGGCCGCCATGTCGCGATCGTGGTTGCTCGACATGATGACCGTCGCGTCATCGGCGGACCAGGCGACGCCGCCGTGCTCCGCCTGCTCGTCGGGCGCGGTGAGGGGCTCCCCGTCGATCGAGACCGAGGTTGATGCCGGCTGAAGGCTGTAGCACGTCACGGCCTGATGAGCGCCGTCGTGCGACAGGGCGACGTTGGCGACGAAGCCGCCCTCCTCGTAGACCGCGCGCTCCTCACCCGAGGCCAGGTCGCGGGCGTACACGTCCATGTCCACGCCGTTGCGGCGGTTGCTGGAGTAGACGAGCGTGTCCGCGGTGACCTCACGCAGCACGTTCATGTGCTCGGGGTCGTCGACCAGGGGAGTGAGGGCGTCCGGCCCGGCGGGAAGCGCGGCAGCGGTGAGGTCGAGGAGACCGAGCTGATGCAGCTCGTTGCCACCCGCATCATGCTGTACGACGACCGCACGTCTCCCCGGCACGTACTTGCCAGAAACGCGAGTTGGCATGCGTGTCAACGGAGTTCGGGTGCCGTCCGGCGCGATCTCGATCAGCTGGATCGTGCCAAGCTCATCGTGACCGGCGAGCACATGACCCGCATCGTCCACATCGAACAGGCTCCAGGTGCGCAGGTTGAGGAGGGTCTGAATGAGGCGATCGTTGTCATTGGGCATCGGCGCGAGCCTAGCCTCGGCAGATGATCACCATCGAACGATTAAAGCCGGCAGATCGTGAGCAATGGGAGGCGCTGTTCGACGGCTACCACGAGTTCTACGGGCGAGGACGCTCGCCGGAGATCAACGAGCGCGCCTGGCAGGAGTTCGAGACGGGCAGCCGGATGCACGCCAGGGGCGCGTGGCTCGATGGGCGGCTGGTGGGGATCGTGCACTTCCTGGTGCACGCGAGCACGACGACGCCGGACGTCTGCTATCTCCAGGACCTGTTCACCGCTCCTGAAGCGCGAGGGCAAGGCGTCGCTCGCGCGCTGATCGAAGCCGTCCGCGAGTGGGCGCGCGAGCAGGGGTGCAGCCAGCTCTACTGGCAGACACACGAGAGCAACGTCACCGGGCGCCGGCTGTACGACCGGGTCGCAGAGTTTCGCGGCTTCATCGTCTACGAGACCACGCTCTGAGCTGTCGGCGGCCGCTCCTACAGTGAGGCCGTGCGTATCGCGACCTGGAACGTCAACTCCGTCCGCTCCCGTATCGACCGCGTGGTCGGTGTCCTGGAGCGGCACGACCTCGATGTCCTGCTGCTGCAGGAGACCAAGTGCCGCGACGACCAGTTCCCGGCGCTGGCGCTGGAGGGTTCGGGCTACGACTACGTCAACCACGGCCTCAACCAGTGGAACGGCGTCGGCATCATCTCCCGCGTCGGCATCGACGAGGTCGAGCGCGGCTTTCCTGGCATGCCGACCTATGGCGACCCAGCCGTCGCGGAGGCGCGGGCCCTCGGTGCCACGTGCGGCGGCGTACGCGTGTGGTCGCTCTACATCCCCAATGGCCGCGAGCTCGAGCACGACCACTACCGCTACAAGCTCGACTGGCTGGCGCAGCTGCGGTCGGTAGCCGCGGGTTGGCTGGCCGATGACCCCAAGGCGCAGATCGTGCTGGCCGGCGACTGGAACATCGCGCCGACGGACGATGACGTGTGGAGCGTGGAGTACTACGCGGGCAGGACGCACACCAGCGCGCCGGAGCGGTCGGCGTTCAACGGCATGGTGGACGCGGGTTTTGCCGATGTGGTGCGGCCGCACACGCCTGGCCCGGGGGTCTATACCTACTGGGACTACACGCAGCTGGCGTTCCCGAAGAAGCGCGGGATGCGCATCGACTTCGTCCTCGGTACGCCGGCCCTGGCCGCGCGGGTGACCGGCGCCTCGATTGACCGCGAGGAGCGCAAGGGCAAGGGCGCGTCCGACCACGCCCCCGTGATCGTCGACCTCTCCGACTGACGCGGCTGGCGACCACGTCCGGTCTGCGTCCTGGGCAGCGCGCGCTGGAACGCGCTGTGATGTCTCAGGACATCGGTGACAGTTTGCGGTTCAGGACTTCGGTGACGCTTTGGCGATTCGTTGGTAGCCACCTTTGGCGACAGTGAGGGTGATCTCGCGTATGAGGTTGTTGCCGATGAAGATGGCCAGGTGGCGTCCGCGGTGGATCACGAGGACCTCCTGCGAGGCGACTTTCTTGCTGACGCCGACCAGGACGCCTTCGATCCCGATGGAGCCGTTCTTGGCCACGATGCGGCGGGTTACATAGACCGGTGCAGTCGTGGCTGGCCCGGGCTGGTCTTTGGGACCTAGCTCGTAGCGCTGGGCTGGTGTCAGGCCATCGAGATGTTGGTGACGCCGCCGATGGTTGTAGTGCTCGCGGTAGCGATCCAGCAGGTCTTGCAACTGTGCGAGGTCCTGGGCAGGCGGGCGTTTGCGGAGCCATTTCAAGCAGGTCTGATGGGCTCGTTCGACCTTGCCGCAGGTTTGCGGGTGTCCGACCGAGGAGGTGAAGTGGTGCACGCCGAGGACATTGGCGTTCGTTTCCAGGGTCGATGTCCAGCCTCGACGGCGACCTGAGAACGCGGTGCCGTTGTCGGTGAGCAGCTGTGCTGGCAGCCCGTACCTCTGGACTGCGCCGGCGAATGCCGCCCACACGTCCTGGGAGTTCTCGCTGCGAGCGGCGTGGCAAGCCAGGTCCATCCGTGAGCAGTCATCCACGAGGTGCAGCACGACAACGATGGCTCCGGAGGCCAGGGTGTACTCGAATCCGTCCATCTGCCAACGGGTGTTGGGGTGGGCGGCCTCGAACCGACGCCGATGCCGGCTGGGAGCCCGCCGTGGCACCAGGACCAGCAGACCGCGACGCTTAAGGACTCGGTTGATCGTCGACCGCGATGGGACACCGTGCATCGTGACCGGCCACTCAGCGGGGTGATCCAGCAGCCAGTACACGATCGAGTTCGCTCCGGCGTCCCAGCCCTGATCCTCTAAACGCTTGCGGGCCAACACAATCAGGTCCTCGACAACGGACGAGACGGCTGTCGGACAGGCGTGCGGGCGGCGCGAATCGGGGTAGAAGCCCGACACTCCTGAAGCGGCAAACCGGGCCAAGTACTTGTAGAACGACTTACGCGACAGGCCCTGCTGGGCACAAAATGCCGCCACGTTCACACAGTCGCCTCGATGCTTCGCAGCTACCGCCGCCGCTACTTCAGGACCGATCGGCTCAGCATCACTTCTACCCATAACTCATCATCCGGTCCAGGACACCGTCACCGATGTCCTGGACCGAAAGAGTGTTACCGATGTCCTGAGCCTTGACAGCGCGTTGGAGCGCGCGCTTCCCAGGACCTCCTCGTGGATGCGCCGACCGTGCCAGTCTGTCGACGTGACGCTCGCCAGCACCGACCACCCGCGCTCAGTAGCGGGCCGATGGTTGCTGCTCGTCGGCGTCAACGTCGTGCTCGGCTCCGTGGCGATCGTCCCCATGGTGTTCGGCTGGCCGATCCTCCAGGCGGAGGTGCTCGCGCCACTCGGGCTGTCGAACGATCCTGGCTTCATTTACCTCGACCCTGGCCTCGAGCGGAATGTCACTGTGGCCGCCAACCTCGTGCTGCTGGGCGGCTGGTTGCTGCTGAATCACTCGTTGCGCCAGGAGTGGTCTCTGCGCTGGGCATGGCTCGTCGCAGCCTGCGCCGCACTCGCGCCGATCAGCGTGGCGGGCGGCCCCGGTCAGCTCTGAATCCGAGTCGGCGCCGCCGTTGGATAAGCACTGTCGAACGGCGGCTTCGACAGTCGCCGGATCGCGGCGCCCGAGGCCGTACGCACCACGCGTGTCCCCAGCGGCTGCTCGAGCCGGAGCTGCCAGGACATCGTGTAGCCGATCGCCGGCCGCGGGCCCGACGGAAGCGAGTTGGTGACATGGCCCTCGACCCGCACTTCCGCGGCGGACAGGGCGGCGACCCCCATCCAGGCGATGCGGTCGCCCAGCCCGCCGTTGACGTACACCGTCAGGACCCGGCCGTCCGGTGAGGGCAGGTACGCATGGATGGGCGCATCGCGGGAGGGCGGTTCGATGCCACCGGTGGCCGGCTCATCGGGCATCAGACCGACATCACATCCCGTGACGACGCTGAGCACGGCGGAGCCCACCACCGTGCCCAGCGCCACCCGTCGGGAACACACACCCATACGTGAACTACGCAGCAGGTCAGCGAAAGGTTGCTCGCCGGGCCGCTCCGAGAGTGGCCCACCAGTGTCACCGGTGGCCCACCGAGTGGTGGGCCGCTCGTGCAGGTTGTGGGCCACTCTCATGCGGCCCGGTCTCGATACGACGGGCGCTCTCCCGACGCCGCCGGCGGGCGGGTCAGTTCACCTGACGGTCGTGGCCTTCCCAGTAGGGCTGGCGCAGCTTGAACTTCTGCAGCTTGCCCGTCGCCGTCCGTGCCAGCTCGTCCCGGAACTCAATCTTCTTCGGGCACTTGTAGCCGGCCAGCGACGCCCGGCAGTGCGCGACCAAGTCAGCCTCGGTCACGTCCCCGTCACGCACGACCAGCGCGGTCACCTGCTCACCCCACTTCTCGTCCGGGATGCCGATGACGGCCACCTCGCGTACGTCCGGGTGCGACATGAGCGCGTCCTCGACCTCGATCGAGGAGACGTTCTCGCCGCCGGAGATGATCACGTCCTTCTTGCGGTCCGCGATCGCCAGGTAGCCGTCCTCGAACGTCCCGCCGTCGCCGGTGTGGAACCAGTTGCCGGACTGCGCCTCGGCCGTCGCGTCCGGGTTGTCCCAGTAGGCCTCGAGGTTGTGGTTGGACTGAGCCAGCACCTCGCCGTCGACATCCACCGACAGCCGTACGCCGATCGCCGGCGCGCCTGCACGACCCAAGTTGCGCGCGATCTCCGTCGCATCGAGCGAATCCCATTCGGAACGCATGCGATTCATCGTCAGCAGCGGTGCCGTCTCGGTCAGCCCGTAGATCTGGATGAACTCCCACCCGAGCTCTTCGCGCACCCGCTCGATCGTGCGGGTCGGCGGCGGCGCACCGGCCACGATGATGCGGACCGTGTCCCGCCCCGGGATCTCGCCGTCCCAGTCCTTAGCTGCATCGAGCGCAGCCTGTACGACGGCCGGCGCGGCGCACATGAACGTCACGCCGTGCTCGTCGATCCTTCGGAGGATCTCGGCACCGTCGACCTTGCGCAGGACGACGTGCTGCGCGCCAATTCCGGTGACACCAAAAGGCATTCCCCATCCGTTGGCATGGAACATCGGCAACGTGTGGAGATAGACATCGCGATCGGTGACGGTCCCGTGCAACGCGAACACTGTGGCGTTGAGCCAGAGGTTGCGGTGCGTCATCTGTACGCCCTTGGGCCGCGCCGTCGTACCGCTCGTGTAGTTGATGGTGGCGGTCGCGTTCTCGTCGCCCTCCCACTCAGTGGGCTCTCCGTCCCCGCCCCAGATCGCCTCGTCGTCCTGACCGATGACGTACGACCGCTGGCACGCCACCTCATCGATCAGGTGCTTCAGCTCAGGGTCGACGATGAGCACCTCGGCGCCGCTGTGCTCGACGATGTACTTCACCTCCGGCACCGACAGCCGGAAGTTGATCGGCACCAGGACTCGGCCCCAGCCGCTGACGCCGAAGAACGACGTGAGCAGCCGCGCCGAGTTGTGCGACACGACGGCGACGCGCCCACCGACGGGCACGCCCATCGCCTCGAGGTTGGCAGCCTGCGCCCGCGCGAGGCGCCCGAGCTCGGCGTACGTCAGCCGACCGCCCTCCCCCAGCGGCGGCGCCGGCTGGTCCGGCTCGTCGATGACCGCAACGCGGTCGGGATAGACGGTGGTCGCGCGATCGAGGAAGTCGCGGACGATCAGGGGGTACTGCACGGTGAACCTCCTGGGACGGTGTGCGCTCAGTCACCCCCTTTGTACGCCGCCCGGTCGCCGCTGTCCTCCCCTACGCCGAGGGGATCTCGCTGGGTGGTAGCCCGGTCAACAGCTCGCGAGCGGCCGCGGCTACGACGCCGGGTGTCCGCTTCCGAGAAGGATCTCGTACTGTCGCAGCCCGTCCGCGGTGCCCACGAGGCGGAATCCGGCCCGCTCGAGAGTGCGCTGCGACGCGATGTTGTCCGTGGTCGTGTCGGCGATGACACGGGACAGACCCTGCTCGGTCGCGAGTCCGAGGAGGGCAGCGGCTGCCTCCGCGGCGTAGCCGTGACCGCGAGCCGATGGGGCCAGGCCGAAGCCGATCTCGACGCACCCGTCGTCCGGCTGCCCTTTGAACCCGACTCCCCCGACAGCGAGCCCGTCAGCCAGGCGAGTGACCCGGTAGAAGCCGAACGGTCGCTGGTCACCGTGCTCGGCGGTGGCACTCACGAAGGCCCTGGCCCCGAAGGTGTCGCCGTCGCACGGGAAGTCCTCCGCCCACGCGTCGTCGGGCGCGGGCTGCCGCTCGGCGATGCGCTCACCCTCTGGGACATCGATGGCGTGCAGCTGGAGGCGTGCGGTGCGAAGGGCAGACATAGCGCGACCGAAGCAGTCTCGACGGCGCGTCGCAACGGGATATCCGGGATCAGATCGCACGAAACCTGAGCCGGCTCGGGCCCGTCGGACCCCAAGCGGTGCACGCACCAATGACAGGAAGCGCCGCGCGACGAAGGAGAAGACTCACCATGCTTTCCACCCGACCCGTAGCGATCGCCTTGACCGCCCTGGTGGCCGGAGGCGTGATCACCACCGTCTCGGCGCAGGCCGCCTCGGCCGAGGACTCCAACTGCCGCACGACCACGGGCT
Organism: Luteipulveratus mongoliensis; assembly: GCF_001190945.1. NCBI lineage: Bacteria > Bacillati > Actinomycetota > Actinomycetes > Micrococcales > Dermacoccaceae > Luteipulveratus > Luteipulveratus mongoliensis. Next base: position 1,268,003 of record NZ_CP011112.1, on the reverse strand, counting down.
CGCACGACACGTACAACGGCCCGTCGGCGAGCAAGACGTACGACAGCACCTTCCACAACAGCGTGGCGGTGCCGAAGGGCCTGTACGACGGCGAGTTCACGCCGCAGGGTCTGGCGTACTGGAACAACTGGAACGGCACCAGCGAGGACATCCTGCTCGTCTCGGCCTACCACGACGGCAACCAGAACAAGACGCCCGACGGCTCGAGCGCCATCTGGGGCATCGCGCTCAGCGGCCCGCACCGCGGCCAGAGCCTGGGTCACATGCTGATCCCCAACACACACGCGGGCGGCATCGTCGTGACCGGCGGTCACGTCTACGTCAGCGGCGAGGGCGGCGTGCAGTACTGGTCGACCAGCACGGTCCGCAAGGCGCTGTCGGGCGCCAACTCCAGCAAGACGGTCAAGCCGAAGGGCAAGCAGAACCTCGCCGGCCAAGGCTCGTTCCTCGGACTCGGCGGCGGCAACGGCACCACCCTGTGGACCGGCGACTTCTCCGAGAAGAGCCACCAGAGCATGTGGCAGTACAAGCCGAGCAGCTCCGGCAAGCTGACCTACACCGGCAAGAAGCGTTGGGTGCCCTCGAAGACCCAGGGCATGACCGTCGTCGGCGACAAGTACGTCTTCGCCACCTCGTCGGGCCGCGACAACCGCAGCAACGTGTGGGTACGCCCCTCGAAGTACACCTCGGACCTCACCGATGGCACGTCGTTCTGCATGCGCGCCCCCTCGATGATGGAGGGCCTGGCGTACGGCAACTCCGACGGCAACAAGCACGTGTGGGCGCTCTATGAGAGCGGCTCCAAGACGTACTTCGGCGACAAGAAGACGCTCAACAAGATCAAGCACATCCACTGGGCAGGCGGCTCCGCCCTCGCTGGTCTGTACGGCCAGAAGGACTGACCGCACACCGCCGGGTTGAGCCGGAGACCATGCCGGCTCAACCAGCGGGTGACTACGCTGGCTCGTCGTGACTGCGACCGATCGCTCAGGGCAGATGTTCGGCCCGTATCAGCTGCTGTCGCTGCGCGGTCGCGGCGGTATGGGCGAGGTCTACCGCGCGCTCGACACCGAGAAGGACCGGATCGTCGCGGTCAAGCTGCTGCCACCCGACCTGGCGCAGGACCCGACCTACCAGGCTCGGTTCCGCCGGGAGGCGCACGCGGCCGCCCGGGTCCAGAGTCCGTACATCGTGCCGATCCACACCTTCGGCGCCATCGACGACGTGCTCTTCATCGAGATGGCGTACGTCGATGGCCGGGACCTCGGGACCCGCGTCCGCTCGGGTGGTCCCCTCGACCCGCGTCACGCCGTCGCTGTCGTCGGACAGATCGCGGCGGCCCTGGACGCAGCCCATGCGGCCGGTCTGGTTCATCGGGACGTCAAGCCCGGCAACATCCTCCTGACCGGCGAGCACGCCTACCTGTCCGACTTCGGAATCGCCAGCAACGACACCGACACTCGCATGACGTCCACCGGCGTCGCGGTCGGCTCGGTCGCGTACATGGCGCCAGAGCGGTTCGAGGACGACGGACAGACGACGGGCGCGGTGGACGTCTACGCCCTCGGCTGCGTGCTGTACGAATGCCTCACCGGAGCGCCTCCGTTCCGTGCCACGTCGCAGCGTGCCCTCATCCGCGCGCAGCTGGACGATCCGCCGCCACCGTTGTCGGCCAGCCGCCCGGGTCTGCCGCCGGCGCTCGACACGGTATTCGCCACCTGCCTGGCGAAAGAGCCGGCCGCTCGGTTCTCGTCCGCGCGTGATCTCGCTCGGGCGGCTCAGCAAGCCCTCGCCGGCCGTCCCATCACGCAACCGCAGCTGGCCGCAGGGTCCACACCCAGCGCGCCGCGCCGGCGACGTTGGGCCGTACCCGCACTGGTCGGCGCTGCGGCCGTCGCGCTGACCGGCGCCGTCGTCGCGCCCGGACTGCTTGACGACGGCGCGCCGGCTGCCCTCCCTGCGGTCAGCACCACCGTGTCCGATCGCCCTCTTCCCACCACTGCATCGGCAACGGGGACCGCACCTGTGACCAGCGCGCCAAGCGGCAAGCACACGGGTCGACCCTCGGAGCAGATCCTGACCGATGCCACACGTCGGGCCGCGGTCATGGGCAAGGTGACACAGGCGTACCAGCCCAGCTTCTACCCCTGCGTCGGCAAGGGGCTGTACGCCTCGCGCACCACCGACACCGCGCTGTGGGCGTACGTCGATAAGCCCTCCGAGGACCCGCCCGGCTACCAGAGCACCGCCCTCGGTGTAGCGCTGTCGTGCGCCAGCCTGCCCAACGCCGGCTGAGCGAGCTATGCGTCCCTGAAGGCGAATGTCGAGATCGCATCGACGACTCCGACGTCACCGGTGCAACCCCGACCGAGGAGGACACATGATCGATCTGAAGCCGGCCTGTGCTGAGATGCGCAACGTGCTCGCGGCGCTCACCGACCGACACCTGGCCGAACCGACTCCGTGCGCCGAGTACCGAGTTCGCGACCTGGTGGAGCATGTAGACCAGGTGGCGCACGGTTTCATCGGCCTCGCCGGAGGCTCGTCCTCCGAGGAGGACTCGCCGGTCGCCCACGTCATGGGTCTCGGTGACGCATGGGACGACTCGGCCGCCTGGGACGGGAGCAGCGGCGGCGACGTCGGCCTCTCGAACGCGACCTGGGGAAAGATCGCTCTCACGGAGATGGTCGTGCACGGCTGGGACCTCGCCGTCGCGAGTGGCCAGACCTTCGAGCTGCCCGAGGACACGCTGCAGGCATGTCTGGCGCATGTGGCCACCTTCGTCCCGAACGCGCCGGTCCCGGAGCTGTGGGGCACACCGGTCGAGCTTGCTCCCGGGGCTTCGAGCCTGCACCGGATCCTCGCTGTGACGGGCCGTGATCCGGAGTGGCGCCCGCAGCCGGTGTGAGCACGGCACTCACCGCGCAAGGCCGCCGGTTGACGCCTCGCTGTCCAGTCCGCCTGCGGCGCCTGCTGATCGCGTAATCTCACGCACCATGAGCACCTGGGGTCACGCGTCCGACCGGGTCCGCTGATGGCGGACGATCGTTCGGGGGAGATGTTCGGTCCCTACCAGCTGCAGATGCTGCTGGGTCGTGGCGGGATGGGCGAGGTCTACCGCGCTCTGGACACCGAGAAGGACCGCATCGTCGCGGTCAAGCTGCTGCCGCCGCGTCTCGCGAAAGACCCGTCCTACCAAGCGCGTTTCCGTCGTGAGGCGCTCACCGCGGCCCGCGTGCAGAACCCTCACATCGTCCCGATCCACACGTTCGGCGCGATCGACGACGTCCTCTACATCGAGATGGCCTTCATCGACGGCCACGACCTGAAGAGCCGGATCCAGTCCGGCGGGCCGATGGACCCGCAGGAGGCGGTGTCGGTCGTCACCCAGATTGCCGGCGCTCTCGATGCCGCGCACGCCGCTCATCTCGTGCACCGGGACGTGAAGCCGGCCAACATTCTGCTGGCCGGGGACCACGCGTACCTCTCCGACTTCGGCATTGCGAGCAGTACGGCTGACACCCGCCTCACGACGGCCGGCGGCGCGATCGGTTCGTTCGCCTACATGGCGCCTGAGCGCTTCGACGACGACCAGCCGCTCACGGGCGCTGTCGACATCTATGCGCTGGGTTGCGTTCTGTACGAATGCCTTACGGGCGCACCGCCATTCAGAGGTGGCTCCCAACGGTCGCTGATCGACGCCCACATGCAGCAACCACCGCCACCGATGTCGCAGCTGCGGCCGGGTCTCCCGTCCGCGCTGGACGACGTGATCGGCTATGCCCTGGCCAAGCGGCCGAGTGAGCGCTACCCCACGGCCAAGGCGTTCGCCCAGGCCGCCCAGCACACGCTGACGGGCCAGTACGGTCCGCCATCCTCCGCGGCCACCGGTGGCGCGGGCGGGGCTGCCGGCGGGGCCGGGGCGCACGCTCTCGCGACCGGACCGGGCGGCGTACCCCCGCAGGCCGGCAGCTGGAAGCGCTGGATCATCCCGCTGCTCGTCGCGGCCGTCTCGGTCGGGCTGATCGGTGCCCTCCTCGGACCCAAGGTGTTCGGCTCGGACGACAACAACGCGCAGGCCGTGCAGCTCATCCCGGCCGACAAGACCCAGCCTGAGGTGTTCACCGGCTCGGTCGTGACGGACAAGCCGTCCGACACGGTGAAGCAGCCGCATGTGCGCCAAGACGGACCCGCCGGCGGCGCGACCAACACCGCGGCGTCGGGCGACTTCGACCCGCAGAGCACCACGGGTGACCAGGCCGGGCTCTACGGCCGCGAGGGCGACAAGGTCTCGTGCGACAGCGAGCGGCTGATCTCGTTGATCATGGCCAAGCCGTCGGTCGCCAAGGCGTGGGCCCAGCTGCAGGGCATCCGGGTCGACCAGATCTCCGCGACCATCAAGAGCTTCACGTCGGTCGTGCTGCGCGCCGACACCTACGTCACCAACACGATCTACAAGAACGGCAAGCCCGAGTCCTACCCCGCCGTCCTCCAGGCCGGCACCGCCGTCCTGGTGGACCAGTACGGCATGCCACGCACCAAGTGCAACTGCGGCAACCCGCTGCTCGCACCGCCGAGCGGCAACGACCGCAAGGTGGTCGGCACCGCATGGGCGGGCTACAGCCCCAGCCGAATTCGCTTGATCGAGAAGACCGCGAAGGCTCTCAGCAACTACAAGATCCAGGACGTCGCCACTGGCGCGGCTCGCACCCTCAGCGCCGGATCCGCAGCCAAGCCGCCGGCGGACGTCACGCCCGCCACGCTGCAGACCGCGCAGGTGCCGGCAGCCTGCCAGGCCACCGCTCAACGACTCGTCGGCGGCAAGGCGCCGAAGCCGTTCGGAGGCGGCCTCGGCCAGGTCAGCGACAAGGTCGTCTTCACCGATCTGGCCGGACTCGGTTACAAGCAGGGCCTGTTCGCGTACGACTGCAGCGCCGGCGGAGTCGGCTGGCCGCAGGTCCTCGTGCTGACCGGTGACGGCGGCAAGCTACTCGGCTCGGTCGATCTCAAGACGGTCAACCATCAGAAGGAACACGCCAACGTCGACACCCTCACCGTGAGCGGTGGCAAGGTCCTGATGACCTGGAAGGAGTACGACGGCGCGAGCTTCGAGATGGTCAGCCACAACAGCGAAGTCCGTTGGGCTGCAGGCAAGCTCACCGTCGTCGACACCTCAGCCCCGCCGGCCAGCTCACCGACCCCGACAGGTGGCGCGCACACCGGACGCCCGAGCCCGGCGACGCTCGCTGCCGCGCAACGCCGGGGCGCAGAAGCCCACGGTGACCACTACCCCCAGAGCATGTACGACTGCATGGGCAGTGCGCTCTACAAGTCGAAGAGCACCAATGCGGCGCTCTGGTCCTTCGTCGACGACCCGACCACCGAGCGCGACATCCCCGGCCTGGACAACTCTGGCGCGCAGAACGCGGTGATGGGCTGCATGATGCAGTCCGGCGGCGGCTCGACCTGATCCGACCCCGCTGGTTGAGCCGGGCGAGCCCGAGCCGTCCCCGCTGGTTGAGCCGGGCGAGCCCGAGTATCGAGACGCGCTCCCGGTCGGCTCAACCAGCGGATCGGTCAGAGGGACTTGAGCATGTCCTCCACGCGCTCCTTGGCGTCGCCGAAGAGCATCTGGCTGTTGTCTTTGAAGAACAACGGGTTCTGTACGCCTGCATAGCCCGTGGCCATCGAACGCTTGAAGACCACGACGTTGCGCGCCTCCCACACCTTGAGCACCGGCATCCCCGCGATGGGTGAGCCGGGCTCGTCGGTGGCGGACGGGTTGACCGTGTCGTTGGCACCGATGACGAGGACGACGTCGGTGTCGGGGAAGTCGTCGTTGACCTCGTCCATCTCGAGCACGATGTCGTAGGGCACCTTGGCCTCGGCGAGCAGGACATTCATGTGGCCGGGCAGCCGACCGGCGACCGGGTGGATGCCGAAGCGTACGTCGACGCCGAGCTTGCGCAGCCTGGACGTGAGGTCGGCGACGGGGTACTGCGCCTGCGCCACGGCCATGCCGTAGCCGGGCGTGATGACCACGGACTTCGCCTGCTTCAACAGGTCAGCAACGTCTTCGGCGGTCGTCTCGCGGTGCTCGCCGTAGTCGCGCTCCTCACCGGAAACGCTGCCGTCAGAACCGAATCCGCCGGCAATGACCGAGAAGAACGACCGGTTCATCGCCTTGCACATGATGTAGCTGAGGATCGCACCCGAGGACCCGACGAGCGCACCCGTGACGATCAGCAGGTCGTTGCCGAGCATGAAGCCGGCTGCGGCCGCGGCCCATCCCGAATAGCTGTTGAGCATCGAGACGACGACGGGCATGTCACCGCCGCCGATCGAGGCAACCAGGTGGTAGCCGAACGCCAGCGCTACCAACGTCATCAGGATGAGCGGGAACACCGACTCCGAGGCCATGAACCACATCAGCAGCAGCGCCGACACGACCAGCGCGCCGAGGTTGAGCAGGTGTCGGTGCGGCAGCATCAGCGGCTTGGACGGGATGCGCGCGCTCAGCTTGAGGAAGGCGACCACCGAGCCGGTGAACGTGACCGCCCCGATGAACACCCCGAGATAGACCTCGACCAGGTGGATGTTGGCCTCTGAACCGGTCAGCCCGTCGGCGGTGTTGAAGGAGTTGTAGCCGACCAGGACAGCGGCCGCGCCAACAAAGCTGTGCAGCATCGCAACCAGCTCGGGCATGCCGGTCATCTCGACCACGCGTGCGCGCCAGAGCCCGATCCCAGCACCGATCGCCATGGCGATCAGGATCAGGAAGAGCGTCAGGCCGGAGTTGGAGGCGCGATCAGCCGCGAGCCAGATGGTCGCGACGAGCGCGATCACCATGCCGACGATGCCGAAAGCGTTGCCCTGCCGGGCAGATTCGTGCTTGGAGAGGCCGGCGAGCGAGAGCACGAACAGCACTGCAGCGATGATGTACGCCGCCTGGACCAGGTTGTCGGTCATCGCTGCACCTCATCGCGGGTGAACATCTTGAGCATCCGACCCGTGACCGCGAAGCCACCGAAGATGTTGATGCTCGCGAGCACCGTGGCACCGAGCGCCAGGATGCGGACGAGCATGTCGTCACTGCCGACCTGGAGGAGCGCGCCGACCAGGATGATGCCGCTGATCGCGTTGGTCTCCGACATCAGCGGGGTGTGCAGCGCGTGCGCGACGTTGGAGATGACGTAGAACCCGACGATGACCGCGAGCGCGAAGACGGTGAAGTGACCCAGGAACGACGCGGGCGAGAAGGCGGCAGCGAGCGCGAAAACGCCTGCGGCCACTGCCATTCCGGCCCACTTGCGACGTGGGTCAGGTGGTGATGGTGGCGCCTCGATCTTGCGAGCCCCGCCGCGCGGCACGGGCTGCTGGTGTGACGCGGCTGGAGCAGCCGACACGGTGACCGGCGGCGGCGGCCACGTGACCTTGCCGGCATGCGTCACGGTGAGACCGCGCTGGACCTCGTCATTGAGGTCGAGGATCGGCTGTCCGTCCTTGTCGGGCGTGAGCAGCTTGATCAGGTTGACGACGTTGGTGCCGTAGAGCTGGGAGGCCTGCGTCGGCAGCCGGCCGGGCAGGTCGGTGTAGCCGACGATCTTGACGCCGTTGTCGCTGGTGACGATCTGATCGGGCTGCGAGAGCGCGCAGTTGCCGCCGTTGGCTGCTGCCATATCGACGATGACCGAGCCGGGGCGCATGGCGGCCACGGTGGCAGCGGTGACGAGACGCGGTGCGGGCTTCCCCGGGATCAGGGCTGTCGTGATGACGATGTCCGCGTCGGCGCACTCGCGGGCGTACATCTCCATGGCGAGACGTTCGAGGTCGCCGGACATCTCCTTGGCGTAGCCATCGGCCGAAGGAGCGTCATCCGCGTCGGGCACCTCGAGCGTGACGAACTGGGCGCCCATCGACTCGACCTGCTCGGCGACCTCCGGACGTACGTCGAAAGCCCGCACGACCGCTCCAAGGCTCGAGGCGGTGCCGATGGCAGCCAACCCGGCCACACCGGCGCCGATCACGAAGACCTTGGCCGGCGGCACCTTGCCCGCTGCGGTCACCTGGCCGGTGAACAGCGACCCGAACTGGTGCGCCGCCTCGACGACGGCGCGGTAGCCGCCCAGGTTGGCCATCGAGGACAGCACGTCCAGCGACTGCGCCCGCGAGATCCGCGGGACGGAGTCCATCGCGAGCGAGGTCACGCCTCGGATCGCCAGCCGCTGGAGCAGCTCCGGCTTGAGCGCCGGGCTGAGCAGTGCGATCAGGGTGCTGCCCTGCTTGAGGGACCCGATCTCAGCGTCATCCGGTGCGTTGACCTTGATGATGATCTCGCTGGACCACACGCTCACCGCGTTGACGACGCGAGCCCCGGCTTCGACGTACGCCCCGTCCGGATAGGACGAGCGCTCGCCGGCCGTCGCCTCGACGAGGACGTCGTAGCCCAGGTCGACCAGCTGCCCGACCGTCTTCGGGGTCGCGGCAACCCGCGTCTCTCCGGACTTGTACTCCCTTGGTACGCCGATCCGCACGTCGTTCCTTCCGAGCCGTTGTCAGTCTCCGCAGTGCCGCCGTCCGAACGGACGGCGGCACTGATGCTGCCAGCATGCCCATGAACGCGTGCGCATAACGTCGATCGCGACAGCGGATTCAGTGCAGCAACGCGCTTCTACTTCAGCGCGCCCTGGCTGACGGAGCCTTGCAGCTGGCGCTGGAAGATCACGTAGACCACCAGCACCGGCACGATCGTGATCACGACCGCCGCGAACAGCGCGCCGGTGTCCACGGCGTAGCCCGCCTGCGAGGCGAACTCAGCCATGCCCTGCGACAGCACGTAGTTGCCCGGCACCGTGTTGAGCGCGGTCGGCAGCAGGAACTGGTTCCAGAGGCCGAGGAAGTTGAAGATCGCGACGGACGCGATCCCCGGCTTGGCCATCGGCAGCATGACCTGGAAGAACGTGCGCCAGTCCCCCGCACCGTCGAGCTCGGCAGCCTCCGCGATCTCGTTGGGCAGCCCCTTGAAGAACGGATAGAGGAAGAACACCGTGAACGGCAGTGCGAAGGCGACATAGGTCAGGATCAACCCGGGCAGCGTGTTGAGCAGTCCGGCGTTCTTCAGCACGAAGAACAGCGGCACGATCGCCAGGAACACCGGGAACGTCAGTCCCGCCAGCATCAGGTAGTAGATCGCCCGGCTGCCGGGGAACGGGTAGCACGCGAGGACGTACGCGCACATCGCGCCGAGGATCATGACGATCACCAGGGCGGACCCGACCACGATGACGGTGTTGAGGAAGTACGACCCGATGTGCGAGTCGGTCCACGCGTTCGCGTAGTTGTCGAAGCTGAATTTCTTCGGCAGCGAGAACGGCGAGGCGAAGATCTCCTTCGTCGTCTTGAACGACGACAGGAGCGACCACAGCAGCGGGGCGATGATGAGGATCGTCCAGATCGCCAGGACCGTGTGCGAGATGCCGGCGACCAGACGCCCGCCCTCGCCCTCAGACCTGCGTGGCGGACCGGCGGGCGGCGGCTCGTGCGGCGGCGTGTCTTGCGGTGTGTCCTGCACATCCGTATCGATGGTGCTCATCAAGATCCCTTCCGCTCACGTCCGCCGGTCAGGTAGTTGACCAGGAACACCAGGGCCGCGAACACCAGAGTGACGACGGCGAGCAGGACACCCATCGCGCTGGCCTGGCCGAACTGGCCCTTCTTGAACGCCGTGTTGAACAGGTCCTGAGACATGGTCAGGGTTCTGTTGTCGGGCCCGCCGCCAGGGTTGAGCGCCTGCATGTAGACGAACGCGTCGAGGGCCAGGATGCCGAGATAGATGTACGCCGTCTGGATCGTGTCCCGGATCAGCGGGATCGTCACCGAGAACGCCATCCGGAGCCGGCCGGCACCGTCGACGCGTGCGGCGTCGTACAGCTCTGCCGGGATGCCCTTGATGGCGGCCACGAAGAGCACCATGTAGAACCCGACGAATCCCCAGATGATGACGAACACCGACGCCGGTAGCGCCACAGCCGTCTCACCCAACCAGGCGTACGACGCGAAGCCGCTCAGCCCGACCTTGGTGAGGACGCCGTTGAGCAGGCCGTTCGAGGGGTCGTAGATCCGCGACCAGATGATGCCGATCACGATCGCCGGGATCGTGTAGGGGAAGAACGAGATCACCCGGTAGAAGCTGGAGTGGCGCAGTCCCTTCAGGGCGCCACTGGTCGCGCCTCCGACGGTGACCATCGTCGCCAGCGCGAGCGCGAGGACGATCGTCACCAGCGGCACGACGATGCCCAGGATGATGTTGTTGCGCAGCGCCTTCATGAAGATGTCGTCGTGGAACAGCGTCTTGTAGTTGTCCAGCCCGACGAAGTCCATGGACGAGGAGAACCCCGACCAGTTGGTCATCGAGTAGTAGAACGCCTGCACGAACGGCCAGATGACGAACACCAGGTACAGGGCCAGAGGTAGGCCGAGGAACACCACGAAGAAGCTGATCCGCCCGAAGGTCAGGGGCCGCCGGCGGCGGCGCCTGACCTTCGGGGGTGCAGGCGGTGCTCCCGGGGTGGTCTCACCCACGGGAATGATGGTCATGTCACCTTGACCTTCTTGACCGAGCTGTCGTTACGGACCTTGTCAGTGATGGCCTGGAGCGCAGACGTCAGCTTCGCGGCGTTGATGTCGCCGGAGAGGAAGCTGTTCCACGGCACGAGCATGTCCTGGTTCATGCCGTAGAGGTCGACGAAGTTCCAGGTGAAGACCTCGCTGCCGGCGGCCGACAGCATCGCGGTCTGCGACTGGAGCGCCGTGGAGCCGAAGCCGTCTGCCGGCACGGTGTCCTTGACGATGGTCGGGGCCAGCTTCTTCTTGGCGAAGTTGGTCGCGGCTTCCTTGGACAGCATCGCCCGCAGCAGCTCCTTGCCACCAGCTGCGTTCTTTGCCTTGCTCGGCACGACGAAGGGCTCGCCGGCCGTGCTGTGCAGGGCCTTGTACGGCTTCTTCGAGGTGGCCGTGACCGTGAACTCCGGCGCGCCAGTCATCTTGAAGCCGGCCTTGGTCTGCTTGATCATCTCGTTCTCGATCCACGAGCCCGAGGGGTAGAGGAGCGCCGACTGGTCGTTGCTCCACTGCGCCTGAGCCGCGGTGAACACGGTGCCCGCGCCGCCCGGCTTGAAGTAGCCGGACTTGACGGCCTGCTCGAGCTTGCCGAACACGGCCTGGATCGACGGGTCCGACCAGCACTTCTCTTCGAGGTTCTCCAGCTTGAGGCGAACCGGGTCGCCGCCCTCCTTGATCGCCGAGCCGATGGCCAGCGTCTGGTAGTACGTGGCTGCTTCCTTGCCCCAGACGAAGAGGAACTTGCCCTTGGCCTTGGCCTTGGCACCGAGGGCGAGCGCCTCGTCCCACGTCTTCGGCGCGGTCCAGCCGTTCGCCTCGAACAGGCTCGCGGAGTACCACACCCCATAGAGCGTCAGGACGTAGTTGATCGCGGCGAACTTGTCGCCGACTGTGCCCGGTGCCTCGACACCCGGGTACAGCGTGTCCTTGATGACCGTGCCCTCGTAGTTCTTCGCGGCGAAGACCTCCTTGAGGTCCTCGAGCTGGTCGACGATCGTGTTGAGGCCGATCGCGTTGGCGCCCGAGTTGTCGATCAGGTCCGGCGGGTTGCCACCGACGAAGCGCGGCTGCAGCTGCTGGGCGATCTGGGTCGACGGCGCGACCTTCACGGTCGAGCCGGCCTGCTTCTTCTGCACGACGGTGCCGGCGAAGGTCACGTAGTCGACCCCGTAGCCACCGTTGAAGATGACTGCGTCGACGGACGACTTGGCCTTCATGCCGAACGGGTTGTCCCCCGACGCCGGAGCGGTGCCGGCAGCCGTGGTCTTGTCGTCGTCGCTGCTGCTGCCAGCGCACGACGCCAGCACCCCACTCAGGGGTGCCAGCATTGCCAGACCGAGCGCGCCGCGTACGACACTGCGACGGTCGATCGCCTTCTTCTCAACAACCATGGTGCTCCTTCTCTCCTTTGGATGGTGTCGCCACGCGCTCAGGCGTGGCGGTCAAGCGTGTCGCCGGAGGCGGCCTGCGTAGCGTTCTTCGAGCTGCCGGTTGTGCTCGTCCCCAGCCGGGATGTTGGCCGAGATGTAGACGGGAGGCGTGTCGCCACCCGCCGCGAGCCGCTCAGCCACTCCGATGGTCAGCAGCTGAGCGATGAAGGCGGCGGTCATCGAGGACACGGCGCCTACGCCGGTGGTGTTGTCGTCAAGGGCGAGCGTGGTGTCGCCGTAGGGGGCGAGGTTGTCGATGACGACATCGGCGACCTCACTGAGTCGTTTGCCGCTCGGGTCCTTGGGCTCGACCTTGCTCGTGTGGTCGAGACTGGTGACCGCGATGACCTGGTGGCCGTGCTGCTTCGCGAGCAGGGCCAGGCCCACGATCGAGCCGTTGACGCCCGAGTTGGACGCGATCACGAAGACGTCAGCAGGATCCGTGACGATCGTGGCCCAGAGCTCCTCGCCGATGGAGGCATCGCGCTCGAGGATCCCGTCGGACAGCACGCTCGGATCGCGGTCGCCGAAGAGCACGACGTCACGCAGCGCGGTCGCGTTGGTCGGGATGAGCCCGCCGGCACGGCCGGCGATCTCCATCGCGAAGGCCTGCGAGTGGCCGGTCCCGAACGCCTGCACCACACCACCGGCGTTGATCGAGTCAGCCAGCAGCGTGATGGCCTCGTCGAGCCCACCGTCGGCTGCGAGCGCGGTCAACCGCTCCAGGCGTGAGGTCGTCTCGTGCAGGAACTTCTCGGTCAGCTCGGTCATCGCGCTCCTTCCTTCCGTTCGTTGTGCCGTACGCCCCGTGGCGCCTTGCGATGCGGACTCACGGCCATCGCCGATGCCGCCAGGTTGGTGGTCGTGCGGACGAAGTCCTGCTGAGCCACCAAGAGGTACAGGACGTCGACCACAAAGAGTTGCGAATGCTTGGCGGACAGGTCGTCTGGTTGAAGATAATGCTCAATTGTGGCCGATGTAAGGCTCTTTCGTGCAAAATCAGTCAAAGGTGACCCGGCCTTGCTCGTGATCGCGACCGTGAACGCCCCTGCTGACCGCGCCTGAGCGAGCATCTGGATCGTTTCTTGCGTGGCTCCGGTGTGCGAGATGCCGATGGCCACGGAGTCCTCCGACTGGATCGCCGCGCTGGCCAACCCCGCATGCACCTCGGTCCAGGCATGCGCGTTCAGCCCGATCCGGTAGAGCCGGCTCTGCAGCTCAACCGCCATCACGCCGCTGCCGCCGACGCCGTAGAGGTCGACCTGCCGACCCTCGGCGATCCGGACCGCGACCTCCTCGAGATCGGCGAGGTCGAGCGTGCTCGCCGTGGTCTCGATCGACCGCGTGTGCGAGCTGACCAGCGCCTGCACGACGTCCTCGACCGAGTCGTCCGGTCCGAACGCCTGCCCGATGTCGGTCCGCCAGCTCGCCTGCGCATCGCCCCGGCCGATGTCCGAGGCCACCCCGACGCGGAGCGCGACATAACCGGAGTAGCCGAGCACCCGGCAGAACCGGGTCACGGTCGCCGCCGACGTACCGGCCCGCTCGGCCAGCTCGGTGATCGACAGCTCGATCGGCGCCGCCGGGTCAGCCAGGATCAAGTCTGCGAGCTTGGCCATCGCCGACGACATCTCGGAGCGATGCAGCCGAATGCGCTGCTGGGCGCCGTACGCCCTGCCCCTCAGCGCCTTCATCGGGGCTGACGCTCCGTTACCTGTTCCTTCTGGACGAGACTCCTTCTCCGGCCGAGGTCGCAGGCTCCCCCGGACCGGCAGCGTCGTCTCGTCAGGCACAGTGAAAATCCATTCCGTGGTCATGCGATAGTGATAGAAAACTATTCCCAAGCCACTTCCGGGTCAACGGCCCGCCATCTCGACTGGGTAACGATGCCGAATCTCCTCGCCCTTGACGCCGGCGGCACATCGACGCGTGCGGTCGTGCTCGATCGATCCGGCACCTGCCTCGGTTACGGCCGATCCGGTCACGGCAACCCCACGGCGACACCGGACCTCGCACCGATCTCGATCCGCGAGGCAGCCGCCGCCGCTCTCCGGAGCGGGCAGCTGCCCGGGTCCGCGATCGAGCTCTCGATGGGAGCGGTTGCCGGGGGTCGAGATGCGGAGCACGTCGTCGGTGAGGCGCTGCTCGGGGCGGGTATCGATGCCCCGTGCGAGCTGGCCTCCGACGTCCTCGCGCTCTTCACCAGTGGCGCCGCGGAGCAGCACGGTTACGCGCTCGTCGCGGGCACGGGTGCCGCCGCCGTCCGCGTCGCGGACGGCGAGATCGTCGCGACGGCCGACGGTCTCGGGTGGCTGCTCGGTGATGCAGGGTCCGGTTTCTGGATCGGCCGCGAGGTCGCGCTCGCCGCTGTCGCAGACCTCGACGGCGGGCCATCCACCGGGCTCACCCGGCTCGCGCTCGAGGCGTTGGAGGTGACGGCAGACCTGGACGAGATCGGCGACGAGGGCCGCCCCGTCGCACTAGAGGATCTCGGCGACCGGGTCTATGCGATGCCGCCGGTCCGACTGTCACGCCTGGCACCCGCGGCGTTCGCCCTCAAGAACGACGCGGTCGCGTCGGACATCTTGCAGCGGGCGCGTGAGGCCCTCGTGGCCACCCTTCGCCGCGTCACGGTCGACGACGTCGACGGGCCGATCGTCCTCGGCGGCACCCTGCTCTCACGACAGCAGTCGTTCTCCGATGCCGTACGCCACTCCCTCGCGTCGTCGGACGACGGCCGGGACGTCCGGGTGGTCGACGACGGACTGGTCGGCGCTGCCACGCTCGCGCTGCGCGCCGCCGGGATCACAGTCGACGCGGCGACCCATGACACGGTCCGGTCAACCCTGGCCGCCCTCAGCTCACCGTGAGCTGTCGACCTCTGTGACACGGAGGCGGGCGACCCTACGCACCGGTACTCTGGCGAACACATCGGGGACGACAGGAAGACACACCAGCCATGAGTGAGCACTACCCGGAGCAGTCGCGCGCCTACGAGCCGACAGAGGTGCACCGGGCCCAGTCGTACGGAGCCACTCACACGGCGCCCAACGCCTACCAGGACACCCAGACCTACTCCGCGGCGGACGTGCAGCAGCACCTCCAGGACAGCGAGCAGCACCACCGGTCGCTCGAGCCCTACCCGGGCCAGCCGTCCTACCCCGTGCAGTCGTACGCACCGCAGCAGTCGTACGCACCGCAGCAGCAGGCGTACGCCCAGCCGCAGTACGCGCAGCCTCAGTACGCACCGAGCTACTACCCGCAGACCTCCGTCGGCATGGTCGGCCGGCAGCCGGTGTCGGGCGGGCTGGTCGCGGTGGCCTGGATCATCGCCGTCATCACGTTCTTCTACATGCTCCCGTGGGCCGTCGCGGTGACCCGCAACCGCTCCAACATGGGCGCTATCGGCATCCTGAACTTCCTGCTCGGCTGGACCTTCCTCGGCTGGGTCGCCTCCCTGGTCATGGCGTGCGGCTCGGAGAGCAGCACCAACGTCGTGGTGGTCAACCAGCAGCCGCACTACGGGCAGCAGTACCCGCCCCGCTACTGACCGACCGCCGGTCGTCGGCACCCAGGTGCGGACGGCGTACGACGCGCTCGCCGTCGCGGGGTGCGACGACTTCGGGCGAGGCGCGGATAGCCTTGCCACATATGAGCATTCAGGTGGATCACGACGCCGTCGTGGTCGGCAGCGGATTCTCTGGGATCGCCATGGCGATCGCGTTGAAGGCAGCCGGCCGGGACGACTTCGCCATCCTCGAGAAGGCTGACGAGGTCGGCGGCACCTGGCGCGAGAACCGCTACCCGGGCTGCGAGTGCGACGTGCCCGCCCACCTGTACTCCTACTCCTTCGAACTCAACCCCTACTGGTCACAGTCGTACGCGCCCGCCGACGAGATCCAGGACTACCTGCTCTACTGCGTCGAGAAGTACGACCTCCGTCGGCACCTCGAGTTCGACTCGACCGTCCAGGATGCGGCGTACGACGACGAGACCGGCACCTGGACGCTCACCATCGCGACCTCCTGGGGCACGCTGCGAACCATCCGGACGCGCGACGTCATGCTCGGCGTCGGGGCACTGCACGAGCCGCACATCCCTGAGATCCCGGGCCTGGAGACGTTCGCGGGTGAGCTGATGCACACCGCGACCTGGGACCGCGGCACCACGGTCAGCCGCAAACGGGTCGGCGTCATCGGCACCGGCTCGAGCGGTGTCCAGATCATCCCGCCGCTCGCCGAGGACGCCGCGCACCTGACCGTGTTCCAGCGCTCCGCGCCGTGGGTGATGCCGCGGTCGAACACGCTGTACGCCGACCGGCTCATCGATACCTTCGAGCAGCACCCTGCCGCGATGCGGGCTCATCGGGCCAAGCTCAAGGCCACCAGCGACCTGCGCGAGCGCGGGATCACCAGCGCACCCAAGCTGCTCAAGGCCGCCTCCCGGCTGGCACTCGAAAACCTGCACGCCTCCATCAAGTCACCTGAGCTGCGCGCCAAGCTGACCCCGGACTACGCCATGGGTTGCAAGCGGGTGCTGCTGTCCAGCGACTACTACCCGGCGCTGGCGAGCCCCAACGTGACCGTCGAGACCGCGGCCATCGACCACGTGGAGCCGGACGCGATCGTTACTGCAGGCGAACGGCACCAGGTCGACGTGCTCGTCCTCGCCACCGGTTTCGACCCCCTCGGGTCCTACCGCTACCTCGGCATCAAGGGCGCCGAGGGCCACCTGCTCAGCAGCGACTGGGATGCCGGGGCGACGGCGTACCTTGGCGTCACGGTGCCGCACTTCCCCAACCTGTTCCTGCTGCTCGGACCCAACACTCTGCTCGGCCACACCTCAGACCTGCAGATGATCGAGGCGCAGGTCGGCCTGGTCATGCAGCTGATCCGCGAACGCGACCGTCGGCACCTGAAGACGGTCGGCGTCCGTCCGCAGGTGGTGCCGGAGTTCCTCGCTGAGCTGGATCGGCGGAGCAAGCAGACGGTGTGGGCGTCGGGCGGCTGCGACAGCTGGTACCTCGACGAGGAGGGCCGCAACCGCACCTTGTGGCCAGGGTCGGTCGCGGAGTACGAGAAGCGCACCACCCGCCCCGAGATGGTCGACTACCACTTCGCCTGACAGCAGCTCAGAGCCGGGCGATCCAGTGGTGATCGGGTGCAACCTCTCGCAACGCATCGGCGAGCCAACGCCGCCGTTCGTCGGTCAGCACCGACAGAGTGGCCTCGAAGTCCGGGTCGTCCTTGGGCCGTTTGAGCGCAGCCTTGTAGAGCATCACGATCTCGGGGTTGAGGTAGCGGATGCCATCCGGGGCGACCCACGTGACGTCCTCAACGGGCGCGACGTGGGACGGCATCCGCTTGTTGGTCCACAAGCCATCCCGATCCGGGGTCAGGGGCATGTCGGCGACCCACGGTGCCGTCGCGTGCGCCCGGATCCAGAGCTGGCTCTCGGGCTCATCGACCGTCGGCCACCGGCGCCCGAGGGGGTGCAGGACCCCACCGACGTTGTTCCAGACATGCCACCGATCGGTCCAGAACGACACGAGGTGGGCCACGTCGCACGCGAGGATCGAGATGTCGATGTCCTCGTGCTCCCGGCGATAGCCGGTGGCCGCTTCGATCGCCCAGCCGCCGACCACCCACCACGGACGGTCGAAGCCGGCCAGCTCGCGTGCGAGCTCGGTCGGGCTCATCGGCGCCCACGCGCCGTACAAGGCCTGAAATGCGTCTTCCTCGGCCTGCTCCTCCGCGGTGCGCTGCAGCGGCACGCGGTCCTGACTCACGGCGCCCCCGTCGACGACGAGAGCTCTACCGGCTCGTCCAGGATCGTCTCGTCCGTCAGGTCATGATGGGCGACGCGCTGCCGACCAAGCATCAGGGCGACGACCGCGGCCACGCCGGCCGCGATGGCCGCGCCGACGAAGACGGTCTGTACCTGCACGACTCCGGCGGCGCGTACCTGATCGCCATTGGGGTTGGGCAGCGACTGGATCTTGTTGTAGAAGCGGTGCAGCCCGATCGCGGTGAGCAGTCCGAGGCCGACCACCATGCCGATCATCCGGCCGACCACCACGAGCGCGGAGGCGACGCCGTGATCGGTCTGCGGTGCGTCCGCGAGCGCGGCGTCGTTGACCGGGGCGATCGCCAGGCCGATGCCGAGTCCGACCAGCACGAGGACCACGGTGGAGAGGAACTCATCCAGTGAGCCCTTGCCCCAGCTCGACATGAAGCCGAGCCCGACCGCGGTCACGGCCAGCCCCGGCGCCGCGACGAGACCTGGACCGTAGCGGCGCAGCAGCCAGCCGCCCGCGAGGGCGCCGACCGGGACGGCCAGCAGAAAACGTACGAGCACGAGGGCCGCGTCGGTCTGGGACTCGGTGCCGGTGAGGCGGGCCAGCACCGGGATGTCGACGACGATCGAGACGAGAGCGGTGCCGACGAGGAGCGAGACGACCAGCGCCGGGCGTACGCGTCCCTGGACCACTCCCCGCGCGATCAGCGGAGCGGACGCCGTGTGATGGCGCCAGAGGTACGCCGCCGCTGCGACGGCCGCGACCGGCAGCAGCCACCAGCCCATCGGACCGACGACCTGCTTCTCGGGGTTGGCCGAAGAAAAGGTGAGCACCAGTGAGCCGAGCGCGACCGTGATCAGCGCGGCGCCGATGAGATCGGCCCGACGCAGCACCGGCCACCACAGCGGCACGGACACCGCGACCGTGATGGCGAGAGCGATCGCACCCCACAGCCCGATCTGCGTGTAGAGCCGCGAGGTGTGCCCGGCGTACGGCACGAACGGCTCGCCGAGGGTGATGTCCGAGACCAGCCGGTCGGGTGCCCAGAGAGCCAGTCCGAGCAGCACGATGGTCGCGGCCGACGCGAGGAGTGAGGCGATGACCCACCATCGGTGACGTGGACTGCGAGTCTCGCTGCGTTCGCCTCGACCGCCGACAGCCCAGATGAGCAGACCGAGCACGATCCCGGCAATGGCGTTGATCCAGAAGATCATTCGCCAGTCCCAGATCGCGAGCACGGCGGCCCCGAGCAGCGGGCCGAGCACACTCCCGATCTCTTGGACCGCGCCGACGACACCGAGCGGTGTGCCTCGCTTGCCGACCGGCCACAAGTCCGCGACGAGCGCCAGCGTGGCCGGCACGAGCCCGCCGCCGCCGATACCTTGCAGCACCCGACCGGTCACCAGCACGGGCAGCTCGACAGACAGCGCGGTGATCGCCGATCCGACGACGAACAGCGCGAGGCAGGCGAGCAGCACCCGTTGCCGGGACACGAGATCGGCGAGGCGACCGATGAGCGGCAGCACCGCGATGTAGCCCAGCAGGAAGCCGGAGATGATCGGGGTGGCCTTCTGCAGGGCATCGATGCCCAGACCCACCCCGGACATCATGTCCTCGAGCGCGAGGACGACGACATAGGTGTCAGCCGCGGCGAGGGCGACCGCGATGGACGCGGTCGCCAGCAGCGCCTCAGGCCGGCGGCTTGATATCAACCGTCTCGCCGTACTTGTCCAGACGCAGCGTGTAGGTCGACGTCGCGTCGTTGTAGAACTTGCCGGTCAGCGTCATGGTGCGCATCTCGTTCTTGGCCGTGACGGCGTACGTCGCGTCGTACTGCACCGCTGCGTCACCGATCGCCAGTACCGCGGTGACGTCCTGCCCGGCGACCTTGCCCTTGATGAGGCGTACGACATCGCTGCCGTCGCGCTTCTCCTCGCCGAAGGCGGGGTTGGTGGTCTTGACCATCAGGCTCGACAGACCGCGGTCGGTGGAGAACAGGATCGCCGGGTCGGGTGCGCCGTAGTCCTTGGGCTGGATGATGCGCATGTTGGGCCAGATCGGCAGCTTGGCCCAGACCTTGTTGTTGGCGGCGACCACCGGCACATCGGCCTGGATGCCGGCGAGCTGGGCCTTGAGATTGCCCTTGAAGGCCGGCGCATGGGTGCCGACACCCTCACCGCCGAGCACGCCGTTGGCCTTGCTCGGGACGCCTTGCGACGACAGGGTCAGATGCATCGAGGCCGCTTTGTCCATGACCTGCTTGGACTGGGCGAGTCGCTGGGCCGGCGTGACCTTGGCGGCTGGCGAGCCGGTGTCCTTGCCCTTGTCGTCCGAGCCGCTGCTGCAGGCTGCGAGCGCCAGAACGGCCAGCGCAGCCGCCACGCCATGAGCGGCGCGAGAAGTGGGCCGTACGAGCATGGTGGAACCTATCTGTCGTCGGTCAGGGCAGGTGCGGCCGTCGCCTGGACCGCACGTTCACGGAGCAGGATGACAGGTCGACCGCAGGATTCGACGGAGAAGAGCGCGACATGGTTCCGCGTCATCTCAGACTCATCTCAGGTTCAGTGTCGTGCGGGCGCGCTGCACCCATCCCGGCTCGTCGCCGTAGCGCTGACTCTTGATCAGTCGACCCGCCGCGCAGTCCTCGATCAGGGTGGCCAGCCGCTTGTCCCGCGTGGCCTCCTGCTTGGCGCTGGTCACCCAGTGGGTCACGATCCGGCGGTAGCCCGGGGTCGCGAGGTCCCAGAACGCAGCCGCCGTGTCGTGCGCGCGCAGCTGCTGCTCGTACGCCTCCGGCCAGACCGCGTCGGCCTTCTCGTAGGTGTAGACCCGCTCGCGGTCAGGACGACGCGCCTCGTAGACCGCCAGACCGGCCGGCTCCATCCGACCATCGGCGATGAGCCGCTGCACGGTGTCCAGGTTGACCGCGCTCCAGTTGCTGCCCTTCTTGCGCGGGCTGAAGCGCTGCCGGACGGCATCCTCGTCGATGCGCTGGGCGACGCTGTCGATCCACCCGAAGCACAGCGCCTCTACGACGGCGTCCTCCCAGGTCAGGACGCGATCGGGGACGTGCTTCTTGTAGAGCCCCATCCACACCTGCGTCTCCGTCGCGTGGTTGGCCGCGAGCCAGCGCCGCCACTCGGCGGCGTCCGCGAAGAACACCGCTGGACGCTCGGGCGAGCCACCCGGCGTACCGATCTGCGTCATGCGGCACAGCCTCTCACTCCTCGATCTACTCGGCGGTAATGTCCTCGGCATGCCTTTGACCCTGCAGCGACGCGAGGTGACCGCGGCCGACGGAGCCCGGCTGTCGGCGTACGTCCACGAGCCGCGATCGCTACCCGCCGGCGCACCGACGGTCGTGCTCGCGCACGGGTGGGTGCTGACGTACCGCTCGTGGTTGCCCGTGATCTCGCGTCTCGCCGCCCACGGTGGCGTGCGGGTCGTCGCGTGGGACCAGCGCGGTCACGGCTCGTCGACGTACGCCAGTGGCTCGCTCCGCCCGCAGGGCGAGTCGGTGCGGGCGCTGGGTTCGGATCTCGCGGCGATCGTCGATCAGGTGGTGCCGGCCGCGTCGCCGCTGACGCTCGGTGGTCACTCGATGGGCGGGATGACCGTCATGGCGTACGCCGGTGCTCACCCCTCGGCGTTTGATGGCCGGGTCGAGCGAGTTCTGTTGGCATCAACGGCAATTGGTGGTCTGCGCGGACCGGGACTGCCGCTCGAACGTCAGTTGATGACCCTCGTCACCCGCGCACCCGGTCGACCTCGGCGACTCGTCTCGGTAAATGCCGCGCGGCGGCAGTTCGGTGACGCCGCGGAGGCCGCCGACGTGGCCGCCACTCGGGCGATGCTCGGTGGGGCGCGCGTGGGGACGTACGGCACGTTCTTCTCGGCGCTGATGCAGCACGACGAGTCCGCGGCCGCCTCGACGCTTGGGAAGGTGCCCGTGACGGTGGTCGTCGGTCGGCGCGATGTGCTGACGCCGGTCAAGCTCGGCGAACGGGTGGCGGCCGCGATCCCGGGCGCGCGGCTGGACGTGCTCGACGGGGTGGGGCATATGACGCCGTACGAGGTGCCCGACCTGCTGGCCTCGGCGCTCCTCCCCTAGCCCGCGCCCCCGCACGGCGCTCTCGTCCCCTCACCCCCCACCACCGTCTCGCCGAGAGGCAAACCAACCCACTGAGAGGCACACCTCGCGGGCGTGCCTCTCGAACGATCGGTTTGCCTCTCGGCGAAGGCTGTGCGGGAGGGCGGGTCAGGTGAGGGCTCGGACTCCCTGCCACCCTTCGGCCATGACCTCAGCGGATGAACCGAGCACCAGTCTGCGCGAGCTGCTGTGGCCGGTGGGCACACTGCACCGTGCGGGAGTCGCGTCAACCGGCGCACAGCCGGAGCACCAGCGTCTACGTCAGGGCACCTATGTCGACCGCACCACATGGCAGGCACTCGAGCCCCGGGAGCAGCTGGCGCTGCGGGTCCATGCCGTCGACTGCTTGGCCGAGGACGATCACCTGTTCTCACACCACAGCGCTGCGGCACTCTGGGGACTTCCGATCATCGGGCAGTGGCCCGAGCTCGTGGAGCACACCACGCCCGCCGGCACCGCAGGTCGCACACCTGGCGTCCGTCGACGACGCGCGAAGAACCTGCCCGAAGGCGTCATCAAGGACGACGTCCTCGTCACCGCACCAGCGCGTACCGTCATCGATCTCGCGCGCGAGGTCCGGCTCGAATCGGCAGTAGCCGCAGCCGACCACGCCCTGCGACTCGAACTCTGCACGGTCGAGGAGCTGCAAGCTGAGTGCGATCTCCTACCCAAGGGCGCACGCCGTAAACGGAACGCGCGCCGAGTCGTGTGCCTGGCCGATCCGCTGTCGGAGTCCGTGGGCGAGTCCTTGAGTCGAGTCCGGATGTACCAGCTAGGACCGCCCAAGCCGGTCCTCCAGATCAACTTCACCGATGCGCGCGGTCTGATCGGGCGCGTCGACTTCTGGTGGGAGGGCTATGCGCTCATCGGTGAGTTCGACGGTCGAGTGAAGTACCGGGTGCCAGAGGGCGCGTCCGCGGATGAGGCCTCGGCCGTGCTCTGGAAAGAGAAGCAGCGCGAGGACCGCCTCAGTGCCGGCGAACGACGGGTCAGACGCTGGGTCTGGGACGACGCGTACCACCTCGAACGATTCCGTCAGGTGATGGACGCCTGTGGTCTGCGGCCGATACCCGTCGATACCTGGCTCTGCCACTGACGCCGAGAGGCAAACCAACGCACTGAGAGGCACACCTCGCGGGTGTGCCTCTCGAGCGATAGGTATGCCTCTCGGCGAAGGCTGTGCGGGAGGGCGGGTCAGGTGAGGGTGAGGGTGTCCGCGTCGGGGTCCTTGTCGACGGTGACCTGCTGGCCGTCGCGGATGTCACCGGCGAGGAGGGCCTTGGCGAGCCGGTCGCCGACCTCCTTCTGGACCAGCCGCCGCAGGGGGCGGGCGCCGTACGCCGGGTCGTAGCCCTTGTCGGCCAGCCAGTCACGAGCGGCATCCGTCACGGACAGCGTGATCCGCCGGTCCGCGAGCCGGGAGCCCAGCTCAGCGACCTGCAGGTCGACGATGTGGGCCAGCTCCTCCTGCGACAGCGGGTCGAAGATCACGACCTCGTCGAGCCGATTGAGGAACTCCGGCTTGAACGCCTGCCGCACCGCGCCCATCACCGACTCGCGCTTGGCGTCGTCGGACAGTGTCGGGTCGATGAGGTACTGCGAGCCCAGGTTGGACGTCATCACCAGGATCACGTTGCGGAAGTCGACCGTGCGTCCCTGCCCATCGGTCAGCCGCCCGTCGTCGAGCACCTGCAGCAGGATGTCGAACGTCTCCGGGTGCGCCTTCTCGACCTCGTCGAGCAGGACCACGCTGTACGGCCGCCGCCGCACCGCTTCCGTCAGCTGGCCTCCCTCTTCGTAGCCGACGTAGCCGGGAGGCGACCCGATCAGCCGCGCCACCGCGTGCCGCTCGGAGTACTCCGACATGTCGATGCGGACCATCGCCCGCTCGTCGTCGAACAGGAAGTCGGCGAGTGACTTCGCCAGCTCGGTCTTGCCGACACCCGTCGGACCGAGGAACAGGAACGAGCCTGTCGGCCGGTCCGGGTCGGCCACACCGGCGCGCGACCGGCGTACGGCATCGGAAACCGCTGCGATTGCTTCAGATTGGCCGATCAGCCGCTCACCGATGACCGACTCCATCTTGAGGAGCTTTT
This sequence comes from Luteipulveratus mongoliensis, assembly GCF_001190945.1. Classification (NCBI taxonomy): domain Bacteria; kingdom Bacillati; phylum Actinomycetota; class Actinomycetes; order Micrococcales; family Dermacoccaceae; genus Luteipulveratus; species Luteipulveratus mongoliensis. The sequence continues at coordinate 1,243,910 of NZ_CP011112.1, read as the reverse complement.
CGGTCTCACCCTCCAGGAGGCGCCCGGCCGGGATGCCGGTCCAGGACGAGATGACGTCGGCGATGTCGTCGGCGCCGACCTCCTCCTTGACCATCGGGTCGTCTCCGCCGGCCGTCGATGAGGTCGCCTCGGCCTCCTGCGCGGAGGTGAGGTCGGCCTCGAGAGCCGGGAGGTCGCCGTACAGCAGCTTGGACGCGCCGGCGTAATCTCCTTCTCGCTGAAGGCGATCCGCCTGAGTGCGCAGCTCATCGATGCGCGCCTTGATGTCACCGACCCGGTTGAGGCCGGCCTTCTCGGCATCCCATCGAGCCGTCAGCGCAGCGAGCTGCTCCTGCTTGTCGGCCAGGTCGGACTGCAGCCGACGCAACCGCTCGCGCGAGGCGTCGTCGGACTCGTTCTGCAGGTGCAGCTCTTCCATCTTGAGCCGGTCGACCGCGCGTCGGAGCTCGTCGATCTCGACCGGCGAGGAGTCGATCTCCATGCGCAGCCGCGATGCCGCCTCGTCGATCAGATCGATCGCCTTGTCGGGCAGCTGACGCGAGGTGATGTAGCGGTCGGACAGCGAAGCCGCAGCAACGAGAGCGGAATCCGCGATCGCGACCTTGTGGTGCGCCTCGTAGCGCTCCTTGAGTCCGCGCAGGATCGCGATGGTGTCCTCGACGGACGGCTCACCCACGAACACCTGCTGGAAGCGCCGCTCCAACGCGGCGTCCTTCTCGATGTGCTCGCGATATTCGTCCAGCGTCGTCGCGCCGACGAGTCGCAGCTCGCCACGGGCCAGCATCGGCTTAAGCATGTTGCTGGCGTCCATCGCGCCTTCGCCGGTCGCCCCCGCGCCGACCACGGTGTGCAGCTCGTCAATGAAGGTGACGACCTGGCCACCGCTGCCCTTGATCTCCTCGAGCACGGCCTTGAGCCGCTCCTCGAACTCGCCACGGTACTTCGCACCCGCGACCATCGCACCGAGGTCGAGCGACACCAAACGCTTGTCCCGCAACGATTCTGGGACGTCGCCCTCGACAATGCGCTGGGCCAGACCTTCGACGACAGCCGTCTTGCCGACGCCCGGGTCACCGATGAGAACCGGGTTGTTCTTGGTACGTCGGGACAGCACCTGCACGACGCGTCGGATCTCGGAGTCGCGGCCGATGACCGGGTCCAGGCGACCTTCGCGGGCCGCGTCGGTCAGGTCAGTGCCGTACTTCTCGAGCGCGTCGAACGTGCCCTCGGGCTCGGCCGAGGTGACCTTCGCACCACCGCGCGTGGCGGGCAGCGCCTGCTCCAAAGCCGTTGCGTCCAAACCGAAGTCGCCGATCCGCGCGGTCGCCACGAGGAGGTGGTCGGTGGAGACGTAGGTGTCCCCCATCGAGGTCATCAGCTCACGAGCCTGCTCCAGCACGTTGAGCATCGCCCGGGACATCGACGGCTGCGCCACTGAGGCGCCGGTCGCCGACGGAAGGGCATCGACCGCGGCTTGAGCCGTGGCCCGGACAGCCGCGACCGTCGTACCGACGGCTTCGAGCAGTGGCGCGGTCGTGGTGTCGGTCTGCTCGGTCAGCGCAAGCAGCAGATGCGCCGGCTCCACCTGTGGGTGGCCGGACGATGTCGCGTGGCGGACGGCGGAGGACAGCGCCTCTTGCGCCTTCGTGGTGAGCTGCAGGTCCAAGGTGGTTACCCCTCTGTGTCGATGATCAGAACGTGCCGTACGCCGGACAGCGGGCTCTCGGACAGCCTGCCCGTCCTGAGTCTTTGGGTTCAACTCCTTCTCCGGCTGGATTCGCAGGCTCACCCACCCGGCATCGTCGCTGAACCGCCGCGTACATCTCCTCTAGTGCAAACGACAGCAAAGTTGAGTCTGTTCCGCTCAACTTCAACTTTCTGGGCACAAAGCCGGCCCCGGACCGCAATGGTCCGGGGCCGGCTCGGCGTACGCGTTGCCGGGTCTCGATACGGCTCGCCCAGGGGCTCGCCTACTCGACCGGCGTTCGGGTTACGGGTTGACCGTGACCAGGGTGCGACCAACCTCCGCCGTGCCCTGCGCGTAGAACACCGCGCCGAGGTAGTGCTGGCCGGCGGTCAGACCACTCCAGGTGGCCTTCACGCTGGCCGAGCCACCGGTCGTGACCGGCTGGGTCGCCGGCGTCACGGTCAGGTTGCCCGCAGCCGTGGCCGGGACCGCGAACGAGTGGACCTTGACGTCCAAGGACGTCGGACCTGCGAACAGATCCGCGGTCACCGTGTAGGTGCCGGCCGCCGGGTTGTTGAGCGTCACCGCTTCCTCAGCGGTGCCGCCGCCGCTGTCACCCACGTCCACGCCGTCCTTGCTGACCGAGATGTCGATGTCCGTGCCCGCAGGCGTGTCGGCGTCGTAGGTCGCAAAGCGTGCGACCTTCGTGCCGGCCGGGATCGTCACCGTGACGGTGCTGTTGTTGGCCTGCGTGGTCGGCGCGACCTGCACGGTGCTGGGCACCAGCCCGCCGGCCTTCGCACCCAGGGTGCCGGTGAAGCCGCTCACGACCGGGAACGTCGCCGTCCCGGACGCGCTCGTCTGCACGCTCTCACCAGGCACCGACGCGGCCACTGCACGCACCGCGATCGGGCTGACGACGGTCGACTTCGAGGTGCCGAAGCCGGCCAGGGTGACCGTGCCGAACGCCCAGGTGCCGTACGCCGCGTCCTTGCGGGTCAGCGTCACGGTGTAGCTGCGCGACTGGCCCTTCGGGACGGCGAGGATGGACGGGCTGACCGACGCGGTGAAGCCGGCCGGCGCCTTGACCTGCGTGCGGTAGACGCCGGTCTGGTTGCTGACGTTGGTCACCGTGCGCGTGATCGTCTGCTTGCCGGCCAGGTCGCCCACCGAGATGCTCGGGTAGTTGAGGTCACTCGGGTCGATCTTGCCGATCGTGTCGCAGGCCTCCGGGTCGGAGACCAGCTGCAGCTGACCGATGCCACAGGCGTACTTGAGCCAGTCGGTCGAGTTGGCGTCGTAGACCAGGCCCGGGTCGAACGACTGCGCCGGGCGGACGTGGCCAGAGCCGTAGTCCAGCGGCGTCGCGTTCTTGCCGGCGCGCTGGATCGGCTTGCCCTGGTTGTCCAGGGTGGTCGCCGTCGTCATGAGAGCCGACTTGATCGCGGCGGGCGACCAGTCGGGGTGCGCCTGCCGGACCAGCGCGGCGATGCCGGTGATGTGCGGAGCCGACATCGACGTACCGGAGTAGGCGTCGAAGTTGTTGCCGTTGTTGCCCGGAGGCGCGACGGCCGCGATGACACCCGAGCCCGGAGCGGTGATGTCGGGCTTGAGCAGGTCACCACCACCGGCGGTGGCCGGTCCGTACGACGAGAACCCGGCCATCTCCGGCGCGCGCGCCGGCGTGGTCGAGACTGCCGAGATCGTTGCGGTGGCACCTGCGGTCGCGGCGTACGCCTTGATCGGTGCGCCTGCGATGTTGTCGACCGCGATGGTCGGCACGGTGTGGAAGTCAGCGTCCAGCGACTGGCCGGCGTTCGGGTTGGCCTGGACCATGCCGATACCGCCGGCAGCCTTGACCGCCGCGCTCTTGTCGAGGCGGGCGTTGCCGCCACGCGTGCAGACCACGATCTTGCCCTTGGTCTTGGCCGGGTCGAGCGCCGGCTGTACGCCGTTGGAGGGGTCCTGGTCGACGTCGCTGTAGCAGAGGTCGGCCGCCGTCGCGGGGACACCTGCGGCGCCCAGCGTGGAGGAGTTGACCAGCGAGGCCGGTCCGACCGCCACGCCCACGCCGACACCGGTGTACTTCTTGCCGTTGCCGAGGGTGATGGTCTTCTCGACTGCGCGATCGTGCGTGCTGGCTGCGACCGTCATCGTCCACGGCGCGTTGTGCGCGACGCTGGAGACACCGATCGTGTCGCCCTCGTTGCCAGCCGACGTCGAGATGAAGACGCCCGCGTCCGCAGCGCCGAGGAACGCCAGCTCGTCCGCGCCCACGACGTAGTCGCGCGAGCCCGAGATCGAGTAGTTGATGACGTCGACGCCGTCGCCGACCGCGTCGTCGATGGCGGCGACCAGGTCGCTGGTGCTACCGCTGGCGCCGGAGTGGTCGGCCTTCTCCCACAGCGCCTTGTAGGCCGCGATGCGAGCGCCGGGTGCCATCCCGCTGGTGTTGCCGACCGACGTCCCGTTGATCGAGGCAGGGACGCCGCTGTCGCCGGCGGCGGTCGACGCGGTGTGCGAGCCGTGGCCGCTGTAGTCACGCGGGGAGAGGAACTCCTCGGGGATGACCGTGGCGTTGTCCTTGTAGTAGCGGGCGCCGATGAGCTTGTTGTTGCACTTGAAGGGTGCGCCGTTGGTGTCAGTGCCGGCGTCGCAGATCCCCTTGAACTTCGCCTTGATGACGGCGGCCTCAGCCGGGGTCTGCGTCGTGGCGGCGAACGACTTGTTCTCGGGCCAGATGCCCGAGTCGATGTCGCCGACGATGATGCCCTTGCCGGCGTTGGCCGTGCCGCCGAACTTCTTCTGCCAGACGCCTGTCGGGCCGTCGAGCCCGAGGAACTTCGGGGTGGTGGTCGTGTCGGCCGTACGCACCTCGTCCTTCCAGACGCGCACCACCTTGGACGACTTGCGCAGGTTGGCGACCTGGGCCGGGGTGAGCTTGGCCGCGAAGCCGTTGAACGCAGTGCTGTACTCGCGGGTGATCGCCGAGCTGGACGCGCCGGCGGACTTCAGCACGTCGCCGTGCACCTTCTTGAGGTGTCCGGCGTACGACTTCGCCGGGGCACTCGCGCGGTTGAGCTTCTTGCCCTTGCTCGGCTTGGTGGCCGCGATACCGGAGACGCCTCCGGTGTAGCTGGCGATCGGTGCGCCGGACACCTGGACGATGTAGCGGGCGGTGGGGGCGGACGATGCGGCATCAGCGGATGACGACGCCAGTCCGGCGAGCGGCGCGGCCGCGAGGCCGGTCACCGCGAGGGCGACCGAAGCCGCGCGCCTTCGTGATCGTGGTTGGGACGGATTGGGGCGCACGGGCTCTCCTCGCATGAACACGCCGCATCGAGACTTCGCGGCATGGGGTGGCTGAACTGTAAGGACTTCTTGCCCCCCACGTCACGCAATTGGCCACTACGCTATTCCGCCCCGGAACGCCGCTGCGAACGCGGCGCCTAGCGGCAGTCAACCGAAATGGTGCATACGCATGATCCAGACGACGATTTCTTCGTCGGTCGGATCCTCGAGTGTCTCCGAGACCCGCGCTCCCGGCCCACTGGCCGAGCTCAACCGCATACGGCACGCATGGACCGATCGCACGACGCTCACGTGACTCTCCAGCTCGAGATAGAGGGTCGGTTCTCCCGCGGGGTCCGGCGCCTGGAACGTCACGGTCAGCCGCCCAGCCGAGTCGCGATAGCCCCGAGCGACCAGCATCCATCCGATGCGCTCCGCCCACCGCACCAACGAGACCTGCCCCGTCGCGGCCACGAACAGGCGGCCGTCGGGCGTCGCGGAGAGATTACGGATCAGATCCTCGCCTGGGACAACGAGGCTGTACCGGTCGCCCAGATAGGTCGGAATGAAGGATGCAGCATGATTGTGGTGAGCTTCCGAAAAGGGGTTTTCCATTGTGTCCTTGGGTGCGCCGGCGCTGAAGGCAAATCGTCCACCTGGGCGTGAACGATTCGTCGCCATATCAACCGGCCGAGAACGATCGCGCCACCGCGGGAGATGGGATATCAAACTCACACAGCAATTCCCGCGCACGCAGCATAACGCCCCGCTGGCGAGCAATGCTGGTTACGCCACGGGGTGTCATCGCAATAACCGTGGGGCGTCCTCCAGCAGCCGTTCGGCGCCGCGCGGCAAGGCCGGTCAGCCCTTGACCGGGGCCGCACTCGACGAAGGTCGACGCACCCTGGTCGAGACAGCTCTGCAGCGCTGCGGAGAACTGCACGGGCCGGCATGGCTGCAGGGCCCAGAACGACGGGTCCGCGAACTCGGCGCCCAGCATCGTCCCGCTGTAGCCGCTCACGACGGGGATCGTGGGCTCCGCGAGATCAGTACGCGCATGCTCCGCGAGAACCTCGGCACACCATGGCTCGAGCAGGGGGTGATGAAAGGCCGTGCGCGCCCGCGCCGTCATCACCGTCATACCGGCGGATCGCAGTGCGGCGCCTGCACGTTGGAGCGACTCGTCCGCTCCCGCGACCAGCAGCTGGCGGGGCGCGTTGATCGCCGCCACGGCCGCGCCGCCAGACAGGTACGGCGTGACCTCCTCGACGGTGCCGACCACGGCGAGCATGCCTCCGGCAGGCGCCCCGGCCAGGACGTCGACCCTCAGAGCAGCCAATCGCGCCGCCTCGGCCAAAGGCATCACGCCACTCAGGACCGCCGCGGCGTACTCACCTGCACTGTGACCCAGCAACAGCGACGGCGTCACGCCCCAGCTGAGCACTGTGCAAGCCAACGCGTGATCCACCGCGAGCAGCAACAGCTGGGCATGGCGTACGTCCGCCATGCGCCACTCGTCCTCGTCGGTCAGCCAGAACTGCCGAAGAGTGCGCCCACGATCACCCCATGCATCGAAGAATTCATCCATGGAGCGCGTGAATACCGGGTCCCACTCATACAGCCCGGCAGCCATTCCTGGGAATTGCGATCCCTGCCCAGGAAGCAAGAAGCACACTGAGTTCTGTGGGTCTAGCATGATCAACCCCCGATATCGTCTAGAATTCCTACGGATGGCATGAGTTCAGTCAGCCATCTGGATAACCGCGCAGGTCCAGCTGAATCCGGAGCCGATTCCGATCATCAGCACGATGTCGCCGGGTTCGGTGTCCCCCGATCGCCAGAGCTGCTCGAGGCCATAGATCTGATCACCAGGTCCGAGATGTCCCACGCGCCGGCCCCATTTCCAGGTCGTGCGGTCCACTTCGATGCCGAACGGCACGATCAACGCGGCCTTCAGCCGCCGCAGACCCAGATGCGGAAGAACGAACCACGAGACGTCGGCGAAAGTGACCCCGGCCAGCTCGAGCGCGCGGTCGACCGCAGCTGCCTGACCCGCCTGCAGTGCTCGCACCGCAGACGAGGCGCCGAACTCCTTCATGAAGTCGCGCTTGCAGCCACCCAGATCGAGCGGGCCGGCCTCTGCTTCCATGCCGCGGCGATGCATCCCTTCGAGCTCGTGCCGTGACTCGGTGTGCACGCTCAGCACCCGCGCCAGACCGGGCTCAGTGCCGACGACCATGGCCGTCCCGCCGTCGCCGAACACGGTGCCCGGATCGCCCTGCCACCGATCCACCCAGGGCTCGTGGAAGCGGTCGCCCGTACTGATCAGGATCGGTCCCGATGATCTCTGCAGCAGCCCGTGGGCCAGCTCGAGTCCGGCCATCCCGCCGTTGGAGATCTGATCGATCTGCAGAGCGGGACAGGTCGCGCCCACCTGGTCACCGACGTACGCCGCCGGTGACCACAGGTCAGCGGTACGCTCGAACGACGAGGCGTACAAGATGCGCGAAAGATCAGCGCCCCCAACGCCACTCACCGCCAGCGCCTTGCCAGCCGCAGTGGCCGCCATGACCGGTGCGGGGACGTCACTGTGCGCCACGCTGACGACGTCGACCTGGGCAAGAGGTGGGTTCGGACCGACCTCCTGAGGATCGGGTACGTCGCTGGCGACGCCTTGGATGTAGACCGATGGGTCGACCATGCTCACCACCTCCAGGAACGGATCGTGACGGGGGTGTCCGGGGCTGTGGCGAGACAAGCCAGGACATCGGTTCGTGGCCGCAGCATGTGCAGTCGGATGTCTGGACCAGGCTGAATGTCCTGGTCGGAGAACCCGGTCGGGATGTCGAGGCCGTGCGAGAGGCCGACCCCGAGGAGCTTCAGCGCGGCCTCCTTGCGCACCCAGCAGTCGCGGACCAGGTCGGCTCGCTGAGCGCCGTCGCGCGCCGTCGAGAGGCGCCTGCGTTCGGCAGCGGGAAGCCGTCCCAGCCACGACGGGGTACGCGGCCACGCACGAGGCAGCTCGGCGTCCAGGCCGACCTCTCTGTCGGCACAGACCGCGACGGCCGCGACGCGCCCGGTGTGCGTGACCGAGAACCGTGGCCCACGTCGTACGAATGGCTTGCCATGGCCACCACCGCACTGCGGGCAGCTGGCGCGCTTGAACACGACTTCCTTTGCGCTGCAAGCCATCTCGGCGCTCATCACGTGACGCAGGCCAACTCGAGCGGTCGCGTAGCCGAGTCCCGAGTCCCGCACGCGGCTGCGACCGATCCGGGCGCGTTCCGAGTCGCTCAGAGTCGCCTGCACGAGCCGCTCGGGGGCTGTGTCGAAGACCCAAACGGTCACTCCTGCCGGCGCACTCACGGGTCCGACCTCTCCCGAGGCCGGACCGACCACGTACGACGCCCACCACGACTGCCCGCGAACTCGTCGAGCAGTCGGCGTCGGCGAGCCGTAGGTGCCGTGGAGCGTTCGGCATAACGCCGGACGGCGACCGCGACCGCGACGACCTCCAGCTCGTCGAGCACCGCGTCAGTCACGAATGCCGGATCTGTCTGCGGCACAACGCCGTTGGTGCCGCTCACTGCGGCTGGTTCCCATGCTTGCGTGCCGGGATATCGGCATCCTTGGTTCGCAGCATCCGGATGGCCCGAACCAGGGTCCGTCGGGTGTCGGCGGGTTCGATGACGTCGTCGATGAGACCACGCTCGGCGGCGTAGTAGGGATGCATCAGCTCCTCCTTGTACTCCGAGATGAGCTGTCCACGAGTCGCCTCAGGATCGAGCGCGTCGGCGATCTGGCGGCGGAAGATGATGTTGGCCGCACCGTCGGCACCCATGACCGCGACCTCGTTGGTGGGCCAGGCGTACGACAGGTCGGCGCCGATGCTGCGGGAGTCCATGACGATGTAGGCACCGCCGTAGGCCTTGCGCACGATGAGCGAGATCCGCGGCACGGTCGCGTTGCAGTAGGCGTACAGGAGCTTGGCTCCGTGCCGGATGATGCCGCCGTGCTCCTGGTCCACACCGGGCAGGAACCCGGGCACGTCGACGAGGGTGACGATCGGGATATTGAACGCGTCGCACATCTGCACGAATCGCGCCGCCTTGGTGCTCGCGTCGATATCGAGCACCCCTGCCAGCACCATCGGCTGGCTCGCCACGAACCCGACCAGCTCACCGTCGAGATGCCCAAGGGCCGTGATGATGTTGCCGGCCCAGGCGTCCTGCACCTCGATGAACTCACCGTCGTCGACGACCTCCTCCAGCACCGTGCGCATGTCGTACGGCTGCGTCGGGTCGGTGGGCACCAGGTCGTTGAGCGCATCGCACCGCCGCTCGGGGTCGTCGTCGGTGGGAGCGTGCGGCGGCAGCTCCTTGTTGTTGGTCGGGAGGATCGACAGCATGTAGCGGACGTCCTCCAGGCAGCCTTCCTCGGTGGCGTAGGCGAAGTGCGCGACGCCCGACGTCCGGGTGTGCGCGTCGCTGCCACCCAGGTCGTTCTGCGAGATCGACTCGCCTGTGACGGCACGTACGACGTCGGGCCCGGTGATGAACATCTGCGACGTCCCGCCCACCATGAAGATGAGGTCCGTGAGCGCCGGCGCGTACGCCGCTCCCCCGGCGCAAGGGCCGAGCATCACGCTGATCTGCGGGATGACACCGGACGCCTGCACCGACCGACGGAAGATGCCGCCGTACCCGGCGAGCGCCGTGACGCCCTCCTGGATCCGGGCGCCCGCACCGTCGTTGAGCGAGACGAGCGGTGCGCCGGCCGCGATGGCCATATCCATGATCTTGTGGATCTTCTCGGCGTGCGCCTCCCCGAGCGCGCCGCCGTAGATCCGGAAGTCGTGGGCGAAGACGAAGACCGTGCGGCCGAAGACGGTGCCCCAGCCGGTCACGACACCGTCGGTGTAGGGCCGCTTGGCCTCCATCCCGAAGGTCGTCGCCCGGTGACGTCGCAGCGGTTCGACCTCGTTGAACGAGTCCGGGTCCAGGAGCAGCTCGATGCGCTCGCGCACCGTGAGCTTGCCCTTGGAGTGCTGGCGCTCGGTAGCGGCCGGGTCCTCCCCGAGCGTGACGAGCTCCTTGAGCGCTGCGAGCGAACCCGTGGTGCGGGTCCTGGCGGTGGGTCTGGTCCGGCGATCGGGCAGTGTGTCAGTCATCTGATCCTCCCTAAGGTCGCGTGCGGTGGAGCTGACGGGCGAGCAGGCAGCGCTCGAAGAAGGCCACGGCAGCCAGGTGGTAGGACCTGGCGGCCAGGCCCAGGCTGAGGTTGTGGCCGGCGTACGGCTGGGTCGAGATCTCCACCGACGGCGCGCGGACGAACGCCCGCTCGATCGCCGCCAGCTCGTCGGAATCGGAGCGCCACCACGGCTCGCGCTCCGCGAACGTCATCCGAACCGGCACTCGCACCTGCGCGGCGACGCGCTCGAAGGCGTACGGCCAGTCCTGCGCCTGTGCGACCTCGCCGGCATCGAAGTCCGACGTGGCTCCCCGCATCGCGGTGAAGGTGCCTTCGGGGTAGTACGAGGGCGGGCCCCAGCCCAGGCGGGACATCCGACGCCCGTCCAGGTGCTGCAGCGTGCCACCGCGGTAGTGGAACCCGCAGCCCGAGATGTCGAGCCCGACCAGATCGGCGTCGCCCTGGTACGCGAGCGTCACCGCGACCTTGCCGCCGAAGGAGTGTCCGAGCAGACAGACGCCGGCGCCGATGTCCGCGCGCTCCCGGTAGGCACTGATCGCCTGGCCCAACGCGTGGGCCTGACCCTCGATACTGCGATCCACGAACTGCCCACCGGAGGTTGCACCGTGGCCCGGTCGATCGATCGCGAGCGCGGCGAACCCGAGCCGCGGGGCGAGACCGAGCAGCGATGCCTCCGCCGCGGATGGGGCGTCGAAGTAGCGCGCGTCCATACCCGCTCCGTGGATCGCCACGATCAAACCGCGCAGCGGCTGGTCGACCGGTTCGGCGACCACGCCGGACAGCGTCGCCTCACCGGCGTCCAGGCGGACCGGTCGGGGGTACCGGTCGGCCCGCCTGGGCAGCGTCGCAGGAATGGCGGTCATCAGCTGGCCTCGGCGACCTGGGCCTGCTCGAGCGACTGCTTGGCCAGTCCCAGAGTGGCAAGACTGTTGGCACTCAACGCCTTTCGTACGGCGGCGGTCGCGTCCGCGAGCGTGGCATCCGGTCCGAGGACGCTCGCGATCTGGTCCTGGCGTACGACCACCGTGTGCTGTGAGGTCACCGCGACGCCGTCGCCCTGTGCCCGGAAGCTCCAGCGGCCGGTGTGCACCGCCATCAGAGCCGGGAGCGTGACCTGTTTGTAGACGATGTCGCCAGAGTCCAGGACCACGCGGTACGACCGGGTCGTGTGCGCACTGCCGTCCGGTGACCGCGTGTCCATCTCGAGGTCCTGCACACCGTGGCCGAGCTCGGCGAACCTGACCCGCGTCACATGGGGCAGCCGCTCCTGCCACCGCTCGGCCCGGTCGATGAACGCGAAAGCCTCCGACGGGTCCCCGTCCATCTCGACGGTGTCCTCGAACGACACGGTCGCGAGCCCCTGCGCCTCGGCGCCGGCCTCGAGACTCTCCTTGAGGGAGGCCAGCTCGGCACGGGAGTTCTCGTCGACCACACGGTCCAGCCAGGCCTGGTCGCTCGGCTGCTCCGCGGCGTACGCGTGCAGCAGCCGGACGGTCGAGCCTTCGGCGGTCGGCTCGACGATCCAGGTGCCGGCCATCGAGGCCACCGGCGACTGGCTGCGCTCCTGACGGAACTCGATCCGTCGGCCCGCGGGGTCCAGGTCGCGAATGGACGCCCACGCCTTGACCCCGTCGCCGGCGCGCGCCCAGATGCGGATGCGCTCCAGCGAGTCGTCGACCTCGACCTGCTCTGCGTGGATGGTGGGCGGGAAGGTTCGCGGCCACTGGCTGACGTCGGCGAGCGTCGCGTAGACCTCGTCCGCATCGGCGGACACGTCGATGGTGTGCTCCACCTCGGTGAGCTGTCCTTGCATGATCGCTCCGTCTCCTAGAAGTTGCCGAGCCCGCCGCAGACGTTGAGCGCCTGGGCAGTGATGGCATCGGCCGTCGTTGAGGTGAGGTAGCCGACGAGACCGGCGACCTCGTCGGGGGTGGTGTAGCGACCGAGCGGGATCTTCGCCTCGAACTTGCGCAGCACCTCATCCTCAGAGATGCCCCACGCCCGGGCGTAGTTGCCGCGCACCGTCTGCGCCATCGGTGTCTCGACATATCCGGGGCACACCGCGTTGACGGTGATCCCCGTCGGCGCCAGCTCGTTGCCGAGTGCCTTCGTGAAGCCCACGACGCCGTGCTTGGAGGCGGAGTACGGCGCACCGAGCACGACTCCCTGCTTGCCGGCCGTCGAGGCGATGTTGATGATCCGACCCCAGGACAGGTGGCGCATTCCGCCCTCGTTCAGGGCAGCGTGCGTCATCCGGAAGACGCCGTTGAGGTTGGTGTCCAGGACGGAGTCCCAGGTCTGCTCGGTCAGGTCGGCGGTGACGCCACCGCCGCTGATGCCCGCGTTGTTGACCAGGACGTCGACCGGTCCGAACTCGTGCACGGCGCGGCTGACGAACTCCCGAACCGCGTCGGTGCTGGTGACGTCGACGGTCGCGCCGCGGACCACTCCGCCGCCCTCGGCGGTGAGCTTGGCCGCGGTGTCCTGCACGTCATCCGCGGAGCGCGCCCCGATGAAGACCTGCATGCCCTGTCCTGCGAGAAGCTGCGCGCAGGCCAGCCCAATTCCCTTGGTACCGCCCGTAATAACCGCGACGTGACCGCGGTCGGCCGCGGCCTCGGACCCGCTCATGGCGCTGCTGCGACAGCCGGCTGCGCAGCGTTGACGACGTCGAGGAAGTCGCGCGGCGTCAGCTCCTCGGATGCACTCGACTCATCGAGGGTGACGCCGTACTCACGCTCAACACGACCGACGGTCTCCAGGAGCGCGAGCGAGTCGTAGCCCAGCTCGCTCAACGGGGTGTCCAGGACGTCGGTCGTGAGCTCGACACCCTCCTCGAGGCCGGCCCCCTCGTTGAGCACCCGGACGAGATCTTCGAACGCAAAAGTAGCCATGACATGCCTTTCAGGTGGTGGGTGAATCAGGGTCACGCAGCGGTCAGGACGACCGCTGAGTTGAAGCCGCCGGCGCCTCGCGCGAGCACCATCGCGGTGCGCAGCGAGGTCGTACGGGAGCGCTCCGTCACCAGGTCCAGGACGTGGTCGTCCGGAGTGGTGACGTTGATGGTCGGCGGGATCTCGCCGTGCCGCAGGGCCAGGGACGCCCAGGCGACGTCGACCGCCGATCCGCCGGAGTGGAGACGACCGGTCATCGTCTTGGGGACGGTCACCGGCACCTGGCGCGCGCCGAAGATCTTGGTGATCGCCTCCGCCTCGCTCGTGTCCAGCGACGTCTGACCCGCGCCGTCGGCGAAGACGACATCGACGTCCTCGGCCTGCAGCCCGGCGTCCTGCAGGGCGAGCGTCGCGGCCGAGATCAGCCCCGACGGGTTGTCAGGCTCGGGGTCGAACGTCGACGCGTGCCCTGCGAGGACGGCGTACGGCCGGTGTCCTCGCTCGACTGCGGCCGAGGCCGGCTCGAGCACGAACATCGCCCCGCCCTCACCGGGGACCTGGCCGGTCGCGCGGCTGTCGAACGGGAGGTACGCCGCCCGTGGGTCCTCGCTGCGGGTCACCCGGCCGCTGGCGAAGAGGCCGGCGACACCCCATGAGCACAGTGAGGAGTCGATGGCACCGGCCAGGACGGCCTTGGCTCCGCGGCGTACATTGCGCCTGGCCTGGGCGAGCGCGTCCAGGGCCCCGGACTCGTCGGTGACGACGACACCGCTCGGCCCCTTCAGGCCGTGCCGGATCGACAGCTGGCCGGTGTTGACCGCATAGAACCAGGCGAACGACTGGTACGCGCTGACGTACTCACTCCCCTTGCTCCACAGCTCCTGCAGCTCCTTCTGGCCGAACGCGAAACCGCCCGTGAAGTTGGCGGTCACAACGCCCATGTCGAACTCGTCCATCGCGGTGAGGTCGACGGCCGCGTCCTCCAGCGCGAGCTGTCCTGCCGCCAGCGCGATCCGGGTCGAACGATCGGTCTGCGGGACGAGCCGTCGCCCCACGAACCTGGCCTCGTCGAAGTCCTCGATCTCGCCCGCGAGCCGACACGGGTAGTCCGTCGCGTCGAACTGGGTGATCGGGCCGATGCCGCCGCGGCCTTCCAGCGAGGCGGTCCAGAACCCCTCACCCCAACCGTGCGGTGCGACCGCTCCGACTCCTGTGATGACGATCGGCTCAGACATGACTGACCTCCGGGGTGCGGCTCAGGACCATCGCGCTCTGGAAGCCGCCGAAGCCGCTTCCGACGGTGAGCGCGTGATCGACGTTGTGCTCGCGGGCTTCGTTCGGGACGTAGTCCAGGTCGCACTTCGGGTCGCGCTCGTGCAGGTTGGCCGTCGGCGGGACCACCGAGTTCTGCATCGCGAGCAGGCAGGCACCGATCTCGATCGCGCCGATGGCACCGAGCGAGTGGCCGACCATCGACTTGATCGAGCTCACGGGCACGTCGTACGCGTGGTGCCCAAGGCTGTCCTTGAACGCACCCGTCTCGTGGATGTCGTTCTGCTTGGTGCCCGAGCCGTGCGCGTTGATGTAGCCGATGGACGTGCCCGGCAGCCGCGCCTCATCGAGCGCGCTGGTGATCGCGTCCGACATCTCTTTGCCGTCCGGCCGCAGACCGGTCATGTGATACGCGTTGCACCGCGAGGCGTAGCCGGCAACCTCTCCGTAGATCGTGGCGTCCCGCCGCAGTGCGTGCTCCAGTTCCTCCAGCACGAAGAACGCCGCACCCTCACCGAGGACGAACCCACTGCGCCTCGCATCGAACGGTCGGGACGCCGTCGCCGGATCCTCGTCGTACGGCGTGGTCGCCCGGATGGCGTCGAAGCAGGCCATCGTGATCGGCGAGATGGGCGCGTCTGCGCCGCCCGCGATCATGACGTCGGCGCTGCCCTCCTGGATCAGGCCCGCCGCGTGACCGATCGCGTCGATCCCCGAGGTGCATCCGGTCGAGACGACCGTGCACGGTCCGCGTGCGCCGACCTTCATGGCGACCTCACGGGCGTACGACGTCGGAACGAAGTGGTTGTAGAAGTACTTGCCCGTCAACGACGGGTCGACGACCGACTGGCGACCGTCGTCGCTCACGACGCGGTAGTCCTCCTCGAAGTCCATGGTGGCCGCGACGGCGGTGCCGATCGTGACGCCCATCCGGGACGGTGCGATGTCCTCGGGCTCCAGGCCGGCATGCTGCGCGGCGGAGCGGGAGGCGACGACAGCCATCTGCGCGGCACGTCCCATGCGGGCGATCTCACGCGAGGTGAGACCGAAGTCGCGGGCGTCGAAGTCGGCCTCGGCCGCGACTTTGGACCGGAATGGTGCCGGGTCGAAGAAGGAGATCTTGCGGGTAGCCGTTCGACCGGCGGTCATCATGTCCCAGAAGCTGTCTCGGCCGAGACCGCCCGGCGCGAGGACTTCCAGTCCGGTCACGACGACTCGGCGTCGCGCGCTCATGACTGCTCCCACGCGTAGGACCGGACCGCGATGTGATCCTCGTGCGCGACACAGGTGTCGTCGTACGGCGGAACGATGGGCGTGAGGTCCGCACAGATCTTCACGAAGCGCGGGTCGGCATCGCGCCAGGCCTCGTCGATGACGGCCAGGCCGTCCGAGTCCGGGAAGTCCTGGATGTGCAGGTAGACCCCGTCGAAGGCGAACAGCTCACGTCGCCGCGTGCCCATCCGGGCAGGAAAGTCCGTGGCGTCGAGATCGGCGAACAGGCCCGCGACGCGATCGGCGTACCGCGGCTCCATCCGGTTGACCACGATGGCCGACAGCAGCCCCTGCCCGACACCGTCCGCGCTGAGCCACGAGTAGAACGGCTTCGGCCGGAAAGTCTCGTGCGGGACACCCTGCGTAGTCAGCGCCTGCTCCATCAGCCGGTGCGCGCCGGCGCTCGCGTCGGGCTCGCCCTGAGCCAGGAGGAGAACCAGGTCCTTGTAAGAGAACAGCTCGATCCGGGTCACACCTCGATCCCACGTCTCGGCCGCGTACTCCTTTTTCAAGAATTCAACAACATGGCTTTGCGCAGCCTCACCCTCAGCGAGACGTACGACGGTCACATCCACACCCATTTGGATCGCTCCCTCACAATCGATGGAATTCTCAGGCGTCGCCGACAATGACGCAGACTGCTGCGTCGCGGCCTATCTGATCTCCCTCGGAGATATGCACCTGCTGAATCAGTCCGTGGCGATGGGCAGCAATGTGCTGCTCCATCTCCATGGCCTCGATGACGGCGATCAGATCACCGGCGACGACACGGTCCCCCTCCTTGACCGCGACCTGCCTGACCGTGCCGTGCATGGGCGAGGCCAAGGCTTGGCTCGATGTGATGCGCGGCCCTCGACGCTCGCGCGTCCGCCTCAGGGATCGGCCGCCGGGACCCCGGCCACAGGGCACGGTGACCTCGACCCGGCGCCCCCCGATCTCCAGGACCAACGTCTCGCGCGCGGGCAGCAGGGCATCCTGGGACACCGCTTCTGTCTGCGGTCGCAGACCCAATGAGTCGAGGTGCTCCTCGAGCCATGCCGTGCCGACAGGCGCCGACGCATCGCGGAGCCAGGGCCCGTCCAGCACAGCCTGGTGAAAGGCGATGAGGGTCGGCAGACCGTCGAGGATCAGCTGACCGACGGCCCGTCGAGCGCGCTCGAGCATCTGCTTCCGGTCATTCCCGCGCACGACCAGCCCGGCGAGCAGCGGGTCCGTCCCGGGCTCGACCTGCGAGCCGGCCTGGACACCGAGGTCCAGCCGGACGCCCGGCCCGAGCGAGGGCACGACACGAGTGACGGCGCCGGCCTCGGCACCGAAACCGGACACCGCGTCACGGGCGTCAATGCGCAGGTGGAGGGCGTGCCCGACCGGCGTCGGATCGTCGTCACCCAGTAGCTCACCCCTGGCCAGTCGCAGCTGCTCACGGACGAGATCGAGGCCGGTCACTTCCTCGGTGACCTGATGCTCGACCGGCACACCAGCGGTGACGCCCAGGAGCGAGATGGAGTCCTGGTCGACCTCGAACGAGCAGGTCGCCGCGCCCACATATCCGGCATCGCGCAGGACCGCCACGGCAGTGCGGCGGAGCAGACCTTCCTGCGCGGCCGAGAGCCCTCGGGCGGGTGCCTCGGCGATCAGCGTTTGCGCAGGGGTACGCAGCGAGGCGTCACGGGTGGACACCGTCACGACCCGCTGCGCACGGTCGACCAGGCACGGGACCTCGATCCGTCGAGCCGTGGATCGTTCGCCCCGCGCTCCGTCGCGAGAGGCCATGCCGACACCGCACTCCGCGGCTCGGGCACGCAACCGGTCCAGGTCGTTCAACCTCTCGAGCGCCTTCGGCGAGGGTCCGATCCAGGTCAGGCCGGCCCGTGTCACAACACCGGCAAAACCGGCGTCCTGGCCGAACGCGCCGCCGCCCGGATGAATCGCGTCCGCACCGGCTCGAGTGGCGGCCGCGAGGATCTGGTCGCCGTCGAGGTAACCCTCGGCAGACGTCGCACCGGACAGCTCGTACGCCTCATTCGCGCTTTGTGAATGCACGGAAAACAGGTCTGATCCGGCATATACCGCGACGCTCTCAATGCCCTCGTCCCGGCACGCCTGAATAACACGAGCGGCCATCACGCCACGATCAGCAATCAGGATTTTACGCATCATCATCACCTCCCCAAGATCGTTTCTTTGCGACCCCCGTCGCCTGCAACAAATGTGGCCGCCAAGCCATAGAGAAGCAATAGTTTGAATGTCAGGTCTTTGTTAAATCCGCCGAGCTTCAGATCAGATTCGAGCCAGGTCCAGGCAAGGACGAGGTATGCCGGATCGGCGGAGTGGGCGCAGCGCGCCCAAGAGCTCAGATGTGGGCTCGTGGTGCGGCGGGTACCCGCCGGAGGTCCGCGCCCGCGGGAGCCCCCAGGACCCGCGTGCTCGCTGGCTCGGACGGATGCGCGGCCGAGGCGTCCAGCCTGAATCCCACGCCACGGACGGTGACGATGGCCCCCGGGCAGCCGAGCTTGGAACGCAGGCTGGACATGTGTGTGTCGATCGTCCGCTGGGACCAGGTACGGCCCCAGACTCGCTCCGCAATGAGATCGCGACTGACCACGGTCGGACTCGCCTCGGCCAGCAGCACGAGCAGATCGAACTCCTTGCGGGTCAGATCGACGCGCTGCTGGCCGACAACGACCTCGCGGCGGCTCACCCTGATCTCGATGTCACCCCGGCGCACCGTCGAGTCCGAGGACGGCTCCCGCTCCATCCGCCGCCGGATCGCCGCGAGTCGAGCGACCAGCTCACGCAGCCCGTACGGCTTCGCGACGCAGTCGTCTGCCCCCGCGTTGAGACTCAGGATGCAGTTCAGCTCGCTCGGCTCGGGCAGCACCATCACGATCACGGCGTCGCTGGATCGCCGCAGCTCACGGCACACCGCGAGCCCGTCCAGATCGGGCAGGTCCTGACACATCAGGACCGCGTCCCAGGCCTGCGTGCTCGCCAGAGCCTGCAGCCCGGTCGAGACCGCCTCGACGTGGAAGCCCTGCCGATGCAGCTCCACGACGAGGCGCTCGGCCTCGCGATCGTCCGGCTCGATAACGAGCAGGCGCTCGCCGGGTTCGGTGCTGGGTATCGAGGGACCAGCGCGCTCGTCACCAGTGGGCCCAGGATGCGGGTTTCGCCTGTTCATGCCTTCCTCCGTCAGCGTGGTGGGGCCTGGGTGGTCGGGTCACAGCGCGCGCTGATCGGAGCTGTGCGCTGTTGGTCGTCGTACCTCGTCGGGTTGCGGTCGGCGTACGACGTTGAGCGCCTGCGCAGGAACGGTCGGGCTGAGCGCTACCGGCCTCGAGCCGGTGCTGGTTGCGGTGACGTGGTCTCGACGCTCACGGCGGCCGGCTTCGGGCCACCGGGGCCGGGGCCGCGCCGCGTCGGGTTCTTGAGCAAGAAGAAGACGAGGAGGCTGCCTGCGGCCAACGTGCACGCCGGAAAGAGCGTGAGGTTGGCCATCGTGGCGCAGGCAACCGTGCGGACGAACTCGTTCGCCTGGCCCCCGGCTCCCGTGAGCTGGTCGAAGGAGATCGGACCGGGTGACTGCCCCGGCGGCAGCTCATCGCGATGCTCGATCACCTGGTCACGCAGCTGGATCGTCATGAGGCTCGCCACCGCGGCGGAGCCCAGCGTGGACCCCAGCTGCCGCGCGGTGTTGAACAACCCGGACGCCGCTCCCATGTGCCGCGGTCCCGCGCTCTGCATGGCCGCGACACCCAGCGGGCTCATCATCAGGACGCTGCCGGCGCCCATCATGATCGCCTGGGCGAGCAGGGCCGCCAGAGGCATGTCCGGCGTCATCAGGAAGTAGCGCACGAGCAGGGCCACGCTGAAGATCGTCAGACCTGTGAACGCCGGCCACTTCGGCCCGTACCGGTCGACGATCTTGCCGACCTGTGGCGCGAGCGGTACGGACACCAAGGCCGACGGCAGCGTCATCAACGCGGCCTCGGTCGGCGTCATACCGCGGCCGGCCTGGAAGTACAGCGTGCCTGGGAACGTCGCGGCCGTCAGCGAGAAGCCGGCGATGACGATGGCCAGATTGGCGACCGAGAAGGTCCGGGACCGGAAGATGCCGAGAGGTACGAGTGGCTCTTCCTTGCGCAGGGCCTCCCAGATCACGAAGAGGATCGCGGACACCACTCCCAGACCCAGGACCTCGTACACCGTGACGGACAGCCCGGTTTGCAGGCCGAGGACGCCGAGGTCGTCGGTGATGGTGCCCCAGTCGTAGCCAGCGCCGTTCTCCAGCGAGAAGACGAGGCAGAAGACGGCCAGACCGCTCAGCAGAACGCCGCCGAGGTCCAGCTTGTGGCGGTCACCGGCCATGACGGGCACGAAACGGTGCGCGGTGTAGATGCCGATGATCCCGAACGGGATGTTGATGAAGAAAATCGAGCGCCAGCCGAGCGTGTCCACGAGGAATCCGCCCGTGACCGGCCCCAGCAGCATCGCGACGCCCGAGACCATGCCCCAGTACGACATCGCTCGCCCACGCTGATCCTTGGGGAAGAGCTTGCCGACGGTGGCCATGGACTGCGGCGAGATGAGCGCGGCGCCGATGCCCTGCAGCGCCCGGAACGCGATCAGCTGACCGATGGAGGCCGAGACCCCGCACAGCAGCGAGGAGATCGTGAAGATCACCATGCCGACCATGTAGACCCGCTTCGGGCCGTACTGGTCGCCGAGACGTCCAGCGACCAGCAGTGGTACGGCGAAGGCCAGCAGGTACGCACTGGTCACCCAGGTCGTACTGCTGATGTCGCCCTGCAGATCTGCCGACAGCTTCGGCATCGCGACGACCACGATCGTGGTGTCGAGCATGATCATGAAGAAGCCGAACATCATGGCTGCGAGCGCGCGCCACGGTCGGTCGACCGGGGGACTTCCTGAGGTAGAGGTAGATGTCGTCATGACGTACTCCCATCTGATACATCGTATTTGTCAATACACTGTATCGCAGAGCGGTGCGAGGCCACGCCTCGAGCGAGGACGGAGACGTCAGGCGCGCGTTGCGGTGGCGATCGGAAGCACGCCGGCCTCGCTGTAGGACACCTCGTCGACCCGCAGCCCGGCCTCCTGCAGCTGCGCGCGCAGCTCGTCCTCGCTGGTGAAGTTCATGTATTTGGCGCCGCCCAGAATGTCGCCGAAGATCGCAAGGTCCTGGCGCAGATCGGCCTCGCCCATCCCGAACTTGGCCCACACCTCGGCGCCGCTCGCGTCCAGCCACGGCAGCGGCGGCGGAGCCGGGATGAAGCTGATCAGCAGGCGGCCACCCGGTCGCAGCGCCCGGCCGAATCCGCGGTACAGCTGGACGAGCCGCTCGCGCTCGGGCTCGTACATGTTCAGGCCGTTGCTCACCAGCAGGTCGACATCACCGTCGAGACCCAGCGTCCAGGCATCACGCAGCAGGAACTGGCACCGGTCGACGAGGCCACGGCGGATCGCCTCGGCCTCGGCCAGCCGGACCGACTCGGGGTCGATGTCGACACCGATCAGCCGTACGCCGTCCACCCCTGAGTAGTCCTGCTGCAGCAGGTCCCCCATCAGTCCGCATGGGACGGAGGCGAAGACGGCGTCGTCGCGGACATACTTCGCGACCTCGACCTTGAACCGACCGAACCGCTCACGGATCCCCGGCAGCAGGGAAGACGTCAGTAGCCACTTCTCCAGCGAGGACTCCACCGCGTCGCCGTCCGCGTAGCCGAAGACGTACGACGTCCAGTAGCCGTTGAGCCCCTTGTTGCGCAGCAGGAAACGGCCGAACTCGAAGTCCTGCAGCTGCTCCAGGAGCTCCAGCTCCTGGTCGAGGGGAAGGAGAAGGTGGTCGGCAGCGCGGAGGCGCTCAGCGATCAGCGCGACCTCGGCGCTGACCTCCTCTCGACTGACTCGGCTGCTCGTGTCGTGGGAGATGGTGGTGGACATACGAAACTCCTTGGGAGAGATGACGATCGGTGGATGACGGTTCGCGCGCCCTTCGGACGGCGTAGACAGGTGGCGTGTCGGCTACCAGGAGACGGGCAGGCTGCGCAGGCCGAAGATGAGGCCGTCGTACTTGAAGGGCAGCTCTTCGGCCGGTGACTCCAGGCGAAGAGTCGGGACCCGCTTGAACAACGTGTCGTAGATGACCGCGAGCTCGGTACGCGCGAGATTCATCCCGATGCACTGATGGGCGCCGAAGCCCTGCGCGACGTGCTGACGCGCGTCGCGCTGCAGGTCGAGCGCGCCAGGGTCAGGGAAGACGCTGGGATCGTGGTTGGCCGCGATGTTGGACGCGATCACGCCGTCGCCGGCCTTGATCTGAACACCGCGAATCTCCACGTCCTCCAACGCAACTCGAGCCATGCCGATCTCCACCACGGAGAAGTAACGCAACAGCTCATCGATCGCCGCAGGCGTCTTGGACGGGTCGTCGAGGATGACGCGCAGCTGGTCCGGATGCGACAGCAGCCCGACCACCCCGAGCGAGATCATCTCGGCGGTCGACTCGTGCCCGGCAAGGAGCATCAGCTGGGCGAGGCTGGCCAGCCCCGGACGATCGATCTCACCCTGTTCGGCGCGCTGCCGAGCAATCTCTCGGCTCAGGATGTCCTCACCGGGTTCGCGCTCCTTCAGCTCGACCAGCGCATCCATGTTGCTGCGCATCCCACGAGCGATCCCGTCGCGCTCCTGCGCAGTCGTCTCGCGGTTCAGGAACTGAGCGGCGAGCTCGTAAAACGTCGTCAGGTGCGCAGGGGTGACACCCATGAGCTCGGCGATGATCCGCGACGGCACCACCGATGACAGGTGTGCGACCAGATCGACCGGCGGCCCCTGCTCGAGCATGCCGTCGATGGCCTCGTCGACGATCTGCTGGATGCGGGGCCTGAACGCAGCGATCGCCCGCATCGAGAACTGGCTGATCAGAGGCTTGCGTACGGCCGAGTGCTCCTCGCCATCCATCGAGATGAGGAACTTCGCGAAGTGGTCGAACGCCTGCTTGCCACCGCCAGACATCGCCGGGAAGCCCGGGTCAGCCCGGTCGGAGCTGAAGCGCGGATCGATCATCAGCCGGCGCACGTCGTCGTGTCGGGTCAGGATCCAGGCACTGCGGCCGTCGGACATCGTGACCGTGCTGATCGGCTCGCCGTCGCGCAGCTGCTCGTAGACGTCGGGCACCGCAAAGGGGCAGGTGCGTCCGATCGGAAACGCAGGGACATCGGTGCTGGTCGTACTCGTGCGGTGTTCCATGAAGCCTCCATCACGGGTTGAGCAAGGACGGGAGGGATGGCTTTCGAAGCGCGAGACAAGGTCCGACAGGTACAGCCGAGAGAGTCGCGAGCCCTGAGACGGCGTACGGCGCCTCCCACGCCGTACGCCGTTCAGCCCGCTACGGCCTCTCGTGAAGTACACCGTATTTCCCGGGACGCGCGTAGGGCACAAAAAGACGGAGACTGTGACCGAGGCCACAGTCTCCGTCGGCGCGTCGTCACGACACGCCGCGATCAGCCCTTCAGCCGACCCTCCACGCCGTCGAGCATCCACTCCAGCCCGAGGTTGAACTTGGCCTCGAAGTCGCGCGACTCCGTGCGCGCGACGACCTGGCCGACGGTCGGGTACCGACCCGTTGCCAACGCCTGGGCGATGTACGCACCGGACGCGGCCTGCCACTGCTGCTTGTCCATGCCGCTGGAGCGCTCTGCTCGGCGCTCGGCGATCTCGCTGCGCACCACGCCGATCACATAGGCGTTGACCGCGTCCCGGACCTGGACCGTGAGCGCAACATCGCTCAGCTCCGGGGCTGCGATGAGCGCGGCGAGCGAGGCCTCCAGGTAGTCCAGCGCCATGGGGCCCAGGTGCGGTCGGCCACCCAGCAGGTCGGCGAACCACTCGTGCTCCACGGCGGTGGCACGCAGGCCCTGGGCCAGGAAACGCAGCGTCTCGCGCCACCCTGCCGAGGCGCCCGACTCCGGGCGCGGGAGCTGCCCGTACATCTCGTCCGCCATCAGGTCGAGCAGCTCCTCCTTGGTGGCGAGGTACCCGTACAGGCGCATCGGACCGGCGTTGAGGTCGGCCGCGACCTTGCGCAAGGACACCGCCTCCAGCCCGTCCGCCTCCGCGAGCCGGATCGCGGACTGCACGATGCGGTCCCGACTCAGCGGGCTCGGCGCCGGACGCGTCGGGGGTTCGGGACGCTCCCACACCAGCTTGGGCTCGCCTGTACCTCGGCCAGTGACCATCGATCCAACCTCTCGTCCGCGCCGCGCGGAATCACTCGTATTGGTCGATACAGCGTCTCACGACCACCCGACGGCCCGCGGCCCAACACCCGCCCTCGATCAGTGCTCGCCCTCCCGAGGCAGCGACCGCCTCACTGGGCGACCCCCTCCCCTCCACTTCCCCCACTTCCCCCGCGGGCGGTCCTGGGCAGGGCGAACACCAGCCCGAACGTGATCACGAACAGGACCGCGGAGGCCGCGATCACGAGCCCGGTCGTGTCGACGAAGCCGTGCGCCGGCAGCCGCTGGAAGAACAACGTGCCGAGCGCCGCCACACCGATTGCGCCGAAGAACTGCTGCACCGCGTTGAGCAGCCCTGAGCCCGTGCCCACCTGACGGTCGTCGAGGTCGCCCAGGACGAAGCCGAACAGCGGGACGAAGACCTGACCCAGACCGAAGCCGATCACCAGCGTGGCGGGCACCAGCTGCCAGGACGTCAGGTCAGCACCGAAGTGCTCGACCGTCCACCACAGGCCGACCATGCCGGCCGTCGCGATCGCCAGGCCGAGGTGCAGGCTGGCGCGCCCGAGCCGTTCGGCAAGGTAGACGCCGCCTGCGACGGCGCCGAGCGACGTACCCAGCGCCCATGGCACGAGGGTGAGACCCGCATGCAGGGGCGAGAAGTGCAGGCCGCCCTGCAGGTGCAGGTTGAAGGCGAGCATGAAGCCGGTCATGGCCGAGAAGAACGCAGCGAGCACGCACAGACCGACCACGAAGCCTCGGTTGGCGAACAGCGACGGCTCGATGACCGGGTGGCGGCTGCGTCGCTCGCTGATCGCGAAAGCCCCGAAGAGGACGAGCGAGCCGGCGATCAGCGCGTATGCCCACCAGGGCCAGCCGGCCTCGCGACCCTGCACAAGCGGATAGATGAGCATCGTGGAAGCGACGGTGAGCAGTGCCATGCCACCGATGTCGAGTCGAGCGCCAGGCTGACGTTCGATCCGCGGCAGGGCTCGAGCAGCCATGACGAACGCGGCGATGCCGATCGGCACGTTGATGAAGAAGATCGAACGCCATTGAGAACCAAAGAGATTCGCGTCGAGCAGGAAGCCGGCGAGAATAGGACCGAGCACGGCGGACAGGCCCATGATCGGACCGAACGGGACGAATGCCTTGGCCAGCTCCTCCGGTGGGAACGCGGCCTTCACGAGCGCGAGGCCCTGCGGGATCATCACCGCGCCGAACAGGCCCTGCAGCGCGCGGAGGGCGATCAACCAACCTGCGCCGGGGGCGAGGGCGCAGGCGAGCGACACGACGGTGAATCCGGCCATGCCGATGAGGAACAGCTCACGCCGTCCGAGCACGTCTCCGATGCGCGCCGACGTCACGAGGCCGATCGCGAAGGTCATGGTGTAGGCCGCGAGCAGCCACTGCGCCGACGAGCCGCTGATGTGCAGGTCGGTCTGGATGGACGGGATCGCGAGGTTGAGGACGGTGGCGTCGACAAGGTCCATGACGTCGGCGACGAGGATGACGGCAAGGACGAGCCAGCGGTAGCGGTGGGCGGAGCGAGGCGGTGAGGCCTCCGACTCTGCGGTCATGGTGGTCATCAGGGCTCCCGAGGAGAAGTTGAGAACGAACAATGTTCGTTGAAGGTGAACGAACACTGTTCTACAAACGAACGGCGTTCGTGTCAAGCCCATCGGCGGGATAACCTGACGCCGGACCGCCGAGGAAGGAAGCCCCATGCCGAGCCGCCGCACGCCCGGCCGTGACGCGATCACGCTCGACCGGATCGTCGACACGGCCCTCGCCCTCGTCCGGACCGAGGGCTACGAGGCCGTCTCGATGCGCCGGGTCGCCACTGCCCTCGACACCGGACCGGCCTCGCTCTACGCCCACGTCGCCAACAAGCGCGACCTCGACCAGGAGATGCTCGGTCGCCTCGTCCGTGACCTCCCGGTCCCGGCTCCCGACCCCGACCGGTGGCGCGAGCAGGTCATCGAGCTGAGCCGACAGATGCGTGACCTCTACGTCGGCCACCCGGGTCTGGCACGAGCCGTATTCGCCGTCGTACCAACGCATCCCGACCTCGTACGCATGAGCGAGGGCATGCTCGCGATCATGCTCGCCGGCAGGCTGAGTCCGCAGAGTGCCGCATGGGGGATCGATCTGCTTGCCCTCTACATCACGGGCTACTGCTACGAGCAGAGCCTGTGGGTCGCCCAGTACGCCGACGCGAAGGACTCACTGGACGACCTGCGCGAGCGGTTCGAGGCGCTCCCGGCCGAAGACTTCCCGCTCACGCACCAGCACCTCGACGAGCTGATGTCCGGCGAGGAGGGCGACCGGTTCGACTACGGCATCGCCTGCATCCTGCAGGGCATCAGCACCGTCACACCCCAGGTCACGACCCGACTGGCTTGACTCTCGTCGCCCAGACGCCAGGGTGGGGAGATGTCCGTACGCCGACCGGTCCCGCCTCCCATCGAGGCCGTCGAGGGCGACATCACCACCCAGCAGGTCGACGCGATCGTCAATGCCGCCAACTCCTCCCTGCTCGGCGGAGGTGGCGTCGACGGGGCGATTCATCGCGCGGCCGGCCCGGCGCTGCTGGCTGAGTGCCAGGAGCTGCGACGGACGCGCTACCTCGATGGCTTACCGGCCGGACACGCGATCGCTACGGGAGCCGGTGACCTTCCGAGCCGGTGGGTCGTCCACGCAGTGGGGCCGAATCGCCGTGCAGGACAAACGAATCCGACGACGATGGCGTCGTGCTTCGAGTCGTCACTACGCGAGGTCGTACGCGTCGGCGGCCGATCAGTCGCCTTCCCTGCGGTCGGCGCCGGGGTGTACGGATGGGATGTCCGCGAGGTCGCCGAGATCGCTGTCAGGACCGTGCGCTCGTCAGCGCTGCTGACTCATCTGGACCTGGTGCGCTTCGTCCTCCGCGGAGAGAAGGCGCTGCGCGCGTTCGAACGCGCGCTGGCTACGCCCCCTGATCCAGCCAGCCCCCGCGCTCCTGGGCGAGGGCACTGAACCGCTCGGACAACGCGCGAGCCGGAGCGCCGGCGGCATCCTTGAGCGTCTCGACCTGGACGTGCACCGCCCAGTCGTGGGCCTCCGAGTCGTCCTCACCTGCGAGCGCCTCACGCACGACGCGCACGAGGGGAAAGTCGTCCTCAGTGAGCTCCTCGGCGACCGTCTCCGCGACGGCCCGGTCAGGGAAGACGAGCAGGTAGTCCAGCACCCGCCCACCCTGGCACGAGTCGGGCGCCGGCTTCGTCCACCCACCCCGCGAAAGTCGACTGTTCCGCGTCGCAGGCCGCGCCGAACAGTCGACTTTCGCTCCCCAGAAATCAATCGGACGCTTGACCAAGTCGTGCGACCTGGATCACACTCCACTGGGAGCCACCCCGCCGAGGAGACCCGATGACGCAGCAAAACCCCCGCCCAGCCCCGACCCGCCGGCACGTCCTGATGGGCGCGGCCGCCGCAGGAGGTGCCGTCGCCCTCGCCGCCCCATCGAGTGCCTCCGCAGCAACGGAGCCCGACGTCTCGTCCTACCTCGTGGGCCGCGGCATCGCCGACTCGACCGGCCCGGCCGCCGAGAACGGGCTGATGGGCTACTCCAAGCCCGGGCAGAGCTCGACCGGAATCCAGCAACGGCTACGTACTCGCGCATTCGTCATCGTGGACCAGGCATCCGGCAACCGGGTCGCCTGGTGTGTCGGCGACCACGCCATGGTCCCGGTGGCCGCGCACGGAGCGATCGTGCAGCGCTTGAGCGCTCGCTTCCCCGGGATGTACGACGCCACCAACATCTGCGTCACCGCAACCCACACGCATGCCTCACCGGGTGGCTGCTCGCACGACCTCTTCTACAACCTGACGCTCCTGGGCTTCCAGGAGCAGACGTTCGATGCGCTCGTCGACGGCTACGTCGAAGCGATCGCCGCAGCACACGCCGACCTCAAGCCTGGCTCGCTCAGCATCGGACGGACGACCCTGACCAACGCCAGCGTGAACCGGTCCAAGCGTGCCTTCGACCTCAACCCGCAGGCGGACAAGGACCATTTCCCCGACGGCATCGACCCGAACATGACGGTGCTGCGCTTCAAGCAGGGCGCCAAGGATGTCGGGACGATCTCCTGGTTCCCGGTGCACTCGACGTCGTTGCCCAACACCAACACGCTCGTCAGCGGCGACAACAAGGGGTACGCCGCCTACTCCTGGGAGCGTGGAGACCTCGGCCAGGACTACCTGGGCGGAGGCCCAGGCTTCGTCGCGGCCTTCGCGCAGGCGGCCGCGGGCGACATGTCGCCCAACCTCAACCTCAAGCCTGGGAGCGGGCCGACCGAGGACCCGGTCAAGAACATGCAGATCATCGGCGACCGGCAGAAGGACGCCGCAAAGCGAGCCTGGAGCCACGCCGACACCCCTGTCACCGGCTCGATCTCATCGATCGCCCGCTACGTCGACCTGGCCAACACGATCGTCGCTCCGGAGTACGCCCCCGACGGCAAGGAGCACCACACTGTCTCGGGCACGATCGGCCCGGCGATGCTGGCCGGCAGCACCGAGGACGGACCTGGCCTGGGCTACCCCGAGGGTTGGCCCGACATCCTGGCTCCGTTCTGGAAGGTGCTCAACCAGACGGTGCCGACCTGGCTCGAGCAGGCCCAGTCGCCCAAGGTCAGCCTGATCCCGGTCGGGCTGATCGGCGCTATGCCCAACAAGGCGATGATCCAGGTGATCAAGCTCGGCCAGATCTATCTGGCCTGCCAGCCCGGTGAGATGACCGTGGTGGCCGGGCTGCGCGTACGCCGGGCCGTGGCTGCCGCCGTCGGCGCGCCCCTGGAGAACGTGCTGATTCAGACGTACACCAATGGCTACACGAGTTATTCAGCCACGCCGGAGGAGTACGACCAGCAGGACTACGAGGGTGGGCACACCCTCTACGGGCGCTACACGACCTGCATGTACGCCCAGGAGCTCTCACGGCTGGGCAACGCGCTGCGCGCGGGACAGACGGTGCCGCTCGGCAGCGCCGGGGCGCCGTCACCGCTCGGATTCCTCAACCTGCAGCCGGGCGTGGTCTACGACAACCCACCGCTGTTCAAGAAGTTCGGCGATGTGGTGACCGAGCCCTCCGCGTCGTACGGGCGAGGAGCCAAGGTCACGGCCGTCTTCGTCACGGGTCACCCCAAGAATGACCTCCGACTCGGCGGCACCTACATCGAGGTGCAGCGCCAAGTTGCGGGTGGCCTGTGGAAGCGGGTCCATGACGATGGTGACCACAGCGCGACCTTCAGCTGGAAGCGCACCAACGTGCTGACTGGCGAGTCGAATGCCGTTGTCACCTGGGACATCCCGGCCGAGACCAAAGCCGGGACGTATCGCATCGTTCATCACGGCGCAGCCAAGGCGCCGCTCATCGGGACGATCTCGAAGTTCACCGGCACGAGCCGCACCTTCGCGGTGAGCTGACATGAACTCGCGAACAGTGGTCGGCCTCGCAGCAGCTCTGGCGGCATCGGTCTCTCTGACCGCTCCTTCAGCCTCCGCCGACGTCCCACCTCCTGCGCCGCCCCTCCGGGTCCTGACGCACAACGTGATGATGCTGCCGAGCATCGTCGGCGGCAACTACGCCAACGAGACTCGAGCGGCCATGATCGCCAGCTCCGACTACGTCAAGGGGTACGACGTCGCGATCTTCGAGGAGGCGTTCGACAACGGTCCGTCGGAGACTCTCAAGACCGGCTTGTCTCGCCAATACCCTTACCAGACACCGGTTCTCGGCCGGTCGAAGTCCGGCTGGGATCAGACCCTCGGCGCCTACTCCGCGCTCACACCGGAGGACGGCGGGGTTACCGTCGTCAGCAAGTGGCCCATCACGCGCAAGGTGCAGTACGTCTACAAGCAGGGCTGCGGCGCAGACTGGTTCTCCAACAAGGGTTTCGTCTACGTCGAGCTCAAGGTCAACGGCCGCAAGGTCCACGTGGTCGGCAGCCATGCTCAGGCCGATGACAGCCTGTGCTCAGATGCGCCGTCCGTACGTCGTTCACAGTTCGCGGAGCTGGACGCCTTCCTGGACGGGCTGCACATTCCTGCATCCGAATCAGTAGTGATGGCAGGCGATCTCAACGTCGTCAAGGCATCCGCCGAGTACCCGAGCATGCTGCAGGCGCTCGACGCGACGGCACCGGCGGCGTACAAGGGTCATCCGTACAGCTGGGACCCGAAGTCGAACTCGTTGAACGCCAACCGCTATCCCGACGACGCACCTCAGTACCTCGACTACGTGCTCTTCCGACGCGGCCACGCGAGCAGTACGACCTGGAGCAACACGGTGCTCACACCGACGTCACCGCCCTGGTCGTCCGGCGGCACGACGTACACCGACCACTACCCGGTGGCCGCTCACGGGTGAGCCTGGGTCAGGCCGAACGCTTGGCCGGGCGGCTCAGACTGCCGATGTGATCGGCTGCCTCGTCGAGCACCGCTTCGGGAATCTTGTCGTCGCGGAGCACGATCCAGTTGAGCGTCAGCCCGTCGATGATCGTGATGAGGTAGCGCGCGAGAACCGCTGTGGGAATGGTGAACTCGGCATCGAGTTCCTTCGCTGAGCTGTCCAACAGGTCAACCAAGGTCTCGAGGTAGAACTCGTACTGCTTGCGAGCAAGCCCTTCGAATCCTGGCTCGCGGAGGGCGTACTGGGTCAGCTCATAGGTGAGCTGGTGCTCATCGGGATTGGCCAGGACGTGGTCCCAGTACATCTGCATGGCCGCCCGGAGCGTGTCGCGAACGGTCGTCCGCTGCTGCAGGAGGGTGCCGGCGCGTTCGAGCGAGTGCCCCGTGATCGCCTCGATGACCTGCTCCAACAGCTCCTGCTTGGAGCGGAAGCAGTAGTGGAACATGCCGAGCTGCATATCGGCCTCGGCGACGATCGATCGAGTCGTCGCCTTGGCGACGCCGTCCCGCGTCATCACCCGGATCGCCGCCTCGACCAAAAGTTCTCGTCGTTCGTCTGCTGACATGCGCGCCATGCGCGATCACCCCTTCCATGCGGAAGCCTAGCCCGTCCAAGACATCTGACCTAGTAGGGGGCGCGTCGATCTCGGAGCGGCGCGGCGGTCAGCCCTCGTCGGGGCGGATGTACTTGGATGCCACCGCGTCCATGAGGACATCGAAGGACTTCAGGACGTCGACGTCATCGTTCAGCAGCATGTGCAGCTGGAGCCCGTCCATGGCCGCCATGACCAGGTGCGCGATGGCCTCGGGGTCGGCGTCGTCCGACAGCCGCCCGTCGCGAGCCGCGGCCCGCAACGGTGCAGTGAACTGCTCGGAGACCCGGGCGTAGCGCTCGACGAAGAACTCGTGTGCGGGATGAGCGGGGTCGGTCGCCTCGGCCGAGAGGGTGACGTGGAGCTGGAAGAGGCCCGGGTTGCGATTGCCCTCTTCCAAGAGCTCACGAGCGGCCTCGACGCCCTCCTCGAGGGTGGCATCCGGCGTCAGGACGCGCCCTTGATCGTCACGCCGCTCCAGCACCGCGAGCAGCAGGTCGTTCTTGGACCCGAAGTGGTGCAGGACACCCGCCTGGCTCATTCCGACGCGATCGGCAATGTCTTTCAACGAGCCACCGCGACCCCCGAATCGGCCGAAGACGTCTACGGCGACATCAAGAATGCGGCGCCGCTGACCCTTCGACTTGGCGTACGGCCCACGACTGATCGGCTCGGCTGACATGCGGAGAAGTTTAGGTGAGTGAAAACCTAACGGCCAGTCGGTTTTGGCGCTACTGTGATCCCAGTCACCATCGAGAGAAGGCCCGCGCCATGGAGAATCCGCCTGCGTTCCCGTCATCGTTCGAGTGGGGCGTCGGCGCGTCCGGCTTCCAGACCGAGGGTTCACTGCAGGCCGGTGGCCGGGGCCGCTCGGTCTGGGACGACTTCTGCGCAGAGCCCGGTCGGATTGCCGGCGGCGACACCCCGGCGACAGCCGCGGACTTCTATCACCGGTACGCCGAGGACGTCGGCCTGGTGGGTGACCTCGGTGCCGACGTCTACCGCTTCTCCGTCGCGTGGCCACGCATCGTCCCCACCGGCTCGGGCGAGATCAACAAGGCCGGTCTCGACTTCTACGACCGGGTCGTCGACGAGATGTGCGCGGCGGGTCTGAAGCCGGCCCCGACGCTCTATCACTGGGACACGCCTTCCCCTCTGGAGGAGGCCGGCGGCTGGATGAACCGCGACACGGCCCTGCGGTTCGGTGAGTACGCCGCCGTCGTCGCCGAGCGCCTCGCCGACCGGGCGGCCTACTGGATCCCGCTGAACGAGCCGGTGGTGCTCACGTTCCTCGGATATGCCCTCGGACAGTTCGCCCCCGGCAAGGCGATGATGTTCGACAGCCTGCCGACGGTGCACCACCAGCTGCTCGCGCACGGCCTCTCAGTGCAAGCGATCCGAGCGGCCGGCGGATCCGGCATCGGCACGGCCAACCCGCACGCGCCCAACTGGCCGGCCAGCGACGCCACTGCCGACGTCGAGGCGGCCGAGCTCTCGAGCACGCTGAACAACTGGCTGTGGTCGGACCCGATCCTGCGTGGCGCCTATCCGGAGGGTTGGGCCGACGCCATGCCCGGCCCGGTCGAGGACGACCTCAAGGTCATCTCCTCTCCCCTGGACTTCTACGGCGTCAACTACTACAGCCCTTCCCGCATCTCCGCACCGACGGGCGAGGCTTCCGCGATCAACGGGTACGAGCTGTCGGCGGACATCCCTTTCACCGTGCTGGAGCCCGAGGGACCCACCACAGGTCTGGGCGGTGAGATCAACCCGGACGGGCTGCGCGAGATCCTGGTGACTCTGACCGAGCGCTATGGCGACGCCCTGCCACCCCTGGTCATCACCGAGAACGGCACGTCCCAGCAGCCAGGCACCGAAGAGCCTGGCGACGACGGCAAGGTTCACGATGACGGCCGAATCTCGTACCTGGACAGCCATATCCGAGCCGTACGCCGGGCCATCGACGACGGTGCTGACGTCCGTGGCTACTGGGTCTGGTCACCCACCGACAACTTCGAGTGGACCCACGGCTACACCCAGCGGTTCGGACTGGTCCATGTCGACTACGAGACGCTCAAGCGCACGCCCAAGGACTCGTACGCGTGGTTCCAGCAGCTGATCGCGAGCCAGTGATGACCGCGCCCACGCTGTCCGCGACCGCCGAACCGACCACACCGGTCGGCCGGGGCTGGATGTGGCGGTTCAACCTGGCGTGGGTCGGCATCATGATCGGGCTGTTCGGGCCGATCCAGATCTTGCTGCCCAACCAGGCCGAGAACATCGACCCGGCCAACAAGGAGTTCATCCTCGCGCTCGTCACCGCCCTCGGTGCGTTGTGCTCCACCGTCGCCAACCCTCTGTGGGGCGCGTTGTCGGACCGTACGACGTCGCGCTTCGGTCGTCGGATGCCGTGGATTGTGGTCGGCGCGGTCGTCGGTGCGATGGCCCTCGTCGGCGTCGGAGCGACCTCGAGCGTGCTGCTCATGGCGCTCGGATGGTGCGTGGTGCAGACCGCCCTCAACGCACCGTGGGCCGCGTTGACCGCAGTTGTGCCCGACCAGGTGCCAGCGCCTCAACGTGGCTCAGCGGCCGGTTGGCTCGGACTTGCCCAGATGCTCGGCGCATTCATCGCGATAGGCGTGGCGACCGTGCTGCCCGGCGTCGCGGGGTACGCGGCATGCGCGGTCGTGATGCTGCTCGTCCTCGTGCCCTTCGTACGCCGTCGGCAGGACTCCGTGCTGCCGAAGTCGCAACAACCGTCGTGGAGCTGGGGCGGGTTCGTCCGGGGCTTCTGGATCAACCCGCGCGACTACCCCGACTTCGGCTGGGCCTGGCTGACGCGATTCCTGTTCAACCTGAGCAACGCTGCGGCGCTCGTCTATCTGCTCTACTTCCTGCGCGACGAGCTCAACCGCGATAACGCCGAGACGGGCGTCCTGATCCTGGGTGCCGTCAATGCGGTCGGCGTTGTCCTCGCCGTGGTGGTCTCCGGTGTCTGGTCCGACCGGCTCGGACGACGGAAGGTGTTCGTCACCGCCTCGGGCGTGATCATGGCTGCGGCCGGCGTCATGCTGGCCGTGTCCCCCACCTGGGCCATGGCAATCCCAACGGCGTTCGTCCTCGGCATCGGCTTCGGTGTCTACACGTCCGTCGACTTCGCCCTGATCACCGAAGTTCTGCCGGCTGCCGCAGCACGCGGCAAGGACATGGGCGTCCTCAACATTGCGTCCTCCCTCCCACAGGTTCTCGCTCCGGCGATCGCCGCAGTCGTCGTCACCCATGTCGGCGGCTATCCGATGCTCTTCCTGATCTCGGGCATCGTCAGCGCGGTCGGCGCCGTACTCGTTCGTTTCATCAAGTCCGTTGATTGAGGAGTTTGTTGTCGTGTCTGAGTTCCCCCAGCTGCCAGCCGAATTCGTCTACGGAGCGGCGACGGCGTCGTACCAGATCGAAGGGGCCGTCCAGCTGGGCGGACGCGGTACCTCGATCTGGGACACCTTCGTTCGTGAGCCCGGAAGGATCAAGAACGGCGAGACCGGCGACGTCGCATGCGACAGCTATCACCGCTACGGCGAGGACGT
Source organism: Luteipulveratus mongoliensis (assembly GCF_001190945.1). Lineage (NCBI taxonomy): Bacteria > Bacillati > Actinomycetota > Actinomycetes > Micrococcales > Dermacoccaceae > Luteipulveratus > Luteipulveratus mongoliensis. The sequence goes on along the minus strand of NZ_CP011112.1, from coordinate 1,209,398 downwards.
CGCCCTCATGAAGGACCTCGGCCTCGATGCCTACCGGTTCTCCATCGCGTGGCCGCGCATCCAGCCGACGGGTCAGGGTCCTGCGAACGAGGCCGGCCTCGACTACTACGACAAGCTGGTCGACGAACTCCTCACCGCCGGGATCGCCCCAGCCGCAACGCTTTTCCACTGGGACATGCCCCAAGCACTGCAGGATGCGGGTGGCTGGCAGTCCCGTGAGACCGCGCAGCGACTGGCCGACTACGCCACCATCGTCGCCGACCGGCTGGGCGACCGGGTCGCGATGTGGATGCCGCTCAACGAACCCGTTGTCGTCACCCTGATGGGCCACGCGCTGGGCATCCATGCGCCCGGACTTGAGCTCGGCTTCGATGCCCTGCCCATCGCGCACCACCAGCTGCTCGGCCACGGCCTCGCCGTGCAGGCACTGCGGGCGGCCGGCGCCACCAACATCGGCATCGCGTCGAATCACGCTCCCACCTGGGCAGGCTCGGACTCCGACGAGGACAAGGGTGCCGCGGAGCTGTACGACTCGATCTACAACTGGCTCTTCGCCGACCCGATCCTCAAAGGCACGTACCCCGACGGTTTCGCCGAGGCCATGCCCGGGCCGGTCGAGGAGGATCTCAAGACCATCAGCAGTCCCCTGGACTTCTTCGGCATCAACTACTACCAGCCGGCTGTCGTGTCCGCACCGGGCAGCGAGCTCGCCGGACCCTCGCTCGGCGAAGGTGTGGCCCTCCCGGCCGACCTCCCGTTCCAGGTCAGCCAGGCGACAGGGCACGAGACCACCGACTTCGGCTGGGCGATCGTGCCCAACGGGCTGCGCGAGATCCTGGTGACCTTCAAGGAGCGGTACGGCGATCGCCTGCCCCCGATCTACATCACAGAGAGCGGCTGCTCGTTCCACGACGTGGTCGGCTCGGATGGCGCGGTTCACGATGAGGCGCGAATCTCCTACCACGCCAAGCACCTTCGCGCTGTTGCCGAGGCGATCGATGTCGGCGTCGACGTGCGCGGCTACTTCGCCTGGTCACTACTCGACAACTTCGAGTGGGCGGAGGGCTATGAGGAGCGGTTCGGCCTGGTCCACGTCGACTTCGACTCACTGACTCGCACACCCAAGGACTCCTACCACTGGTTCCAGCAGCACCTCACCGCACGCCAACCCGCCTGACCCGCACCCAGGAGGAATGATGAGCTCACGCCGCATCCGTGTCAGTCTCGGCCTCGTCACGGCCGCCCTGACGGCCGCTACGTTCGCCGGCGCACCGTCGTACGCCGCCGGACCGAACATCCCGTCACCGGAGTCGGAGGTGAACGTGACGGGCACCCCGTTCACCGGCACGGCTCCTGACGGCACCGTCCGCGGACTCATTGACGCCCACACCCACCTGTTCATGCAGGACGGCATGGGCGGCGCTGCTGTCTGCGGAAAAGTGTTCTCCGACAATGGAATTGCCGATGCACTGAAGGACTGTGCCTCGCACGGCCCACACGGCGAGTTCGCCCTCCTGGAGAACCTCACTAACGGTGGCAACCCGTTCGGCACCCACGACGTGACGGGTTGGCCGACGTTCAAGGACTGGCCGGCGTACAACTCATTGACGCATCAGCAGATGTACTACCGATGGGTCGAGCGGGCGTGGCGTGGCGGCCAGCGCATCATGGTCAACGACCTGGTCAGCAACGGCGTCCTCTGCTCGATCAACCCCGGCACCTACCAGTCGTGCAACGAGATGGACGCGATCCGACTGCAGGCCAAGGACACGTACGCCCTGCAGACGTTCATCGACAACCAGTACGGCGGACCGGGCAAGGGCTGGTTCCGGATCGTCAAGAGCAGCGGCGAAGCGCGCAACGTCGTCAAGGCCGGCAAGCTCGCGGTCGTGCTGGGCGTGGAGACGTCAGAACCGTTCGGGTGCAAGCAGATTCTCGGTGTGGCGCAGTGCTCCAAGACCGACATCGACAAGGGTCTGGACGAGCTCTACGGACTCGGCGTGCGATCGATGTTCCCCTGCCACAAGTTCGACAACGCGCTGTGCGGCGTGCGCTTCGACGGTGGCACGCAGGGAGCGATCATCAACGCAGGCCAGTTCCTGTCGACCGGCACCTGGTGGGACGCCAAGCCGTGCGACGCCAGCAAGCCCCATGACAACAGTCCGGCTGGCGGCGTGCTCCCGCCCGACCTCGCCAAGCTGCTGCCGCCGATCCTGCCCGTCTACGGCTCGGGCACGTTGTGCAACACGCGCGGCCTCACCGACCTCGGGTCGTACGCGGTCAAGGGCATGGTCAAGCGCGGCATGATGGTCGAGGTCGACCACATGAGCGCCAAGGCCGCGGGTCAGACGCTGTCGATTCTCGAAGAGGCAAAGTACCCGGGCGTGCTCGCCTCGCACTCGTGGATGGACGAGGGCTACCTCGACCGGCTGTACGGACTCGGCGGCTTCTCGACGATCTATGGCCACGCGTCCAAGGGCTTTGTGGACGAGTACAAGCGGACCGCACCCATCCGGAACAAGTACGGCGTCGGCATCGGGTTCGGCTTCGACATGAACGGTTTCGGCGGCACTCCCCCACCGCGCGACGACGCCGCGTCCAACCCGGTGAAGTACCCGTTCAAGTCCTTCGACGGCGGGTCGACGATCGACAAGCAGCGGACCGGCGAGCGTACGTGGGACATCAACACCGATGGCGTCGCGCACTACGGCCTCATCCCCGACTACGTCGAGGACCTTCGCCTCGTGGGCGGCCAGGGCATCATCGATGACCTCGCCCGCGGACCGGAGTCCTACCTGCGGACGTGGGCCGGCGCCGAATCGGCTACTCCTGCGGTCAATCTCGCGGCCGAGCGGCCGACCACGGCGAGCAGCTACCAGCACGACCTGTTCAACAACCGGCAGCCGTCCGACGCAGTCGACGGTCGCACCGACACCCGTTGGGCGAGCAACTGGTCGGACGGGCAGTGGCTGCAGGTCGATCTCGGACAGGCGAAGCGTGTCAGCCGCGTTTCGGTGCGGTGGGAGACGGCCTACGCCCGCGACTACGACATCCAGGTCTCGGCCGACGGCACGACGTGGCGGACCATCAAGACGGTCTCTGGCAGCGACGGCGGGCACGAGGTCGTGCAGTTCGCGCCAACGTCGGCGCGCTACGTGAAGGTCTACGCCAAGACCCGCGCAACGTCGTACGGCGTCTCGATCTGGGAGCTAGGCGTCTACGCCTGACATCCCGGCCACCCGTTGGTCGAGTAGCCGGAGCGCCAGCGGAGGCGTATCGAGACCAGGTGCGCGCGTGCACCTGGTCTCGATACGGCTCGCCCTTTGGGGCTCGCCTACTCGACCGGCGGTGGGTGGGTTAAGCCTTGTCGTCGGCGACGTAAGGGTTGGTGCCGTCGCCGCCGGCACCGGTCGACCAGTCCGGCAGCTCCTGCAGTGACCATCGGTTGCCGTCCGGGTCGGAGAAGTAGACGAACCGACCCCACGGCTGGTCATCGACGTCACTGACCTCGATACCTCGGGCTTTCAGGTCGGCGTGCGCCTCGTCCGCGTCCGCGATGACCATCTGCAGCCCCTCGATCGAGCCGGGCTTCATCTGGGTCAGTCCGGTGCCGATGCAGATCGAGCAGGCCGACCCGGGAGGTGTGAGCTGCACGAACCGCAGGTCGTCGGTCACCACCTTGTCGTGGTCGGCGTTGAAGCCGACCTTGACGTAGAACTCCTTGGCCCGGTCGACATCGCTCACGGGTACGGCCACCAGCTCGAGTTTCATGTCCATGGCGCTCACGCTAGAGCGACAGGCGGACCATTCGTGTCCGCTTTCGACAACCCCGGCTCGTTGCCAGACACTCGCCCACACGTCACCTGAGGTTCTCCGTGATGGCGACCGGCCGGCGTACCGTCTGGCCCTGATGGGCGGGCGATTCGTCGCCGTCGGTGACTCGTTCACCGAAGGTGTGGGCGACAACAACGTGATGTATCCCAACGGCGTGCGCGGTTGGGCTGATCGGGTCGCGCGTCAGATGGGGCGGCACGACCCCACGTGGGAGTACGCCAACCTTGCCATCCGCTCCAAGGTCCTGGACGAGGTCGTCGCTGAACAGCTCGACGCCGCCATCGCACTGCGGCCGACGCTCATCACGTTCTATGCGGGTGGCAACGACATCCTGTCGCTGCGGGTCGACATGCAGTCGGTGATGGAGCGTTACGAAGCGGCTCTCGGCCGGCTGAGCTCGTCAGGCGCGCGGGTGGTGGTGTTCACGACGTTCGACATGAAGGTCTCCTCGATGCTCGAGCCGCTGCGTCGGCGAATCCGCATATTCAACAACGGTGTTCGCGAGCTGTCCCGCACATATGACGCACAGCTGCTGGACCACACGCTCCTGCGGGAGTACGACGACCGTCGCCTCTGGAGCGCCGACCGGATCCACATGTCGAAGGTCGGGCACAAGCGCCTCGCCGGGCACGTGCTCGACGCGCTCGGCATCCCGCACACGCTCAAGCTGCCCGAGCTGCCGGCGTGGGAACCACGCACCTGGCGGCAGGCCGTTGCGGAGGAGCGAGTGTTCGTGCGCACCGAGGTGATCCCGTTGGTGCGTCGTCGGATGCGCGGCGTCCGCGAAGGCGACGCGCTGGCCCCGAAGTGGCCCGAGGCCATTCGACCTGCGGCCGGTCTCAAGAAGATCGCACGGCACCGAGCGGCCGAGCTGCACTCCCCGGCGTGATCGCAGGGAAGTACGACCACGCGGACAGCGCGCGATCAGCTCCTGATCCCCACCTTCTGACGGCCGTTGTCACCACCGGTGTAGCGCTCACGCCAGGTCGTGCCGGAGGTGATGGCGCCGTAGACAGCCTTCGCCTGAGCGTCGGCGCCACCCTGGTTGGGGTGGAACGGGAACGCGAGCAGCAAAGGATTCTGGACCGACAGCGGGATCAGCCCCTCGGCGTAACGCACCGTCGGCGACTTGCACATGTCGTGTCCCAGAGTGGGTGTGTACGTGTCCGCCAGCTGCACGTGGCTGCTGGCCGCAACGCTGCTGAGCATCTTGTTCATCTCCACGAACTTGGTCTGCAGGTAGCCCATGTCAACGTTGGTGATGGGCACGATCGGCCAGCAGCCGACGCCGTTGGCCGGAAGGCCATTGAGGTAGTTGACCAGCAGGATGCGGGCGCGCGGTGAGCGCTCGCGGATTCCGGCAATGGTCTTGGCCACCTTCGGCCCGGTCTTGCTGATCGCCTGGGAAACCCGGTCGACACCACCAGCGGTCAGCGCCGTCTTGCACGATCCGCCCAACGGGCTCGGCAACGGCAACGGCACCGGAATCAGATTGAGGCACTTCACGAGGGCGCCCTCGAAGTCGCTGTCGTTGCCGCCGATGCCTAGCGTCACCAGGTCGGTGGTCGGGGTCAGCCGGTTGAACTGCGGCGGGTTCGTGCCACCCAGTGGCAGTCCACTCTGTGGCTGCGTCATGTCCTCGGTCGTAGCGCTGCCACAAGTGGCGTCTCGGAAGGTCTGCACCCCCAGCAGCGTGGCCACCTGGTGCGGATAGTTGCTGCTGGACTGCGCGCAGTCGAACGGGGTGTACTCCGTCGTCGGCGGGAACGTGGTGAAGACGTCGGCGCTCCACGAGTCACCCAACGCGACGTACTCGCGATAGGTGGGTGTCGAGGTGCTCGCGGTAGCCGGGCTGGCGGCCGCACCGCCCGCCAGCAGCGCCATCGTGGACAAGGCGACCGTCAACCGTGTCCTGCGCATGAGCGGCCGTTCAGATCGCCTGCGCCGGTTGGCTCGCATGAGACCAGCCGGTGGACGGGTAGGTCGTGGGCTTGGCTGTGGCATCAGCTCTCCTCGGCAGGGCGACTTCCGCCGAGTGTGAGGTAGGTCGCACGACTTGGTCAAGAGACCGACATTGTCCTGACCAAGAATTGACCCAGGTTGGCGCTACCGCACGCCTACTGCTCGGGACGCCATACGGTCAGCGACGTGCTGACCGGGCGTCGGGTCGGCCGCTCGCCCGGACGAAGGGCGACGATCTGCCCGTCCGGGCCGGCCGCGAAGATGCGGGTGCCCGGCTGGTGACGCAGCTGCTCGACCTGGGCCGTCAGCTCGGCGACCCGTGACCGAAGCGCCTCGACCTGGTGCTCGAGCTCCATAATCCGTTGGATACCAGCGAGACTCACGCCTTCTTCCTGTGAGAGGCGCTGCACCTCGCGGAGCAGCTCGACGTCGTGCGCGGAGTAGCGACGGCCGCCGCCCCGAGTCCGGGACGGCGTGACCAGCCCGAGCCGGTCGTACTGCCGCAGCGTCTGCGCGTGCATGCCCGCGAGCTCGGCCGCCACCGAGATCACATAGACCGGCTGGTTCCCTGTGTCTTTTCGCACCGCTCCTCCTCCGGTCGACGTCGCAGGCTCCGTCGATCCGGCATCGTCGACGCTGCTGTTCATGAGGAAGCCTTGGCCTTCAGCTCATCGCGCGGGTTGACGTCCTGCTCCTGCGCCTGCAGCGCCTCGAGCGCCGCCTTCGCCTCGTCGGTCAAACGCTGGGGTACGACGACGCTCACCTTGGCGAGCAGGTCGCCCGCGCCCGACTTCGCTTTGATGCCACGCCCTTTGACACGCAGCACGCGACCGCTCGGAGTGCCCGGCGCCACGCGTACCTTGACCGGCTTGCCCTCCAGCGTCGGCACCTCGACGGTCGCACCCAGCGCGGCCTCGGCAAAGGTCACCGGGAGCTCGAGCGTCAGGTTGTTGCCGTCGCGTCCGAAGACCGGGTGCGGCTGCACGGAGACCGTCAGCAACAGGTCGCCCTTGGGCGCGCCGGGATCGCCGGCGTGGCCCTTGCCGCGGAGGCGGATCTTCTGACCGTCCTTGACACCAGCGGGAATTCGCGCAGTGATCGACTTGCCGTCGACGCCTTGCAATGTGACGGTGTCGCCCGTCGCGGCCTGGCGGAACGTGAGCGACGTGCGAGCCTGAATGTCCTGGCCCGGACGCGGTCCTGCGGGCGCGCCGTACTGGCCGTAGCCGCCACCACCGAACGGCGAACCACCTTGCGCCCCAGCGAATCCGCCGAGCAGGTCTTCGAGGTTGATGCCCTGCTGGCCACCGCCGCCGGTGGAGAAACGGACGCGCTGGCCGCCACCACCGGGCGCTCCACCGTTGAACATCGAGCCGAAGACGTCCTCGAAGCCCGCGCCATTGCCACCGGGGCCGCCGGCGGTGAATCGCGCTCCGCCACGGGCCATCTGGCGTACGGCGTCGTACTGCTGTCGCTCCTCGGGATCGGACAGGACCGCGTTGGCCTCGCCAATCTCCTTGAACTTCCGCTCTGCCGCCTCGTCACCCGGGTTCTGATCGGGGTGCCACTTGCGGGCGAGCTTGCGGTACGCCTTCTTGATGTCGGCTTCGGACGCGTCCTCAGCAACACCGAGGGTCGCGTAGAAATCCTTCTCGAACCAGTCCTGACTAGCCACTCAGCCCTGCCTCCTTCCCGTCATCTTCAACCCCGCCGGTCGAGTAGCACTGGAGCGCTACTCGACCGGCGAGTTGTGTTGTTGCTATTGCGGATCCGCGACCGCGACGCGGGCGGGACGCACGACGCGCTCCCCCACCCGGTAGCCCGGCTGCATGACCTGTACGACCGTGGTTCCCTCGCTGCCCTCGGGCACCTCAGCCTCGATGTGCATGAGCGCCTCGTGGTGCTGCGGGTCGAACGCCTCGCCCACCTCGCCAAAGCGCTGCACACCGTGCTTGCCCAGCGTGGTCTCGAGCTTGACCGCGATCTTCTCGAACGGGCTGTCCTTGAGATCACCGTGCTGCTCGGCGAGATAGATGTCGTCCAGCACCGGCAGCAGCGACTCCACGACCGTGCCGATGGCCTGCTCGCGATCCTTGGGCCGCTCGCGCTTCATCAGCTCTCGGTAGTTGTGGAACGCCGCCCGCTCACGCAGCAGCTCGTCCTGCAGGGCCCCGGCCACGTCGGTGTCGGCAGGGGCAACAGCCTCTTCCGAGGTCGGGGATGCCGTCTCGGGCTCCGGTACGTCCGCGGCTGGCTGTGCGGCTGCAGTCTCGTCCTCGGGCGGTTGGGTCTCGTCGTCCGTCACTGGCGAGCTCCCTTCTGCTGTCTGATCGCGTACCTCACCAGTCTGCGGGTCAATACGTCGCTTGTCGCGGATGATGGGCCCCTCGGCCGGCTCTTCAGGCGAGCCGGCCGAGGAACGTCCATCAGTCACTTCTTGTCGCCCTCGGCGTCGTCGTCCTCAACGACCTCGGCGTCGACGACGTCATCGTCAGAGGACGAGGACCCGGCGTCGGACGCCGACTCAGCACCCGGCGTACCGGCATCGGCACCCGGAGCGGCCTCGCCCTCGGCCTGTGACGCGGCGTAGATCGCGGCGCCCATCTTCTGGGAGACCTCGGAGAGCGTCTTGCTCTTGGCCGAGATGTCCTCGGGCGTGGTGTTCTCGTCCTTGAGGGCGTCCTTGAGGTCGGTCAGCGCGGTGTTGACCTCCGTCTTGGTGTCCTCAGGGACCTTGTCGCCACTGTCCTCGAGGAACTTCTCGGTCGAGTAGACCAGCTGCTCGGCGGTGTTGCGCGCCTCGGTGTCCTCGCGACGCTTGGCGTCCTCGGCCGCGTGCTCCTCGGCCTCCTTGACCATGCGCTCGATGTCCTCCTTGGGCAGCGCCGAGCCGCCCGAGATGGTCATCGACTGCTCCTTGTTGGTGCCGCGGTCCTTGGCGGACACGTGCACGATGCCGTTGGCGTCGATGTCGAAGGTGACCTCGATCTGCGGGATGCCCCGAGGTGCCGGCGCGATGCCGGTCAGCTCGAAGTTGCCGAGCGGCTTGTTGGCCTTGGCGATCTCGCGCTCACCCTGGAAGACCTGGATCTCGACCGACGGCTGGTTGTCCTCCGCGGTGCTGAAGACCTCCGAGCGCTTGGTCGGGATCGCGGTGTTGCGCTCGATGAGCTTGGTGAACAGACCACCCTTGGTCTCGATGCCGAGGCTCAGCGGCGTGACGTCGATCAGCAGGACGTCCTTGCGGTCGCCCTTGAGGACGCCGGCCTGCAGGCTCGCGCCGACGGCGACGACCTCGTCCGGGTTGACGCCCTTGTTGGCGTCCTTGCCACCGGTGAGCTCCTTAACGACCTCGGCCACGGCGGGCATGCGGGTCGAGCCGCCGACCAGCACGATGTGGTCGATGTCGGACACCTTGATGCCGGCGTCCTTGATGACCTGGTTGAACGGCGCCTTGGTGCGCTCGAGCAGGTCCTTGGTCAGCTGCTCGAACTGCGCGCGAGTGATGGTCTCGTCCAGGTGGATCGGACCGTTCTCACCCATCGACAGGTACTGCAGGGAGAGGTTGGTGCTCGTCGAGGACGAGAGCTCCTTCTTGGCCTGCTCCGCGGCGTCGCGCAGACGCTGCATGGCGATCTTGTCCTTGGACAGGTCGACACCGGAGGTGTTCTTCACAGTCGTCAGCAGGTGCTGGACGATCTTGTCGTCCCAGTCGTCGCCACCGAGCTTGTTGTCACCGCTGGTGGAGCGGACCTGGATGGTGGAGAAGCCGTCCTCGGGGTCCTTGCCCACCTCGAGCAGGGACACATCGAACGTGCCGCCACCGAGGTCGAAGACGAGGATGAGCTCGTCCTCCTTGCCCTTGTCCAGGCCGTACGCGAGCGCGGCCGCAGTGGGCTCGTTGATGATGCGCAGCACGTTGAGGCCCGCGATCTCACCGGCCTCCTTGGTGGCCTGGCGCTCGTGGTCGTCGAAGTACGCCGGCACGGTGATGACCGCGTCGGTGACGGTGTCGCCGAGGTAGGACTCCGCGTCGCGCTTCAGCTTTTGCAGGATGCGGGCCGAGATCTCCTGCGGCGTGTACTTCTTGCCGTCGATCTCGGTGTTCCAGTCGGTGCCCATGTGGCGCTTGACCGACCGGATGGTGCGGTCAACGTTGGTGACCGCCTGACGCTTGGCGATCTCGCCCACCAGCACGTCGCCGTTCTTGGCGAACGCGACGACGGACGGCGTCGTACGGCCGCCCTCGGCGTTGGCGATGATCGTGGGGTCGTTGCCCTCCAGAACGGAGACGGCAGAGTTCGTGGTGCCGAGGTCGATGCCTACCGCACGTGCCATGTTGTGTGTGCTCCTTGCGTGTGGGGTGATGCTGTACGTCGCCGCTCGCGTGACGTCGTACGTCACCTCACGGTTGACCGGATCTGACTCAACTCCTCGGAACGGTCCTTGTCAAAACCGCGCTCCGCAAAGTTGCTACTACTAGGCTCAACTTTGTCGAAGGCTCGATTGTTCCGTGACCTGCATCACTCAGCCGTCGTCACCGATCAGCTGATCGGGCTGTCCGGGTTGCTCAGGGACAGGTCCGGATCGTGCGCGCCCATGTCGAGACGGAACGGCGGATACACATCGGTCATCAGTGCGGCGTACGCCGCCACCCGCAGCACCCACCGGTTGAGGCCGAGGATGAGGTTGTAGAGCGACCTCGGATACGTGCCGGTGAAGGCCAGAGCGATCGCGGCGATCAGGACCAGGAGACTGATCAGTCCAGCGCTCCCTGAGTGGACACCATCGGACCGCGCCGCCCAGGATCCGCCGCCGAGAAGCACTCCCACGATGAGGTAGTGCGGCACCGCGAGCAGCCACCACTTCACCAGGACCAGCCCGCGAGACAGCTGTTCGGGGTAGTCGATCTCGAGGCGAGCGGGGTAGTCCGGGACATCTGCCAGGGTGAACGGCGGGTAGCGGTCGGTGCCGTTGGCGCTGTACGCGTAGTACCCGACCCGCCAGGTCCAGCGCAGCACGCCGGAGTTCAGGTCGAACAACGCCCGGGGGTAGCGCCCGGTGACCAGGATCGCGAAGAAGGCGATAACGCTGGTCACGATGAAGGCGACCCAGAGCGCCAGCAGGATGACGACGTGCGGCAGGACGAGCAGCCACTTGACCAGCCACAGCCAGCGAGACGCATCGGGGCTGTCGGCACCGTCGACATGTACGGGATAGGCAGGGCGGGGTAGAACCTCGGCGTGTGCGGCCATCGTGTTCCTCCTGAGCTCAGCGAACGTGCGTCCACAGTGCACTCGCAGCACGGCCACGCCCAGGGCACAAGGTCCCCCTCATCGGCGCGATTGATGCCCTGCTTCCGTCTGCGGGACCAACGGCCCTGTAGCTGGCCGGACATCACGCCCAGGGTGGTGGTGCCCGAGCAAAGGAACCAGCCATGCAGACCCACGAAGTTCCACGCGGATCCCTTGTCGTCGGGGTCGACGGATCGCCGGAGAGCGACGCAGCCGTGCGATGGGCGACGTTCGAGGGTGAGCGGCGTGGATTGGCCGTTCATCTCCTGCGCGCCCCTGACCACGGCAAGGCGATCCGGTCTTTGATCTCCGCGTCGGCCGTTGCGGAGGCCGTCGTCATTGGTTGCAGCGGCGCAGGAGCGATTCAACGCGCGCTCATGGGTTCGGTCGAGGTGCAGCTGGCAGCAGACGCGCACTGTCCGGTTGTCGTGGTGCGAACCCCGGTGCAGCAAGCAGCCCCGAATGCGCCCGTTGTGGTCGGAGTCGACGAGGGGGAGGGACTGACCGGCGTGCTCGAGTACGCCTTCCGAGAGGCATCCTCACGCGGGGTGCCGTTAGTTGCCGTGCACGCAGTGGACCGTGAGCCTGACGCGCCCACCGGCGGGCAGGAGGAGGCGAACGCCGATGATGACCCGGCCGGCGCGTACACGATCCTCGAGCAGGCACTGGCGGGGTTGGTCGAGATGTACTCGGAGGTCGAAGTCCGTCCTCTGACGGTCAGCACCAGTGCCGTGGAAGCGCTCATCGGGCAGAGCGAGAACGCTTGCCTCCTGGTGATCGGTACTCGCGGGCGACGCCCGCGGGGTGGGTTCCTGCTGGGTCCGGTCAGCAGCGCGGCGGTGCGGCACGCGTCGTGCCCGGTCGTCGTCATCCGGACGCCGCAGGGGCGTACGGATGCCACGAGCGGTGAGGCGACCGTCGCCGGAGCCCGAGCGATCTGATCAGTCTTGAGCGACCGTCGACATCGCGACATGTCTCTCGAATGGCGTTGGCAGAGAACGCTATTGGGAGGGACCTTGGCCCCTACCGGGTCGCCTCTCAGCGGCGGATCGTGGGGCCTATCAAGGATTCATGCGCCCACCGTGGCGTCTAGCTAGGGAGCTCCCCGTGAATGCCATCAACCACCTCGTCCATCGTGACTCGGTTTCCGTCGATCGCCCCTCGCACGCTCGACCGAGTCCGACCGCTCTGCACTGGCTCACCGCCATCACCCGGATCAGCCTCGGATGGATCTTCTTGTGGGCCTTCCTCGACAAGACCTTCGGGCTCGGCCACGAGACGACCAACGCTCAGGCCTGGGTCAACGGCGGGCACCCGACGTACGGGTTCCTGCACTTCTCGGCGGCCGGGCCGTTCAAGGGCTTCTACCACGGCATCGCCGGGGACGCCTGGGCAGACTGGCTGTTCATGATCGGCCTGGCCGGTATCGGCATCGCGTTGGTGCTCGGTGTCGCTACCCGTGTCGCAGCATGGTCCGGGGCGTTGATGCTCGTGGTGATGTGGACCGTGGTTCTACCGCCGGCCAACAACCCGTTCATGGACGAGCACCTCATCTACGCGATGGTCCTGCTCGCACTGCCACTCCTACACGCGGGCAACACCTTGGGACTCGGTCAGTGGTGGCAGGGTCTACCGGTCATCTCGCGCCACGCGAGCCTGCGCTGAAAGTCCCGGTCGCACCGTCCTGGTGGACAGTGCGACCGGGAAATGCCTGCTGCTCAGACGCCCGCGGCCGCGACACGGTCCGCGACGGACTGATCCACCGCGGTCGGTGTCGGGACCACCACGACGGGGCAGCTGGCGTTTCTCATGGCGCCTTGGCTGACTGAGCCCAGCAGAAGACCGCCGACCGCGCGGCGCCCATGGGTGCCCACGACGAGCAGGCCGGCGTCCGCGCTGTACTTCACCAGGGCCTCGGTCGGGTCTGATCGCACGACGCGGCGGCGGAGCTCGACGGTCGGGAAGCGCTCGGCCCAGCCGGTGAGGATCTGCTCGAGGTCGTGGTGAGCTCGGGTGACCGTGTCGGTTCCGTCCTCGGCACTCGTGGGCAGCACGGTCGCGTAGGCGAACGGGTCCATCAGCCAGGCGTGCACGGCAACGAGCGGGACGCTGCGACGCCGCGCCTCCTCGAAGGCGTACTGCAGGACTGGTTGAGTCCGGTGGCCATGATCGACACCGACGACGACTGGGCCGGCCGAGTGGCCGGCGGATATCGACGGGCCGACCACCACGACTGGGCAGCGAGCCAGGGCAGACACGGAGATTGGCACCGAGCCGAGCAGGGCATCCTGCAGAGCTCCGGAACCCCGGGAACCCACGACAACGGTGGTGGCCGTGTCTGCAGCGGCGACGAGAGCCGACGCCGGCCTGGTCTGCGGCTGGCTCCAGGTCAGGCTCAGACCGGGTTCGCGCCGCTGCACCCTGCTCAGCCCGCGTCGGCAGATCTCATCCATCGAGCGCGCTTCCTCGTCCGCATCCTCCGGCAGGCAGTCGGGATTGTCGGCGTGCACGAGGTGCAACGGCAGGTCTCGGTCAGCGGCGTAGGCGGTCGCCCAGTCCAGTGCGTTGACGCTCTCGGACGACCCGTCCAGGCCGACAACGATCGCTCCGGGAGGGATAGGGCTGCTGGTCATGGCGTACTCCTTGAGTCATCTGTGCTGTGCCACCCCACGCTGCCCCTCAAACGGCGGCCCTCACAGGGCCATTGGTCCCGGGACCGGACATCAGCCCCGAACGGACTGCTCGGTGCGGGCAGCGACGACCAGGCCGGCCGACCATCCGGGTGCGCGACCAGATGCCGGCGGTTGGGCGCTCGGCGCGGTGACGTCGTGACCGCTGCTCGCGAGGAGCCAAGAGGTGAGGGAGTTCGAGTTCCACATCTCGCCCGTACGTTGTTCGTCGCGTCCCCACATGACCGACGGGAACGAGGGCACCAGATCGAGCACACGATGGGCCTGTAGGTTGCCGGTGCCGACCCGCCGCGGACTGTCGATCGCCGACCGCAGGTCAGGAATCGTGACGTTGCGCCAGCACCGAACCTCGTAGCGAAAGAGGCGAGCTCGACCCAGCCATCGCAGGCCGACTGGACCTTCGGTCACGACTCCGCGGTCGGGCTCCTCGAGCGCCCAGACCGGCGCCATCGCACCCACCGCCCTGGTCGCCGGTTCCGAGCGGGATCCGGTAGAGGTCGACACCCGGGGAGGTCACGGCGATGTTCCAGTCAGAGTCCGCAAGCCGGACTCGTATCCGCTGCCGACGCTATGCACGTTGTACGCGATGTCGTCGACGGCGAGCTCCACGTAGGTGAACTCACCCTCGGGTGGTGGCGCGTGCCAGCGGCTCTCGCCCGCGGCGAGCACCCGTCGACCGCGTACGTCTCGATGCTCCGACAAGGGCGTGGACCAGCCTTGCCGGGTGAACGACTTTCCGTCGCTGGAGGCCCGCGACCGGTCCTGCGATGTGAAATTGACCAGGTCGTGCTGAGGGTTAAAGGTCAGGACGGCGGAGACGCTCTGGTCATTATCGGTGAAGACACCACGAACGTGCTGCGCGTCCAAGAGTGTCCATCGGATCGGGGCACCGATGATCGCGCCCGGCGCGAACACGACGAGGTCGTTGAACACAGTGACGGTCTCACCGCGATTCATCTCCGGTCCGGCCGCGTCGACGACCGTGACCAACGACAGCAGCTTCACGCGCATGGTGGCCGTTGAAGCGGCGAACAGATGCAGCGCGGTAACCGGCAGACCGGACTTGGTGGCGTCCATGATGAAGACCCGCTGTGGCCGTGGCCAGTACGTGTTGACCTGCGTGCCATGGAACGGCATCCACGCCTGGGTGGGACCACCGCGGATCCGGCCATGGAAGGTGGCCGAAAAGTTGGTCACCCGTGGTCGTCCTACGGCCCCGGAGCGCCGCACGTAGGCAGCGACCGGTTCTGGCAGGCCCCGCAGTGCGCTCTCGGTGAGCAGTGACGGTGTGGGTCCGGCTTCGGCCAGGGCGCGGGTCGCTTGCTGGCTCCACTGGGCGTGGAAGCTGCCAGGGCCCGCCGCGGCAAAGGCGTAGCCGGCGGCGAGAAGGAGCAGGACGTTGACGGCCGTGCCCGCCTTCGCGTCACTCCAGGCGGTCGCGATGGCCATCTGAGAGGCCAGCACGCCGGTCAGCGCAACCGCCCACCACCACGTCGGCGCACCCGCAGCGAGAAGGCCCGCGGCCGCAAGAACGAGAAGCGCCGCTACGAGCCACAGAACGCCTGCAGTAGGTCCGACGGGTGCGCTGAGCTGGGCAACCTCGTTCCAACCGAAGCCCTTGACCGCCCCGAGCAGATGGATGAGCCCATGGACCGCGAGGCCGGCAACGACGATCCAGCGGATGATGTCGGTCATTCAGATCCAACCCCTTCGGGTCCACACGTTCGATGGGCGTTCGTGCCTCGCCGGTCAGAACGTCGTCGTCCCCACGAGCGCGTTGTTAGTCATGACGGTGGCCGTCCCACGAGCCCTGCTACAGGGCCATTGGTCCTGGCCCCGGACCTCGGGCTCATAAGATGGCCGCGTGGTGGATTCCTCAACGGATCCACGCCGGACGCCGCCGCTCGTGACAGCGGCGCTCGACCTGGATGACCTGATCCAAGAACTCCGTCACCGAGCGCTGGCCTCCACACAGGCACAGCAGCGGGTGGCGGCACTGCTCGACGCGGTGATGGCGGTCACCGCAGACGTCCAGCTCAGCGACGTGCTCACCCGCATCGTTCGAGCGGCGTGCGAGCTCATGGACTCGAAGTACGGCGCACTGGGCGTCCTCGACCGAGGCCGCGAGCACCTCGTGGAGTTCGTGACCCAAGGCCTGAGCGATCAGGAACGCGCCGCCATCGGCGAGCTCCCGCACGGCCACGGCGTCCTTGGCCTCCTGATCCGCGAACCCCACGCAGTCCGCCTCAGCAACCTGTCAGCGCACCCAGCGGCATCCGGGTTCCCGCCCGACCACCCGCCGATGCGCACCTTCTTGGGTGCACCGATCCGCATCCGGGGCCGGGTGTTCGGCAACCTTTACCTGACGGAGAAGCACGGTGGAGGCGACTTCACCGATGACGACGAGACGATCCTCGTCGCTCTGGCTGCCGCGGCTGGGATCGCGATCGAGAACGCCCGCCTCTACGAGCGGTCTCGCCGGCAGCGGGCGTTGCTCGAGGTAGCCGGCGAGCTCGGCCAACGTCTGCTCGAAGGCACAGCGGAGCGGGATGCGATGGCGTTCCTGGTCGCTCAGGCGTGCGAACACACATATGCCGCAGGCGGACTGGTCGCGTTGTACGACGCGGCTGGCGACCTGCGGGTTGTCAGCCTCTCCTCCTCTGGCAAGGACTCCGAGGTCGGCGCGCGGCTGCGAGACCCCGGCTGGCACCTGTTGATCTCAGAGCATCGGGCTGTGCTGGCGCCGCCCGAGGAGTCCGGTCGCAACGACGCTCTCGCCCGTCAGGCACGACAGCTCCTGAACATGGAAGACACGAGTCCGGCCGCGCTGCTGCCCGTCGTGATCGGTGATGACAACCTGGGCGTGCTGGTCCTGGTCTGGCCGCCCGATAGCGAGACCGTCGCTGCGGAGATGGTCGAGCTCGTCTCCGTGCTGTCCAACCAGACGGGCCTCGCCCTCGTGGCCGCTCGAGCCCGACAGGACCGGTCGCGACTGGCGCTTCTGGAGGACCGTGACCGCATCGCCAGAGATATGCACGACCACGTCATCCAGCGCCTTTTCGCGACCGGGCTGTCGCTGCAGGCCGCGGGCCGGCTCGCGACACATCCCACCGTTCGCGAACGCCTCGACGAAGCCGTCGAGGACCTCGACCGCGCCATCAAGGACATCAGGCACACCATCTTCGAGCTGCACCGGGCACACGCCCCGCAGGACCTCAGCCAGGACCTGAAGGTCATCGTCGAGGACTCGACGGACATCCTCGGGTTCTTGCCCGATCTCCAGGTCAACGACGACCTGACCGATCTGGGCGCCGACGTCGAGTCCGACGTGCTGGCAGTGGTCCGCGAAGGTCTCGCCAACGTTGCCCGGCACGCCCATGCACAGCATGCTCAGGTCGCTCTACATCGATCGCCAGACCGCCTGACCACCGAGATCGTCGACGACGGCAAAGGCCTCAGGGCCAGCGATCCCGGCAGCGGCCTGGCCAACCTGCGCCAACGGGCCACCACCCGGGGCGGAACACTGGAGCTCACGGACTCCCACGGCCAGGGCACCCGACTGGTGTGGAGCATCCCGCTCGAGAACGCACAAGCCGGGACCAAGGGCCCTGTGTAGACGCCGCCGGCGGCCGCAGGCTCGCACTCAGTCCTGTTGAACGTGAGTGGAGGCCACAATGTCCAACGCACCTGCGCTCATCACGCGAGACCTGCTGTTCCCCACGCCCCCATCTGCCAGGCGGCCCAGACACGCGGAGGACGCCGGCGCAATCGTCGTCCCCCACGATGCCAGCAGACCCAACCTCGCCCTGCTGGAGTACGCCGCACATGAGGCCGTTGGTCAGGGCCGCCCCTTGCGTGTCATCGCCGCCGCCGACGGCCGCCACGATGTCGGATGCGTCCTAGCCCAGACCTGGGACGCCGTGCACCTGGCGCTGCTCACTGAACCGACGCAGCCATGCCTGGTCCGTGTCGACGTCACACTGACCGATGATCCAGCTGCCAACCTGCGCGATACGACATCCTCCATCGACCGCGTCGTCCTCGACGAGACCACCTGGGAGCACCTCGGGCTGCGCTCGGCACCGCTGGCGACGGTGCCGGCATGACCAGCACCACACCGACAGCCACTGATTCGAGGGGCCACATGACGATCCGACTCTTCCTCCTGGACGACCACGAGATCGTTCGCCGGGGTGTACGCGAGCTGCTCGAGGCCGAGCCGGACCTGGAGGTCGTCGGCGAAGCCGGATCCGCCGCGGAGGCCCGGCGCATCCTCCCCGCGCTACGCCCCGACGTCGCGCTGCTTGATGCCCGGCTGCCCGATGGCTCAGGTATCGACGTCTGCCGCGACATCCGCTCCGAGTACCCACAGACCGCGGCCCTGATCCTGACTTCCTACGACGACGACCAGGCCCTGGCCACCGCGGTCCTCGCGGGCGCTGCCGGCTACCTGCTCAAGGACATCAAGGGCAACGGGCTCACCGCCGCGATCCGCGCGGTCGCGGCTGGGAAGAACCTGCTCGACCCTGAACGGGTTCGTCGGGTGCGCTCCTCGTGGGCACGCCCGCAGCAGCGCGACACACGCCTGGACCTGCTGTCCCCGCAGGAACGCCGCATCCTTGACCACATCGCCCAGGGCATGACCAACCGCCAGATCGGCGAAGCACTCTCCCTCGCGGAGAAGACTGTCAAGAACTACGTCACGTCGGTGCTGGGCAAGCTGGGCGTAGAGCGCCGCACCCAGGCCGCGATCTACGCCGTCACCCAGGACGAACCACAAGAACCGCGCCGCTGAGTCGGACAGGTCCGGGACCTTCGCCTCTGCAGTCGAGCAGCCCACGGGCGCACAGTCGAGTTATCAAGCCCGCGAAGGGGGTCTGCCATGTCCAGCCCAATGATCGTGGTCGGAATCGACGGCTCGGAGCGTTCCCACGACGCGCTGCGCTGGGCCCTGGCCGAGGCGCGGCTGCGTCGCTGCAGTGTGCAGGCCATCACCGCCTGGCCAGCAGACGCCGATGAGGACGCCGGTCGACGAGCCGATGAGATCCAGCGGCACGTGATCGACCTGGTCCTGCGCGACGAGCACGAACCCGCGCCACAGCTGTCGTACGAGTGCGTCCCCGGCCGCCCCGAAGAGGTCCTCGTCCACGCCTCCAACCGCGCCGCGCTGCTGGTGATCGGCAGCCACGGCACCCAGTCGATCCGGCATGCCGCACTCGGGTCCGTCAGCGAGTACGCGGCTCGCCTCGCCGGATGCCCCGTCGTGGTCACGCCGGCGCCCACGCACGAGTCCTCACACCGGATGCATGCGGCGACGGTCAGCGGGACCGGACCTGCCTCATCAACGACGACTGCTCCAGAAGACGCAGCGGCCGACGTCCCGCCGCGCGTCACCGAACACTTCGTGTGGCGCAACCGGCTCCACGGGTCCTGAGGCTCGACCAGGCCGGCGCCAGCACAAGGGCCTTCATGTATCTGCGGCCACTGCCACGACCGAAGGGTTTGAGATGTCGACCACCGCAACGATCACGAAGGAGTCGTCATGATGGATTGGAACGATGGAGCGGGTGTCGGCTGGGTAGCCGTCTGCGTGGGAGTCCTCGGCGTCCTCCTGCTCGCCGTCTCGGTGGTGATGATGCGCCTGTTGTACCGGCCGACACCTCCGCTGCAGGACATCGGCCCGGAGGAGGCCCTTCGCTCACGGTTCGCGCGTGGCGAGATCGACGCCGAAAAGCTGGACCGCGCGCTCACCGTGCTGGCCACGACGCCGTCGGACCCCACTCGCTCTGCGCACCTGACATGAGCCGTTGGACTCAGCATCCCGGTGTGCGCACCGGCGAACATCTGACGGCCGGTGAGCGCGCCGCGGACACGGTCCGCAACGGGATGGGGTCCTGGCCGTTCGTCTTCGTCTTCTTGATGGCGATGGCGGTCTGGGCGTGGTTCAACAGTGACGACGGGTTCGATCCCTACCCGTTCATCCTGCTCAACCTCTTCCTGTCGATGGTCGCCGGGCTCCAAGGCGCCATCCTGCTCATCTCGGCCAAACGCGCCGACTCCATCAGCAGCGAGGTCGCGCTGCACACACTGGCCAACACCGCCCGACTTCAGCAGCTGATCCAGACCAACACCGACCTGACCCTGCGGGTCTCCCAGCTCTCAGCGGAGATCCGCGACCACATCATCGCCGGCGACACGACCGCGCAACAGCAGGCGTCCGAGGGCGCCTCACGGGCCCCTGCGGCAGCGATCAAGAACGGCCAGGTTGTTGGGTCTCCGCCTCGGGCATGACGAAACATGTTGGCCGCCAACTGGTTTGGGTGACCCTGCCCGCCTTCAGGACCTGGACGCGGCCGCCGCCTCGGGGGAATCACTCGTCGCGGTCTGTCCGGTGCCGCGGACGATCGCGACCGGGCTGTGCGCCTGTCGCATCACGCGTTGGCTGACCGACCCCAGGATCAGCCCTCCGAGCTCGTGGCGCCCCCTGGTGCCGACGACCAGCAAACACGCAGATCCGCTCGCATCGACCAGTGTCTGAACGGTATTGGCGCAGACGGTGCGCGCCTCGACGACCACGTCCGGGTGGCGCGCGGAGTGCGGTGCGAGTAGCTGGCTCAGCACCTCCGGCTCCCTCCGGTAGGCATCCGGAGTCGCGAACTCCCAGGCTGGTATGGGCATGGCGTACGCCGCAGGGTTCGGCTCCCAGGCGTGGATGGCCACGAGCCGGACCTTCCGCTCATCGGCCTGCTCGAACGCGTAGCCCAGGGCCGACGCATTGCAGGGCGCACTGTTGACACCGACGACGACCGGTGCGGCCGGCGCCCGTCGGTCGACGCTTGCCTCGGCCACGACCACTGTTGGACAGTGCGCCTCTGCTGCGACCTGGACCCCGATCGAGCCGTTCGTCAGACGGTCGAAGGCGCCCTGATGATGCGAACCGACCACGACAAGGGCAGCCTCCACCGAGGCCTCGACCAGTGCCTGCCCGGCCGCCCGCCACGGGGCGCGCCAGGCGACGAAGAGTCCGGGCTGCAGACTGCGGGCCCGGCACCGTGCCGCGAGGCAGACCTCGTCATTGGTCATGCCGGCGTAGGTGTCTTCGGGGACACGTCCGGTCGAGTGCACGAGATGTAGTGGTCGCTGCAGACGCCTCGCCTCAGCGGCCGCCCAGTCCAGTGCGGGGTTCGTCGCGGCGAGGCCGTCGACCCCGACGACGACCGCCCCACTCCTGTGCTGAGAACTCATGATCTCCTCCTGGCTCGTCATGCCGTCACTGCGGAGTGGTCGGCGATGCCGATGGACGTCCCGCGTGGTGCATGCACGAGGACCACAGGGCAGTAGGCGTGCCGCAGCACCCTCTGACTGACCGATCCGAACAGCAGCCCCCCGAGCTCATGACCGCCACGTGTGCCAACCACTAAGAGACAGGCGTCCTCGCTCTGTCGCACGAGAGCTTCGACAGCACCGGTCCGGAGCGTGCGGCGACGGACCTCGACCTCTGGGAACCTCTCAACCCATCCGTTCAAACACCGCCTGAGCAGCTCGCGCTCCTGGCGGAATCCGTCCTCACCCTCGGCCCACATCGGCAGACCCGAGACGTACGCGCCCGGGTCCTGCTGCCACGCGTGGACCGCCACCAGCGGCACGCCTCGACGGGAGGCCTCCGCGAATGCATACGCCAGGACCAGGTCCATCTGCCGATTGTCATCGACACCGACGGCCACCGCCGCGTCCACGGCTCGCGCGACAAGGGGCGCTCGGACCACTACCACCGGACAACGTGCCTGAGCACCGACCTGAACCGCGATCGATCCCTTGACCGCGCTGCTGATCGCACCTGCCCCCCTGCCACCGACCACGATGGTGTCTGCGATGCGGGAGGCATCGATCAACGCCGGGATCGGACTGCCTAACGGCTCACTCCAGGTGGCGACCAGCCCAGGCACACGTCGGCGGACGTCCCGCAGCGCAGCACTGATGACTGGATCGACCGCGCGCGGCTCGCGTGCGTAGTCGGCGGTGAGCCATGGCGCGGCATCCGTGGCGTGCAGCACGTGGACCCAAAGGTCGCGGAGTGTGGCCTCTCGCACCGCCCAGTGCAGTGCAGCCTGGCTCGCGGTCGACCCATCGACGCCAACGACGATGGCGCCCGACGGGACTTCATTGGTGGTCATGACGTGCCCCCTTTGCTCGGTCTCCTGCCACTGTGGGTGTCGGCGCCGGCAGGGTGCAGGGCACTTGGTCCCGAGGTCTGCACGGTCAGAACCTCTCGCCATCGCGTTCGGGGTTGTCCCAGCGCAGGCGGTGACATCCGCGCCGGGACTTATGGCCCTTCGCCCCAGCAGGGTTTGCGCACACGCTGAGGGCATGAACATCACTCACACCGAGAAGCTGAGCACCTCAGAATCGCTCGCGCTCCTACGCGGTGCGCCAATCGGGCGCCTCGCCGTCGTCATCGGCGAGCGGCCCGACATCTTCCCGGTCAACCACGTCATCGACCACGGCGCGGTGGTCTTCCGGACCGGATCGGGTTCCAAGCTCGCGGCCGCGATCGGGCAGCACGTGGCCTACGAGGCCGACGGCTACGACGCCTCCAACGCTCAGGCATGGAGTGTCGTCGTCGCCGGACGCGCGATCGAGATCCTCCAGCTGCACGACGTACTCGAGGCCCTCGGCCTACCGCTGTTCCCCTGGGAGGCCGGCGCCAAACCACACGTCGTCCGCATCGAGCCCGACGACATCACCGGTCGGCGCTTCGCCGTCCACGGCGGCACCCGCCTCGCCCTCGGCGGGCCGCTTCCCGCTGACTCTCGGGTGCAACCCCCGAGGATTCGGACAAGTTAGTGAGACGAGCCGGCGGGTGAGACCTTTGACGACTCACGGTCCAGGATCGGATCGGCGGCAGTCTGGTCGGCTCCCGCAGCCCGATAGGCCCGGTGAGTGTGAGCCAGCGCGGCAGCCCATGTCTGAACCGGCAGCTGCTCGCGATTGTGCCGGGAGAGCTGTTCGCGCACGGCGCGGTCACGTACGAGGGTGGTGACGTGCTCTGCCATCTCGCGATCGTCTCTGGCGAGCAGCCCCTCGTGCCCATGACGAACGAATGATGCGACACCGGAGCCACGGTGCGCGACGACTGGGAGCCCGGCAGTCCGGGCTTCCAACGCGGCGATCCCGAACGACTCCCGGTGCGCTGGGGCCAGGAAGACTGACGAGGTGGTCATCGCGCGCCTCACGGCCTCCCGATCGAGCTGTCCGGCCAGGATGACGCGGTCCTGTAGGCCGTGCCGACGCACGTAGGTCTCGAGCGCGGGCCGACTCGGGCCATCTCCGATGACGACAGCCCGCATCGGTGTGCGCTCAGCGACGGTGTGCAAGATCCGCGCAAGAGGGAGGGTGCGTTTGAGCGTGGTCAGTCGCATGACGCTCAGCACCGTAGGCAGGCGAGATGCCGTTGACTCCGGCTCCGCAGCGCCCGCGCGCCAGTACTCGAGGTCGACTGCGTTAGGGATCACGTCGACAGGCGCCCCGACGACCTGGCGGACGTACGTCGCTGCCTGCTCACTGACCGCGCTCCAGACGACGGGCCAGCGGTGCACTCCGAGGGAGGATCGGATGAGCGGCGTCACACGTGCGAGGTCTTTCCACCACGAATGAACAGTCACGACGGTCGGGATTCCCTGGCGCGCCGCGGTGGCTGCCGCCGACAACGCAAAGGGGGACACGATCGAGACGTGGATGTGGACGACATCGGGTGCCAGGGAGGCGAGCTCGCGTCGCCCGACGCGCGCGAGTCGACGTACCTGCTCGCCGCCGACACTCGTCTCCGGACTCGCCCCAGATCCCAAGGACCAGGCCGCGACCGTCACGTCGTGTGCGTGTTGCCGCTGCAGACGAGCCAGATCACTGATGTGCAGCTCGATACCGCCCACGCAGGGGAGATAGCTGTCCGTGACGTGCAGGATCTTCACGCGCGACCCCAATACGTTCGTGCAAGGTCGGCGGCCGATGGCCGGTCAACCTCGACCCCC
Organism: Luteipulveratus mongoliensis; assembly: GCF_001190945.1. Classification (NCBI taxonomy): domain Bacteria; kingdom Bacillati; phylum Actinomycetota; class Actinomycetes; order Micrococcales; family Dermacoccaceae; genus Luteipulveratus; species Luteipulveratus mongoliensis. The sequence goes on along the minus strand of NZ_CP011112.1, from coordinate 1,185,590 downwards.
GACAAGACGTGTACACATCGGCGCAGATGTCTGTTAGTGGATCCGTTCACCTGCCGAGTATCGGGGTAGCGGTGCAGACTCGCGAGGAGGGTCCGGCTGAAGACCGCACAGGCGAGCAGCAGGGGCGGCTGCGTTCCAGCTGATTGTGCTGTCTGCGCAGCGAGGAAACTGATGGAATGGGGCCGACCTTTCAACAGGCATCGACGGAGCACGGGGAGTTCGCAGCAATGGACACGTCCACGTATCTGAAAGCGGTTGTCGAGCAGACGAACACGCTCGCCAACTGGGTGAACGGCAAGGATGCGGCCGCCCCGGTGCCGACGTGTCCGGAGTGGAACCTGGCCGATCTGGTCGACCATGTCGGCAGCACACAGCGCATGGTGGCCATGCTCGTGGGCGAGCAGATGAGCGAGCCGAGCAAGGCGTTCGCCGGCTACGTCCCGGCACCGACCGACTCGGCCGAGTGGGGCGCGTGGCTGACGGGCACCGCAGCCGAGGCGAAGCAGGCGTTCGAGTCGGTCGCCGATGACGCGCCGGTGTGGGATCCGTCCGGCGCCGCCGCAGGCGTGCCGTTCTGGTCACGTCGGCTGTTCGGCGAGGTGTGCGTACATCGCGCGGACGCGGCTGCCGCGCTCGGTACGACGTACGAGCTGGCGCCGGAGCTCGCCGTGGAGGCGGCCGAGGACTGGCTGGACACGATGACGTCCCGCGGCTACTGGGAGAACAGGGAGGGCTTCGCCGACGCGATGCGCGGCGACGGGCAGACCCTGCACTTCCACGCCACCGATGCTCCCGGGGAGTGGCTGGCCCGCCGCGAGCAGGACCAGGTCGCGCTCGAGCGCACCCACGCCGACGCGGACGTCGCCGTACGCGGCCCGGCCGCCGACCTCATGCTCGTTCTCAGCAGGCGTCGCCCATTGAGTGCGGCTCCGGCGCTGGAGGTGCAGGGCGATCCGGCCCTGTTCGACCACTGGATCAGCCACATGGACTGGGTGACCGGCTGACCCGCCTCTGTGGTGAACCCGCGCGAGAACGCTGTTACGTTCGTCAGCATGTCCTCGTTGGCGAATCTCGCGAAGGTGACCGGTTGGACCTGCGTCGGGATCGGCGCGCTCCAACTACTTGGCGGTGTGCGCGTCGAGCCGGGGATGGCCGAGGACGCGACAGTGGACTCGCACGTGCGCTTCATGGGGCCGATGTTCATGGGCTATGGCCTGGCATGGCTCGACGCAGGGCGTGGGCCACAACCGGACCTCCAGAGGGCACGCATCCTTGCTGGCCTGATGGCGCTCGGCGGCGTCGGTCGGCTCGTCACTCGGGCCACGATCGGTCCACCCACGCGCTTGCATGACGGATTGCTGGCCATTGAGCTCGTGGCACCGGCAGTGGTCGAAACGTTTGCCCGGCGCGGGCGCGCCTAGCAAGTCGAGTGCCAGGCTCGCGAGGAGAGACGACGGCAAGGAGCGCACAGGCGGCCTGAGTGCGCGGCTTGGCCGGCTCAGTCGAAGGTCGGGTCCGGAAGGAACTGCCGGACCCGCTGCGGACAACGGCACGCCACCGCGATCTTGCTGGCCCACTCCTGAGCTGCCTCGAGCGTCGGCACATCCACGACCGCAAAGCCGCCGAGCCGCTCCTTGGCCTCCGGATAGGGGCCATCGGTCACCGACCCGTCGGGGGCCACGGTGCTCGTCTCCACCTCGTAGTTCAGGCCGCCACCGAAAACCCACACCCCTGCGGCCGTTGCCTCTTCGCCGACGTCTGAGGCGGCCTTCGCGATGGCGGGCAGCTCCTCCTCGGTGAAGACCATGGCGGCGTCGTCGAACGAGATCAGATACTTCGTCATCTCGGGTCATCTCCTGCTGCTCCGGGGCAGCCCTGATGGGCCACCCTCACCAGTACTACGAACGCTGCCGCCCTGATGCGACACCCGCCCCGAACTTCCGGTGCCGGTCACCAGACGCCCGGGATCAGCCGCTTCGTCCGTGCCATGTAGTCGCGGTACGGCTGCCCGAGCTCGGTCGCCAGCACGCCCTCCTCGACGTGGATGCGGTGCACGAATCCCACTGCCGGCGGGACGAACGCGAGCACCAACGACGGCCAGTTGTCGAGCGCGAGCCCCAGACCGAGGAGAGCCCCGATGAGGCCGAGGTACGACGGGTGCCGCGTGAGGGCGTACGGCCCCGTGTCGACGACCTGCTGGTCCGCCTGGACGTCGACGTTGAAGACGAAGAACCGACCGAGCGTCCGGATGGCCCAGATGCGATACGCGACGGCGACCGCGAAGATCACGAGCCCCGTGATCAGCGGCCATCGCGCTCCACCTGGCAACGACGGCCCGAGCGGCGACACAGCCATGGCCAGGCCGACGCACGCGAATGCCGTTGCAAACAAAGGGATATGACTTCGATCGGCATCGCCGCCGGTGCCCGTACGTCGCGCTGCGAAGACGACTTCGCTGACGCCCCAGACCGCCGTGCCACCGAAGAGGAGGACGGCTGCGACGACATGGTGGAAGGCCAGGGGGCTCACGCAGGACACGCTAGCCAGCCGCACGTCTGCCGCGATGGACACATGACCCAAGATTTCGGCCAATGCCTTGACCACCGGAGACAGCGCTGTGAGCCTGAGTCAACGTTCCGAGGAGGCACGACATGGCCGATCTGTTGATCGACTTCATCACTTCGCTTGACGGGTACGGCGCGGCCGAGGGCTGGCCGGGCTTCTGGGGCATGGAGAGCCCGGAGTACCTCGGGTGGCTGGGCGAGCAGCCGGAGCACACCCACCTGATGGGCGCCAACACCTACCGACTCATGTCGGGCTTCGCTGCCAGTGGCGAGCCGGGCATGGATCCGATGGCCGCAATGCGCAAGATCGTCTTCTCGTCGACGTTGACCGAGCCGCTCTCGTGGGACAACACCACTCTCGTCTCCACAGATGCGGTCGAGGCCGTACGCGAGCTGAAGGCGACCGAGACGACTCCCCTCGCGACACTCGGGAGCGTGAGCCTGTGCCGGTCGCTGCTGACCGCCGGGCTGGTCGACCGGTTCCGTGTCGTGGTCTTCCCCGTGATCACGGGGAAGACCGGCCAGGAGCGGATCTATGACAGCTATCCCGATGTCGGGCTGGAGCTGACGGAGAGCCGCACCTTCGAGGGTGGGCTGCAGCTGCTGGAGTACGTGCCCCGGATCCTCGACGGCCCGCCCAGCCCGCAGGGCTAGAGACCTGGGTGGCAGGGGTGACGCATGTGTCACCCCTGCCACCCCAGGAAAGTGCGGACTAGCCGCAGTGGACCCACTTGTCGAAGCTGCCGGCCGAGTCGCTGTCGGCCGCCCAGACGCCACCCGACCACGCGACGCAGTGGCCGTTGGTGTTGGTGAAGTAGGACGCTCCCGCGTAGGTCGTGAAGGCGCCCGAGTTGTTCTCGATGGAGTCAGGCCCATCCAGCTTCTTGTTGTTGTTGCGGTCCACCATCAAGACAGCTTGCGCAAGTTGCCATGGATGTCCCTCCATCGAGTCGCGGCGCCTGCCGCGACGAGCTCCCACCTCGGAGTGGGTGGGTCGCCCAAAAGTACGGCGGACCGCAGCACCGCGTACCCGGTTCGGCGATGGCTCTCCTGACCAGCGCCGTACCCCTCCGCCCACTCAGTTCCGTCCGACGTGCATAGCGCGCCTACGCATGGCCCCAGACCACGCGGTCCCGTGGGTCGAGCTCCCACAGCCTCGCGTTGCGCACGTTTGACCGAACGCATCAGCGAGGGTTGTCGGCACGCCAGGCGACGTAGTCGGCGACTGCCGCGGCGACGTCGAACTTCGGCTCGAAGCCGGTCTCCTCGGTGAGTCGGGTGATGTCGAGGTAGGGGTCCTTGCCAGGTCCGCCCTGCCTGCCGGGCAGGAGGTCGAGCCGCGCCCCAGAGACGTTCTCCTGCAACGCATTCGCGAACTCGCGGTTGGCGTACGGCCGCCCGCTCGACACGTTGTAAGTGTCGTGCTGCAAGGTCTCCGCCGTCGTCAGGAGCGCGATCGCACGACCGGCGTCTGGTGCGTAGCAGCTGTCCCCACCGTCGTCGGCGTACAGCTGCGGCGGCTCCTCGCCGCGGAGCACGGCGCTGATGTAGGGCGGGATGTAGCAGAACGGCGACTCCGGGTCGACGAGCGGACCCCAGATCGTTCCGATCCGCAGGACGACCGGCTGCACGCCGCTGCCCTGCAACGCGTGCGTGGTCAGCGGCTCGACGGCCTTCTTGAACGCGATGATCAGGTGCGGCAGCGCCGTCGTGGGCAGGTCCAACCCCTCGTGCCAAGGGATCTCGCTGCGACCGATGTACGCACCGAGGCTGCTGGCGACGGCGAACCTGCGCACGCCCCAGGCGCGGGCAGCGTCCAGCGCGTTGAGCAGACCGATCGTGTCGGTGCGGAAGTAGTCGACCGGGTTCTCGCCGGGGATCGACCCGGCGAGGTGCACGATGTCGCTGATGTCGTACCGATCGCCGAGCGCGAGGAAGGCCTCGCGGTCGGTCACATCGAGCGGCTCGACGGTGACCTGACCGTCGAGGAACGACGGGACGTCAGACCGCCGGTGTGTGGTGACGACGACCTCCTGGCCGAGGTCGATGAGCGCACGAGCGGTGTGCGCGCCGATCATGCCGAGCCCACCGGTGACGAGGATCATCGGGTCACCTCGAAGTGGAGGTGAGTCACGCCAGGAGCCGGAACGGCTTCCAGCAGAACGAGATTCACGTGTTCCGGGAGCTCTTGAAAGTACGGGCGGCCAGCGCCGAGCAGGACCGGCACCTGGTGCAGCACGACCTCGTCGACGAGCCCGGCCTTGAGCGCCTCGGTGACCACGCCACCTCCCTGCAGGGCCACGTCCTTGTCGCCGGCCGCCGCCTTGGCCGCCGCCACCGCGTCCTCGATCCCGGTCGTCACGAGCGTCTGCTGATCGGACTCCTCGGCTCGTGGAGCCGGGCGGTGACTGAGGACGACCAGGGACGTGTTCGGGACCGGGCTGCCGCCGCCGAACTCCTCCGAGTCGTCGTACGTCTTGCGCCCGCAGACAACCGCGCCGATGCTGCCGGCGAGGGCGTCGAAGACTCGGGCGCTGGGCTCGCTGAGCTTGAAACCGTCGAAGACCTGGCTGGGGACGTCTCCGCTGAAGTACCAGTCGAAGAGGAACCCGGCGTCGCCGAGCCCGCGGCCCGGACCGGGGTCGCGGCCGGTGAGGTAGCCGTCGACCGAGACGGTGAGGGCGCTGATGACTTTGCTCATGTCTGTCCTTCGCTGTTGATCAAATGGCTTGCGGGAAGTCGAAGAATCGGCCGGGGTCGTAGGCGTTCTTGACCGCGGTCAGTCGGCCGTAGTTGCAGGCGTGGTACGCCGTCGCCCAGTTGTCGAGCGCCGGGTCGGGGAAGTTGGGGTAGACCCGCCCAGACCCGTCGGGGTGGGCGATCGCCCAGGACGCGTCGACCCAGGGGTCGGCAGGCTCGGCGATGTGGGCGGCTAGGAAACGTTGGTCGCGGTGGGCGAAGGCCGTGGCGTCGTGAGCGACCCGGTTGTACGCCCCGCCCAACGCCATGAAGGCGATCTCTCGTCGGCCCGCCGTGCCTGGTGTGCCGAGCTCGGCCAGCAGCGACGCCACGGTGCGGTCGGTCATCGAGCGGGAGAAGAGCTCCGACCTCATCCGCTCGGCACGTACGGGTGAGCCGGGCAGGCCGGACATGCTGCCCTTCACCTCGACGTACGGCACGTCGGCGCACAGCTCGATCGTGGGGGCCGAAGCTCCGCCGGCTCGGTCGATGAGCTCTTGGAGCACCTCCCGGGTCGAGCCCTCATCGAGGGTGGCCGCGCCGAGGAGGTACGCCCGTACGGGTGCTCCGGGCTCGGACTCCACCGTCAGCTTGGCGGTGATCTCGTCCGGGGCGTCGGGCGCCCAAGCCTGCCAGGCCGACACCAGCTCCTCGAGCCCGGGGCCGGACCAGTGCGCCTCGATGCGGGTCGTCATCGGCTCAGCAAGGGTGTCGAACCGCAGTGACGTGACCACCCCGAACTGGCCGCCGCCTGCGCCGCGCAGACCCCAGAACAAGTCGGGTTCGTGGTCCTCGTCGCACTCCACGAGGCTGCCATCCGCGAGCACGACCTGGGCGCCGACGAGCCGATCGCAGGTCAGCCCGTACTGGCGCCCGAGCAGACCGATCCCACCGCCGAGGGTGAGGCCGGCGATGCCGACCGTGGGACCGCACCCGGCCGGCAGGGTCCGACCGTGAGCGTGCAGCGCTGAGTACACCTGTCCCTGCAGGGCACCGGCTCCGACAGTCGCCAACCCGCCATCCGCCACCGAGATGTCGGCGAGGCCCGACAGGTCGAGCACGATCCCGTCCAGTGACGATCGGCCCGCGAAGCAGTGCCCTCCGCCTCGAGGGGCGACGCGTTGCCCGGTGGCCCTCGCGTACGTGATGGCGCCGACGACATCGGACACCGAACGGCAGCGAACGACGAGCCGCGGACGCGCCTCCCGGAAGACCGGATTGACCGGGCGACGGATCTCCTCGTAGCCCGGCGAGGCGGGGCTGAACAGCTCGCCGTCGAGTGACGCGGCGAACTCGGCTTGGTCTGGCATGGCTCGAAACTACGAGCCCCCACCACCGCGGGTCTTGAACGAATCGCGCACGCTCAGACGCGTATCGGTGGCCTCCCGCGAGTGGCGAGGAAGGGCACGTACGACCCGGAATGGTCGTGGTCACAGGCGCATCGTTCGGCGTTCCCGCCGAGGAACTCACGCGGAGTGAGGCCCGTCATGCGCAGGCACTCGCGGCTCAGATGGGCCTGGTCGGAGTAGCCGACGTCGACCGCCAGGCTCGCCATGCCGTCCGCGCCACGCCGCCCGCTCGCGACGGCACCGGCCTGTGCCAGTGCGAGGAAGCCCTGGAATCTCAGGGTCCGCTGAAGGGTCTTGGGGCTCATGCCGACGGCGTGCAGACAACGGCGGCGCAGCTGGCTCGCAGAGAGCGCCAGGTGACCGGCCAGGGCGTCGATGCTGACCGGGTGCCACGGCATCAGCGCGAGGACGGCCTCGCTCACCAGCGGATCCATGCGGACTGTGGTTCGGAACTCACGTACGAGGTGAGCCTGCAGGAGCATCAGCGCCCGCTCCGGCGTACCGGCGGTCGCCATCGACTCCACCAGCCGGTCCGCCGAGCTGCGCCACAGGTCGGCCAGGCTCAGCCGCTGATCCACCAGGTCATCGAGCACCGTCGGCAGGGGCGGCGCCGTACCCGGGTTGAACCGCACTCCCACGATGGTCGTGTGCGCCGGGATGACTTCGATCTCCGAACGCGTCAGTGGACCGACCAGCTGCGGGCGACCGCCGATCGGGAAGTGGATCTCAACGCCGCCCGTGGGCAGGTGCCGTTGCACGTACGCCATCGCGCCGGTGCGCTGGATCCAGACTGTCCGGACCACCCCCGCCAGAGCCGGTAACGGAGGGCGCTCAAGGTACGACTCCATTGCCGTCATCTTGGCACCGAAGCGCGGCGATCGACGAGGTTCGGAACCCCTGGCTACGCGCGGGCGTCGGTTACGTTGGTCCGCGTTCACCACCGTCAGGAGTCACACCGTGGTCATCTTGGTCATCTGCGTTGTCGCCGTCATCGCCTTCGGACTGCTGGTCACGGCCCTGACCAGGCGCGGCGCCAGCGGCTTCCGAGGCAAGCGCCGGGACACCAAGAACACCGAACGGCAGGCGTACGCCGCCTCCCGCGGCTGGCAGTTCGCCGAGGCCGACCCGTCACTCGTCGACCGATGGCCCGTACGCCCCTTCACCCAGCGCGGCGACAACCGCCGAGCCTTCGGCGTCGTCCACGGCGCGACGACCGGCGGCGTGCGGTTCACGGCCTTCGACTACGAGCGACGTGCCAGCGTGACCAGCCACGGGATCCACGAGACCGAGACCTACGAGGTGCTGACGGTGTGGGTGCTCCCGCTGCCCGCCGCGGCACCGGACGTGCAGGTGTTCCCCAACTTCATCGACATGGGCGCGACCGGAATCCCGTTGCCGGACAAGAAGTTCGGCTCGCGCTACGTCGTGCAGTCAGGCGACCCGGCCTACGCCGCCGGCCTCTTCACACCCGAGGTGATGGCGCACATGAAGGCTCACAAGCTCGAGGTCTGGGCGCTGCACGGCTCGGACCTGATCTACACGCAGACCATGGCGCGACCCAACCGGACTCGGCCGGAGCAGCTGGAGCAGACCGCGGACCAGCTCGCCCAGCTCGTCGCGCTCCTCCCGGCCTCAGCCTGGAAGCGTTGACCGACCCCTCGAGGCACGCGCAGCTCTGGCATCGAGCCGCAGTCAGAGCAGCGACCCGATACCCGACCTGCGCGGCAGTCGGGCCGGCGCCGCGCCATTCCTAAGATGTGCAGATGACGCCCTGGCGCGCGCTCGCTCTCGTCCTCCTGCTGACAGGTGTGGCGCTGATGATCGCGGCCAGCATCTGGGCGCCCAACCAGCCGGAGTTCTTCAACCTGGGCGGCGCCTGCCAGCTCGCACCGTGCGGCGAGCTGGAGGATCCGCCGAGATGGCACGCCGCATGGTGGCTGTGGACGGCCGGTGCCGTGCTGGCGATCATCTGTATGGCGCCGCTGTCCGACCCGATGCGGTTCTCGGCCCGCGCACTCCTCGCTTCGGTCCTGGCCGTGCCGATCGGCGTGGTCGTCCTGACGTACGCCGCCATGATGGTTGCGCTGTTCACGTCCACCCAGGGTGCCGCCACGGTCGTCGTCCTCGGTGCCGTACTTCCCGTAACGGCCGCCGTCGCCGGCCTGTTCAAGCGCGCGCTCGAGGACGAACGGGATCGAGAGGACGAGGCCACCCGCGAAGCCCTCATGCAGTGAGCTCCGGTACGCGGTCGATCGGTTCGCGCAGGACGTCGAGAACGCGGGTGCGATGGTTCGCGACGGCGTACGGGACGAGGAGAGCTGCGAAGCAGCCGATCGCGACCGGCGTCCCGAACGCCTCGGCCAACCCGCCCGCGAGCAGGGTCCCGAGCCAGGTGAGTGACTGCGCCGCAAACATCGTGGTGGCACCGACCCGTCCGAACAGATGGTCGGGTACGAGGGTGGCGGTGTACGCCTCCCAGACGGAAGCCGTTGGCACCGAAGCGAATACGAAGAGACCGGCCGCGATCGCGAGCTGCCACGGCGCTCTGGTGAGTGCGACGGCCGCGAGTGTGACGACGTACGCCCAGTTGCCGACGACGAAGATCCGACGAGCGGAGACGGCCCGGATCAGGCGGCCGGTGACCAGTGATGCGATGACACCGCCGCTGAGGATCGCGGCGTTGGTGAGGCCGATGACGTGGGGCGTCGCTCCGTGCTCCTTGAGCAGCACGATGGCGAGCAAGATGACGCTGCTTCCGACCAGGTTGGTCACGGCGACCCAGCCGGTCGTGTAGCGCAGAAACGGATCGCGTACGACGATGCGCGCCCCGGCGCGAATGTCGGCGACCATGCTCGGTCGCCTCGTCGAGCGGTCGCCGCGGTCGGGACCGAGGTCGGCCTTGATGCCGAGGTTGGCGATTGCGGCGAGGAGGAAGCTGACGGCGTCGGCCACGAAAGGCACCCACCGGGAGAGGCCGAACAAGATGCCGGCGACCGGACCGCCGACGAGCTGCGCGACCTGGTTGAGGCCCTGCTCCTGAACTGCGCGGGCGGCCAACTGGGACCGCGGGACGATCCGTCGAAGGGACGGCATCACTGCGGCGCTGACGATGCCGCTCGCCATGCCCAGTCCAGCCGAAAGAACAACAAGCAGAGGCAGATTCACCCCTTGCGTCAACGCCGACCACGTGATGCCGGACATCAGCCCGCACTGGATGAGCGCGCCGATCACCAGGATCACCTTGCGTGAGCAGCGGTCGGCCAGTGCGCCACCGAGCAGCTGGGTGGTCAGACTCCCGAGCCGCTCTGCGGCGCCGACGAAGGCGGCGTCGAGCACTGATCCGTCGCCGAAGATGATCAGCAGCGGGAGGGCGACGACGGAGATGCTCGAGCCGACGGTCGAGAAGAGGCTGCCCGTCCACCACCGCATGTAGTCGTGATTGCGCCACAACGACGTGTCGAACCCGGTGTCGCTGCTCATGACTCCGGGTCCTCGCGCACGGGGAACCCTTGGATCTGGAGGAGAACGGTCTCCGCATCCGAGCCTGCGGTCGCGTGCTGCTCCGTCACGTCCCGCACGACCGCTCGCAACCGGTGACCCAGCTCGGCGAGCCCCTCGGGCGTCAGCCGCATCGGCGGACAGGACTCCAGAATCCATGCCCGACGCCAGTCCTCGGGCCACTCCTCACCGAGGAACTGCTCACCGCGCTGAAGGTGCTGGCGCATCACGGTGTGCAGGACCGTGGCGGCGTCACCGCGGGTCTCAGGGGCGGCGAGATAGGACGCTGCGTCGATCGACCAGCCGGAGCCGACCGCCTGCCACCAACGCTCGCGCCGGGTGCCGCGGTCCGGGATCTCCGCCACCAGGCCGCCCTCGGCCAGCTTGGTCAGGTGCCAGCTGGTCGAGCCCGACCTCACCCCCAGCCGCTCGGCCAGTCGAGCCGAGGTCGAGGGTCCGTCGGCAGTCAGCATCTGCACGATCTGGACCCGCATGGGGTGCGCCAGCGCCCGAAGGCTCTTGGTGCTCAGGTCAACGGAGTCGTTGCCGGGCTGGTCAGCTGCCATGTCCCCAGTGTGCAACTTGCCAAGACTTCTTGGCAAGCGTTCTTGCACAACGCCGTTCGAGCCAGCGCGCGGCCGGCGGTCAGGACCGTACGTCCTCGCCCGGCCAAGTGGATGCGGGAGGCCAGGACGACGCGGAGCCGCCAGAGCTCGCGCGTGACGGCCGGTCCGCGGCGCCTTGTCCGTGCAGAAACAAGACAATCCCGTAGAGCACCAGCGCAACGATCGTCCAGTGCATGGCTGCCCCCAGACCGCGGCCGCGCTGCATCAGGACGGCGATCACGGTCAGCACGAGGGCGACCGTGAAGGAGATGGGAAACACTGGGTTCTGGTTGAACCGCTGGGTCGTCGCCACGAACGTACGGTCGTCGGCGCCGGCCAGGTTGGGCATGACCGCCACCGCGAAGGTGAAGTTCAGTCCGGCGACGAGCGCCATCACGCCCAGCGCAGCGCCGAGGGCAAGCCCGGACCAGCGGTGGCCGCCCCCTCGAGGGGCAAGGCCGCCACCATGGCCAACAGCGCGCGCCTCGTCCGGCTATCGGCCTGAACGTCTGCGTCAGCTGAAGTCGGCTGTGTGATCGATCGCCCACTGCGCGAGCGTGCGAGCCGGACGCCCGGTCACGTTCTCCACGGTTGGACGAACGACGTCCGGTGTGTGCACCGTGTCGGACCAGTAGTCGAGCAGCATGTTCACGATTCCGTCGTCCACGCCGTACTGATTCATCTCGGCGCGGAACTCCTCAGGCGTGTTCTCGGTGAAGGTCAGCTCGCGTCCGATGGCCGCGCCGATCGTGGCGACCTGGGCGGCCCGCGTGATCGACTCGGGCCCGGTCATGGCGTACGTCTTGCTCTCGTGACCCGGCGAAGTGAGCACCACGGCGGCCACAGCAGCGACGTCGGCCTCGTGGATCGGAGCCTGCGCGGCCGTGGGGTAGGGGCCGGTGACGCCGCCGCGATACGTGATCGGCTGCGACCAGGACAGCAGGTTGTTGGCGAACGTGCCCGGTCGCAGGATCGTCCAGGCCGTTCCGCTCTCTCGTGCGGCGTCCTCGATCCGTGAATGATGCAGCTGGCTCGCCGAACCGCGATCGCGCTCATGCTCCATCGCGGCGGCCAAGGAGGACAGCACCACCAAGTGGGGTACGCCGGCCGCAGCCGCGGACTTCACGAAGGCCGTGACCCCGTCGGCCGGGAAGACGAACGCGGCGTCCACACCATCGAAGATCCCGGTCGGCAGATCTGCCGTCACATCGCCGGCGACGACCTCCACTGCGTCGGGCAGATCGGCGGTCTCGGGCGACCGGGTGAGCGCGCGGACGCGGTGCCCATCAGCGACGAGCTGGTCGACGAGATGACGGCCGACACTGCCGGTCGCACCGGTCACAAGGACGGTCTTGGACTGCTGGTCATTGCTCGTTGAGTTCATACTTTGACGCTAGATTGCGATGCGGCAAGATTCCTGCCGCATTGAAAGAGACGCTGGAGAAATGACGAATCCTTCCGCCCGCCTCCTTCGACTCCTGACCCTGCTGCAGTCCCGGCCGATGTGGTCCGGACCCGAGCTGGTCGACCAGCTCGGGATCAGCGCCCGCACGCTGCGGTACGACGTCGCCAAGCTCCGCGAGCTCGGTTACCCCGTCAATGCCGCGCCAGGGACAGCTGGCGGCTACCGCTTGTCTGCCGGGACGACGCTGCCGCCGCTGCAGCTCGATGACGACGAGGCAGTGGCGACCGCGCTCGCTCTGCGGACCGCGACGGGATCCAGCGGCGATCTCGGTGAGGCGGCCGCCACCGCGCTGGTCAAGCTCGAGCAGGTGCTGCCGCGTCGGCTCCGCCCGCAGATCGCCACGCTGCGCGAGTTCACCGATGCGACCGGCGCCAGTCCCTCGGTCGACGCAGACCTGCTGGTCGCGATGACCGCTGCGTGCCGCGACTGCAGGCGCGTCCGGTTCGACTACGTCAAGCACTCTGGCGAGACATCGCGCCGCGATGTCGAGCCGTATCGAGTCGTCCGCGCCGGTGGCCGCTGGTACTTGCTCGCCTTCGATCCGGGAGCGGGTGACTGGCGCAGCTTTCGGCTCGACAGACTGACACCCGTACATCCCGATGGGCCTCGGTTCGTCCGTCGCGAGGCACCCGAACCCGACCAGGTTGTGCGCGGAATCGACCGGGTCTTCGACCGCCACCATGCCACCGTCCTCGTGTCGGCTCCGGCCGAGGCGGTTGCAGCACGCCTCCCGGCACGGGTCCCGATCGAAGTCGTCAGCCAGCGACGCTGCCGTGTCCACGCCACCGGGCCGACCCCGCAGGCGTTGGCGCTCAACCTGCTGCAGCTCGACCATGACTTCGTCGTGGAGGACTGCACATCGCAGACCTCGGATGCGCTGGCCACCCTGTCCCGACGCCTCGAGGGGCACAGCCCGCGTACGTCCGCCTGACGCCTCGTGCTCACGACCGATCTAGTCGGAGTCGCGTCCGCCGCGCTGCCAGCGCCGCGCCATGACGTGAGGCGACGTCACATCGAGCCGTCCGACGAGCCGGCGGAACTGCCGCTCAGCATCTTCGGGTGCGAGGTCGACGGCCGCTGCCAGGCCAAGGACGTACGGATCTTCGTCGCCGAGGAGGAGCCCGCCGAACAGCCAGGGAGCACTCTCGTCACCCTCGATCAGATCGCGCACCCGGTCGACCCACGAGGATTCGTAGTCCTCCACCTGCCAGCTGGCCGAGACGAAGGCCGAGACCTGTTCCGGGGCCGGTCGCGGGCGGTCCCACATCGTCCCGCTCACGCACGGCGCGAGGGGCAGGACGGTCACGTTCGAGTACCAGCCGGCCCGGGCGTACGGCTCGTCGAACGCGAACGCGTGAGCCGCCTCAGGACCGTCCACCGTCACGACGTGCACGCTGCCGAGGTGTCGCTCACCGTCCGCGGACAGGATCGGTCCTCGACCGAGGAAGGCCTCCGAGAACCCGTCCATGTACGCCTGATGGGCCTCGTGGACATCGCTCTCGCCCTGCTCGAACCTGGGTCCGTCAGTGCCGTGCACCAAGACCTGCATTGCCACCGCCTCTCCGTGTCGGACGACGAGCCTAGGCGCGCTCGCCGCCGGAACGCCGACGCTGCCAGTAACGGATCGGATGCGCCAGCCAATAGCCGTTGATCACGTGTCCGTGCCCGAACGGGGTGGGCGTGAACAGACGACGGTCGTCGGGATTCCAGACTCGGCTCACGACTCGCTTCCCCGTGGGGCGACGCGCGTCGTACGGGACGCCGAACAGCATTCCCTCGGGCGGCTCCGGCTCTTGGGACTTCTTGGTCATCGGTCCTTCTCCCTCGTCTGGATGATGAATACCGTTGCTACTGATTGAGACTCGGCCTCCGCGCCAGAACGGCATGCAGGTGAGGAAGGTCCAGGCCGAACGGTCCGCGAGCAGCGATCCGGCGCAGCTCGATGACGGTGAACGCAGACCGCTGCACCGCGGCCTCGGTGTCGCGAGCCGGGTCGCAACCACGATCGAGCCATCGGCTGGCCGGCGCGATCAGCCGTTGCCCCCGACGCATCCAGGTGCCCCGCTCTGCGGCCACGTGCTCGAGCATGACCAGCCGGCCCCCTGGGCGCAGGACTCGGTGAAGCTCGCGCAGCGCCTGGTCCTGATCGGACGCCGAGCAGAGGACGGCGGAGCAGATCACCGCGTCCATGGACGCGTCCGCGAGCGGGATGTCCTCCACCGGCGCCGGCAGGACCCGTGCCCCCGGCCGGTCGGCCGTCAGTGCGCGCAACCGACGTACGGATCGGGCGTTCGGCTCCAGGCAGGTCACCCTGGCATCGTGAGGCAGCGCGCCCAACGAAGCGCCCTCACCGGCACCCACATCGAGCACGTCGCCGTGCAGATCGGTCAGGGCGTACGCCCGCCACTGCACCCGCAGAGCGTGCACGGCTTGGCGCTCTGCGGCGGGGAACATGGCCTCGCGAGACGCGCTATACGGCGTATAGTTCATGCCGTGACCATACACCGTATAGTTCCCGACATGAAGCGGGACTCTGAACGGGCCAGGTCCACGCTGTCCCCCGACAGGATCCTGAACCTGGCCGTGTCGATCGCTGACACGGAGGGCCTCAGCGCCGTCTCGATGCGCCGCCTCGCGCGCGAGCTGTCCGTGACTCCCATGGCGCTCTACTGGCACTTCGCGGACAAGGACCGCTTGATCGAAGCCATGGCCGAGCAGGTGGTCGCCGACGGCGAGTTCGCCAACACCCCCAGCGATCACTGGGACGAGCAGCTGCGGTCGGCGCTGAACGCCCTGATCGACCTGCTGCACCAGCACCCGTGGATGGGGCGAGCGGTCATCGAACGGCTCGTCCCACTGCCGAACTACCTCGGCGCGTTCGAGGTCATGCTCGACAGCACGAGGCAGGCCGGCCTGGGTCCGCGCGACGGAGCCGTGCTCGCCCAGCAGGCGGTGCAGGCGGTCGTGATCCTGACCGAGTACGAGCCCTCGACCACGCCTCCGACGACCGCGACGGCCGCCGCGTGTGACGCGGAGCGCGAACGCCTTGACGCACTGCCGGCCGACCAGTTCCCCAACATCCGGGCCGCCGCCGAGGCTCTGCTCGAGCCCCCGGACGTCAAGGAGTACTACCGGCTAGGGGTCGACATGATCGTCGGCGGGATCAGCACCATCGCCGGGCGCGGCTGATCGATTCGCCGGTCGAGTAGGCGAGCCCCACAGGGCGAGCCGTATCGAGACCAGCCGTGCGCGGTCACCTGGTCTCGATACGCCTCCGCTGGCGCTCCGGCTACTCGACCAGCGAATCCGCCCTCACGCGGCGTCGTGGAACACCAGGGCCAAGGTGTGCCGCTCGCCGCTGCGGATCGCGGACACACCGTGCCTGATCGGCGCCGCCGACCACCCGCGCTTGGACTCCACCGGACGGTCGCGCGTGGTGAAGACGTAACCGTGCCCATGCGGCAAAAGTGTTGCTGTGCCACGTGATTGGGCGCGTGGCCTTTGCTCCAAGAGAAGGAACTCACCACCCGTGTGATCGACGCCAGGCTGGTTGAGGTTGATCACCACCTGCAGCGGGAACACCAGATCGCCGTAGAGGTCACGGTGCAACGCGTTCCAGTCCTTCTCGCCGTACTTGAGCAGGATCGCGGTGGACTTGGTCTGCCCGGCGTTGTGACACATCTCCAGCCACTCATCCAAGGAGTCCGGCCACACGGCATCTCGCCCGAGGCGCGTCCACCAGTCCCGAGCGATCGGCAGCAGTCGCGGGTACAACGCCTGCTTGAGCCGCTCGATCGGCTCCGGGTATGGGCTGTTGAAGTAGCGGTACTCGCCCTCGCCGAAGCGGTGCCAGCCCATGTTGACCGTCGTCCGAAAGACCCCGCCCGGGTCGTCGTACAGCTCGCGGATCTGCTCGGTCTCGGCGTCCGAGAGCAGCTGCGGCAGCAGCGCGCCGCCGTACTCCTCCAGCTCCGCACCGATCGCCTCCCAGTTGCCCGACTCGACCCGATCGCGCCAGATGTCTTGTGCCACTTGAGAATTCACGCCGCCCCCTCAAGGGTCAGCAGGGTGATCTTCGCTTCAGGCCCACCTGCGTAGTTGCCCGGACTACCGTCCGAACGAACCACGCGATGGCACGGTACGACGACCGGCAGCGGGTTGGTCGCGCATGCGGTGCCGACCGCGCGGACTGCCTTGGGGTTGCCCACCGCTTCGGCCACGACCTTGTAGGACTCGGTGTGGCCGTACGCGATGTCGGGCAGGTGCCGCTGCACGGTCTGCCGGAAGCCGCTCGACAGTGAGAAGTCCAGTGGGAGGTCGAACACCGTACGCCGCTTGGCGAAGTACTCGTCGATCTCGCGGGCCGCAATGTCGAGCCGCTGCGGAGCCCGCAGGACACGCGAACTCACCTGTGTCGCAAGGGTTTCCAGTACGGCGTCAAAGCCTTCGCGCTCGTACGCCACCCGCACCAGGCCGTGGTCCGTCGCGGCCAGCAGCAGGGCACCGACCGGGGTGTCGACCGTCGCGTAGGCGACGTCCAGGTCGCCCGAGGCCAGCGCGTCGGTGGCGAGCCGCGAGCGCAGCCGCTCGAGGTCGTCGGCGTCGGGAGTGGTCAGGGCGAGCAGGGCGCTCGCTGTCTCGTGAGTCATCGGGATGCTCCTTCCTCGTGGACACGCTCGGCGTCCAGAGATCTGCGCAAGTTCTTGATGCCGTCCGCGGCTGCGCGCCGCGCGGATTCGGCTGTGCCGCCGAGGATCTCGGCGATCTGAGCGTGGGGCAGGCCGGCGACGTGGTGGTAGGCCACGGCGTGCCGCTGCTTGTCGGGGAGACGCGCGACCGCGTCCCAGAGGTCCTGGTCGTGCGCGCCCGGAACACCCCGCGTCGTGACCTCATCGGGGACTTCGGCGACCGGGACGGCGTGGCGAGCGCGAGCCCGCGTGATGTCGATCGCCTTGCGATGAGCGATCGTCACCAGCCACGCCTCGACGTTGGCGATCCGGTTCTGCTCCGGCCACGCCTTCAGCGCCGCCAGGAACGTCTCGGACCACGCGTCATCGGCGTCGGCGCCCGGGCCGAGCACGGCCCGGCACACGCGCAGGATGGTCGCGCCGTGCTCGGCGACGACCTGCTCGAACGGCGTTGTGGTCTTCATCGCCTGGTAGACGCGTCGGCGGCCCGATGTGTGAGATCCACTCAGAACAACCTTCCTGACGCGACGAGGCTCGGCTCCTCGAGCTCGAGGAGGTGATGCTTCCGGCGCAGACCACCGGCGTACCCCGTCAGCCTGCCGTCTCGACCGACCACACGGTGGCACGGGACGATCACGCAGAGCGGGTTGCGCCCGACTGCCCGACCGACGTCGTACGCCCTCGCCCGGTCACCGAGCTGCTCCGCCAGGTCTCCGTACGTCGTGGTCTCGCCGTACGGGATCTGCCTCAGCAGCGCCCAGACCTGCTCCTGGAAGACAGTGCCGCGCGTGGCAACCGGCACCTCGAACGCGGTCCGCGTGCCGTCGAGGTACTCGTCGAGCTCGGCCGCCACCTGCGTCAGCAGTACGTCTCCGGTCACTTCGACGCGGTCGCCGAACGTGTCGTCCGCGGGCTTGTGCCAGTGATGCTCGAAGTAGACGCCGACGAGAGCGTCGCGGTCGGCGACGAGTGTCACCTCGCCGAGCCCTGTCTGGATGAGTGCGTGTCGCATGGTCCTGTCCCGTCTGTCGTGAGTCTTCACCCCGAAGACGCACGAATGCCGCCGGACGTGAGATCGGCGTACCGGCAGATTGCTTGTGTTGTTACAATCATTGTGTCGATACAACGAATGAGGAGGTCCCGTGCCGGAGCTCAGCCCAGGGCGGCGCAACCTGATCCTCGCGATCTGCTGCATGAGCCTGCTGATCGTGGGGATGGACATCACCATCGTCAACGTCGCCCTGCCGGCGATGCGCACGGATCTGCACGCGTCGGTCTCCGGGCTGCAGTGGATCATCGACGCGTACACGGTGGTGCTCGCCAGCCTGCTGATCCTGTCCGGCTCCACGGCCGACCGCTTCGGACGACGCCGTACGTTCCAGGTCGGGCTGACCGTGTTCACCCTCGGCTCGCTACTCTGCAGCGTCGCCCCGGGTCTCGGCTGGCTCATTGCCTTCCGGATGCTGCAGGCCGTGGGTGGCTCGATGCTCAACCCGGTAGCGATGTCGATCATCACCAATGTCTTCACGGAGCCACGCGAGCGAGCCAGGGCGATCGGGTTCTACGCCGGCGCGGTCGGCGTGAGCCTCGGGCTCGGCCCGGTCCTCGGCGGCATCCTCGTCGAGACCATCGGCTGGCGCTCGATCTTCTGGATCAACGTGCCGATCGGTATAGCCGCCTTCGTGCTTGCCGGGCTCTTCATCCCGGAGTCGAAGGCCGAGCGCGCCCGTCGAGTCGATCCGGTCGGCCAGGTGCTCGTCATCGTCGTCCTGCTGACCCTGACGTACGCCATCATCGAGGCGCCGCGCGCCGGCGACTCCTGGGGGACCTGGGCCTGCGGCATCCTGTGCGTCGCCGCTTTCGTGGCGCTGCTGCGCTACGAGTCCCGTCGCGACGAGCCGCTCATCCAGCTCACGTTCTTTCGCAGTGTCCCGTTCGCTGGGGCTTCGGTCATGGGGGTCTGCGCGGTGGGGGCGTTCAGTGCCTTCCTGTTCTTGAACACCCTTTATCTGCAAGATGTTCGGGGTCTGAGCCCGTTGCGTGCCGGCCTCCTGATGCTGCCCCTGGCTGTGATGACCGTGATCTTCGCGCCCATCTCAGGACGACTGGTCGGCAGCCTCGGACCGCGGCTGCCGCTGACGATCTCCGGCGCGGCCATGATGGTGGGCGTGCTGCCGCTGACCGGCCTCACCGACGACGTCAGCTATGGCTGGCTGCTCGTCTGCACCGTGATCTTCGGGCTCGGCATGGGCATGGTCAACCCGCCGATCACCAACGCGGCCGTGTCCGGCATGCCGCGCGCTCAGGCAGGCGTCGCGGCGGCGTTCGCGTCCACGAGCCGACAAGTCGGTTCGTCGCTCGGGATCGCCGTGGCCGGCGCGATCGTCAGCGCCGGCGCGGGCGCCAATGCCCGGACCGAGTTCTCGCAGGCCAGCCATGCCGCCTGGTGGGTGGTCGTCGGATGCTCGGCCGCCGTACTCCTGCTCGCCCTGGCGACCACCGGTCAGCGGGCGAAGCGTACGACCCACCACGTGGCCGAGCTGCTCGATGCCTGAGGCGCTCCCCGAGTTGGGATGATCAGGACATGAGCACAGAGCCGGACCCTGCGACCAGCGCGTGGATGTCGATGCGGCGCCTGGTCCTCGAGCTGCACGACCGACGAGCCGCGGTGTCCGAGGAGACCGGGATGAGCTATCTGCGCGTGAAGGCGTTGCATCGACTCATGGCCGGCCCGCTGCCGATGCGCGAGCTGAGCGCCGCTCTCATGACCGATGCGCCGTACACCACGGTGATGGTCGACGACCTTGAGAAGCGGGGCCTGGCGACGCGCAAGGTCAACCCCTCTGACCGACGTTCGAAGCTGGTCGAGATCACGCCGGCCGGACGGGGCGTGGCGCGCAAGGCCGAGCAGGTCCAGTCCGCGCCGCCGACGGCGATCGCCGCCCTGAGCCAGAAGGACCTGGCCACTCTGGAGCGAACGCTGCGCCGCCTCGTCGACGACACGGCGCCCTGACGGACCCGACCCTCCCACCGGCCCGACTCCGGACCACTGGACCGGACGGTCGTACGACGGTCCGGCGGGAGCGGTCAGTCGGACGTGCATAACCCCGGGTCGCGCAGCGCTGAGCCCCACAATGGCGCCGTTTCGAGCGATACGTAGGCACGGTACGCACGTCGGACCGAACCGGACCCTTCGTCAGCGACGGACCTGCTGCGACGTGACAGCCGTGAGCTCGGCGAGCGACTCGTGAATGACGTCCACCAAGGTGGCCTTGCTGTCCCCCTGAGCCCACTGCTCGACCGCGATCTTGAACACGGCGAGGGCCATCTCGGCAGTCAGTGCTGCAGCCGGACCTGCGACGCCGCGACCGCGAAGCGTCTCGGCAAGCGCTGAGGCGAGACCTGCGAGCTTGGTGAGCTCACGCTCCTGCAGCTCCGGGCTGGCGGCGACGACTGCCTGACGGGTGCGTACCTGCGGGCCTCGCTCCTCGAGCAGCCCCGCGGCAGCCTCGATGCCGGCGGTCGCCGCCTCGAGCGGACTCGCGGACTCAGGCGCACTGGCGACCGCGTCGGTGAGCTGCTGCTGCATCACGTCGGAGCCGAAGAAGAGGACCTCGCGCTTGTCCGCGAAGTGCCGGAAGAAGGTGCGCTCGGTCAGCCCGGCCCGCTCGGCGATCTGCGCAACGGTCGTGCTCTCGTAGCCGCGCTCGCTGTAGAGCGCGAGCGCGGCCTGCTGAAGTCTCGTGCGGCCGTCCGGGTCCCATCGCGCCATGCGGCGACCCTAGCAGTCGATGACAGTCCCTGACATCACATGCTACGTTTGATGACAGCGACTGACATCACTCGCTGCTCACCACGCTCAACGGAGGTACTACTCATGCGCGTCCTCGTCACCGGAGCATCCGGCTGGATCGGCTCCGCCCTCGTCCCAGAACTCGTTGATGCCGGGCATCAGGTCGTTGGTCTGGCCCGCTCCGACGCCTCAGCCGCAGCCCTGGCAACGGCCGGTGCAGAGGTGGTGCGTGGCTCGCTCGACGACCTCGACACCTTGCGCGAGGCAGCCGTGGCCTCCGACGGCGTCGTCCACCTGGCCTTCAAGCACGACATCGCCTTCACGGGCGACTACCCGGGCGCAGCGGCAGCCGACATCCGCGCCATCGACACCTTCGGCGAGGCGCTGGCCGGCTCGGATCGGCCGCTCGTCATTGCCAGCGGCGCCCTCGGCATCACCCCAGGGGCTGTCGCGACCGAGCGCGACGGCCACACCACACATGGCTCGCTCGGCGGCTTCGAGGCACGCGCCGCCAACGCCGAGGCCACCCTCGCTCTCGCGTCGCGCGGAGTGCGGTCGTCCGTCGTACGCCTGTCCCCCACCGTCCATGGCGACGGCGACGCCGGCTTCATCCCCGCCTTCATCGAGACCGCGCGCCGCACCGGGGTGGCGGGCTACATCGGCGACGGGTCGCAGCGCTGGCCGGCCGTGCACCGGCTCGACGCCGCGCGTCTCTTCCGACTTGCCCTGGAGAACGCACCTGCCGGGTCGACCCTGCACGGGGTGGCAGACGAAGGCGTACAGATCCGCGAGATAGCGGAGACCATCGGACGCGGACTCGACCTCCCCGTGAAGGCAATCTCACCCGCCGACGCTGAGGCGCACTTTGGCTGGCTGGCCGCCGTGCTCGCGACCGATGGGCCGGCGTCCAACACGTTGACCCGTGAGCTGCTGGGCTGGGAGCCCACCCACCCTGGACTCATCGACGACCTTGAGCAGGACCACTACTTCGCTCGCGGCTCAGCGGCCTGACGTCCATCCACCGCATAGCGCCGCAGTCGGCTCCGGCCGAGGCGGCGTCTATGCTGTGCCACGACAGAGACACGCGAGATGCGGGGGGTGGTTGCCGTGGACGGCGAACCTCCTAGTCATCGCACTCGCTTCTGACCTTCCTTCACTTCACTCCGCGGCCGACCATTGTCGGCTGCCTGATCTGCGCCCTCGCGCCGATCAGGATTGGCGAGGAGCTCTGTCATGTCCGACCGCACCTTCAAGCCGCTGCGCACCTTGACCGACAAGGTCCGCCGCCCTCAGGCCACCCACCCGAAGACCACGGACCTGCCACCGTCGACCGCGATCGAGCAGGTGCGCGCCCGCGCCAGCCTGGTCGACAGCGCGGTCTACGTCGACGGCGACCGGGTGGAGTCGCCGACGACGCTGGGCGACTCCTACCGGACCCTTCGCGAGCACGATGACGCCGTCGCGTGGATCGGTCTCTACCGGCCCGACCAGCACGAACTCGCTTCTGTCGCCTCAGAATTCGGCCTTCACGAGCTGGCGATCGAGGACGCGATCCTGGCGCATCAGCGCCCAAGCTGGAGCGCTACGACGACACCCTGTTCGTCGTCCTGCGCGCCGCTCGCTACCTCGACGACGCCGAAGAGGTCGAGTTCGGCGAGGTCCACCTGTTCGCGGGCCCTGACTTCGTCATCACCGTCCGGCACAGCGAGGCACCCGACCTCGGAGCCGTACGCCGTCGCCTGGAGAGCAACCCCGACCTCCTGCGACTCGGGCCCGAAGCAATCCTGTACGCCGTCCTCGACCGGGTCGTCGACGGATACGCCCCTGTCGTCGCGGGTCTGGAGAACGACATCGACGAGATCGAGACCGAGGTCTTCCGCGGCGACCCGAGCGTGTCGCGGCGCATCTACGAGCTCAGTCGCGAGGTCATCGAGTTCCAGCGGGCGGCCGGTCCGCTGGCCGCCGTCCTCAAGTCCCTCACCGCAGGTTTCGACAAGTACGGCACCGACGAAGAGCTGCGGCGCTATCTGCGCGACGTGGACGACCACCTCACCCAGGTCGTCGAGCGGGTCGAAGGCTTCCGCCAGCTCCTCCGAGACATCCTCACCGTGAACGCGACCCTGGTCGCCCAGAAGCAGAACGAGGAGATGCAGCGGCTCGGCGAGGTCGGCGTGGAGCAGAACGAGGAGGTCAAGAAGATCTCGGCCTGGGCGGCCATCCTGTTCGCGCCCACCCTGATCGGCACGATCTACGGCATGAACTTCGACCACATGCCCGAGCTGCACTGGCGATACGGCTATCTGTTCGCATGGTTCCTGATGGGCGTGGTCAGCACCGTCCTTTATGCGGTCTTCAAACGACGGGGCTGGATCTGAGCGACGGATGGTCGACGTCGTCGAGGAGCGGTGACGACTACCCCGCCGATGTGGCCACTTCCCCGGGTGAGCTGACCAGTCATCCGACCAGGGGGAGTGGACCTTTCAGCGGGGTAGTCGAAGAGGCCGACGCGCGACATCGCGGGGGCTTGACCCTGACATCGTGTGAAGCCTCAACGTGTGGAGGGTCATGTTCACCATCGGAGAATTCGCCACCATCGGCCGGGTCTCGGCCCGCATGCTGCGTCACTACGACGCCATCGGGCTGCTGCAGCCGGCCGAGGTCGATCCACACAACGGCTACCGGCGCTACAGCACCCGGCAGCTGCGACGACTCAACCGCGTGCTCGCTCTGAAGGACCTCGGGTTCAGCCTCGAAGAGGTCCGACGCCTTCTCGACGAGCCCGTGGACGCCGACCAGCTGCGCGGCATGCTTCGGCTGCGGCAAGCAGAGCTGGCGCGGACGATCGCCGAGGATCAGGTCCGGCTGGATCGAGTGGAAGCACGTCTCCGAGTCATCGAAGGAGAGAACACCATGAGCACCCACGACGTCACGATCAAGCCGAGCGACGGCGTACGGCTCGCCCAGCTGTCCGGTTCGGTCACCGAGATCACCCACGACGAGATCGGCCCGGTGATGCAGCAGCTGTACACCGACCTCGGACAGCAGTTCGCTGAAGCCGGGCAGTCCCCCACCGGCCCTTCCGTCTCGCACTACGCGCCCCGCACCGACGGCGGCCTCGACTGCCATGCCGGGATCCAGGTCGACGACGACGTCGATGAGGTCGGGGCAGCCGAGGTGCTCGACCTGCCCGGTCTCGACCAGGCGGCGTCGATCGTCTACGCGGGCTCGATGTCCGGAATCGATGAGGCGTACCAGAAGCTCGGCGTCTGGATCGAGGAGAACGGCTACCGCACCGACGGGACCGCTCGCGAGGTCGCGCTCGTGTCCTTCCCCGAACCTCAGGAGAAGTGGGTCACGGAGATCCAGATGCCCGTCTTCACCGCCGAGCAGCCGTGAGCTGAAGCCACCGTCGCGGGGTCGCCCGGCTCGGGCGGCCCCACCCGGCGGGCGGCCCCACCGGCGCGGGCGGCCCCGCCCGGCTACCCCGCCTCGTCGAGCAGCGCTGCGAGCGCTGGACTCTCGATGCCGGCGGCCGCTGACTGCGCGTCCTGGAGCGCCGACGCCTCGCCCAGTCGGTGGCGGTGCAGGTGGGCGCGCACCAGCATCTCCTGCATGTCGCACCTCGCCGCCAGCGTGGCGAGCGTGCCGACCAGGGGCTGCGACCGGCTCAGGTCACGCTCGTCCAGGGACGCAGCCAACGAGGCGTCGAGCGTGTGCGCGTGCACCCACTGATAGCGGTCGGGCACCCGGACCGATCGCGCGACTGCCTCCTCGAACCACGAATGTGCACCGGCCACATCACCGCGCGCCCGACTGGCCAGACCCAGACCTCGTGCGCCCATCGCCTCCCAGCACGGGTCCTGCAGCTGGCAGCCAAGGCTCCACGCCTGCTCGAACCCGTCGACCGCCTGCACGGCGGCGCCAGACCGCAGGTCCACCTCCGCCAGCAGTGCCACCGACCAGGGACGGAAGGCGATCCACCGCTGCCGGTCGATCAGCTCGAGGCTCGCGCCCAAGTCACGCCGCGCTGCGATGTCCTCACCGCGCAGCAGGTGGGCCCGTCCCCGGATCGACAACGACCACGCCTGCTGGCGCTCATCGCCACCGCGCAAGGCGCGCTCGACGGAATCGTCCAGGAAGGCGTACGCCGCCGTGTAGTCACCCTGGTCCGAGGCGTTCATCCCACGGACGCCGAGGATCGGTGCGAGCTGCTCGTCGCCATCGGCCAGCTGCTGGGCCTTGGTGAGCCACTGGTCGGCCGTCTGTCGGCGCCCGGCCTGGACGTCGACGAAGCCCAGCTCACGCCACGCCGTCACGACGGTCGCCGAGTCACCGGCGTGCTCAGCGAGTGGAATCGCCTCACGCAGCGCGAGCGCACCTTCTTCGTCGCGACCACGAAGCGCGTGCACCAGAGCACCACCGAGAGCGACCAGCGCACGCGCTTGCAGGCCGGCGTCACCGCAGCGGGCCGCCTCCGCGACCGCTCGCCGAAGGCACTGGATCCCGGCGTCCGCGGCACCGGCGGCGATGGCTGCACGTCCGGCGTCGAGCTGGCTGACCGCGGCGGCCACGCCACGGAGCGCAGGGGTCGTCGCCGATCGGGGCATCGGTGCCATGGCCGCGTCCTCCAAGGTCGGCGAGATCTCGATCCCCAGCTCGCGCTGCAGGAGATCGCGCGACAACGCCACCTGTTGCAGCGCCGAGGTGCGATCGCCCGCCATCGCCAGGCTGCGTACGAGGATCTCGTGGTTGCCCTGCTCGAGCGGGTTGCGCGCGACGGCTTGGACGGCGTACGGGATCGCGTCGGCACCGCGACCGGCAGCCAGTCTCCCCGTCGCGCTCTGACGCATCCGCGCCTCCACGAGGGCTCCGATCCGGTGCCGCTGCGTGAGGAGCCAGGTGTCGAGCTGTGGATCGGCTTCGATGTGTACGCCCTCGAGCAGCTCTCCCTCCAGCTCCAGCGGGAGGTCGTCGTCGGATCCGTTGTCGAGGAGCCAGACGTCGACGGTGACGTCGTCACCGAGTGCGGCGACCACCGGATCACCCCGAAGCGCCTCCGGGACAGCGAGCGCCTTGCGTAATGAGGCGAGCGACCATCTCAGGGCGCCGAGTGGGTCGTCGGCCTGCCCGAACAGCAACTCCGCCAGACGCTGTCTGCTGGGCGGGGAGGGCGAGAGCACGACGTACGCGAGCAGTGCCCAGGCCTTGCGACCACGGGGCGGAGGCAGCGGGCCGTCATCGTTCTCGATGACCGGCGGGCCGAGCAGCCGGATGGTCAGCATGCGTTGCTCCTCGACCTCATCATCGACCCGCGACCGGCCCGCCCGCTCGCGGTCCCCCAGACTGCGAGCGGGCAGGCCACGCGAGTCAGCCGACCGCGACTCCGGCGGCCAGCGCCTTCACGTCGGCGGTCGTCAGCGTGTTGCCGCCGACCCCCCACTCGCCGCTCTTGACATCCTCGATGACGACCCACGTGACGGGACGCAGGTTCTCGCCCTCGATGCGGACCATCGCGTCAGTCAGGTCGCGGACGATCTCGCCCTTCTGCGTGTCCGAGAAAACGCCTTCGATGACTTTCACATTGATCAGTGGCATGGTGCGCGACCCTTCAGGTCAGAATGCCTGCCCCGAGTGGGCCGACATCGCCACCATCCGGGTCCGCCGTGTGAGCCGGCGTGTGACGCCCTGTCACAGGATCTCGACGGGCGGCGTCTCATGAACGACCCCCGCCTGCGAGGAAGGAATCCCATGGAGACGATGACCACCGAGCGCGTCATCCCGGCGCCGATCGACGAGGTCTTCGACTGGCTGTCCACGACGACCAACTACACCCGCTCGCCGTACGCCCTGCGGTGCCGGCTGGCCAGACCAGGCGAGGGCGCGGCGTACGGCGTGGGCGCGGTGCGCGTACACACCTGGCTGATCGGGTGGTTCCGCGAACGCATCACGGCGTACGAACCACCGCACCGTTTCGAGTACGTCGTCGAGCGCAGCCTCCCGCCGTCGAAGCACGAGCTGGGCCGGCTGGACTTCACCGAGGTCGAGGGCGGCACGAAGGTCGTCTGGACCTCGGTGGTCGAGGTACGGCTGCCGGTCGGCGCCGCGCTGATGACCCGGCTGGTCGCGCGGCCGGTCATCACCCGCGTCTTCGGCAACATCCTCGCGGCCGCGGACGCGGATCTGACCCGGGTCCGACAGGGCTGATGGTTCAAACCACATCAACCGGAGCCGAAAACCCCTGCCTGAGGTTACCAGTTGGTAACCTCTTGTGAGCCGCATCACGTGGTGTGGCTCACACGCTCTTTGGAGGTCCGATGCCCAGGCTTTCCGTTCGTACGACTGCCGCCCTCGGCGCTGCCGCCGGTCTGCTCGGCATGGCAGCTCTCGTACCGACCGCGCACGCCGCGGACGACGACCCGTTCTACTCCTACGACGGCAGCGCACCGCTGTCCTCGTACGCGCCGGGGACGGTGCTCAAGACCAGGACCGTGCCGTACCACGTGCTCGGAATTCCGTTGCCGGTCAAGGCAGTTCAGATGCTGTACCGGACGACGGATGCGCAGGGTCGGCCCTCGGCCAACGTCACGTCGGTGCTCAAGCCGGCGGTCGGTGACCCCAACAAGGCGATCTCCTACCAGTCGTTCTACGACTCACTGAACCCCGCCGACAGCCCGTCCCGCTCCATCGCCGGTGACGTGACGCTGGGCGGCACCATCAACGGCGCCGAGACCATCTTCATCGCTCCGTTGCTGCTCCAGGGCTACACCGTGATCGTGTCCGACACCGAGGGTCAGAAGGCCAACTTCGCCGCCGGTCCCGAGTACGGCACCAACACGCTCGACTCGATCCGCGCCTCCACGGCCTCCAGCGCGACGGGCCTGAGCTCGAGCACGAAGGTCGGAATGCTCGGCTACTCCGGCGGTGCGATCGCCACCAGCTGGGCGGCCGCGCTCGCGCCGAAGTACGCGCCCGACGTCAACAAGAACCTCGTCGGTCTGGCCGAGGGTGGTCTGCTCGTCGACCCGGCCCACAACCTGAACTACGTCAGCGGCAGCATCGGCTGGTCCGGCATCGCGCCGGCGGCCGTCGCCGGCATCGCCCGCTCCTACGACATCGACTTCCAGCCGTACCTGAACGACTACGGCAAGGAGGTGCTCGGCAAGATGGAGAAGGCCTCCATCATCAACGTGCTCTTCCAGTACCCGGGCCTGACCTGGAAGAAGCTGGTCAAGCCGCAGTACGCCGACCCGGCCTCCGTCCCGGAGTACGTCACGGCGGTCAACAAGCTCAACCTGGGCTCGGCCGCGACCCCGACCATCCCGATGTTCATCGGCCAGGGCGCGCTCGGCACGTTCGAGGGCACGCCCAACAACAAGCCCGGCATCGGCCCGGGCGACGGCGTCATGATCGCCGGCGACGTGCGTACGCTCGCCCGTCAGTACTGCGCGACCGGCAACAGCTCGGTGAAGTACACGCAGTACAACCTGACCAGCCACGTCCCGACCGCTGCTCTGTGGGCGCCGTCGGCATTGCTGTACCTGAACGACCGGTTCGCCAAGAAGCCCGCACCGTCCGACTGCGGCCGCATCCCCGCGGGCAACCCGCTCACCCCGGTGACCCCCTCGCCGGTCGAGTAGGACGAGCCGCTAGGCGAGGCCGTATCGAGACCAGGTGCCTGTGTGCGCCTGGTCTCGATACGCCTCCGCTGGCGCTCCGGCTACTCGACCAGCGGGTGTGTCTCAGGCTGCTGGTTGGGTCTTGCCTTCGGGCTCGGGGAAGGTGACCTCGCCGAACTTCACCTGAATGATGAAGACGTGGTCGTCACGCTTGTCGGTGCCGTAGTGCGCGCACTTCACCTCACCCACGGCAGTGATCTCACACGCGAACTGCCCTGCTACTACT
This sequence comes from Luteipulveratus mongoliensis, assembly GCF_001190945.1. Classification (NCBI taxonomy): domain Bacteria; kingdom Bacillati; phylum Actinomycetota; class Actinomycetes; order Micrococcales; family Dermacoccaceae; genus Luteipulveratus; species Luteipulveratus mongoliensis. Next base: position 1,156,987 of record NZ_CP011112.1, on the reverse strand, counting down.
GCCTTTCCGGCGGCAAGCGCTGGGACGGGTACGCCGTTGACCGGCTTCCGGGGGACGTCACCGGCCGCCCAGGCCGCACCGCTCGCCGACGGGACCACGGTCGGGGCCGTCTTGCAGACGTACGAGGACTCGGGGTCGAGCCGTACGCCGACCGGCCGACTGCCCTCGACCGCCGCGCACTGACTGTTCTCGTCCTTGTACGACGACGGGAGGTTGCAGGTCACGGCTGCGGTGCCGACCTCGCACACCAGGCTTCCGGTCGGGTCGGTGAACTGCCGACCGGAGGACGCGTTGGCAGTGGCGCCCGAACCCGTGGGGCCGACCGATGGGTCGTCATCGCTGCAGGCCGTGAGGGCCAAGAGGGCAAGGACCGCTGCGGCGGCTCGGAGGTTCATGTCGCGCAGCCTTCCACACGGAACGCCCCCGGAACGCTGAGCGGACTGCGCGTCAGTAGGTCGACAGAACGGGGCGAATCTCGACGGCACCCGTCCAGGCGGCGGGCAGATCCGCTGCGATCTGCACAGCAGCGTCCAGGTCATCCGCGTCAATGAGGTAGTAGCCGGTCAGAGCGCGCTCGGTCTGCGCGTACGCACCCTCCGTCGTGACCACCTCGCCGCCACGGCCGCCCTCCACCCGCACCACGGTCGCGGCGTTGGTCGGTTCCAGCACGGCGCGCGCCTTGATCTGGTCAGCGTGAATGGCCGCGAACCACCGGTAGTCCGCCATCTCGCTCGCCCGCTCCGGTTCCGACCAGTCCACGTCGGCGGTGTAGGTCAGTGCGAGGTACTGCGGCATCAAGTCGCTCCTTGGTCGGGTGCCCACTCCGGGCACACCCAGGATGCCGTGGATCGTCCGTTCGCAAGGGGCCTTCTGCACACTGCGCCCGTTCAGGTGCGGGTGGCGTACGCGTAACCCTGCTCCCGATCGAGGACCGTCTCGTCCTTGTTCTTGAGGACAAAGATGTAAACGAGCAGCGAGGCAGCGATGCACACGATGACGTAGACAATGAATGCCGTGACCATGTCGTGCTTCTTGGCCGCCTCGTAGATCACCGGCGCGGTGCCCCCGAACATTGAGTTGCCCAGGGCGTAGCCGATGCCGACACCGAGCGCACGCACGTGGGCGGGGAACAGCTCGGCCTTCACGATCGCGTTGATTGAGGTGTAGCCGGTGAGGATGACGTAACCGATCGCCACCAGCAGGAAGGACACCATCGGCGTATCGGTCCTGGGCAGGTAGTGGATCAGGAAATAGGTCCACGCGACACCACCGATGCCGAAGAACACCAGCAGCGGCTTGCGTCCGATCTTGTCGCTGATCAGTCCGCCGATCGGCTGCAGCGCCATCAGGAAGACCAGCGCGGACAGATTGATCCAGCTCGCCGTCAGGCCCTGGCCCTTGTAGGTCGACTTGATCGTCGCCGGCGCGTTGACGCTGTAGGAGTAGAAGGCGATAGTGCCGCCGACCGTCACGAGGAAGCAGATCAGCAACGGCTTTCGGTACGTCGTCAGCAGCTCCCGCAGCGAGCCGGACTTCTCCCCCACCGCCTCCAGGGCCGCCGCGGACAGCGACTCATCCATCGTGGAGCGCAGCCAGAACACTGTGACGGCCGCGACGCCGCCGAGACCGAACGCGATGCGCCAGCCGTAGTCGCCCATCTGCTCGTCGTTCAGGAAGACCTGCATGATCAGCAGCGTCAGCTGAGCGAGCGCGTGACCGCCGATCAGCGTGACGTACTGGAACGAGGAGAAGAAGCCGCGTCGTTCAGCGGTCGCCGCCTCGGACATGTAGGTCGCTGACGTGCCGTACTCACCACCGGTGGCGAAACCCTGCACGAGTCGACAGAACACGAGAATCAGCACAGCGAACGCGCCGATCGAGTCGTGGCTCGGCGTGATCGCGATGACCGTGGACGCCAAAGCCATCAAAGACACGCTGAAGACGAGCGCCGGACGGCGACCGCGCCGGTCGGCGTACCGCCCGAAGAACCACGAGCCCACCGGTCGCATCAGGAAGGTGACTGCGAAGATCGCCATCGTGTAGACCGTCGCGTTGGGCTCGTCGCCGCCGAAGAACTTGGGCTCGAAGTAGGTCGCGAAGACGGTGTAGACGTAGACGTCATACCACTCGACGAGATTGCCCGACGAGCCCTTCAGCGTGTTGAGGATCGCCCGACGGGTGTTGATGTCAGGGCCGTCCGGTGAGCGCGGGTGCTCTTGGGTGTCGACGGTCATGGGTCCGACAGTCTAGGGATGGCCCACCGCGCGCAGGGGGCCCGTGATCCGGTCATCTCGGGCCGTTCGTCAGGTCGTACGCAAGTGCTCGTGGGCCCAGCCCGCCAGGCCTGACGGTGTGGTCGTCGTGGCGTCGCGGACCTGCTCGGGGGTGAAGTCACCGCGGAAGCCGGCCCCCATCCCGACGATCGCGTCGATCGTGGGCTCGGGCAACCCGGCCGAGCGCAGACCGGCGGCGAGCTGCTCGTCGGTGATCTGCTCGGCCCGGAACGGCCGGCCGGTCACCTCGCTCACGATCGTGGCCACCTGCTCGAATGTCAGGTCCCGCGGACCGTGCACGGCCTGGACGACGCGGCCGGTCCACGCCCGGCCCAGCAAGCGCGCCGCCGCCACGTGACCGATGTCGCGTGGATCGACCCATCCCATCGGGGCATCGATCGGCATCGTGGTGCGCAGCACGCCCTCCTGCAGCGCGTCGGGGTCGAGCAGCAGGTTGGTGAAGAAGTAGCCGCAGCGCAGATGCGTGACTGCCGCGCCGGTCTCGTCGAGGAGCTGCTCGGTGGCAGCCAGGCCGTCGATCTCACCGAAACCGCCGCGGGCCTCGGCGCCGACGCTGCTCTGAAACACGACGTGCCCGATGTCGTTGGTCCGTACGGCCTGCGCGGCCACCGCACCGAGGCGGGTGTAGGCGGCGATCGGATCAGGATCGGTGCCGTCGGGGTTGACCCAGTAGAGCGCGTCGGCGTCCTTGGTCGCCTCGATGACAGCCGCCTCATCGGTCTGGTCTGCCTTGACGCTGTCGACCTGGTCGCGCAGCCCGGTGTCCAGCCGCTCCGGGTCACGCAGGAGGACGGTGGGTCGAACCCCTGCCTGCACGAGCAGGCGGACGACGTGGGATCCGACATGGCCGGTGGGTGTGGTCACAACGATCTTCATCGCAACCACGTTAGGTCGGCCCTACGACACCAGTCGAGGTCCGTGTCCGACTGGGCGGACGGCGAGGAGGAGGGTGCGGCCACTGAGGGAGACGGTCTCGCCGAGGACGGGACGCAGGGCATCGAAGAGTCGCGCGCGATCCTCCGACGGTGCGATGGCGTACTGCGACGTCGTGGTCAGCAAAGCGAAGTAGTCGTCGGTCGGCATGCTCCAGTCCCACTCGTACGTCTTGGGCTCGACGATCTCCATCCACGGCTTGGCCTCGACCTCGAGCTCGGCCCAACCCGGACCCGAACGGTGGTCGTCCACATCGGAGGTGAGTCCTGCGCCGTGCTCGGCATAGATCGCTTGAATCTCGTTGGTGTTGTGGCGATCTGGGTCAACGTGCCAACCGTTCCAGCACAGGAACCCGAGCCCGTCTGACCCGAGGACCGAGGCCAGACGCTCCCATCGCGTGGCGGCGTCAGCCCAGTGGAACGACTGCGCGGCGACCATCACGCCGTAGGTCCCATCGCTGGCGTCGACGTCCTCGAACGTGGCCTGCTGCGTCGTGACGAGGTCGGCCAGACCCTCCGTCTGGAGTCGCTCGGCGAGCACGCGCAGCATGTCCGCTGACGGCTCGACCACGTGGATGCGCGCGCCACGCCGCGCGAGCGGCAACGTCGCCCGGCCGGTGCCGGCGCCGACCTCGAGCACCCGGTCCTGGAGGCGATCGCCCGCCAGGCGGACCACATCGTCGAACATCGCCTCGGGGAACTCCGGGCGGAACCGTTCGTACGCCGTCGCGCCCTGCTCGAAAGACCTCGCCCGCTCCACCGTCAGCTCATCGCCCATCCCGCCACCCTGCCATGCGCAACCGGCCGGGCGCCGGGCGCGGAGGCGAGCCCCGGAGAGTGGCTCCGATACGTCGCCGGTGGCCCACCCAGTGATGGGCCACCGGTCAGGGTTGTGGCCCACTCTTGACGGGGTTTCGCGAGTGATGTGGCTACAGAGTCGGAGGGCAGAGGGACGCAACCATCGGCGTACGCGAACGCTGAGTCTCCCCGAGGAGCCGAGGGCAAGGGTCCGTAGAGAAGTACAACTACGTTGTAGGTGTCCGCAACCAGGTTGAGCTTCTTCCGGCACGCCCTTGCGTCCGGGGCGCGACACGCCGTACCCCGCTGGTCGAGTAGGCGAGCCCCAAGGGCGAGCCGTATCGAGACCCGGCGACCGCGAAGGCTGAGTCTCCCGTGTGGTCGCCGGGTCTCGATACGCCTCCGCTAGCGCTCCGGCTACTCGACCAGCGAGTGGGTTCGGGTCAGGTGGGTGAGCTGGTGGGGACTGGGGCGATGCCGGTGCCGAAGGACGTCCAGGCCGACCAGCCGCCCGAGCCGACCAGGACGCGCCGCTGCAGCGCACCCGCGATCGTCACGCCCAACAGGTGAGACCGACCCTTCGAGTCCGTGACGATCGTCGGCGTCGCAGCCCACTGCTCGCTCATCGAGCCAAGGTCGACCTCGGACGACCAGTCGGCTCCTGGCGCGGATTGCGTTGACATCACTACGCGTTCGCCTGCTGGGTCAGTCGAGGCGGCCGAGAGACGACCATCCCCGAGAGCGGCCACGGCCGGTGAGGCGAGCGACCACGAGGCCATCCAGCGCCAGTCGGCCCAACCACCGCTGGGGCTGGACTGCGTCCGGCTGAACGCGCCCGTGCCTACCGGCGCGAGCGCCGTCACCGTGAGCCGACCGCTGCCGTCCCGCGCGACGCGCGGCGCCGCACCGGCCGCTGTCCCGAACTGCTCCCACACACTCCAGTCAGTGCTGCCATTGGGCTGGTTCTGCCAGCGGTGATCGATCCGCGCACCGCCCGGCCGCAGCACGAACACCTCGAGCCGACCGTCGGCGTTGGTGCCGACGACCGGCGGTGCTCCGACCGGGCCGGTGAAGTTGCCGACCCACGGCTGCCAGGTACGCGAGCCGGGGCTGGACTGGACGCGTTGGGCGACGTACGCGCCGCCGGGACCCATGGCGTACAGCTCGAGTCGGCCGTCGGCATTGCGCGCGACCGCCGGTGCGGCGCCGGCAGGTCCGCCGAAGCCGGCCTCCCAGTCCTCCCACGTGCCGTCGGCCCGCTGAACCCGATGGTCGATGGCGACCGCCCCTGCGGCGAGGGAGAACACCTCGAGCCGACCGTCGGTGTTGGTCGCGAGCGTGGGTACGGCGCCGGCAGGTCCGCCGAACGTCTCCCATTCGGACCAGGTGTCGTGTGCCGGATCGGTCTGCACGCGGTGCAGCAGAGACCGGTTCTGCTTGGAGAGGGCGAACACGTGCAGCCGACCATCGACGCCAACGCCCGCGACAGGGTTCTCGGGCGACTGCCAGCCGATGGACTGCTCGTGCCACTGCAGATCCGCGACGAGCAGCCCGTGCTCGAAGCTGCCGGCAGCCGTGGCGAGCCACACGCCGTCGTCCTGCACGATCTCGACGGCGTGACCGGGCAGGTGACCGGCCCAGTTGTCGATGCTGAACGAGAGTGGGTCGCGACTACGGAACACGTCGGTGCCGACGTATCCGTTGCGTGGCCCGAGAAACAAGTAGTACCAACCATTTTCGGCGACGACGTACGGCGACTCGGTCACCGACGGAGAGGCGTCCGTGATCGGGTCGACGAGGACCGTGCCCGGCGCCGACCAGTGGCGCAGGTCGCTGGACGTGCGGTAGGCGACCGTGTGGCGATGGTCCGACAGCTGCACCTCGGTGTAGTACATGACCCATTGGTCGCCGACCCGCAGCACCATCGGGTCACGCGCGACCACACCACGGAACAGCGGCCCGTCCGGCGAACGTGTCCAGGTGACCAGGTCGCTCGACGTCGCGAGGTTGATCGCGCATCCGTTGCTGCCGCCCGCGGCGTAGAACATGTAGTACGTCCCCGCATCGGCCACGACGAACGGCGCCCAGAGGTGCTGCTCGCCGTAGTAGTCCGGGTCGAGCGTCAGCGCGTCGGGCTGGGCGGTCCACGGCCCACGAACGGCTGGTGCCGTCGCGTGCGCCAGCGTGATCTCCTTGCCGCCGTCCGGGAACTGGCCGGCCGGTGCCAGGTTGCCGACGATGCTGATCAGATGCCACTGGCCGTCCGCCGCTCGAAACACGGTGTGGTCATTGAGATATCGCGGTGTGCCCGGCAGCGACGGGTCGAAGACGTGCTGCCACTCGCCGCATCCTGCCCAGCGGAGGTCATCGGCCGAGACACCAGTCGTACGATGACCGCTCGCCTGGGTCCACGGCGTCGCCGCGGCCGCGACGAGACCCGCTCCACCCTGGAGCAGTGCCCGCCGCGACAGATCGACCATCAGCTGATTCCCGGGCCGGCCGTGTCGGCGAGCCAGGCCCAGTCCGACCAGCTCTCCGCGCCCGTCTGCCACTTGTGGAACACGCCCGCGGACGAGGTGCCGAAGACCTCCATCCGGCCGTCAGCGTTGTTCACCGCGTTGACCTCAGTGCCCGGCCCACCGAAGTCGGCCCACGGGTTGAACTCCTGGTTCGGGGCCTTCTGCCACATGTGCTGAGCCGTGGTGCCGTTCATCGCGAACACCTCGACCCGACCATCGCCCGTACGCGTGGAGCTCAGCTCGGCGTTCGCCGGACCGCCGCCCGTGCCGGCCCAGTCGGACCAGGTCGTCGGGCTCGTCTGCCACTTGTGGAAGACACCGTTCGCGTTGGAGGCGTAGACCTCGAGCCGGCCGTCGGAGTTGTGGTCGACGCTCAAGTCATGGCCGCCCGTGCCGAAGTTCTCCCACTCACCCCAGGTGCCGTTAGGCGCGTTCTGGAAGAGGTGACCAAACGTCGAGCCGGACAAGGCGAACACCTCCATGCGGCCGTCGGGAGAGGTCTCTACCTGCAGCCTCGCGGACGCCGGGCCACTCACACCAGTCCATTCGGACCAGGTCGAAAAGCCGGTCTGCCACTTGTGGAACACGCCGTTGGCGTTGGAGGCGAACACCTCGAGCCGGCCGTCCGCGTTGTTGCCCGCCGCGACGTAGGACCCGCCGGTGCCGAAGTTCTCCCACGACCCCCACGCACCGCTGACCTGAGTCTGGAAGAGGTGATCCATCGACCCGTTCGACAACGCGAACAGCTCCAGCCGACCATCGCCGTTGCGCGCGATCGACAGCTGTGCGTTCTTCGGGCCACCCACGCTCTGCCAGCCGGACCAGCCACCGTTGACCGCCGTCTGCCAGGCATGCCACACACCGTCAGCACCCGCTGCGAACGTCTCCAACCGACCGTCCGCCGAGCGAGCGGACACGACCTTGCCTGCCTCCGCGAGGGAGGGTCCGGCAGTCGGCGTACTGCCACCGGCGTACTTGTCGTACGCGGCCTGCGCGTAGTTGATGCGGGTCTGCTGCTCGCACTGTCCGCAGCCCTCGAACTTGTCCTGGAAGACGATCGTGGCGTCCGCGATCGTGGTCGCCGCTCGCAGACCCCCCAGCCCGTAGCCGGGGAAGTTCTCCAGCTCGTACCAGGTGAAGTCGAGCTGCGGCCCCAGCGTCCACTCGTCCTGCCCGTGCGACCTCGCCCACCAGACCATGTTGTTGTTGGTCTCGGAGTCCCAGCGAGCGTTGAGCTCCCACTGGGCGATGCCGCGTCCGCCGAACGACGGGTTCTGCACCGCAGTCGGATCGACGCCGGACTCCTGGACCAGGTTGCCGATGATGCCGGCCGCCTGCACGTCGCTCAGTCCCTTGCTCACGAAGTAACGGAAGGCCGTCTCCTCGTTGCTCGCGACCAGCGCAGGGTGCGTCGAGCCGTTGTTCGGGCTCATGCCCTTGCTGTTGCCCTTGATGGTCCGCGGTCGGACCTTGCCGTCTGCCTGCGCGGGACCGATCGCCAGCGAGGCCGACATCGCGAACGCGCACATCCCCACGACGAGGACAACCAGCGCGCGCCACAGCATCCGATGCGAATCAGTAGAGACAGCAGTGCGATTCATCAGGTTCTCCTTGCCAAGGGTCCGGTACGAGCGCATGTCAGCTGATCCCAGGGCCGGCGGTGTCGGCGAGCCAGGCCCAGTCCGACCAGCTCTCCGCGCCCGTCTGCCACTTGTGGAACACGCCCGCGGACGAGGTGCCGAAGACCTCCATCCGACCGTCGGCGTTGTTCACCGCGTTGACCTCAGTGCCCGGCCCGCCGAAGTCGGCCCAGGGGTTGAACTCCTGGTTGGGAGCCTTCTGCCACATGTGCTGAGCGGTCTGGCCGTTCATCGCGAACACCTCGACCCGACCGTCTCCTGTACGCGTGGAGCTCAGCTCGGCGTTCGCCGGACCGCCGCCCGTGCCGGCCCAGTCCGACCACTCCGTGGCACTGGTCTGCCAGCGGTGGAAGACGCCGTTGGCGTTGGACGCGTAGACCTCGAGCCGGCCGTCGGAGTTGTGGTCGACGCTCACGTCGTGACCGCCGGTGCCGAAGTTCTCCCAGGCGCCGAAGTTGCCGTTGGGCGCGTTCTGGAAGAGGTGACCGAACGTCGTACCGCTCAGCGCGAAGACCTCGAGACGGCCGTCCACGGATGACTCCAGCTGGAGCCGAGCCGACGCCGGACCGGCCAGGCCCGCCCAGTCCGACCACGTCGTCGCGCCCGTCTGCCACTTGTGGAACACGCCGTTCGCGTTGGACGCGAACACCTCGAGCCGGCCGTCGGCGTTGTTGCCCGCGGCGACGTAGTCACCACCAGTCCCGAAGTTCTCCCACGAGCCCCAGCCACCGCTGACCTGAGTCTGGAAGAGGTGATCCATCGACCCGTTCGACACTGCGAAGAGCTCGAGCCGGCCGTCCGCGTTGCGGGCGATGGACAGCTGCGCGTTCTTCGGGCCACCCACGCTCTGCCAGCTGGACCAGCCACCGTTGACCGCCGTCTGCCACGCGTGCCACACACCATCGGCACCCGCCGCGAACGCTTCAAGTCGACCATCGGCCGAGCGGGCGGACACGACCTTGCCGGCCTCGGCCGGGGAGGGTCCGACCGACGGGCCGTCCTCGAGGACCTTGTTGTAGCGCAGCGCCTTGTACTCACTGTTCGGATGGTCGTCGAACTGGGCGTCATTGATGTTGGCCCGGTAGTGCCCCACAGGGGTAGCGCCGAACGAGTAGTACTCGAAGTTGCCCTGGTCATCGAGCCACCGGTGGAAGAGCAGCACGTGGTTGTAGAAGGAGTTCAGGATGTCGCCGGGCTTGAGGTCGGCGCGGCTGATCTCGTGTGAGTAGCCCGGCAGACCCTGCGTGTTCGGGCTCTGGTCGAGGTGCCACGCCATCGAGACGTAACCCGAGCAGTCCCGGCGGTAGCTGTGCCCATCGCCCGGGCCGGGCGACCAGCCCTCCTGGTCGTACGGCCCCGGCTGGTGGTCGACCCAGTACTGAGCGCGGGCGATGATCTCGGCTCTCGTGATGGGGCCGTCGAGGACGGAGTCCGCGCTCGCAGTCGTCGCGGACGGGCCTGCGAGCAGCAGCGGTATCGACAACAGCGCAGCCATCAGCATCGGCCACAGCCTCCGGGGCATCGTGAGTCGGGCAGCGTCCATCGAAAGACCTTTCGAGATGGCTGCACAGGGGCAGCGCGTGAACGAGCCCGCTGGGTGGCGTCCGGACGATGAACCGCTGCGGCCAGATGGCCCCCGTAGCAACGGTGTCGTCCCGACGACTCGGGATCACGAGCACCGTAGAAGTCAGCGCGCGGCGCCTGATACCCCAAGAAAGTAAAGGATCGGCCAGTGCTGGGTAAATTCTATTCTTTCAGTTTGGCCCTATGTAAATAAATAACAGCAGTCTCCTGGGTATCCAGCGGCCTAGGCAAAGGTGCCGTGACGACCCTCACCGGCGGAGAACCGGCCGGCTCCGGCAACGGCGTCGCGCAGGACCTGCGCTCCGTGCGACCACTCGGTGACCATCGCCTCCTCGAGTGGTTGGCCTGCCTGGCCGTAGGCCGACTGCCGGTCGCTGCGAAGGCACGCCTGGGGGAAGGCGGCCAGCTGCTCGGCGAGAGCGACCGCCTCGTCCAGTGCCCGGCCGGGCGCACTCACCCGGTTGGCGAGGCCGATCTGGAACGCTTCGTCGGCATCGACAGCGCGGCCGGTGAGAATCAGGTCAAGGGCCCGCGACTGTCCGATCAGCCGTGGCAGGCGGACGGTGCCTCCGTCGATGAGAGGTACGCCCCAGCGGCGGCAGAAGACGCCGAAGACCGCCGTGGGGTCCGCGACCCTCAGATCGCACCAGAGCGCGAGCTCCAGCCCACCCGCAACGACATGACCCTCCACGGCAGCGATCACCGGCTTCGACAGCATGAGACGAGTCGGTCCCATCGGCGCCGGACCTTCGTCGCCCGGCGGGTCAGCACGCATCGTCCCGCTGCTCACAGCCTTGAGGTCCGCTCCGGCGCAGAACGTGCTGTCCGAACCCGTGAGCACGGCGACCTTCGCCGCCTCGTCGACATCGAACGCGCGGAACGCGTCGTACAGCGCCTGGGCATGCTTGGTGTCGATCGCGTTGCGGACCTCGGGTCGGTTGATCGTGATGACTCGCACCGCGCCGATGTCGCGAATATCCAGTGCCATCAGGGGACTTCGACCAGGGCGCGGTCGATGATGGGGGCCAGGTCGAGGCCGGCCGGCAGGGTGCCGAACGCTCCGCCCCAGTCGCGAGCCAGCCGTGACGCGCAGAACGCGTCCGCCACTGCGGCAGGTGCATGCCGAAGGAGGAGCGATCCCTGGAAGACCAGCGCCATCAGCTCCGCGACCCGCCGAGCTCGCAGCTCGAGGTCGTCGAACGAGGTCAGCTCCTTCTTGAGCCGCGTCAGCGCATCGTCGAATCGTGATTCACCAGAGGCCTGTTCGACCTCCGCGAAATAGGCATCGAGCGTTTGTGGCTCCTTGGCGAGCGCCCTCAGCGCGTCCAGGGCAGCAACGTTGCCCGACCCCTCCCAGATGGACAGCAGCGGCAGCTCGCGGTAGATCCGCGGCAGATCGGAGTCCTCGATGTAGCCGTTGCCGCCTAGGCACTCCAACGCCTCGACCGCCTGCGACGGGCCGCGCTTGCAGACGTAGTATTTCGTCACGGCGAGGGCAATCCGGCGGAGCGCGGCTTCCTGCGAATCCCCTTGCACTGCACGGTCATTCGCGCCAGCCAGCCGCAGCATCGCAGTGGTCGCGGCCTCCGACTCGATTGCCAGGTCGGCCAGCACGTTGCGCATCAGCGGCTGATCGATCAGTGGCTTACCGAACGCCGACCGGTGCCGAGCGTGATGCGCCGCCTGGACGAGGGCCGTCCGCATCCCCGCCGATGTGCCGATCACACAGTCGAGCCGCGTCATGTTGACCATCTCGACGATGGTGCGTACGCCGCGCCCCTCCTCCCCCACGAGCCAGCCGATCGCCTGGTCGTACTCGATCTCGGCGGAGGCGTTGGAGTGGTTGCCGAGCTTCTCCTTCAACCGCATCAACCGCATCGCGTTCAGCGAACCGCCCGGCAGGACCCGCGGCACGAGGAAGCACGACAGCCCGCCGGGCGCCTGCGCCAGCGTGAGGAACATGTCCGACATCGGCGCGGACGTGAACCACTTGTGACCGTCCAACGCGTAGGTGCCATCGCCCGTCGGCGTCGCCGTCGTGGTGTTGGCACGGACGTCCGATCCGCCCTGTTTCTCGGTCATCGACATCCCGGCGATCAAGCCGCGCTTCGTCGCCGGGTCGCGCAGCCCGAAGTCGTACTCGCGATTGGTCAGCAGCGGCTCAAACTGTTGGGACAGCTCAGGATTCGCGCGCAGAGCCGGGACGACGGCGTACGTCATCGAGATCGGACAGCCGTGCCCGGCATCGACGGACCAGACCATGAACTTGGCTGCGCGAGCGACGTGCGCACCCGGCCGGTCGTCGGCCCAGGGTGCGGCGTGCAGCCCGTGCGAGACGGCCGTCTCCATGAGGGAGTGGTAGGCGGGGACGTACTCGACCTCGTCGATCCGATGGCCGTAGCGATCGTGCGTCAGCAGGCGCGGCTGGTGGCGCTCAGCGAGCCGCCCCCACTCCTGCGCCTGCGCCGTGGCGGCCAGCCGCCCCAGATCCTCGACCTCGTCGATCGCCCAGGCCGCGCCCTCACGACGCAGCCCCTCGAGCAGCGCAGGGTCCTGCGCGGTGCTGTGACCGACGAGCGGTGGGACCTGGTTGAGCACCTCATGCGTCATGCTCATGACGTTACAGTTCTGCCAACAGTTGTGTCTAGAAGTGTTGCATGGCAGGGTCACGACCGTGCCGTACGCCGACCGCACCTCTCCCTCGACCGAGCCGCCACCGCTGAGCGCCCGATCCGTCGCGCTCAGCCTGCTGCTCGGCTCGCACCCTGACCGGATGACGGCCCGCCAGTTGACCCGCGCGGCGGAGCACGTCGGTATCGCGGCCGCCACGCTCCGGGTCGCGCTCACCCGCGCCGTGGCCGCGGGTGACCTGCGCAGAGACGGGCCGGACTACGTGCTCGGCGAGCGCCTTGTCGCGCGACAACGGCGCCAGGATGCAGCCGTTGAGGACGCGGAGACCCCGTGGGCCGGCGACTGGGAGATGGCTGTCATCGTGATCGCCGGGCGCTCCGGCCCCGAACGCGCCGCCCTCCGCGACCGGCTCACCGATGCGCGGCTGACCGAGCTCCGCGAGGGCGTGTGGACCCGGCCGGCCAACCTGAGCCGGCCGACGTCGTACGCCGATGACCCGGTGCTCACCACCTTTCGCGCCACGCCCGACGACGCGGCAGACCTGGTCGGTCGGCTATGGGATCTTCCCGGCTGGGCGACCGACGGGCGGGCGCTCCTCGCGAGGTTGGCCCGCACCCATGAGCCCGCCGAGCGGCTCGCCGTGGCCGCCCAGCTCGTCCGCCACCTGACGACAGACCCGCTGCTGCCGGCCGCGCTCCTGCCGACCGACTGGCCGGGCGCCGAGCTGCGGGCGGCGTACGCCGGTTACCAGGGCGATCTGCGGGCCGCGGCCAACGCCGCGCCGCGATCATGACGACAGTCGTCTGAGGGCCGCAGTGGCGATCTCGACACGCGAGGTGAGACCGAGCTTGGTGAGGATTTTCGAGACGTGCGTCTGCACCGTGCGTGGCGAGACGTACAGCTGCCGAGCGATCTCAGGGTTGGTACCGCCCTCCGCGACCAGCACGGCGACTCGTCGCTCTGCCTCAGTCAGGCTGGTCCAGCCGGAGGTACCTCGACGCGACTGCGTGCCACGGGTGCCGAGCCGCACGCCAGCCTGACGAACCGCCGCCTGGAGCCGTTGCGCCACGCCATGGAGGTTGTACGCGTCCAGCTCGTCGCGCATCCGCTCAACGATCTCGCGGGCCTCGCCAAGTCGCTCCGACGCGACCAGCGCCACTACGGCGTCCTCGGCACACCTGGCCGCGAGCAGGCGGGAACCGGCGTCGGCCTGGCCAACGAAAGCGGCGGCAAGATCGTCAGCATCTCCACTGAGAAGTGCTCGCGCATAAGCGAATTCGGCGCTCACTCCACGATGGCGAACGTTGCGCTCGTGCTCCGCTATGTGTAGTACGCGTTCGGCCAGGGCGACGTCGTGCGCACGTACGGCGACCCGCACCAAGGAGGGCATCAACTCATTGATGGCGTGCTGGGCAACCACCCCGTACGTGCCGTCCACCAGAGCCCGGACCTGCTCCAGCATCTCCTCGGGGCGGTCAGCCAGTTCCGCCGCCAGGATCCGGCAGGTGACCGAAAGTCCTTCGTAGAAGGCAGCGATACCGACCGCATCCTGAGCGTGTGACTCCGAGACCTCGGAGTGCTTCTGGAAGGTGGCGACGTCGCCCTGATGCAGCGCGACCTGCGCCGCCAGAGCGTGTAGCGGGCGCGCCATGCCGCGACCTGCACGCTCGAGCGCAGGGCCGAGATCCACTGAAGCCCAGGACTGTTCGCGTAGGTCGACGAGGGCCCTGGCGAGGTCGTACCACGACGACCACGTGCCGCCGAGTCTCGCGGTGAGCGGTCCGGCCTCATCGAGCGTGGAAGACAGATCGGTCGCAGACTCAGAGCACACGAGACGCAGCAGGAGCGTGAGTGCTCGCTGACCAGGGTCGGTCACCACTGACTCCAGGTCCTCCGCCTCGGCCAGCCGATGGAGCGCAGCCTCCTGATCCCCGTCGAGGTAGTGGTGCACGGCGTCGAGGTTGTGGAGACAAAGCGTCGTCATCGGATCGGCAGTGCGCCGAAGATCGGCCATCAGCGCCCTCGCTCCGTCGAGGTCAGCGGCCATCGTGCAGCACTGCGCCTCGAGCACGGCGAGCCGGTCGCCCAGGGCGCCGCCGACGCCCATGGCGCGCGCCCGTCGGGCTGTCGCAAGCCCGGTCGCGGCGTCGCCGGCGGTCAGGGCGGCCAAAGCCTCGACCAGACAGGCGGCGGCACGTTCCTCATAGAGGGCAGCCGTTCGCTCGACGATCCGTGCCTGAGCCATCGCAGAGGGGAGATTGCCGCACCACAAATAGGCGCGCGCGAGAGCTGTTCGCACCCCGGGCTCTTCACGATCGAGGCGGAGTCGCTCAAGGAGATTCCGCACGAGCTCGGGCTCCTGCCCAACCAGCTCTGCGGCGTGCTTCGCGAGCCACAGACGTGACCACTCGTCGTCTGACGTCGCCGCCCGCTGCAGAGCTCGCGCGACCCGAGGCGGTGGCGCGCCGGACGCGTCGATGAGCCGGGACGCCCGCGAGGCCAGAGCCGGCACCACCGCGTCCACAGCGGTGTCGTCGCGGCCCGCGTCGGCGACCACCCAACCTGTCGCTTCCCGCCACACGATGCCGTCGCGAACCAGGACCGACAGGTCTCGCACCACGACATGCACCGGCAGGTCGAGCAGCCGTCCGAGCTCATCGACATCGGCTTCTGGGCCCAGCGCGACCAGGCCGGCCACGACCGCAGGCATCGCCGGTCGCCGCGAGGCGATCTCCGCCCCACGGACTGGCGATGCCCGGAGTCGTTGCGACGCAGCGGGTTCGGCCATCCACCCATTCTGGGCAGGCCGGCCTGTGGCGGTGGGCGAGAGCAGCCGACCAGTTGGCCCCCGCTCCTTGGGCGAGCGGATGACCTCAGCCGGCGGCGCCGAAGAACGCGATGACGTCACGCTGCACAGCCGGATTCGTCAGGGTGCCAACGTGATCGGTGTCCTCCGCCGTCCAGTGGTTGGCTGCACCCTCGAGCTGAATCGACTCCGGCGGGGAGATGGTGCCGTCGCTGTGCGAGGCCCAGGTGGCGTACTGCGTTGTGGTTCCCGGCGTTTCGTCGTCAGCGTTCAGATTCTTCAGAAAGGTGGATCCGGGCGCCATCTGCGGGCACGCCTTGTCCGAGGTGATGATCCAGCACCAGTTGGCGGAGGCCGTGCCGTGGTTCGCCCCGGCGATGCTCGCGAAGTGCTCGACCTTGGCCGTGCCACCGAGGTTCTTCAGGTAGTAGCGCGAGCTCAGGCTGCCCATCGAGAAGCCGATGACATCGACTTTGCTCGCCCCGCTCTGGGTGAGCACCGAGTTCACCGTGGTCGACAGCTGCTGGGCCGTGGTCTCGTTGACCTGCTCGTTCGGGAAGTCGAGCGAGTGGATCTGATCAGCGCTGTATCCGGCGTCGAGGAACGACTGCTTGATCGCCGAGACGTCGTCCGCTGCACCGCCGTAGCCGTGCACGAAGATCACCGGGTTCTGGGCGGCGGCCGCCGACTCGGTGGTCTGCGCCGACGCGCTCTGAGCGGACAGTGCGGCCACGCAGGACAAGGACAACAGGCCGAATGCAATGCGCTTCACGACAACTCCTTCGACGGGGCCCGGGCCGTGCCCGAGCTCGGAGGTCCAGCACACGCCGGATGAACGTCGGAGTCATCCGCCATCTGGCGGATGCTTGCGATCTGCTTGCAACGGCGCGTCAGGTTCGGCGCACGAGCCGACTGGCCGTGACCGCCGCGACCAAGAACGCGAGATCACCCGGCCGCGTGGGGTCGCGGTCCGTCAGATCGGCGATGCGCGCCAGACGGTTGTCGACCGTGTTGGGGTGCACCCCGAGGGCCCGAGCGCAACGCGTGCGGTGGCCATCGAAGGTCACGTAGGCATCGAGCGTCTCGACGAGGTCCGGCCGCTCCAGGACGGGCGCGACCAGCTCTGCGAGAGCCGACTGGGCTGGGCCGGAGTGAGAGAGCTGGAGCTCCCATGCCACGTCGGCGAGCTCGTACAGTCCCGCAGCGCGACGGCTGTCCCGGGCGACGTCGCGGATGCGCGACGCCATCCGTGCAGCCTCGGCGAAGGTGTCGCACGGCCATTCGCTGCGGACCACTCCCGCGTGCATGTCCTGGTGCCGTGCGCCCAGCGTTTCCCTGAGCTGCGCAAGAGCCGCATCCCAGGTGAGTCCACCGTGATCGAGCGGGACGAGGACGAGTGCGCCCTGTCCGCGAGGCACCCACAGCGCGTTGGTGCCCAGGAGGGGCAGGGCGTCCTTGCACAGCCGTCGCAGGTCCCGGGCCGCAAGCACGCGTTGACGCACCTCGTCGGAGGCACGCACTGCAGCTCCGACCTGCGCGGACGGCAGTCCGACGGCGATCACGGCGTACTCGCCGGCCAGATCGACTCCCGCGCGGACCGCACTCTCCCGCACCTGGCCCTCGTCCTTGTTCTCGATCAGGTCCATCCCCAACCTGATTCGAGCCTCCTGAGCATCATCAACGGCCAGCTCGCGGGCCTCCGCGTAGCCCTCGGCCAGCGTGGTCGTCACGAGCTCGAGGAACACCATGCCGCTCTTGGCGAGCGCGAGGGTGTCCTGGGGGTTCGCCCGTGGACGGTCGCCCGAGAACTGGATCGCTGTGCGAACAGCGAGGTGGTAGACGCGCATCATCTCCGCCATCGGGACCCCGTCGGCCGCAGCATGGGCG
This sequence comes from Luteipulveratus mongoliensis, assembly GCF_001190945.1. NCBI lineage: Bacteria > Bacillati > Actinomycetota > Actinomycetes > Micrococcales > Dermacoccaceae > Luteipulveratus > Luteipulveratus mongoliensis. The sequence continues at coordinate 1,139,896 of NZ_CP011112.1, read as the reverse complement.
GCCGAGCGGCGCAGGGTCACCAGATGCACATTGGCGATGCCGCCGTCGGACAGGAACGCATCGACGAAGGTGTCGATGCAGGTTCGGCACACCGCCAGGACGTCGCCGTACAGCTGCTCATCGGTGAGCGCGCTGTACTCGGGCATCTCGCGGACGAGCTCGTTCAGCGTGCCCAGGGACAAGGCTTCGCGCGACTCTCGCAGGAGCCGTACGGACTCACTTGCGACCACAGCATCGCTGAGCATTTGTGACGTATCACACACGCGACCGGTCATGCCTGGTCAATCTAGCCAATGTGACCCGCCAGTATGTCGATCGTTCCCTGTGCACGGTTCACTTACGGTACGTCGACCACCCTTCCCCTGGCCGGCGCCATCGCGAGACATCGCGTCCCCGAGCGAAAGACATGGTGATTCCCATGTTGAAGAGCCTCATCACCAGCGGCATGATCACGGGCGTCGCAGCCGGCAGCCTGGCGATGGCCGGAGGTGCGACCGCCGCCGCCCAGCCTGTGGCCGCAGCCAACCCGGTGATCGTGGTCGCCGGATTCAGCTCCCCCGCGATCGGCGGTCTGCCGCTGGCGGCCCGTCTCCAGGCCAACGGCACCAAGGCGTACTACACCGCCGCGAGCCGCGACAGCGGCACCGGTGACATCACGGTCGGGGCCCAGGACCTCGGAGTCATGGTCGACAAGGTGCTCAAGGAGACCGGAGCCACCAAGGTCGACCTCGTGGGGCTGTCCATGGGCTCCCTGACCAGCCGGTACTACGTGAAGTCCCTCGGAGGCGACGCCAAGGTCGACCATCTCGTCACGGTCGCGGGGCCGAACTACGGCACCAACAGAGCGAACTGGGCCAAGATCCTCAACTGCGTCGGACTCGTGTCGTGCGAGCAGATGGCCATCGGCTCCGACTTCCTCAACGACCTGAACGCCGGTAGCGACACCATCGGGTCGGTCAAGTACACGACGTTCCGCAGCAGCTGGGACGAGGTCGTCGTGCCGATCGACAACGCCAAGCTGAAGGACGGCGCAACCAACATCCTGCTTCAGGACCAGTGCCCCCTGCGCTTCGTGGAGCATCAGCTCTCCGCCCTCGACGGCACCATCGCCGACGGTGTGATGGATGCCCTGGCCAACAAGCCCGTGCAGATGAACTGCTTCGCCATCTGATCCATGAAGCTGTCTCGGCGAGCTGCACTGAGCCTGGCCGGATCGGCCGTCCTTGCCCCGATCGGGGTGAGGACGGCGGCCGCGGCCGTGGCGGCCCCGACCACCTTGCCGGTCCTGCGGCAGTGGACCGCGGGCCCTTCGCCGTACGCCTTCGGTCAGGGCACAAGGGTGGTCATCGCCCGGGCGGATGAAGCCGAGCTGTCCCGGTTGGCAACGGATTTCGCCGCCGACCTGCGCACCGTCACCGGTGTCCCCGTCAGCACGACAGTCGGCGATGCCAGACCTGGGGACATCCTGCTCGGCCTCGGCGCCGTGGCCGGGTCATCGTCGAGCGAGCGCCACCGCGTGGCGTCCGGTCCCATCCTGAAGGTCACCGCCCCCGAGCGTTCAGGCGTGTTCTACGGCTCCCGCTCGGTGCTGCAGTGGCTGCGGCAGGGCTGGACGGTGGCTGGTGGCACGGCCACCGACTGGCCGTCGTACCCGGAACGCGGCCTGCTGGTCGACACCGGACGGAAGTTCCTCTCGATTCCCTTCTTGCGCAGGCAGATTCGCGAGATCTCCTATCTCAAGCTCAACTACCTGCACCTCCATCTCAACGACGTCAACGGCATGCGGCTGGAGAGCACCACCCACCCGGAAGTCGTGTCGCCGCAGCACTACACGCAGGCCGAGATGCGCGACCTCATCGCCTACGCCGACCGCTACAACGTGCGGATCCGGCCCGAGCTGGACTTCCCCGCGCACCTGACCCCGATCCTCGATGCTCACCCCGAGCTGCGGCTGGTCAGCAAGAGCGGGACTGTGGCGCCTGAGCTGATCGACCTGTCCAAGCCCGCTGCGTACGACCTCATGGGCGACCTGATGCGCGAGTTCCTGCCGATGTTCCCCGGCAAGTACTGGCACATCGGCGCGGACGAGTACGTCACGAACTACGACGACTACCCCCAGCTACAGGCTTACGCGAGAACGAAGTTCGGCCCGAATGCCACCGGCAAGGACACCTACCACGGCTACTTCAACTGGGCGAACGCCATCGTGCGCGCGCACGGCAAGACGGCGCATGCGTGGAACGACGGAATGGCTCCCGGCGGTGCCACGATCAAGGTAGACACCGACATCGTGATCGAGCACTGGTCCAGGAGCGGCCCTCCACCGTGGTTCGGGCCGGCGTACAGCCTCCAGCAGCTGGTCGATCAGGGCCACACCGTCATGAACGTGCCCTTCACCCCGACGAACTACACCCTCGGCGGCTGGGCCTCACCGTTCAACACCCACCCCGCCGTCATGTACGACACCTGGGATGCCGCTCTCTCAGTCGACGGTTCACGCCTGCGGCCCGAGGACGAGAGCAAGAACCTCGGCTCCCGCCTCGCCCTCTGGTGCGATGACCCCGCACCGCAGACCGAGACCCAGATCGAAGAGGCGTTGTTCCATCGGCTGCAGGTCATGGCACAGAAGACGTTGGGCACGAAGCACCCCTGGCTGTACGCCTCGTTCATCACCAATATCAACGCCGTCGGCCACGCTCCCGACTGAGCGGGGCCCCATCACATCGCGAGAGGGCCGACCCATGCCGCACAGAACACGCGTGACCAGCGGCCGCCGCCGTATCGGGTTGATGGCTGCTGCAGTCGCCCTCGCGAGTGCCGTGAGCACACCAGCCGCCGTCGCGGGCACCGGATCACGCGAGGACGCAGCGGGCCGCTATGTCGCACTAGGTGATTCGTACGTCGCCGGACCCTTCGTCGGCACGCTGACCTCGCACACGCCAGGCTGCCTCCAGACGGACGGCAACTACCCGCATCGGGTCGCCGCCGCCTTGTCGATCACGCTCAAGGATGTGGGCTGCAGCAGTGCGGCGACCGACCACGTCTTCGCGCCCCAGGTCACCGACGGGGTCGTGCTCGGCACCGCTCCACCACAGCTGGCGGCCGTGACCGCAGACGCCACCATGGTGAGCATCGGGTTCGGAGCCAATGACATCAAGACGAGTGAGCTGATGGGCGCCTGTGTCAGCCTCTTCCCGATCGGCTCGCCATGTCAGGACCACTACGTCAAGGACGGCGTCGACCAGATTGCCCTGCGCATCGATGCCACGGCACCGAAGTTCGATCGGGTGATCTCTGCGGTGAGGACGAAGGCCCCGCACGCGCGGATCTTCGTCGTCGGGTACCCGGCGATCTTCCCGGCCGCGGGTGGCGGGTGCTGGCCGCTCGTACCCGTGACGCCCTCGGACACGCAGTACCTCCGCAACAGCTTCAAGCGCCTGAACGGCGTGCTGGCCGCTCGAGCAGCAGCCCATCACGTGACCTACGTCGACACGTACACACCGAGCATCGGCCACGATCCGTGTCAGGCCCCTGCGCAGAGATGGATCGAACCACTCATCCCGGCCGCACCGGCGTCGGTGCTGCATCCCAACGCGAGAGGCGAGCAGGGCTTGGCCGATGCCCTCCTGGCCGCCGTGAGGACGCGCTGACCCGCTGACCGGCGGACGTTTCCGTCCGTTGTGATCGATAACAGTTGCTTCCCGCTGTGGTCCACATCACGCTACAGTCCTCCGATGTATGGGCGCTAAGCACGCCGCTGCATCCCCGTTTTGCGCCCGAGACGCCCGTCTTGACCGTCAAACATCGGAGTTCTAGCCATGCAGACTCGCAACGCCCTCAAGGTCGCCGCTCCCCTCGCCGCGGTCGCCCTGCTCGCCACCGGAACGCTCGCGACCGCCGAGGGCTCGACCACCCCAGGCCCCAGCACAACCTCCTCCCACCCGACCCACCAGCAGAGCTGGAAGCGTCAGCTGACCCAGGCTCTGCCCTCACTCGGTCACCGCAACTGGATCGTCGTCGCCGACTCGGCGTACCCGCAGCAGACCAGCGCCGGCGTGACGACGATCGTCACGAACGCCGGGCAGGCCCAGGTCGTGCGCGACGTCGTCGCGCTGCTGGACCAGCAGAAGCACGTCAAGCCGCACGTACAGGTCGACAAGGAGCTGTCGTACGTCCCCGAGAAGTCCGCTCCCGGCATCACGTCCTACCGCGCGGACCTGAAGAAGATCTTGGGCAGCCAGGAGGTCAAGCCGGTCCTGCACGCGGACCTGATCAGCAAGCTCGACACCGCGGGCAAGCAGTTCAACGTGATCGTCCTGAAGACCACCATGACGTTGCCGTACACGTCCGTGTTCTTCGAGCTGGACGCGAAGTACTGGGACCCGCAGCGCGAGACTGAGCTGCGCAAGCTGATGGAGCAGGGCCAGTGAGGGCGCGACTCACTCGCACCGCGCTGGCGTTCGCGATCACAGGTGCGACCGTTGCCTCTACGGGACTCCTGGGGATCGCGTCGTCAGCCGCAGAGACGACGACCACTCCCTTCATCGAAGGCTTCGAGAGTGGGGCCCTGCCAGCCGGATGGCGAGTAACCGCAGGGAGTTTCGGGCATCTGGTCACGGACCGGGCGGCGTACCACAACTCGCCTCGGCCGTACCTCAAGGAAGGGCGCTGGTTCCTGTCGACGCTGGAGACGGCGACCGGCTCGGCCGACGACGCGTACACCGGCACGGTGACGTCGGCGCCCTTCACGGTGTCGCGCCCCTCGGTCTCGATGCTCGTCGGCGGCGGCTCTGGCGCCAACACGTACGTCGCGCTGTGCACCTACTCGGCCAGCGCGCCCGACGGATGTGGGAACGAGGTCGTACGAGCCCACGGCAACGACTCGGAGGTGATGGCCTACCGCACCCTCGACGCCACCGAGCTGGTCGGCCAGCAGGTCGTCCTCAAGGTCGTCGACAAGTCGACCGGAGGCTGGGGTCACGTCACGCTCGATGCCGTACGCGCGAACGTGCCGCCAGCGGCGACGGCCCCTCGCGTGCAACGGAATTCGGATGCCGTCGTCCTGCGATGGACCGCCGCACCGGACCCGAAGACCACTCGGTACGCGATCGAGCGTGCTGATGCGATCGAGGGCCCGTACCGACGGCTGGCTGTCGCGACGAGTACGTCCTTCACCGACCGGTCGGCCAAAGCCGACCGCACGTACTTCTACCGCATCACCGCACTGGACCCGGACGGTGCTCAGTCCGAGGCGATCCTCACCCTCGCCCGTCCATACGTCGACCTCACGGCGAAGGGCAAGCCGGCCACCTACAGCGGCGATCACCTCAGCGACACCCGCTTCGCCGTCGGTCCGCTCGGCTCGGCGGGCATCGTGCACGACGGCACCGGCGCACGTCCGACCTGGTGGATCTTCAACAACCTCGGGCAGCTTCAGTCCAACAAGTGGCACAACACCCCGGACACCTACACCAAGGGACGGGTGCCCAACAGCTTCTTCTCGGTGCGCGCCCAGGCCGCCGGGGCCGCTCCGGTCACCCGAGCCCTTCAGACCACGGCAGTCGGGAGCTTCCCCGGCATGACGTCGCTCACCCAGCAGGGCGAGTACCCGCAGCTGGGCTACGACTTCACCGACCGCAGCCTGCCCGTCACCGTGTCCGAGGACGTCGTCAACCCGATGATCCCGGGCAACACGAAGGACTCGGCAATCCCCACTGCCGTATACAAGTTCACGCTCAAGAACCCGAGCAACAAGCCGGTCTCGGTGTCCTTGCTCGCCGCTCAGCAGAACGCTGTGGGATTCAACGGGTACGACACGATCGGTGGCGCCAACAGCCGCGAGGTCGACGGGTACGGCGACAACCGCACCGCCGTACGAACCGGCACGGGCGCCAAGGGTCGCTGGACCAGCCTGAGCATGACCGGCCGCGGCGGAGGCAGCATGACGCTCACGGCCCTGGGCGACGACGTGTCGTCCACGGCCTCGTGGGACTCGTCCTCTTCCTTGCGGTCCGACTTCGACAAGGACGGCGTGCTCACCGGGCCTGCCACGGCGAGCAGCCCGGCACCACGGACCACCGTCGACGGCGCCCTCTCCGTGCGGGTCAACCTCAAGCCGGGCCAGCAGGTCGTCGTGCCGGTCGCGCTCAGCTGGCACTTCCCGAATGCGCAGAACTACAACGGCGGCGAGGGCCGTCAGTACGAGAACTGGTGGACGTCCGCGGACGACGTGTCGTCGTACGTCCTCGGCAACTACGACCGGCTCCTCGGTGACACGCAGGGCTATCACGATGCGCTGTACGACTCGAACCTGCCGCGCTACCTGATCGACCGGGTCTCGGCCGCCACGTCGGTGCTGCACTCGCCGTCGGTCTGGTGGGCCAAGAACGGCTTCTTCGGCGGACGTGAGGGCTGGGGCTGCTGCCCGGGCATGCCGACCCACGTCTTCCACTACGCCCAGGCGCAGGCCTGGCTCTGGCCGGAGGTCGGTCGTCGATGGACCGAGCAGTGGCTCGACAACGCCGACAGTGCGGGCCTCATCCCGATGCGGTTCAACGGCGACAGCACCTTCACCATGGACGGCCAGACCGGCGTCATCCTGTCGGCGTACCGGACCTACCAGACGACGGACAAGGCCTGGTTGCAACGGAATTGGCCGACGATCAAGAGGGCCATGGACTACGTCATCGGGCACGGCGACACCGATCACGTCGGCATCCTGACCGGCACCTTCAACACGACGCTGGACGGCGGCGAGACCGGGGACGGTTCGTGGCTCGGATCGATGTACCTCGCATCCGTCCATGCGGCGCAAAAGATGGCGGAGGCCGTCGGTGAGGGAGACACCGCGACGTCGTACGGCTCGATCTACGACCACGGACGTAAGACCGGTGAGAAGAAGTACTTCAACGGGTCGTACTACACCGAGATCAACAACGGCGAGGGCGCGTCGTACGGCAACGGCTCGGAGATCGACATGCTGCTCGGCCAGTGGTGGTCCACGCAGCTCGGGCTCGGCGACATCTACGACACCAAGCACACCGACCAGGCCGCGAAGTCGCTCTTCACGAACAACTTCAAGGACAACCTGCTCGGGGACACGCCCTACTCGGGCTACAACAACAGTCACCAGTTCCGGCAGTACGCCCTGGAGACCGATGCCGGGCTGCAGATGATCACCTGGCCGAGCAAGGACCAGCCGTCCAACACCCCGCTCTACTACGACGAGCTGATGTCCGGGTTCGAGTACTCCGCGGCCGGGCTCATGCTGCAGCGGGGCCAGACCGCTGAAGGGCTCGGGGTCGTCAAGGCGATCAGCGATCGCTACGACGGCCACGCTCGCACGGGCCCGTACATCGACATGGAGCCCTGCTCCACCGGCGACGGCACCGGGAGCCCGTTCGGCGACGACGAGTGCGGCAAGTACTACGCGCGAACCCTGTCGTCCTGGTCGCTCCTGACCGGCGCGCAAGGCTTCGCCTTCAGCGGTCCGGACCGGGCCATCACGTTCCAGCCGACGTGGAAGCCGCAGGACCATCGGTCGTTCTTCTCCACCGGTCAGTCGTGGGGCACGTTCGCGCAGAAGCGTTCGGGCCGTACGCAGAGCGACAGCATCAAGGTCAGGCACGGCGAGCTGACCGTGCAACGTCTGACGCTGTCGGTTCCCGCCGGCACGCGCCAGGTCAGCCTGGTCGGCGCGGACCCGAAGGTCGCTGGCGCATCGGTCACCACCGCCGGGACGACCGCGACGATCCAGCTGCCGCGGCCCGTTGCGGTCCGGCAGGGCCAGGAGCTGCGGGTGCAGCTGCGGTACTGATCACGTCGCATGACCGGCGAACGGCCCAGACCTCCTCGGTCTGGGCCGTTCGTGGTTGCACGCATGACCAAGTCTTTGAGGTGCTCTGACGTGATCCAGGTCACAGGGCCGCTAACTTACTGACGCGTAGCTCCTGCAGGTCCCCCTCGCCTCCCAAGGAGATGTCATGCACTCGTACGCCCGCCTCGCCTCGATCGGTCTGGCCGCCGCCGCTCTCGTCGCCGCCACGACCTCGATCGCGGACGCCGCCGATCCGGTGAAGTACGTCAACCTCGGCGACAGCTACAGCGCCGGGTCCGGAGTCCTCCCGCTGTCGTCCGGCATCAACCCACTGTGTGCTCAGTCGACCAAGAACTGGGCGCACGATGTCGCGGCGACGAAGGGCTACCAGCTGACCGACGTGAGCTGCGGCGGTGCCCAGACCAAGGACTTCTACGCCGGTCAGTACCCCGGCATGGCACCCCAGCTCGACGCCGTCGCCGCCGACACCGACGTCGTCACGCTGACCATGGGCGGCAACGACAACAACACGTTCATCAGCGCGATCCTCGCGTGCGGGAGCGCCGGCATCGCGACCGCCGGCCAGGGCAACCCGTGCACGAAGCTCTACGGCGACACCTTCACCAAGGCGATCAACGAGAAGACCTACCCGGCGCTGGTCAAGGGTCTGCAGGCCATCAAGGCGAAGGCGCCGGCTGCCAAGGTCGTCATCTCCGGCTACCCGTGGATCACGCCGGCCAAGGGCGGCTGCTTCCCGCAGCTGCCGATCGCGAGCGGCGACGTCCCCTACCTGCGCAACCTGCAAGCGACCCTCAACAGTGCGGTGAGTCGCGCGGCCGGCGCGACGGGATCGACGTACGTCGACCTGTCCGCGGCATCCGCCGGACATGACGCGTGCCAGGCACCGGGTGTGCGATGGGTCGAGCCGCTGCTGTTCACAACGCAGTTCGTCCCCGTCCACCCGAATGCCCTCGGCGAGCAAGGCATGGCCAACGCCGCACTCGCGCAGGCCGGCCTCTGAGCGTCCATCGCCGGTCGAGTAGGCGAGCGCCGGTCGAGTAGGCGAGCGCCCTGGCGCGAGACGTATCGAGACCAGGTGCCCGTGTGCACCTGGTCTCGATACGCCTCCGCTAGCGCTCCGGCTACTCGACCGGCGGGAAGGGGCTAGGGATCCGGCTACTCGACCAGCGATGACGCCGTGTGCTGGCGGGGTCGTACGGTGCGGCGCTCGCGCACCCAGCGGCCCGCGGCAACCATCCCGAAACCGACCGCGAAGATGGCCAGGGCCACCGCGCCGTACGACGTCGGGAACTCTCCCTTATCGAAGGCCGGCGCGTCCCCGCCGTCGAGTGAGTCGAGCAGCAGGTAGAGCGTCTGGAAGACGAACGCCCAGAGGTAGGCGATGGCGTACGTCGTGTTGGCCGCGAGGTGCGACCGCAGGAAATATCCCAGTGGGAAAGCCAGCAGAACGGTGACGGCGGCGATCATGGCGATCAGTCCAGGACCGGCACGGAGCGGCGGGCGGGCGAGAACATCAGCGCGACGGCCGCGATCGACACCAGGACCGAGACTCCGGCAAGGAGCTTGATCCACGCCGGGACGTCGACGAAGAACGCCGGCAACGAGGTCAGCGCGCTGACGATCAGCGTGCCGGCGGCGACGCGCAGGGCGACCCTGCTGCCCTGCCGCCAGGCGATCACGACGGCGACGATGCCGATGAGTCCGAGGACGCTGCTGAGCACGAGGATGGCGAGTGGCGGACCGGTCTCACCGTCCGGTGTCGGTGTGAAGGCGCTCGGGATGTTCAGGACGCTGAGTACGCCGGCGAGGATCAGGCCGATCCGTTGTCGGCTGGAGTGGACGTTCATGGTGTTGGCCTCCTGTGCGGTGACGTTGGACCCTCACCGTCCGGCCGATCGCATTCCTGGAGCCAGGTGCGACCTGCCCCTCCATCGTCCTCCCTGTCCCGATGGCCAGGGAACACATTCCTGGTTCACGCAGGACCGATCGCACCCATCATGAGGACATGGCCCTGCGGATCGTGCTGGCCGATGACCACCCGGTGGTGCGTGGTGGCCTCCGCGCGCTGATCGGCACTCTCGACGGGCTCGAGGTGGTCGGCGAGGCCGCCGATGGTGAGGCCGCCGTTCGCGAGGTCCAGCTGCTGCAGCCGGACGTGGTGCTGATGGATGTGCGGATGCCCGGCCTCGACGGCGTGGAGGCGACCCGTCGGATCCGGGCCCAGGTCCCCGGGACGGCGGTGCTCGTCCTCACGATGTACGACGACGACGCCACGGTCTTCACTGCGATGCAGGCCGGCGCGCGCGGCTACCTCCTCAAGGGCGCGGAGCAGGACGAGATCGTCCGGGCCATCCGAGCCGTCGCGGCCGGCGAGGTGATCTTCGGGCCGGGCGTCGCCGCTCACGTGCTCGGCTACTTCGCGACGCCGCCCGTCCCGGCGGCCACTGCCTTCCCTGAGCTGACCGATCGCGAACGCGAGATCCTCGACCTGCTGGCGGGCGGTCGGCGTACGGCGGCCATCGCCCAGGAGCTCTTCCTGTCACCCAAGACGGTGAGCAACCACCTGACCAACATCTTCGCCAAGCTTGAGGTCGCCGACCGGACGGCAGCGATCATCCGGGCCCGCGAGGGTGGGCTGGGGCGCGAGCCGTGATCCCGTACGCCGCCCTGGTCGCGATCGCCGCGCTCGGTGTCTCGTCCCTGGCGAGCGGGCTCGCCATGCTGGTCGTACGACGCGCCCGCACCTCCGCGATCCTCCTCGTCTGCGCAGGGTGCGTGGCTATCGCCGGAGCGGTGCTCGACGCCACCGACCACGAAGATCCCGGCCGCGCCCTGCTGACCTGTGCGGCCGCGCTCCTGTTCCCGCTAGCGGTCACCACGTATCCCCGGACGGCTTGGCGTCATCCCGTCGACTTTGTCGCGCTCTGTGTCATCTCCGGCGCGGGCGTCTTGGCCACCGTCCAGTGGTCCAACGAATCCGTAACAACCGCAATGGGATTCACGACTGCGTTGGCTCTCATCGCCCACACCTGGTGGAGGATCGAACGCGCTGATCGCGAGACCCGGCGTACGCTCCTGTGGCCGGCGCTGGCCGGTGGCGCGGCCGGACTGGTCGCCGGTTTCGCGTCCTTCCTCATCCCCAGCACCGTGGGCGGGACGATCTCGGTAGCCGTGTTGGTCGTCGTCCCGATAGCGATGTACGTCGGCGTCTCGCGGCCCGATGTGGTCGACGTCCGCGGCTTGATCGTGCAGGTCGTCGTGCTGGCCGTCGTCTTCATCGCGTACATCTCGATGTACGTCAGCATCGAGTCGCTCCTGGAGGTGCTGGGCAGCGACTCACCCCCACCGGTCGGCGTCATGGCCGTGCTCGGCGCGATCGTCGCGACGACCTTCCATCCGCTGCGCGTTGTGCTGCGCGGCGTCGTCGACGAGCTGCTCTTCGGTGCGCGTCCCGATCCTCTGGGAGCGGCCACCCAGGTCGCCGGCCAGATCGGCGACGACCCGGTGCTCGCCCTGCGCGCGATCCGGGAGGCGCTGGTCCTGCCGTACGCCAGCCTGCGAGTCGGCGACGATGAGGTCGCCGTCACCGGAGCACCCGTCACGCACACGCGGACGTTGCCGCTCTCGGTGGGCGACGCGGGCGGCGAGCTGGTCGTCGGGCTGCGCGCCGGTGACCTCACGCTGTCGAGTGGGGATGAGCACGTGCTGTCCCTGGTCGCGCCACTGCTGGCCCAGACACTGCGCGCTCGGGCGCTCGCCACGGACCTCCATCACTCGCGCGGGCAGACCGTGACGGCTCTCGAGGAGGAACGGCGACGGTTGCGGCGGGACCTGCACGACGGTCTGGGGCCACGGCTGTCCGGCATTGCCTTCACATCGGATGCAGCGCGCAACAGCGTGCGGGCCAACCCCGCGCGCGCCGAAGAGCTGCTGGCCGCCCTGCGCGCCGAGACCGGGACCGCCATCGAGGAGATCCGTCAGCTGGTCTACGGGATGCGCCCGCCCGCTCTCGACGAGCTGGGCTTGATTCGGGCGCTGAGGCAGCAGGCCGACACGCTGCGAGTCGCGGATGGTCAGCCGCTGCTGGTGACCATGACAGCCGAAGACCTGCGGCTGCCCGCGGCCGTCGAGGTCGCCGCCTATCGCATCGTCGTGGAGGGCCTTCGCAACGTGGCCCGGCACAGTGGCAGCGACCGGGCCGGGGTGCTCCTGGTCTGTCTCGACGGGCACCTCACGATCGAGATCCGTGACCACGGACCCGACGCCTCGCCCTGGACGGCGGGCGTGGGTCTGGCGTCCATGCGCGAACGCGCCGCCGAGGTCGGCGGGCAGCTCACGGCCACGCCGACACCCGACGGCGGACTGGTGCGGGCCGTCCTCCCGCTCCCGGGCTGAGCACCAAGAGACTGCGTCTTCCGAGTCTGACCGTGTTACAAGTGCGTCAGATTCGGAAGACGCAGTCTCTTAGCGCCGGACCTGTCGGTCAGCTGGTGACGAGCTTGCCCATCGCGTGGACCTCGTCGACGTCGCGGCCGGTGATGAACGACCACGGCGCGGTGAAGAAGCCGTGGTTGCCCCACTCACTGCCCCAGCTGTTCTGGATCTTCACACCGGTCGAGTCGTAGCCGACGATCGTGACCTCGTGGCCGCCGATGATCCTGTCGTGCTTGGTCGGGTTGTAGTTGTAGTTCGTCGTGCTCAGCGAACGGAAGCTGTTGCGCGCGGAGAAGCCGAACGGCACCGGCTGACCCTGAGAGATCGCGGTCATGATGTTCGTCTTCAGGTCGCCCGAGGCCGTCAGGTCCGTGAAGCCCGACAGCTTGTAGTGCGCGGCGTTCGCGCGCTCAGCAGCGTCCGGCTGGGTGGTGTAGTCGAAGTCGCCCTGCCAGTAGTCGGCCTTGGTGTCGATGCCCTGATCCTTCTCGATCGGAAGCGCGACCCCGGCGTACGTGCCCTGGTCGTTGCCCTTCGCGATCTGGGCGTAGACGAACATCGGCGCCATCGGCGTGCCGTTGATGCCCTGCTCCTTCATCAGCAGGCCGATGCCCGTGTAGCCGGTCGCCCAAGCCACGCACGAGCCGACCTGGCCCTGGTCGCCGGGCGCGAGGGCGTACTGCGACAGGTCGAACGAGGCGGGCAGCGTCGCCTGGGACTTGCGGACCGGGAGAGCGTGACCGCTCGTGGTGACCCTCGACTTGTTGGCCCGCACCTGATCCAGGTTGAGACCCATACCGTGGCTGCTGGCTGCGCTGGAGGAGGCGGAGTTGCTGTCGGCCTTGACGGCGGCCTGCGCCACACCAGGGCTGGACATCACGGTGAGGGCCGCGCCGACCAGGGTGACGCCGGCGAGAAGACGACTGGAACGCATGACTTGCTCCATTCGGAGGAGAGATGGCGGAGGCCGCCAGCGCGACCCACGGTCGGCAGCAGGAAAGTACGTCCGGGCGCGACCGAGGCGGAAGACGTTTGGGTGGTCAGGAGGCAAGTCCGACCAAGATCAACCCGTTCCCAGGGGGAACGGTCACAGGCGCGAAACATGACCCATGACAGATGTCATGGGTCATGTCGCGACTGGCGATCGACGGCGTCAGCCGAGGAGTACGCCCGGGTTGAGGATGCCTTCGGGGTCGAGCACGCGCTTGGCACCCGCGAACGCCGCGGCGAACACGTCGGGTCGCTGGAGGTCGTACGACGGCCGGTGGTCTCTCCCCACGGCGTGGTGGTGAGTGATCGTGCCGCCGTTGCTGATGATGGCGTCCGAGACGGCGGCCTTGACCTCGTCCCACTGCTCGACCAGTGCGCCCCAGCGGCCTGGTGCGTAGACGCCGTAGTAGGGCGCGGGGCCGTCGGGATAGACGTGCGTGAACCGACAGGTGACCACTCCGATGCCGCAGACCCGTTCGAGCGCTTCCTGTGCGGCCCCGGTCACTGCCGCGTGGAAGGTCTCGAATCTGTCCCAGGTGCAAGCGGTTTCGAAGGTCTCGGCGATCATCGACCGTTGCGCCATAGCGTCCCGCTGGTAGGGCATCCGGATGAACGACGACTTCCAGCTCGAGGCAGCACCGTCGCCGGCGTCGCGCTTCGCCTGCACCTCACCACCGTGGGACTCGGCGATCGCGACCGCGCGCGCCAGCCAGGTGTCGACAGGGTGATCCGCCGACTCGAAGGCAAGCACGAGGACACCCCCTTCGGCCGAGATCCCAGCATTGAGAAAGGCTTCCATCGGATCGAGCAGTCGGCAGTTGGTCGGGAACAGACCGGACTGCGCGATCTCACGTGTCGCGTCAACAGCCCGGGCGTACGTCTTGAACGTCACCGATGCGGTCTCCTGCCAGTGCGGCCGGTCCTGCAACCGCATCCACGCCTCAGTGATGATCCCGAGTGAGCCCTCGGACCCAAGGAACATCCGGTCCGGCGAAGGCCCTGCTCCCGATCCGGGGAGACGACGGGACTCGCTGATGCCGGCCGGGGTGACCACCCGCATTGACTCGGTCAGGTCGTCGATGTGGGTGTAGAGCGTCGCGAAGTGACCACCGGCCCGAGTCGCCAACCACCCTCCGAGCGTTGAGAACTCGAACGACTGCGGGAAGTGGCGCAGCGTCAGCTCGTGCGGCCGCAGCTGGTCCTCCAGATGCGGACCGAGCACGCCTGCTTGGACGCGAGCCGCCCGACTGGTGCGATCGATCTCGAGCACCTGATCCATCGCCGTCAGGTCGATCGAGACGGCGGGACCCTCGAACCGCGGCTCGACGCCGCCGACCACAGAGCTGCCACCGCCGTACGGCACGGCTGCGACCTGTTCATCCGCACACCAGTCGAGCAGGTCGACGACGTCCTGCTCCTGACGCGGTCGGGCGACGATGTCGGGGACGTGCTCGACTCGCCCTTCGAGGTTGCGTACGACGTCACGGAACGCCTTGCCACGCGCGTGCGCGAGTCGGTCAGTCACCTCCGTCGAGGCGAGCGCCTCCAGCGCGGTCGGCAGCGCGACGCGAGGCGAGGCGACGGAAAGCGAGCTGGGAGAAGGGGGTTCGTGGACCGTGAAGTCATGGTCCGGCAGAAGGGCGGCGGCTCGACTGACCAGCTCAGCGGCTTCCGCGTCGCCGACCCGCTGCTCGACATCGCCCCAGCCCCACCATGACCGCGTCATCGTCGACCTCAGCCCGCGGGGTCGATGACGACCCCGTTGGCGTGCTGACCCATGAGGTCGACATAGACGTCGCCGTTGAACGCGATACCGGCCTGCTCGTCCTTGGTGAGCTCCCGGCGTACCTTGCCTGGCACTCCGGCCACCATCGAACCGGGCGGGATATCGGCACCCTCGGGGATGACGGCGCCCGCCGCGATGAGCGAACCGGCGCCGACGGTCGCACCGTTGAGGACTCGCGAACCCATGCCCACGAGGACGTCGTCACCGATCGTGCAGCCGTGCAGCGTCGCGTTGTGCCCGACCGAGACCCGGGTGCCGATCACGAGCGGGCTGCCCGGGTCGGCGTGCAGCACGCAGTTGTCCTGGATGTTGGTTCGTGCGCCGACCTCGATGCTCTCGATGTCGCCGCGGACGACGGCGCCGTACCAGATGCCGACCTCCTCGCCGATGGTCACGTCACCGGCAATGACGGCGTTGGGCGCGACCCACGCGCTCGCGTGCACCTGCGGGCGCTTGCCCTCGATCTCGATCTGCATGGCTTTCCTCTCGCATCGACTGCGCCGAACTTACCGCACGGTCAGTTGAGCGAGGCGCGGCGGCGTGACGCACGTCACAGTCACATCCGGGGTGCCTGCGGACCTAGCCACGGAGGAGAGAGCGGTTCTGCCGAGCCCAGGGACACGAGGTGCCAGATGAGCGGTCACAACGGATCAGGTGTGGACACCTTCTTTGTTGAGCCGCGAGGTCGCGATGTCACGTTTCGGCCCCTACTCAGACGCTCTTTCGAGCGAGATGTCCCGATCGGCCCCGACTCCCGACCTAGGTGTGGTGTGAGCATTCTTCCCGTCCCTGGATCCATCTGCGAGTGCTGCGGAGGTGGTCACCTCGCCACGCATATCGCGACGTTCACCGACCCCTTCGACCCTCAGCGCTTCCACGTGTGTACCAGCTGCGCCGACGAGGTCCTCGAACGTGGCATCGGGACTATCGAGCCCATCGGCGGCGAGATATCCACGTGATGACCGACCCCATCGAGACCGACGCCGACGAGCGTCCGCTGGTCTTACTCGGGGCGCAGCAGCGCGGCCACCATCAGCTCAGCAGTGAGGTCGAGCAGGTGATCCGCGTCCAGGCCGTCAGGCAGCTCAAGCGCAATACGCAGGCAGGAGTTGAGCGCCATACCTAGCGCCAGATATATCCGCGCGTCGACCTCACCGCGGGACAGCGTCGGAGCGTGCTGGACGACGAAGAGCCGGACGTACTGGCTCAGCTGGCGCTCGATCTCGGGCAGCACGTTGCCCTGTGCGCCCAGTGGCATCTCGTCCACGAGCGCCCCGATCACGGCGCGATGCTCATCGATCTGCTGCACCAGCGCTTGCAAGACGTGCCGTACGCCTGGACCGAGCTCGAGCCCGGTCGCACTCACCAGAGCCTCGGTGAGCGCATCGGTCATCAAGCGGCTCGACCGCTCACGGAGGCTGCCGATCAGGTCGTCCTTGTCGGAGAAGTACCGGTACAGCGATCCGACGCTCACGCCGGCCTCCGCAGCGATGCGGTTGGTCGAGGCACCGGTATAGCCGACGTCACCCAGAACACGAGCAGTGGCGTCGATGAGCGTGTCGGTCATCGCTTTGGACCGCCGCTGAACCGGTGCCACTCGGGCATATTGGGTCATGGACATCGCCTTCTCAAACGCGAGTAGAACATGAGTATTTACTCATATTAGCCTTGAGGCGGCGAGAGGAGGCAACCATGGCCTGCCCACAGGCTGCGACATCCGTGCCCACGCGCTTCCGTTGTGATCCGCAGTGGGGCGAGCGGGTGGCACGCCCGTTCAGGCTGCTGGTCGGCCGAGATGCCGGCCCCTCCAGCGAGGAGATCCACGAGCTGCAGGACGCCCTCGTACGGCGAGATGAGCTGGGTGCGGCTCTCGCCCGGGCGATCCACCACGACAAGACCGTCACGATGGCGCAGTTCCGTCAGGCCCTCACGACGGGACTCGGCAGCGTGCCGGACCCGGCGCCGGAGCTGACCGCGTTCTTCGAGCGGGTCGAGTCGCGGCCGGACTGGGTCGATGACGAGCTGCTGCTGAGGGCCGGCGCCGCCATACGACGAGTCGGCTGGGACGCGGGCGACATCCTCGCCTACGGGTCACTCCTCGGTGGCTATCAGTCGGCCGCCGCCCTCGAACCTCTTGCTCGCACTGGTCGACTGGACGGACCGGAGACGCTGCGTCGCGTCGGCGAGACCAGCGCGTGGTGGCTGGCGTGCACCGAGCCGGGCGGCGGAATGGCCCGTGACAGTGAGGGATTCAGACTCAGCGTGCACGTACGCCTCATGCATGCTTTCGTCAACGACGCACTGGAGCGCCAGGACGACTGGGACTGGACCCACCGCGGAGTGCCGATCAACCAGTACGACCAGGCCAGCACGATCCAGACGTTCAGCACGACGTTCCTCATCCACGCGCGGCTGCTCGGCGTCCGGATCTCGCGGCAGGACTCGAAGGCGATCATGCACCTGTGGTCGTACGTCGGCTGGCTGATGGGGGTCGACGAGCAATGGCTTCCGAGGACCGAGCGCGTCGGGCGGCGCGCGACGTATCACCTGCTGTCCAACGACCCGCCTCCCGACCACAACAGCCGCAGCCTCGCCGCGGCGCTGATCGGGATGACCGACCACTACCCGGACTCCACGTCGTGGCGGCGCCGGTTCCAACGCGAACGCGCACTCAGCCTCGGCACCCATCTCATCCGTCCGAGCGGGATGCGTGACGTCGGGCTACCGGTTCGACCGCCGTGGTACCCGGCCTTTCGAATTGCCAGCAATCTCATGTGGTTTCAGCTGATCGGCAGGCTGCCAGGCGGGACGGATCGCCTCGACCGCCGAGCGGCACGGGCGCTCGTACGGCTCGATCGACTCCAGTTCGGCGGGCGTCGTCCACGAGTCGGTCCGGCCTCGCCGAACCTGACCAGGCCCTGAACTTACTGCACGGTCAGTTCGCTAGGGTGCCTGACCATGGCACGCGGCGGAACGGGGACCAAGGGCGTACCTCGCGATGTCCGCGAGGGCCAGATCGTCGAGGTGGCCGCCGCGCACTTCGATCGCGACGGCTACGCGCACGTCTCGATGAACGCCATCGCGGCGGCCGCCGGCATCTCCAAGCCGCTGATCTACGAGTACTTCGGCTCCAAGGACGAGCTGTACGCCGCGTGCGTGCGGGCCGCAGGCGAGCGGCTCGTGACGGCCGTCTCCGGCGCCGCCGAGGCCAGTGTCGCGACGGACGCCACGACGACGCGGGCCCTGACGACGCTTCGAGCGATCTTCGACAGCCTCGAGGAGCACCGCCACGACTGGGGGCTGATCTACGACGCGTCGGTCCCGGCGTCGACCTCCGCACACGCGTTGGTCGCCCGATATCGGCGGCGACTCAATGAGTACGGGTTCGCCGGCACCGCCGAGTCGACCGCCGGGCGCCGCGATCCGCTCGACCAGTCCCTGATGACGCACCTGTGGTTCGGGATCCTCGCGGTCGCGATGCGCTGGTGGCACGATCACCCCGACGAGACTGCCGCGACCATGACCGCGCGCTGTCAGCGCATTTTGCAGTCTCTCTCCGAGGAGGGATCACGAGAGTGAAGAAGTATGTCCTCTTCGATCACGACGGCGTTCTGGTGGACACCGAGCACTGGTACTACAAGGCCGGCGAACGCGCGCTGGCGGACATCGGCATGAGCCTGAACAAAGATCAGTACCTGCGCGACATGAGCCAGGGGTTGGGCACATGGGCACAAGCCAGGGCGGCCGGCACTGACGAACAGGTCATCGACGGACTGCGCGAGGTCCGCAACGACTACTACCAGGAGTATCTGCGGACAGAAGCCATCGAGATCGAAGGCGTCGTCGACGCCCTTGCCGAGCTGTCGACGTACGTCCGGATGGCCATCGTGACGACGGCTAAGCGGGCGGACTTCGACCTCATCCATGAGCAGCGCCAGATCAGACCCTTCATGGACTTCGTCCTGGTTCGCGAGGACTACGAGCGGTCCAAGCCGCACCCGGAGCCCTATCTGACCGGCCTGACGCGCTTCGGAGCCACCAGCGAAGAAACCCTGGTCGTCGAGGACTCATCCAGAGGGCTGAGCTCCGCCGTCGCAGCTGGTATCGACTGCGCCATCGTCCACAACGACTTCACCAGTTCGCAAGACTTCTCGCGGGCCAGCTATCGCATCGAGACTCTGCGTGAGCTGAAAGACATCGTTCTCGGCGCGCCGCTTGGCTGACGGTCAGAGGCTGAATATCGCCGGGTCAGTAGCGAGTTCGCGGAAGGCGTCGGCCGGCGAGGCGACCAGCTTGCGGGCCTCGAGGTCGAGCACGCCACCGATTCCCGCGATCTCGGCCGCGACGGTGCCATCGGCTTTGACGACACGCTGGTCCATCCGAAACGTCTTGCCCTCGCCCCAGACGAACGCACACGACACGTCGACCTCGTCACCGGCCACCAGCTCACGTCGGTACCTGATCGTGGTCTCCAGTGCGACCGGCCCGACGCGGCGAGCGACCAGGTCGCGCTGCCGGATACCGCCCGCCTCGAGCATCATCCACCGGGCGTGCTCGGCGTACTGCAGGTAGACCGCCTGATTCAGATGGCCCTGAGTGTCGGTCTCGTAGCCGCGCACCACGACTCGGACGGAGAAGGGTTCGGACATCGCGCACCTCATGGCATCGGAGACGGATCGCCGAAGCGGCAGGCGGCTGCGGCGTACGGCCTCGATCGTAGGCAGCGCCACCGACGGCCTCAGCGCTGCCCGGCCCACGCGCGCGTCGCGGTCGCCGCACGGACCGTCCCGAAGACGTGATCGGCGAAGTGGCCTCCTGCGATGCGTACGCCGGTCTCCTGCGCCTCCCCGAGGACTCGCTCTCGCGTCTTGCCGGCCAGCACTGGGTCGTGGTCGAAGACGAAGCTCCATCCGTGTTCGGCAACCTGGACCTGGCTGTGCATCACGTCACCGAGCACGAGAACGCCCGGAGACGGCTCGGCCGGATCCTCGACCAGAAGACTGAGGTGACCAGGCGTGTGTCCGGGAGTGCTCGTCACCCGGACGCCGGGCGCCACCACGTCGCCGTCGTCGACCAGCTCCACGACACCCTCCAGCGGAGCCTGGACCCAGAGCGGATGCGGCCCAACCGGGTCATCGGTCCCATGCCAGTGGGTCCACTCGTCGCGGCCCACGAGGTGCCGCGCCCTTGGGAAGGTCAGACCGTCGGGGGCCCGCTCGGTCGTCGCGTTCGGAGCGGGTGCGAGATTGGTGGTCCAGCCGACGTGGTCGTGATGCAGGTGAGTGAAGACCACCGTGTCGATGTCGCTAGGGGCCAGACCTTCGGCGGCCAGGTTGGCGAGCAGCTCGCCACCGTGGAACTCCGCGAGCCCAGGGACCTCGAAGTCGACGGCACCGATGCCCAGGTCGACGAGCACCGCATGACCGGGCGTTCGGATCAGGAACGAGCCGATGCTGACGACGAATCGGCCGTCCTCGCGCAGGTAGGAGTCGTGCACATCCCATCCGTGCGGCTGGCTGGCCGGAAACGTTGCGGCCGGATCCAGCCAGCCATGTCCGTCAGGGACGTAGGTCACCGTCGTGTCACCAACCTGTAGGTCAGCGCGTCGCGCAGGCCCGGTCATGAGCGCCTCCTTCACGAAACTGTTGTGTCCCAACAGTTTTCGCCTGGTTACGACGGACGACCAGTACGCACTTGTAAGTCGGTGCTCGTCGGTGGCAGTGCCCCAGGTCAGGCTCATGGGCCTCAGGGCGCTCGGTATCGTCGAATGAAACCGCTCTCGCGACCGCAGCTTCGAGGTGACTGACATGGCCAGGTACGGCCCTCCCCGCCCTCGGCCCGGATCTCGTACGCCGTCGCGGGCTCGGCTTCCTGACGGCCACCTGGCCAACGTGTACTCCGAGCGCTGCCCTGCACGTGAGGTGCTCGACCGGATCGCCGACCGCTGGACGGTGCTCGTCCTCGGTGCACTCGCCGACGGACCGCTGCGCTACGGGGAGCTGCGTCGCCGGGTCGAGGGCGTCAGCGAGAAGATGCTGACCCAGACGCTGCGATCACTGGAGCGAGACGGCCTCGTCGTGCGTCACGCCGACGAGGAGACACCGCCCGCAGTCGACTACGCCCTCACCGAGCTCGGCGCCTCGCTCGAGGCTCCGATGGCCGCCGTGCGCGGCTGGGCCGAGCAGCGGATCGTCGAGGTCCAGGAGGCGCGGGAGGCGTACGACGACCGGCAGGGCCTCCCCGATCTGTCGGCCTAGGCGCCAGGCGCGTTGCCGCTCATGAAGTCTCGGGCGGCGTTCAACGCCTCGGGCACGGCCCAGTAGTAGACCCACGTCCCGCGGCGTTCGCAGTCGACGAGGCCCGCGTCGCGCAGCTTGCGCAGGTGGTGGGAGACGGTCGGCTGTGCGACGCCGACGTCCGGGATGTCGCAGACGCAGACCTCCTCGCCGCGCGCCGCGATGGCGGAGTACAGCCGCAGCCGCACGGGGTCGGCGAGCGCCTTGAGCAGGCTCGCGACCTGCTCGGCAGCCTCCTCAGACAGGCCGCCCTCGGAAGCCGTCGAGCAGCACGCGTCGTCCGAAGCGGCCTTCGAGGGCTGGGTCGCTGTGGTCATGCGCACCATATTGACAAGTGTCGAATCAATGAGCAAGTCTGTATCGACATTCGTCAATGCAAGGAGCCACCATGCACGCCGCGCTACCCGTCGTCGTCATCGGAGCCGGACCGATCGGCCTGGCCGCCGCAGCCGAGCTGGTGCTGCGCGACCAACCGGTCGTCGTGCTCGAGGCGGGCGCCGAGCCCGCTGCGGGCGTACGTTCCTGGGGGCACGTGCGGCTCTTCTCGCCGTGGTCCGAACTGGTGTCTCCCGCCGCTGAAAAGCTGCTCGCTCCGACGGGCTGGACCCGACCGGCCGGCGACGCCTACCCGACAGGGGTCGAGTGGGTCGAGCGCTATCTCGCGCCGCTCGCTGCAGAGCTCGGCGAGCGAATCGTCACGAACGCGACCGTGGTCGGCGTGGCCCGCCAGGACCGCGACCTCATCGTCGACTCCGGCCGCGAGGATCTGCCGTTCGTCGTCCACGTGCAGGGCGCCGATGGCGCGATCGAGCGGATCGAGGGTCGCGCGGTCATCGATGCCAGCGGAACGCTCGGGCGTCCGAATCCCCTTGGCGCTGAGGGATATCCGGTGTCAGGCGAGAGCATCCACCCGGACGTCATCACCTACGGCGTCCCTGACCCGGCCAACGATCACGATCGGTACGCCGGTCGCGCGACGGCCGTCGTGGGTTCGGGTGCGTCCGCGCTGACGTCGCTGCTCGCCCTCGTCGACGGCCCGCTGTACGCCGACCAGTCCCGTGTCGTCTGGGTGCTGCGGCGGGGAGAGGTGGGAGCGTCGTACGGCGGCGGTGACGCGGACGAGCTGCCCGCGCGAGGCGCGCTCGGCACCCGCGTGAGGGACGCGGTCGCAGCCGGTCGGATCGAGGTCGTCACCGGCTTCCGGACTGCTGCCATCGAGGCCACCGGGCCGTCGTATCGGCTGATCGGCACAGCAGGGCAGACCATCGAGGGACTCGATCAGGTGGTCTGCGTGACGGGCTATCGGCCGGACCTGTCATTCCTGTCGGAGGTGCGGCTCGACCTCGACGCACGGCTGCAGGCGCCACCGCGACTGGCCGCCGAGATCGACCCCAACCTGCATTCCTGCGGCAGCGTGACACCGCACGGGTACGACGTTCTCGCGCAGCCCGAGGGTGATCTCTACCTGGCCGGCATGAAGAGCTACGGGCGCGCGCCGACGTTCCTGGCGATGACCGGGTTCGAGCAGGTGCGCTCGATCGCGGCCGCGTTAGCCGGAGACCTCGAGTCGGCGCAGAAGGTCGAGCTGACGCTGCCCGACACGGGCGTCTGCGGGGGCGCCGGCCTGTTCGATGCCGCCGAGTCCGGTGATGGCGGCTGCTGCGCTCCGACCGCCGGTCCGCAACCGGTGGCTCTCGGGCTCGGCCGCCCCTGACCAGGAGACAATGAGCGACATGCCTTCCGTCCTCTTCGTGTGCGTGCACAACGCCGGTCGGTCGCAGATGGCCGCGGCGTTCCTGCAGCACCTGTCCGCCGGCGCGCTCGAGGTGCGATCGGCGGGCTCCGAGCCGGCTGATCAGGTCAACCCGGCGGCCGTCGAGGCGATGCGTGAGGTCGGCATCGACATCACGGCGGAGACGCCGAAAGTGTTGACACCACAGGCCGTTCAGGACAGCGACGTGGTCATCACGATGGGCTGCGGGGACACCTGCCCGTTCTATCCGGGCAAACGCTACGAGGACTGGGTGCTCGATGACCCAGCTGGCAAGGGAGTCGAGGCCGTGCGTCCGATCCGGGACGAGATCCGTCGCCGTGTCGAGACCCTGATGGCTGAGCTGCTCAATGCCGACCGTTGAGCTGCAGCACCTCGCGGGGCGGGTCTGGCTGTATCCACACGACCCCGATCCGGACGCCGTCCGTGGATCCGTCGCCGTCATTGCCGATGAGCGTGGGTCGGTCGTCGTCGACGCCGGCCACAGCCCTGCACTTGCTCGCGAGGTGCAGCGCGCCCTCCGTGCGGCCGGGCTCCCATCGCCGCGCTGGCTGGTCTACACGCATCACCACTGGGACCACACCTGGGGAGCGTGCGCCTGGGACGGCGTCGAGATCATCGGACACGCTTCTGCCACAACGATTCTCGAAGGTGAGGCGCGTCGGCCGTGGAGTGCGGCGTACCTCCGCGAGCAGGTGGCGGAGAACCCTCGCTTGAGCGCCAGCTTTGCGGCACGGGCCCGCGCGGTCGACGACTGGAGCAAGCTGCGCGTACTGCCGCCCCACCGCACCTTCGACACCTCGCTGGAGCTGCCCACCGGGGTCCAGGTCCGGCACGTTGGTGGTCAGCACGCACCCGACTCCTCGATCGTCATCGATCCCGAGTCACGTGTCGCGCTGCTGGGCGACTGCTTCTATCCGCCGCCTCTGCACCTGCGCTCCCCCGACGACACCGCCGACGTGCCGATGCTGCTCGGCCTCCTCGAAGAGCAGCACGAGTGGTACGTCGACGCCCACGACTCTCCCCGCACGCTCGCTCAGGCGCGAGCTGCCCTCGGCTTCTGACGGGCGAACCACGCGTCGCGGGTGAGGAATCCGAACTGGGCGACCTTCTCGGCCAGCTGGACCTCCGGGCCGAGCTCGGCACCGACTCGCCCCAGGAACGCGACGCTCTTGTCGTTGCGCACGTCCGGCTCGAAGACGATCCGCTGGTGGGCCGGGTCCGACCACACCCAGCCGGCCAGGAATGCGGTCATCGCGGCAGTCGCACCAGACGGCCGATGCCCCGGCCCGATCAGCAGGTGGATCCCGACATCACCGGGACGGCGGTCGTAGAACTGTCCGATCTCGTCGACCTGCGGGTCGTAGGTCTGGAAGAGCGCCAGCGGCTCGTCGTCGGCATGGACGAGGTAGGCCGCGAGGTGAGGCTGCTCATCGATATAGGCGTAGATGTCGCGCACCTCATCGACCGGGCGCTCGAGCATCCCCCAGAAAGCGGCGCGCTCCTGCGATGTCCAGGAGTGGATCGTCGCGGCGTCCTGCTCCGGGTCGACGGGACGCATCGTGATGGCGGGCGGTGTTGTCACGCGTACTTCTCCTCAAGGATGGCCCAGTCGGTGATGACGGGCACGAGCTGTCCGGTCGACCACGGCTCGAACTGGTCGTGATGGTGCGGGCTTTCGGCGTCTCCGGATGCGCCGAGCGGCACCGCCCACAGACTCTGGTCACGGTCGGCCAGGTCCCAGACGTAGCGAGCCACCGGGCCACGAGTGCAGGCGTCCGTGCCCGGCGCCCATGCCGACGAGGCCACGCAGTCGGAGTCCCCCGAGATCGGCGCTCCGGTCACACCGAGGTCGACCTGGACGAGACCGAGCTGTTCGAGACCGTGCACCGGGTGGAAGCGATGTCGTTCACCCCACGCGCCGGGCGCCGGAGCGGCTGCCACCTCCTCGAGCGCCGCACGGGCCAGGAACGCCAGGTCGAGGCCGAATGGTCGGCCCGCGGCCAGCAGCTGCGGCAGCGCGGTCGCGACGCGCGACCCGAGCACGAACCAGCCGTCGTACAAGTCGCCGTACGGCGAAGGGCCTTGGAGCTGAACGAGATCCGGGCTCGCACAGATGCGATCGATGAACGCGGCCCGCACCGCTCCGTAAAGTCCGGCGTCCTCGCTCCCAGCATCCATCCGCCGGTTCCACCCGAGCAGCCGGTCGCGGAGCGCAACGGCCGCCGCGTCGAGTCCGTCGAGCTCGGCCAGGAACGCCAGCAGTGCGCGACCGGCGTTCTGCTCGGTATCCACCAGGACCGCGGCCGCGTCGGTCACCGTCAGATCGGTGCGGCCGTCGAGCAGGGCGTTCAGCCGATCCGCCCTGAAGGGCGGCGCGAACTCGGCGCTGATGGTGTCGTACGACGCATCGGCCCTCTCGTTCGCCGTCACCAGGTGCGCCTCAGGGGCCACTTTCGCCAGCGGCAGATCCTCGAGACAGGAGTCCCAATACGCTTGTGCATCAGTGGGATTCAGCGGCAGGACGCGATCCTCCGGGGCGCCGACCGGCACCCGCCCGACCACCCGGCGCACGGCGACGCCCGAGCGATCCGCGATGACGAGGTTGTTGACCGGCTCGACCCAGTGCACGAACGCTGCTTCGACGTCGGCCACCGACCGCGCACCCAGCAGCGGCAGCAGCGTCTCGAAGCCCAGATCGCCGTCCACCCAGGCGGGGGTGCGCAGACTCATGGCGACGTCGTCGTCCGGTCCGCCGATGATGACGGGCCCACGCTCGGTGACCAGGACCTCGACCTCGACCGGCTCGCTGTCGTGCACGGCGACACGGACGACGGTGCGCGAGACAGGTTCCTCACCCGACGGGCCGACCGCCCACACCTCGCCGTCACGACGACTCAGCCGCTCGGCGTACAGGTCCTGGTAGTCCGCCATCGCATTGGTCACGGCCCACGCGACCGAGCCCGCGTGCCCGAAGTGCTGGATCCCGGGGACCCCGGGGAACGCCAGCCCGACCACGTCGAACTCAGGGCACGCGAGATGGACCTGGGCATAGACGTTGGGAGCCTCGAAGGCGCGGTGGGGGTCACCGGCGATGAGCGCGAATCCTGTTGCAGTTCTTGCTGATCCGACGACGAAGGCGTTGCTACCGGACGCCGGCACAGCCTCCATCCGCAGCACGTCGAGGGCCTCCGCACCGAGCGCATCCGTGACGTGCTGGCGCCACAGCTTCGACGGGTAGGAACCGAACAGCACGTGATGCACGAGGAAGACCGTCAGCGGCGTCCATGGCGACCAGTGGCCCGGCCGGACATCGACATCATCCAGCTCTTGCGCGGTGATGCCGTCGTCGAAGGCTGCATTGACGCCGTCGACGTAGGCCGTCACCCAGTGGCGCGTCTGCCGCGAGAGCCGCGCAAAGGCACGCTGCCCGATCTCGTCAAGCTGGGCCTGCACCGCGAACGTGTCCCACGACAACGCCTGGGCCCCCAGCACCGACGCGACCCGGCCCTCGCCACGCAGCCGGTCCAGCTCCAGGTGCCACGCGCGGTCACGCGCGGTCTCATAGCCCTGGGCATAGCTGAGGTCATGCAGGTTGGCCGCGCGCAGATGGGGGATGCCGTACGCGTCGCGATAGACGTCGTACGACGGGTCGGTGCCTTGGTCATGCGCCTCGCGGCCTGGCGCGTTGCGTGGGTCTGCGGTCACCGCGGGGCCTCCATGCGGTCAGAAAGTAAGGGGAACCTTACCTCAGGGTCATGGGCGCCCCAAGAAAGGGCATAGGCCGGTGGCCGCTAGAGGGCCATCCGCCGACGCCAAACCTCTTGCAGCGCAAGCCGAACCGCGCCGGCCACCACCGCATCCTCGACCAACGACGAAACCTCGACGGCCGGTGCAGAGAGCACCCGCTGACTCAGCTCGGACGAGACCGCATCGGTCAAGGGGGAGCCGGCGCGAGCCACGCCGCCCCCGATGACCACGACATCAGGATCCAGCGCGAGCACGACCGGCGCAATCGCTCGCGCCAGCTGTTGGGCCACCTCCTGAACGACGGCTGCCGCGACCGGGTCCCGGCCGGCGGCGTCGAACACCGCCACCGCCCGACGGTCCGGATCTGCGGCGCGCAGCGCGGCCGCCAGGTGGGAGTTCGGTGACCGACGCGCCGCGTCCTCGGCACGCTGGACGATGCCGTCGGCACCGATGGACTGCTCGAGCGGTCCGGAGGCCGTGCTGTCCAACGGGGTGTCCGATGGGCTGTCCGATGGTGCGATGAAGCCGATCTCGCCGGCCGCGAAGGACCGACCGCGATGCAACCTGCCCTCGATGATCAGGCCCGCGCCCAACCTGGTCCCCCACTGCAGCGCCAGGATCGTCTCGCCGACAGCCTCACGACCGGCCGCGATCTCGATGGCAGCGGCGTTCGCATCGTTCTCGACGACCGCCGGGCACGGGTACTTGGAGCTGAGCCACGACAAGAACGGCAGATCCGGCCAACCCGGCACGCTCGGCGCGATACGCACCGTGCCCCGAGGTGAGTCCACGATCCCCGGGCTGGCGGCGACGATGCCGGAGATGTCTCCCGGGCGTACGCCTGCGGCTTCGACCGCCGCGGACGTCGCCTCGTCGATCACCTGCAGCAGCACCGTGGCGTCGAGCGGCTTGGCGGTCGGGACCGTGCGGCGTTCGAGCGCGCACCGCTGTCCGGTGACATCAGCGACGCACGCGGCGACGGCGTGCGGGCCGATGTCGATCCCGAGGACGAAGGCGGCCCGCGGGTTGAGGGCGTAGCGCAGAGCCGGACGGCCCATGGCCGGCGCGCCGAGGTCAGGCTCCCGCTGGACGACCCACCCGGTGTCGCGCAGAGCCTCCACCGCGTTGGCCACCGTCGGACGGGTCAGGCCGGTCAGCTTGGCGAGCTCGGCGATGCGCAGGGCCCGAGGCGCCGCACCCCGTGCGACCTCGAGAACCGCAGCCGTGTTGATGCGACGCAGCACCGGCGTACCGCTGCGGGGCTGGCCGTCGTGACTCACCCGAATTTCCTCCATCCATATACATAAGCATCGTTCGTAAGTATGGTGGCAACAGCGGTCGTGGCGGCGCACCGTCAGCACCGTGTCGGCATTGGGCGACACGCCACTCGCGCCGATCGACATCGCGCGCCGGCCCCCAGGAGCATCATGCCCGCCTCCCTATCGGCCCGAACCCAGCCCATGTCATCGCGCCTCGGCTGGCTCCTCACGGTGTTCGCACTTCTGGGTGCGATGCTCCTGCCTATGTCCGGGGCTCGTGCCGCAGCGTCACCGGCCGGCGGCACCAGCGCCGCCGAGCGGGCCGCGAGCGCCGTGCTGCAGCGCACCATCGGCAAGCCCGCAGCGGCCCAGGTCGTCTTCCTGGTGCGTCCGGACGATCGGCCCGAAGCGTTCACCATCGGCGGCCGGCACGGTCGGGTCACCGTCTCGGCCAACTCCTCCAGCGCCGCACTCATGGGAGCCGGCTGGTACCTCAAATACGTCGTCCACGCCGACGTCAACCTGGGCAACCTGCACCCCCGCGTCCCCCATGTCATGCCGGCGCCGGGCGCACCGATCCGACAGCAGGCGAACGCCCGCAACCGGTTCGCGCTGAACGACACCCACGACGGCTACACCGACCCCAACATGAGCTGGGCCGGCTGGCAGCAGCGCATCGACCTGCTGGCCCTGCACGGCATCAATCAGGTGTTCATCTCGACCGGCATGGAGTCGGTCTACGCGCAGCTGTTCCAGAAGTACGGCTACAGCGCGGCCGAGATGCGGGCCTGGATCCCGCAGCCGGCGCATCAGCCGTGGTGGCTGCTGCAGAACATGTCCTCCGACCAGAAGCCACTCAGCCAGGCGCAGATCGACGGTCGCGCCAAGGTCGGTCGACAGATCACCGATCGGCTGCACCAGCTGGGCATGACTCCCGTGCTGCCCGGCTATTTCGGGACGGTCCCGATCGACTTCCAGGACCGCAACCCGTCGTCCAAGGTCGTGCCGCAGGGCGACTGGGTGGGCTATCAGCGCCCCGGCTGGCTGGACCCGACCAACCTGGTGTTCGCCAAGGTCGCCGCAGACTTCTACCGCATCTCTACAGAGGTGTACGGCGCCTCGACCGGCTACAAGATGGACCCGCTCCACGAGGGCGGCAAGCCCGGCGACGTCAACGTCACCGCAGCAGCCACCGCGATCGAAACGGCGCTGCGGCAGGCTCATCCGACCGCGACGTGGGTGCTGCTCGGCTGGCAGTCCAACCCGAGCGCAGCGCTGCAGGCCGGCATCAAGGACAAGTCGCGGATGCTGATCGTCGACGGGCTCTCCGACCGCTACTCCACGTGGGACCGTGACACCGCCTGGCCGGGCGCGCCGTACGCCTTCGGGTCGATCTACAACTTCGGCGGTCACACCACGATGGGCGCCAACATGCAGGTGTGGCTGGACCGCTACTACACCCAGCTCGCTCGACCGGGATCGCAGATGGATGGCATTGCCGTCATGCCGGAGGGCTTCGACAGCAACCCGGTCGCGTTCGAGCTGTTGGCCGAGCTGGCTTGGCAGCCAACGAAGTTCGACCTCACCACGTGGCTCAAGTCGTACGCCCTCGGCAGGTACGGCACGAGCGCGGCAGCGTCGGCGTGGGTCACCTTGAGCAAGACTGCCTACTCCACTCCGGCCGACGACTGGAGTGAGTCTCAGGACAGCATCTTCAACGCGCAGCCCAGCCTGACCGCCAACACCGCCGCGTCGTGGTCGCCCGGCCGAATGCGTTATGACGGAGCCGCTTTCGAGCGATCGTTGCCCCAGCTGCTGGCCGCCGCGCCGTCGGCGACCCAGCCCAAGGCGTACGAGTACGACCTCACGGATCTCACCCGACAGGCCCTGGACAACCGTGGCCGGGTCCTGCTGCCGCAGATCAAGAAGGCGTACGACCAGCGCGACTCCAAGACGTTCAACGCACTGACAACTCGCTGGATGAGCACACTCGGTCTGCTCGACCAGGTGACCGGCACCAGCCCCGACTTCCTCCTCGGCACGCATGTGAAGGCGGCGGAGGACGCCGGCTCGACGCCCGCTGAGTCCGCCACATTGCGGCAGGACTTCCTCAGCATCATCACTGTCTGGGGCAACCGTGCGGGCTTCGACGCCGGACTGGGCGACTACGCGAACCGTGAGCTGCAGGGCCTGATCAGCACCTACTACGCGCCACGGTGGCGCACGTACTTCAGCTCCCTGCAGACCTCGCTGAGCACCGGCAAGCCGCCGGCTGCCATCGACTGGTACGCCATCGGCGACGCGTGGACCAAGGCGCCGCATCGCTTCCCGACCACACCGACCGGCGACATCCGCAAGGTCGCCGCCACCGCCCTGTCGTCGCTGAGGTCAGACCCCTACACGACCACAGCGGCACTCAGCGCGAGCTCACCGACCGTGGCGCCCGGCGCTTCGGTCACCGTGACCGCAACCTTCAACAACGCCAACGGTTTACGGGCGCAGCGCGTCGGGGAGGCCACCCTTCGACTTCCGACCGGCCTCAGCGCGAAGGCCACGAGTCCGACGTCTGTCGGCGAGCTTGAGCCAGGCACGAGCGCCACCGTGACGTGGTCGGTCTCGATCTCCGACCCGGACGCCCTCACCGGCGTTCGAGCGCCTGTCACGTTGTCCGCGGCGGCCGGCAGCCAACCGCTGAGTGCCACCGTCGACCTGCTCGCAGGTAGCTCGCCCCAAGCGCCGTGGGCCACCGCCAAGAGCACCGACGCAACCATGGTCCAAGCCGGAGATGCCTTGGGTATCAGCGCATCTGGCGCCGACATGTGGGGCAGCACGCTGCAGTACGGATCGGCGTATCAGCGTGGCGTCGTGCACGACGGATCGGCCGTCGCTGTGCGAGTCGACTCGCAACAGTCTGCCGCTGCGCGACCGTGGGCACGCAGCGGCATCGTCATCGCCGGCGACCTGTCCACAGCACAGTCGCCGGGCCTGGTGGATCTCGCCGTGACTCCCGCCAACGGATGTGTCCTGTCCTGGGGCAGTGGTGCGACCGGCACCCTGAACACCTTCCGGCAGGTGACCGGCGTGTCAGCGCCCGTCTGGCTCCGCCTCACTCGGAAGGGCGCGACCTACGTCGGTGAGTGCAGTACGGATGGGCAGACCTGGCAGACGGTCGGCACCGCGACTCCGGGTGGAGTCGGCGCGGACGCCGACGCAGGCGTCTTCTCCTCGGCCGCGAACTCCGGTGCCACCGACCGCGTGACGGCGACCTTCAGCGGCTGGAGTGTCGTCGGTTGACCCGTGCCTGACCCGTTCACATCGGGATCGTGATCGTCGCGTTCGTCGGGCCGCCGGTCGGGCTGTCGATCGCGAACGATCCGTCGAATCCTTCGAGACGAGAAGCGATTCCGCGCATCCCCGTTCCATTGGCGAGGTCCGCTCCCCCGATGCCGTCATCGGTGACGACGATGGTCAGGTGAGTGTCGTCGTACGACAACCTCACCTCGGCCTGCGACGCCTGGCTGTGCTTCACGACGTTGGCGAGGGACTCGGCCGTGGCGAAGTACGCGGCCGTCTCCGTCGCCGGCGCGAGGCCGTCGGGGAGGCTGCCGGTCACCTCGACCGGGACAGACAGGTCCAGGGCGAGTGCGCGGATCGCGTCGGCGAGACCGCGGTCGGCCAGGACCGGCGGGTGGATGCTGTGCATGACCGACCGCAGGTCGTTGAGCGCGCCGACAGCCGTCGCACGAGCCTCGGCCAGTAGCTCCGCGGCCCGCGCAGGGTTGACGGTGATGAGCGACTCGGCCTGGCCGAGGTTCATCCCGAGCGACACCATCCGGGCCTGTACGCCGTCGTGCAGGTCGCGCTCGACCCGTTTGAGCTCGGCCGCCTGGCCCTCGAGGGCGCCGGTGCGGGTGCGGGCGAGGGTGTCGACCCGGTCCGCGAGCGCCCGAGCACTCTGCTCCGGGAGCTTGCGCAAGATCCTGCGGTGGATCAGCAGCAGAACGGCCATTCCAGCCATCGACCAGATCGGCCAGAACAGCCCACCACCGGAAAAGGCCCAGGCGACGATGTCCGTGGCCGTCAGGATCGAGCAGAGGCCGACATCCAGGATCCACCAGCGGCGCGGCCCGGCCGGCGTCCGCAGCACCCGGTTGATCACGAAGATGATCGCGAGGATGACGCCGAGCCCGAGCCATACCCAGCGCGGCCAGAAGTAGTGGTCCGTACCAATTGCGGCCCAGGCGACCCACGCCGCGGCGCCCAGCCCGACCGCCACCCCGATGAGGGTGACGACGGGTGGGCGCCGCAGCAGGTCGTGCAGGTTCATCGCTGTCCTTGGGGCTTGTAGACCAGGCGGCGCAGGGCCATCTCAGCCGGTCCACGGTAGCCGGACCGGTCCATGGCCCTCGCGCCGACGAGGGACAGGGCCCAGACTCCCACGGCTGCCAGCACCGCGATCTCGGTCGAGCCGCCCAGGTCGAGAGCGAACGGCGCGAAGATCAGCACCCAGCAGACGGACTGGAACAGGTAGCCGGTCATCGACCGCTGGCCGAGCGCGGACACCGAGCGGACGAACTCGTTCGGCTTGCGGTTGTTGCTGATTCGCAGGGCGATGAGGGTGATCAGTGCGACGTAGCCGGGGCCACCGAACTGACCGCCGACGGCGTGCAGCTGAGCCATCGCGTCCACGCTCGCGGCGTCGACGTGCAGCCAGCCACCGGCGACTGCGGCGTACGGAAGAGCACTGAGGACGGTGACGCTGAGTCCGACTGCTGCGACACCCTTCAGCAGGCGGGTGTGCGCGGCGGGGTTCTCCAGGATGCCCTTGCGAGCGGCCCACATCCCCGACCAGACGATGACGATGATCGGGATGACCGTGACGGTGTGCATGGGCCACTCGGCGATGCGGTCCATCATCGAGCCGATGTAGGAGCTGTTGGCCAGTGAGTTGTTCGTCGTGTTGGTGATCGTGGCGTTGCCCGGCGTGTTGCTGAGCACGGGGAGAGCCGTCAGGACGACGTACACCAGCTGGATTCCCCACAGCGCCACGGAGATTCGGTGGAACTTGTCGCTGCGTCGCACCAGGAGCAGTGTCGCGAGGATGCCGACGATGCCGTACGCGCCGAGGAAGTCTCCGAAGTAGAGGAGAGTCGCGTGGACGAGGCCGAAAGCGACGAGGAAACCGTTGCGCCGCAACAGGACTCGACGTGCATCTGTGCCGGCGGCTTCCTGTCGGCGAGCGATCTGGATCAAGCCGTAGCCGAACATCACGGCGAAGACCGGGTAGGCGCGGCTGTCGACGAGCGTCACCATGAGGAAGTTGATGACCCGCTGGAAGCCGTGCGGTGTGGGGTCAATTCCCGGCTGACTGGCGAAGGCGCAGTTGGCGGCGTTGGCGAGCGCGATGAACAGCAGCATCGCGCCGCGGGTGAGGTCGGGGGCGAGGGAGCGCTCGGTCCGGAGTACCGGTCCGCGCTGTACGGGGGCGGTTGTTGTGGTCATGTATCCAGCCTCGGCCGCAGCGGCCGGTGTCACGAGGGGGCTGGACCGCATCTTGCACAGGGGGCCTAAGCCCCCTACCCACCCGCCACCCGCCGGTCGAGTAGCCGAGCGCCCCAGGGCGACACCGCCGGTCGAGTAGGCGAGGGTCGAGTAGGCGAGGAACGAGCCGTATCGAGACCAGAGCCGTATCGAGACCAGGTGACCGCGTGCACCGGGTCTCGATACGCCTCCGCTAACGCTC
Organism: Luteipulveratus mongoliensis; assembly: GCF_001190945.1. Lineage (NCBI taxonomy): Bacteria > Bacillati > Actinomycetota > Actinomycetes > Micrococcales > Dermacoccaceae > Luteipulveratus > Luteipulveratus mongoliensis. The sequence goes on along the minus strand of NZ_CP011112.1, from coordinate 1,106,030 downwards.
CGGCTACTCGACCGGCGGGGTTCCGTCGGGGCGAGTGCGCCCAATCGGCTCGTACGTCGCCTCGTCGGGAGCCGTTCGTGCGCAGTGAGCAGTCACTCATCGTGTACCGATTCGAAACCTCCGCAGCCGCGCGGGCCAGGTCTCCCTGCAACGCACCGGGTCTCGATACGCCTCCGCTAGCGCTCCGGCTACTCGACCAGCGGTGGGCTGTGACACAACGGTGACAATGCTGTGGCGCAGCCGTGGCTCCGTTGCGGACGTACTGCGGCACACGCCCTAGAGCGTGAAGCCATGAACAACGCACGCACACACCGAATGCGGCCGCTCTGGCTGGTCGCTCCAGGACTCGTGGTGGTCGCCGTTCTACTCGGGGGAGCACTGATGCCACGCGAAGGACAGACGGACCCGTCGTCGGACCGCACGGGGGCCCAAGGCCTCCGCATCATGACGAGTGACAACCCGCCCGACAGCGACGAGCCCGCACCGCACACCACCACAGGGTCGAACGGCGCGGCGTACGGGACGAGGGCCGGTGACTTCCCTGGCCACCGAGCCGACATCGACTCCGACCTGCCCGGCGTGACCAAGCTCGACCCGGACCTCCGCAAGGCCGTCAACCGAGCCGAGAGCGGCATGGCCAGGGACGGCATCGCCATGTGGCTGACCTCCGGGTGGCGCACGGTGGCGTACCAGAAGCGGTTGTACGCCGAGGCCGTCCGCGATCACGGGCCGGCCTACGCAGAGAAGTACGTCGCGACTCCGGACAAGTCCTCGCACGTCACCGGGGACGCCGTCGACATCGGACCGACCGCAGCCGACAAGTGGCTGATGAAGAACGGCGCCGAATACGGCCTGTGCCGCGCGTACGCCAACGAGATCTGGCACTTCGAGCTGATCGCTGAGGACGGCCAGTGCCCAGAGATGAAGTCAGGAGCGACCGGATGAGCAGCCACACGTCAGAACGAATGACCTTGCCATACAACAACACTCGGCCCGATCGTACGAATGTCGCCGGCTACGTCGTCGGCGCCGCCTGCGCCTTCGCCGCCTTGCTGATGCTCTTCTGGTGGGCCGTCAACACCGCGGCCGGTCAGAGTGCCGACCACAGCATGATGGTCGACCTGCAGGCGTACAACTCACCCACTGTCATCCACTCGATTGAGCGGCTCGTCGGACGCCCTGTCCCGATCGCGGTGGCCTCCCTCGCCGTGGTCGTCGCCATCGGGATGACGGGTGCGCAGCGAGGTGCTCGGCTGCTCGGCGCGCTCGGCGCGATGGTCACGGTCCCGGTCGTGGCGGAGCTGGTCAAGGCGCACGTCGACCGCCCCGTCCTGAACGACATCGCCACGCACAACTCCTTTCCGAGTGGCACGACGGCCGCGTACGCCGCGCTCGCGACTGGCCTGACTTGCGTGGCTTGGCGGCCATGGCAGCAGGTGTTGGCCGCCTGCGCGTGGGGTGTCGCCGCCTTTGTCGGGGTTCTGGTGGTCATCATGGGATGGCACCGACCCAGCGACGCGGTCGCGGCCCTGCTGCTGGGGGCCGGGGTAACATGCCTGACGCTCGCGGGCGTTCGCGCAGCTGGACGGTCAGCAAGACCGCAACGCGAGCGGAGCGCGCCCGTCCGTCGCCAGTTCGAGGTAGCAGCAAGGGACTGAACGCATGGCAGACGTACTGCTGATCGAGGACGACACCTCGGTGGCGGCTGCTGTGGGGCTCGGGCTGCGGCGCCTCGGACACACCGTCGAGCACGTCCCCGACGGCCGCGGTGATCTCGCTCCTCTCCTCGCGCGCAACGAGGTGATCGTCCTCGACCTGGGCCTGCCGGGCGTCGATGGGTACGACGTGTGCCGGCAGGTCCGCGCGAGCGAGCCGACGTTCCCGATCGTCGTGCTGACTGCGCGCTCGGACGACGCCGACATCGTCGCCAGTCTCGAGGCCGGCGCCGACGACTACGTCGTCAAACCGGTCACCCCACGCGTCCTGGACGCGCGAATCAAGGCGGTGCTGAGGCGTACGCGGCCTCCCGTCGTCACCGAGACCGTCCATGCCGAGACGGTGACGTTCGGCGGGCTCAGCATCGACCACGCGGCGATGCAGGTGTACCTCGACGACGCGCTCGTCGCACTCACCCCGACCGAGCTGCGCACGCTCATCGCGCTCGCCGAGCACCCCGGCCGGCTCTACAGCCGCGACGAGCTGTACCGCATCGTGTGGGGCAGTGACCACCGTGGCGACTCGCGTGCAGTCGACACCGCGATGCAGCGGCTGCGGTCGAAGATCGACGACGACCCCAAACGTGCCCAATTCATCGAGACCGTACGCGGATTCGGGTATCGCTTCACCGGGCACCGGTGAGCTGAATGGCCTTCAGGCGCGCCGGGATCCGCACTCGAGCGGCACTCGCGTTCAGCTGCGTGGTCCTGGTGGTCGTCGGCGGAGTGTCCGCGGCTCTCATCTACACGGTCGGGCCGTGGATCTACTCCGTCACCCGCAGCCAGGCTGCCGAGCAGTTCCACAGCGAGGCGCAGCAGGTCCAGAGCGAACGTCCGAACAACATCAGCGACCTGCGGGATCTCCTGCCCTGGGACGTCACCGCCATCGTGGGCGACCGGGTCGTCAACGTGGGGACGGCGAAGCAGTCCGACATCAACCCGGCATTCAGGACCGGCGGGGACACGCCGCTCAAGGTCCGCAAGCTCCCGTGGGGCCCGAACCGGGTCATGCTCGGCACGGTCATCACGATCCGCGGCGCCCCGGGCGACGGTGGTGCCGGACAGCGCGTCGAGCTCTACTCGATCCGCCCGTTGCTCGGGGTCACGGACACGATCAAGTCCACGGTCAAGGTGGTCGCGTTGGTCAGCCTGGCCGCGCTCGTCCTCAGCGCGCTGCTCGCCGCCTGGCTCGCGGGCTTGGTCGTCCGTCCGCTACGTCGCCTCGATGAGGCTGCCGCGCGCGCTGCGAATGGCGACACGACCGTACGACTGCCGCAACAAGGCGTACCGGAGCTGGCTGAGCTGACCGCGACCTTCAACCAGATGATGCGCACCCACCAGAACCGCCTCGACCAGTCCAAACGGTTCGCTGCCGACGTCTCGCACGAGCTGCGTACGCCGTTGGCCGCCCTCGTGCCGGCGAGCGAGATCCTCGAGGAGGAGAAGGGCTCGATGAGCCCGGACGCGCAGGTCGCCGCCGGTTTGCTCATCGCCGAGTCCCGCAACCTCGCTCGTCTGGTCGACGACCTGATCGAGCTGTCTCGGTACGACAGTGGCCGGGCCGCCCTTCATCTGCAGCCGACCGACCTGGTTGCGTTGAGCCACAACACAATTCGGCACCGCGGGTGGCAAAACGACGTCTCGGTCGCGGCCACTCCGGGACGGATCCACGCCGACGTCGACCCGCGGCGGATCGAGCTGGTCGTCGCCAACCTGGTGGGCAACGCGGTGAGGCACGGGCAGCCGCCGGTGGTGCTGCGTCTGCAGGGTGATGCGACGCACGCCACCATCACGGTCGAGAACGCCGGGCCGGCGATCCCGGCGGAGGTGCAGGCTCAGCTGTTCAACCGCTTCTACAAGGGCGAGATCGCGCGCACCCGCTCCGAGGACCAGGGAGGCAGCGGACTCGGGCTGTCGCTGGTCAAGGAGAACGTCCAGCTGCACCACGGCACGGTCGCCGTCGAGAGCGTGGACGGACGCACCGCCTTCACCGTCCGCCTCCCCCTCCGCGCCGGCTGAGCCGCCCCACTCGTTGGTCGAGTAGGCGAGCCCCCAAGGGCGAGCCGTATCGAGACCAGGTGACCACGAACGCTGAGTCTCCCTGTGACTCTCCGGGTTTCGACTCGGGCTCGCGCCAGGGCGCTCGCCCGGCTCAACCAACGAGGTGCGGCTCAATGAGGGGAACCGCCCCACCAGACGAGGCAAGCGATCGGAAACGAGTGTCATCGCTGACTGTGCACTGCCCCGCAACCTGGGGCAGTGCACAGTCTCCGCAGGACCCCATCCAAAACCTGCGCCTCACCACATGGGGCACTGAAGCGCGCCCCTCCCGCCGGTCGAGTAGGCGAGCCCCCAAGGGCGAGCCGTATCGAGACCAGGTGACCGCGATGGGTGGGCTCAACCGTCGGTGCTGGCGCGGCCTTCGAGGTAGGCGAGGACGGCGAGTACGCGACGGTTGTCGTCACCGGTCACGTGCAGTCCGAGCTTGGTGAAGATGCTGTTCGTGTGCTTGCCGACGGCCTTCTCGGTGATCACCAGCGTCTCGCCGATCGCGGCGTTCGACCGGCCCTGAGCAACCAGCCCGAGCACCTCGCGCTCGCGCGGACTCAGCCGATCGAGAGGGAGCTGCCGCTGCTTGGCGTCCATCAGCTTGGCGACCACAGTCGGGTCGAGCGCCGTCCCTCCGCCGGCCACCCGGCGTACGGCATCGACGAAGTCCACGACGTCGGTCACTCGCTCCTTCAGGAGGTAGCCGACCCCGCCCGCGCCATCGGCGAGCAGCTCGCGGGCATAGAGCTGCTCGACGTACTGCGACAGCACGAGGATCGGCAGACCGGGCACCTGCTCGCGCGCGCTCAGCGCCGCGCGCAGGCCCTCGTCGGTGTGGGTGGGAGGTAGCCGGATGTCGACGATCGCGACGTCGGGACGCTGTCCGACCAGCTCACGCAGCAGCTGCGGACCGTTGTCGACCGCTGCGACGACCTCGAACCCGTGGTCCTGCAGCAGGCGCACCAAACCGTCGCGCAGCAGCGCCAGATCCTCCCCGATGACGACACGCACCCCCGCAGGCTATCCAGCGAGGGTGCGCGTCGGAGGCTCAGTCCGCCTGAACGATGCCCACCGACGTGCCGGCCCCGCCCGTCAGCTCGGCGTCCAAGGTCTTCTGCGCGACGTCCATCGCCTGCTGGTACCTCGGCTCGCCGAGACGACGCATGGCCTCCTCGAACGGCACCTCCTCGACCTGCGAGCTCACCCACCAGATGTTGCCGAACGGGTCTCGTACGCGCCCGCCACGCTGCCCGAACGCCTGGTCGAGCGACTCGGTCACGATCGTTGCTCCTGCCTCGACCGCGTTGCGCATCGTCTCGTCGGCGTCGTCGACCCAGATCCGCAGCAGCGACGGCATCACCGGCCAGCCCTCGCGACGGTCGAAGGCCAGGACGACCGTGTCACCGACGCGGATCTCCGCGTGGCCGATCGAGCCGTCGTCCATCGGCACCCGACCCTGCTCCTTGCCATCGAACGCGGCGCTCACGAAGTCCAGCCACGTCCCGGTGTCATCGGTGACCACCCACGGAGCGACGGTCGTGTATCCATCGGGCTGGCGCTCGTGCATGGCGATCTGCTCCTGTGCTCGTCGGTCCGCCCGGCTGCTGCGGCGGTGCCTCCGACGGTAGACACGGGAGCGGACAGCTTGTGTCCGCTAATCGCGGCCAGGCGAGGCGGCCGTACGCACGGGCCGGCTCAGCAGGAGACATCCACTCGTCAGGACCGTGAGTCCACTGGACGCTACGAAGATGACTGGTGCGCCGAATCGACCTGCCAGCCAGGCGAATACGCCGTTGGACACGAGGAGCGGCACCATCTGCACGAGCACGAACACCGACTGAAACCGGGACAGCTGGTCACGTGGGCTCGATGTCACGAAGAGCGGACCGAGATGGCTGGTGCACAGGGCGACCCCGACGCCGAGCACCACGGCACCGGTTGCGACGACGGCAGGTGAGCGTCCGGCGTACATCATGGCTGTCCCGATGGCGGCAACGAGCGGCGTCACGGCGCCGACCAGTCCCGCCCGCCGATGAGCGCCCACGCGCGCGATCAGCACCGTCACTGACAGCGTGCCCACGAACCAGCCACCCTCGATCCAGCCAGCGGCGGCGGCGTCCCAGCCGCGGTAGCGCACCAGCAATGGCACCCCCAGCCCGAACATCGGGAGCACGGCACCCGCGAGCAACCCCATCGAGCCGAGGACAGGACGCAGGAACGGGTCGGCCCACATCGCGCGTAGCGAGCTGGCGATGCCACCGAGGAGATGTCCTCCCTCTGAAGCGCTCGATGCGGACTCCAGCGGCGGACGTACCGCCAGCAGCACGATGAGCACGAGCCCGAACGTGACCGCGTCCGCCGTGGCCGCGCCGGCAAGTCCGACGGTGACGACCACCAAGGCGCCCAGGGCCGGTCCGGAGAGGTAGGCGATCTGGGAGAGGCCGGTACGCACCGCGAGCGCGCGGGAGATGTCGCCGCCGGCGACGAAGAGTCGCGGCATGGCGCCTGCCGCAGGGAGATAGAACGCGTCGACGATCCCGCTGATGGCGGCGATCGCCACGAGCAGCGAGACCGTGACGCCGTCCATCGCTGCTGCGAGGGCAACGGCGAGCGCGGCCGCGCACATCACCGCGTCGCCGGCGACCATGACCCGACGCGGCCCCCAACGGTCGGCCACCGCTCCGCCGACCAGCAGTAGAACGACGCGTGGCGCGATGACCATCGTGGCGACGAGGCCCGCAGTACCTTCACCGAATCCGCTGGCGTACCAGGCAGATCCGAAGGACAGTACCGCCGACCCGAGCGTGCTGACCGAGGCCGCCAACGTCCACGCCATGTATGAACGCGGGAGCGCGGCGCGCACCGCTTCCACGCTGGGCGCGACGGCAGCCTGGGTCATTGCTCCTGCGCCTCGTCGGCGCGTCGGGTCGGCATCACCAGCGTGGTGAAGGAGCCCTGGTCGGCGGACCGCACCACGACAGGACGATCGGTCGCAGAGGCCTCCAGCAGCACGTCCGGTCCGACACTGGTCGCGAGCGCGCCGGCCAGGAGCGCCGGCTGGAACGCGACGGCCATCGGCGCACCCGAGCAGGTGGCGGTCAGGCGTACGCCGTGCCGGTCGCCGTCGACGCGCAGGTCGAGGTGGTCGGGTCCGGAGGTCAGCACGAGCGGCTCGTCCGGTTCGGCCGCGAGGACCTCGTCCAGCAGGCGCTGCCGGTCCACGATCGCGCGACTGGTCGGCTCGGGCAGACCGGCGAGAATGGCCTGGTACGAGGGGAACTCGTCGTTCACGACCGCGATGACACGGACGTCGCCGTCAGCCTCCAGCTCGGCCGCGCCGGACGTTGCCCGGAGGCGGACGCGATGGTGCCGGCTGGCCCAGGACGCCAGCCCGACCAGCTCGTCCGCCGGCACGAGGAGCCGGCACGCGGGCCCGCCCTGCTCGGTCGCGGGGAGCGTACGCATCGCCATCCAGTAGCGGTCGGTCGCCACGACGACCAGCTCGTCCGGGGTGATGTCCAGCAGCACGCCGGTCAAGGCCGCGATCGACTCGTCCCGGGCGACGGCCGGTGACACCTGGCGTACGGCACTGGCCAGCTCCGGCCCGCCGATGACGAGAGTGGTGGGCTCGGTTGACCCGCCGTTGGCATCGGGCAACGCCGCGATGACGTCGTCAGCGACCTCGCGTGCCTGGTCCGCTCGATGCGCGCTCGACTCGACGTGTGCCCGGAGCACCCGCACGCCCTCGTCGCGCGGTCCGTCGAGAACGGCGCGAATCTCCTGCAACGGCAGATCGATTCGTCGAAGCCGACGGATCAGCACGGCCCGCCGCTCCTGCTCAGCCGTGTAGTAGCGGTAGCCCGACCGAGGATCGACGTCCGTGGGACGCAGTAGCCCGCAGTCGTCGTAGAACCGCAGCGCACTCGGGCTCAGCCCGACGAGGCGCGCGAACGAGCTGATCGTGAGGAGAGGTTCGGGTCCGGCCATGAGGACAGCCTTGACCTTCAAGCAGGACGAAGGTCAACTCCGGGCCCACCTGACCATGCTGGGCCGACCCAAGGTTTGACACTCATCGAACCCTGGCTACAGTCAAAGTTCGACAACCATCGAACGAGGAGCAGGCCGTGACTGAGTCAATCGGTGTGGGCATCGTCGGTGCGAGCGTGGATCACGGGTGGGCCTTCACCGCCCATGTCCCGGCGATCGCGACGGTCCCTCAGCTGCGCATCGCGGCCGTCTCGACGACCCGCGAGGAGTCGGCGCAGGAGGCCGCCCGCAGGACCGGAGCCCGACCGTTCACGTCGGCGAGTGACCTGGCGGCTTTCGACGAGGTCGACCTCGTGGTCATCTCGGTCAAGGTCCCCGCCCACCGCGAGCTGGTCGAGCAGGCCGTCGCCGCAGGCAAGCACGTCTTCTCGGAGTGGCCCCTGGGACTGACGACCGAGGAGGCCCGCCTGATGACGGATGCGGCCGCCCGTGCCGGCGTACGCGGGTTCGTCGGTCTGCAGGCGCGGATGGACCCCGCCGTCGGCTGGGCTCGCACGCTCGTCGCCGACGGCACCCTCGGCACCTTGATCGGCCTGTCGGTCCGGTCGTCGCGGGCCAAGGGCGGGCGCATCGACCAGCCCAACGCGTACACCGTCGACGTCCGCACCGGCGCCGGCAACGTCGAGATCCACGGCGGGCACCTGCTCGATCTGCTGCACCACGTCGTACCCGACCTCGCCGTCACGTCCGGCACGACCGACCTGGTCCGCACCGAGCTGCACAACGTGACGACCGACCAGCCGCTCATCGCGACCGCACCCGACGTCTTCACCGCACAGCTCACCCTCGGGTCGCACGGTCTCGGCGCGGCCACAGTCTTCGACGGCGACCCCGCGGCGGGCACCGACATCTGGCTGACCGGCACCGACGGCACGCTCCATCTCTGGTCCGCGGACGTCGAAGAGGCCCGGATGCGTCAGCCGCAGATGGCGCCGTTCCACGCCGAGCTCATCACTCGCGAGGGCCGGACCGCCCGCGCGCCTGAGACCACCGAGCTGTCGGTCGCGGCGCGCAACGTGGCCGCCCTCTATCGCGCGATCGCCGAGGACCTGACCACTGGTCGTACGACGGCGCCCACCTTCGCCGACGCCGTCGCCGTGCACGAGGCGATCGATCTCGTACGCCCGGCGACCGATCTCGTACGCCCGGCGGCCAGCCGCGTACGACCGGCGGTCGGTCACGTTCGTCGGTAACCCCACGGTGCCGCGCCGGTCCGATAGTGTCCGGCGCGGTGGATGGCCGGTCGGGGAGGCGCGGGATGTCGGATCGGGTGGGGTCTCGGTTCGGGATCTATGAGCTGCAAGCGTTGCTGGGCCGCGGTGGGATGGGTGAGGTCTACCGGGCCTGGGACACCGAGAAGGACCGCACCGTAGCGATCAAGCTGTTGCCGACGCGGTTGGGTGAAGACCCTTCGTACCGAACACGATTCGAACGTGAAGCGCGTACGGCCGCGTCCGTTGCGCACCCGCACATCGTGCCGATCCACACGTTCGGGCAGATCGAGGGTGTGCTGTTCATCGAGATGCCGTTGGTCACCGGCACCGACCTGTCCAAGGTGCTGGCCAAGGCCGGCCCGTTCTCCCTGAAGCGGACTGTGCACATCGTGGAACAGATCGCCGGCGCCCTGGACGCGGCGCACCGGGCGGGCCTGACGCACCGGGATGTGAAGCCGGAGAACATCCTGGTCACCGATGACGACTTCTGCTACCTGGCTGACTTCGGCATCGCCTCCCGCGCCGATGAGACGCGGCTGACCGAGTCGGCGGCGGTGATCGGGTCCTGGCGGTACATGGCGCCGGAGCGTTTCAGTGATCAGCCGGCCACCGCGGCGGCGGACACGTACGCGTTGGCGTGTGTGGCGTACGAGATGCTCGCCGGCACACCGGCGGTGCCGCACCAGGGTCGGGATGCGATCGTCGCGGCTCAGCTGCACGACTACCCGGCGCCGTTGCCGAGCCCGGTCACCCCGCAGGTGAACGCGGTGCTGCGTGGGGGGTTCGACAAGGACCCGGCGAAGCGGCCCGCGCAGACCGGTGAGCTGGCCCGGCAGCTACGCGCGGCCGTACCCGCGGACGGAACCACGCCACGGCGTTGGGGAGCGCTGCAGTGGACCGCGGCCGTGCTCGCGGTCCTGGCGGTCATCGGGGTGGGCACGACCATCGGTGTGAGAGTGCTGTCCGATGACGCACCTGAGTCGGTGGTGCTGCTGCCAGCCGATCGCACCACGGGCAACCCGTTCACCGACACCACCGTGAACCAGAAACCCTCCGACACCCTCGCCCAGCCCTACCTACGCCGCGACGGAACCCCCTCAACCAGTACGCCGGGCGGCGCAACGACAGCGGGCGGCGCGACGACACCGGCAGCGGTCGGCTCGGTCGGCGGGGACACCGCCGGTCTGTACGGAGTCCTCGACGGTGCCCAGCCGCCGTGCGACACCGCTCGCCTGGTCGCGATGATCACCAAGGACCCGGCTCGCGCCAAGGTGTGGGCCGGCCTGCTCGACACGACCGTGGCCAAGATCCCGCAGACCGTCGCTCGACTGACACCCGTGATCTTGCGGTCTGACACCTTGGTCACCAACTCCGACTACAAGCACGGCAAGGCCGTCACCTATCCCGCGGTGCTGCAGGCCGGCACCGCAGTGCTCGTCGATGACCGCGGTGTGCCACGGGTGAAGTGCAACTGCGGCAACCCTCTCGCGCAGGCCGCCGAAGCCAAGCTGCCGACCGCGATCACGGGCACGCGCTGGCCCGGATACACCGGCCACCCGGTCCGCGTCGCACCCGCCAAGGCCGCGGTTGCCTCGTTCGGCGTGACCCGCCTCGACACCGGCGCATCGGCGCCGCTGCGGAGCGGCTCGCCCTCCGCAAGCAGCACGAGCTCCCCGACCGCCACCGCACCCAGCCAGCCGACCGACTCGATCAAGCGGTTCAACTTCGGCAGCGCGACGTGGCGCGGCCAAGGGCTCGCGCCGGGCGGCACGGTGCGACTGACCCGCGGTATGTACACGTTGCCGGTGCCGGACCAAGGCGTCGAGTACACCTGGATCCCCGATCCGGCCACCACTCCGGTTTACAGCGACCTCAACGGTGATGGCTACCTCGACGCCGTAACGGGCCTGCGGGTCATGCGCTCACCGCTCGGTCAGCCAGGCACGACGCAGAACGACTGGTTCAGAAGCCTGCACGTGTGGGTCTGGGATCCGCAAAAACGTACGGCCGTGCAGATCACCAACCCTGCCCAGCTGGCCGCCACCGACAACTGCGGAAGCGAGATCGGCCAGCCCACGATCAGCGCGGGGACCGTGACCGTCAGCATCGGCAAGCGTTCCGCGCCGTGCGCCGATGTCAGCCGTCAGGAGATCTGGCGGGTGGTGCTGAGAGGGTCCCAACTGGTGGCCACGCAGTCACCCGGCGGTCGTGCCCTGCCGGCCAACTGACGCCACCCTCCAGCACAAATTGACTGGAGTAACAGGCATGAAGTGTTACTCCAGTCAATTTGTGTTGTGGGGCTAGATGACCGTGCGGTCGCGACCGTCCCAGTGCGGTTTGCGCAGGTCGCGCTTGAGCACCTTGCCCGACGGGTTGCGGGGCAGCGCCTCCATGAAGTCGACGCTGCGCGGGCACTTGTAGTGCGCCAGCCGTTCGCGGCTGTAGGCGATCAGCTCCTCGGCGGTCAGGCTCTGGTCCGGCGCCAGCGCCACGACGGCCTTGACGACCTCGCCCCACTTCTCGTCGGGTACGCCGATGATCACCGCCTCGGCCACCGCCGGGTGAGCGGCCAGGACGTTCTCGACCTCGGGCGCGTAGATGTTCTCGCCGCCGCTGATGATCATGTCCTTGATGCGATCCACGATGAAGACGAAGCCGTCCTCGTCGGCGTGGCCGAGGTCGCCGGTGCGCATCCAGCCGTCGCTGGTCTTGGCCTCTGCGGTCGCATCCGGGTTGCCGAGGTAGCCCTTCATCGTCTGTGCGGTGCGGAACCACACCTCACCGACCTGCCCGGGCTCGACGTCCTCCAGGGTCGCCGGATCGACGATGCGCATCTCGGCGCCGGGAATCGCCTGGCCGGCCGAGGTCAGCCGCTCCGGGTGCTCGGTGTCCCGATGCGCCTCCGGGGTCAGCCTCGAGATCACACCCGCGAACTCCGTCATCCCGTAGACCTGGACCAGGTCGACGTCAGGCCAGACCTCGAGGGCTCGCCGCAGCATCGGCAACGGCATCGGCGATGCGCCGTAGATGAGCTCGTCCAGCCCCGCGAACAACGCGATCGCGCCGTCGCCTGCTGCGAGAACCATGCCGACGACCGCAGGCACCAGAAAGATGTGCGTCACGCCCTGGCCCATCGCCGCCAGCAGGAGTGCCGGGTCGACCTCGCGGATAAGAATCAGGTGGGAGCCGCGCGCGATGCGACCCAGCGCATAGCAGGTGCCGCCAACGTGAAACAGCGGCATGGCCACCAGGGAGACGGAGTCCGGGGCCGCGTCGAGCTCGCCCTGGGAGAGGGCGCTGTGAGTGTTCAGGTTGCGGTGAGTGAGCTCGACACCCTTCGGGAACCCAGTCGTACCAGACGAATACATGATCAACGCCGTCTCATCAGCCTTGACCTCACGCAGCGGCTCGACCGGCTCGGCGCGCGCCAGCCACGGCTCATAACCGTCCGCGTCGCCACCCACGACGATCACACGTTGTACGCCGGTGAGCTGGTCCTTGATCGCGTCGTACGCCGGCAGCAGCTCGGCACCCACGAAGACGACCGTGGGTGCGGAGTCCTTGAGGACGTACGCGAGCTGGTCGCCGATGAGTCGCCAGTTGAGGATCGCGTGGGCGGCTCCGATGGCCGAGGCGCCGAGGCTGACCTCGATGCCGGCGAGGTGGTTCTTGTCGAAGGTCGCGACGCGGTCGCCCCCTGAGACGCCGAGCGCCAGCAGACCTCCGCTGACCTGATGCACCCGATCGCGGAACTCAGCCCAGGTCAGCGCCTGGTCCTGGAAGTCGATGGCCGGCGCATCGGGTTGCGTCTGCGCCCAGTGCTCGAGCTTGTCGGTGATCAGACGGTCGGTGGTCACGTTCAGACTCCCATCTCAAGGGTCTGGTCGAGCACGGAGGCCCACTGCCGCAGCACCTGGGTGCGGCGGCGTGAGTCGTCGGTCAGGATGTCGGCGAGGGCGAGGCCGCGCACCAGGTCGAGGGTCGCCATCACGGTCTCGCGTACGCCCTCGACGGACTCATCGAGTCCCAGCAGTTCAACCGTGGCGGCGTGCACCTCGCGGCCGAACCGCGCCTCGAGCGGGATCACCTTGGCTCGCAAGGCCTCGTCTGAGGACGCCGTCACCCAGACCTGAAGAGCGGCGCGGAACAGCGGCCCGATGTAGAACCCGCTGATCAGCTCGAGGACGGCCAGCGTGCGATCGGGCCCGTCCGGTAGCTCGGCCGCCTGGCCCCGCAACTCCTGACCGCGCTGCTCACCCATGTGGTCGACGGCCGCCATGAACAGCGCCTCCCGCGTCGGGAAGTGGTGCTGTGCCGCGCCGCGCGACACCCCGGCCCGCTCGGCGACCAGCCCGACGCTTGTCGCCGCCCAGCCCAGCTCGGCCAGGCACTCGACCGCGGTCTCGAGCAGGCGCTGCTGCGTCGCGCGGCTGCGATCCTGCTGCGGCTCGCGCGTCTTCGTGACTCTGGTCGAGGAGGTCATGGATCAGTCCAGGAAAATATCCGGGGCCAGCTCGCCGTCACCGGTGGCGTACGACGAGAGGTCGGTGACGCCCTCGGCAGCCAGCACCTCGTCATCGATCAGGAACTGTCCCGTCACCTCGCGTGGAGGTTTGGTGAGGATGGCGTACGCCGCGTCGGCGACGATCTCTGGCTTGCGGGACGTCGCCATCACCTGCTCACCACCGAGCAGGTTGAGCACCGCAGCGGTCGCGATCATCGTGCGCGGCCACAGCGAGTTCACTGAGATACCACGGTCTTTCAGCTCCTCGGCGAGACCTAGCGTCGTCAGGCTCATCCCGTACTTCGCGATCGTGTAACCGAGGTGGCCACCCGCCCACTTGGGGTCGAGGTTGAGCGGCGGTGAGAGCGTCAGGATGTGCGCGTTGCTCGACTTCTGCAGGTGCGGGAGGGCCGTCTTCGACAGCAGGAACGAGCCGCGACAGTTGATGTCCTGCATGAGGTCGTACTTCTTCATCGCCAGGTCCGGGGTCTTGGACAGGTCGATCGCGCTGGCGTTGTTGACGACGATGTCGATGCCGCCGAACTCGGCCACCGTCTGATCGACGGCCGCCTGCACCTGCTCGTCGTTGCGGACGTCACCGAGGACGGGCAGGGCCTGACCGCCCGCCTTGCGGATCTCATCGGCCGCGGTGTGGATAGTGCCCTCGAGCTTGGGGTGCGGCTGGTCGGTCTTGGCCAGGATCGCGACGTTGGCGCCGTCGCGGGCAGCCCGCAGCGCGATCGCGAGGCCGATCCCGCGACTGCCGCCGGACATCAGGATCGTGCGGCCTTGCAGCGATTTCATGCGCTTTCCTCCTGCGATGGGGCCCAGCGCGGCGGGCGCCGCTCCAGGAACGACAGCATGCCCTCGCGGGCCTCCTCGGAGCCGAACAGCCACGACGACAGCTCAGTCATCGCTCCCCCACCATCGGTGAGGGTCCGTCGTACGCCGGCCGTCGTGAGTCTCTTGGTCTCGCGCAACCCCTGCGGGGAAGCCTTGCGCAACGCGTCGAGGATGGCGGCGAGCCCGGCCTCGGCGTCCTCCCCCACGTCGGTCACCAGGCCGATCTCTGCTGCTGTCGCCGCGTCGAACTTCTCGCCCGTGAGGAAGTAGCGGGACGCGGCGCGGTTGGTCAGCCGCGGCAGCACGGTCAGCGAGATGATCGCGGGCGCCAGACCGAGCCGCGACTCGGTGAACGCGAACGTCGACTCCGGACCCGCGACCACCATGTCGCAGGCGCCGACCAGGCCGAGGCCGCCGGCACGGACGTGTCCCTTGAGGTGAGCGATGACGGGCTGTGGCTGGTCGATGATCAGCCGCAGCAGGTGGAGCAGCTGAGTCGCACCGTCGCTCATCGACCCGCCGGACGCCTCCGTGAGGTCCGCGCCCGCACAGAAGGTCGTCCCCGTGTGCGTGAGTACGACGGCCCGCACGGACGTATCGCCTTTGGCCGCCTGTAGGCGATCTTTCAGCTGGGTCACCAGCGCACTCGACAGAGCGTTCCGGTTGTGCGGCGAGTCAAGGGTGATCGTGGCAACACCTGCATCAACGGCAAGTGTTACCAACGAATTTGAAGTGTCCGTCATCCGTAAGACTTTGGCAGACCCAGTGAGTGCTGGGCGACGAAGTTGAGAATCATCTCCCGGCTGACCGGCGCCACCCGCGCGATCCGCGACGAGCTGAGCATCGAGGCGAGGCCGTACTCCCGGGTGAGGCCGTTGCCGCCGTGCGTCTGGATCGCGTTGTCCAGCGCCGCAATGCTCGCCTCCGCGGCGGCGTACTTGGCGATGTTGGCGGCTTCCCCCGCGCCGAAGTCGTCGCCCGCGTCGTACAACGTGGCGGCCTTCTGCATCATCAGCTTGGCCAGCTCGATCTCGACATGGCTCTTGGCCAGCGGGTGCGCGACGCCCTGGTGCGTGCCGATCGGCTTGCCCCAGACCTCACGCTCCTTGGCGTACGCCGCTGCTCGGTTGAGCGCGAACCTTCCCGCCCCGACGGCGATGGCTGACGCCATGATCCGCTCGGGGTTGAGGCCCGCGAACAGCTGCATCAGCGCGGCGTCGCCCTCGCCGATCAGCGCTTCCTTGGGGAGCCGGACGTCGTCCAGGAAGATCGTGAACTGCTTCTCCGGCTCGTGGATGTCCATCTCGATGGGCTTCGCGTCGAACCCCGCAGCGTCCGTCGGCACCGCGAACAACGCGGGCCGGAGCTTGCCGGTCTTCGCCTCCTCGGTCCGCGCGACGATCAGAACCGCATCGGCCGTGTCGACACCGGAGATGAAGACCTTCTGGCCCTTGAGCAGCCAGTCGTCGCCGTCCCGACGTGCCGTCGTGGTGATCTGGTGCGAGTTGGAGCCGGCGTCGGGCTCAGTGATGCCGAACGCCATGATCTTCGATCCGTCAGCGAAGCCCGGGAGCCACTGCTTCTTCTGCTCATCGGTGCCGAAGCGGCCGATGATCGTCCCGCAGATCGCCGGCGACACGACCATCATCAGCGGCGGGCAGCCGTTGGTCGCCAGCTCCTCGAGGACGACCGAGAGCTCGTAGATACCGGCCCCGCCACCGCCGTACTCCTCGGCGATGTTCACGCCCAGGAACCCTGCCGCGCCGGCATCCGCCCACAGCTCGGTCATGCTCTCGTGGGCGCGAGCCTTCTTGTCGTGGTACTCCCAGCCGTACTTGCTCGCCAGCTGGCCCACTGACGCGCGCAGCGCGACAACCTCCTCGGACTCCACGAACTGCAGCCCCTGGGATTCACTCATGCGCTCTCCTTCTGAGTCGTTTGTCGCGCTCCTTCTCCGGTCGGCGTCGCAGGCTCCTCCGAGCCGGCATCGTCGCCGCTGGGAGATACGACGGCCAGCACGCTGCCGACCTCGACGTGCTGGTTCTGGGTGACGGGCAGCTCGGTCACCACGCCGGTGGTAGGCGCCGCGATGGTGTGCTGCATCTTCATGGCTTCGAGCACCAGCAACGGCTGGCCCTCGGTCACCTCGTCACCCGCTGCGACCAGCACGGACATCACGACGCCCGGCAGCGGTGCGACCAGGGATCCCGGGGCGACGCTCGACGTCGGGTCGGGGAACCGCTCGACCGCCACCAACGACACCGACCCCAGCGCCGAGTCCACGTAGACATGGCCTTCGTCTCGATACGGCTCCGCTAGCGCTCCGCCTACTCGACCAGCGGCTCCGCTGGTCGAGTAGGCGAGCCCCCCAGGGCGAGCCGTATCGAGACCAGGCGACGAAACCTCGAAAACCCTTCGTACGCCTGCCACCTCGAGCACGACCTCATCCGGCGCACTGCTGATCAGCGTGACGTCGTCACGACCGTCGAGTCGCAGTCGACCCCGGTCAATCCGATAAGCGACCTCATGCTCCTGCTCCCCGACGTACGTCTTCCGCTGCGGTTGCGAGGGCAGGTTGCGCCATCCGCTGGGCAGGCCCGGCTGTACGCGTGCGGTTGCCTGCCGCCGCGCCGCGTCAGCAAGCGCCGCCGCGACCGCCGAGAGCGCCTCGGCGTCCGAATCTGCCAGGGGCGCAGCGAGCTTCGCCAGACCGTGCGTGTCGAAGAACGCCGTGTCCGTCTCGCCCGCAAGGAACGCCTCGTGCCGCAGCACCCGGACGAGGAGATCGCGGTTGGTGCGCACGCCGTGGATCCGCGCGCGGCTGAGCGCACCGGCCAGTGCCGCGGCCGCGTCGGACCGTCGCGGCGCCCACGAGATCACCTTGGCCAGCATCGGGTCGTAGAAGACGCTGACCTCCGATCCGCTCTCGACACCCGAGTCGAGACGGACACCAGCACCATCCAGATCACCGAACTCGCTTCGTACGCCAGGGATCTCAAAGCGGTGCAGCGTGCCGCTCTGCGGCTGCCACTGCTGCGCCGGGTCCTCCGCGTAGAGCCGGACCTCGATCGCGGCGCCGTTGGAGCTCGGCTGAACCTCCGGGAGCGGAACGCCGCGCGCCACGTCGATCTGTAGGCGTACCACGTCAGTTCGCGTGGTGAGCTCGGTGACGGGATGCTCGACCTGGAGCCGGGTGTTCATCTCCAAGAAGAAGAACCGACCCTTGTCATCCGCGAGGAACTCAACGGTGCCGGCGCCTTCATAGCCAATGGCCTGCGCCGCCTTCACGGCAGCGTCGAAGAGCTGCTCCCGCATACCGTGACGTGTTCCCTTTGGACGACCCTCCTCCTCCGGCCGAGGTCGCAGGCTCCCTCCGGCCGGCATCGCCGTCTCGCTAAGCCGCTCAACGAGAGGCGACGGCGCTTCCTCGACGACCTTCTGGTGCCGCCGCTGGATCGAGCACTCGCGCTCACCGACGGCCCACACCGTGCCGTCGCGGTCTGCCATCACCTGGACCTCGATGTGATGCCCGGACTCGATGTAGGGCTCGCAGAACACAGTCGCGTCACCGAAGGCCGACTTCGCCTCAGCCCGTGCGGCGTTCAGCTCGGCGGGCAGATCGGCCAGCGCGCGCACCACGCGCATGCCGCGACCACCGCCACCGGCAGACGCCTTGACCAGGACCGGCAGATCGCTCTCGGTGATCGCCTCGGGATCGAGGTTGTCGAGCAGCGGGACACCGGCGTCAGCCATGATCCGCTTGGCCTCGATCTTGGAGCCCATCGCGTCAATCGCCTTGGGAGGCGGTCCGATCCATGTGAGGCCCGCATCGATCACGGCCCGCGCGAAGTCGGCGTTCTCGGACAGGAATCCGTAGCCGGGGTGCACAGCGTCCGCACCCGCGCGCTGCGCGGCCTCGACGATCAGCTCACCGCGCAGGTAGGTGTCGGTGGGCGCGGTGCCGGGCAGTCGTACGGCCGCATCGGCCTCACGGACGAACGGTGCGTCGACGTCCGCATCGGAGTAGACCGCCACCGTGGACAGCCCGAGATCTCGACACGTCCGGAACACCCGCCGCGCGATCTCCCCGCGGTTCGCCACCAGCACAGATCTCATAGAGGCCACACCTCTCCACCACCGCCGGTCGAGTAGGGCGAGCCGCTAGGCGAGCCCGTATCGAGACCAGGTGCGATCGTCACCGGGTCTCGATACGCCTCCGGTACTTGGGTCGAGTAGAAGCGGAGCTTGCGGAGCCTCGTATCGAGACCCGCTCCGGCTACTCGACCAGCGAGATTGGTTAGCATCGCGTCCTCACATCCGGAAGACGCCGAAGCCGTCGGCGCCTTCCACAGGTCCGCTGGCGATGGCCGACAGGCACAGCCCCAGCACGGTTCGGGTGTCGCGCGGGTCGATGATGCCGTCGTCGTAGAGCCGACCGCTGAGCACCGCCGGCAGCGACTCTGCCTCGATCTGGTCCTCGACGATCTTGCGAATGGCCGCATCGCCTTCTTCGTCATAGGGATTGCCCTTGGCCGCCGCTGACGCTCGCGCCACGATCGACAGCACACCCGCCAGCTGTGCACCACCCATGACGGCTGACTTGGCTGACGGCCAGGCGAAGAGAAAGCGCGGGTCGAACGCCCTGCCGCACATGCCGTAGTGGCCCGCGCCGTACGACGCACCCATCAGCACCGAGATGTGCGGGACCTTCGAGTTGGAGACCGCGTTGATCATCATCGCGCCGTGCTTGATGATGCCGGCCTGCTCGTACTCCGCACCCACCATGTAGCCGGTCGTGTTGTGCAGGAAGAGCAGCGGCGTGCTGCTCCGGTTGGCGAGCTGGATGAATTGCGTTGCCTTCTGGGCCTCTTCGCTGAACAGGACGCCCCGTGCATTAGCCAGGATGCCCACCGGATAGCCGTGCACCTGAGCCCAACCGGTGACCAGGCTCGACCCGTAGAGCGCCTTGAACTCATCGAAGTCCGAGCCGTCGACGACCCGTGCGATGACCTCGCGCGGGTCGAACGGCACCTTGAGGTCGCCGGGCACGACACCGAGCAGGTCATCGTCGTCGTACGCCGGAGCCGTCACCTCCGCGCTCGGCGCCGGCCCCTCCTTGCGCCAGTTGAGCCGGGCCACGATCCGTCGCCCGATACGGAGGGCATCATGCTCATCGGCGGCGAAGTAGTCGGCGAGTCCTGAGGTGCGAGAGTGCATCTCGGCGCCACCGAGCGACTCGTCGTCCGCGTCCTCGCCGGTCGCCATCTTGACCAGTGGCGGTCCCGCCAAGAAGACCTTGGACTGCTCCTTGATCATCACCACGTGGTCGGACATGCCCGGGATGTACGCACCGCCGGCGGTCGAGTTGCCGAAGACGATGGCGATGGTCGGAATGCCGTCGGCGGACAGCTGGGTCAGGTCGCGGAAGGCCCGACCGCCCGGAATGAAGATCTCCTTCTGCGTCGGCAGGTCAGCGCCACCGGACTCGACCAGGGAGATCACCGGGAGTCGGTTCTGTCGAGCAATGTCGTTGGCACGTGCGCCTTTTCGCATGGTCCAGGGGTTGCTGCTGCCACCCTTGACGGTCGGGTCGTTGGCGACGATGAGGCACTCGACGCCCTCGACCACACCGATGCCGGTGATGATGCTGGCCCCGACCGCGAAGTCCGAGCCCCATGCGGCCAGCGGCGACAGCTCGAGGAAGGCGGTGTCCGGATCGAGGAGCAGCTCGATCCGCTCGCGGGCGAGGAGCTTGCCGCGCGCGTGGTGGCGGTCGACGTACTTCTCGCCGCCTCCCGCAAGAGCCTTCGCGTGCTCGTCCGAGAGCTCGTCGAGCTTGGCCAGCATCGCGTCCCGATTGCCCTGGTAATCAGGCGAACTCGTGTCCACTGCTGTCTTCAACAGAGTCATGAATCTCCGTCCCCTTCGCCGCTGGTCGAGTAGCCCGGAGCCTCCGCGGCGTTGGTCGAGTAGCCCGGAGCCTCCGCGGCGTTGGTCGAGTAGCCCGGAGCCTCCGCGGCGTTGGTCGAGTAGCCCGGAGCGCTAGCGGAGGGCGTATCGAGACCGGGTGAGGTCTGGGGAGACTCCGCGGACGCGGCGGTGGTGGTCTCGATACGGCTCGCCCTTGGGGGCTCGCCTACTCGACGGGCGATCTCGTCGTCGTCGTTGAGGAGCATGTCGAGGATGTCGACGTGGCGGGAACGCAGCCACTCGCCCAGCGCTTTCGCCTGCGGGTCGAACCTCACCTGCGATGCCACCCCTTGGCCGAGGATGCCCTCGACCACGAAGTTGACCGCGCGCAGGTTGGGCAGCAGATGCCGGGTCACCGAGAGCTCGCGCACCTCGGGCAACAGCTCCCGCAGCAGGTCGACCGTCAGCGCACCGGACAGCCACAGCCAGGCGCGGTGATCGCGCACCCACACACCGATGTTGGCGTCCCCGCCCTTGTCCCCGCTCCGTGCACCGGCGATGAGGCCCAGTGGCAGTCGCGTGGTCGATCCCATGATCCACTCGTCGCTCGGGGGCTCCTCGACGTCCGCGAGCGCGAGCGTCTGCTCGCTCGGAGCGACCGACACCTCGGTGCCGTCAGCAAGGACCGCAAAGTGCGGAACCTCTTGAGCAGCAACGAATCCCGCCGTGAACACTCCGTACGGCGACGCGTCGGCGGGCGGCGCGGTCAGGTGGAATCCCGGATAGCTGCCCAGTGCCAGCTGCACAGCAGCGTTGGAGAACGAGCGACCCACGGCCTTCTGGTCGTCACCCCGGACGACGCAGCGCAGCAGGGCGCTCGCGGTCTCCTCCTCGGGTGCATCCGCCTTGTCCGTGCGCGCCAACGTCCAGACCGCGCCTTCGGGCAGCGCCGGCGCGAGCTGCTGCTTCACCAAGTTCGCCTTGGCCTCGATGTCGAGCCCGGTCAGCACGAACGTGACTTCGTTGCGGAAGCCGCCGAGCGAGTTGAGCGACACCTTGAGGTCTGGAGGCGGTGCCTCACCGCGGACTCCGGAGAGTCGTACGCGATCGGGTGCCTCCTGCTCGAGCTGCACCGAGTCCAGGCGAAGAGTGACGTCCGGGCCGGCGTACCGAGCGCCGGTGACCTCGTAGAGCAGCTGAGCGGTGACGGTGTCGACGGTGACCGCACCGCCGGTGCCGTCGTGCTTGGTGATGACGCTTGACCCGTCTGCCGAGATCTCCGCGATCGGGAAGCCCGGCTGCTGCAGGTCCTCGATCTCGCGGAAGAACGCGAAGTTGCCGCCCGTCGCCTGGGTGCCGCACTCGATCACGTGACCGGCCGCGACAGCACCGGCGAGAGCGTCGAATTCGTCGCGCTGCCAACCGAAGTGGGCCGCTGCGGGTCCGACGATCACGGATGCGTCCGTCACCCGACCGGTCACGACGACGTCGGCGCCGGCGTTGAGGCACTCGACGATGCCCCAGGCGCCGAGGTAGGCGTTGGCGGCGAGCGGCGTACCGAGACCGAGCTCGTCGGCGCGCGCGGTGAGGTCGTCACCCTCAACATGCGCAACCTTCGCGTCGAGGCCGAGGTCGGCTGCAGTTGTCCGGACCGCAGAGGCGAGACCACGCGGGTTGAGGCCGCCGGCATTGGTGACGATCTTGACGCCGCGGTCGAGCGCGAGCCCGAGGCAGTCCTCCATCTGGCGCAGGAACGTCTTGGCGTAGCCGAGGGACGAGTCCTTCATCCGATCGCGCGCCAGGATGAGCATGGTCAGCTCGGCGAGGTAGTCGCCGGTCAGGACGTCGAGCTCCCCGCCCTCGAGCATCTCGCGCATCGCGCTGAACCGGTCGCCGTAGAACCCCGACGCGTTGCCGATCCGAATCGGCTGCGATGTCATGCGAACTGCCCCGGCCGCCGGCCCTGCCCGGGCGCGCCGGCGAAGGCCTGCGCGATGTCCAGCCAGGACTGCGCCGCCACACCCTCGGCGACCACGGCCAGGTCGTCGGGGTGGCGGCGCTGGGTGACGAGCAGACAGAAGTCGAGCGCCGGCCCGGCCACACGCTCTCCGGCATCGGGCGGCCCCCACGTCCACGTCTCGCCATCGGGTGCGGTCAGCTCGACGCGGAACTCCTCCGCCGGCGGCACCTGCTGACGCGTGTGGAACGCGAAGTCGCGCGTCCTGACACCGATGTGCGCGACATTGCGCAGCCGCGCCGTCGGCGTACGCGTGACGTCGAGCGCATCAGCCACGTCCTGGCCGTGCGCCCAGGTCTCCATGAGCCGCGCCGTGATCATCGAGGCCGGGCTCATCTCCGGGCCGAACCACGGGAGCTTGGTGCCCGCCCCAGCCGCCGCGCCGAGCGCATCGGCGAGCTGCTTGCGGCCGGTACGCCATCGGCCCAGCAGCGCGGACGGCGGCGTCCCGGCACCTTGAGCGGCGCCTTCGTCGACTGGTTGGCGGCCGGCCTCGTACGCCGCGATCTGGTCACGGAGGTAGGGCCCGCTGAACTCATCGGGGTCGGTCGCGGCCAGCAACGCCGACTGATCGGTCCACGCGAGATGCGCGATCTGGTGGGCGATCGTCCAGCCCGGCGCCGGCGTCGGCTGCTGCCAGGCGGCCGCGTCGAGGGGCGCGACGAGGCGCTCGAGGTCCTCGCTCTCGTCGTGCAGGTCGGCGAGCAGCGCTACAACATCCGCCATCGGGATCCCTCTCCTGAGCAGGTGAGACGAGCCTCGCAGCGCCGCCATCAAAAAGCAAGCAGTCCTGCTTGTTTTTGTCGGGATGCGCTCCTTACGAGTGGTCGCTCAGCGGGGAGAGGCGAGGCCTAGGCGTACGACGAGGCCCGGGCGACGTCGTACGTCACCCGGGCCTCGCGAGATCGGCTCAGTGATCTCGATACGGCCGGCGCGCCCGAGGGCTGTACTCGGGCGGCGCCGGCACGATCAACGCGTGCTGATCAGCCGCCGTAGAGGGCGCGGACGCCCTCACCGTCCATCTGACTGAAGGACAGGTCGGACGAGCTGCCGTTGCACTGCGGGTAGTGCATGATCGACGCCGAGTCGTACGGCGTCAGCTCACGCCAGTTGTTGTCCTCGAAGCAGGTGCCGGCCTCGGGACGGGTGTGCTCGTGCCGGAAGCCGAGGGTGTGGCCCAGCTCGTGGCCGAGGATGTTCGACGGCGTCCACGAACCCGAGGACCAGATCGAGGCGTCGACCAGGACGTTGCGCTCGGACTTCGGCGAGCTGGGGAAGAACGCGCGAGCAATGTACTGGCCACCTGAGTCGACCGGCTCGACCGAGAACAGGACGTTGCTGTTGCTGGTGTTACAGCTGCCGTCCTGGCTCGAGTCGTACTTGAAGTCGATGGCCGGGGACGCGTTCTCCCAGTTGCCGCCACCGCCCTCCATCGCCGCCACGATGTCGGCCTTGCGGTCACCGAAGGCGTCGCTGACGCAGTAGGTCAGGTTGCCGAGCGTCCCGGCGTCCCACACGTCATCGGCGCCGCCGACGGTGTTGACGATGAGGCTGGCCTGCTTGCCACCGCTGCTCTCCCCGACCATCCGGTCGTAGTACGCCTTCAGGTGGGCGAGGTCTCCGACCGGCTCGTCACCGTTGACGATGTAGACGCCGTGGTCGAAGACCGTCGCGGCCTTGAACTCCTGGAACGTCGGGACTTCCCGGTTGATCTCCTTGGCCTGAGCCGAGCCAGCACCCGCCAGACCGGTTGAGGCGGCCAGGACAGCAGCCGCGAGCACAACCTTTGTCGTTCTGCGCTTCATGGTGATCTCCTCCGAGTGGGCGCGCCGCGCAGGGGTGATGCGGCGCTCTGCGGAGTCTCACGGCGAGTTGCTCAGGCCGTGATCAACACCGCGCACAAAGACATCCAACGTTTCCCCAACTTCGCCAGATGCCCTTAAAAACGCTGCGCCAGGTCATGACATGTGTCATGGGCTGCCGCCGCGCATCGGCCCTAGCGTCCCGAACGCCCCTGTCCGCCGCCCGGTCGGAGACTGCCTGATGCGCGCCCTGCCCTACGTCGAACCCACCCTCGGACGTGACTACTGGGTGGTGGACGACGTGCTCCCGGATGCGCAGGTCGTACGCGATCGTTGCGTCGCGAAGAAGACCTGGCAACGCGGCGCGCCCTACACGGACGAGGTCTGGCCCGGGATGCGCGCGATCCCGTGCCTCGAGCCGGACGAGCTGGAGGTCGTGGAGTCCCGCGTCCGCGAGCTGACCGGCGTCGATCGCCTCTGGGTGCAGGAGACGCCGGGCGGTGGCCGGCTCAACCACAACTGTGTCCAGCTGGTCGGCGAGCGCGAGGGTCACGTCAAGCCGCACGCCGACTCGCGCAACCTGTGCCGGTTCGCAGCCGTGCTCTACCTGACGCCCGATGCGCCCGAGGATGCCGGCACCGCCTTCTACCGGCAGCGCATGCCCGACGGCGAGCTGGCCGGCAACATCGTGGTCGCGCCGCATCAGAACCTCGTGGACGCCTTTGGCACCAGGTTCGTACCACCGGACACCTTCGTCGAGGACCTTCGCGTCGGCAACAAGTTCAACCGGCTGCTGCTCTACAAGGCCAACCTGGTGCACAGCGCGACGGCCTACTGCGGCACCCACCCGTTGCAGCGGCGCATGACGGCGGTCTTCTTCTGGATGGCCGACGTCGAGTAGCCCGCGACCTACGGGCCCGTAGGCTGGGAGTGCCAGGGTTCCCGAGCTGAGGACGTCCATGCCCGCCGATGCGTCGTACGCCGATGGGTCGTCGTCCGCCGATGTCGCCGTCGTCGGGGCCGGGCCCAACGGGCTCGCCGCGGCTGTCACCCTCGCCCGCGCGGGGCTGAGCGTTGATGTCCTGGAGCGCAACTCGTACGCCGGTGGTGGCGCCAGCACGCGCGAGATCACTCTCCCCGGCTACCGGCACGACCTCGCGTCGGCGGTCCACCCGATGGCGTTGGCATCGCCGTTCTTCCGGGCGTTCGAGCTGGAGCAGCGGATCGAGCTCGCGGTGCCCGAGCTGTCGTTCGGTCACCCGCTGCCTGACGGTCGCGTCGGCAAGGCCTGGCACAGCCTGGCCCGCACAGCCGACGGTCTCGGCAGGGACGGCCGCGCCTACCGCCGCCTCTTCGGACCCATGCTGGAGCATGTCGATGAGGTCAATGACTTCACGACCCAGTCGTTGATCGGAATCCCCGAAAGCATTTGGGCTGCAACGATTTTCGGTCTCCGTACGCTGGAGCAAGGCTCTCCCGTATGGAACGCCCGCTTCCGCGAGGACATCGCGCCGGCTCTTCTCACCGGCGCGGCAGCGCACATCATCGGCCGGCATCCGCGGCTCTCGATGGCCGGCGGCGGACTCGCCCTCACGCTCAACGCCCACGCGCGCGGCTGGCCGGTGCCGATCGGTGGCTCCCAGTCGATCTCGGACGCCCTCGTCGCGGACCTGACGGCCCACGGCGGGCGCGTCCTCACAGGAGTCGACGTGACGTCGTACGCCGATGTCGCGGGCTACGGGACGGTCCTCCTCGACACCTCCACGAGCGTGCTCGCGCAGATCCTCGGTGACCGCGCGCCGGAGCGTTATCGCAAGGCGCTGCAACGCTTTCGGCACGGCAACGGTGCATCCAAGGTCGACTTCGCACTCAGTGGTCCGGTGCCGTGGACGGATCCTGACCTCCGTCGTACGCCGACCGTGCACCTCGGCGGGACCCGGGCCCAGATCGCTGCCGCCGAGGCCGAGGTGGCGCGCGGTCGGGTCCCCACGCATCCCTATGTCCTGGTGACTCAGCCGAGCGTCATCGACCCGACGCGCGCGCCCGAGGGCCACGCCGTGCTGTGGGCCTACGCCCATGTGCCCTACGACTCCCCCGTCGACATGACCGAGGCGATCACGGCGGCGGTCGAGCGCTACGCCCCGGGGTTCCGCGACCTTGTCCTCGCATCGACCGCGACACCCGCATCAGAGCTGCACACGGTCAGCCCCAACTTCGCCGGAGGCGACTTCGCCACGGGTGCCGTCAATCTCGTACAGATGCTGAAACGGCCTGTCGTGTCGACACATCCGTGGCGCACTCCGGTCGAGGGCGTCTATCTCGCGTCGTCGGCAACAACGCCCGGACCGTCGGTGCACGGCCTGGCGGGTTGGTACGCCGCCCGGCTGGCTCTGCAGGAACGATTCGGCCTCGAGTCGCCTGACCTCGGCCCCGCAGACGCCTGAGCTTCAAGCGTCGAAGACGCGTGAGGATCCGGTCGACCGATGCGTCACGCATGAAGACGAAGTCGGCGCCGACCATCGCCAGCGAGAACAGTCCGAGTCCGAGGAGGACGGCTATCCCCGCATGCAGCGCGACCATCGAGGCCACGACCAGGAAGCGCGTACGCCAGTAGGCCATGAGCACGGGGACCACCAGCTGGATGGCAACGGCACCCCATGACATCAGGATCACCATCGGGCCGACCTGACCCAGGACGTGTCCGAGCTCGGGCCACGGTGACAGGTAGTCCGCGTGCAGCGGGTAGTAGATCGCTGACCCATCCCGCCACATCGGGCCTCGGACCTTCGCCAGCCCGGCCATCACGTAGATGATCGACAGCTGGCCGCAGATCAGCGCAACGGCGGTGTTGTGCAAGGGAACTCGCCAGGACCTCGGCAACAGCCCGCGACGCAGACCGGCGTCCTGGCCGTGCTCGATCACCCGTCCGCGCCGAGTTGCGATCCATCGGTCGACACTCACGCGCTGCGAGGTGTCAGCCAGGCAGAGGTAGAGCATCAGGATGCGGAAGACGATGTCCTCCGTGTCGGACGATGTCGGGCCGAGCGCGATCAGGCTGGTCGAGGCGCAGAACACGGCGAGGGTTGACCACCGGCTGAACAGGCCGACAGCCATCAGGACGCCGCACCCACCGAGCACGAGGAGTTTGACCGTCAGGAGGACGCCATGATCTCCCGCAGCGAAGAAGCCGAAAGGGAAGACAGGCCACGGGGATTCGTTCCTGTAGGGCTGGGTCCAGGAGGAACCCGCACCCCAGAAGAACTCGCGGTCCGTGAAGTTCACTGCGACCAGGAGCACGGTGTAGATGCCGTAGATGATCCGCGCTACCGCGGTGCCCCAGAGTGCGTGCGGTGCTTTGGACATCCAAAGCACCGCTCGGTTCCCGGGCGAATCTTCTTGCATGTCAGCCGGTTTCATCGACCGGGACTCGGGGCAGGCTGCGAGATCGTCCTCCGTGATCTCGTCGTCAGTGCGGACCGTAGGCAACCGGTAGCGCACTTGCCCAGGGCTCAGGGCGTGCATCGCGTCGTCCCGTAGAGGTCAGAGACCGGCTTCTGCTCCTGCTTTCCGACCGCGTGGGCCGTACGCCAGCCGCTGGTCCAGGTCTCCACTCGCGGACTGGCATCCGGACGATCTCGATCGGCGAACGGCACCGTGTGGGTGTCCCGGATCCGTACTTGGGTGGCATCAACGCGACCCCAGCGCGCCGTGGCGACCTGTCCAGCGAAGGCGGACATCGCGCGGTCGTTCTTGCCGAACCGAGCCGCGGCGGCCGGCAGGTCGGCGTACGAGCCTCGGTAGTGCTTCACCAGCTGGAAGGTGGTGAGGTAGCGACGGTTGGGCACGGAATGGTGACGGATCGCGGAGTCGACATCGCACGCTGACACGTCGAACCATGGCGTGACACGCCCGTCGGCGGTCCGGCCGCGGACGAGGAGCGAGGTGTTCACGCTCACCGGATCCGGAGCGAAGACCGACCACGTCTGCTTGAACACCGGCTCCATGTAGGCGGTCAGCACACCGCGAGCCGGCGCCGGCAGAGGCAACGGGCGAGCGACGTACAGCGCAGTGGCGGCCAGGTGGGCCGCAATCAGCGCCAGCAGCACACCGGCGATGCGCTGTCGCCGCATATCGGTCGACGTCATAGCAGGCCTCCCCCGAGATCCCGTTTCCGTGGATCCAGGATCGGCGGCCCAGGTCACTCGATCTACGGGACTGCGTCGGAGACGACGGTCGGTGGTCCTACGACCAAGTCGGAGCCCGGCGGCGGTCTGACAGGATCGGCCCGTGGCACACGCTGACGAACCCCACGACGAGAGCCTCTCCGGCCGGCTCAACTGGCTGCGTGCAGGTGTCCTGGGCGCCAATGACGGCATCGTCTCGGTCGCCGGCATCGTGGTCGGCGTCGCCGGGGCCTCCTCGGACCGGACCGCGATCCTCGTCGCGGGCATCGCCGGCCTCACGGCGGGTGCGATGAGCATGGCCGTCGGCGAGTACGTCTCCGTCAGCACCCAGCGCGACAGCGAGAAGGCGATGCTCGCCCTCGAGCGGCGCGAGCTGCGAGAGATGCCGCGCGAAGAGCTGGACGAGCTGACGCAGATCTATCAGGACAAGGGACTGGACGCCGAGCTCGCCCGCGAGGTCGCCGTCGAGCTGACCAAGAAGGACGCGTTGGCCGCGCACGCCGATGCCGAGCTCGGGATCGACCCGGATGACCTCACCAACCCGTGGCACGCCGCGCTTGCGTCGTTCGTCGCGTTCACGGTCGGCGCGCTGCTGCCGCTGGTCGCCGTCCTCGTACCGCCGCCGTCCTGGCGAGTGCCGGTCACGTTCGTCGCCGTACTGGCCGCGCTCGCGCTGACCGGCCATGTCAGCGCCAGGATGGGCAGCGCCCGCCCCTGGCCCGCCGTCGTACGCAATCTCCTCGGAGGTGCCGCCGCCATGGCGATCACCTTCGCCATCGGCAACCTCGTCGGAAGGTCCGTTTGATGTCTGAACTCCCCTCCTGGGCAAAAGGACTCGGTCTCCAGCAACACCCCGAGGGAGGCTGGTTCGTCGAGACCTACCGTCACGCCTCGACGTTCGAGCCTGAGGGGTACGACGGTCCGCGCGCCTACGCGACCGGCATCCTGTTCCTGCTGCTGCCGGGCGAGGAGTCGCGCTGGCACCGGGTCACGTCCGACGAGCTGTGGATGCACCACCGCGGCGGCCCGCTCGAGCTCACCCTTGGCGGCGACGGCGAGTCGCCCTCGACAACCTCGACGACGCGCCTCGGTGCCGACTACCCCGGCGGCGAGGTCGCCCAGTCGCTCGTGCCCGGCCGCCACTGGCAAGCCGCGCGGCCGCTGTCGGACGAGCCGGTCCTGGTCAGCTGCGTCGTCTCCCCCGGCTTCGACTTCTCCGACTTCACCCTGCTCGACTAACAACCGCGGCCGACGGGTCTCGATACGGCTCGGCTAGCGCCTCGCCTACTCGACCAGCGGTGATGGGAGGTTGGCCTCGATGGCGGCGGTGACCTCGGCGGCCTCGGGCTCGGTCGTCGGACGGAAGCGCGCCACGACCTCACCGGCGGGCGAGATCAGGAACTTCTCGAAGTTCCACTGGATGTCGCCGGCCTCGCCGTCAGCGTCCTTGGTCTGCGTCAGCTCCTGGTAGACCGGGTGCCGGTCGTCGCCGTTCACATCGACCTTCTCCATCAGCGGGAACGTCACGCCATAGCTCGTCGAGCAGAACGTCTGGATCTCCTCCGCGCTGCCCGGCTCCTGCCCACCGAACTGGTTGCAGGGGAAACCGACGACGGTCAGCCCGCGGTCGGCGTACTTCTCCTGCAGCCGCTCGAGGCCGCCGTACTGCGGAGTCAGCCCACACTTGGAGGCGACGTTGACGACGAGAAGCGCGCGACCGGCGTACGCACCGAGGGTCGTCGGCTGGTCTTCGAGGGACTTGAGAGGAATGTCGTAGAGGCTCACGAGGCCAGGCTAGTTCGGGGATAGCGTCATGACATGACTGAGACCACCCGTACGCCTGCCCCGGCCCTTCCGCCCGTCGTGTCCGAGGAGGAGTGGGCCACCGCCCGTGCCGACCTGCTGACGGCGGAGAAGGAGCTGACCCACGCGCTCGACGCCCTCGCGGCCCGCCGCCGTCGGATGCCAATGGTGAAGGTGGAGAAGTCCTACACCTTCACCTCGCCGGACGGGCCGGTCACGTTGCTCGAGCTGTTCGGGGACAAGCACCAGCTCGCCGTCTACCAGTTCATGAACAACGGGCCGGACAACTTCTGCCCCGGGTGCACCAACTTCACCAACCAGGTGGTGTTTCTCAAGGGGCTGGCCGACCAAGGCGTCGCCTGGCGGACGATCTCCGACATGCCGTTGGAGCAGATGACGGGGTACTGGCAGGAGAAGGGCTGGACGGTGCCGTACGCCTCGTCGGCCGGTACGACGTTCGCTGCCGACTGCGTGGGGCACGGCGGCTTCCAGCTCACGATGTTCCTGCGGGACGGGGAGGACGTGTACCGCACCTACACGACCGGCTCGAGGGGCGTGGACCGCATCATGTTCGAGCAGAACATCCTCGACCTGGCACCGTACGGCCGGCAGGAGGGCTGGGAGGACTCCCCCGAGGGTTGGCCGAAGGGCGAGTGACAAGGCCCCCGACTTATGCTCGCTGAAGTGTCAATGTCGACCTAGGAGCCTGGCCAGGATGCGCGAGTACCGACAGTTCTACATCGGCGGCGAGTGGATCGATCCCACTCAGCCGCAGTCACACGACGTGGTCAACCCGGCCACCGAGCAGGTCGCCGGGCAGATCTCGCTCGGTTCCGCGGCCGATGTCGACAAGGCCGTCGCGGCGGCCCGGCAGGCCTTCGAGTCGTACTCCCAGACCACGGTCGAGCAGCGCGGCGAGCTCTTCTCCGCGATTCTCGGTGAGTACAAGAAGCGCGCGGAGGACCTGGCAGCAGCGGTCACGGAGGAGATGGGCGCACCGGCCAAGCTGTCCGCGACCGCGCAGGTCGGGATGGGCCTCGGCCACCTCGCGACCGCGGCGAAGGTGCTCAAGGACTACCCGTTCGAGGAGGACCGTGGCACCACCCGCATCCTTCGCGAGCCGGTCGGGGTCTGCGCGTTCATCACGCCATGGAACTGGCCGCTCAACCAGATCACCTGCAAGGTGGCGCCGGCCCTGGCGACGGGTTGCACGATGGTGCTGAAGCCGTCGGAGGAGGCGCCCTTCTCGGCGTACATCCTGGCCGAGATCCTTGACGCCGCAGGCGTGCCCGCGGGTGTCTTCAACCTCGTCAACGGCGACGGGCCGACCGTCGGTGCCGCCCTCGCCGGGCACGACCTGGTCGACATGATCTCGATCACCGGCTCGACCCGCGCCGGCGTCGAGGTGGCCCGCGCGGCCGCTCCCACGGTGAAGCGAGTGCACCAGGAGCTCGGCGGCAAGTCGCCCAACATCATCCTCGACGACGACGCGTTCGCGAAGGGCGTCAAGATCGGCGCCGCCGGCGTGTGGTCCAACTCAGGACAGTCGTGCAACGCCCCGACCCGCATGATCGTCCCGGCCGCGCGCATGGACGAGGCGGCCTCGATCGCGAAGGCATCCGCGGAGAAGGTCACGGTGGGTGACCCGACAGGTGACGTGAAGATGGGCCCGGTCGTGTCCGAGGCGCAGTTCACCAAGATCCAAGGGCTCATCCAGAAGGGCATCGACGAAGGCGCAACACTAGCCGCCGGCGGAACCGGACGGCCGGATGGGCTGGACACCGGGTTCTATGTGAAGCCAACGGTTTTCGCCAATGTCAACAACGAGATGACCATCGCGCGCGAGGAGATCTTCGGCCCGGTCCTCGTGATCCTGCCGTACGACTCGGTCGAGGACGCGATCGCGATCGGCAACGACACCCCGTACGGCCTCGCGGCGTACGTCTCGGGCGCCGACCAGGACGCCGTGCGTGCCGTGGCGTCGAAGCTGCGCGCCGGACAGGTCAACCTCAACGGAGCCCCTGTCGACCTCAACGCGCCGTTCGGCGGCTACAAGCAGAGCGGCAACGGACGCGAGTGGGGAGAGACCGCGTTCGCGGACTTCCTGGAGACCAAGGCGGTCATCGGTTACACCCCGGCTCCGGTGGAGGGCTGAGGTGGCCGTAGTCACGCTCGTCCCGTTGCCGGCGGAGGCGTACGACGACTGGTTCGCCCAGGTGCTCGACCGTGCGGTGCCCACTCGCTACCTCGGTCAGACCGGCGACGAGGAGAGCGCACGCGCGTTGGCGGAGAAGAACTTTCGGGCGTCTCTGCCGGAAGGCCTCGCGACGCCGCGGGCGCATGTCGTCCACGTTGCGGGCGCCGACGGGTCGCTGATCGGGTCGCTCTACTGGCGCCAGTCGAGCGACCTGCGTGAGGCGTCCGTGGGCGATGTGCACCTCGACGACCTCTCAGTCGCCGGAGAAGTGCGCTCACTGGTCGAGGCCGAGGCGCGGGCCGCCGGTGCGACGTCGCTGTGGACGTCGCTGGTCCCGGGCGACTCGTCTCGGGCCGCCTTCGCAGACGGCGGCGGCTTCGAGTCGAAGGCGACCAACATGGCGATCGACCTGAGGGGCGATCCAGTTCATGATGATGGCCGAATCACGTTGCAGCCCATGACTTCTCAGCAGTTTGACGACTTTATGTCCGAGCAGCGGTCCTCCTACGTCGAGACTCGTGTACAGATGGGCGAGTCGCCCGAGCTCGCCCGGGAGATCGCTGACACTCAGTTCGCGGCACTCGTGCCCGACGGTCTCAACAGCCCGGGCCAGCGGTTCTGGACGGCGTACGACGGCGACACGACTGTCGGCACGCTGTGGATCGATGACTCCCAACCCCGGGCGTTCGTCTACGACGTGATCGTGGACGAGGCTCAGCGGCGCAAGGGTTACGGTCGCTCGATCATGACGGCCGGTGCTCGCTGGTGCCAGGAGAACGGGTCAATCAGCTTGGGGCTCAACGTCTTTGGTCACAACAACGGCGCACGAGCGCTGTACGACCAGCTCGGCTACGTCATCACCGAGGACGGGCTGGCTAAAGATCTATGAACCCTGGCGTCGGCGTGATCGGTGTCGCCCGGTGGCGTGGGCTGCTCGCCCTGGTCGGGCTGGCGCCGCGTCAGGTGCTGATCCAGTAGCGGCAAACCTCCGGGGCCGACGTCGGCTCCAGAACCCCGCCCAGGCGCTCGATGGTCTTGCGAGAAGCCACGTTGTCGCTCCTGCACACGAGGAGCACCCGACTCTCGCCGAGCCTGGCCGCCTCCGTCAGCATCTGGCCGAGCGCCCAGGTCGCCAGCCCTCGACCGCGCGCGGACGGGCGGATCCCGTAGCCGATGTGGCCCAGACGTTGCACCTTCTCGGTCAGGCCGTGTCGGAGCGCGATGCCGCCTACGACTTTTTCGTCCTCCACGATCCAGCGGCAGGTGCAGGGCGCCTTGCCCATGGCGGCTGCGCTGGCCGGATCAGCTTGCGCGACAAGGCGATCGACCCAGTCAGCGAAGCCGGCCGCGGACTCCACATCGTCGTCCGGCCCCACGCCGAAGCCGTCTTCGTGGGTGCCCGGACCCCACTCGTGGTGCGCCTCGAGCCAGGCGACGTGGAGATCGGCACGCGGGGCGACAAGCTGAAGCATCTCTGCACCTTATGGACTCCGTGGACACGGTCGGCCAGCAC
This sequence comes from Luteipulveratus mongoliensis, assembly GCF_001190945.1. Taxonomy (NCBI): domain Bacteria; kingdom Bacillati; phylum Actinomycetota; class Actinomycetes; order Micrococcales; family Dermacoccaceae; genus Luteipulveratus; species Luteipulveratus mongoliensis. Next base: position 1,072,232 of record NZ_CP011112.1, on the reverse strand, counting down.
TCGCGCGACCGCTGGCGCACCGACGTACAGCGCTTGGTCAAGTGGCTGCGTCGGTCGCCGCGGGCCGTGGCCTGCGCCCGGTCGCTGTCATGGGCCGCGGCTCGCAACGGTCATGGTCTCGGCCCGATCGCTTGTGCTGGTGGTCCGATGCCATCGGACAGCGAAGGGCGTGACGGTGGCGGTCAGGTTGTCGCGGTGGACGATGGTGTGGTGGCGGCGGCAGAGCAGGGCTGAGTTCAGCAGGCTGGTGCGGCCTCCGGCGTACCAGGGTTGGACGTGGTGGACCTCGCAGAAGCTGGGTGGCCGATCACATCCGGGGAAGGTGCAGCACCGGTCTCGGGCCACGACCGCGGTGCGTAGTCCGTCCTTGACCAGGCGTTGCTCCCGGCCGACGTCCAACGGTTCAGAGCGTGATCCCAGGACCATCGGGATGATGTCCGCGTCGCAGGCCATCCGCCGGATCGTGCCGGCATCGATCGTGTCACCCAGACTCGTCACCCCGAGCCCGCCCGATCCGCCGCCACCGGCACCCGATCTGGTCCCGGCGCTAGAACGGTCGGCGCTGGTGTGTCCTGCGCCGGCAGCCCTGGTCCGAGCGTGCTCAGCGCGCAGGTCATCCAAGCCCATGGTGACCACGAGCTTGGTCGTGGACCCGTGCGAGGTCGAGGTGTCCGCCGACTCAGCCAGGTTCAGCAGGTCCATGAACGCGTCCGCGCGCCGTTTACCCGGACTCCGCGGATCCGGAGAAGACGTGCCCGTGTCCGGGTCAACCACCGGCTGGGGTGCAGCACCCGCCTGGACCGCAGCAACCAACCGCGCCGCGTTTCCCGGCGCCAGATCCACGATGAACCGCCGCAACCCACCCGGCAGATCCGACCACGACAACTCCTCGACCCGCTCCAACGCCGCGTCCTGATCCTCAAGCCGGTCACCGGCATACGTCGCGACCAACCACCGCGACAGATGCCGCAGCTCCCTAGCACCACCACCAGCCGCGGCCACCTGCACGAAGTACGCCAGACACTCCTGGCGGGCGAAACCCGGCAGCACCGGCAGGATCTTGCCCAGCTCCCGCAGACTCACCTGCGCCGCCCGTGCACTACACGCCCCGGCCGCGACCGCCTCCCGCAGCAGCACGTTGTCGGGCTGATTCACAGCAGCAGCAACAGTCGCGACCCGCGACGCCTCACCCGGCTCAAGGCGGCCCGCATGCGCAGCAACCCACTGCGCCGGGCTGGCCGCCTGCGACTCCCGCACCACACCCCGCTCCAACGCCTCAGCGGTGGCCATCACCACACACGCCTGCACCCGATCACTCAAGGCACCCAGCAGCTCCACCAACGGCGCCAGATCCGCCGAGCCGACCTGATGCAACGCCGACGGCAACCCCTCCAACGCAACCACCGCGGCAGCAGCCGCAGACACCGCATCAGCCGCCGGCCCCGGCGGCACCCGAGACACCAAGGACTCCCCCGGCAGCGACTCGCTGTCCGGGCGCCCATCAGGGTCGTGCGCTGCCTCGCCCATACCGTCGACCGTACAGGTGTTCGCATCGATGCCGCAAGACCGATGGGCGTGAATATTGTTTATTGCCAACATGATTCGCGGCTTCGCGTTATCCACATCCCCCTCCCGTCAGCACGTTCATCCACAGGCTTGACCCCGATCCGCGACATGCTCTGTGGACAACGGAATCCTGGCTTCAGCACAGCCACGGATCGGGGAGAGACATGTTGCAGACGGCAGGAAATAGCGACAGGGAACTGATCGATGGACGAGCGCCAAACGAACGGGCGGCCGCATCGACGCCACCGTCCCCACGCCTCGCGCTCCTCGTCGAGGCGACACACGACCACAGCGTCACCCGCCGTCGACGCCGTCTGATGCTCCTCGATCGTCCGGGCCGGGTCACGTTGATCCGCCCCGAGGGTTCGAGACCCCGAGTTCAGAGGCCTATTCGAACGAGCGAACGGGTACCTGGAAACCACACGACACGCATCAGATCCGTTGCGTCCTTGAACCCGGCCGCTCCTGAGACAGGTAGCGAACCGGGATGCCGTGCTGGGAGGCGTAGACGATCTCCGACTTGGTCGACTCGCCGACATACCCGTCGACGTCGAGCACGTACACGTAGTCGGCTAGGTCGATCTTGCGCTTGTGCAGCTCGTCCAGAGCGACCTTCTCGACCGAGTCGTGCCCCACGCCCTCACCGTGCCCGTGCCCGTGCCCGTGCTGAGCCTTGGCGGACGGATAGAAACCGATGGAGAGCACGATCTCGCCTGCCATGGTCAGGTCGTAGTTGGCCTGCTGGAACGCATCGTGGAACCGGCTGGAGCCACAGAGGCACACGATGGTCGGCCGGGCCTCGGCGTGGAAGATCCGCTGCAGGTCGGTGCTCATGACGTACTCCTCCCCTCGACGTTGCACTGTCCAACGGCGAGCGTCAGCCGTCGACGACGACCTCACTGATCTGCATGACCGGGGTGATGTCGGTGTAGTTGCCGATGTCGCTCATGATCTGCTTCACGTTCGGCCCGAACCCCGCCTGGAACGCATCCAGCGACTCGCTGTAGACGTGGCACATCGCGACGTACGGCGCATCGACTCCCGGCCCGCCCCCACTGACACCGCGGTCGATCGTCCAACGCTCGCATGCCGGGCCGAGCAGCTCGGCGATCATGGGCAGGTGCCGGTCGCGGTAGTAGTCGTGGTCGAACCGCGCCTCCGGTGTCGTCGGGTACATGATGCTCACCTTGATCACGGGACGCTCCTTCGCGCTGGTACGCCGGCCGGCTCGCCCGGGAGCGGGCGAGCCGCTGACCGAGCCGGGCCCACCCTACGCAGGCGAGTCCTCGGACGGATCGAGCGGTCGCAGCACGCAGAACTCATTGCCCTCCGGATCGGCCAGCACGGCCCAACCGCGGTCGGGCTTGCGCAGATCGTTGACCATCGTGGCGCCGAGCCCGAGCAGTCGGTCGACCTCTTCGTCGCGGCTGCGGTCAGTCGGTCGCAGGCAGAGGTGCATCCGGTTCTTGACCGTCTTGGGCTCGGGCACCCTGAGGAAGAGCAGGTAGCGCCCGTCCGGCCCTTCGAGCCCGCACTCCTCGTCGTCAGGAGACTGCTCATCCGGAGGCAGGACGAAGTCCTCGAGGACCTGCGCCCACCACATGGTCTGGGCGTACGGATCTGCTGCGTCGATACAGAAATTCGCGGTGCGCGATGCCATGGCGCGACCCTCCCAGATACCGCCGACAACCGCACCAGGTCCGCCGACAACCGCACCGCGTCCAGCGACAACCGCACGCGATCGAGCGGAGGACCAGCCTCAGAGCCCGTAACGACCCAGGACGTCCCGCATGACCGCGACGATGGCCTGCTGCCGCAGTCGGGGATCAGCGTCGTACACCGGGTCGCTGATGCCGCTCTCACGCACAGACAACCCCTCCCGGATCACCTGGTGGTGCTTCGCGTCCAGCTCGTCGAGCGCCCAGCGACCGGCACCGGACTTCGAGGTGATCCGGCCCGTCTGCAGCACGTGGTGCAGACGGTTGATCCCGAGGACGCACCACTCGCTCGCCCACGACGGGATGGCCTCCGTGAGGACGCCGAGTACCACTGCCTGCCGGCCCCAGTACGCCTCAAGGTTGCCGCGCGTAAATGCCTGCAGCTCCTCAGGATTCGTGTGTACGCCGAGCTGGGCGACCGGCGTACCTCGCATGGTGATCCCCCGCTCAGCGAGCTCCGCCCAGGTGACCGGGTTGGCATCGCCGTGGTGACCGAGCTCGAAGACGTTGTCCAGCACCCCTGGGTACTCGGCGAGGTCGGCTGCCGGCCGGGTCAGGTCGCCTTCGGTGACGTAGATGCCGTCGTACGCCGGCCGCCCGCCGATCGTGGCGAGCTCACCGTGCACTCCGCGCAGGGCCGCGACGACCGCGTCATCGGCCGGCCGGCTCAGCACACCGACGAAGTCGATGTCGCTCCCGGAGAAGAACTCACCCCAGCACAACGACCCGTGGAGGTAGAGCCCGACCAGATCACAACTCGTGCCCGCGAGCGCGGCATCGACCCGCTCAAGCGCATCGTCGACCACCGTCGAGACGGCGGCAGGTACAGAGACAGTTTCGATGACCCCCATGCCTCCACCCTGACACGTGAGCCGCCTGATGTGACCCACGACACCACGAAGGCCTGGCCACCGGACCGAACCCGTGTGACCAGACCTTCGCGGTGCGGTCAGGTGGTGCGGGTGCCGACCGAGAGGTCGTTGTCGGGGGCTCCGCCGTTCGAGTTGTCCGCCGAGCCACTGCCCGTGCTGCCAGCGGACGGTGCATCGGGCGCCGGAACGTCCGACCGACCGCCCGGCGCACCCGGGCCGCCCGGCGCACCCGGGCCGCCCGGAGCACCCGGGGCGCCCGGATCGGCGGGCCGCTGCGGCGGCGTACGGTCCACGATGTTCGGCAGGTCCGCCTTGAGCAGCGAGGTGACCTTGGCGACCAGAGTCGTACGCGAAACCCCTTGCGCCTGAGCGATTTCGGCGAGCGACTTGCCGCTTCTCAGCTGGGTCGCGAGGTCGGTCTCAGAGAGCTTGAGCAGGCTCGCCAGCTCCTTGCTGTCGCCGAGCGGGCCGCCCTTGCCCGCACCGCCGTGACGCAGGGCCTTCTCGCGTACGCCGCCCGGCGCACCCTGGCGCTGCTGCCCCTTCTCGGTGCCGCGCTGCGCCTCGAGCGCCTTCGTGATCGCGTCCGACTGAGCCTGCGTGATCGTGCCCTTGGTGACCAGGCCGCTGAGCACGTCGGCGAGCGGCCCCTTGTGCTCGGCCTTGGCGCCCGCCTTGCCGTCGGAGTCGACGTCCGGCCGAGCCGGGCGATCCGTGGCCTTGCGATCGACGATCGTGCCGGCCTCCTTGTCGACGAACGCGCCGAGCCGCTGGACCAGCGTGGCCTTGCTGACGCCGTGTGCCGCCGCGATCTGGGTGAGCGACCTCCCGGCGGCCAGTCCGTCCGACAGCTGCTGCTCAGTCGCGCCGACCGCCTTGGCGATCTCGGCGTTGGACGCACCGAACATCCGCATCTGCACGTGCAGTCGTCCGGGCGCCTTGGGCCGATCCCCTTGCGCCTTGGGCCGCTCCGCCTTCAGCGCGTTGGTGACCGCATCGGCCTGCGCCTGGGTGATGGTGCCCTTGGAGACCAGGCCGGACAGCAGGGTCTTGAGCCGGTCGCCCGGCGCCGGACGGGCCTTCGCGTCATCAGACGCCGAGGCGCTCGGCGAGCTGACACTGGGTGTGCTGCTGGGACCTGTCGCCGCCAGGGCAGGCACGGCGATCGCGCCGGCCGCGACCAGGCCGAGGCCGGTGGCCGCGACGGTCATCTTCGTCCTACGGGACATGGGGGTACCTCTCGTCGGCGGCGGGGTACGACGCCCGCCGGGTCCTCCCACCGTCGTACGGCAACCTGTGGTGACCGCGGCTCAACCTGTGATTCAGATATGAGTTCGCCGGCGCAGGTCAGTCCTCCCAGGAGAAGAACCGGGTGGCGATCAGGGTCAGCACGGCCGCGAAGCCCAGCGTCAGCGCCATCGGCAGCAGCGCCGCGACCGGTCCCTCGCCGCGCACCATGGTGCCCTTCAGCCCGTCGACCAGCCAGCCCATCGGCAGCACCTTCGAGATCGCCTGGATCCACCCAGGTGACTCCTCCACCGGGATGAATGCTCCTGACAGGAACGCCATCGGCAAGGTGATCAGGTTGGCCAGCCCGACCGCCGCCTCCGAGGTCTTGGCGATCGACCCGCACAGCAGCCCGACGGACAAGAACGCCAACGTGCCGCAGAGCGTGAGGGGTATCGCCATGTACCAGGAGCCGGTGAGCTTGAGCCCGAGCACTATCGCGACTCCGATGAAGATCGCCAGCTGCACGAGGGCGATGGCCATCGAGACGGCGACCCGTGAGGTCACCACCGAGGACGTCGGGATCGGCGCGAGTCGCAGTCGGCGCAGTACGCCGCGCTTGCGCCACTCGACCAGCGTCGTGGCCGCCCCGAACGTCGCGCCCACAGCGATGCCGTAACCGATCATCCCGGGCGTGACGTACTGGATCGCTTTGAGCGACTCGTCCTGCACCGCCGACGCCGACAGCGTATAGCGCGGCGGCTGTCCTGTGACGGCGATGTTGGTGCCGTCGATGACCGAGCGCAGCACGCCCTGGACGGTCGCCGAGGCCACCGGGTCACCGTTGGACACCGTGAGCTGAAGGGTGTTGCCGTGCTGCTCGAGGACGGCACTGATGTCGTCCTTGCGCAGCTGCTTCAGCGCCTTCTCGCGCGGGATCCCCGTCTTGAGCTCCAAGGTCTCGCCGATCGCCTTGCGCGCGTCCGGCGGGAGCTGTTGTACGACAGGGACATTGCCCACCAGGGCGACCGTCTGCTTCGACGCGCCGCTGTCGGTGAACACGGTCCCGAAGATGATGATGAAGAACAGCGGAAAGAAGAGAGTGAAGAAGACGCTCGCTCGATCCCGGACGAAGCCCTTCCACATCGCGATGGCGAGACTGCGAAAACTCCTGCTACCAAAGGCCGTACGCCCAGCGCGAGGCTGGACGTCCACCGTCACCTTGCTCATGCGCGGTACTCCCGTCCCGTGAGCTCGAGGAAGACGTCCTCAAGGGTCGCGCCTCGAACTTGTAGGCCCGCCAGGGCATCTCGTTCGGCAAGCGCCGCGAGCACGGGCGACGGCTGACGAGTTGTGACCACGGTCGACGAGGCGTCCTCGGTCACGTCATCGACACCGGGCAGCGTGCGCGCAGCGGACGCATCAAGGGCCGACCGTTCGACCGAGATCCGCACCGGTGCGTCGAGCCCACGCACCAGCTCGGCGGGCGGACCGATACGCAGGATCCGGCCGTGGTCGATGACGGCGACGCGGTCGCAGAGGAGCTCGGCCTCGTCCATGTAGTGAGTGGTCAGGACGACGGTCTTGCCGCGCTGGTTGATCTCGCGCAGCAGGTCCCAGAGGTTGCGTCGCGCCTGCGGGTCGAGCGCCGCGGTCGGCTCGTCGAGGAACACCACCTCGGGGTCGTGCACGAGTGCGCAGGCGATCGACAGCCGCTGAGCCTGACCGCCGGACAGCTTCTCGGCCTGGGTGTCGGCCTTGTCGGTGAGCCCGACGAGGTCGAGCATCTCGTCCACCCGAGCCGACGGGGCGTCGTACAGCGAGCTGAAGGTGTGCAGCTGCTCGCGCGCGGTCAACCGGTCGAAGAAGGCGGTGGCCTGCAGCTGTACGCCCATCCGCGGCAGCAGCGCGGGGTTGCGCGGCCAGGGCGCCTCACCCAGCAGCCGGACCGTGCCGCCGTCGGGTTTGCGCAGGCCCTCGATCATCTCCAGCGTCGTGGTCTTGCCCGCACCGTTCGGGCCGAGGAGCCCGAAGAACTCTCCGTCCCGGACGCTGAAGGTGACGTCATCGACCACCGCGGTGCCGGCGTACGTCTTGACGAGGTTCTCGACCTCGATCGTGTCTGGCATGTCGCTCCCCTGAGCCGGAAGGGCCCCGTGGCCGATCCATCGCCGACCAACGTATCCGCGGCGCTGGGCGCCGCACAGGGTGATTTGTCACGACTCTTCGGCCACCAGCGAAGAGTGACCGGGCCTTCGTTATTGGCAGGCGGCTGTCGGTGGCGCGACCTACTCTGAACAGGTGTCAGGAGCCAAGGGGGCTGCCACCGGGCAGACCCCCACTGATCCACCGCCAGTCCCACCCGCAGAGCCCGCGCGGGCCGTCCCGCCCGCTGAGGCTGCCGTGATCCGTGCGGCCGAGTTCCTGCGCGCTCATCTCGACGAGCCGATCAGCGTCCAGGATGTCGCCGACCACGTCGGCTACTCCACCTTCCACCTGTCCCGGCTGTTCACCCGCGTGATCGGTGTGTCGCCGGTCCAGTACCTCGCCGCCCAGCGCTTCCAGCGGGCCAAGATGCTGCTGCTCAGCAGCGACGACTCCGTGGTCGACGTCTGCATGGCCGTCGGCTTCAGCTCGGTGGGCACCTTCACCCGTCGCTTCGTCGAAGAAGTCGGCACCAGCCCACGAGACTTCCGTCGCCTCCCCCACGCGATCGCCGCGCGCGAGACGCGGCCGACCGTCGTGATCGGTGCCGGCCGTGGCCGGGTCCAGGGCAGCGTACGGATGTCGCCGGCCGCCCTTGCGGCGATCGGCCCGAGCCCGCAGGTGTACGTCGGCCTGTTCCGTCACCCCGCACCGCGGGGCACTCCCGTGGCTGGGACGCGCATCATGCAGCCCGGCCCCTACGTCATCACCGGCGTACCGACCGGCCAGTGGTGGCTGCTCGCGGCAGCAGTCCCGCAGGACGACCCCGTCGGTCAGCTCCTCGTCCGCGACCTGGTGACGGCCGGCCTCCCCCGGGCGATCACGGTCGGAGAAGTCCTGCAAGGCACCCGACCCGCGCCCCCGTCGTACGACCTGATGCTCGCGCCGGCAGCGGCCTGGGCGACTCCGGTACTCCTCGCCCTCCCGACGCTCGGCGGGGACGCCACCGAGGGCGCCACCCACGGCGCCGCCCAAGACGCAGTCCAAGACTTCACCCAGATGCGCACGAACGGAGATGCCGACCCACCCCTGTCGCCCTAACGTCTGCTTCATGGGCGCTCATCCGATGATGTTCGTGAACCTGCCGGCACGTGACCTCGTCCGCAGCCGAGCGTTCTACACCTCCCTCGGCTATGCCATCAATGAGGAGTTCAGCGACCCGGGTGCGCTCTGCGTCGACATCAGCGACGCCATCCACGTGATCCTGCTGAGTCCCGAGCAGTTCGGCTCGTTCGTGCCGGGGCGGCAGGTCATCGACCCGAGTAACGCGGTTCAGGTCGACCTCGGACTGTCGGCGGAGAGTCGGCTGGCGGTCGATGTGCTCGCCGACAAGGCGATGGCCGCGGGAGCGACCGCGGTGCGCAAACCGGACGATCAGGGCTTCATGTACGGCCGGTCGTTCGCCGACCCGGACGGCCACATCTGGGAAGTCCTCTGGGTCGACATGGCGGCCGCCCGCACGAAGTGCTGAGTCAGTCGAGCTCGGCGAAGACGTCGTCCAGCAACGGCGCACCCGGTTCGCGCTGCGGCCAGGCGACGACCCAGGACTCGAAGCGCATCACCTTGACCCACTTCTCGTCGGAGCCGTCCGGGTCGAAGAGCACCCGCCGCTGACTGCGGTGCTCCCTGAACGCAGCCAGCATCGCCGCACCGTGGTCCCGGTTGTCGACCTGGACCCCGATCAGCTCATCAGCCGTGCCACGCAGGTGGTAGACCTGCGTCGGATCCCACGGCTCCAACCCGATCTGGACGCGGTATCGCTGCGAGAACTCGAAGAGCCGCTGCGGAATCACGGTGTACAGCAACCGTTTCAGACCTGGCCCAGGCTCTCGCCGTACGACGTCGAACGCCTCCGTGGTCGCCACCGACATCGCGATGTGGTCGGGGTGGCCGGACACCCCGTCGGGACCGAACGTAGCGACGACATCGGGCCGTTCCTCGCGCAGGAACGTGATGATCCGGTGACGCAACGCTGGAATACCGACCGCCTCGACTCCGCCGTCAGGCAGCCCGAGCCAGTCGTGGCGATGCGGTTTCGCCCCGACGGCGCACCACGCGTTCTCGTCCTCGCGTCGGCGCCACGCGCCGAGGTCCTCCGGAGCCACCGGGACGCCATGGGCGATCTCGCCCTTCTCGCCGTCAGTCGCGTGCAGCACCGAGAGCCGGAACTGCTCGTCCTGGGCATGGCGCGCCACCGTCCCGTACGCCGCGTAGCTCTCGTCGTCGGGGTGCGCGAGGATCAAGCTCAGATGGCGCCCCATGTAGACCAGGATCCGGCAAGGCCGGGTTTCGGACATGCGAATTGCCAGGACCGCCTGACTGGCCGTCGGCCAGCTCGCTGCAGTCCCCTTTAGCCTGTCGTGGTGACCGAGCCGACCGCGTACTACGAGCCCTTGGGCGATGGCACCTACCGACCGACGATCCTCGTGCAGGGCGCGTGGCGCGAGGACGAGCAGCACATGTCCGTGGTGGCCGGGCTCATCACCGAGGTGTTCGCGCAGCACAAGCCGCGCGACGGCATGGTTCTGAGCCGGATCGCCTTCGAGATCTTCGGCCAGATCCCCCTGTCCGACACGCACGTCGCCGTCGAGACGATCCGGCCCGGCCGCACGATCGAGCTGCTCGAGGCCACTGTGACGATCGGCGAGCGCGTGATCATCCGTGCGCGCGCCTGGCGACTGCAGTCGCAGGACACCACCGATGTCGCCGGACTCGAGCTGCCCTCCATGCCGGCGCCTGACACCTGCGAGCCGGTCGATGCCGCCGCCGAGTGGCAGGGCCGTTTCCTGGAGACCCTGGACTACCGCGCCGCACCCGGCGGGCGGGACGGCCGACGTCAGGTCTGGGCGCGCACTGACGTCGCGCTCATTGCCGGTACGACGGTCAGCCCGGTCGCGGCGTACATCACGCTTGTGGACCTCGCCAACGGCATCGCTACGCGCGTGCGTCCGACTGAGCTGCTCTACCCGAACGTCGACCTGACCATCCACCTGCTCCGCGCACCCGATCCCTCTTGGGTTGGCCTCGATACGTCAGTGACGTTCGGAGACAACGGGATTGGGCTCACATCGACGGTGCTGAACGACATCCATGGGCCGGTCGGTCGCGCCGAGCAGTGCCTCACGGTCAGGCACTTCCCGCCGGCCTAGGTCGGCCTAGGTCGGCTGGCTCCGCGCTACTGGAAGGCCGCCAGCAGGCCGCGCAGGGCAGCGACCAGCCGATCGGCATCGAACCGCTCAGGATCGTCCAGCAGCAGCCGACCGAAGTGCTCGACGGCCGCGAGGATCGCGTGCGCCATGACCTCCGAGTCGAGCTCTGCGCCCGGGCTCGTGGCCAGGTGGAGCGCGAGCGCCTCGGCGATCCGCAGCCGGACCATCTCGCGGTCCCTCTCGACCCTTCCCCTCACCACGGAGGGCCCGATGCTCGAGCTGAACAGGATCGGACGCCAGGTCAACGGGTTGGCGATCACGACGGAGACCATGCGACGCGCCAGCTCGGTGACGTAGCCCTCGAGGTCAGCTGCGGGTGTCCCGGCGGCAGCCTCGGCGAGCTGGGTCAGCGCTCGGCTTTCCTCGCGGTCCAGCAGACCCGTCAGCAGATCGCTCAGGTCGTCGAACACCCCGTAGACCACAGGTCTCGTCACACCGCACTCACGCGCGATGGCGTCCATCGAGACCGCTCGATATCCGTCTCGATCGATGATGACGAGCGCGGCGTCGAGCAGCTGCTCGCGGCGCTGCTCGCGCGGCAGACGCGCGGCATAGGCGCGCCGTGGGCGGCGTACCGACTCGGCTGCCACGGGACTCCGATCGGTGACGGGGCGGATGTGTCCCGACAGTCAACCCTAGCCAATTACTACACAGGCGTAGTAATTTGGAACGCAGACGACTGACGATCGATGGAGACCGCTCATGAAGCTCGTACCGCTCGCCAAGAAGGACACCCAGCCGCATGCGGACTACGGGTTCTTCGGCCCGGACTCGGTGACCTGGAAGGTGTGGAGCTATCCGACCTCGCTGACCGTCGGCTTCGTCCGCGCAGTCTCGATCGAGGAGCTGGACCCCGATCTCGTGGCGTCGGTCGAGCAGTCCGGCGCGGTCCGCAAGCGCACCCGTACGCGCTACGACCGGACGCTGCGCTACTTCGCGATGGTGGCGTTCGCAGACTCGAAGTCGACCGCACACGCCGCCGACATCCTGGTCAAGGTGCACTCCAAGGGCATCGGCATCGAACCCCTTAGCGGACAGCGGTACGACGCCAACGCGCCGCACTCGCAGCTGTGGATTCACCTCACCGCATGGCACTCGATCCTGTACGCCTACGAGAGGTACGGGCCGGGCCGGCTGAGCGAGGCCGAGGAGAACCAGTACTGGGAGGAGTGCGCGCTCGCCGCCGAGCTGCAGACGTGCTCGCCCGATGACGTCCCCCGCACCCGCGAAGGCATCCGGGAGTACTTCGAGACCATGCGGCCGCAGCTGGTCGGGTCTCCGTATGCCCAGTCGATGATGGACTTCCTGCTCGACGCCACGGGGGTCGTCCTCCGCGCGGGTCCGCTGGGGCCGGTCTCGTCGCTGTCCAACTTCATGATGCGCCGTGCCGTCATCGCCACCTTCCCGGGATGGATGCGCGAGATGGCCGGCACCAAGCAGCCCAAGGCCGTGGACGTGGCCATCCGACCCGTGATGAAGCTCGCCTTCCGGTCCATGCGGCTGAGCACGCACGGACAGCTCTGGCTGCTGAAGCAGCTCTCGCCGTCGACGGTGCCCGTCGTCGCGCCGATCCTGTTCGGGATCAAGCCGCTGAGCGAGACCACGACGACGCCCTCGCAGGCCCAGGAGACGTACGGCTACGACAAGCCCGCGGAAGCCCACCTGGATCTGCGTGCCCGTCAGGCCGACCGCGTGTTCACGCACAGCGAGAAGGCCAGCGACGAGGGCATCGTGGAGTCCGAGCCGATCCTGGGCGCGACCGCGATCGCCTGACGCGCTCGGTCAGCCGCTGTCGGTGGACGACGCCCGCTGCGCCTGGCTGACCTTCCCCCACCGCTGCTCCGGAGTGAGGTCGGGGTACTTCGCCGCGACCGGATCTGGCGGAGTCTTCGCAAGAATCTGGGCGACCTCGGCTGCCGTCTTGCCCGTGAGCTCGATGACGGCAGGCTTGCGGCTCTCGTAGGCATACTTCATGCCCGAAACCGGCACGCCGACGTCAGCCGAGAGGAGACTTCGCTCTCCTTGGAACATCGTGAACGGCACGATATACGTCTCGCCGACGAGGAAGCCTGGTCGCCCTCGCACGATGCTCGGTGTGGACTTTCCGCCGGTCACCTTCACGCCGAAGACGGTTTGGTCGACGGTCGGCGGAAGGTCGGCCTCGCCCTTGGCCTTCCACAGGGTGCGGATGATCGAGAACGTCGCAATCCGGGCCCGGGTGCCGTCGCCGTCGTTCGGCGTCGAAGCCGGCATGGTCTCCAGCGACAGCAGTCGCTCCGCGGTGATCTTGGCGAGGACGACATGCGTGCCGTACGTGACCCAATCCGTGCGCGTCTCGGTGGGCAACGCCTCGTCGCCGGACTGCGCCCACTGACCGGATATCGGTGTCGGGCCGGTCGCCGTCGCGGGGTCGGTGTCCTTCGCGCTCCCGCACGCAGCGATGACCATGGCGAGCAGGAGGGCGGCCGAACCGGCCGCCGCCTTCGAGAGTCTCCCCATCGTTCGCCCCGATCCCCTAGGCCTTCACGGTACGCCGCACCCGGCGCCGGCGTACGTCCTCGCCTAGTCCGCGCGCGCCGCCTCCACCGTGATCGACGCCTGTTTCACCACGGCGCGTAGTGCAGCCGTGCTGGCGCCGTCCGTGGCCTGCACGGCGATGCCCTGTGCCATCACCTGCACGTAGCGGGCCAGCGAGGGCACGTCGATGTCCGGTCGCAGATCGCCCTCGGCTACACCACGACGCAGGCGATCCTCGACCGACCTGCGGCCCGTACGACGTATGCCGCGCAGGTGCTCGGCGAGCTCGGTGTGTTCGGCCGACACCTGCAGGCAACCGGTCGAGATCATGCAGCCGTGCGGCAGGCCGCGACGGGTGAACTGGCGCGCGGCGTTCTCCATGACCCCCACCATCGCGTCGACCGCATTCGGGAGGGCCAGCGCAGCGGGGAGGCCACCACCGCTGTTCTCGCGGTAGCTGATCAAAGATCGTTGGTACAGCTCAGCTTTCGAGCCGAACGCGGAGTAGAGGCTCTGGGTCGTGATGCCCATCGCGGCCGTCAGCTCGCTGATCGATGTGCCGTCATAGCCGTGCTGCCAGAACAGCTGCGCGGCGGCGTACACCGCCTTGTCCTCGTCGAACGCGCGCGGACGACCGCGGGGGCGCGTCGGCCGCTCCTCAGAACTCTTCTGACTTTTCACAACGACCACTCTAGAAATGATCGGCCGATCTGGCTATGGTGGCTCACATTACGGATCGATCGCTCCGTAATTCGACCACCGAACGGAGCCCGCCATGACCACCGTCACCAGGCCACTCGCCCTTAGCCAGCACATCGACGACGTGATCGACCGCGCCATCGAGGAGGAGCGGGTCGTGGGCACCCGCGTGCTGGTCTCCGTCGACGGCGAGGTCGTGCACCGGCGCAGCGCCGGGCTGGCCGACCGTGAGGCCGGCACACCGATGCCGTCCGACCCCCTCTTCCTGCTCGCCTCCATCAGCAAGCCGGTCGTCACCGCCGCTGCGATGTCTCTGGTCGAGACCGGCGAACTGGCCCTCGACGCCCCGATCACGCGCTACCTGCCCGACTTCCGACCGTCCCTCCCGGACGGCACGACTCCTGAGATCACGATCGAGCAGCTGCTGACCCACACCGCCGGGCTGAGCTATGGGATGGACCCGGAGGGCTTCGAGCAGTTCGCTCGAGTCGGGGCCAGCACGGGCTTGGACCTTCCGGGCCTGACGGCGCAAGAGGCCGAGGCGCGACTCGCGAAGGTCCCGCTGATCTTCGCTCCCGGCGAGCGTTGGAGCTATTCGCCCGGCATCGACGTCGTCGGATGGGCGATCGAGGCCATCACCGGCCGGCGCCTCGGCGAGGTCGTGGCCGAACGCATCACCGGACCGCTCGGCCTCACCGACCTCGGCTTCTCCGTCACCGATCCGTCGCGCCTGGTCGTGCCGTATATCGAGGGCCCGTCGGGGCCGGAGCGGATGCGCGACGGCGACGTGGTCGAGTCCTTCGGATTCAGCATGAGGTTCGCTCCGAGTCGGATCGATGACCCGGGCTCCTACCACTCGGGCGGTGCTGGCATGGCCGGCAGCGCGGAGTCCGTCCTGGCCGTCCTCGAAGCGATCCGGACCGGTGGCGGCCCGATCCTGGCGCCGTCAACGGTCGAGGAGATGACCCGTGCCCGTGCGGGCGAGGGTCAGACCGAGCGTGGCCCGGGAGTCGCGTTCGGCCTCGGCTGGTCGGTCGTCACCGATCCCGCCGCTATCCCGCCGTCGTCGGTCGGGACGCTCCAATGGGGCGGGGTCTACGGGCACACCTGGTTCGTCGACCCGGCTCGCCGGCTGACGGTGGTGGCGTTGACGAACGCGGTGCCCGAAGGCTTGTTCGGAGCGTTCCCCGAAGACATCCGCAAGGCGGTCTACCGCGCGCTCTGAGGCTTCGCGCCTCCCGCCAGATCTAAGTACTGGTGGTTCGACTCGGTTCGGACTGCGTCAAACCACCGGTACTCAGTTCCGACTCGAGCTCGGCCGGCTCCGCGTCGGCCGGCACGGCGTCGGCCGGCTCAACCAGCGACTCGTCCCGGGCGCGCGAGCGCTTCAGCCACCAGCGCCATACGCCGATGACCACCAGCGCGTACGCCGCACCGGCCAGCTCGTCCAGGACGTAGTGCTCGCCCGCGTAGACCAGCGAGAACGCCATCAGCGCGGGATAGACCAGGAGCACGGCCCGCAACCAACGGCGCTTCGTGAGGTACATGAAGAAGACGGCGGCGAGGACGGCGTACGCCATGTGCAGCGAGGGCATCGCGGCCACCGGGTTGGACCGGTTCTGCGAGTCGTCGAGCACCTGGCTGGCGACATGCAGACCCAGCACGCTCCAGCCCTGGCCGGTGATCCGTTCGACCGGCGGACCGTCGATGTAGGCCTGCTGCGAGGCCAGCCACGGCGGCGACATCGGGAAGATGAAGTAGGTCGCCATGCCTGCCACGGCGAGCACCAGCACGAGCTTGACCCAGGTGCGGAAGCGGTCACGCGCCCGGATCCACAGGCCGACCGCGACCAGCGGCGTGACGACGAAGTGGCTGCAGTAGACGAGGGTGACGACCGCGGCGTACCAAGGAATGGTGGAGCCGGACGCGAAGTGCTCCTGGACCCACTGGTTGGGCAGCGTCCCGCCGAAGAGCGCCTTGTCGAACTCGACCGGCAGCTGCACGTGCAGCGGCGAGCCGAGCACGTTGGCGTCGCCCTCGTGCGGATAGCCGCGGGTGCCGTAGTGGCCGGCGATGCCGTAGCTGTAGTCGTAGGCGAGCAGCACACCCTGGAACGGCAGCCAGTCGCGCATGATCCGCAGCCACGCCGACCAGCCCTTGCCGAGCACCGCAATGCTGAGCCCGACGAGGATCCACAGCGTCAGACCGACCCGGTCCAAGGGGATGCCGTTGAGCGCGATCGAGACGATCAGCGTGAGCGCGTAGCCCGCCAGCGCGACCAGTCGCACCTGCCGCCAGGTGATGCTGCGGAAGGCCAGATCGGGGGTTGCGGCGGCGTCGGACGGGCGGGTTGACACCCGTTCGGTCGCGATCGCCATGGGTGAACTCTAAGCAACATGTCTGTGGACCCGCTGTGGCGTACAGATGTTGACAGGGTGCTGCGGCGCCTGGCCCGTGAAGCGGACATGAACGTTGCCCAAGCACGGTCGCGCCACTCTGGCCCTCCGTGGGAGCGGGCCTGGACAGTGGTCATGTGGACGGCATCGTGCAGGACGTCATCGCGCACCGTGGCGGAGCGGGCCTCGCTCCGGAGAACACGCTGGCCGCCTTCGCCGCGTCCTGGGCCCTCGGGGTCCGCACGCTCGAGACCGATGCGCGAGTGACCGCAGACGGCGTCGTCCTCGCCTTCCACGACTCGACCCTCGACCGTACGACGACGCGGCGCGGCCCTGTCTCCGCCGCCACATGGGCGGACCTGCGTCACGAGCCCGGGGTCACCCGCCTCTACGACGTGCTGGCGGCCTTCCCCGACGCCGAGCTGCTCGTGGACGTCAAGGACGAAGAGGCGATCGAGCCGCTCGCGGCGACCCTCCGTCGTACGGGCTCCGGCTCACGGGTCTGGGTGGCCGGCGGCTGGGACAGCTGGTTGGAGGCCGTCGTCGAACGCAGCCCGGGCACCCGCCGCGCGCTGGGCTGGAAGTCGTTGTCATCACTGATGTGGTCGGCTCGCCTCGGCGTCCGCGTCCCGGGCCGCGGGAGTACGACCGCGCTCGCCGCCCATGTGCCGTGGCGCCTCGGTGGCGTGCCCTGGTTGGCCGACCGACGAGTGGCCGGACGCCTCGTCGACATGTCGCACGCAATGGGTCTGCAAGTCCGCGCCTGGACCATCAATAAACCGGTAAACGTCCGACGCTTGGCCGATGACGGTGTGAACGGAATCATTACCGATCGCCCAGACCTTGCGCGTGAGACGTTGATTGATATAGGCGGTTGGACCCCGATGCGGGCCTTCCGAAGCGACGAACCTGCACAGACGTAACTTCGCAGAAAGTCCTGCCGATTCATTTACCTATTCATTTACATCTCTCCCTTACGGTGACGCCGTGGGACAGCACTCCAGTAGACCTCGCTCAGCAGCACGACACTCGGCTCTGCCCGGCAGAGGGCCCAACCTCATCGCCGCCGCGCTGGCGGTGATCGTCGTCGCGGTGATCGGCGGCGCTTCGGCCTGGGCCCTGCACGGCAGCGGGAAGGACTCCGCCAGCGGAGCCGGCGGACCGGGTGGTCAGGCAGCGGTGGCCGGCCAGCCCCCGACCGTGGCCGGGTGCCGCCAACGGCCTCTTCGCGTCGCGACGACGGCGGAGATGGCACCGGTGGTCAGCCGGCTGACGCATTCGATGCTGACCTCGGACGGGTGCGCGCGGGTCGCGGTCACTGTGAACACGCCGGCACAGGTGGTGAGCGCGATTCGGGCCGAGGACTCTTACCGTCCAACCGTCTGGATCCCCGACAGCACGGTGTGGACCAATGAGCTGCGCAGCGCTGAGTTCAAGCTCGGCCCGACGCTCGCCGTCAGCCCGACCGTGATGGCCGTGCCCGCGGCGCTCGCGACCTCGAGCACCACCGGCTTGCAGCCGTGGAAGACCATCAACGCGATGCCTCAGCTGATGGCCGGTCCCGACGTGTCGACACCGACCGCTCTCGCGCTGGCCTCGGCCGGACAGAACGGCGCCGCCCCGATCGGCGCAGCCGCGCCGCCGGTCGGCGAGTCCAATGTGGTGCAGCCGCAAGAAGGCACGCAACCTCAAGGCGGCAAGATTGCGGCCGGCAAGATACCGGCCGGTAAGACTCAGCAAGAGCTCGGTAAGCCTCAGGCGCAGAAGTCCACCACGAGCGTGTCCAGCATGGATCAGCTCTCCGGGATGATTCTTCAGATGAGCCGCGCCGACACCCGGAGCGAGGCCCTGTTCACGCAGACGAATTCCCCCAAAGGTCAGGCCAAGGCCTTTCCGACCAGTGAGCAGGCGGTGCAGAGCCATAACGCCACACACGCACAAGGCAAACTGTCGGCCGCCATTCCCAGTGAAGGCGTCGCGATGCTCCGCTATCCCTTCGTCCGGGTGACGGGCACACCTTCGAGTGCGCTGAGCACCGTCGATGAGCTGCAGCGGCTGCTGACCAGCAGCACCGCTCAGGCCCAGCTGCGGAGTGCAGGATTCCGGGTCACCCCGACCGAGCGCGGCCCCGGCGTGCCCGGGGTGCCGAGCAGCCTCAAGGTGACTCCGGACCCCGCGGTCGGCGACGTCACCCAGCTGGTCAACCTGTGGCACCGCGCGTCCGAGGACAGCACCCAGCTGTGGGTCATCGACGTGTCCGGCTCGATGCAGGCGGCGGCCGGGAAGTCGACCAGCATCAAGCTGGCGCGCGATGCGGCTCGGATCGCCCTCAAGGGCCTGCCCTCCTCGACCGAGATGGGTCTGTGGAAGTTCTCGACCAACCTGGGCGCGACCGAGGACCACAAGGAGATCCAGCCGATGCGCCGCCTCGATGCGCGCGCGGGCTACACCGACCAGCGGGCACTGCTGGACGCCGGACTCCAAGGACTGCCGCAGCAGACGCAGGGCGACACCGGTCTGTACGACACGATCCTGGCCGCCTTCCAGAGCGCCAACTCCAACTACAACCCGTCGCGGGTCAACTCCATCGTGCTGCTGACCGATGGCGCGAACGATGACCCGACTGGCGGCGTCGGCCTCGACGCCTTGCTGGCCACTCTCACCCGACTGCGCAGCTCCGAGCGCCCGATCAACCTGATCCTCATCGGCGTCGGCGACAAGGTGAACCTCCCGGCGATGCAGCAGATCACCGCCGCGGCAGGCAACCAGAGCAAGACGTTCCACGCCCTGACCCCGGAGAACATCAAGCAGATCTTCCTCGAGGTGATGCAGGTTCGGGCGCGGTGATCGCGGGGCTCGTACGACGCCAAGGGGCGGCAGGACGCGTACGACGTCCGTAGGACTGCCGCTATCACGGATCGAGTGACGACGGTCACACTCGGCACGGCAACTTACGAGATCGTCACTGAGCACGCGGGCGCGCAGTTTAGAGTGGCACCCCGTGGGACGTCATTCAGCCACGCCGTCATCCGGCCGGCACACCTCAACCGGGCCTGGCGGTCGTCTGCTGGCGGCTGTTCTCGCCGTCGCTGTCGCCGTCCTGCTCGTGGGCGGCGCGATCTGGGTCCTCGGTGACCGAGGCAATTCCAAGGACGCTACCGGAGGCGGCAACGCCACCGGTGGATCAGGGTCCGAGGGATGCGAGCAGCAGCCCGTGCGGGTCGCCACGACGGCCGAGATGGCGCCGGTCATCAACGACCTCACCAAGGGCACGATCCGGGACGACGGCTGCACCAGCTACGTCGTCACCGTCAACACCCCGACCGAGGTCACCGATTCCATCCGCACGCAGGACAAGCAGCGGCCGGCCGTGTGGATCCCCGACAGCACCGTGTGGACCAAGGACCCGGGCCTTGCCGATGTCACGGTCGGTCCGACCGTCGCGACCTCGCCCAGCATGATCGCCGTCCCGGCCAGCCTGGCGAGCCCGGCCACCACGGGCGCTCAGCCCTGGAAGTCGATCACGACCTCGATGCCGTTCCTGATGGACCGGCCGGAGGCGTCCTCGCCCACGACACTCGCCGTCACGGCCGCCAGTCGTACGCTCGGCACCGACCAGCGTGCGAAGGAAGCGCTCACCAGCACGATCCTGGAGATGAGTCACGCTGACACCTCGGGGGGCGCGCTCTTCGACCAAGCATCTGCGGTCAAGACCAAGGCCCGCGCCTTCCCATCGAGCGAGCAGGCGATCGCGGCGTACAACCGGGACAACCCGCAGTCCAAGCTCTCCGCGCTGGTGCCCAAGGAGGGCACGGCGATGCTGCGCTACCCGTTCGTGCGGATCAAGGACGCGCCGGGCAGCACCCCGGAGGCCGTCGACAGCCTCCAAAAGCTGCTCACCAGCGACGACGCCAAGGTGTCACTGCGCAACAACGGCTTCCGGATCGCGGAGAGCGAGTCCGGTCCCAGCCTGCCGGGCGAGCCCAACCCGATGCCCCAGACCATCGCCGACCCGAGTGACGCCGAGGTCACCCAGCTGCTCGACCTGTGGGGCAAGGCCGCACTCGACAGTCGCCAGCTGGTCGTTATCGACGTGTCCGGCTCGATGCAGGGCCGCACCAAGGGCGGGGACACCCGCATCCAGCTCGCGCGCGACGCCGGCAAGATCGGCCTGGCCACCATCCCGCGCACGACCGAGATGGGGCTGTGGACCTTCTCGACCCTGCTCGCTGGCCAGAAGGACTACAAGGAGCAGGTG
Organism: Luteipulveratus mongoliensis; assembly: GCF_001190945.1. Taxonomy (NCBI): domain Bacteria; kingdom Bacillati; phylum Actinomycetota; class Actinomycetes; order Micrococcales; family Dermacoccaceae; genus Luteipulveratus; species Luteipulveratus mongoliensis. Next base: position 1,051,565 of record NZ_CP011112.1, on the reverse strand, counting down.
CCGATCCGGCGGCTGGACACCAAGGTCGGCAGCTCTGACCAGTTCGCCACCCTGACCAAGGCGATGAACGATCTGCCGGGCCAGACCCGCGGCGACACCGGGCTGTTCGACACCACGCTCGCCGCCTATCAAGCCGCCGTGACGTCGTACAACCCCAACCGCGTCAACTCCGTCGTCATCATCACCGACGGCGCCAACGACGACCCGGCCGGTGGCATCAGCCAGGAAGCGCTGATCGCCAGCCTCAAGCGGATCAAGAACCCCGACCGTCCGGTGTCGATCATGATGATCGGGCTGGGCACCGAGCCCAAGCAGAGCGAGCTGCAGCCCATCGTCAGCGCGGTCGGCGGTGAGGTCTTCCAGGCCCAGAACCCCGAAGACGTCAAGCAGATCTTCCTCAAGGCCATCCAGTCCCGTCAGGCGTCCAGCTGAGCCACCCCGACCGGGTCCAGCACGAGACGGACCCTATCGCCGGCCTGCGGCACCTGCGCGAGGTGGCCGATGGCGTCCGCCGGTCCGATCTCGTCGACGTCGACCCGCAGTCGTACGACGTCCGCAGCCTGCGTAGCCGCGGTCACCGTCGCCGCCAGCTCGCCTGCCGGATCCATCCGCAGCGCCTGCGGCCGTAACGCCACCTGCTCGGCGCCGGGCACGATCTGCGCGGCGGCCAGACCACTGAGAACCGTTGAGTAGCCGAGGAACTCGGCCGTCTCGACGTCCGCCGGATGGTGCCACACGTCCGCCGTACTGCCCTGTTGGACGACTCGGCCCTCTCGCATGACCGCCATCCTGTCGGCCACGGTGAACGCCTCGTCATGGTCGTGCGTCACCATCAACGCCGTGGTGCCGGACTCGGTGAGGATGCGTCGCAGGTCGGCGCCCAATCGGTCTCGCAGAGCGCGGTCCAGCGAGGACAGCGGCTCGTCGAGGAGCAGCATCCTCGGCCGACCGGCCAACGCCCGCGCGAGCGCCACCCGTTGCTGCTGGCCGCCGGACAGCGTTCCGGGGCGGCGACTTCCGAGGTCGGGCAGTCCCACGAGCTCGAGCAGCTCGCGGACTCGCGGTGCGATCTCGCGACGCGGAATCCGTTGCCGGCGAAGGGCGTACGCGACATTCCCGGCGACGTCGAGATGGGCGAACAGCTGACCGTCCTGGAACATCAGCGCGAAGCCGCGTCGGTGCGTGGGTACGCCGGTCACGTCTTGGCCGCCGAACAGCACTCTCCCCGCGTCGGGTTGCTGCAGACCGGCGATCACGCGCAGGAGGGTCGACTTGCCGCAGCCCGACGGCCCGAGGACGGCCAGCACCTGACCTGCCTCGAGGTCGAGGCTGACGTCGTCGACCGCGACCGTGTCGCCGAACCGCACCGAGACGTGCTCGAGCTGGAGGCCGGGCTCGCTCGACGGCTGCTCGGTGCTCGCTGGCTCGTCAGCGGCCGTGGACGATGTCACAGCCATCAGAATGCACCCCAGGAGCCGACGCGGAGCCGCTCGACCAGGCCCATGATCGTGACCGTCACGAGCGCGAGCACGACCGATGCGGCCAGCGCCATCCCGAAGCTGTCCCCCGTCGGTCGGCCGATCAGCTGATAGATCACGACCGGGAGGGTCGGCCGCTCAGGTCGCGCCAGGAAGCTGGTCGCGCCGAACTCCCCCAGCGACACGGCCATGGCGAAGCCGGTGGCGGCCAGCAGCGGCCGCCAGACCACGGGCAGGTCGACGCTGATCCACGCGCGCACCGGCCCGGCACCCAGGGTGGACGCGGCCTCACGCTGACGCGGGTCGATCGAGCGCAGGACCGGCGCGAGGGTGCGTACGACGAGAGGCAGCGCGACCATCGCCTGCGCAATTGGCACCAGGATCGGCGATGACCGCAGGTCCAGAGGCGGCCGGTCGAGGGTGATGAGGAAGCCGAATCCGACTGTCACTGCTGATATTCCGAGCGGGAGCATGAACGCGCCGTCGAGGAGGGCGAGCCCGCGCCGCGCTCTCTTGGTCGACCCACGGCGAGAGACGATGACGGCCACGATCACGCCTAGCAGCATGGCGAGCAGCGTCGCGTCGATCGCGGTCCGCCACGAGTTGCGGATGGCTTCGGTGACGGGGACGAGGACCTCGGTGCCGCCGGTCCCGTTCAGCCGACGGTAGTTCGCGAGGCTCCAGTGGCCGTCGACCTGCAGCGACCGCACGACAAGCGTGACCACCGGGGCGAGCACGAACCCCACGACCAGCGCGGTCAGGACAGCGGGGAGGGTGTCACTGCGGCTCGGGCGACGAGCGGCCGTCGTACGGCTCGATCGGGAGACGACACGCTCACGTCGGGTGCGTGTGATGTCCGCGAGCACGAGGAGGACCAGGACCGCGACCAGCTGCAGGAGGCTGAGGACGGCGGCGGCCCGGAGGTCGAGGAAGTCGGTGGTGAGGAGGTAGATCTCAGTCTCGATGGTGCTGTAGCGCAGTCCACCGAGCGTGAGCACAACGCCGAAAGCCGTTGAGCAGAAAAGGAATACGACACTTCCGGCCGACACGATGGCTGGCGTGAGGGCCGGCAGCGTGACCGTGCGGAAGACCTGCCACGGACTCGCGCCGAGAGCGGCCGCCGACTCCTCCGCACGCGGGTCGAGGCTCTCCCACATGCCGCCCACCGTGCGCACCACGACGGCCAGGTTGAAGAACACCAGGGCCAGCAGGATGGCGAACCTCGAGCCGTCGATCCCGAGGAATCCCAATGGTCCTGACGGCGCCAGCAGGGTCCGGAAGGCCACACCGACGACGACCGTGGGCAGCACGAACGGCATGACCACGAGCGCCCGGAGCAGTCGCTGGCCGGGGAACGAGAGGCGGTGCAGGACGTACGCGGCGGGGAGCCCGAGCACGACGGTGATCAGGGTCGCGAGCGCGGCCATCCAGACGGTGAACCAGAGAACTCGCTGGATGCGCGAACGGCCAAGCACACCAAGGGCATCCGAGATCGCCCACTGGCCGTCCGGATGCAGTCCGCGACCGACCATGCCGCCCACCGGCCAGGCGAAGAAGATGGCCAAGAAGGCCAGCGGCACGACCGCGAGCAGGGCGAGAGCCCAGCCCGTGGTCGTACGCCGGTGAGATCTCACTTCGAGACGATGTCCTGCCACTCGGTGAGCCAGGTCTGACGGTTCTTCGCGATGTCAGCCGGCGAGACGTCGTACGGCTTGGTCGGCTGCTTGGCGAACTTCTGCCAGTCGGCGGGCAGCGTCGCGCTCTTGCTGACCGGGAAGACGTACATGTTGGTCGGCAGCGCGTCCTGGAACGCCTTGCCCTGCATCCAGTCGATGAGTGCCTTGGCGCCCGTCGGGTTCTTGGCGCCCTTGATGACGCCGGAGTACTCGACCTGGCGGAAGCAGGTGTCGAGCAGGGCTGCGGTTGTTGATTTCCCGTCCTTGACGGTGAATGCCGGAGAGGTGTCGTACGACCACACGATCGGGCGGTCGCCCTTGCCTTCACCCTGGGTGAAGTCGACGTTGTAGGCGTCCTCCCAGCCGCTGGTGATCTTGACGCCGTTGGCGACGAGCCACTTCCAGTAGGCCTGCCAGCCCGTCCCGTCACGGTGCTCCCTTCCGACGGTCGCTAGCAGCATCGCCAGGCCGGGCGACGAGGTCGGCGCGCCGGGCACGACCATGAGGTTCTTGTACTCCCGCTTCGAGGCGAGGTCGTCGAACGTCTTGGGCGGCGCGATCTTCTTCTTCGCGAACCAGGTGGTGTCGATGTTGACGCAGGTGTTGGCGTAGTCGACCGGCGTCAGCTGGTCTCCACCGTCCTTCAACGCGTACGCCGACCCGCCGGGCGCGGGAGTCTTCGGCGTGTACGCATCGAGCACACCCTCGGAGATCACCCGCGAGGCGAAGGTGTTGTCGATGCCGAAGACCGCGTCACCGAGGGGCGAACCCTTAGTCAGCACCAGCTTGTTGGCGACCTGGCCGGCGTCGCCGGACGGCGTGACCTTGACCGTGTAGCCGGTCTCCTTGGTGAACTGCGCGAGCAGCGGCTTGGGCACGTTGAACGAGTCGTGCGTGATGAGGGTGACGGTTTTGTTGGCGGGCGCTGCGCTGCCCGTGGTGGCGCCTTGGGGTGCGGCGGTGCTCTTTGAATCACTCGAGTCGCCGTCACCGTCGCTCAGTGAGCAGCCGGCCAGGGTGAGGGTGACCGCGATCGCCGCGGTGAGGTGCGTCGTACGACGCATGGGACGTCCTCCTTGTCGTAAGGAGGGGTCTCGCCGAACCCCGGGATGGGGCGGGCGAGGGAGTTGCTCGACTTCCTCCACCGGTACTAACCGGATCAGGTTCGAGGGTCTGCGGCGGGCCGCACTCTCAGCGCACTTGCGCTCCCCTGTCGTCTCTGAGGTCGACGGTACACGCCGCGCCGTGGCAGGCTCGACCCCAGACGATCGGTTGGTCGTTTCGTGACCCTCAGGGCACGTGATGACCAGTTGATCCAGACGATCGATCGCGCAGGACGACGGAAAGGTGTGGCCGATGGGTAACGCGTTGTGGAAGGTGCTCGCGATCGGGTCCGGACTGGTGGCCAGCCGTGCCGCCAAGGCCGCGACGCAGAGCACCTGGAAGTTCGCGTCCGGTGGCAAGACGCCCCCGACCAATGCGGCGCACCCGGACGTCCCGTGGCGCGAGGCGGCCGTGTTCGCGGTCGTGTCCGGCTCGATCATGGCGTTGGCTCGCACGGCCGCCAACAAGCAGGCCGCGAAGTTCTACACCAAGACCACCGGGCACCTGCCCGAGTCGCTGCAGGCCACGAGCAAGGCCTCCTGACCCGTACGCCCGCCTCACCTCGCGAGTCCGCCTCACCGGCACTTCCCCCGCGAAAGGTGACTGTTCCGTCGCGCATGCCGCGCAGAGCAGTCACTTTTCGCAGGGGAAGTGGCGTTAGGCGGCGTCTTCCGTATCGATCGGCCCCAGGAGGATCCAGCGACGTCGTGGCTCAGGAGTCAGTCCCTGTGCGATCAGCTTCCGCGCCATCGGCTCTCCGTCTCTGGCGGCGGTCCAGCCCCAGCGTGCGACCTTGTTGCGAATCGCGCGTAGGCGGTCTTCGCGACCTTTCTCCTTCACGATCCGCTCCTGCATCTCCTCAGGACTGCTGTTGTACGCCGGTCCGTACTTGGCCTCGCCATCGAACTCGCCGACGAGTCCTGGCCAGCTGAAGTCGGTCTCCCCGATCTTTCCGTCTGCATCCGAGTACGCGACCTGCAGACACGGCTGCGGGAACCTCAGCAAGAACATCTGTCCACGGCTGAGGCTCTCTCCCGCCGACATCGCACCAGAGTCGGCCAGCTCGGCCACCCGCCGAATGATGGCCCGACCCGGCGAGCGCGGCGGCAGCCGCTGCCACTCTGCGTGCAAGTCCTCTCGCTCGCAGAGCCCCCGCCTCATGGCGTTGTCGGCGGCCGCGAGGCCGTCCACAAAGCCCACCTCTCGAGACAGGTCGGCCACCGTGCGTGCCACGTCGGTGACCAGCAGCCCGTTCTGCAGGACCGCCGTTGCACCCTCCTGGGTGTGTCTCACCAACACTGATGAGCTGTGCGCCTTCGACTCCTCGACAACAACGTGGACCTTCGCGGGCCACCGCTCGACGATCGGGAGCTGCCACACCGCGGCCGCTGACTGATGACTGAAGATGTGGGGTCCTGGCCTCGCCATCAGCGCGGTCGCATGGACCAGGGCTTCGTACCGCTGATCGGGGCCGAGATTCGACCAGGTCGCGGACTCCATACACACCCCGTGCCGGACCATGTGGAACCGAAGCGCGCCGTCATCGCGCCGCACTCGCCGTGGCTCGACGAATCCGCGGCGCAGCTCCGAGCAGATCTGCAGCGTTGTCGGGTCGAACGCGATCGCATTGTCGTCAGACATGGCCGCCACAGTCGCATGGGACACGAGAGCGCGACGACGGTCATCCACAGGCCCCACTTCCCCCGCGAAAAGTGACTGTTCCGTCGCGCATGCCGCGCAGAGCAGTCATTTTTCGCGGGGGGAGAGGTGAGAGGGGCGTACGGGAGGTGAGAGGGGCGTACGTCAGCGGGTGGTGAGGTCGCCGCGGCCGAACATCTCGGCGGTCTGCTTGGCCGACGGCGAGCCGACCTCTGCATCGGCGCCGGCATCCATCAGCAGGAACACGATCGTGTCCTCACCCTTGAACACCGCGCCGGCCAACGGTGACTGGCCGCGGTCGTTGAGGCGGTTGACGTCAGCACCGCGCTCGAGCAGCACCGTCACAGCCGCCGTCTGCCCGTGATAGGCCGCGAGCATCAGCAGCGTGTTGCCGGAGGCGTCGGTCAGATCGACGGGCACGCCCCGGTCGAGGTAGGCCGCCAGCCGCTCGACGTCACCCAGCCGCGCGAAGTCGAAGCAGGCATGGGCGATCTCGACCAGACGTGGGTCGAGGGCGTCCGTGCTCATATCGGGCATGTTAGGCCATCCTTACCAGTACCACCCAGTTCAGACCTCGCGGATCCGGGGGCCGTGACCCGCCTTCGAGGGCGCATGGTGACGCCCCGATCGTCACTGCGCGAACGGTCCCTTGCCACGGATCTCCTCGAAGGCCAGCCAGGTCCGCGTCGCGAGCACCCCCGGGATCGCCTGGACCCGCTCCAGAACCAGCGACCGCAAGGTGGCGTTGTCGGGCGCGTGCACCAGCACGAGGACGTCGAACTCCGAGGCCAGCAGCGCAATCGACTCGACATACGGCAGCTCGGCCAGCTCTGCGGACACCGTGCGCCAGGTGTTCTGCTCGATGTTGACCGAGACGTACGCCGTCGTCGCCAGCCCTGCGCGCTCGGGGGCGAAGCGCGCCGTGAAGCCGGTGATGACGCCGCTGCTCTGCAGGCGATCAAGGCGGGCGTACGCGTTCGCTCGGCTGATGTGGAGACGCTCGGCCAGCGTGCGTACGGACAGGCGAGCGTCGGTCACCAGCTCGCGAAGCATCCGGCGGTCCGCGTCGTCCAGGGGGCGCGGGGCTGGCGCCGCGGCGGACGCGACCGTCTGTCCAGAACGCGCGGTAGTTGAACGCTCATCACGAGACGGATGGTCGGATTCCGGCGCCATGCAAGTCAGTATGCCTTGCATTGTGCCGCCAGGTAGAGCCAAACGACGCGCACGAGGGACGATGGCGTGATGGAGACCACACTCGCGCCTGGAGGTGTGGCGACCGACTTGCTGCCCTCCCCCCAGCCCGTGCAGCTGCTCGACCCGGACGGGGTTCTTGTCGAGCAGGCCGCGGGCAATCACCAGTACACCGCGCCCAGCGCCGAGCGACTGCTGGAGCTGTGGCGCGGAATGGTCATCGGCCGCCGGCTCGACGTGCAGTCGACCGCGCTGACCAAGCAGGGTCGCCTCGCGGTCTACCCGAGCTCGCGCGGCCAGGAGGCCTGCCAGGTCGGCGCCGTGCAGGCGATCACCGGGCGCGACTGGATGTTCCCGACCTATCGCGAGTCGGTCGCGCTGTTCACCCGCGGCATCGACCCGGTCGAGGCGCTGACGCTGCTGCGCGGCGACGCCCACTGCGGCTACGACCCGATGGCGCACAAGACGGCTCCGCAGTGCACTCCCCTGTCGACGCAGCTGCTGCACGCGGCCGGCGCGGCCTACGGCGAGAAGCGACGCGGGTCGGACGCGGTGGCGCTGGCCTTCATCGGCGACGGCGCGACGAGTGAGGGCGACTTCCACGAGGCCCTCAACTTCGCGGCGGTCTTCAGCGCTCCCGTGATCTTCTTCGTGCAGAACAACAAGTACGCGATCTCCGTCCCCCTGGCGAAGCAGTCGAAGGCTCCGGCGTTGGCGTACAAGGGAATTGGGTACGGCGTCCGGTCCGAGCAGATCGACGGCAACGACCCGGCCGCGGTGCTGGCCGTGATGGATGCGGCCGTCGAGCACGCCCGCTCCGGGCACGGGCCGTTCCTGATCGAGGCCCACACCTACCGGATGGACGCGCACACCAACGCCGACGACGCGTCGCGCTACCGCACCGCCGACGAGGTCTCGGCATGGCTGGCGAAGGACCCGCTGGCCCGGCTCCAGACCTGGCTCACCATCAACGGTCACCTCGACGAAGCCGCCATCCGCGATGCCGAGCAGGAGGGCGAGGAACGCGCTTCCGACCTTCGCGACCGGATGAACGCCGAGCCCCAGGTCGACCCGAACTCGTTGTTCGACAACGTGTTTGCCGAGCCGACACCGCAGCAGCGCGAGCAGCAGGCAATGGTGCGAGCGGAGCTCGAGGCCGACGCGTCATACGCCGAGGAGGAGTCACGATGAGCACGGTCACGATGGGGAATGCGCTTAACCAGGCGCTGCACGACGCGATCGCCGAGGACGAGAACGTGCTGATGTTCGGTGAGGACGTCGGCACCCTGGGTGGCGTCTTCCGGATCACCGATGGGCTGACCGAGGAGTTCGGCGAGGAGCGCTGCTTCGACACCCCGCTCGCCGAGGCCGGCATCGTTGGTTTCGCAATCGGTATGTGCCTCACCGGTTTTCGGCCGGTCGTCGAGATGCAGTTCGACGCTTTCGCCTACCCGGCGTTCGAGCAGATCAACTCGCACCTGGCCAAGATGCGCAACCGCACGGGCGGCAAGGTCACCCTCCCGATGGTCATCCGCATCCCGTACGCCGGCGGCATCGGCGGGGTCGAGCACCACTGTGACTCCAGCGAGGGCTACTACGCTCACACGCCCGGACTCAAGGTCGTGACGCCCTCGACGCCGGCGGACGCGTACAGCCTGCTGCGTGAGGCCATCGCGGACCCGGACCCCGTGATCTTCATGGAACCCAAGGTTCTCTACTGGTCCAAGGCTGACCTCGAGCTGCCCGTCCAGGAGCCGCCGTTCGGCCGAGCAGCGGTGCGCCGCAAGGGAACTGACGTCACGATCGTCACCTATGGCCCGTCCGTGCCGACCGCACTCAAGGCGGCGGAGGCGGCCCGCGAGGAAGGCTGGGACGTCGAGGTCATCGACCTGCGCACCATCGTCCCGTTCGATGACGAGACCGTGGTCGAGTCCGTACGCCGGACCGGGCGCTGCGTGGTCGTGTCCGAGTCGCAGGGGTTTGCCGGCGTCGCCGGCGAGGTGGCCGCGCGGGTGTCGGAGCGTTGCTTCCACTCGTTGGAGGCACCCGTCGCCCGCGTCACCGGGCTCGACATCCCTTATCCCGCACCGAAGCTCGAGCACACCTACCTCCCGGGCGTCGAGCGCATCCTCGACGCGATCGGTCGGCTGCAGTGGGACGACGTGCCGGACCTCACCCATGCAGGAGCGTCGGCATGAGCGTCTTCAATCTGCCTGACCTCGGCGAGGGCCTGACCGAGGCCGAGATCGTCGAGTGGCTGGTCGAGGACGGCGACGAGGTCGTAGTCGACCAGACGGTGGTCGTTGTCGAGACCGCCAAGGCGACCGTCGACGTACCGTGCCCGTACGCCGGTCGTGTGGCCACCCGCCACGGCGCGGTTGGGGACGTGGTCCCGGTGGGGTCACCGCTGATCACGGTCGGCGACTCCGCAGAAGCAGCAACGGTTCTCTCGGGCGCACGGCAGTATCGCGAAGAAGAACGCGCGGGTGCCACGGTGCCCGCCGAGAGCAACGGAGCGACAGCTGATGAGGGCTCCGGAGCCGTCCTCATCGGCTACGGCACCGGCGCCACTCCCAGCACTCGTCGCCGCCGGGTTGTCCGGCCGGCGGCGACGAGGACCAACTCCCCCGCGAAGGCCGACGATCCGCGCCATGCCGCGCCGGCGCCTTCTCGGGAGAGGCAGGGTGTCGTACGCGTGATCTCACCGATCGTGCGAAAGCTGGCCCAGGACAACGGGATCGACCTGTTGAGCCTGCCTGCAGCGCGAGCCGGCGACGTCGTACGACGGGCCGATGTCGAGGCAGCGGTCGGTGGTATGACGGAGCGAGCGGCGGCGACCGGCGACGAGCGGATTCCGCTCACCGGGATCCGTCGCACGGTCGCGGACCGGGTCACCACCAGTCGACGCGAGATTCCGGACGCCACTACGTGGGTCGACGTCGACGCCACCGGTCTCGTCGAGGCCAAGGCCGCGCTCGGGCTCGAGCGGATCGCCGTCCTCGCGATCATGGCGCGCATCTGTGTCGCTGGGCTCGTGAAGTTCCCCGAGCTGAACGCGTCCGTCGACGTCGAGGCGCAGGAGATCGTCCGACACGGCGCGGTCCACCTCGGGATCGCGGCGCAGTCGCCGCGCGGTCTCGTCGTCCCCGTCGTCCGCGACGCCCAGAACCTCACGACCCGCGAGCTGGCCTCTCGGCTGCGCGAACTCGTCGACCAGGCGAAGGCCGGCACCATCGCGCCGCAGGACCTCACCGGCAGCACGTTCACGCTCAACAACTACGGGGTGTTCGGGGTCGATGGTTCGACACCGATCATCAACCACCCCGAGGCCGGAATGCTCGGCGTGGGCCGGATCATCGACCGCCCCTGGGTCGTCGACGGCGAGCTGGCCGTACGCAAGGTGACGCAGCTCGGGCTGAGCTTCGATCACCGGGTCTGCGACGGTGGCGTGGCAGGCGGCTTCCTGCGCTTTGTCGCAGATGCCGTAGAACGGCCCGTCGTGTTGCTCGCAGACCTGTAACCGCCTGCGTACGATGCGGAGCAGCTGTTCCCCAAGACGGAGGAAGACCATGTCCACTGCACGTCGTTCGATTGCTGCTGCCGCAGCTGGCACAGTTCTCATCTTCGGTCTCGCCGGTTGTTCCAAAGAGGTCGACAACGGCAAGGTCGAGAAGGAGCTGAAGCGCGTCCTGCAGGAGCGCGCTCCCGACCACAAGTACGGCAAGGTCGAGTGCCACGACGATCTCAAGGCCGAGGTCGGCGCCAAGTCCGACTGTGACATCCAGGTTGACGGCGCGAAGATCAAGTACGACGCCAAGGTCACCAAGGTGGACGGCGACAACGTCAGCTACAGCTTCCTGCCCAACGGCAAGGGCTGACCCGGCAGACCAGCTGCACCGAACGGGCGCCCTCTCCACCCCGGGAGGGCGCCCGTCGTCATGCCCGGGGGCATACGCAGCCACCCGAACACACACCGGATGTTGACCTTTCCGTGACCAACCTGTTTGCGTCCTGTGGCGTCAGACCCTGTGAAGCGCAGGTGTTCTCGGGGGCTGTCGGGGGCGATGGCCGGCACCAGCGCAGACAAGGGATGAATCATGCGTGCTCGGGGGTGGGCTGTCGTGTCGGCGGCCATTGCAGTGACGACGGTGACGACGGCAGGTGCTTGGCAGGTGGGGAGCGCTGACGCTTCGCGGGCGAAGGTGACGGTGGTCGGCTCGGGGACGGCCACCGCCACGTCGGCCAAGGGCGGTGACGCCGACCGGCCACACGGCGCCGATCGTCCATCGCCGCGAGTCACTCCGGATCGGCCCGTGCCGGTGCCCACCTCACCGCCGGCGATGGACGACCGCATCCCAGCCGCCGGCCGGACGATCTATCTCACGTTCGATGACGGCCCGGACCCGCGCTGGACACCTCAGGTGCTGCGGCTGCTGAAGCAGTACGGCGCCCACGCGACGTTCTTCGAGGTCGGCGTGCACGCCACGGAGCACCCGTCGCTGGTGCGTCAGGTCCGTCAGGCCGGTCACCGCATCGGCAACCACAGCTGGGACCACTCGGATCTCACCAAGCTCGGACCGACGGCCCTGTCCAGCCAGCTGGACCGCACCGCGACTGCGCTCGGTCAGCCGCTTCGGTGCGTACGGCCGCCCTACGGCGCGGTCAACAAGACGGTCACCAACGCCATCCACTCGCGCCACCAGCACGTGGCGCTGTGGGATGTCGACACCCGCGACTGGAGCAAGCCAGGCGCGAATGCCATTGCACAGCAAGCGATCTCGGGTGCACACCCGGGCGCCGTGATCCTGATGCACGACGGTGGCGGTGACCGCTCGCAGAGCATCGCCGCGCTGGCCACGGTGCTGCGCAACCTGCACTCACGCGGCTACCAGCTCAAGTCACTGCCGACCTGCTGAGGCGCGGGAGGCGTACGAACGTCAGGGCGTCAGCGGGTAGGTGCGGCTCCCCGGCAACGGGAAGAGGCTGAGCGGGGTGAGGGTGAACCTCGCGTTCAGCAGCCCCTTGTCGGGGATGCGCGCACTGCGCACGGTCAGCGTTGAGGTGCCCGGCGGCAGATAGCCCTCGAACGTCTCGGCCGGTCCGGGGATCCGCTGGATGCGATCGTGGCCGCGCAACGACACGAGCTGCCAGCCAGCCGTTGCTTCGAGGCGCGCGTAGGTCGGCAGAATCGTCCGCGGTGTGAACGTGAACGTCATCGTCACCGGCTCGGGCGGAGCGTGCGTGGGGGGCGGAGGCGTCGTCGGGCGCGTGGTCGGAGGTGACGTCGGGACGGTCGTCGAGCTCGGAGTGGCCGTGGGCCGCGTTGTCGGCGACTGGGTCGGCCGTGGCTTCGTGGGAGTACTCGGCGGCGGCGTTGAGCTGCTCGACGGCGGCGTACTGGCCGACGTCGGCGCGGGCGAGTCCGGGCTCGGCGTGGGCGGGCTGCTGGTCACGACAACCACGGGCGGCGGGGTGGCCGGCGATGGCTGCGCGGCTGGGGGCGCCGGCTTGCTCCCAGGCGGAGCGGGCTTGGGCGCCGGCGCCGGGGGGTTGGCGCCAGGCGCCGGTGCTGGCGCGGGGCCGGGCTTGGCCGGGGCGGCACTCGTGGCTCGCGACACGGGCTTGGGCGGGCTTGGTTCGGTGCCTCCGGAGCCGACGAGCCCGAAGGCTGCTGCGGCGACGGCGACCACCGCAACAGCCGCACCACCAGCGGCGCCGACGCGTCCCGGGCTGGTGAGGCCCGGCGGGGGCCAGAACGAGAAGCCTCCCGCGGAGGCGCCACCAGACGCGCCGCCAGCAGCACCGGCGGCAGCGCCGCCAGCCGCCGCACCGGCAACCACAGTCGTACCGGCCGACGCGAGATAGCTCGTCGCCACCGCGGTGCCACCGAGCAGCACCGGCAGCACGAGGATGCGCATGCCTGCGTTGGTGTCGCTGATCGCCAGCAGGGCAGCGCCGCAGGAGTCGCAGTCCTCGAGGTGCTCGCTCACCACGGCGTCGTCGCGGCTGGACAGCCCGTCGCGGACGTGGGCACCCATCAGCCGCCGGATGTCGCGGCACTCCTCGTCGTGCGCACCGGCGACGTATTCGCTGAGGAACGCCTGACGCAGCCGCTCCTTGGCGCGCTTGGCTCGTGAGGACACTCCGTTGGCCGTGATGCCGAGGACCGGCGCGAGCTGCGCAGGCGTCTCCTCCTCGACCAGCAGGTGCCACAGCAGCGTCTGAGACTCTTCGGGGAGGGACTTCCAGGCCGCCCAGACGACTCGCTGCTCCTCGTGGTCGACGGCCTTGTCGGCGGGCGTGACCACCGTGGTCGTGTCGAGGTCTTCGGTGTCGTCGGTCAGCTGGATGCGCTGGCTGTAGGTGCGGCCTGTGTCGATCGCCACGCGCCGCACCGTGCTGAGCAGGTAGGGCCGGAACGCCGTGTCGGGTCCGCCACCCTCCCGGATCACGCGCAGCACCCGGGTGAAGCTCTCGCTCACCAGGTCGTCGGTCTCCTTGGACGGCGCGATGGCGCGAGCGAGCCGGTGTGCGGCGTCCGCGTGCCGGGTCCAGAGGTCGCCGTACGCCGACTGGTCGCCGGATCGTACGGCCTCCAGCAGCATGCGATCGCTGTCGTGGGGTTGCTCCAATGGCTCCTCGAAGCGAGCAATGTGAGCCATATAAGAGTCCTCGAACGTTTGCGTTGGATCGCTCGCAGGCGCGAGCCTGCGGCCAGACCGTAACTCAGAGTACGACGTTCTGGGGCCGGTCAGCACACTCACAAGTCAGATGAGAATTCACTCCAAGAATGTTCGCGGGTTCTGCGACAGACCTGGGGGCCTCCATCGTCTTCCAGGTGGGGCGGGGCGTCGCCCGCTAGGCGGAGGGCGCTCCCATGGTCATCCCGCGTCGGGGCGCTGTGGCCGCGATCCGGCGCGGGATGGCCGCCTTTACCGGCGGAATGACGGGCTTTTTGGGCTAGGTGCCGGTGACGCGGACCAGGCCCGTCTCGTACGCGAGGACCACCATCTGCACCCGGTCGCGCAAACCGAGCTTGGCCAGAATGCGGCCGATGTGAGTCTTGACTGTGGCCTCCGCAACAAAAAGCGCGGACGCGATCTCCGTATTGGTCAGGCCCTGACCAACGGCGACAAGAACTTCACGCTCGCGATCCGTGAGCAGGCCGAGCCGGTCATCAGGTGTCGGCGCCTCGCCATCGGGCAGGTGCTCGGAGAACCGGTCGATCAGTCGCCGTGTCGTCGAGGGCGCCACCACCGCGTCGCCCGCATGCACGGTCCGAATAGCGGCCAGCAGATCCGACGGCCCGGCGTCCTTGAGCAGGAACCCGGCGGCGCCCGCCTTGAGCGCGGCGAAGGCGTACTCATCGAGATCGAACGTCGTCAGCACCAGGACCGCGGGCGCATCCGGGCGCGCACAGATCTGCCGAGTGGCTTCGACGCCGTCGAGGCGAGGCATGCGTACGTCCATCAGCACGACATCAGCCCGCTGCAGGCCGAGGCTCTCCACGGCCTCCTGCCCGTCGGACGCCTCACCGAGCACGGTCATTCCCGGCTCAGCGTCCAGCACCATGCGGAAGCCGGCCCGCACCAACGCCTGGTCATCGACCAGGAAGACCCCGATGGACCCGTCCTCGTTCATGCATTGCTCCTTGTCGTTGACCGGACCTCTTGGGTCACGGGAATCGTGGCCTGCACGGCGAACCCGGGCCCGCGTCGCGGACCGGCCTCCAGCGTGCCGCCGTAGATCTGTACGCGCTCGCGCATGCCCGGGATGCCGTTGCCCTCGCCGTCACTGACGGTGTCGCTGCCGCGTCCGTCATCGACCACGCTGATCACGATCTCGCCGGGCCGGTGCTCGAGCCGGACGTGCGCCGACGCCTGCGGACCGGCGTGCTTCATCACGTTGGTGAGGGACTCCTGCACGACGCGGTACGCCGCGAGCTCGGCGTCGCGGGGTACGTCACCTGGCTCGCCGCTCACCTCGAAGGTCGTGGGTACGCCGGCCGCGGTCGTCCGCTCCGCCACACCGGCGATCGCGTCTAGACCGGCCTGCGGCGCGAGCTCCATCTCGGATCCCGGCTCGCGCAGCACGCCGACCAGCCGGCGGGTCTCGGTCAGGGCCTCGCGCGCGGCGTCCCCGATCGTTTCGAGTGTGGTGGCCGCCCTTTCGAGGGCTGTCGCCGTGTCCTGCGAACCCGAGCGAGCGGCGTACGCACCGCCGTCCGCCTGGACCACGACGACGGCGAGTGAGTGGGCAACGACGTCGTGCATCTCGCGGGCGATCCGGGAGCGCTCCTCCTGCGCGGCGATCGCTGTGCGCTGCTCCTGGTCGCGTTCGAGCGCGCGGTTCTGCTTCTGGAGCTGGTCCAGGACGGCCCTCCGGGTCCGCAGCAGGTCACCGAGCACCCAGGATGAGACCGCGACCATCGTCAGGAAGACGGTCATCAGCGCAATGTTGACCGCGTGGGTCTTCGCGCCACCGGGATCGATCAGACCCCAACGCACTCCACCCGCGACCGCGCCGAGGAGACCCAGGACGAGGCCGACCAGACGCGTCTGCTTCGTGAGGCCGTAAGCCGCCGTGGCGTAGATCGCGAACAGGGGGGCGACATCGGCCGGGAGGACGTTGTTGTGCGTGGCGAGCTGGACCAGACACGCCACAAACATCGTGCCGGCACACCACAGCGGGCGCGTCCGGCGCCACCAGAGCGGGATGCTGATCGCGACACCCACGAGAGCGAGCCACCATGACGCGAAGGCGACCAGCAGGCTCACGAACACGAACCCGCCGACGATGAGCCCGTCGAACAGACGCGGACGTCTCCTCAGCAGGTCATAGCGGTTCTCCAGGGTCACCTCAGCAGCGTATTCGCGCAGAGGCCGCGGGCCGTCGTACCGAGGTCTGATCTCGCCTCATCCCTCGGTCTGCCGGAGGGATCAGAGGTCGAGGGCGCGGGCGATCGGGACGCCGACGCGATAGGGGATGTGCAGGTACGACGGCGCGTCCAGCACCGTGAGATCGGCACGTGCTCCTGGGGCCAGGTGTCCGACATCGTCGCGGCGCAACGACCGAGCGCTGCCGAGGGTGGCCGCCTGCAGCGCCTCGGCCGGCGTCATGCCCATCTCGCGGACCGCCAGGGCGATGGCCAGCGGGATCGAGCTGGAGTAGCAGGTGCCCGGGTTGCAGTCGCTGGCCAGCGCGACCTTGACGTCGGCGTCGAGCAGCCGGCGGGCGTCGGGGTAGGGCGATCGCGTCGAGAACTCCACGCCCGGCAGCAGCGTCGCGACCGTCTCACTCCCCGCCAGCGCGTCGATGTCGTCGTCGCTCAGGTAGGTGCAGTGGTCCACGCTGGCCGCGCCGAGCTCAACGGCGAGGCGTACGCCCGGACCTGGGCCGAGCTGGTTGCCGTGCACCCTCGCTTCGAGGCCGGCGTCGAGACCGGCCCGCAGCACCCGGCGGGACTCGTCTTCGGTGAAGGCGTACGGACTGTTGGGCTCGCAGAACACGTCGATCCAGCGGGCGTGCGGCGCACAGGCGGTGAGCATGTCGCCGACGACCAGGTCGACGTACGCCGACCGGTCGCCTCGCGCCTCGGGCGGCACCACGTGCGCGCCGAGGAAGGTGGTCTCGGTGGTGAGCTCGCGGGCGAGGCGGAGGGCGCGGGCCTCGTCGTCGACATTGAGTCCGTAGCCGCTCTTGATCTCGATCGTCGTGCTGCCCTGGGACCGCATCTCGGCGACGCGGTGGGTGAGGAGACCGCGCAGCTCGTCGTCGCTCGCGGCCCGGGTCGCCTCGACCGAGACGGCGATCCCGCCACCGTCGTACGGCTCGCCCGTCATGCGCGCGGCGAACTCCGCCGACCGATCTCCCGCGAAGACCAGGTGGGAGTGACTGTCGACGAATCCTGGTACGACACAACGGCCTACGAGGTCGAAGGTGCGGTCGGCGGCCGGCGCGTCTGCTGCTCGGCCGACCCACGCGACGCGATCGTCCTCGACGACCAGCGCGGCGTCCCGCACGATGCCCAGCGGCCCCTCGAGAGACGGATCATTGGTGACCAGCTCAGCAATCCCCGTGACGAGAACACTCCCGCTGGTCGAGTGGGACGGAGCGCTTGCGGAGTCAGTATCGAGACCAAGGTGATCAGTCATGCGCTCCTCCAGAGGGGGTCGATGGCGTCGGACAGGAGCCGGCCGACGTCGCCGAGTCGGTGCTGACCGTCCTGCACCACGATCTCACCGTCCCGAATCACCGTACGCACATCACCGGCGCTCGCCGTGAGGACGATCTGGTCGGGCACCGACCCCGCCGTGCGCGGCGAGTTCGTCTGCAGTGCAACGAGATCCGCGCGTGCCCCGACCTCAAGTCTGCCCGCGTCGGACCAGCCGATCGAGCCGTGCGCGGTGAGTGCGTCGAGCAGCTGAGCCTGGGTGAAGCGGCCGCGCTCGCGAGTGGAGAGGCGTTCGTGCATCTCCAGGGCACGGGCCTCCTCGAGCAGGTCGATCACGGCATGCTGATCGGACCCGAGGCTGAGCGGCGCGCCCGCGTCAGAGAGTGCCCGGGCAGGGCCGATGCCGTCGGCCAGGTCTCGCTCGGTCGTCGGGCAGAAGCAGGCGGTCGTACGCGTGCTGCCGAGTCGGGCGATGTCGTCACCGGTGAGGTGGGTCGCGTGGACAGCCGAGGTGCGCGGCCCGAGCGCGCCCGCGTCCGCCAGCAGCGCGGTCGGTGTCATGCCGTAGTGGGCGAGGCAGGCATCGTTCTCGGCCGGCTGCTCGGAGAGGTGCACGTGCAGTGGCTTGCCTTCAGCGGCCGCGACAACAGTCGTCAGCTGACTACGAGGGACGGCTCGGATCGAGTGAATAGCAGCGCCCACAACGGTATTCGCGTCCGGCACGAGCCCGGCGACCCGCGCCGCCCACTGCTCCGCGTCACCGTCGCCGAACCGCTGTTGCTCCGGCCCGAGCGGCTGGTGGCCCTCGGCGCTCAACCCGCCGGCCAGGTAGCACGTGTCCAGGAGCGTCAGCCGTACGCCCGCCTCGGCCGCGGCCTGCCGCAGCGCCTCCCCCATCGCGTTCGGGTCGTCGTAAGGGCGCCCGTCCGGCTGGTGGTGCACGTAGTGGAACTCACCCACGCTCGTGACTCCGGCCAGCGCCATCTCGGCGTACGTCGCCCGCGCCAGTGAGAGGTAGGTGTCCGGGTCCAGCTGGGCCGCGATCGCGTACATGCCCTCGCGCCACGTCCAGAACGTGCCGCCGCCGTGGTGGGTCCGGCCGCGCAGAGCACGGTGAAAGGCGTGGCTGTGACAGTTGGCCAAGCCGGGCAGCACGACACCGTCGAGCCGGTGCGCATCGCCCTGCGGCTGGTCGGGCTCGACCGCGACGAACCGGCCCTCAGCGATCTCGAGTCGCACTCCGGTGGCGAGACCTGTTGGTAGCAATGCACTTTCGGCCCAGTACGCCGTCACGACGCGAGCCCCTCGACCACCGTGGTCAGCGCCTCGACACCCGCGTGGCAGTCCGCCGGCTCGGCGAACTCCTCGGGCGAGTGGGACACACCGGTCGGGTTGCGGACGTAGAGCATGCCGGTCGAGATGCCAGCGTTGGCGAGGATGCCGGCGTCGTGGCCGGCCCCGGTGCCGAGCATCGGCGCCTGACCGCCGAGCAACGTACGCATGCGCTGCGCGAGCTCTGGGTCGAAGGTTGTGGTGCCGGTCCAGGACTCCTCCGACACGGTGCCACCGTGCTGCTTGGCGGTGTCAACGAGATCGGCGACCGCCAGCCGTACGGACTCCTCGTGCGCACCGCGCGCATCGAGCCAGCCGGTGACGTGCGATGGGATGGCGTTGACGCCGTTGGGCTCGACGACGACCTTGCCTACGGTTGCGACGCAACCACGTTGGTGCGCAACGGTTCTCGCCGCGAGCACGGTCTGCGCATAGCCGAGCATCGCGTCGTGGCGATCCTCCAGACGAGTGGTGCCGGCATGGTTGGCCGTGCCAGCGAAGTCGAGCCGCCAACGCCCGTGTGGCCAGATGTCGGTGCCGACCGCGACCGCTGACGTGCCCGGGTCGAGGTCGGCGAGCGCGCGGCCCTGCTCGACGTGCAGCTCGACGAATGTGCCGATACGCCTGAGGGTTTCGTCGTCACGACCGACGTTGGTCGGCCGGCCAGCGGCCTTGAGGGCGGCGGCCATCGTGTGACCGTCCGCATCCTTGAGGCCAAGCGCGCGATCAGTGGTCATGGCGCCCGTGATGACCCGTGAGCCGGCGCAGGCGACGCCGAAGCGGGCACCCTCCTCGTCCACGAAGTTGACGACCGCAAGTGGCTGGGAGGGCTGAAAGCCCTTGTCACGCAAGGCATCGATCACGGCGAGCGCGGTCACGACACCCAGCGGGCCGTCGTACGCACCACCATCGGGAACGGAGTCCAGGTGCGAGCCGATGACGACGCCCGGCGTCTCGTCCGGGTTGCCCCACCACGCCCACTGGTTGCCCATGCGGTCCTCGGTCAGGTCGAGTCCGCGGCGTGTGCACTCGCCGGCGAACCACTCGCGCAGCGTGTGGTCCTCGCGGGTCCAGGCGAAGCGCCGGTAGCCACCCGTGTCACCGTCCCGGCCCACGGGCAGGATCTCGGCCCACATCCGGTCGAACTCGCTCAGTGCACTCACCCGCCCATCACACCGCACTCCGGCGCCTGTGCGGCTCGAACGACCCGGTCGGCCGTCTCAGACCCGAGACACACGACCGCCGGTCGAGTAGGCGAGCCCCAAGGGCGAGCCGTATCGAGACCAGGTGCGCGCGGTCGCCGGGTCTCGATACGCCTCCGCTAGCGCTCCGGCTACTCGACCAGCGGTGGGGCTGGCGCTCCGGCTACTCGACCAGCGGTGGGGCTGGCGCTCCGGCTACTCGACCAGCGGAGTCGCAGTCGCGTCCCAGGCCTCGATGACACCGGTGGCCGGAATCGGCGCCCGTGGTGCGCGTACAGATCGGCCGGTCGCCGTGGACAGGAAGATCTGGTCCCGCAGACGCTCGTCCATCACGACGGGGATGTGCACCTCGGCGCGGCCGGGCCAGCCCAGCTCGCGAACGGCCCGGGAGAGCTGAGTGAGCCCGTCGGGCCGTCCCTCCAGGTCCGACGAAGCCTTCTCCCGCTCCTCCCTGGTGCTGCCGATGGGCGCGACCCCGATCCGCAGAGTGCCGCCGGCGTCGGGTGCCACCCAGACGGTGGTGTAGCCGAGGCTTCGCAGGCGCGCGACCCCTGGGAGGAGCTGCCGCGCCTGGGCGACCGAAGCCTTGATCTCGCCGTCGTCCCAGGTCACGTGGATCGTGCGGACTCCGGCCTTCCCTGCCGATGCGAGGACGCCGGGGAGCTGGTCGTACGACGTCCGCAGCTCGACCGAGAGCAGGCCGGTGTCCGCGTAGCGCACCACGGTCTCCCCCACGCTCACCTGCCGGACCAACGCCACCGCTCGCGCCGGATCGCTGGTCCCGGAGATCGTGGTCGAGTCCTCGTCGTCCCGGCCGACGGTCGCGCTGATCATGCTGCCCGGATCCGCCAGGCTGCGCGCCTGCGACATCGCCGGACCGACCTCGGCGAGACCGGACGGATAGACGGTGATGTCGGTGTCCCGCGGGTCGGAGCCGAACCGGACGCTCGGGTGCCAGCGTTGCAGCAGTTCGAGCCGAGCCAGACGACTCAGCAGGTCCTGCGACTCGCGGGCGCCGCTGATGGACACCTCGTCCGGCACGACCACGCCACCGCGAGGACCGCGAACCCAGAGCCGGCTGCCGCTCATCGGCCAGCTGTCGGCGGCGGCGAGCGCCGTCAGCACCGTCCGTGCCGTGCTGACGGAGGTGCCGGCCGTCGGCACGCGGACGTCGACCGGGCCGGCCGAGTCGGTGGGCACGTCGATCGTCGTGCCGGGCTGTACGTCCACGGACCCGACGGCGTGCAGCAGCGCGGGGGTCTCGTCCCCCGCGAACGAACGGGCCTGGCTGATCACGGCTCTCGCGACACCGACCGTGATCGTGCTGTGCTCCCGAGTCTCGGCGTACCGATCCTGCAGACGTCGTACGACGCCTCTCACCTGATCCTCCGAAGAGGCCGGGGCCATGGCGACCCGTTCAATACCTTCTTCGTGGTCGGTCCAGGCGGCGTCGACACCTGGCAGTGACTGAACGTTGGCGACGAACTGCTGAGTGCGATGCGCGTCGCCGGTCCACCATCGGTAGGTCGACCAGCCGACGACCGCGAGCACCGCGATCAGGCCAACTGCGGCCAGGCGACGGACTGCCGTACGCGTCATCTCGGCTTCACGTCCGAGGTGGCGGTCGCGTTCCAGGCCTTGACGAAGAGCACCTTCGTCGCGGCCGGGAACGACTGAAAGGTGTTGTCGGTGACCTTGCCGGCTGTGCCCGTCGCGGTCGAGCTGAACTGCACGATCGCGGCCTTGGTCACGTCCGCGCCCTCCGGAGGCAGCTGGACCAGCGACACCTGTGCCGTGCCCGGCCAGGGCATCGAGCGGATCATTCGGGCTGCGGCCGTCACGTTCTGAGCGTTGAGGTCGGTGCCCTCGGGGAGACCCAGGCTCACGCTCGCAGTCCCTCCCGGGCTGCTCTGCCAGAGGACGGCGTAGCCCTGCAGCTCCAGCGCGGCAATGCGTGGTGCCTGGCGCTCGAGCTCGGCCGTCGTGCCCGCGAATCTGCCGTGGTCCCAGCTGGTTCGGACCCGGCTCCCCGAGGGGAGTGCGGGCGAGAGCCGGCGTACGGCAGCGGACAGGTCGGGCAGGTCGCGCGCGCCCTTCACCTCGACCGTGACGAAGTCCAGCTCCGTGCTGACCGACGAGACCGGGAAGCCGCGCTGGTCGAGCTGCTGGATCACGCGTGCGGCGAATCGCGGGTCTGCCTGGCCGTCGATCGTGAGCGGTCGCGGCCCATTGAGCTCGACGCTGGCTGAGGCGTCCTCGCCCGGCCACGCCGCCCGAGCGGCCGACTGAACGGTCCGCATCGCCGCGACGGCGTCCGCAGGCTTGGCGTCGCGCAGCTCGAGCCGCACGCTGTGACGCCCGACATCGACGTGAGGACCGGACGGCGCCAACGGCGCGAGTCGTGCGAGGAGCGTCCCTGCGGACTTGAGATCGCTGCCCGTGGACAGCTCGACGACACCGGGCGCTGCGTCCCCGCCGACGCTCACGTGCGTATCGCTCAGGTCCGCGGCGAGCAGGCGGCGTACGACCTCGGAGGCCACGGGGATGGCCTCGGCGCGAGGGACGTTGACCGCCACCTGCCCGCTACCGAACGTCTCGGCCTCGCCGCGGGACAGAGTCGCGAGGGCTGTCAGGATGCGGGCTGCCTGCTGGGGGTCGCCGTCGTTATCGGTGACCAGAGCGTGGGCGTGCCCGGCCGACACGTCGACGCGGGGTCCGTTCGTGCGTTCGGCGTACGCACCGGCGCGGTCGATGAGATCCCGGACGTCGTCGGTCCGGGCTTCCGGACGCAGGGCGACGATGAGGTCCGGGTCATCCGAGGTCGGGTCGGTCACGACGACGCGTTCGACGCCGGGCATCGTGCGCAACGATGCAGCTTGCTCGCGAGCCCGATGAATTGCACTCCCGCTCGACACCTGCCAGCCGACGAGGAGGGCGCCGAGCACCGCGACCAGCCCGAGGGCGGCCCACACGCGCTCTGCTCGTCGGCTCATCCGCGCGAGCCTAGCCCCGCCCCACCATTTCGCTGGTCGAGTAGGCGAGGCGTGAGCCGAGCCGTATCGAGCCAGGTGCACGCGGTCACCTGGTCTCGATACGGCCTCGCCTAGCGGCTCGACCTACTCGACCAGCGAGTGGGCGTGCTTAGGGTGAGGCCGTGACTGTGACTTCTGGCGAAGAGCGTGTGTCCGCTGCGCTGCGTGAGTCAGGTATCGAGCACACGATCACCCGCCACGGACCGGTCGGTTCACTCGCCGAGGCAGCCGAGGCTCGCGGGATCCAGCCCCGCGACATCGTCAAGACGCTCGTGGTCCGACGCGGCGAGGGCGACTTCATCTTCGTGCTCGTGCCCGGCGACCGCCAGATCTCCTGGCCCAAGCTGCGGGCGCTGCTCGGCGTGAGCCGACTGTCCATGCCGGACGCCGAAACCGCCCGGGGCGCAACGGGTTACGAGCGCGGCACGATCACGCCGTTCGGCTCGACCACAGCGTGGCCGGTCGTCGCCGACGCCACGATCGCCGGTCGTACGGTCTCGCTCGGCGCGGGAGC
This sequence comes from Luteipulveratus mongoliensis, assembly GCF_001190945.1. NCBI lineage: Bacteria > Bacillati > Actinomycetota > Actinomycetes > Micrococcales > Dermacoccaceae > Luteipulveratus > Luteipulveratus mongoliensis. Next base: position 1,028,203 of record NZ_CP011112.1, on the reverse strand, counting down.
CCACGGAGTCGCCGTGACCACGGCAGCCGACGACGTCGTACGCGTGCTGGAGGCTCAGGTGGCCGACGTCACCGAGCCGGCGTGACCTCCCGGTCGGCCGCGGAGTCCTCGGCCGGCGAGCCCTCAACCCGGTAGCGCTCGATGACCGCGCCCAGCGCATCGCGGGTGGCGCTCAGACACGCCATCTGCTCCTCGATCCGGGACTGCTCGGCCTCGAGGCGCTCGGCCAGCCACGGCGTACGGATGGACTCGTCCGCGACGCACGGCAGCACCTCGCGGATGGTGTCGCTGGACAGGCCGGCGCCGAGCAGGTTGCGGATGAGGCGGACGCGCTCGATCGTCGCGTCGGCATAGAGCCGCTGGCCGCTCGGACTCCGTTGACTCGCCATGAGGCCCTGCTGCTCGTAGTAGCGCAGCGATCGCGGGCTGGCACCCGTCGCTGCGGACAGATCGCCGATACGCATCGAGATCCTTTCGGTCGAAACGCTTGCCTCTGACATTGATGTCAACTTTTAGCCTGCCATCATGACCGCGATTTCACTAGAGCCCGCACAGCTGAACCCGGCTACTCGGGGCCTCTTCGAGCCCACGACCATGGCCGGCATCCCGCTGCAGACGTCGTTCGCGATGGCACCGATGACGCGCGAGCAGTCACCAGATGGTGTGCCGACCTCGGCCGTCGCCGACTACTACCGGCGCCGTGCCGAAGGCGGCGTCGGCCTGATCATCACCGAGGGCATCCTCGTCGACCACGAGAGCGCCGGCCACGAGACGGACATCCCGCGTCTCTCCCGTCCCGCATCCGCCGCCGGCTGGAAGCAGGTCGTCGACGAGGTCCACGCCACGGGCGGCGCGATCCTGGCGCAGCTGTGGCATCAGGGCAGCGAGCGATCGGCCGATGCCGGGCCTGTCTGGACGCCGTCGGGGGTCCGCGAGGACGGTCGGCCCTGCGGTCGGGCCATCACCATCGCCGACATCGACCACCTCATCAGCCTGTACGCCGACGCGGCCCGGGCAGCGCACGGCGCCGGTTTCGACGGGGTCGAGATCCACGCGGCGCACGGTTACCTGCTGGACGAGTTCCTGTGGGCGGCGACGAACCGGCGTACTGACCGATACGGAGGCTCTGCGGATGGCCGCACCCGCCTGGTGACCGAGATCGTGGCCGCCGTCCGCGACGCGACGACGCCGAACTTCCCTGTGGGAGTGAGGTTCTCGCAGTTCAAGGAACGTGAGTTCGCGGCCAGGATTGCATCGACGCCGGATGAGCTCTCGCGTCTCCTGACACCGTGGGTCGAGGCCGGCGCGAGCATGCTGCACGCCTCCACGCGGCGCCTCTGGGAGCCGGCGTTCGACGGCTCGGCGCGTACGCTCGCCGGCTGGGCGAAGGCGATCACCGGTCTGCCGACAATTGCCGTCGGCTCTGTGGGACTGACCGCGGATGGCGTGCACGACGGGCCATCCACGACAACGCTCGCAGCGATCAGTGCTCTCAGAGACTCGGGCGAGCTCGACCTGGTCGCCCTCGGACGAGCGCTGCTGGCCAACCCGGCGTGGGTGCGACACGTCGGTGCTGGGCGGCTCGACGAGCTGGTCGACTACCGCAAGGAGCAGGAGTCCGTTTTCGCCTGACCGGGTCGAGTCGGTGCGTCTTACCGTGCACCCCACCGCACGGTAAGACATACAGACCGACGGCGTGCCTGGTCAGGCTCAGGACAAGGCGGGCTCTCGAACGGGCTCGATCATCGCCTCGGGCGGGTTGCTGGTCCGGCGCGCCCAGGGGTAGTAGATCGCCCCGGTCAGCACCAACCCGACGATCCACGAGATGTCAGCGCCACCAAGGGCATCCGTGATCGGGCCGGTGTAGAGCGACTGCGCGAGGAACGGGATCTGCGCGAGAACACCGACGACATAGGTGACGAGTGCCGTGACGTTCCAGGCACCGTACCGACCATTCTGATCGAAAAGTGCTGGTATGTCTACGCGTTCGCGCGAGACCAGGTAGTAGTCGACCAGGTTGATCGCGCTCCACGGCGTGAACACCATCAGCAGGAGCAGCACGAAGTTCTTGAAGTTGTCGAGGAAGTCGGCGCTGGCAGCCAGGGCGATCACCACGGAGACGGCAAGGAACGCGAAGACGCACGCCATGCGTACGACCGGGCGCACAATGTTGCTGCGCGTGAACGCCGTCGCCGTGGTCAGCATCGTCATCGACCCGCCGTACGCGTTGAGCGTGTTGACCGTCAGCTTGCCGACCACGATCACGAGGTAGATGACGAACGCGATCGCGCCTCCGCCGGCGAGGTCGCCGACGTAGCCGACCTGGTTGTCGAGGAAGCCGCTCTTGGGCACCGATGCGATGAGTGCGCCTAGCGACATCGACCACATCGAGCCGAGCACGCTGCCGGCGAGGGTCGCCCAAAACGTGGTGCGCTCAGGGGTGTTCGCGGGCAGATAGCGCGAGTAGTCGGCGACGTACGGCCCGAACGTCAGCTGCCAGCCGGCGCCGAGCGCGATCGCGAGCAAGAACGCCACGCCGTCGAACTCCGGGTGGCCGAGCAGCGTCGAGGCGCCCTGGTCGGCGAACAGCTTGATGGTGAGGTAGGCGAAGCCGAGGATGCCGAGCACGCTGGCGACCTTGCCGAGCGCATGGATCCAGCGATAGCCGAACGCGGCCACCACGAACGTCAGCAACCCGAAGATCACGATCCCGACCCACGAGGCGTCGACGTGCAGGATCTTGTTGATCGCCTGCCCCGACAGGACTGTGCCGGTGGCGGCGAACCCGAGGTACATGACGATCACCAGCACGAGCGGCAGCGCAGCACCCAAGACGCCGAACTGCGCTCTGCTGCTGATCATCTGGGGCAGGCCGAGCCGCGGACCCTGCGCCGAGTGCAGCGCCATGACGGCACCGCCGGCGAGGTTGCCGATGAGCAGTCCGACGATTGCCCAGACCGCGTGCGCACCGAACACCACGGCCAGCGCACCGTCGACCACCGCAGTGATCTGCATGTTGGCCCCGAACCAGAGCGTGAACTGGTTGCGCGGGCTCCCATGTCGCTCACTGTCGGGGACCGGGTCGATGGTGCGACGTTCGATCGTGGTGCCGGTGCCCATCGGCGTCTCCTCAGCTCTCGTTCATCGGGACGCGGATGCCCTGCTGCTCGGCAGTCCGGTCGGCGATGTCGTAGCCGGCGTCGACGTGCCTGATGACGCCCATGGCCGGGTCGTTCGTCAGCACCCGCGCCAGCTTTTCGGCCGCGAGGTCGGTGCCGTCGGCGAGGCTGACCTGGCCGGCGTGCAGCGAGCGGCCGATGCCGACGCCACCGCCGTGGTGGATCGACACCCAGCTCGCGCCGGACGACGTGTTGACCAGGGCGTTGAGCAGCGGCCAGTCGGCGATCGCGTCGGATCCGTCTGCCATTGCTTCGGTTTCGCGGTACGGCGACGCGACGGAGCCGGTGTCGAGGTGGTCACGACCGATGACGATCGGCGCGGAGATCTCACCGCTCTTGACCAGGTCGTTGAACGCCAAGCCCGCCTTGTCGCGCTCACCCTGACCGAGCCAGCAGATGCGAGCAGGCAATCCCTGGAACGCAATTCGCTCCTGCGCACCCTTGATCCAGGTGTGCAGCCGCTCGTTGTCCGGGAACAGCCTGAGCACGGCGCGGTCGGTGGCGGCGATGTCCTTCGGGTCACCGGACAGCGCGGCCCAGCGGAACGGGCCCTTGCCCTCACAGAACAACGGCCGGATGTACGCCGGTACGAACCCTGGGAACTCGAACGCCCGGTCGTACCCACCCTGGCGGGCCTCATCGCGGATCGAGTTGCCGTAGTCGAAGACCTCGGCACCGGCGTCCTGGAACTCCACCATCGCCTGCACGTGCTTGGCCATCGACGCCCGCGCCCGGTCGGTGAACTCCTCGGGCTTCTTCTCGGCGTACTCGTGCCACTCCTCGAGGCCGATGCCCTCGGGGAGGTACGACAGCGGGTCGTGCGCCGACGTCTGGTCGGTGACGATGTCGATGGGCACGCCGCGACGCAGCAGCTCGGGGAAGACCTCAGCCGCATTGCCGACGACGCCGACGGACCAGCCGCGCTTCTCGTTCTTGGCCTTCAGCGCCTTCTCGACCGCGTCATCGAGATCGTTGGCCACCTCGTCGAGGTAGCGGTGCTCGACCCGGCGACGCAGACGCGTCTCGTCGACGTCCACGACGATGCTCGCGCCACCGTTGAGCGTGATCGCCAGGGGCTGAGCGCCGCCCATGCCGCCGCAGCCGCCCGTCAGGGTGAGCGTGCCGGCGAGGGTCCCGTTGAACCGCTTGTCGGCGATCGCGGCGAACGTCTCGTAGGTGCCCTGGACGATGCCCTGGGTGCCGATGTAGATCCACGAACCCGCGGTCATCTGGCCGTACATCGTGAGACCGAGGTGCTCGAGGCGGCGGAACTCGGGCCAGTTCGCCCAGTCTCCAACGAGATTCGAGTTCGCGATGAGCACGCGGGGCGCCCACTCGTGCGTCTGCATCACACCGACGGGCTTGCCCGACTGGACCAGCATGGTCTCGTCCGGCTTGAGCGTGGTCAGCGTGCGGACCATGGCGTCGAACGACTTCCAGTCGCGCGCCGCACGGCCGGTGCCGCCGTAGACAACCAGGTCGTCCGGGCGCTCGGCCACCTCGGGGTCGAGGTTGTTCTGCAGCATGCGCAGCGGAGCCTCGGTGGTCCACGAACGCGTCGTCAGCTGGGTCCCTCGGTTCGCCCGTACGGGCCTGGCGCCTTGCATGGTCAGTCTCCTTGACGATCGATGTGAGTCTTCATGCCCTCCAGGGCATGCGATGACAGGTTGATCAGTCCGGCCGATCGGCCGGGTCGATCGTGTGATCAGTCCGGACGATCGGCGAGCGCGGCCCGGCTCAGCTCAGCGGCCATCACGACGCCGGACGTGATCTCCTCGGGCAGGTCGTTGAGGTCGAACCATCCGACCTGGTCGATCTCTCCGTCGTTCGGCGCGACCGGCTCGGTGTCGACCGCAGCCTCGAACAGCAGGCCGATGCCGTGCCGTTCGGTGCCGTCCGGAGTCATGTAGACGTTGTCGTCGACGCCGATCACTGCACCGACCACGGCGTCGCAGCCAGTCTCCTCACGGACTTCACGTCGTACGCCGTCTGCCGGACTCTCCCCGAAGTCCAGGCCGCCGCCCGGGAGAGTCCACTTGTGCTGCGCCGGGCCTCGCGAGACCTGGTGGACGAGGAGGATCCGGCCGTCGCGGATGCACACGCCGTACGCGGCGACCCGGACCTTGCCCGGTGCGGGGCTCACTGGAGCGGTCCCGTCACGGTCTCGACGGCGGCTAAGGCATCACCGGTGGCGACCAGCTGGACGGCGTTCTCGATCTCGGGTGCGAGATGTCGGTCCGTGCCTGGTCCTTCCGTGGTCTCACGAAGCACGGCGACGACAGCCGCCGTTGCAGGTGCCGGTTTGAGCGGTGTGCGCATATCGAGTCCCCTTGCAGCAGTGAGCAATTCGATGGCGAGTACGCGGGTGAGGCCGTCGACCGAGCGGCGCAGCTTGCGTGCTGCGGACCACCCCATCGACACATGGTCCTCCTGCATCGCGCTCGATGGGATCGAGTCGACCGATGCGGGGTTGGCGAGGCGCTTCATCTCGGAGACGATCGCGGCCTGGGTGTACTGGGCGATCATGTGCCCCGAGTCGACGCCGGGGTCGTCGGCCAGGAACGGGTTGAGCCCGTGGTTGCGCGCCTTGTCCAGGAACCGGTCGGTCCGTCGCTCGCTGATGCTGGCCAGATCGGCGGCGACGATCGCGAGGAAGTCGAGGACGTACGCGACGGGCGCGCCATGGAAGTTGCCGTTGGACTCGACGCGGCCATCACGGGTGACGACCGGGTTGTCGATCGCGGAGGCGAGCTCGCGGGAGGCGACCTGGGCGGCGTACTCGACGGTGTCGCGCGCACCGCCGGCAACTTGGGGCGAGCAGCGCAGCGAGTAGGCGTCCTGTACGCGGGTGCACGCCTCGGGGTCACGGTGTGACTCGCGAATAGGACTGTCCGCCATGATCTTTCGCAGGTTGGCGGCACTCAGCGCCTGACCCGGGTGCGGGCGGATCGCGTGGAGGTCCTCCGCGAAGACGTCATCCGTGCCGAGCAGACCCTCGACCGACATAGCCGCCGTGACGTCAGCGGTCTTGAGCAGGCGCCGGAGATCGGTGATCGCGAGCACCAGCATCCCGAGCATGCCGTCGGTGCCGTTGATGAGAGCGAGGCCCTCCTTCTCGGCAAGCTGGACCGGCTGAATACCGTTGTCGCGCAACGCTTCTGCCGTGTCGAGCAGATTGCCTTCGCGGTCGCGCACCTGCCCCTCGCCCATCACCGCGAGCGCACAGTGCGCGAGTGGGGCGAGGTCGCCGGAGCAGCCGAGCGAGCCGTACTCGTGCACGACGGGGGTGAGCCCGGCGTTGAGCAGGTTGGCGTACGCCTGTGCCGTCTCCTCGCGTACGCCGGTGTGACCGGTCGCGAGAGTCGACAGGCGCAGCAGCATCGTCGCGCGGATGACCTCGCGCTCGACCTCGGGCCCGGAACCGGCCGCGTGGGAGCGGACCAGGCTGCGCTGCAGCTGAGCGCGCAGGTCGAGTGGGATGTGCCGCGTGGCCAGTGCGCCGAAGCCGGTCGAGATGCCGTAGTGCGGGATGGCATCGGAGGCGAGATCCTCGATCACGGTGCGCGCCCGGCGTACGGCATCGAGCGCTTCGTCGGAGAGCCGCACGGGTGCGTCATGGCGGGCGACGGCCACCACATCGTCGAAGGACAGCGGTCCGGTGCCGATCATGACGCCGGTGCGGGTGGCGATGTTGCTGGTCATGCCACCCATTGGAGCGTTGATCCAGGGTGAACGGCGGCTTGCGGGCCACGTGCCTGTCTCAGATGCGAGACGCCGGCCATGCGACGAGCGATGATAGGTGGGTGACGACTCGGGGGTGTGGCTAGTGCTCGGAGTCCTCGCCCTGCTCTTCGTGGTCGCCGCCGTCGCCGCCGTCGCGGTGCCGCTCGGGCTGGTCCTCGTCGCGATCGTCTACGCGGGGACCGCCGGGCTCACCGATTCCGAGCGAGATCGGACACCGCGTCCGGGTCCGTCCGTCGGCGCGCTCGCGTTCGGCTGGCTCGCTGGCCCAGTCCTGGTGTGGTGCGCCATCTGGGTCAGCGCCCATCTGAACCTGGCCTGGCCGCACGAGCTGATCGAGAGCTGGCCGCCCTTCGCACTGGCGTGCCTGGCCGCCGCCGGCGTGAGCACGCTGATCGTCACTCGTCATGCCACACCGGGCACGCTCTGGCTGTCGGCCTTCGCCATCGGACCCGCTGCCACGGCAGTCGTCTGCCTGGGCTGGACTGTCTACAGCTCGACAAGCGGTGCGCAGGAGCAGGTCCGCTCACCCAATGGGACGTACACCGCGGTCGTGTCATACAGCGGCTTCCTCGACCCGGACTGGGTAGTCAGCGTGCGCAGCGGCAGTGGCTGGCTGGGACACGAGTTCTTCGTGCGCTGCGGTTCCGGCGACGACATCGCCGGGGCGCCGACCATCAACTGGGGCAGGAACAACACTCTGCTGCTCGACGGAGAGTCCGTGCTCCTTTCCGACTCCGGCAAGCCCGCCGACCCCACCTCGACCTGCATGTCACACGGCTCGACGGCGACCATCCTCACCGCGAGGAGCCCACGATGAGCAATGCACCAGCGGCCGTTCAGGCGATCTCCGTGCTGCAGCTGCTCGCCCGGCACGCTGAGCCGATGCCGGCCGCCGCGATCGCCCGTGATCTCGGGCTACCGCGGTCATCGACGTACCACCTGCTCAACGTGCTGCGCGACGCCGGCTTCGTCAGCCACCTCGGCGACGACCAGCGCTGGGGACTCGGCGTCGCGGCGTTCGAGCTCGGCTCCGCCTACTCGAGACAGGCTCCGCTCCAGCGGATCTCCCGTCCCGTGCTCGCGCGCCTCATCGACCAGACGACCCACAACGCCCACCTCGTCGTACTCCACGGACGCGATGTCCTCTACGTCATCGAGGAGCGCGCCCCGGGGCGCCCGTCCCTGGTCACCGACGTCGGCGTACGACTGCCCGCACAGCTCACCGCGTCCGGACTCTCGATCCTCGCCGCGCTGCCTCCACAGCAGGTCCGCGCGCTCTATCCGTCGCGCGACGACTTCGTACAGCGCCACGGACAGGGGCCGATGTCACTCACGGCCCTGCGCTCGGAGCTGTCACAGGTTCGGACGCGCGGGTACGCCGTCGAGCAGGACTCCGTCACGCCCGGTCTCGCGTCGGTGGGCGCGGCAGTGCTCGACCACAACGGGCACCCTGCGGCCGGGCTCGCCGTCACGTTCCCGCACGAGCGGGCGACCGAAGAGGAGCGCGCGGCAGCGATCTCAGCCGTACGCCGCGCCGCCGCCGACCTGTCCCGTCGCCTCGGCCACCGCTGACCCGACTACCCTGGCCACATGAGTGACGTGACCGCCGTGGTGCTCTGCGGCGGTCGCTCATCCCGCTTCGGCGCCGACAAGACTCGCGCCCCTTTCAGTGGCACCACCGTCCTGGACCACCTGCTCGATGCGCTCCCCGCGGACTGGCCGATCATCGCTGTCGGCGAGCAGCGGCGTACGGCCCGGATCGTCACCTGGACCCGCGAATCACCAGCATTTGCAGGCCCACTCGCCGGTCTCGCAGCCGCCCTCGATGCGGTCGCCAGCCCAACGATCGTCGTCATCGCCGGCGATATGCCGTACGCCGGCCGCGCGGCGCAAGCGCTCGTCGACGAGCTCGCGCGGGGCCAGACTGACGCTGTCCTCGCGACCGATCCGAGCGGGAGGCGGCAGCCGCTCCTGGCGGCCTATCGGACCGATGCCGTACGTGCCGCACTCCCCCAGCCGACCACCGAAGTACCGATGATGCGGCTCCTCGATGCCCTCACCGTGAGCGAGCTGGCGATGGACGCCGACGCGACCGCCGACATCGACGAACCGGCCGATCTCGACCGGCTCGATCAGTCGGGCAGCTCGCCCACCAAGTAGCGCTGCGCGGTCGTAGCCCTCCACGGCAAAGCGTTCGCGAGCTGCGTGCAGGATCGCCCGGCGACTCACGCGGCTCGCCACGATCGACCGGCGCGTCCGGCCCCTCCGCAACGTCGCGCTGTCTACAGTTGCACGCGTGCCGAGAGCGCGCCGGGCCCTGACGTATCGGCTGTCCGGTCTGAACGACCGATGAACGTCCACTGACGACCTCTGTGATGCGCCGCGGATGGTAGCGAGAACCGGACCGCGGCATACCAATATGGTGAGAAATCGATTTATTCTTGGCAATTCGTTGACCTTTGGATCTCTAACGTCTGGTCGGCGAGGTGGAGCCAGGATGTCCCGTACCTGCACCTCGGATCACATCATCAACGATTACCGAGGAGTCAGAAGATGACAGAGTCCCGCTCGTTCCGCCTGGTGGCGTCGGCCGTTGCCGGCACCGTGCTGTTCGCGACTGCTGGCATGGCCGCAGCGTCCGCGAACTCGATCGATGACCGCATGCCGACCACGCCCGTCGCTCTGGCGCCGCTGAAGGTCTTGTTCGACGGCCTCACGCCCCAGACCGTGAACAAGTACGACCAGTACGTCACGACCGACAAGAACGGCATGTTCGGCACGTCGATCCCCGACGCGGTCGCGCTGCTGGACGGCCCCGGCACTGCAGCTGTGCGGTCAGCCGTCAACCAGGCCAATGCCCTTCTGCGCGCTCAGCAGGGCAAGCAGACCGGAGAGGCTCTCCCCGGCAACCCGCTGTCCTACGAGACCGAGCACGGCGGCATCAGCGTCGACTGGACCGGCGTCACCGTGTGGCTGGATGGCGACGCGACCGCTGCCCTGGACAGCCTGCTCGCTCTGGGCGCCACGGCCCAGCAGGTCCTCGACTTCCTGAGCTCCAACGGCATCGCGCTGCCGCCCGGCGCTGGTCCGGTCGCGGGCGCTGTTGCCGCCGCCGTTCTCGCCCTGAAGGACCGGCTCGAGGAGTGCAAGGGCACGGACGGCTTCACGCTCAAGGTGACCGTGACCGGTCAGGTGACCTGCACCCCGCGCAACTGACGAGTACGGCGAGGGGCTGCGTCCGCCGGGCGCGGCCCCTCGCCATGTCGTACGCGCCGCGCGGCCCCTCGCCATGTCGTACGCGCCGCGCGGTCGCCCGCGGGGCTAACGTCGTAGCCGTGAAGGCGATCACGATCCCGGAGTTCGGCGATGAGGACGCACTGTCCCTCGCCGAGGTGCCCACCCCTGAGCTGCGCGACGGCGAGGTGCTGGTCGATGTTGCGGCGGCGGGCGTGAATCGTGCGGATCTCGTTCAACGCCAAGGGTTTTACCCGCCACCAGAGGGCGAGTCGGAGCTGCCGGGCCTGGAGGTCAGCGGGACGATCAGCGCCGTGGCGGCGGGCGTCGAAGGGTGGCAGGTCGGCGACCAGGTGTGCGCCTTGCTCGCCGGCGGTGGCTACGCCGAGCAGGTCGCGGTGCCCGCCGGCCAGCTCCTGCCGGTCCCGTCGGGCGTCGACCTGATCGATGCGGCCGCGCTGCCTGAGGTGACGTGCACGGTCTGGTCCAACGTCTTCCTGACCGCCAACCTCCAGCCCGACGAGGTCCTCCTCATCCACGGTGGGTCGAGCGGCATCGGCACGATGGCGATCCAGCTCGCCAAGGCCGTCGGCGCTCGGGTGGCCGTGACGGCCGGCACCCAGGACAAGCTCGAGGCGTGCGCGGCCCTCGGCGCGGAGATCCTGATCAACTACAAGGAGCAGGACTTCGTCACCGAGATCGCCGCTGCCACGGACAAGGCCGGCGCCAACGTGATCCTCGACGTGATGGGCGCGAAGTACCTCGACCGCAACCTCGACGCACTCGCCACGAACGGGCGGCTGATCGTGATCGGCATGCAGGGCGGCCTGGTCGGTGAGCTCAACCTGAGCAAGCTGATGAGCAAGCGCGCGGCTGTCATCGCAACCTCATTGCGTGCCCGACCGAAGGCCGAGAAGGCGACCATCGTGGCTGCCGTCCGCGAGCACGTCTGGCCGATGATCAGCGCCGGCGAGGTCCGCCCGGTCGTCTACAAGCGGCTGCCCCTCGCCCAGGCCGGCGACGCACACCGACTGATCGCCGAGTCCTCCCACATCGGCAAGGTCCTGCTGACCACCTGACCCGCTCGTGGGCTGAGCCGGCGGATCGACTCACTTGACGGCGGCCATGAATACTCGGTATACATCTCCCCTGTTGGACCGCATACTGAGTATTCACCGAGGCCACGGGGGTCTTCATGTCGATCAAGCACTCGCTGCTGGCGTTGCTCGCCAGCAACCCGATGTACGGCGCGCAGCTGCGCCAGGAGTTCGAGTCACGCACCGGTGGCACCTGGCCGCTCAACGTCGGACAGGTCTACACGACGCTGTCCCGACTGGAGCGCGACGGCTTCGTCGAAGGGTCTGGGGAGGCCGATGACGAGGGTCGGATCGCGTACCGGCTGACGACTGAGGGCCGCGCCGAGGTCGACCGCTGGTGGGCCGCGCCGGTCGACCGGCAGCAGACGCCGCGAGACGAGCTCGCCATCAAGCTGGCTCTCGCCGTCACGCTGCCCGGCGTCGATGTGCCACGCGTCGTGCAGACCCAGCGCACCTCCACGATGCGCCACCTGCGCGACCTCACCCGGCTCAAGGCGGATGCCGGCGACGACCTCGCGTGGAGCCTCGTGCTGGAGAGCCTGGTGTTCCAGGCGGAGGCAGAGATCCGCTGGCTGGACCACGTCGAGTCCCGGCTCGTCCAGGTCAGGCCCCGTACGCCGGCGCCCGGGTTGATCACCGCGTCCCGGGAGCCAAGCGACCGACGTACGACGGTGGTCGACTCGACGAGGGGCGCGCGGTCATGAGTGCGCTCAAGCTGGTCGACGTGACACGGGTGCATGGTGTCGGCGAGTCACAGGTCGTTGCGCTCGATCGCGTGAGCCTCTCCGTCAGCCCCGGCGAGCTCGTTGCCGTCATGGGACCGAGCGGCTCGGGCAAGTCGACACTGCTGAATCTCGCTGGTGCGCTTGATAACCCGAGCTCTGGACAGGTGCTCGTCGAGGGTGACGATCTGGCGAAATTGTCTCCTCGCCAGGTCGCAGCACTGCGTCGACAGCGGCTAGGGTTCGTGTTTCAGGATCTCAACCTGATTCCGTCTCTGACCGCTGCCGAAAACGTTGCACTGCCCCTCGAGCTCGACGGGGTGTCCGCACGTGCGGCACGCAAGCACGCTGCAGAAGCGTTGGAGTCAGTGGGGATTCGTGATCTCGGTGACCGCTTCCCGGAGGAGATGTCAGGCGGTCAGCAGCAACGCGCCGCGATCGCACGGGCGTTGGTCGGCGAGCGCCGTCTGGTCCTCGCGGACGAGCCGACCGGTGCGCTCGACTCGACCACAGGTGAAGCGGTGCTGCGCGTCCTGCGCGACAGGTGCGACGCCGGAGCCGCCGGGCTCCTGGTGACGCACGAGGCCCGTCACGCCGCGTGGGCCGACCGTGTGGTGTTCCTTCGCGACGGCAAAGTCGTTGACACCACTGGAGATCCGTCCGAGCCGGAGTCCCTGCTCGGATCGGCGGTCTGACGTGAACAGCTCGGGGGAGCTCTTGTCAGGTCGCAGGATGTCGTGGTGGGGCAGCTGGAGGCTGATGCTCCGGCTGGCCCACCGCGATGCCCGTCGGCAATGGGGCCGGTCACTCTTGGTCGCGCTCCTGGTCGGCCTCCCGGTCATGGTGGTCGCAGCGGGTGGGACGCTCTTGTTCACCCGCGACGCGACGCAGCGAGAGCTGCTGAGCTCCACCGTGGGCAGCAGCCAGGCGCGCGTGAAGCAAGCGACGACGTACCGCACGATCCAGAACGCCGACGGCAGCATCGAGGCCCCGTTCCCGCTGACCGGGACACCTCAACGGGCCATCGCGATTCCCGGTGCCGCCGTCGACAAGCCGCTGACACCGGCTGCGTTGCAGAGTGTGACGGGCGGCCACGTCGTCCCCATCACACGCACGGACGCACGCGTCACGCTGGGAGAGCGCCGCCCCAGCGTCACCATACTTGGCGCGGACGGCCGCGCGACGGCGTACCACGGCATCACCGCTCTGAAGAGTGGCCGCTGGCCGACCGGGCCGAACGAGGTCGTCGTCACCCCGGCTGGTCGGCGCCTGGGGATCCCCACGTCCGGCACGTTGACCCTGTCGGTCAACGGCGTCTCCGAGCAGGTCCGCGTCGTCGGACAAGCCACCTCGCCCAGGGGACAGGCGTTGGTCGCGCTGCCGCGCAGTGAGGCGATGGTCAGCACCGAGTACCTGCTTGATCGGCGTACGCCGGTGACGTGGGCGGAGGTTCAGCACCTCAACGCGTACGGCCTCGTCGTGATCAGTCGGCACATGGTGCTCCATCCGGGCACGGCGACCGGGCCCGAGCTGGCCGAGCTGCAGAAGATGAACGGCGGGGGCAACAACTCGCTGGTCACGCTGGTGCTCACCGGTCTGGTCGTGCTCACGGTGCTGATGGCCGGCCCCGCATTCACGGCCACCGCACAGCGCCAGCGGCACGCGCTCGGCCAGGTCGGCAGCAACGGCGGGACGGCCGCGATGCTGCGTCGGTACGTCCTCGCCCGGGCGATCGTGCTCGGCGCACTCTCCGCGACCCTCGGTGTGCTGATCGGCGCCCCGCTCGGCATTCTGGCCGTCAAGATCGTGCAACGGTGGCGGCCGGACTCCGTCTGGGGTCCACTCGACCTACGTTGGTCGTACGGCCTGGGCCTGATCCTCGTGGGAGTGCTGACGTCGCTGGTGTCGGCCATGATCCCGGCCGTCGCCGCGAGCCGCATCAGCCTGATCCAGGTGCTGCGCGGACAGGTCTCCGCCCGTCGAGCGCGCGCCGGATGGCCCGTCCTGGGACTCGTGATCGCGGTCGTTGCGAGCATCGTCCTCATCGCGTCGATCAAGGGCGGAGGTAGCGAGATACGAGCAGCGGCAGCAGGATTCGCGCTCTTCGCAGGCGCCGTCATGTGTCTGCCATGGTTGCTCAGCATGCTCGGACATCTCGCCGGACGCCTACCGATCGCGACTCGTCTGGCGACGCGCGACGTCAGTCGGCAGCGGGGGCGCGCAGCGTCCGGCGTGGCCGCCATCATGGCGTCAGTCGCGGTGATGACCGCGCTCGCCATCAGCGGGACGAGCGACGACTCGCAGGAGCGACGCGATTACATCCCGATCACTCCGATCGGCGAGGGCTATGCGTCAGGGCCGCCCTCCGCGCTGCGTGAGATCCAGCAGATCGCGCACGTCCGAGCGCCTTCCGTACGCACCGATGTCATCAGCGATATCGGCGACGACGCGGCCGAGCGCGAGAAGTCCTTCGCCCAGTCGAACGAGTCGGCTAGCACTCTCACGATCATCGCGCCACAGGCACGGCTCGCGATGGCTCAGGTGCAACCAGGATGCACACCTCGCCAGTCCGTCGGCAACGGCTCGCCTTCGTGCCGCGGTGCCTCGTCCACCGGCATGACCGAGCGGAGCATCTCCGTGATGCCGGCTCGTGTCGCCGACTCCTACCTCGGTCTCTCCTCCGAGCAGATACGGGAGCTCGACGACGGCGCCGTACTCGCCGTCCACGATCCACGGACGTCGCAGCCATACCCGGCAAAGATGACCTTCGCGATCGGGCGGACCGCGTTCGACACCGTCGGCGACGTCACGTCGTTCACTGTCACGAGGCAGGTCCAGATGCCGGCGATCCACGTCAACGCGACAGCGCGTACACCCAACCTCGCCCTCGGCTGGGGCGTGATCATGACGCCCGCGACGGCAGCTCGCCTGAAGGTGCCGACGACGGCATCGTCCCTGGCCGTGTGGGCACCGGGCGGCGTGACCTCCGCGGACGAGGCGGCGATGGCCGACCGCCTCCCGGACCACAGCAACCTCAGCATCGAGCACGGCTACACCTCGGAGACGACCAAGGTCATCCGCATCATGCTCATCTGCCTTGGCCTGATCACGCTCCTCGTCACCTTGATCAGCACGGCGCTCACCCAGGCGGAGAGCAAGCCCGACCAAGCCACCCTCTCCGCGATCGGCGCCTCGTCCCGACTCCGCCGCCGGGTCGCGGGTGCTCAAGCGGGTGTCATCGCGCTGGTCGGCGGGCTCGTCGGCCTGGTCGAGGGCACGGTGCCGGGCGTGGCGGCGACCTACCCGCTGACGGAGTCGCACCTCTCGGACAGCGTCGGAGCGGGTTCCGTCCTCAAGATCCCGTGGCTGGAGCTCGCGGGCGTGGTGGTCGGCGTACCCCTGCTGGCCGCCGTCCTCGCAACCCTGGCCGTACGCTCTCGCCCGCCGTCCCTCACCCGCCGCATCGACTGACGACCACACCGCTGGTTGAGCCGGCCGGCTCTCCGCCGCCCTCGACCACGCCTCGTCCGTGTCCCATGTAGTGGGGCGCAGCCTTCCGGATGGGGTCAGTCGCGCACTGTGCACTGCCCCGCGACGTGGGGCAGTGCACAGTCAGCGAGTACACCGGTCTACTGGCGCGCGCCCCGTGGGGTGGGGCAGACATTGCTTGAGCCGGGCCGTTCGCCCAGGGGCTCGACGGCTCAACCAGCGCTGCGGCGCGCGTACGTCGTGGGTCGGGCACACGGCGTACGCCGAAGTTGCGAGGATGGGGGCATGTCGAACGAGGAGCAGGCCGAGTCCCAGGACGAGCAGCAGCGGATCGTGGTCGTCACGCCCGACGGCATGGGGGTCGCCGCGCCACCCACGGAGGACGGCCAGCATCAGCAGAGCCCAGCGGATCAGGTCGAGCAGCCCGCCAAGGTGATGCGCATCGGCTCGATGATCAAGCAACTGCTCGAGGAAGTCCGCAACGCGCCGCTGGACGAGGCCGGGCGCAAGCGGCTGGCCGACATCCACCGCCGCTCGATCGGTGAGCTCAAGGACGGGCTGTCCGACGACCTCGTCGAGGAGCTGGAGCGGATCGCGCTGCCGTTCACCGAGGAAGCACCCTCGGACGCTGAGCTGCGGATCGCCCAGGCTCAGCTGGTGGGCTGGCTCGAGGGACTGTTCCACGGCATCCAGACCGCGATCGTCGCGCAGCAGATGGCCGCCCAGGCTCAGCTGCAGGCGATGCGCCGCGGCCTGCCGATCGGCCACTCCGAGCAGCCGGGAATGCCCGGTCCTGGTATGCCAGGGATGCCCGGCCAGCCGGGCCAGCCCGGGCCGTCGGACGAGACCGGCCCGACAGGCCAGTACCTCTGACCGGACATGTCACGACCCCGTGAGCGGGGGCGTCACGGGGTCGTGAGGGAGAGCGCCTGGCCGCGGCGGCGCTGGTCTGTTGATCAGCCGATCTGTGCGGACAGCTCGTCGTAGTAGGTCGACACCTCGGAGTAGACGCCCGGGTTGCCGGCGTCCGCACAGCCCTGGCCCCACGACACGACGCCGACCAGCTTGCCGCCGACGACCAGCGGACCGCCGCTGTCACCCTGGCAGGAGTCCTTGCCGCCGTCGGGGTAGCCGGCGCAGACCTCGCCCGCACCGACGTAGTCACTGCCGTACGCCGACGAGCACGCCTCGTCGCCCATGAGCGGCACGTCGACCTTCTGGAACGTGTTGGCCGGGCCAGTGCCCTCCGTGTCGCCCCAGCCGTAAACCGTTGCGGTTGCTCCGCTTTCGCCGGCTCCGGTGTCCTGGTTGAGCGGCAGCGTCGGCACACCGTCGAACGGAGTCGTCAGAGTCACGACGGCGACGTCGTGGGCTCCGCTGCCGTAGTCGGGGTCGTACCAGATGTCGGAGATCTTGGACTCCTTGCCACCGGTGGCGTCGGACAGGACATCCCGGCCCTGGATGGCCGTCCACTCGCCGGTGGAGGTCCCCTCGACACAGTGGGCGGCGGTGACGACCTTGTTGGCCGCGACCAGCGTGCCGCCGCAGTACTCACCCGTCGGATCCGGGGAGTTGGTGTTGGACATCTGGATCGCCCACGGCGTGTCCGAGGTGTGCGCGATCTCACCGCCGACGATGGGCAGAGGGCCGTCAACGGCCTGGGCTGACCCTGCACCGGCGAACACTGCGGCGGTAGCCGCGGTGGCCGCGAGGGCCAGGCGCATGCGCTTGCTGCTCATGATGAGTCCCGTCCTGATCGGAAGACTGACGTCATCGACCGTACGGACGGGTACTTCAGTCGACGGGCAGCAGCGCGTCAGCGGCAGGCAAAAGGTCGGTGGCCGGGAGGTCAACGAGACCAAGAGCGCGTACGACGCCGTCGCGTTCCTATGTGATCGCGAAACCCGTTGATACGCAAAAGGATACGCACGCCCGGCGACGTTGGGGTGTCACCGGGCGTGCGAATGTGATCCGATCAGCTCTTGATCTGTGTGGTGAGCTCGGAGTAGTACGTCGCCACCTCCGAGTAGATGCCAGGGTGGCCGGCGTCGGCACATCCGATGCCCCAGGACACCACGCCCAGGAGCACACCCTTCGCGATGAGCGGGCCACCGGAGTCGCCCTGGCAGGAGTCCTTGCCGCCCTTGGGCAGACCGGCGCAGACCTCTGCTCCTGGCGTGTACTGGTTGCCTTCCGCCTTCTTGCAGACGGCGTCACCGAGGACTCGGACCGTCACCTGAGCGAAGGTGTCGTCTGGCAGCGTGCCCTCGGTCGCGCCCCAGCCGTAGACCGTGGCGCTGATCTTGGCCTCACCCAGCGCTTTGTCCTTGTTGAGCTTCATCACTGACACCCCCTTGAACGGGGACTTCAGCGTCACGACGGCGACATCGTGACCCGGCGTCTTCCCGTACTTCGGGTCGAACCAGACCTTCGCGAGCTTGGACTGCTTGCCCTTGGTCTTGTCGGCGAGCTTGTCCCGGCCCTGAATGGCAGTGAAGTCGGCCACCTTGCGACCCTTCACGCAGTGCGCCGCAGTCACGACCTTGTTGGCCGCGACGAGCGTGCCGCCACACCACTCCTTCGTCGGCGACGGTGATCCGGCATAGGACAGCTGGATCGCCCATGGGTGCTTCGCCGTGGTGGAGACGGTGCCGCCGACGATGTGCGACTCCTTGCCACCACCATCGTCAAGTGACGTGGCCTGAGCGGCACCTGCTGTGCCGGCTGCGACCGCCGCGGCGACCATGGTGACCGCAGCAAGACGTGTACGTATCTGTGTCATAGCGAACTTTCTGCTTCCCCTCGAGAACTACTGACAGACAGACCTAGGGTCCGTCGCGTCAAGGGTGCCGTTCGCAAAAAGGACGGTGGACACCGGGCCCAGCATTCGGACGTCTGCTACGGAGCCCTATTCGTAGAGAACGTATTCAGGTTGTGGTTTCAGCGCCATGACCTCGGAGGGCCGCATCAGCGGACCGGTCCGCGCGTCCTCCTCGAAGAAGAGCTTGAAGCCCTTGTGCACGGCCGCCGGTGTCTGCGCCACGATCTTGTCGTACGCCCTGATCTTGTCGGCCGCACGACCGATGCCGTCCACCGACTTGACGAGCACGACACCTGGATGAGGGCGCAGCGCCGACTCGTGGCGAACGATCGACAGGTGCAGCTGGTGATAGACCATGACCTTCTCGGGCAAGCGGTGCTTGGCCACGAGTTCTGAGAGATACGAGGCACATTCGTCGAGTGCGTGCCCAGTGGTGCTACCGAAGACCCGGCCAGGGATCTGCCCTCGCTGGACGGCCCACTCCGGGTCGAGAGCGACGCCGACGTCCGGCTCCTTGAGGTAGGACTCCCAGTGCTTGACCTCGTCGATGAACGACGCGCGGCCCGGCTGGATGTTGAGCAGGAGCAACGCCTTGTGCCGCCGAGCAGCCGCGAGATAGTCGTCCACGACGGACGTGCCAACCCAGGACCGATACTTCCCGTCGTGACCTCGCTTGCCGTGCACCAGGGTCGCGATCAGCTCCAGCACCGGCATGATCTTGCGGCCGTACGCGTAGTCGTCGGCTTTCTCGAGCATGTCGCCGACCTGCTCGTCGAGGTTGCCGACGCCGAGCTGACCCAACGCGGGCGAAGCCGGCGAGCCGCAGTAGCCGAACAGTCGATAGCTCGGAAAGATCGTCCGACCACCGCGCGGCAGCTGCGGCGGCCCGGCCGGTCCTGTGGCCTGACGAGAAGCTGTGGGCTTGCCGCCCTTCAGGGCCATCGAGCTGCCCTTGTCGTCCGAGCAGGCAGCGAGCCCCAGGGCTCCAGCCGCACCCAGCAGGGTCGCGCGGCGACTGGCATGACCCATAGTTTTCCTATCCCCCATGGGCACACCCTACGAGGCGACCGCCACCAGCCCACCATCCGCCATCGTCACCACCCGATCGGCCGCGCTCAGCATCGCTCGTCGTCGCCGGGCGGTGTGCCAGGATCGAGCGCCATGGCGCCCTTCACGCACACCTTGCGGGTCCGGTACAACGAGTGCGACCCGCAGGGCATCGTCTTCAACGCCAACTACGTCGTCTACATCGACGTCGCGCTGACTGAGCTGTGGCGAGACCTGTTCGGCAGCTACGAGTCGTTCGTCAACGAGACCGGCATCGACCTGGTGGTCGCCGACCTGCAGATCCGGTTCCGCAAGGCCGCGCGCTGGGACGAGGTGCTCGCGATCACCCTCGCCCCGACGCTGACGTCGGCATCCTCAGTCACGAGCGCGATCACGATTCGCCGCGGCGACGACATCATCATCGAAGGGACGGCTCGCCACGTGTGCGTCGATGCCTCAACTCTCGCGAAAATCGCTGCCCCTAACCGACTTTCGCAAGCGCTCGCCTGAGCCGTCAGCTCCGGCTTCGTGCAAAGACGATCGCTCCCGGGACCCGCTCGTCCGGCCGCATGACGAGCTCAGCGTCGATCGTGAAGCCGGCTTCCCGCAGCCAGCCGGCGATCTGATCCGGAGTGCGGCGGTGGGTGTCGACGCTGATCGGGCGACCCGTATAGCCCTCGTCCGAGTGGCTGGTCTCGTCACCGACGTGGAAACCGACGAGGAGCGGGCCTCCCGGCCGCAGCACGCGACGGAACTGCTCGAACACGCCCGGCACCGCCTCATCAGGTATGTGGATCACCGACCAGAAAGCGACAACGCCGGTGATCGAGTGGTCCGCGAGGTCGAGGTCGGTCATCGACCCGACGTCGAACCGAAGTCCGGGGTGGTCGCGCCGCGCGATGGCGACCATCTCCGGCGAGAGGTCGATGCCGAACGCGTCCACCCCGAGCCCGTGGAGGTGACGGGTGACGTAGCCCGGGCCGCAGCCGACGTCGGCGACGGGTCCGCCACCGGCAGTGCGCACGGACTCGGCGAACAACGCCAGTCCGGCGCGGAGGTAGGGACTCTCGTCCAGCAGCCCGTCCACCTTCTCGGCGTAGCCGGAGGCGTCCGTGTCGTAGGAGGTGCGGGTGTCGGACAACCAGCTATCGGGCACCGCAACACTCTAGGACGGTCGAGCGGGTGGCGACCTGAAGTCAGAGCACTCGGCCGGGCTCGGGTACGACGTGGGCGGCTCGAATCGCGGCCAGGATGCGCCGCGTCGGCATGTCCGGCTCGGGCAGCTCGTCAACGGCGAACCACGCAGCCGCCCGGGCCTCACTGGCGACGTGCACGGCCGGCTCGGTGTCGCACTGCACCCGGTAGATGATGTCGACGTGCCGGACCTCAGGGTCCACCACCGAGGCGAAGATGTCGCCGGACGTGACCTGCAGGCCGGTCTCCTCAGCCACCTCGCGCACCACGGTCTGCGCGGGCAGCTCACCGCGGTCGACCAGACCACCGGGGAGACTCCACCCCCGGCGATGGGTCTGGCGCAGCGCGAGGATGCGGCCGTCGTACTCGATCAGCGCGACCGCGCCCATGCTGAACGTCGGTGCTGCGATCCGGATGATCGCGTAGCTCGGTCGAGCCGGGAGCCAGCGGAAGACCCGCAGACCGGCCCGCCGCAGCAGACCTGGGTTGGATGCGGACATCAGGCTTCCTGCCGGGTCGCGCCGTCGGCGTCCCCGGCCGCGTCGCCGGCGCTGCCGTTGGCGTCCCCGGCCGGCTCGGCCACGTTGCCGGGCAGGGAGCGGTGATGCTGGCGTACGGCATGGGCGACGTTGTTGATGACGGCCACCAGCGGCACGGCCACGAACGCGCCGAAAATCCCCGCGACCAGCGTGCCCGCGGTGACGGTCACGAGGATCGCGAGCGGGTGGATGTTGACGAACTTGCCGAGAATGATCGGGTTGAGCAGGTTGCCGAACAGCTGCACGACCAGCACGAGCGCGATGCCGACCACGATGGCCGACGTGATGCCGTTGGCCACCAGCGCGATCAGACAGACGACAGCGCCCGCGACCAGCACACCGATCAACGGCACCAAGGAACCGAGGAACAGCAGTACCGCGAGCGGGACGACCAGCGGCATGCCGGCGATCATCATGACGGGCACCATCGCGAGCGCGTTGAGCGCGGCGAGCAGGACCAGGCTGCGCATGTAGACGGTCAGCGTCTTCCACGCGGCCACGCCACCCTCGGCGACGTGCTCGCGGGTGTGGGGCGGGAAGATCCGGACGAACCAGCGGAAGATCGCGCCGTCATCCAGCATCAGGAACAGCGTCGCGAACAGGCAGAACACCGACCCGGAGATGATCGCGATCGCGCTGTTGGCGGTCTGCAGGAAGCCGTTGACGATGGTGTCGCGATGCTCCGAGAGGGTGTCGCCGAGGTTGGTCGTGTACTTCTCCGCGTCCTGCACCTTGAGCTCGAGCGGCCCGTTGATGAGCCAGTCGCGAATCGTCTCCGCGGCGTCCTGTAGCTCGTTCTGGATCAGCTCCGAGGAGTCGGTCACCTGGGTGACCACGAACCACACGAGGAACGACAGTCCGACGATCCCCAGGACGAAGACCAGGATCCCGGCGAGGGCGCGGGGTACGCCCAGGCGGTGCAGGAAACGTACGGCCGGCTCGAGCAGCGCGGTGATCATCACGGCCACCGTGACGGTGATCGTGACCAGGCTGATGCTGTTGAGGAGGCGCACCAGGAGCCACAGCGCGACGATGATCGCGACGAAGCACACCGACCACCAGGCGGCGACCCGTACGCCGAACGCGACTTCCAGCCGCGGGTCACGCCCGCCGTTCTCCGGGCTCGCGGACGACGCAGGCGAGTCAGGAGCGGTCATGGGCATGAGCCTGCCACGACCTCCCGCTGGTCGAGTAGCCGGAGCGCCAGCGGAGGCGTATCGAGACCAGGTGA
This sequence comes from Luteipulveratus mongoliensis, assembly GCF_001190945.1. NCBI lineage: Bacteria > Bacillati > Actinomycetota > Actinomycetes > Micrococcales > Dermacoccaceae > Luteipulveratus > Luteipulveratus mongoliensis. The sequence goes on along the minus strand of NZ_CP011112.1, from coordinate 1,005,906 downwards.
CCGCGCGCACCCGGTCTCGATACGGCTCGCCCGGCCGCGCGAACACCGAACTAGGAGACGGTCACGTCGTCGATGGCCCAGTACCAGTTGTTGACCCCGTTGCTGAGGCGGAACTTCACCGTCATCTTCTGTGCGCCGGAGGGCACTGCCACAGACAGCTTCTCAGTCGCCGCGATCCGGTCGCCGGTGTACGTCAGCACGTTCCGCTCCGGGCCGCCGTCGAACGACACCGACACGGCGGCCGTCTCGTCGCCGTCCTTGAGGTAGTGCGACACGAAGCCGAGGGACACAGCGGCACGACCACGGACGTCGTACGCCGGTGTCACCAAGGCGCTGTTGAACGGTCCGCTGGTGGCCTTGTCCGACCACTCGTCGGAGTCAGCGACGGCGAAGACGCCACGTGAGCGAACGTTGGACTCCCGCTGCTGGTCGGGCGCTGCACGCGTCCAGAACTCGTCCGTGGTCAGCGACCAGCCCTGCCACTCGGTGACACCGCCGGTGCCCATGGCGCTGTTGTCGATGCTCCATCCGGTGGGGACCGAGTGCGTCCAGCCACGCACATCCGCCGGCACACCCGTCTCATCCACGCGGGCGCCCAGCGAACCGATCATGGTGTCGAACGGGTCCCGGCTGACTGCGTTGATCGGGCGACCGTCCAGGCCCCAGCTCGCCGGCGGCTTGACGCCGAGGTGCTGGAACACGGTGGCGGCCACGTCCACGTTCTTGGGGCGGATCGCCGGGGTGCCGGTCGCGGGGATGCCCGCACCCGACGCGACGATGAACGACGTCCGCTCCTCGACCGAGGATCCGCCGTGACCGCCCGCGTCGGTGTGACCGTGATCGGTGGTGACGATGAACTGCCACTTCTCCTGCGCGAACCGAGGTCGGGTCTTGATCGCGTCGATCACCTTGCCGACCTGGGCGTCAGCGGTCCGAACGGCCTGCGCGTACTCCGGACTCGCGCCTCCGTGCTCGTGCCCGGCCTCATCCACGTTGCCGAAGTAGACGAAGGAGGCGCGAGGCGCGTTCTTGGAGATGTGGTTCGCCGCGTCGGTCGCGATCTTCGGGTCGGTCACCGGGTAGCCATCGGTGTCACCGTCGAGGGAGTACTTACGGTCGATCGCATCGGAGAAGATCGGCCCCCCACTCGACTGCTGGCCCAGGGGCGCCCAGTCGGTCGCCGCGTACGTCGTGAACGCCGGATCGACGCGCTCAAGGCGAGTGAGGAAGTCCGGGTACGTCTTGAGGTCGTTGCCCGGGAAGTCGTTGCTGGTGATCTTGTGCTTGTCCGGCCAGACGCCGGTCGCGTTCGTGCCCCAGCCCGGGCCGGAGGACGTGGGCGCCATCGGGTTGGCGTAGAGCGACGTGGGCGACCCGTAGCCGCTCTTGATCAGCCCGTTGATCCGTGGCGCGTTGGCCGCGAGCTTGTCCCACCGGACGCCGTCGAGACCGAACACGACGACGTGTGGGACATCGGTCGATCGTCCGCGGGCGTCAGCGGTGGACGGGAGACTCACCAGGGCTCCGATCAGACTCGTGGTTGTCAGAACGCCGACCGCAACTCGTCTGGACATGTTGGCATGGAGTGGCATGTGTCGCTCCTTCGAGAGAAGTCCGAAGCCTGGCTAACCTCGGATCATGACTCGAACAAGTCTGCTGCGTCTGCCATGTGCTCGTGTGACTCCACCGTGAACGCTTGCCGTCACTTGTACAGATAAGTGACAACCCTTGCCGATCACATCAGGCGAGCTGGCGGGCGATCGCTCGCCCGGCGGCGCGACCCGAGAAGAAGCAGCCGCCCAGGAAGGTGCCCTCCAGGGAGTTGAAGCCGTGTACGCCCCCGCCGCCGAAGCCGGCCGCCTCGCCCGCGGCGTACAGACCCGCGATCGGCGTGCCGTCGGACGCGAGCGCCTGAGAGTCCAGGTTGGTCTGGATGCCGCCGAGCGACTTGCGGGTGAGCACGTGCAGCTTGACGCCGATCAGCGGGCCCGCCTTGGGATCGAGCACCCGGTGCGGCGACGAGACGCGCGTGAGCTTGTCGCCGCGGTAGCGCCGGGCGTTGTGGATGCCCCAGGTCTGGGCGTCCTTGCTGAAGGGATTCGCGAACTCGCGGTCGCGCGCGACGATCTGTCGCTCGACCTCGGCGGCGTCCAGCAGCGGCTCCTCCGTGAGCGCGTTCATCTTGACCACGAGGTCCGAAAGGCGTTCTGCGACAACGAAGTCCGCGCCATTCTTCTTGAACGCCTCGACGGGCGGGGGCGCACCCTTGCCGGCGCGCGTCTTGACCAGCAGCTTGAGGTCGCGGTTGGTGATGTCGGGGTTCTGCTCCGAGCCCGACAGCGCGAACTCCTTCTCGATCATCTTCTGCGTGACGATGAACCACGAGTGGTCGTACTGCTTGATGTCCGGCGTGGTCCGCAGGTACTTCAGCGTCCCGAGGGTGTCGTAGCCCGGCAGATACGGCGCCGGCAGCAGCCGTCCGAGCGCGTCGAACCACAGCGGCGACGGCCCCGGCAGGATGCGGATCGCGTGCTTGGGCCAGACCGGTGCCCAGTTCTGGATGCCCTCGACGTAGTGCCACATCCGATCGCGGTTGACCAGGCGAGCCCCCGCCTCGTTGGCGATCCCGATGCCGCGACCGTCGACGTACGCCGGTACGCCCGTGATCATCTCGCGCGGCGGCTGTCCGAGCCGCTCCGGCCAGAACTCGCGCACCAGGTCGTGGTTGCCGCCGATGCCGCCGGTCGCGATGACGACCGCCTGCGCCTTCAGCTCGAACTCCCCCGCCTTGTCGCGGTTGGACTGCGCGCCACGCTCACTCGAGTCGGGTGCCAGGACCGTGCCGCGTACGCCGGTCACGGCCCCTCCCTCAGTCATCACCTCGTCGACCTGGTGACGGTGATAGAAGGTCACGAGGCCCTGCTCGGCGGCCGCGAGCGCGCCCTCGACGAAGGGCTTCACTGCGCCTGTGCCCGTGCCCCAGCAGATGTGGAAACGCGGGACGGAGTTGCCGTGACCGGTCGCCCGACCGTCACCGCGCTCAGCCCAGCCGACCATCGGGGTGAAGCGAATCCCCTTGCCGCGCAGCCAGTCTCGCTTCTCGCCAGCGGCCCACTCGACGTACGCCCGGCCCCACTTCTGCGCCCAGTAGTCCTCAGCGCGCTCGTTGCCGTCACCCAGTCGGTCCCAGCCGGCGCTGCCTTGCCAGTCCTGCCAAGCGAGGTCGAGGGAGTCCTTGACGCCGAGGCGGCGCTGCTCAGGGGTGTCGACGAGGAAGACACCGCCGAACGACCACCACCCCTGGCCACCGAGGTTGGCCTCGCTCTCCTGGTCGACGATCGCGACCTTCTTACCGGCGGCGATCAGCTCGCCTGCTGCGACCAGTCCGGCGAGCCCGGCTCCCACGACGATGACATCGGCATCCATGGGGCCCGAACTTACCTGGCCGAAGGCGAGCGAAGCGCCAAATTGGTCAAGCGACCTACTTCGCTTCCCAACGCTGGTCGAGTAGGCGAGCCCCCAAGGGCGAGCCGTATCGAGACCAGGTGCACGCACGCACCGGGTCTCGATACGCCTCCGCTGGCGCTCCGGCTACTCGACCAACAGGACGGACCGAGCGGGTTGAATGGGGGCATGGCCGAGATCAGTGAGGCGCTCGACGCCGTCGCGGACGAGCTGTACGCCGTCCTGCCGGGTCAGTTCATCGCGGCCCGGGACGCGCGGGTCAAGCAGGCCAAGGCCGACGGCGACAAGGACCTCGCCGATCAGGCGAAGGCCCTGCGCCGGCCCAGCGTGGCGGCCTGGTTGATCAACGTGCTGGCACGCTCGGACGACGGGCTGACCGACCTCACCGACCTGTCCGCCCAGCTGAGAGAGGCGCAGTCCAAGCTGGACGGCGCCGCGATGAAGACGCTGGGCCAGCAGCGCAACACCGTCGTCGCAGAGCTGACCGGTCGGGCGGTGACGCTGGGCGCGAAGGCCGATCCGGCGTACAAGGACAGTGCGCCCGTACGCGACCAGGTGACGGCGACGCTCAACGCGGCCGTCGCGGATCCGGCGGCCGAGCAGGCGGTGGCGAGCGGACGGCTGGTCAGCCCGCTGGCGTACGCCGGGTTCGGGGAGGTGGACCTGACCGATGCGGTGGCGACGCCGCTTCGGGCCGTGCCGGCACCGGTCAAGGGCGGTGCCGCAAGGCCGTCGACTACCGACGAGGCGCCCGCGCCGACGCCGGAGCCCCCGAAGGTCGACGAGGCAGCCCTCAAGAAGGCGCGCAAGCAGCTCGCGGACGCCGAGCGGCGGCTGGAGGTCGCGGAGGAGGCCTTCGCTCAGGCCCGCTCACGGCGCCACCAGGCCCGTCTGGACGTCGAGAAGGCGCGGTTGACGCTGGAGGATCTCGAGGACGCCTGAGGCGACTACTTGCCGATCGTGGTGCTGCAGTAGGAGCGCAGGGCGCGCGCGGCCGTGTTGTAGTTCGTGGTCAGCACGCTCTTGCCGTCGTCGCGCGCCTTGTTCATGGCGGCCAGCTCGTCGGCGACCTTGTTGACCCGGGTGGTGAAGCCGGAGTCGCCTGAGGACTTGCCGATACCGCGCAGCTGAGTGGCGGTCGTACCCATGGCGTTGGCGGCCGTGTCCAGCTCGCCGGTGCGCTGGCTGCGCGTCGCGTCGTTCCATTGGCGGACGACCGCGTTCATCTTGCCCGTCGCGCTGATGCACGAGTTGGCGAGCTTGGTGTTGAACGTCGACGTCGGCGAAGCCGTGGTGGTCGAGCTCGGCGCCGTCGTGGTCGACGTCGTCGGAGGCGGTGTCGTCGAGGTGGTCGGCGCCGTGGACGTGCTCGACGGCGAGGCCAGCGTCGAGCTCGTCGGCTGCGCGGTGAACGGCGCATTGCCTTCGTCGTCGCCGAAGAAGGAGCAGGCCGACAGGCCGATCGACGTCGTCAGGAGAGCGGCGGCAAAGGCCGTCGTACGCAGGTGACGGCGGGCAGATACGGTCATGATTCCTTCCCAGCGGGGTGCATCTCGGCGGGCCGTGGAGGGCGGGCGCCGCCACACAACCATGCCCGGCGGAGGCGTCCAGGCAAAATCGTCATGGACTCGTGACCTTCTCAGGATGCGGCTTTCCAGGCGGACTTGCGGGCGATCTCGGGGTGAAGCGCGAGCCACTCATCCACCTGCTCTGCCACCCATTCGGGCTCCTCGAACATCGGGCAATGACCCATGTCCGCGCCCTCAGCGTAGGTCCAGGTCGAACGCCACTGCGCGAGCCGACGAGCCGCAGCCACGTTGACCAGCCGGTCGCGGTCGCCGTGGACGAGCAGCACCGGATGCAGGATGCGCGCGAGATCTCGTTCGTACGTCTGCCGCCGGACTCCCGCCGTCATCAGGATCGATCGGGCGGCGACCAGGAAGGCGTCGTTGCTGGTGAGCGAGCTCTGACGCTGCCGCGACAGCTCGACGTGCCGGTCGATCAGCCAGGCCGGCACCTTCTCGACATGAGCGGTCACCAGCTTGAACACCTCGTGAGCGAGCTGCTCGGGTGGGATCTTGCTGGAGCGGTCGTTGAGGAACCAGCGGCCGAGCGGCGGGACGGCATAGATCCCGAACGCGACCGCCACGAGTGGGTGCGAGGGCGCCTTCGGCGACATCGGTAGCACGGGGTCCACGAGAACGAGACCCGAGACGGTGCCAGGTGCGGCGCCCGCCTGCAGCGAGGACACCAGCCCGCCCATCGAGTTGCCGACAAGCACGGCCGGCCGGCCCACGACCGTACGCAGGAAGCGGTCCAGCAGTGCCCGATTGCCCTGGACGGTCGCCCGCTCGGGTTCGACCTCGGTCAGGCCGTGACCGCCGAGGTCGACGGCGTACACGTGGCCGCGTTGCGCAAGCAGCGGCACCAGCGAGTCCCAGTCGAGGAGCGAGCCGCCGAGCCCGTGCACCATGACGAAGGTCGGTCCGTCGGCCGGGCCGGGAGCCTCGACATAGTGCACGCGGGTGCCATCGAGATCGATCCACTGAGTCGGCAGCCGGTCCGGTTCGTTCGCAGTCACTCGCCCAAAATACGCGGTCGCCGGCCCGCGGCGCCCCGTAGCGTGGCGAACATGGCCGATGTACGCGTGGGTGTCGTGTTCCGTCCGCAGTCGCCGCCGGAGGAGCTGCGCGAAACCGTCGAGGCGGCCGACGAGGCCGGCATCGACGAGCTGTGGCTGTGGGAGGACTGCTTCCTCGAAGGCGGGCTCACCACCTCCGCTGCGGCGCTCGCGTGGAGCGAACGGCTCACGGTCGGGATCGGCCTGCTGCCGGTACCACTGCGCAACCCCGCCCTCACCGCCATGGAGATCGCGACCCTCGCGCGGCTGTTCCCCGGCCGGTTCACTCCGGCCCTGGGGCACGGTGTCCTCGACTGGATGGGACAGGTCGGCGCGCGTGCCGCCTCGCCCATGACGTTGCTGCGCGAGTACACCGACGCCGTACGCCGGCTGCTGCACGGCGAGACCGTCAGCGTGGCCGGTCGGTACGTCCAGCTCCAGGACGTGAAACTGGACTGGCCGCCGGAGCAGGTCCCGCCGGTCATCGTCGGCGCGCGGGGGCCGAAGACCGTCGCGCTCGCGGGTGAGGTGGGCGACGGCGTACTGCTGGATGCCTGGCTCGTCACCCCGGAGTACGTCGCCGCGGAGGCCGTACGCGTCGCGGAAGCCGCGCAGGCCGCAGGCCGACCGGCACCGCGGGTCATCGCCTTCGCGGAGATCGAACCCAACATCCCCGCCCTCGGCGACCGTGCCCGGGAGCTGATCGCCGAGCTCGCCTCGGCGGGCGCGGGCACGGTCATCCTGCAGTGCACGTCGCAGCATCCCGATCCGGGACCGCTCATCGCCGCCCTGTCCCGCTGACAACGGGCCCGTCCCGCTGACAGCCGCGTGGGGCGGTGCCACCAGGTCTAGAGTCACCGGAATGCGACTGCTGGCCTCCGGACGGGACGCCGACGTGTTCGAGGTCGAGGTCGGCCGCGTGCTGCGGCGTTATCGCGACGAGCACCAGGACGCGACGGCTGAGGCCGTGGTCATGCGACACGTGGCCACCGCGGGCTATCCGGTGCCCACCGTCTACGACACCGACGGCCCGGACATCGTGATGGATCGCGTCGACGGGCCCACGATGATGGAGGCCATCCTCGACGGGTCCCTCTCCCCCGCCGCCGCGGCCGAGATGCTCGCCGATCTGCTGCACCGCCTGCACGCGATCGCGCCGCCACCGGGGTTGGGCCCGGTCGAGCGAGTCGATGGGGAGCCGGCCGCCGGCGACGCGGTACTCCACCTCGACCTGCACCCACTCAACGTGCTGATCACGCCGGGCGGACCGGTCGTCATCGACTGGTGCAACGCCCGCAGCGGCCCGCCCGGCCTGGACCGCGCGGTCTCGGCACTGATCCTCGCCCAGGTCGTCAACGGCGAGTTCGTCGACATGGGCGCCGCGGCGCGTGAGCTGTTCGACCCGTTCCTGGCTGCGGTCGGACCGCTGCCCGAGCGGGACCTTGCCGTCGCCTACCGCTCCGCGGATCCGAACATGACCGCGGACGAGCTCGACCGCCTCACCCAGGCCGCGGCGCTCCTCGGCGGGTGAGCTCAGGCGTACGACGCCCGTCCGTCCTCGATGCTGTTACTCCTCGATGAAGCCTGCGGACTGACGGCCGAGGACCGGCTTGTACTCGCGCACGACGCGCTCCGCGACCAGCTGCTCGCGGTAGAACGGGTCGGCGTCCATCACGGTGTTGAGCGCGTCCTCGTCCTCGGCCCGCACGACGATGAGCGCGCCGGCCGGGTAGTCGAGGTAGGGCCCCGACAGCAGAACACCCTCCTGCCCGCTGAGGTACTCGCGATGCTCGGCGCGGAGCTTGTCGCGACCTGCATCGTCGTCGGTGTAGGTGTACTGGACCGTGAAGATCGCCATAGCCGCGATCGTACGGCGGGTGGCTAGTACGAGACCGCCCCCGGCCATCGCACTACCCCGCCAATGCGCTCACTTCCCTGGGTGGAATGACGGGCCATCTCACCCGAGGAAGTGAGCAGTTCGGCGGGGTAGTCGGGGCGGTGTCGTGGTACGCCTTGTCCCGAGCCGCTCTCGCCCGAGGAGTCACCCATGTCCGAGCCCGTCCAGCTCCGCAGCAGCACCGTGTCCGATGTCGTACGCCGAGCTGCCGCCACCTTCGGCGATCGCGTGGCCGTTCGCTTCCAGGACCGCGACTGGACGTACGCCGGCCTCGACGCCGCCGTCACGCGTGTCGCTGCCCATCTGCTCGGGACGGGACTCGAACCTGGCGCCCGGGTGGCGGCGTACGGCAAGAACTCCGACGCCTACCTGATCGCGTTCCTGGCCTGCGCGCGTGCGGGTCTCGTGCACGTGCCGATGAACTACAACCTGACCGGATCGGAGCTGGACTACCTTGTCGACCAGTCCGGCAGCTCCGTCGTCCTCGCCGACCCAGCGCTCGCAGGCAACCTGAAAACCCTTGAGCACCAGCCTGATTCGGTACTCCTGTTGCGCGACGGTGCCGACTCGCTGGTGGACATTGCCCTGGCGGAGAGAGAAGCGACGGTCGGGGTCGAGGTGCAGGACAGCGATACCGCGCAGCTCCTCTACACGTCGGGGACGACGTCGAAGCCCAAGGGCGCGATCATGTCGCACCGCGCCCTGGTCCACGAATACGTCTCGTGCCTCACAGCTTTGGACCTCGGGCCCGACGATGCGCCGCTGCACGTGATGCCGCTATACCACTCGGCGCAGATGCACGTCTTCATCCTGCCGGGCCTCATGGTGGGCCAGCTCAACACGATCTTGGAGACGCCCGAGCCCGGCGACGTGCTGCGTCGGCTCGCCGAGGACGGTCACTGCTCGTTCTTCGCGGCGCCCACCCTGTGGGTCGCCATGGCCAATCACCCGTCGTTCGAAGCCCTTTCGTTCGGTGGGCTCGCCAAGGCGTACTACGGCGCGTCCATCATGCCTGGCCCCGTGCTCGCGAAGTGGCAGGACAAGGCGCCGTCGGTCGGGTTCTACAACTGCTTCGGGCAGTCCGAGATCGCCCCGCTGGCAACGGTTTTGCGCCCCGAAGAGCATGCGGATCGTCCCGACAGCGCCGGCCGCCCGGTGCTGTTCGTCGAGGCTCGCGTCGTCGATGGTGACGGCCAGGACGTACCGGCCGGCGAGCTCGGCGAGATCGTCTATCGCTCACCACAGCTGTGTGACGGCTACTGGGACAAGCCGGACGCGACGGCCGAGGCGTTCAAGGACGGCTGGTTCCACTCGGGCGACCTGGTCCGCCGCGACGACGCCGGCTACATCGTCGTCGTCGACCGCATCAAGGACGTCATCAACACCGGCGGCGTCCTCGTCGCATCGCGCGAGATCGAGGACGCGCTCTACAGCCACCCGGGCGTCGCGCAGGTCGCCGTCGTCGGCACACCGGACGAGAAGTGGATGGAGAAGGTCACGGCCTACGTCGTACGCCAGCCGGACGCCACGGTGGACGCCGAGACTCTCACCGCGCACGCGCGTACGGCACTGGCCGGCTTCAAGGTGCCGAAGGAGATCCACTTCATCGACGACCTGCCGCGCAACGCCTCCGGCAAGATCCTCAAGCGCGAGCTCCGCGACGAATAGCCGGTCGAGTAGCGAGGCGGGTCTCGATACGGCTCGTTCCTCGCCTACTCGACCGGCGATGGGTCAGAGGTAGGCGCGGACGGCGGCCATGGCTTGGCCGATGTAGCCGCCGCCGAAGATCACCGCATGCAGCAGCAACGGGTGAATTCGATGCAGCTGCAACCGATCTCGCCATTCATCAACCAGCGGCGACTCCTCGTCGTATGCCGCCACGATGCGGTCGAGGTGCGGCCCGCCGAACATCGTGAGCATCGCCAGATCGGCCTCGCGGTGGCCACCATGCGCGGCCGGATCGATCACGACCGCGCCATCGGGTGTCCACATCACGTTGCCGGACCATAGGTCGCCGTGCAGCCGCGCGGGCGCTTCGCCGGTGTCGTAGTCGCCATCGCGGAGCCGGTCCGAGAGCCGCTCGACGTCACGCTGGTCGTCGGCGGAGAACGCACCCCGTCGTACGCCCTCGGCCACGAGCGGGGAGAGCCGCAGGTCGGCGTACATCTCGCCCCAGCTCTCGTACGCGCCCAGCAGCAGCGGCAACGGCTCGCTCAACGGCCCCAGCCATCCGTCGCCCTCCCAGCCATCGGGACCTGAGCCGTACGCCGGCGCCCCGGCCAGGTGCGTACGTGCCAGTCCTCGGCCGAGCGCCTCGGCCCCGGCCATCGAAGGGGCTGTCGCCTGGATGCGTTGCAGCACAAGGCGATCCGCATGCGTCTCCAACACCTCGACCGCAGGGACACCGTCGGCGGCGGCGAGCCAGCGCAGGCCGGCGGCTTCCCAGGCGAAGTAGCCGTCGGGCGCCAACGACGAGGCCTTCACGAACGAGGAGGCATCGGCGTACGGCATGGGAGCCATTCTGCGTGAGGTGCGGTCTAGGTTGGCCAGCATGAGCGAATCCACGGCACCGGACGAGGCCGTCGAAGCCGCCGAGCCCTCCGGTGGCGAGAGCATGCTGACCGTGGTGATCGCGTTCGTCGCCAACCTGCTCATCGCCATCGCGAAGTCGATCGCGGCCGCGATCACCGGGTCTGCGTCGATGGTTGCGGAGGCCGCGCACTCCTGGGCGGACGCCGGCAACGAGGTGTTCCTGATCGTTGCGGAGCGCCGCAGCGCCCGCCCCAGCGACGCCAAGCGCCCGTTGGGATACGGCAAGGAGGCGTACGTCTGGTCGCTGTTCGCGGCCGTCGGCCTGTTGACCGCCGGTGCCGGTGTGTCGATCGTGCATGGCATCCAGGAGCTCGGCTCGGACGAGTCTCCGGACAGCTATGTCATCAACTACGTGGTGCTGGGCATCGCGTTCGTGCTCGAGAGCGTCTCGTTCTTCCAGGCCACCCGGCAGACGCGCGGCAAGGCGGCCGCGGCCGGCCTGCACCCGCTGCGCTTCATCAACCGCACGTCCAACCCGACGCTCCGGGCGGTCTTCCTCGAGGACGCGGCTGCGCTGACCGGCCTGATCATCGCGGCGCTGGGCGTCTGGCTCCACCAGGTCACCGGCGACGCTGTCTGGGACGCGATCGGCTCCATCGTGGTCGGCGTCGTACTCGCCGCAGTCGCCATCTTCCTGGTCGAGCGGAACCGCTCATTCCTGGTGGGCGAGGCGATCGGTGGGGCCACCCGCGACCGCGCGCTCACGGCGATCCTGGCCCACCCGGAGGTCGAGCGCGTCACCTACTTGCACCTCGAATTCGTAGGGCCAGAGCGGCTTTTCGTCGTTGCGGCTGTCGACCTGACCGGCAATGCCGACGAGGCTGCCCTTGCAGTCCGCCTGCAGCAGGTCGAGGACGCGATCGAGGGCCACTCGATGATTCAGGCCGCGGTGCTGTCGCTGTCCCTGCCCGACGACCCGCCACTCGTCCCCGAAGGTCTGGTCGGCGGCGCTCACCCGGCCTGAGGGTTCCTCCCGTCAGCGGCTCGTCGCGGACGTAGCCTGGCCACAGGTACGTCCCGATGCGCCGGTGCTCAGAAGGGAACGACATGCCCACCAAACCCACCATCGTTCTGGTTCATGGTTTCTGGGGAGGTGCGGCCCACTGGGCGAAAGTCATCGTCGAGCTCAACGGACGTGGCTACTCCTCGATCCACGCGGTGGAGAACCCCCTGACGTCGCTGGCGGACGACGCAGAGCGCACCCGCAAGATGGTCGCCCAGGTGGACGGGCCGGTGCTGCTGGTCGGTCACTCCTACGGCGGCGCGGTCATCACCGAGGCCGGTGACCTCCCGAACGTCGTCGGGCTCGTCTACATCGCCGCCTTCGCACCCGACGCCGGCGAGAGCCCCGGCCAGATCAGCCAGGAGCACCCGCCGGCCGCGATCGCCAATCTGGCGCCCGACTCCGACGGTTATCTGTGGGTCAAGCCGGACCTGTTCCACGAGAGCTTCAGCCAGGACCTCGACCCATCGGAGAGCCTGGTCATGGCGGTCACCCAGAAGGCGCCGCTCGCCTCGACCTTCGGCGACAACGTGACGGCGCCCGCCTGGAAGAACAAGCCGAGCTGGTACCAGGTCTCGACGCAGGACCGGATGATCGACCCGGACAACGAGCGGCGCATGGCCCAGCGGATGAACCCGCGCAAGATCATCGAGCTCGATGCCAGCCACGCGTCGCTGGCGTCTCAGCCCGGGCCGGTCGTCGACCTGATCGACGAGGCAGCGGCTGCGGTGTCCGGCTAGGGCCGATCAACCGGACTGACGCCACTCGTCCTCACGGATCGCGAAGACGAGCTCGTCGATCCACTCGCCCTTGAAGAACGTGTTGTGCACCAGGTGCCCCTCCTGCCGCATGCCGAGCCGCTGTAGGAGGCGCGCCGAGTCAGCGTTCTCGCGGACGCAGATCGCGCAGATGCGGTGCAGGCCGAGCTCCTCGAAGCCCAGGCGGAGTACGGCCTCCGCTGCCTCGCGCGCCAGGCCCTGCCCCTGGTAGTCGGTGTGCAGGGCGAAGCCGAGCTCACCCTGCCGGTTGGCGATGCTGTCCCACTTCAGCAGGACCTCGCCGATCACGGTGCCGCTCTCGCGCAGCTCGATCGCGAGGACGAGCCACTGCCCCTCCTCGGCCAGCTCGCCCTGCACGAGCTTCTTCTCCAGCGCCTCGCGGGTCTGCTCGCGGTCCCGGACCGGCCACGGCACGTAGCGGACGACCTCGGGCCGCGAGTGGAAGGCGTACAGGTCGTCGAGGTCCTCGCGGCGGTGCGGTCGCAGGTCGAGCCGATCGGTCTTGATCGGGTACGTCGGGCGCAGCCCGGTCGTCGTCTCCACCATGCTCATTCCTGACCTCCGTCGGTGTGCCGCTGCGGGTAGTCTAACGGCGTTAGACACGGAAGGTCATCCCGATTTCCGAGGGAGGGACACATGGCTGAGCGACGCGAGTCGTCATCACACGCCGCAGTCGGCATCTCCGTGCAGTCGATCGTCGACGCCGCGCTCGACGTCATCCGCGAGACCGGGCTGAGCGGGCTCACGATGCGCTCCCTCGCGCAGCGGCTCGGCGTCCGCGCGCCCACGCTCTACCACCACGTGCGCAGCAAGGACGAGCTCCTTCAGCTGGTGGCCCGCCACGCCTTCGGCTCGTTCGAGACGGAGCGGGAGGCGTACGACGACGTACGGACTCTCGATGACTGGATCGCCATCACGACCGCCGGGACGCTTGAGCTGCGGTCCTTCTATGCACGTCACCCGGGACTGGCCGGCCTCATCCAAGCGACCGCCACACCCGGCCGCGACCAGGGCGACGGCTCGCGAGCAGCCCTGACCCGCGCGCAGATTGACGCGCTCGTCCGGCTCGGTCTCCCCGAGGCGCAGGCGCGCGAGACGTTCGAGGCGACCGCCCGGTGGACGATGGGCGCGGTCGCCGCCGAGGGCGCCACGGGTGCCGACGACGCGCTGTTCGCACGCGGGCTCGACCTGTTCATGACCGGCGTACGCACCCAGCTGGCCAGTCGCGCTGGTTGAGCCGCTCGGCTCAACCAAACGATGCCCAACCACCTGGGGCGCGTGTCGGCGAACGGGTGTCATCGAAGACTGTGCACTGCCCCGCGAGGTGGGGCAGTGCACAGTCTGCCGATGGCCCTGTCTAAAAGTCTGCGCCCCACTACGCGGGGCGGACGAGCCGCCCGCGGCGTCAGGCGCGGGCGGCGTCAGGCGCGGGCGGCGTCAGGCGCGGGCGGCGTCAGGCGCGGGCGGTGGCGAGCTCAGGCGCGGGCGTACGCCGGGTGGCGCGTTCGGAGCGAACGGCCAGTCCCAGCACCGCCAGTCCGAGGAATGCGAACACGCTGCCGACCCACAGGGGCGAGCCCCAGCCGAAGCCAGCCGTGATCGCCAGCCCGGAGATCCAGACGCCGAGGAAGTTGCCGACGTTGAACGCGGCGATGTTGGCCGAGGACGCCATCGTCGGCGCGGCGGACGCATGATCGAGGACCCGCATCTGCAGGCCCGGCACCGTGCCGAACCCGAAGAAGCCCATCGCCATCAGCAGCGCGACCGACGCGACCTTGCTGTCCGTCAGCAGGGCGAACGCGACGAGCACGACGCCGAGCGAGAGCGTCAGGGTGACGAGGGTGCGGGTCAGCGCGCGGTCGGCCCAGCGGCCACCGAGCAGGTTGCCGACGAACAGGCCAACGCCGAACAGCACGAGCAGCCACGGCACCGCGCCCTCATCGAACCCGGTGACGCGCGTGAGCAGCGGCTCGATGTACATGAACGCGCCGAACATGCCGCCGAAGACGAGGACGGTCATGCCGAGCGAGTACCAGACCTGCCGGTTGCTGAACGCTGCCAGCTCGGAGCGCAGGCGTGGCCGCGGGGCGTCTGCCGCCGCGGCCGGCACGAGTGCGGTGATGCCCGCGAGCGCGATAACGCCGACGACGGAAATGACCGCGAACGTCGCGCGCCAACCCCACTGCTGACCGATGAACGTGCCGAGCGGGACGCCGAGCACGTTGGCCATCGTGAGCCCGCCGAACATGATCGAGATGGCGCCGGCCTTCTTCTCGGGCGCTACCAATGAGGCGGCCAGCACCGAGCCGATCCCGAAGAACGCGCCGTGCGCGAGAGCGGCGAGGACGCGCCCACCGAGGAGGGCGGCGTACCCGGGAGCGAGCGCCGAGGCGATGTTGCCGACGGTGAACAGCACCATCAGCACCTGCAGGGCGCGCTTGGGCTCCCAGCGGTTGACGATCGGCGTGAGCGCGAGGGCACCGACGACGACCGCCAGCGCATAGCCCGAGATCAGGTAGCCCGCAGTGGGCACCGAGACGTCCATGTCGTCGGCGACCGACGACAGCAGGCCGGCGATGACGAACTCCGTGAGTCCGATGCCGAAGCCCCCGAGAGCGAGGGCGATGAGGCCGAGCGGCATGTGGATGCGCTTCCTTTCGTACGACGAGGTGCGGCACTCGCGGATAAAGCGCGTGTGCAACTACTGGCGTACGCATGAAGTTAGTTGCATGCGCGGTCTATTGCAAATCAGAGTTATAGTCGTCGCATGGGTATTGCTGATGACGCTGTCGAGGTGCGAGCGACTGGTTGGCGCACGCTGGCAGCCCTGCACGCAGTCATCGAGACATCGCTGGAGCGCGAGCTGATGCGCCGGCACGCGCTGTCCGTCGTCGAGTTCACGGTCTTGGACGCGCTGTCACGTCAGGACGGCTGGCACATGCGGATGGCCCAGCTGGCCCGCGCGGCGGCCCTCTCCCCCAGCGCCACCACGCGCCTGGTCAACCGCCTCGAGGACCGCGGGCTGCTGACCCGCGTCCTGTGCGCCGATGACCGGCGCGGCATCTATACCGAGCTGACGGCCAAGGGACGCAAGGAGTACGACCGGACACGGCCGACGTACGACAAGGCACTCGAGCAGGCGCTCGGCGAGGCCGAAGAGCTCCCCGAGCTCGCCCCGCTCGTCGACTTCCTGCACGGAGTCCCCGCTCCCACCCGCTGAGCGGACGCGAGACCCTCCTGGCGGCTACCGGTCGCCCGGGTCAGCGCAGGTTGTCGACCGCAGCCTTCGCCTCAGCCAGACCCAGTCCCGGGTAGTGCTCCCGCAGCGCCTTGATCGCCTGGATCGGCTTGCCACCTGCAGCGAGTGCGCGCACCTGATCAGGCACCGGCAGGCCGGCGGGGAGCTCCGTACCGGTGACTCGCGCGAGCTCCGCGAGCTGAGCCTCGAGCACCCGGACGCGGTGCTCCAGCGCGGCCACCTTGGCAGATGAAGCCCACATGATCAGGCCTCCCGACGGACGTGGTCCGCAACGTCGGAGGTGACGGGCACGGGGCGTGCGGGAGCCGTCGTACGGCCGCCTCGCCCAGGCAGGACGCGCAGGTGCGGGCGGCGCATCGTCGGGCGCCGCAACCGGGCGGCGAGGCTCGGCCGCGGCGCGGGAGCCGCAGACGACCGGCCGGGCATCAGGGTGCGGGCCGCTGGCACGACCGCGCGCGGACGGATGCGCCGACTGAGGTCGGCGTGCTGCAGCAGCTGAGCGATCGGGACGTTCATCTTGGGATGGGTCCCCACGGGCAGCTCGCCGGTGAAGACCACCCACACCTGCTTGTCGCCGTGGAACACCCTCAGCGCGGAGCCGTTGATCAGGCTCGCCGCGTGCGCGAGCGCCTGGCGCTTGAGGCCGAAGCGGTTGAGGGAGCCGTGAGCCGCGGCCTGCGCCGGTCGGCGACCGTACTTGGCGGCTTCATAGGCCATCGGTCCGTACTTCACCCCGAGCCGCAGCGCGTGGGTGAAGGCTCTCGTCTTGCCGGGCATGAATCCTCCTGGTCGGCAGGTCCACATACTAGGCGCCGAGCCGGGCCCAGCCGGCGAAGCGGCCCGGTGCACCGGCGTCTGAGGCGACGCATAGCCTCGCGATGTGGCACCGCTCCTGCTCGACATCACTCCGCTGCGGGTCAACCCGTCCTACCGCCGCCTCTTCACGGGCTTCACCCTCAGCGGCATCGGTGCTCAGCTCGCGACCGTCGCCATCGGACTGCAGGTGTACGACATCACCGGCTCGACCTTCGCGGTCGGCCTGGTCGGGCTGTGTGCCTTGGTGCCCCTGGTCGTCATGGGTCTGTACGGCGGCGCGCTCGTCGACGCGCACGACCGGCGGACGGTCGCTCTCGTCGCCGGCGTCGTGCTGTGGATCGTCTCTGTGCTCAACACGGTGCAGGCACTGTTCGACAACACCCACGTCGGCGTCCTCTACGTCCTGGTGGGCGTCTACAACGCGGGCTTCGCGGTCGTCAGCCCGGCGCGTTCGGCGATCTATCCGCGGCTCCTCGACCGGGCGCTCCTCCCGGCCGCCAACGCACTCTCTGTCGCTGCCATGAACATCGCCATGACCGTCGGCCCACTGATGGCCGGACTCCTCGTCGACTGGGGAGGCTACGTGCTGGCGTACGGCATCGACGCGGCGCTGTTCACCTTCGCGATCTGGGGGCTGCTGCGTCTCGAACCGATCCCACCGGAGATCGACCCGACCGCGGATACCGGTGTGCCGCAACGCCGTCCGGGCCTTTCGTCCGTGCTCGACGGGCTGCGATTCCTGGGCACTCGACCCAACGTACGCATGACGTTCCTCGCCGACTTCTGCGCGATGATCCTCGCTCAGCCGCGCGCACTCTTCCCTGCTGTGGCGGTGCTGTCGTTCGGCGGCGGCGCCAAGACGGTCGGTCTCCTGTCGGCCGCCGTCGCGGTCGGCGCCATCGTGTCGATGCTGGTGTCCGGGCGGCTCGGCCGCGTGCGACGGCAGGGGCTCGCGGTCGTGGTGTCGGTGGCGCTGTGGGGTGTGTCCATCGTGGGCTTCGGGATCGCGGTGGCCGGCGCTGGCGGCGTACTCACCTCCTCCCAGGCCCTCTGGCTGGCAGCCGTCGCGCTCGCCGGAGCCGGTGCCTGCGACTCGGTCTCAGCCGTCTTCCGAACGACGATCCTCCAGTCCGCGACGCCCGATCACCTCCGCGGTCGGCTGCAGGGCGTCTTCGTGGTGGTCGTCGCCGGTGGACCGCGCCTCGGCGATCTGCTGGCGGGCACCGGCGCGACGATCTTCAACGAGGCCGCCGCGGCAATCGTCGGCGGCATCCTGTGTGTCATCGCGGTAGCGCTGTTGGCCTCCTGGCAGCGCGGGTTCCTGCGGTACGACGCCCAGCACCCCACCCCGTAGGCGACGCTCGCCGGACCGGAACCAGCCTCAAGACAACGGGTGTACGACCGCGCCAGATGCGACGCGGGCGTACACCCGTTGGGCGAAGCAAGGGTCAGCGCAGGCGCAGCGCGTCCTTGATCGTGTAGTGCAGGTCGGTCTGGTCGGTCAGGCCGACGACGTTGGCCGCACGCGGGCCGTACGCCGCGATCCGGACCTGGGTGCCCGTGTGCTCCTGCGAGCCGCCCTCGGGAGCGGTGCCGTAGCTGAGCGTCATCGGGCTGCCCTCGTTGGTGAGGAGCGTCGCGGTGAGGCCCGGCGTGTTGGTGCCGGTCTCGACGATCTGGCTGGTGTGGCCGTGGTCCGCGGTCACGATGACCGTGGTGTTGCCGTCCTTCTTGGCGAAGTCGAGAGCCGACTTGACCGCGGCGTCGAAGCCGACGGTCTCACCGATCTGACCGCACGCGTTGGCGGCGTGGTCCTGCTTGTCGATGCTCGCGCCCTCGACCTGCAGGAAGAAGCCCTTGCTCGAGCCCTTCGCGTTGTTCAGCAGCGAGATGGCCTTGGTGGTCATGGCCTTGAGCTTCGGCTGCGTGGCCGGCTGGTCCGGGTTCGGCGTGCAACGCGCGGCCGGCTTGGTGGCGCCGTCCTTGGTCGCGGCCGGGCCCGCCCAGTCGACCGGGAAGTTGCCGTCGGAGAAGAGGCCGAGCACCGGTTTCTTCTGGTCGGCCGACTTCACCGCGTTGAGCTCGGTGGCGTTGGTCGGCAGCTGGAAGCCACGCGACTGCGCCTGATCGCGCAGCGTCAGACCCTTGTACTTGCCGGCGGTGGCCTTCTCGCCGAACGTCTTCGCGCCGCCACCGAGGGTGACGTCCGCACGGGTGGCGATGATCTGCTCGGCGATCGAACCCTTGCCGCCGTTCTCCAGTGCGTTGGTCGGGCAGGTCGTCAGCGTGACGGCCGGGCCGTAGCAGGAGCGGCTCGTGACGTGCGCGGCCTGGACGGCCGGGGTGGCGTCCTCGATCTCGGCGGTGGTGACGTTGCCCGTACGCAGGCCGTTCTTCTTGGCCAGCTCCAGCAGCGTGGCGTGCGGCTGGCCCTTGATGTCCACGCCGATGGCGCCGTCGTACGACTTGGTGCCGGTCGACCAACCCGTCCCCGAGGCGGCCGAGTCGGTGACATAGTCGACCTTGCCCTCCTTGGTCAGGGAGAAGGTCGTGTACTGACCGGTCAGCGGCAGGCGGTCCATGCCGGGCAGGTAGCCGTCCGCGCCGTACTGGTAGTTGCGGGCCGAGGTGATCTCGGAGTCGCCCATGCCGTCACCGATCAGCAGGATCACGTTGCGCGCGGCACCGCTCTTGGCTTCCTGCTTGATGGTCTTCGTCTGGTCGCCGTGCAGGCGGGCTGCGCCGCCGGGCTGGCTGAGGTCGCCACCCGGGCCGGCCACGGCGTACCCGGTGGCCAGGACCAGGGTTCCGGCGGCCGCGACGGCGACCAGAGTCGTACGTCGGCGGAGTCGTGCAGTGCTCATGTGAGGTCTCCCTGTGTGCGGGTCAGGTCATGCCGCTCGCACGTAACCCGTTGCCGTTGAACAGCGAGGGGGCGCCAGGTGGACGGTTGCCGACGCGAGGGCGGCAAATCGACCTGCGGCGGTCGCTCCCCGGGTCGCTCGCCTACGTCCTGGGCAGCGCGCGCTGGACCGCGCGCCTCCCAGGACCTAGCCCCGGCATCGGGGTGCTTGGCGCACCCGGAGCACAGTGGGGAGAGTTGTCTACAGAACGGAGCACGTCATGAGCTTCATCGACAAGGCCAAGAACGCCGCCGAGGATGCCGTCGGCAAGGCGAAGGAAGCTCTTGGAGGCGCCAAGGGCGACACCAAGCTCGAGACCGAGGGCAAGGTCGACCAGGCCAAGTCATCGGTCAAGGACGCCGGCGAGGACATCAAGGACACGTTCAAGAAGTAGTCCCTGTCACGCCGAGCGCCCCACAACCTCATCCGGATGTGGGGCGCTTCGTTGTGCCGTACGACGTGGGCCAGCTTTGGAACCTGAGCCCGACTAGACCAGCCCGGTCCAGGCGGATACTCCGAGGTTGGGCAGGAAGACGGTCGCGAAGCATGTCAGGGCCACAGCCACGTTGAAGGGAACGACGAACCAAAGCCAGCGTCGATCGCGCTGCGACGTGCGGGCCACCCAGACGGACAGCACTGCCCCGAACAGGATCGGCGCCACGAGCCGCACTGATCCGTACTCCCACCAGATGTTGCCCGACAGGACCCGGTACGCCGCGAGTCCGCCGAGCGCACCGCGAACACACCACCAGACGGGTTGGCCCACATCGCGGACCTCACGGATCAACCAGTCCGGCATGACTGCCTCGAAGCGCCGGACTACTTCGACTCCCCACTTCCATGCGGCAGTCGTCGTGACAATGCGTGGATCGCCACGACGCAGTGCGGCGATACCCAAGAACGCCGATACGACAGCGCTCCCCATCCAGAACACCGAAACCACATCGACGACGAGCAAAGTCAGCATCCACGACATGCCGATGACAAGGCTGCCGACCGAGATGCCACCCCACATCAGCGCCTGCGCGCCATGTGACGACTGTCGAGATCTCGCAGGCGGTGGATAGTCGGCGGCGGCGCGGAGCTCGGCGGCGTACTCCTCGGGTGAACCGAGCCGCGCCTCCAACGCGGCCGTCGAGCCGTCGCCCAGCTCGCGCGTCACCTCATCCAGATGGCCGGCGACGTCCTCGAGCACCTCTTCGAGCTCGGCCGGCGGCAGGTCGGCCAACGCCGCCCGCACCCGCTCCTGATAGCTCACCGCTACATCGGTCGCCGTGCTCATGCCGCGTCCTTCAGCAGAGCCGACATGGTGTCGGCGAAGTGGTTCCAGGTCTTGGTCGAGCGCTCCAGCTGGTCACGCCCAGTGGCGTTGAGCGCGTAGTACTTCCGGTGCGGGCCCTCCTCGCTGGGCTGGACGTACGACGTCAGTGCGCCACCCGCGTACAGCCGGCGCAGCGTGCCGTAGACGCTCGCGTCGGCGACGTCCTCCATGCCGGCCGCGCGCAGTCGACGCAGCACGTCGTAGCCGTAGCCGTCGCCGTCCCGCAGCACGGCGAGCACGGCGAGGTCGAGCACTCCCTTGAGCAGCTGACTCGTATCCATCACGTTCCTCCCTGTCCTGGACTGTGTGCCCGGCACTGGGTCGGGCAGCCCCCAGACCTGTCGACCCAGTGCCGCGTTCCGCACGGTAGTACAGATTGCAGAGTAGTGCGCGATGCGACACGGAGACGGTTCTCCAACACACATTGACTGGGGCTACACGCATGCGTGTAGCCCCAGTCAATGTGTGTTGCGGGGTGGGGCGAGAAGCGGCCCGTCAGGCGTCGAGGGGGTGGCCGGTGGGGCCGTCGTACGGGTCGGCATCGTCCACGCCAGGGCCGCCGAGTGGCGAGCCCATCCACGACAGCGCGACCCAGCCGGACGTCGAATTGCCTTCAACGACAACGACTCCCGTGTTGCCGAGCATGTTGTTGCGCGCGAACGCCGCGCCCAGGTTGCCCGCGCGGATCGTCGTCCAGACCCGGATCAGCGCACCGTGACTCACGACCGCAGCGACGTCGGCACCCGCAGCCTCGACCTCAAGCAACGATGCGTCGACGCGGGCCAGCACGTCGACACCGGTCTCCCCGCCGGGCATCCGCGCCTCGAGGTCACCGTGCGTCCACTGCCACATGGCCTTGAGGTAGGCGTCGATGCTGTCCTGGTCGGTGCGCTTCTCGACGTCGCCCGCCTGGATCTCGTGCATACCGGACAGCTCGAGGACGGGTACGCCGGTCGCGCGTGCCAGCGGCGCCGCGGTCTCCCGGGCACGCAGCGCACGGGAGGCGAAGACCGCTCCGATGTCGTCGCCGGCCAGCGCCTCGGGGATCGCGTCGGCCTGGGCCTGCCCGAGCTCGGTCAGCCCGGGTCCAGGCAGCGTCGTGTCGAGCGAGCCCGCAACGTTGGCGGGCGTCTGGCCGTGACGGATCAGCAGCAGGCGCATGTAGTGGCTCCTTCGAGTCGCCGGCTCCTCCATCCTCGCCTAAGCCCTCGCCTGGTCGCGGGTCAGGTGCCGAGCAGGCCCTCGAGACGGTCCAGGGAGACGCGCAGCTCACGTCGTACGCCGACCGGCACGATGGCCGCGCGACCGGGCACGCGGACGCCTCCCGTGAGCGCCACGCGTGTGCCCCCGCCAGGCTCGGGCGCCGCAGCCATCGCGATCACCAGGAAGCGGCTCTGCAGCCAGCAGTAGCCGGGCCGGGCGATCCCACGCAGCCGAGCGCGCATGCCGTAGTGACTACGCGCGACCAGCGTCACGGAGTCACCGTCACGGGCCTCGATCTCCACCGAGCGCATGTCCGGCTGCACCATCGTGAAGCCGTGCTCGAAGTCCGCCAGGATCGCCCACACGTCATCGACGCCGGCGTCCACGACACGTTCGAGCACGATCGCGCCGCTCACTCCAGCTGCCAGCGCACGCAGTCGCTGGACCGAGTTCAGTTCTGCCACAGGCCAGTTCGTCATGATCCCCACTCCTTCCTGAACCGGCCTCGCGCGCGGTGCAGTCGTGACTTGATCGTGCCTTCGGGCAGGTTGAGCACCTCGGCCGTCGCCGCCTCATCGAATCCTTCGAGGTCCCGCAGGACCAGCACCGCTCGATGCTCGGGCGTCAGTCGCTCCAGGACGTCTCGTACGTCGGCCGCCAGCGTCGGGTCCCCTGGCGCCGGCACCCGCTCCAGCAGGTCGTCCGACGACCCGCGGTGGCGTGCGTCCCGGCGAGCGTGGCGTACGGCCTCGCGCACCGCGATCGCTCGCACCCACCCCACCAGCGCGACCGGGTCACGCAGCGTCGGCAGCGCGCGCATCACCGCGATGAGCGTGTCCTGCGCGGCGTCCGAGCCGCTGTCGAGCGCGATCGGACCGCACACCCGCTCGACGTAGGGCGTGAGCCGGTCCAGCACCTCGTTCAGCGCCAGGGTGTCCCCACGCTGAGCGGCCCGGACGACGTCCGGGTCGACCCACCGTGGATCACTGCTGTCGAGCACGCAGGAATCCTGTCATCAGCGCATCGACCTGGTCCGGGCAGTCGAGCGTGAGGGCGTGGCCGCACTGGTCGAGCACGTGCACCTGAGCCTGCGGGAGCCGTACGCCGAGCTCGCGTGCCTGCGCGACCGGCACCACCGTGTCCTGCCGCCCCCAGATCACCAGCGTCGGCTGCGTCGTACGCGGCAGCGCCCGCTCGGTGACGGACCAGTCGAGTCCCGCCTCCAGCTCGTACATCGAGCGCACGTTGTCGGGCCGCGTCCCAGCCGCCCAGAAGCCGTCGACCAGCTCCGGCGCGGCCCGCTCGCGGTGCACGAAGAGCGCGCGCACGGCGGACTCCGTCATGCTGCGCGACCCGACCGTCAGGTTGGTCAGCGCGCGCCCAACCACGGGCAGCTTGAGCATCTCCCAGCTGGTCGGATCGGGCTCATCGAGCACAGTCGGAGCGAGGAGCATCAGGCTGCTGACTCTCTCCGGATGACGCTGCGCGTATGCCGTCGCCCATCCGCCACTCCACGAGTTACCAGCAAGCGCAGCGCTTTTCACGCCAACAGCGTCGAGAAACGAGTCCACCGCACCGGTCATCCCATCGAGGGTGAAGGCGAAGTCGTGGTCCTTCAGTGAGGTGAAACCTTGCCCAGGGAGGTCGACCACATAGACCGTGTGCGTCGCCTTGAGCGCCTCCAGCTGCGGCAGCCAGGAGTTCACCCAGGACGCGCCCGGGGAGAGCAGCACGACCGGCGTACCCGAGCCCTCCTTGAGGTAGTGGAACCGCGCGACCGGCGTCTCGACGTACCGTGACTCCACCGCACCGAGCGCCCGCTGAGGGTCGTACGGCTGCGTCTTCGGAGGGAATCCGTAAGCAGCAGTGAGGGTTCCGCACACGAGCAGGGCCGGTACGACGGCCGCTACCGCCCTGCCCCACACGCGCCTCCCCGCGCGGCCGGCTCCAAGAAGTCGCCACCCGCAGACGGCCATCACCATGCAGAGCGGTGTGTAAGCCAGGGCGTTGATCCACGCGAAAACCGTTGGCATCGCGCCAAACCCGACGACTGCCCAGACCACGCCGAACGCCGCTCGGGTGGCCACGCCGATGGTCACCGCCAGCGTCGCGAGCTGCCACAGCCACCCGAACCGGTGGTCACGACCCAACCAACCTCGCGCGACCACCAGGCCCGCGGCCGTCCAGAGCAGCGCCGCCAGCGGCAGGACGACACCCGGCCCGAACGACGTCGCGAACCCGAGTACGGCGAGCGATAGGTGATGCTCGTCGCTCGCCGGCCAGGTCAGCCCGGTCGCCCAGACCGCGTGACACAACCCGTCGAGCGCGAGCACGGATGCGATGAAGAGCGCGGACCGAGGCAGGGTGCGCTGCGGCGAGGTAGCGGTTCGGACAGCCGGCGCGGCGGGCGAGATCGTTGTCATGCCTGGAGGAGGCCGCAGGCCGCCCGAACGTTCCCCACAACTTCGCAAAGGGCTCCGGGCACGAACAGCCGGCACCAGGCGACCGGGCTCGCCGCAAAGCCAGCTGGCTACTGCGCGCCTTCGACGAACCGCGCCGGGACGTGATCGGTGAGCCACACCAGCTCGTTGCCCTGGTGGAATACGGTTCCAGCCGCAGCCGCGGCGGCGGCATCGATGACCAAGACGACCGGGACGGCACACTTGCGTCGACCGACCATCACGGCCGTTTCGCGGTCCACCGACAGGTGCACGAACTGCCGTCCCATGGCCAGCAGCCCCTCCACCTGAATCACCGCCCAGGTCTCCGGCGCCGTCCCGTGGAACAAGCGCGGAGGCGGAGTCGCCGGGCGTCGCTGAATGCGACCGGGCACAGAGTGCCCGTAGAGCGCTCGAATGCGATCACCATCAATCTCATGTCGCCGTTTAGCTGCTGTCGTGAGCATCCGCTTCAGCGCGGCGCGGTCAACCGACTCCCAGTCGCCGCCTTCCTCACGAAGCGCACCGAGCAGCTGGTCGACCGACGCCCAGCCCTCATCGTCCAGCTCAAGCTCGTAGAGCCACGGCTCGTGGCGCAGCGCGTGAGAGACCGCGCGACTCAGATCAACGTCGCTGATCGTCACGTCACTTCCTCCTGCCACGCACCTGATGGTCCTTCTGGCGAGACTCCCTGAGCCCGGTCGGAGTCAACACCACGAACGACCGGCGGAGGCGACCGATTGAGGAGAGTCGGCTCTGGGATGCCGTTCGCAGGGCTCGTTCACAAGGTCTACCGCGGGCGTCGGATGGCCATTGCCGCAAACCCCGGTCCCGTCCGAATCGATCCATACACTGAAGGACGCAGATCGAGGCAGGACAGGGGGACGATCACGGCCGTGCGATTCCGGATACTGGGCACTCTTGAGGTTCTCGACAGTTCAGGCTGGCGCAGCGTCGGCACATCGAAGGGCGCAGTTGCGCTGGCCACCCTGCTCGTGCACGCGGGCGAGGTCGTGTCCATCGACCACCTGAGCCTCGCGCTGTGGGGTGACA
Organism: Luteipulveratus mongoliensis; assembly: GCF_001190945.1. Classification (NCBI taxonomy): domain Bacteria; kingdom Bacillati; phylum Actinomycetota; class Actinomycetes; order Micrococcales; family Dermacoccaceae; genus Luteipulveratus; species Luteipulveratus mongoliensis. The sequence continues at coordinate 980,557 of NZ_CP011112.1, read as the reverse complement.
CCCCGCCCAAGAGCGCCACGACCCAGGTGCACGGCTACATCATGCGGCTGCGCAAGCTGCTCGACGACCGCGACGGCAGCCAGGTGCAGACCGTGGCGCCGGGCTACCGGCTGCGGCTCGGCGAGGACGACCTGGACGCGGCCGTCTTCGAGGCCCGTGAGGCAGAGGGTCGCGGCATCCTCGCGGCGGGTGATCCGGCTCGAGCAGCCGAGATCCTGAGCGAGGCCCTGAGCCTGTGGCGCGGACCGGCTCTGTGCGGCGTACCCACGTCCGAGACCGTAGAAGCGGAGGCCGACCGGCTGGCCGAGCGGCGGCTCGGGGCCCTCGAGTCCCGTATCGACGCCGACCTGGAGTGCGGACGGCACGCCGTGGTCATCACCGAGCTGCGCCGCCACATCGACCAGAACCCGACCCGCGAGCGTGCCCGACGCCAGCTGATGGTGGCGCTCTACCGCAGCGGCCGCCAGGCCGAAGCGCTGGAGGAGTTCCGGCAGACCCGCCGGCTGCTGATCAACGAGCTGGGTGCCGAGCCGGGCCCGGCCCTGCAGGACGTGCACCAGCGCATCCTCGCCGGCGACCACGAGCTCCTGGTCCCGGAGACCGTGGTCCAGGGCCCCGTCCAACCCACTCCCGTGCACCAGCTGCCGGCCGACATCGAGGACTTCACCGGGCGTACCGACCATGTCGACGAGCTGGTCGCCGCCTTGACCCAACGCGCACCGGACGGTCCGCCAACCGTCGTCGTCGTACACGGCGCTCCCGGCACCGGCAAGTCGGCCCTCGGCGTACGCGCGGCACGGATGGCCGCCAAGACCTTCCCGGACGGGCAGCTCTACCTCGACCTGTCGGGCAGCTCCAGCACGACCGAGGAGCTCAACGAGCTGCTCGCGGACATCCTGCGCACGCTGGGAGTGACGGGTTCAGCCGTACCCAGCGGGTTGCAGTCCAGAGCCGCGCTCTACCGGTCCCTGCTCGCCGAGCGTCGGATGCTGATCCTGCTCGACTCGGCCGCGACCGTCGAACAGGTCCGGTGGCTGCTGCCGCCCGACGGCCAGTGCGCGCTCGTCGTGACGAGTCGGCAGGTACTGACCGGGCTGCCCGGCGCACGCCGCATCGAGCTGCGCGAGCTGAGCGCCGCCGAGGCGTACGACCTGCTCGGCTGCATCGTCGGCAGCGAGCGGGTGGCCCGCGAGCCTCAGCACGCCGAAGCCATCGCCCGGCTGTGCGGACACCTGCCACTCGCCATCCGGATCGCCGGCGGCAAGCTGCTCGGGCGCCCGACCTGGTCGCTCGGCGTGCTGCGCAACCGCCTCGAGGACGAGACCCGGCGGCTCAGCGAGCTCCAGCTGGGTGACCTCGGCGTCCGCGCCAGCGTCGACCTCAGCCTGGACCTGCTGGCGCCCGAAGCCGTACGCGCCTTCGGCCTCCTCGGTCTGCTCGGTACGCCCACGCTGCCTGAGTGGGTTCTCGCGCCCCTGCTGGATCGGGACAACGCGGACTCCGTGCTCGACGCCCTCGTCGACGCCAACCTGGTCCGGCCGATCGTGTCCGACGCGAACGACGAGCCGCGCTACCAGATGCACGACCTCCTCCGAGCGTGCGCTGCGGAGTCGGCAGCAGGCCAGCCGCCGGCCGAGGTCAGGGCGGCGATCGGTCGTCTGCTGGCGACCTGGCTCGGCTTGCTCGAGGCGGCCACCCAGAACATGCCGCCCAGCCTGTTCCGGCCGCCCCGCGGCACGGCACCTCGTCGCACCCTGCCCGAGCCCGTCGTACGACGGCTGGTCGAGGACCCGCTGCCCTGGTTCGACACCGAGCGCGAGGCGTTGATGGGCGCAGTGCGCCTCGCGACCGAGTGGGATCTGCCCGACCTGGCATGGGAGCTCGCGGCCTCGGCCGCTCCGTTCTACGACCATCGCGCGCTGCACGAGGATTGGCGGCGCAGCCACCAGCTCGCCCTCAGCCGGGTCGGCGGTGACCGCTTGGGCGAGGGCGTGCTGCGGCACGGGCTCGGACAGGTCGACATCTATCGTGTGGAGTTCGACGCCGCTGCCTCGCAGATGTCACGCGCGCTCGACCTGTTCCGTCAGGTCGGCTACCCCCTCGGGGAAGCGCTCGCCCTTGCCGGAGGGGCATCGGTCGCCCGTCAGCAGGGCCGGTACGACGAGGCGCTCGAGACCGGTCGTGAGGCCCTCGCCGTCGCCCGAGCGGCCAAGGAGCACCACCTCGCCGCCCAGCTGTCCAGCGCGGCAGGCGTACTGCTCCTCGCCCTGGACCGGCACGCCGAGGCGACGGTCGCGTTCGAAGAAGCGCTCGCCGGCTGCCGGGCGATCGGCGACCAGCACCGCGAGGCGGTGATCATGCGCGAGCTGAGCCAGCTGCACCACGCTCTGGGTGAGTCGATGACGGCACTGGACCACCTGAGTCGCGCCCTCGCGATCTTCGTCGACCTCGACGACGATCGCTGTGTGGCGTACACCCTGCTGCATGTCGGTCGGATCCACGTCGACCTCGGCGAGCGCCCGAAGGCCGTCGCCGCGCTCACCCGCGCCGGCGCGATCTTCCGGCGCAACAGTGCACCCTCGGACGAGGCCCGGTGTCAGCAGCTGCTCGGCGAGCTGGAGGCCAAGGGCGGCAACGCCGACGGCGCTCGCCGGCACTGGATGCGCACGATGCGGCTGTGGCAGTCGGTCGGCGCCGACCAGGAAGCCGCCGAGGTCCAGACCCAGCTGATCTCCCTCGACCTCTGAGGACTCAAGGGTTCGACCCGGCGATGTAGCGAGCATGTAGCCGATCGCTATGGGTCTTCATCAGAGTTGCCACATCAACGCACTCTGACGACGGGGGAACCTCATGAAGACCATCGCCCGACTGGGTATCGCGGCCATCGCTGTTGGCACGCTCGCTGCTGGCATCGGTGTCCTGCAGCCTGCCGAAGCACACACGGCCAGCGAGGCCATCGCGGCCGGCTGTGGCTCCGGTTTCAAGACCGTGACCGACGGCCACCGCGCCGTCACCACCCCGACCGGGGCGAAGTGGGGCGACGTCTACCTCACCTACAACGCCTCGACGCGCGAGAACTGCGTCGTGACGGTGAAGACGAGCTACCACGGCACAGCGTCCAAGACGCTCGCACGCATAGCCATCGAGGGCGAGAGCAGCTTCCACCAGGACTGGAAGGCCTACGAGCACTTCGCAGCCATCAAGGTCAAGGCCGGCGGCAAGTGCGTCGCCTACTGGGCTGACATCGCCGCTCCCACTGGCACCGCGCATGCCGCAGGCGGCCGCTGGGACTTCGCCAACTGCGGCTGACCCCCTGAACCGCCCCTCCCCGGGCCGCAGGTCACGCTTCCTCCCCCCAAGGCGTGACCTGCGGCCCACCTTTCGGTCGAGAGGCATACCGAACGCACGAGAGGCACACCCATCGGGTGTGCCTCTCGTGGTTGAGGTTTGCCTCTCGGCGAGGGTCAGCGCGACTGGCGGTCGAGCGCCCTGAGCGCAGCGAGCGCGCGAGCCACCACCCGCGAATCCATAGACCGCAGTTGGCCGTTCAGCCGCTTGACCTCCTGGGGAGACACGCCTGCAGCAGCTGCCTTCGACAGGTTGGCGGGTGTGTCCAGGCGCATCCTCAGCACCGAGTCCGCAGCCTGACGAGTGTGTACGGCCGTCGACTCCTTGCGTGGAGCCGCAGTCGGAGCCAAGTACGGCGTGCCGGTCAGTGCCGGCCCGAAGATCTTGGCGTAGCCGACGTTGCCGTCCCGGTTGGGGTGGTAGGACTCCTCGATCGGGTTGCTGAGTCCGTTGATCCACTCGGGGCTGTCGCACACGGCGTGCCCGCCGAACAACCCTCGCGCGTCAGCGAACGTGAACCCGCTGGCCGTCGACTTACTCTGGATCAGGCTGTCCAGGTCGTTGGTGGCCGAGTTGAGGCTCGCCTCCTCGTCCGGACTGAAGAACGTCAGCGCGTTGCAGTCCTCGCCGTTGAAGATCAACGGGTAGCCACCGACCACCACCTTGGCGTTGGGTGCCTTCGACCGGATCGTCGAGAACAGCGAGTCGTACCGGCCCGGGAGCTGGTCCCGCAGGATCGCCCGACCACCGGCGATCGCGCCCGAACAGTCGCTCATCCAGCCCGGCTGCGCGCACTCGGTCAGCACGTCGGCGAACCCGACGTCGTTGCCGCCGATCGTCATCGAGACGTGGGTCGTCCCGGTATTTAGCGCACCCACCTGGTTGGCTGCGACGTCAGCGGTCCGTGCTCCGCTGCAGGCCTGGTAGCTGAGGGCGAGCCCGTAGCGGGATGCCACGAGCGCGGGGTACCCGTAGGTCGACCGATAACAGCTGTCGACCTTCGCGCGGGTACCGACACCCGCCGAGTAGGAGTCGCCGAGGGCGACGTACGAGCCGGCTGCAGCGCCGGCGGTCGGGATCAAGCCCACCGTCAGCGCTGCGGATCCAGCCATCACCAGACCACGCAAGAGAGATCGTCTCGTCATACGAGAAAGGTCCTCTTGCGGAGGGCAACGCAACAACCAGTGTTAACTGCCCAACAGGTCAATACACCGTCAAGAAATGGTCAGCGACGCGCCCGAACGAATTCGTCCATCTCCCAAAGGCGTTCGTACGCTTCCCGGTCCTCGGTGCGTTCCGCGAGCGCTGCCAGCTCGTCGGCGTCCAGGCCCCACTGCCGTGCGCCCTCCATGCTTTCGGCGCTGAACAGGTCCGGCGGCGCGAACACCGCTTCCTTGGATCCGCTCGGCGGACCTTGCTCGATGACGGGTTCGCGCGTCGACTCCGTGGCGTCGGCGTACGACGCCCCGAGCGCCTCGGCGATCTGCAACGCGTACGCCGAGTGGCCGGCGGTGTTGGGGTGGTACGACACCTCGCGCGGCCGGGACATCCCACGCAGCCACTCGTCCTCCTCGCACACCGCGTGCCCGAGGAAGACCTCACGCACATCGACGAACTGCGCACCCGACGAGGCGGCGGCCGCGCCGATGACGGCCGCGAGCTCGTCCGCGATGTCGTTCATCCGCTGCATGTCATGGTCGTTGAGGAATGTCGCCAGGTTGCAGTCCTTGCCGGCGAACAGCCGCGGGTAGCCGGTGACGACGACGTCCGCGCGCGGAGCGAGAGCCCGCACCTCGGCGTACAGATCGGTCAGCATCGTGCGGAGCTCGGTCTGGACGAAGGTGAGCGCGGCCTCGACGCGTTCCTTGCTCTGCGTCATCCACGTGGGTTTGGCGCACTCGGTGAGCACATCGGTGAAGTCGAGGTCGTTGCCGCCGACCGTCAGGGTGACGAGGCGGGTCGAGGAGTCCAGTGCTGCCAGCTGCACCGCCCGGACATCCGCGACCGTCGCGCCCCGACAGGCTTGCAGGCTGACGTCGCGTTCGAGCACGCGAGCGATCTGCACGGGATAGCCGGCGACGGAGCGGAAGCACGCGTTCAGCGGCGTCCCGGCACCCGCGCCCGCTGCATAGGAGTCCCCCAGCGCGACGTAGGCAGGCATGACTCCAGCATGTCCGACGGGCTTGCGGCTGTGCCACCCGACCGTCGGTCAGCCGCGCTCCCGCACCTGGCGATCCAGCTCGGCGAGCCGATCGCAGGCGGCGTCGTCGTCCGGTACGCGCCCCGCCAGATCGGCCACCTCGTCGGGATCCAACCCGTGCCGGCGAGCACCGTCCAGGCTCTCGTCGCTGCGCAGGTCGGGTAGCCGCAGGACCGCGTCTCGGTTGCCGGTCGAAGGCCCGTGCGCGATCTGCGGCTCCCGGGGTGCCGCGACCGCCCGCCCGCCACCGAACGCCTCGATGACCCGGCGGGCGTACGCCGCGTGCCCGGCTGTGTCGGGATGGAACGAGACCGTGATGGGATCCGAGACGCCACGGATCCACGCGTCCGGCTCACAGACCGCATGACCTTCGAAAGTCCTTCTCACGTCAACGAATTCGAAGCGCGTGCCCGCGATGGCATGCGCGATCGTGGCCGCCACCTCATCCGCCGCCGCGTTGAGCCGCGTCATCTCGTGCTCGCTGAAGAACGTGAGCAGGTTGCAGTCCAGGCCGGCGAACAGCCGCGGGTAGCCCGCGACGACCACCTTGGCCTGCGGCGCCCGAGCCGACACCTCGCCGTACAGATCGGTGAGGCGTTGCGGGACCTGGGTGCGCAGCACTCCGAGCGCCTTGTCGATGACCGGGTCGCTGTCACCCATCCAGGCCGGCTTGGCGCACTCGGTCAGCACGTCCGAGAAGCCGAGGTCGTTGCCGCCGACGGTCAGCGTGACGAGCGAGGTCTGCGCGGTGAGCGCCTGGAGCTGGCCCCGCGAGACGTCGATGATGTTGGCGCCCTGGCAGGCATGCATCGCGACATCCACGCCGAGGGCGCGCGCCACCTGGATCGCGTAGGCCGCGGGGCTGCGGAGGCACGCGTTGTCCGGTCCGGGATCACCTGCCCCGGCACCAGCGGCGTACGAGTCACCCAGCGCGACGAGAACCGACATGGCTCAAGCATGTCGGCCCGCACCGACGCCGGGTCAGATCGCGACCGGCGGCCCCAAGGTGACTCTCTTCCTCGAAGGTGGCTCTCCTGGAGGAGAGGCACCTTCGAGGATGGGAGTCGTTTTGCACGTGCAAACTCCGGCAGCTCGATGGGGGTCGCAGCAGACTGTGCACTGCCCCACCTGGCGGGGCAGTGCACAGTGCCGACGCACAGGTCAGCGGTGGCCGGCGCGCAGCACCATCTCGAGCTCGAACCGCCCCTGCGGGTCATCGAGCAGGTCGCCGAAGACCTCGCGCAGCTGAGCGACGCGGTAGCCGACCGTCTGCGGGTGGATGTGCAGCTCGGCGGCCACCTTGTTGCGCTCGCCCTGGTGGCGCAGCCACGCGAACAGCGTCTCAGCCAGTCGCTGCCGCTGGCTGTCGCGCAGCCCGTCCAGCGGCGCGAGCCGCAGCCGAGCGAGGTCTCCCATCAGCTCGCGGTCGGCTCCCATGACCAGCGTCGCGAGGTGGTCCTGCACCCAGCGCGCGCCCGTCTCCCGCCCGTGCGAGCCCGACTCCCGCCCCAACGCGTCCGGCTCGAGCTCGATCCCCGCGAGCGCCGCCCGCAACGAGTCGGCAGCGCGGGTCCAGCTGCGGACCGGGCCGACCCAGGCGCGCCGGCCGCCGAGCGCCTTGTCGATGTCGGTCCGGCTACGTTTGCCGACCGGCGCCGGGATGACCGCGACCGCATGCTCGGCGCGCAGGCGTACGAGAGCACGCTCACCCAGCGCGATGCGCAGGCCGTCGGCGTCGTCGAGCGGGACGACCGCGACGATGATCTCGCTCGGGATGACCCACTCCGCCGACGCGGCCTGGGTGCGCAGCTCGGCCTCATCGGCCCGGCCGGAGACCATGAGCTCCAGCAACGCTCCACGCCGGCGATCACGTTCGCCCACTTGCCGGAACTGCTCGTCAGCGAAGGCCTCGACGCTCGTCGCGGACAGCTCGTCGACGTAGACGAAGATCGACTCGCCCAGCGGCAGCAGCACGGTCGGGTCCAGGCCCTCCTCGACCGCTACTCGCGAGGTGGTCCGGAACGCCACTCGAGCCCCGATCCGGTAGGCCGACAGCAGCGCCTCCAGGGGCCGGCCGGTGCGCGCCTCACCTCTGCCGAGCTGTTGGTAGACGACCCGGTCCGACCGCGTCAGCGCGGGCTCCTGCCGACCCGGCAGCTCGAGCAGGAGACGGCTCAGCGCGACCTCGACCCCTTGCCGTACGGCGGCGCCGAAGTCTCCCTCCAGCGGACGTGAGTACGCCGGCACGTCGCGCTGAATGGCCAGGATGATCTGCTCCACGATCTCGATCACATGTGGACGGATCGCCGAGGAGACCTCCGTCGGCAGTGAGGCCCATGGGGGTGGATCGCCAAGAAGTGAGGTATCACTAACCATGATCGGGAACTTTGCTCGCGTGGGGATAGATTCTGGATCTCGATTGTAGGTCTGGGCAGCAGATTTAGATCAATCGCGCCAATCACACTGGAGATGTGGGTGCACGTTCCTTCGCGCTGTCCGCAGCGTCGGTGTTCACCACACCCGCTCGACCCCAGGACTTTCTGCGGCTGGTCAACCCGCTGTCGTCCGCGCGTCAGCTACGTGGTGTGGTCACTTCAGTGACCCCGGAGTGCGCTGGCAGCGTGACGATCGCGTTCCGCCCCGGCCACGGCTGGCAGGCGCACGAAGCCGGTCAGTACGCGCGGATCGGCGTCGAGATCGACGGCGTACGCCAGTGGCGCTCCTACTCGTTGTCGGCACCTGCCGGGCAGGATCCCGCCATCACCGTGACGTCGGTCGGCCGGGTCTCACGCCATCTCGTCGAGCACACCAAGGTCGGCGACATCGTCTTCCTGGCGCCTCCGCAGGGTGACTTCCTGCTCCCGACCGGGCCGCGACCTCTCCTGATGCTCACAGCCGGCTCGGGTATCACTCCTGTCATGTCGATGATCCGCACCCTGCTGCCGCGCCGCGCAGACGCTGACGTCGTGCTGATCCACTCCTCTCGCACGCCGGAGGACACCCTCTTCCGCTCCGAGCTGGCGATGCTCGACGCCGACCACGACGGCTTCCACGTCGTCCACCGGCACACCGGCACCGACGGGCGCATCGACTTCACCACCCCCACAGACCTCGAGCAGCTCTGCCCGGACTGGCGGTCCCGCAAGACCTATGTCTGCGGCCCGGCCGAGCTGCTCGACGACGCCACACTGATGTGGCGCCAGCACCACGTCGAGGACGCGCTCAGTGTCGAGCGCTTCGAGACCGCCCTGCTCACGGACGCCAGCGGCACCGGCGGGCGGGTGGTCTTCGAGAAGTCCGACAAGGAGGCCGACGCAGACGGGTCGTCCACGACCCTGCTCGAGATCGGCGAGGAGGCCGGTGTGCTCATGCCGCACGGCTGTCGCATGGGCATCTGCCGCAGCTGCCTCGTGCCGCTGCGCGCCGGCCAGGTCAAGGACCTGCGCACCGGCGAGATCCGCTCCGACGAGGGCGACCTCATCCAGACCTGTATCTCGGCACCCGCCGGACCTGTCCACCTCGACGTCTAGCCCCACAGGGTTGACCGCCGTTCACCAACCGCTCCCACCAACCCCCAGGAGGAGCCCATGACCCTCACCACCGAAGAGACCAAGGCCCAGCCGACGCTGCGCAGCCACACTGCGCCGACCACTCGCCGCACCGGAGTCCTGCCCACGGAGGGCAGCCTCCTGGAGCGACCGCCCGCCGCTGCGCACCTGTCCGACGAGGACGTACGCCGGCTCGGCGCCGAGCTCGACGCGATCCGGGACGAGGTGATCGGCTCCCGCGGAGCCCGTGACGCGGCGTACATCCGGCGGATGATCAAGATCCAGAAGAGCCTGGAGTTCGGCGGCCGAGTGGCGCTCTGCTTCAGCCGCTACAAGCCCGCGTGGATCGCCGGCACCGGCATGGTCGCGCTCGGCAAGATCCTGGACAACATGGAGATCGGCCACAACGTCCTGCACGGCCAGTGGGACTGGATGCGCGACCCCGACATCCACTCCACGACCTACGAGTGGGACTTCGTGGCGCCGGCCCGCGGCTGGCAGCACACGCACAACGACCTGCACCACACGTGGACCAACGTCCTCGGCAAGGACCGCGACGTGGGCTACAACATCCTGCGTGTCAGCGAGGACCAGCCCTGGCAGAAGCGGGACATCGCCAACCCGATCGTCAACTTCGCGCTCTCGTTCGTCTTCGAGTGGGGCATTGCGTCGTACGACCTCGAGTGGGACATGGTCAAGGCGGGCTACAAGTCGCGCGAGCAGTTCAACGACGACCTGGCCGCGCTCAAGCAGAAGGCGGCCAAGATGGTCGTCAAGGAGCACATCGCGCTGCCCGCCGTCGCCATGCTGACCGGCTCCGGGCGGCGCGCGCTCGGGGGTGCCGTGGCTGCCAATGCGATCCGCAACGTGTGGGCGCACTCGGTGATCTTCTGCGGTCACTTCCCCGACGGGGTCGACTACTTCACCGAAGAGATGATCGACGGCGAGACCCGCGGCGACTGGTACGTACGGCAGATGCTGGGCTCGGCCAACATGTCCGGCAGCCCGCTCTTCCACATCCTGACGGGCAACCTGTCCCACCAGATCGAGCACCACCTGTTCCCGGACATTCCGTCCAACCACTACATCAAGATCGCTCCCAAGGTGCGCGACATCTGCCGTCGCTACGGCCTGCCCTACACGACCGGGCCGATGGGCCTGCAGCTCGCGTCGACCTGGCAGCGCATCTGCTCACTGGCGCTGCCGGACGACTTCGACCGCAAGCGTCCGGTCGCCTCGCTGCGGGCGGCATTCGCGCGCTAGGACCCGCCAGCACCGTTCTTCTGGGATGGTGGCGCCATGACGCTGCGTCCGCTGGCCACCGCCCTCGCGATCACGGCCGGCCTCGGCCTCGCCGTCCCGTCGGCAGCGAGCGCCGCCGAGCCTGCATGCCCGACCTGGTCCAAGAGCACCGTGGCGAGCGGGCTCGGTGTGCTCGAGAACCTCGCCTTCGACGGTCGCGGCGGCCTGCTGCTCTCGTCGCAGACGCTGCTCGGGCCAGGCGGCGCGATCAAGCGCGTGTCCGCCGGCGGCGCCAGCACCACGGCCGTGAGCAACGTGACCGGCCCGGGCGGGATCGTCGTCGACGGCCGGACCGCATACTTCGCGACAGGCAACAGCGCCTCGTCCGGCGTACTCGGCCTGAAGGACGGCACGATCCAGGCGCTCGACCTCGACACCGGCGCCGTGCGTACGACGGCTTCCGGCCTCACGCAGCCGAACGGCCTCGAGCGACTGCCCGACGGCACCTTCGTCGTCTCCCGCGACCTCGGTCTGAGCACCACGATGACGCGCGTCGCGCCGTCCGGCGAGCTGTCGACGTACGCGCCGAGCATCTCCTCGACCAACGGCCTGGCGTACGACGCCTCGCGGCACCGCCTCTATGTCGCCTCCACGTTCAACCCGACCACGACCATCTCGGGTGTGGACGTACGTCGACCGGACGCCCCGCCGACCGTCGCCACCCTCCCTGGCATCGGACCGCTGAACTCGGCCGACGATCTCACCGTCGGCGCCGACGGCCAGGTCTACGTGGCGCTGAACCTCGCGGGCAAGATCGTGCGGGTCGATCCGGACACGGGCACCAGCTGCACCATCGCCTCAGGGCTGCCGACCAGCTCGTCCGTCGCTTTCGGTTCCGGGCCCGGCTGGGACGCCGGGTCGCTCTATGTCACCAGCTTCCTCGGCACGGTCACTCGGCTGACTCCTTGAGGACCTGACTCCCTCAGGACCTGACTCTCTGAGGACAGGGAGCGCACAGGCAGGCCATAGCCGCCCGGTCGACGCTGTGTCCATGAATACACGCCGAGCCCTCGCAGCCACCCTTTCCGTCGCCGGTGTCGCCGTACTCGGCGTCGGCTCGCTCCCTGCCGCCGACGCGGCCGCCGCGGGAGTCGCCAAGCAGACCCTCAGACCCGCGAGCGGCGTACCCATGGCCGTCTCCGGCGCGTACAGCCCGAGCGCGTTGCCGACGCCGGCGAGTCAGACCATCCGGCTGCTCGTCGGTGACGACGGGCAGGTCCGCGCCGTCTGACACCCGCGCGATACTGGAGGTGCATGGGTTATCGGGAAGGCGAGATCGACCGGATCATCCGGGAGGCTCAGGACCGCGGCGACTTCGATGATCTGCCGGGCACGGGCAAGCCCCTAGACCTGGGCGATCCCAACGACCCGGACTGGTGGGTCAAGCGGTGGGTCCAGCGCGAAGGCATCGACACCTCGACCGTCCTCCCGCCTGCGCTGGCACTGCGCAAGGAACGGCAGTCCTTCCCGGAGACGCTCCTCGACCTCGCGACCGAGGCGTCGGTGCGCACCGTGCTCGAGGACTACAACCGCCGGGTCCGCTACGAGAACCTGCAGCCGACGTTCGGCCGGCTGTCCCGCCCGATCACGGCCGGTGTCGACGTCGATGACCTGATCGCCCAGTGGCGGACCCTCAGAGCCGAGCGCACCGCGCGAATAGCCGCCGGACCACCGCCGCCGCAGCCGCCGCTCATTCGCCGGCACTGGTGGCAGCTCTGGCGCCCGCGGACCTGAAAACCTGCGCAGACGTACGAAACCCGCTTGTGGCCGTACACCTCACCTTGCTATTCACATGGGGTGACATCCCCCCTGGTGACCTGGCCACGCAAGACCGAACGACTGACCCTCCGACCTGCACGACCCGAGGACATCGGCCCGCTGCTTGCGATCCGCGCGCTGCCAGCCGTCACTCGATGGCTCATCAAGACGGACGTCGATCCCGTGCAGTATCGCGACAGGTGGCTGCGCGCGATCAACGACCCGTACGACCACTCAGCGGTGGTCGAGCTCGACGGCCGAGTGATCGGCGACTGCGGTCTGGGAGTCATCGACGGCATGGGCCAGCCCGGTGGACCGTCCGAGCGTTCGGAGGGGCAGATCGGCTACATCTTCCATCCCGGCGTCGCCGGCCGCGGCTACGCCACTGAGGCCGCGACGTCGATGGTCGCGCTGGCCTTCGGCGAGCTCGGGCTGCGTCGGGTCACGGCGGGCTGCTTCGCCGACAACCTCGCCTCTGTGCGAGTGCTGGAGAAGATCGGGATGCGGCGCGAGCAGCACGGCGTCCGCGACTCCTGGCACGCCGAGCTCGGCTGGATCGACGGCTACACGTACGGCATCCTCGCCGAGGAGTGGGCGGCGCGCTGACCCTAGTCAGGCGGGCTGCCAGAGCTCGATCCGGTTGCCCTCGGGATCGGTGACCCAGCCGAACCGACCGATGCCCTCCATGTCCTGCGATTCCGGCGCCACCTGCGCTCCCTTGGCTCGCAGCTGCGACAGCATCGAGTCCAGGTCACGGACCCGGAAGTTGAGCATCGACTGCTGAGTGCGTGACCCGAAGTAGTCGGTCTCGGACTCGAACGTCGCGAACACGGTCGGCCCGGACTCCTGCTGCCACAGGCCGTTCGCATCGACGTCCAGGCCAAGAGCGTCGCGGTACCACTCGCTGAGGGCGGCAGGGTCCCCAGCACGAAAGAAGTAGCCGCCGATTCCGAGCACGTGTTCCATGCCGCCCAGTGTGCAGGCACCGCGCCGATTCTTGGCGCGGTGCCTCGGTCACACTCAGCCTTCGTCGCTCAGGCGGCGGCGATCCGTACGGCCTCTGCCAGGCTCCGGGTCGGCCGCCCGATGAGCCGGCTGAGGTCCCCTGTCTCGACCAGGAGCGCGCCCTCCTTGAGACCCGCGTCGCTGTCGGCGAGGATCTCGGCGTACGGCTCCGGAAGGCCGGCGGAGACCAGCGCGGCGGCGTAGTCGGTGGGTGTCAGGTCGCGGTACTCGACCGGGGCGTCGGCTGCCGACGCGACCTCGGCGGCGTACTCGGTCAGCGTGAACGCGGTGTCGCCACCCAGCTCGTAGACCTGACCGGCGTGGCCGTCCTCGGCGACGACGACCGCCGCGGCTGCCGCGTAGTCAGCCTGTGCCGCAGCCGAGACGCGGCCGTCGCCTGCCGCACCGAGGACGGCGCCATGCTCCACGTGGGTGGCGATCTGGTTGGTGTAGTTCTCCAGGTACCAGCTGTTGCGCAGCACGACGTGCGGCAGGCCCGAGGCGGCGAGGGCCTGCTCGGTCGCCCAGTGCTCCTTCGCCAGTTCCAGCGGCGAGACATCAGCACGGGGTGCACTGGTGTAGGCGACGAGCGAGACGCCGGCGCGAACGGCCGCGTCGATGACGTTCTGGTGCTGTGGGACTCGGCGGCCGATCTCGCTACCTGACACGAGCAGAACGCGGTCGATGCCCTTGAGCGCGACGTCGAGAGTGGCCGGATCGTCGTACGAGCCGACGCGTACGTCGACGCCGAGTGCGGTGAGCTCGCTCGCCTTGGCGGGGTCGCGTACGAGGGCCGCGATCTCGGACGCAGGAGTGCCACGGTCAATCAGCTCGGTGATCGCGAGGGCTCCGAGGTGGCCGGTCGCACCGGTGACGAGGATGGTCATGAGGGTTCCTTCCAGGTGGTGACTGCTGTCATCGATGTCGAACGACCCATGACTCCAAGCGCTTCCCAATAGTTAGTACCCACTTTGAAGTAAGGTACGGATATGAAAGTAAGTACCCCGCTGGAGAAGTACTTCCCCAACGCGGTGTTCGAGGCCGGATGCCCGAGCCGTGTCGTCATGGATCACGTGATGTCAAAGTGGGGTCTGCTCGTGCTGCTCGCGCTCAGCGACGGTGAGCCCGTGCGCTGGAGCGTGCTGCGACGCCGCGCGGAAGGCGTGAGCGAGAAGATGCTGGCCCAGACGCTCCAGATCCTGGCCAAGGACGGTTTCGTGCACCGCGACGCGCATCCGGTCGTACCCCCGCACGTCGAGTACTCACTGACGCCGCGCGGGCTCGAGCTCACGGCGCACCTGACGCCCCTCATGGTGTGGGTCGTGGAGCACGCCCCCGAGATCGTGGCCGACGCAACGGCCTGACGCGGGCCGTGGGTCGGACTCAAGTGCCATAGTTCAGCCATGGAGCCACAGACGGTGCTGCTGGTGCGTCATGGGCAGGCATCGTTCGGCAAGAGCGACTACGACCAGCTCTCCGGTCTGGGGCGCCGCCAGGCACGGCTGCTCGGCGAGGACCTCGGCCGGCGCGGATGGGTCCCGGACAGGATCGTCTGCGGCAGCATGAAGCGCCACCAGCAGACGCTCGCCGAGATCGCCGTCGGCGCCGGGTGGGAGCACGACCTCGAGACCGACGCCGACTGGAACGAGCTGGACCATGAGGCGGTCATCAAGGGCTACAAACCGGCGTACCGGCACCTCATCGTGCTCAAGGCCGACATGGTGCGCACACTGCGGCCGCGCGCGGCGTTCGAGGAGATGTTCGAGGCAGCCATGGAGCGCTGGTCCTCCGGCGAGCACGACGAGGAGTACGCCGAGACGTTCACCTCGTTCCGCGAGCGCGTGGACGCGGCTCTCGATCGGGTGCTGGAGCAGCAGCACAGCCGTCAGCTGGTCGTCACGTCCGTCGGCTGCATCAGCCGGGTCGCCGCACGGTTGCTAGCCGACGGCGACATGACGGCCTGGAAGCACTTCGCGTTCAGCGGCGTCAACACCGGCGTCAGCCGCGTCGTGGTCGACCGGCGTGGGCCACAACTGTTGACCTACAACGAGATTGGGCATCTCGACGCGTACGACATGGCCAGCCAGCGCTGATCACCGACATGTCTGATGTGCGAGCGACGCTCGACAGCCTCGATGTGCAGCGGCTCGTCGACCTGCTCGCCGAGCACCCCGAGCTCGCCTCCCGCAGAATCTCGCCGGCGTCCGACCATCCCCTAGGAGCGAGCCCGCTCGGATATGTCGCCATGCTGCGCTACGACACCTCGCGTGGCGTGTGGCGAGATGTCCCTGGCACCGGCGCCATCGCGCAAGCCCTGCTCGACGCGGGCGCACCCGTGGAGGGCGACTTGGTGGACCGGGAGACGCCGCTGATGACGGCCGCCAGCTACGGCGACGCCGAGGTCGCGCAGATCCTCATCGACGCGGGCGCCGACCTGAACGCCACCGCCGCGGCGAACGCCGGTGGCGTCCCCGGCGGCACGGCCCTGCGGCATGCCGCGGTCTTCGGGATGACCGACGTCGCCGAGGTGCTGCTCGCCGCCGGAGCCCGCGATCTCGTACAGGCCGCGGTCGACGGTGACCTCGCCGACGTCCTGACTCCTGACACGCCAGAGGAGGACCGGGTCGCCGCGCTGCGGATGGCCGCCGCTCGCGGGCGACTCGACATCATCGATGAGCTGGTCGCCGCCTCCACACCGGTCGACGGAGTCGACCGCGACGGCTCCACGGCGCTGCACGAGGCCGCCTACTCCGGACAAGCGGACAGCGTGCGACGGCTGCTCCGCCACGGCGCCGATCCGACGCGCCGCGACACCCGGTTCAACGGCACGCCGCTGGACTGGTGCCGGCATCAGCGCGAGCAGGTCGGCGCGGGCCACGGCCACGATGACGTCGAGCACATCCTCCGTCCGCGGGATCAGGTGTAGACCAACTGGCCCGTCGCCTGGCAGGACACTGACGGCACGAGCCGGACCCAGTGGGCGCTGAAGCCGGCCGGGAAGATGAAGGCCTCGTAGCCCTTGGCGCCCACGGTGACGGTCTGGTAGCGACGGAACTCGCCGGTGCCCTTGAAATCGACCTCGATGTGCACGGCCACATCGGTGTCGGCGTCGTGGCTGAGGTGCAGGCACTTGTGCTCGAAGCCCGTCATCAGGAACGGGTCAGACGGCACGTCCGCCTCGACGTCCGTCTCCCACCACGGACCGCCCCAGCCCTGCGGCTTGCCCCACGACCACAGGTCGTCAGTCTTGCCGAACCACAGGCCCGCTTGTGGTTGTCCTGCAACGGGATTCGCGTCGTGGATCGGTGTGTTCTGGTCGCCGGCGAGCACGAGCAGACCGTTCCAGGAGCAGAAGTCGCCGACGATCCTCAGGTGCGAGGCGATCGGCCGAATCCCCCAGACCGCATTGCCGTACGCCAGTGAGGGCAGCTCGTAGAACATCCCGCTCGCGTCCATCAGCAGGCGCTCGGACTCGACCTCACGGATACGCGGCCACTCCGTGGTCCACGCGTGGTCCTGAGTGTGCGTCGACTTCGGGAGCCGGTAGACCTTCCACCCCGTCTCGGGCAGGTAGACATGGAACAGCGCGGACGCGCGGTCCTGACCCACGGCGTACATCGCCTCGCTCATGCCGTTGGCGCTGGACAGGGTGTTCCACTGGGTCTTGCTCAGGACACGCCAGGTCGTGCCGTCCCACTCGGCGAGCCGGCCGTCACTGAAGCCGCGCTCGAAGTCCTTGGGGTAGTACGCGTTGTTGGCGACCACCACGCGGCCGTGCCGGGTGTACATGTCCTTGAAGTGAGGGGCGTCGTTGATGTCGAGGACCTCGAGCAGGTCGAACAGCTGCGTCACCTCGTAGGTGTGCACGTCGAGCTCGAAGAACTCACCCTCCATGCCCAGGACATAGACCTTGTTGGCCGGGTCGGTGAGGTGTCGGGCTGTCGCCGTGAGGCGGTGCTTGGCCAGCGCCGGGATCGTGGTGACCTCGCCCTTGGCGTCGATCGCGTGCGGTCCGATGAAGAGCTGGTCGGTCTCGGCGTGCACCAGACGGTTCGCGTAGGTGCCCACGACGCTCTCGGGGTGCTTCGTCATGACCAGGTCGTCGTCGATCGTGAACAACCCCGTGCCGCCACCGGTGTTGCTGGTGTGCGCGACATAGGTGAC
This sequence comes from Luteipulveratus mongoliensis, assembly GCF_001190945.1. Lineage (NCBI taxonomy): Bacteria > Bacillati > Actinomycetota > Actinomycetes > Micrococcales > Dermacoccaceae > Luteipulveratus > Luteipulveratus mongoliensis. The sequence goes on along the minus strand of NZ_CP011112.1, from coordinate 963,232 downwards.
CATCCACAGCCGGTCGGCCCACGGCATCAGCGCGCCGATCCCGGTCTCGCTGCGGGGAACGTGGTCAGCCTTGACACCCAGGTGGGGAACAACGCCGCTGATGACGGAGGGTAGGCTTGTCGTACTCATATCGTCCTCTTCGAATTGCTTGTGGTGTCAGGTGTATTGGCGGTCTGCACGCTCACCATCGGATGAACGCGAGCTGTTGGTCGCCGCCGGTGCGCGTCCCTCCGACGGGGTTGCCGGTCGTGTTGGTCCAGGCCCGTACGGGTGTGGTGTCGGCTCCGGTCGCGCTCGCCAGGCTCAGGGCGAGGCCGCTGTAGCGGTTGACGAGGACGAATCGGTCTGTGGGAGTGGTGGATCCACTGTTCGTCGGCGTCGTCACCACACGCTGGACGAACCACTGCTGCGCTGCCGACGGACCGCTGTCGCCGATCGCGGTGACCGTGGGCTTGGCGCCCCAGGCACGTCCGGCGTCGCCTGACCCTGACGCCGTCAGCGCGAGCCCGGAGGCCTTGTTACTGATCGTGTACGCGCCGTCGCCGGTGGCCGTGAACGTCCAACCAGCGCGGGTGTTGTGGGTCGTCCCGGAGTTGGTCGTCGTGCCCGTCCCGGTCGGGGCCTGGATCAGGACCTGGTTCTTGGCGGTCTGCAACAGGTAGGGCTTGTCCGTGCGGATCGGCGACTTGGCCGGTGCGCTGGAATCAACTGTCACCGTTGTGTATTCGGCGTATCCGCTGTTGCACGAGACAACGCAGTAGCTGCGGAACGACTTGCCGACGACGTTCTCGCTGGTCTTGTTGATCGGGTCGACGAGCCACCGGTACCAGGACTGCTGCTGATAGCCCGGGCCCGTGTCCCCGATCCGGTGCCACTTCTGGGTCGCGAGGTCCTTGGTGCCGAAGATGTCGAGCGGCCCGCGACCGGAATCGGGAGACGGCGTGGCGACGTACTCCCCCAGATAGGCATTCCACGCGATGTTCATGTTGAGCAGGTCCGAGCGGGCTGGGATGGTGCCCGCCTGCTGTTGCGCGGACACCGTGCCTGGCCGTGACGGGTCGTAGTCCTTGGCCGCAGCGATGTAGCCCTGCTTGTTGGTTGAGGTCGAGACCAGTGAGCTCTCCGCTCCCCCGACGCCGGGCGAGTCCCAGGATCCGTTGTGGTACTTCTTCCACGAGCCGGTCGCGAGCTTGCCGGACATCGGCGCGCGTGCCACGTGCTCGGTCAGCCCCTGGCTGCTGTCACCCGTGCCGCCCTTGTTGACGATGTGCGAGCTGTAGAACAGGTAGAAGTAGCCCGAGGCCGTGTCGACGTACAGCCTCGGATCGCCATCGCCGAAGTGGTACGTCTCGTGCGGAAACGCAGTCGTATCACCGCGTTTCGTGCTGTAGGGCGACGTGATGATGTGGTCCCTGATCTGCCACGTCTTGCCCTGGTCGGTCGAGATCGCCCAGTCGAGTGAGTCGTAGTGCAGACCGTCACCGAAGGGCTGCGGCGTGAACTCGTTGTGCACGATGCCGCGCCAGTCACCGGTGTCCGGGTCGACCCACACACCGACGAGGTCGCAGAAGTTGCGTTGCGAGTAGTACGAGGTGTCAGGGGCGTACGTCGACTCCACGCCGGTCGGGCTGTTGTTGCAGCGCCAGGTCGTGTCGTTGTTCGCATCCAGCGGGTTCGCCGGGTCCTTGGCGTCACTGGTCGCCGACCGCTTCGCGGTATCGAAGTCGCCACCCGAGTAGAAGTCCCAGAACCGCACGTCCTTCGCCGCGTAGAGGGCAGCCGACTGCTGGAACCAGAAGCTTCCGTCCTTGTCGATGTAGGACGCGGCGGGCGTGTCCACGGCGTACTTGTAAGGCACCGGCGTGGACGTCGTCACGGTGTATGTCGTCGTGCCTGCCGGCGCGGTGTCTGCCGAGGCTGCGGCGGCCATGGAGCTCAATCCGAGCGCCGCCGCAGCGGTCAGCGCGAGACGGGGATGACGGGTGTGCGCGGTCATGATGTGGCCTTCTTTCCGGACGTGCGCTCTGCGATGGCCTTCTCGTAGTCGGCACGGACTTTGTCGCCGCCGTTCTTCTTCCACGCGGCAACGGCTGCCTTGAGCGCGCTCGCCGGCTTACGGCCCAGGACAACGTCGTTGATGGTGTCGGTGACCTGCTGCGTGATCGTCCCGCTGGTGCTGGCCGCCTCCGAGTAGAGGCCCGTGGTCGGGTTCTTCACCCGTGACGGCGAGACGGCCGTCTGGTACGCGTGCATCGTCTTGACCATCGGAGTGTTGCCGTTCGAGGCGTAGAGAACGTCCGGCCCACCACCGACGAATCGCAGCGACAGGCTCTGCACCTCGGACGTCCCTGTCTCGCTGAGCTTGGGCTGCCCGCCGGCCAGGGTGTGGTCCTTGCCCGCGACGCCGTACGCGCGCAGGAAGTACTCCTCGCTCCCGAACGGTGCGTTGAGCCAGTTCAGGATGCGCAGGCTCTCCTCGACCCGCGCCTTCGAGCCCTTCTTGACGAAGGTCACGAAGTCGGTGACCGAGCCCTCGTACGTTGTCACCGTCCCGCCGTCCGCGCTGAACGGTTTCATGATCGAGGGCAGGAAACCGACCTTGCCGCGGATGGCGTACCGCACGACGGAGTCCTGGCGCATCGCCACGGAGCCGTTCTCGAAGAACGTGTCCCCGTCCGCATCGCTCATAGTCGGGCTGTTCGGGTGCCAGTAGCCGGCCTTCCAGGTCTTCGCCATGAAGGCGACGGCCTCCTGCCACTCCTCGGTCTCGTAGTCCTTGGTCAGTGAGCCGTCGGGGTTGAGGCGCCATCCGTTGGGGACTCCGAACAACGGATAGATGGTCGCGGCGTTCCAGACCGAGTCGGGATTGGCCAGCGCCCAACGCTTCTTGCCGGGATCGCTGAGCGCCTTGCACAGCTGCTCAAACTCCGCGATCGATGTGGGGTTCGGATCGGCGCCCGCCGCCTTGACGCGGTCGTCGCGTAGGTAGAGCACCTGGCCAGTCGGGATACGCAGGGTCGGGGTGCTGTAGATCTCGCCGTCGATCAGGGTGGAGGACCACGAATCCGGTGCGAGGCGAGCGAGATTCGGGTATTTCTTCACGGCGTCGCCGGACAGGTGCTCGCTGAGGTTGGCGAACCGGGACCGGGCCACGGTCTCGAACCGCCGCACCGACTGGGCATCTGCGAGGTACATGGTCACGAGGTCCGGGATGTCCCCGCTGGACAACATCGCCGCGAGCTTGGTGGGGAACTCCTGCGGGACCAAGGTGGGCTTGAGGTCGACGCCGAGAGCAGCGTTGATCGCCTGCCAGTACGAGTTCTGCGCCTTGGGTGGAGGGGGCGGGCTGAAGGACGTCACGAAGACCCGGAACGCACCGCCGCTGCCCACCTTGCCGTGGACGGTCTTGACGTGCTCGGCCGGATAGGAGAGGTAGCCGGGGTTGATTCCCTTTGCGATGTCTCCGGGCAGGTCGGGTGGGACGCCGTTGAACGGCACATGGGTGGGCATCGCAACCTTGCTGCCGGAGCCGCTCTTGCCGCCCGGGCTGGACGAGGACGAGCACCCGGACAGGAGCGGGCCCGCGAACGCGGCCGCTGCTGCAGCCGTGAGGAAGGTCCGTCGTGAGAAGGGTTCGGTGAGGTTGGTGGGCATCATGAGTCCTCTCGGTGTCAGCCCTTGACGGCGCCGGTCAGGACACCGGTCTTGAAGTGCTTCTGCAGGAACGGGTAGACGCAGGCGATGGGGACGATCGCGATGACCACGACCGCCATCTGAAGGGCCTGCGTGGGAGGCAGGACATCCGCCGACGCGCCGGCCTCCTTGGCAATGGGAGAGCCCTGGAGGACGTACGTCCGCAGGACCAGCTGGAGGGGCCACTTCGCCGAGTCGTTGAGATAGAGCAAGGCGTTGAAGAAGGAGTTCCAGTAGCCGACCGCGTAAAACATGCCGACGACAGCGGTGACAGCTTTGGACAGCGGGAGCACGATGCGGCGCAGCATCGTCCAGTGGCCGGCGCCGTCGAGCATCGCGCTGTCGAGCAGCTCACGCGGGATCGTCATGAAGAAGCCCCGCATGATGACGATGTTGAACGCGCTGATCGCCGTCGGCAGGATGAGCGCGGCGTAGTTGTTGAGCAGGCCGAGCTGCTTGACCATGAGATACAGCGGGATGATCCCGGGGCTGATGAGGAACGTCAGCAGCACCACCCCGAGCAGGAGTCGCTTGCCGACGAGGCGTCGCTGGCTCAGCGCGTAAGCCGCGAGAACCGTTGCGCCCAAAGAGATTGCCGTGCCGATGACGGTCACTGCGACACTCACGATGACGGCTCGGGAGACCGCGCCACCGCCCAGCACCTGGCGGTAGGCGTCGAACGATGGGTCCGAAGGCCACAGCACGTAGCCGCCGTTGGCCACGAGCTGCTGCTCGGAGGCCAGACTCGTGGAGACCACGACCAGGAACGGGAAGGCGATGACGGCGACGACGACCGTCAGGGCCACGGCCTTCAGCACTCGAAGGGCGGGCGAAGGCGCGTCAGCCCAGATGGGCCTGGCGCGGACAGAGCTAGTTGTCACGGGAGTACACCCCCTGCTCGCCCAGGCTGTGGGCGAGCTTGTTGGCGGCCAGGATGAGGACGAGACCAACGACTCCCTTGAGCAGCCCGGCCGCGACGCCGATGCTCCAGTCGCCGTCGACCACGCCGTGGAAGTAGACGTACGTGTCGAGGACTTCCGCGCTCTCCGCGCCGACCGCGTCCCGCTGGAGCAGGATCTGCTCGAAGCCAACTGTCAGGGACTGGCCGAGCTGAAGGATGAGCAGCAGCACGATGATCGGGCGGATGCCCGGCAAGGTGATGTGCCAGAAGCGACGCATCCCGCCGGCTCCATCGACGGCCGCTGACTCATACAACGAGTAGTCGATCGCGGTGAGCGCGGCAAGGAAGAGGATTGTTCCCCAGCCGGCGTCCTTCCACACTCCCTGCGCGACGATGAGGGCTTTGAACGTGCCCGGGTTCGTCATCAGATTGACGGATTCGCCTGTCATCGAACGCAGTACGTCCGTCACAGCTCCCGTGCCACCAAGGGTCTGTTGGAACATCGCGACGACGATGACCCAGGACAGGAAGTGCGGCAGATAGATCACCGACTGGACGACGCCGCGGATCACCGGCGAGAGCACGCTGTGCAGCAGCAGGGCCAGCATCAGCGGGATCGGGAACGAGAAGATCAGCTGAAGGCCGTTGATCTGCAACGTGTTCCACGTGGCGTTCCAGAACGCTGGATCCTCGAACATCGCCTGGAAGTTGGCGGTGCCGACCCATGGCGACTCGGACAATGGCAGGTAAGGCACGAAGTCCATGAACGCGACGACGTTGCCGAGCAGCGGGATGTAAGTGAACGTCAGCAGCAGGATGACTGCCGGCGCGACCATCACGAGGAGCGATCGGTCGCGGGCCAGCTTGCTGCGCAGACTCACCGTGCGGCGGGCCGCTACTGGCGCCGCCCGGAGGGCGGATGCGTGAGCTTGCTGCATCGAGGTCGCCATGATCCGAAGAACCTCCTTGTTCTCGGCTCGCTTGCTGCTAGGGCAACTTGCGTGTTGCTTTTATAGCAGCGTTGCTTTCATAGCACCAGTGATTGGAACAAGAAGGTCGTGCGACGGGGACATGCGAAGGGGCCGCTTGGCCCGGTGTCAGGTCAAGCGGCCCCGCGAGGGACGCGCCAAGGGGCCGCTTGCCCCGGCGTCAGGTCAAGTGGCCCTACGCAGGGCCGGCCGTGTCGATCTCGGTCGCGGTCGCACGCAGCCGCCCGAGCAGCATCGGGACCGACGCGTCATCGAACTGGCCTGCGACGCCGATGGCGACATCCGGCGTACCGGGCAGCACGATCGCCAAGGTGCGATCGCCCCCGGACTCGGGAGTGGTGCTGAGCGCATAGCCCTGCTTGCGCGCCCGCTTCAGCGCCGGCAGCAGACCGCCCCGGCCGCTCAGCTTCACCGGCGCGGGCGGCACGATCACGTGCCGGCCGCTTTCCGGGCCCTCGTAGAGATCGGTCACCTGCTCGTCCGTCATCTCGGCGAGCAGTGCCTGGCCGACGCCGGAAAGCGCTGCGGGATATAGCGGTTCGCGTCCCAAGCCTTGACCGGGAGTGTCGCCGGGACTGACGTGATAGAGGTAGCAGACCTCGTCGCCCCATAGGACGCCCATGGCGACCTGCAGCTCGAGATCGAACAGCTCTCCCAGCGGGTCGATAGCCCGACGGAAGAGCCCCGAACCGCGCATGCTCTGCGCGGCCAGCACGTGAATCCCGGGGCCGGGCAGGTACTTTCGCTGCGCGTCCTGCTGAGCCAGGCCCACATAGGCCAGCGTCTTGAGGAGTCGGTTGACGCGCGTCGGCTCGAGGTCGAGCATCCGGCCGAGCTCGCGCGAGCCGATCGGCTGCGCGTGGGCCGTCAACGCCTGCAGGCAGGCCAGTCCGTCAATGAGGGATTGGTTCGGCTGCGCAGGCTTCATGTTGCTACAATAGCACCACTATGCATCTGCCCTTCCGAGGTCGGCACTGGCCTCGAAAGTGACCGTACTCTGCTCAAGGCGATCCAGCTCGAGGACGACCACCTCGTTGGCGCCGTCGCGGACCACGGGAGCGGGCACGTACAGGGTGCGCTGCGGACCCTTGTCCCAATAGCGCCCCAGGCAGAAGCCGTTGATCCAGACGTAGCCCTTGCCCCAGCCGTCGAGCGCCAGGAAGCCATCCGCGGGCGAGACGCAGTCGAAGGTGCCGCGCAGCAGGGCAGGTCCGGTCCTGACCGGTCCGCCGGCCCCGCCCACACTCCAGTCGACCGCCGGCAGATCGGGAAGCTCCAGCGCGGAGACATCCCAGCCATGGACGTACTGGCCGCCGTGCAGGACGCCCTCCACGAGCCCCTTGCGCTCACCGGTGTGGACTCCGTAGTTCACCCGGCCCATCGACTCGACGAGGACCTCCAGATCGAGACCTTCGGCCGGGACCTCCAGCTCGAAGGCTGCGTCGTCGTCACGATTGACGATGCCGAGGAGCTCACCGCCGGCGTACACATGCGCTCGGTCGGCGACACCGGGCAGGGTGAGTGGGTACGCCTGGCGCGGCCCGCGCAGGTGCGCGCGGTACCGGACGAGCCCGTGGGAGATGCCGAGCTCCTCGTACGTCGGTGGGTGCGGTGATCTGTGCCCGCCGGTCGCGATCGTGTCCCACGCGGCGCGCAGCGACACGGCCGAGTCGAGCGCGACGGTCGTCTGCGGGAGAACGGCCGGCTCGGCCGGCTCGGGCGGCGCTGGGATCTCGCGGTGGCGGCCGATCACCTCGCGGTAGGCCCAGTACTTCTCAGTGGGACGACCTGCCTCGTCGATCGGTGCGTCGTAGTCGTAGGAGGTGACTGTCGGCAGATAGCTGCCGTCGTGGTTGGCGCCAGCGGTGACGCCGAAGCTCGTGCCGCCGTGGACCATGTAGAAGTTGACGCTGGCACCCATGGAGAGCATCTCGTCCAGCGTCGCCGCGACGTCGCTCGCTGCTCGGACGTGATGCTTCTCGCCCCAGTGGTCGAACCATCCGTTCCAGAACTCCATGCAGAACAACGGATCTCGCGGACGGTGTCGGCGGAGCGTGTCGAACGCCTCAGTCGGCTTGCTGCCGAAGTTCACGGTCGCCGCCGCACCGTCGATCGTGCCGCCGGTGAGCATGTGATCGCCAGGACCGTCGGAGGTGAACAGCGGGACGTCGATACCGCGCGCCCGCAGTCCATCACGGAGGTGAGTGAGATAGGCCAGATCGCTGCCGTACGAGCCATATTCGTTCTCGATCTGCAGCATTGTCACGTTGCCGCCTCTCGTGACCTGGCGGGCCGCGATGCGCGGGATGAGCTCGTCGAACCATCGGTCGACGGCCTCGAGATAGGTCGAGTCGGCCGTGCGGATGTGGATATCTGGCGTGCCGGTCAGCCACGCGGGGAGCCCACCGTTGTCCCACTCGGCGCAGATGTACGGGCCTGGCCGCACGATCGCCTGGAGACCGGCGGTCGCGACCTGCTCGAGGAACGCCTCGATGTCGGCGAACCCGTCGAACCGGAAGTCGCCGGGCTGCGGCTCGTGCAGATTCCACGGGACATAGGTCTCGATCGTGTCCAGACCCATGGCACGACAGAGCTCGAGGCGAGGACGCCACTGATCAGGGTGAACCCGCGCGTAGTGGAACGCGCCCGAGATGATCTGCGGCATCGTGTCTCCTGTTGCTTTTATAGCACCGTCGGTTGAACGACCGTAGCAGGTCCGTCGGTTGAGCCAGCGGAGCCGAGTCGAAACCAGGCAACCTCGAGCGCTTGAGTCTCCCTTGCACGCACCGGGTCTCGATACGCCTCCGCTAGCGCTCCGGCCACTCGACCGGCGGGGTGCGGGTAGCACCGGCTTAGGTCGATGTCCACGACATCTGTGGCTAGCGTGTCGCGAACACCCCCACATATGGTGGTCATGTTGCTGGTTCGACCCCATATGTTCCAGATGTGAGGTCGTCGTAAGAGGGAACCCGGTGTGAGTCCGGGACTGCCCCGCAGCGGTGAGTGGGAACGACAGCCGTCATGACGCACTGGGCTTACAGCCTGGGAAGCGACGGCCAGTAGATGGGCCAACCAGCCCGTGCCCGCGAGTCCGAAGACCTGCCAGCAAGCAGCCGCCCCATCGGGCGGCTGTGTCTGCTGGCCTCGTGGGAGGGCTGGTGGGCGGGTACGTCGGTCGCGCCTCTGGCGACCGTCGATGCCTCGTCCCCCGCTCACCGCTCGCGGCCTGCTGACCACAGACCGCGAGGGAGGACGAGACCGGATGTCGACCATCCATGTCACCAAGCGCGATGGATCGCGCGAGCCGTACAACGCCGACCGCATCAACCGCGCCATCGAACGTGCCGCCGAGGGCCTGCCCGACGCGATGTCGATGACGATGCAGATCGCCTCGGAGCTGGAGATCACGCTCTTCGACGGCATCACGACCGAGCAGCTCGACGAAGCCGCCATCCAGGTGGCCGTGCAGAACGTGAAGGACCACCCGGACTTCGACGTGGTCGCCTCGCGGCTGCTGCTGAAGACGATCTACAAGAACGTACTCGGCGACTTCGAGACGCAGACCGAGCTCGCGCTGCTGCACCAGGCACGCTTTCCCGGCTACATCCGCGAGGCCGTCGAGGACGGGCTCTTCGACCCACGGCTCGCCTCGGCGTTCAACCTGGAAGAGCTGGCCGCAGCGCTGGACCATCATCTCGACGACGGGCTGCGCTACATCGGCATCATCACCCTCCGAAACCGTTATATGGCAACGGGTCCGGCGAAGCGGCCGCTGGAGGTGCCGGCGTACTTCTGGATGCGGGTCTCGATGGGCCTCTCGGTCAACGAGAAGGATCCGACCCAGGCGGCCATCCGCTTCTATCGGAAGATGTCCAGCCTCGACTACCTCGCCGCGGGCTCGACCCTGGTCAACGCGGGGACGATCACCCCGCAGCTGTCCAACTGCTTCGTCATGCAGATGGACGACGACATGGAGCACATCGCCAAGTCGATGCGCGACGTCATGTGGCTCACCAAAGGCACTGGTGGCATTGGCCTTTCGGTCACCAAGCTCCGCTCGGAGGGCTCGCCGATCCGGTCGAACAACACCAGCTCCACCGGGCCGATCCCGTTCATGCACACCGTCGACTCGATCCTGCGGGCCGTATCTCGCGGCGGCAAGAAGTTCGGCGCGCTCTGCTTCTACATGGAGAACTGGCACCTCGACTTCCCGCAGTTCCTCGACCTGCGTCAGAACGCCGGTGACCCCTATCGCCGCGCCCGCACCGCCAACACCGCCGTCTGGATCTCCGACGAGTTCATGAAGCGCGTCGAGGCCGACGCGGCCTGGTACCTCTTCGACCCTCTGGAGACACCCGACCTCGTCGAGCTGGTCGGGGACGAGTTCTCCGCACGGTACGCCGAGTACGTCGCGCTCGCCGAGGCAGGAAAGATGCAGGCGTTCAAGAAGATTCGCGCTCGTGAGCAGATGACCGCGATCCTCGTGTCACTGCAGACGACGTCGCACCCGTGGCTGACCTGGAAGGACTCGATCAACCTGCGGGCGCTCAACGACAACACCGGCACGATCCACCTGTCCAACTTGTGCACCGAGATCACGCTCCCTCAAGACCGCGACAACGTGGCGGTCTGCAACCTGGCTTCCATCAACTTCTCCCGCCACCTCGTCGACGGTGAGTGGGACTGGGATCGGCTCGCGGAGAGCGCGCGGCTCGCGGTCCGACAGCTCGACAACCTCATCGACATCACCCGCTCCTCGGTGCCCGAGTCGGAGTTCTCCAACGACCAGAACCGAGCGATCGGGCTCGGCGTCATGGGCTTCACCGAGGTATGCGAACGCCTCGGCATCTCCTACGAGAGCGAGGCGGCGTACGACCTCATCGACCAGCTGGTGGAGTTCGTGAGCTGGCACGCGATCGACGAGTCCGCTGACCTCGCCCAGGAGCGAGGGGCGTACCCGAACTTCGAGGGTTCAGGCTGGTCACGCGGGCTGGTGCCGTTCGACACCCTCGACGTCCAGGCCGCCCGTCGAGGTGTCGATGTCGACGTGGTCCGTACGTCGCGGCTCGACTGGGATGCCTTGCGCAGCAAGGTTGCTGGCGGCATGCGCAACGCCACGCTGATGGCGATCGCTCCCACCGCGTCCATCGGTCTGGTGGCCGGCACGACGCCCGGGCTCGACCCGCAGTTCTCGCAGCTGTTCAGTCGCGCGACGTCATCGGGCAAGTTCCTGGAGGTCAACCGCAACCTGGTCGCGGCGCTGCAGGAGCGCGGGCTCTGGGAGCGGGTGCGCGAGGACCTGCTGCGCTCGCAGGGTGACTTGTCGAACGTCGAGGACATCCCCGATGACCTGCGCGAGATCTATCGGACTTCCTTCCAGCTGGCGCCGGACGCGTACCTCGAAGTCGCGGCACGCGCGCAGAAGTGGATCGACCAGGCCATCAGCCGCAACATGTATCTCGAGACGCGCGACCTGGGCGAGATGACCCGGATCTACTCGGCCGCCTGGCGCAAGGGCGTCAAGACGACCTACTACCTGCACATGAAGCCGCGGCACACGGCCGAGCAGTCGACGGTGTCCGTCAACAAGGCGAAGTCGTCGGGACGCAGCGGCGGAGGCTTCGGCTTCGCCCGTCGTACGTCGGCTGTCGCCTCTCCCCCGCCAGCGCCTGCACCCGTCGCGCCGCCCGCTCCCGCGCCGGTCGCAGCCCCTCTCGTCCCCGTGCTCGAGGACGACGCCGAACCGCTCGTCTGCCCGACCGACCCCCAAGAGCTCCTGAACTGCGAGGCCTGCCAGTGACTACTCAGACGACTCAGACCCAGATCCTCGGCACCGGCATCTCAGAAGGATTGCTGCTCAAGCCGATTCGCTACGACTGGGCGTACGAGCTCTACAACCAGGCCGTCGCGAACACCTGGTTCCCGCATGAGGTTCAGCTCGGGGAGGACCTGAGCGACTTCCAGCGGATGACCGAGGAGGAGCGGCACGCCGTCACCTTCCTGATGAGCTACTTCAACCCCAACGAGCTGCTCGTCAACAAGGCCCTTGCCTTCGGCGTCTACCCCTACATCAACGCCCCCGAGGCGCACCTCTACCTCGCCAAGCAGATGTGGGAGGAGGCCAACCACTGCGTCGCCTTCGAGTACGTCCTGGAGACGTTCCCGATCGATCGCGACGAAGCGTACGCCGCGCACGTCGAGATCCCGTCGATGGCTGCCAAGGAGGAGTTCGAGGTCCGCTACATCCAGCGGATGTCGGAGCAGACGCTGGACATCACCACCACCGAGGGCAAGCAGGACTTCGTCCGAAACCTGGTGGCGTACAACGTAATTCTCGAGGGCATCTGGTTCTACAGCGGCTTCATGGTGGCGCTGTCGTTCCGTCAGCGGAACCTGCTGCGCAACTTCGGCGCGCTGATCGACTGGATCGTGCGGGACGAGTCGCTGCACCTGAAGTTCGGGATCAACCTGATCCTCACGGTCATGGAGGAGAACCCGGACCTGCAGACCGAAGAGTTCGCCGCCGAGATCCGCCAGATGATCCTGGACGGCGTCGAGATGGAGGAGCGCTACAACCACGACCTGCTCCCGAACGGCATCCTCGGCCTCAACGCGGACTACATCAACACCTATGTCCGATACCTCGCCGACCGACGACTGGAGGAGCTCGGCTTCGAGCCGCACTTCAACGTCAGCAACCCGGCCAAGTGGATGGCTACGGCCAATGACACGCTCCAGCTCGTCAACTTCTTCGAGGCGATCAACACGTCCTACGAGGTTGATGCCAAGGCTGGTTCGTAGCAATGGCAACAGTTCTCACGGCTCGACCGTCCGCGGAGGCCACCGCGGAGGCGACCGCGGACGGCCGGGCGACCGGCCGGCGTACGACCGCGCTCGCGCTCGGTCCCGCCTTCGTCGCTGCGGTGGCGTACGTCGACCCGGGCAACATCGCGACCAACACGGCCGCTGGCGCCGGACACGGTTTCCTGCTGCTGTGGGTCGTCGTTCTCGCGACGTTGATGGCCGGTCCGGTGCAGTACCTCTCGGCCAAGCTCGGCATCGTCTCGGGTGCGTCGCTGCCATCGTACGTCGGCCGCCGGCTCTCCCGTCGGAGTCGCCTGGCGTACTGGGCACAGGCCGAGATCGTCGCTGTGGCAACGGATGTCGCGGAAGTCATCGGAGCGGCGGTGGCCATGAACCTGCTCTTCGGCGTGCCCCTCGTGCTCGCCGGTCTGATTGCGGCTGTGGTCAGCATGGTGGTCCTCGCAGTACGGGACCGCCTGGGCGCCAAGGCTTTCGAGGCTCTCTGCGCCTTGTCGCTGCTGGGAATCGGCGTTGGTTTCGCGGTGGGTATCGTCCGCGAACCGGCCGGCCTGCGTGAGATCGGCGGCGGCCTCGTGCCTGGTCTCGCCGGCGTCGACACCGTCCTGCTCGCCGCAGGTATCGTCGGCGCGACGGTGATGCCGCACGCGGTCTATCTGCACTCCTCGCTGACGGCCGAGAACCGTTCTGCGACGGGCGATCTTGCGACTCGGTTGCGGTGGACGCGGATCGACGTGACCGTGGCGATGGTCGTCGCCGGAAGCATCAATGTCTCCATGCTGGTGCTCGGCGCGACAGCGCTCCGCGGTTCGGACGACGACTCCCTCGGTGGTGCGGCGGCCGGTCTGGCCGAACGGGTGGGCCATGGAGCGGGCACGGCCTTCCTCGTGGCGCTCCTGGTCAGCGGGCTGTCCTCCACCGCGGTCGGCACCCAGGCCGGGGCGTCGATCATGGCGGGCCTGCTGCGTCGCAAGGTGCCCACCGTCGTACGCCGATGCGTGACTCTCGTGCCGGCCCTGGGTCTCCTGGCGTCGGGTCAGGAGCCGCTCTCGGTCCTGGTGCTCTCGCAGGTCGTGCTGGCCCTCGGGCTGCCGTTCGCGCTGGTGCCGTTGGTCCGCGCGACCAGAGACGGGGCTGCGATGGGTGCCTGGCGCAACGGCCGCATCCTCAGTGCCGTGGTCACAACGATCACGGCTGCGGTCATCGCCCTCGACCTGTCCCTCGTCGCGCTCACGGTGGCCGGGCATGGCTGACGACCTGGCGCCCACGCCGTCGGACACCCGGCTGACGTTGGCGCACATCATGAGCGCGCATGACACCAACCTGATGGGCACCGTGCACGGCGGCAAGATCATGAAGCTCGTCGACGACGCAGCAGGCACGGTCGCGGCGCGCTACTCCGGTGGCCCGGCCGTCACGGCGTCGATGGACGAGATGCTGTTCCTCGCGCCGGTCCGCGTCGGGGACGTCGTCACGGTGAACGCGCAGGTCAACTGGGCGGGACGTACGTCCATGGAGGTCGGCGCTCGGGTGGAGACCACCCGCTGGGACGAGCTCAGCGCGCCCGTCCACGTGGCGACGGCGTACCTCGTGATGGTCGCGGTCAGCGACGACGGCACCCCGCGGTCCGTGCGCGACCTCCGACCCACCACCGATGAGGAGCAGCGCAGGTTTCGGGAGGCGACGATCCGGCGAGCCCACCGCCTCGCCCGCCGGCAGGCGATCCAGGACTCCCGGCGCACGCTGGCAGAGCCGGCGGAGCGTTAGCGGAGTAGCGACGTGTCTCGTGGAGAAGTACAACAAGGTTGTGGATATGTACAACCTCGTTGTACTTCTCCAAGCACCCCCTACCGACCCCGCTGGTTGAGCCGGCGGCTCAACCAGCGGGGTGGCGGCTCAACCAGCGTGGGTGCGGACCTGCTTGGCTGCGGCGACCAGGTTGTGCAGGGAGGCCTCGACCTCACTGTTGCCGCGGGTCTTCAGCCCACAGTCAGGATTGACCCAAAGGCGTTCTGCTGGAACGGCTTTCAGCGCGGCCTCCAACGAGGCCACCATCTCCTCGACGCTCGGCACCCGCGGCGAGTGGATGTCGTAGACACCCGGCCCGACGCCCAGGTCGAAGCCCACGTCGTTCAGGTCGTCGAGCACCTCCATGTGCGAACGCGCCGCCTCGATCGACGTGACGTCGGCGTCGAGGCCGGCGATTGCCTCGATGACCTCGCCGAACTCGGAGTAGCACAGGTGCGTGTGCACCTGCGTCTCGTCCGCCACACCTGAGGTCGCGAGGCGGAAGGCATCGACCGCCCACCCGAGGTACGCACGCTGCTCGGCAGCACGCAGCGGCAACAGCTCTCGCAGCGCGGGCTCGTCGACCTGGACGACGCGGACACCGGCCCGTTCGAGGTCGACCGTCTCGTCCCGGATCGCCAGCGCCACCTGATCGGCCGTATCACTCAACGGTTGGTCGTCACGAACGAACGACCACGCCAGGATCGTGACCGGTCCGGTGAGCATGCCCTTGACCAGCTTGTCGGTCCGCGACTGTGCGTAGCCGATCCAGTCCAGCGTCATCGCCCGAGGGCGGGTGACATCGCCGTACAGGATCGGTGGCCGCACACAGCGCGAGCCGTACGACTGAACCCAGCCGTTGGCGGTCGCCGCGAAGCCGTCGAGCTGCTCGGCGAAGTACTGGACCATGTCGTTGCGCTCCGGCTCACCGTGGACCAGGACATCCAGGCCGAGGCGTTCCTGCAGGTGCAGGACCTCGTCGATCTCGGCATGCATCTGCCGCACGTACGCGTCCTGATCGATGCGTCCCTTGCGCAGGTCCGCTCGTGCCGTACGAATGCGCGCGGTCTGCGGGAACGAGCCGATGGTCGTGGTCGGCAGCAGTGGCAGCCCGAGGTGCTCGGCCTGCAGCTCACGACGACGCGCGGCCGGAAGCCGTTGGCGGTCAATGTCTTTCAGACCCGCCAGTCGGTCGTGAACCTCCGCTCGGCGAAGGCGCGGGTCGTTCCTGCGCGCACCGAACGCCGCCCGCGTGAGCTCGAGCTCGGCTGGCTCGTGACCGGCGCTACCGTGCGCTGACGCAAGCGCGCAGACCTCCCGGACCTTCTCCGCGCCGAAGGCAAGCCACGACCGCAGCGACACATCCAAATCGCGCTCCGCGTCCAGCGAGTACGGGACGTGGAGCAGCGAGCAGGACGTGGACACCGCAACCGACGCAGCGACCCCTTCCAAAGAAGCGAGCGCGGCGAGCGCACGGTCCGGGTCGGTACGCCACACATTGCGCCCGTCGACGACACCGGCAACGACGTGCTTGCCCTTCAGCGCCGCAGCGTCCGGCTCCGAGCCGGCCACCAGATCCACCGCGATGCCCTCGACGGACGCGAGCGCCGAGGCCGCTTCACCGAGCCGCCCGAAGTACGTCGCGACCAGGATGGCCGGCCGGTTCTCGGCTGCCGACAAGGCGTCGTACGTCGATCGCACCAGCCCCAGCTCGTCCGGATTCAGGTCCGTGACCAGGGACGGCTCGTCGAGCTGGACCCACTCGGCACCGGCAGCGGCGAGCTGACCCAGCAGGTCGACGTACAGCGGAACGAGCTCGGCAACGCGCGCGATCAGCGGCTCGTCGGAGCCGACGGCCTTGGCCAGCTTGAGGAACGTCACCGGCCCAACAACAACCGGACGAGCAGCGACACCAAGGGTTTTCGCCTCCTGGAGCTCGGCGAGCAGCTTCTCGGGATGGAGGGAGAACGTCGTCGCCGGCGCGATCTCCGGGACGATGTAGTGGTAGTTGGTGTCGAACCACTTCGTCATCTCCAATGGCGCGAGCTCCTCGGTGCCACGGGCGGCAGCGAAGTACTGGTCGATCGGCTCGTCCACCGTGGCGTAGCGCTCGGGCAGAGCGCCGAGCATGACTGCGGTGTCGAGGATCTGGTCGTAATAGCTGAACGTGCCGACGGGAATCGAGTCGAGCCCGGCATCGGCGAGCTCGCGCAGCTGACGCTCACGCAACGCGCGAGCTTGCTCCGCAAGGTCGTCGGCGTCGATGCGGCCGGCCCAGTAGGACTCGACGGCCTTCTTCAGCTCACGCTTCGGCCCGATGCGCGGAAGCCCGAGAACGGTGGCGGTGAATGGTGTTGTCACGAGAGTGATCTCCCTGGTGCAGTGGGGACGGTCTCCACCCAACGGGCACAGCACCAGGACGACCCGCGCGACGAACACGCCGGCGAGTCGAAGAGGTCTGCGCCCTGTCCACGAGGCGGTGACCGCCGGATACGGCGTACCCGGCGCAACCGGCAGGTCTTCGGACTCGTGGGCGCGCGGCGGTTGCCGCACCTAATGGCCATCGCTTCCCAGGCGTACCCAGTGCTCGTGACGGCGTTCGTTCCCACTCACCGCTGCGGGACAGTCCCGGAGTCTCACCGGGTTCCCTCTCACCGCGGGCGACGCGTACGCCATCCGCGGCTCGACACCGTGCGTGGCCTTACGAGGGGCTCCTCATGACCACGCCGGCGAACCAGCTGCATCGTCGAGTCTAGGTCGGGTCGCCGACCGATTGACGCGATCGGCGCGGATCGAGGGGAACGACCATCGGTGTCCCGGTCGCCGGGTCGGGATGGATCAGACACTCGACGCCGAACGCTTCCTGCACCAGATCGCTGGTCAGCACCTGAGCCGGTGCGCCGTAGTCCAGCACCGCACCGTCGCGCATGGCGATCAGATGTGTGGCGTAGCGGGCCGCGTGGTTCAGGTCGTGCAGCACGGCGACGACCGTGTGGCCGGAGTGTTCGTTGAGGTCGCGGCACAGCTCGAGCACGTCGAGCTGGTGGGCGATGTCGAGGTAGGTCGTCGGCTCGTCCAGCATCAGGATCGGCGTCTGCTGGGCGAGCACCATGGCGAGCCAGACCCGTTGGCGCTGGCCCCCGGACAGCTCGTCGACGTGCCGATGTGCCAGGTCCTGCACCGTCGTACGGATCATCGCCTCCTGCACCGCGACCTCGTCCTCGCGGGTCCACTGGCGCAGCAGGCTCTGATGCGGGAACCGCCCGCGCCCGACCAGGTCGGCCACCGTGATGCCATCCGGGGCGATGGCCGTCTGCGGCAACAGGCCCAGTCGTCGGGCGACCTCTTTGGCTGGGTAGGAGTGAATGTCCTTGCCGTCCAGGACAACTGCGCCGGAGACCGGTCGCAGCAGGTTGCCAAGCGCCCTCAGCAGCGTTGACTTGCCACAGGCGTTGGGGCCGACGATGACGGTGAAGCTGCCGTCCGGGATCACCACATCGAGCTGCTCGCTGATGACGCGGTTGTCGTACGCCAGGGTCAGGCCCCGGCCGGACAGCCGGGCACTCCGAGGGTCAAGTTCGGTCATCAGCGACGAGCCTCTCTGATCAGCAGCCAGACGAAGTAGGTTCCCCCGAGACAGACCGTGATCGCACCGACCGGCAGCCCGCCGAGCAGGCGACTGCTGACCGTGTCGCTGACCAGGAGGAGCGCCGCACCCATCGCTCCTGAGGCTGCCACGGTCACACCGGGCGTACCCGTCACTCGACGCGCGAGCTGAGGTGCGCACAGGGACACGAAGCTGATCGGTCCAGCCGCTGCCGTTGCCGTCGCGGTGAGGAGGACCCCCACGACCAGCATTGCGATCCTGGTCCGGTCCGGACGCACGCCACGAGCGCGCGCCACATCGTCGCCCAGCTCGAGCAGGTGCATCGGCCGCGCCAGGAACACCATGACCACTGAGAGCCCGACCACCGCGAGCAGCACGGGGTCGACCTTCGACCAGCCGATATCGGTGAGCGTCCCCACGGTCCAGACGTTCGCGGTCATCGCCGCACCCGGGTCGGCCACCGAGACCAGCCACTGGTTCACGGACAGCAGCATGGCGCCGATCGCGATGCCCGTGAGGATCAGCCGGAAGCCTTGCACGCCTCGGCGGTAGGCGAGCACGTACACCGTTGCAGCAGAAGCGAATCCGCCGACGATGGCCGCCCCGGCGACCTGCGTGGAGGCGGAGCCGACGATCACGATCATGACGAGGGCGCCAGTGACCGCGCCGCTCTCGAAGCCGATGATGTCCGGACTGCCGAGCGGGTTGCGGGTCATCGACTGGAAGATGGCGCCGGACATGCCGAGCGCCGCGCCGATCACTACAGCGCCGAGGACTCGAGGCAGCCGCCACTGACTGACCACGACCTTGTCGAACGGCATGTCCGGAGAGCCGAGGAGTGCGTGCACCACACGTGCCGGGCCGAGGCTGTAGTCGCCTGTGCCGAGCGCGACAACGGCGACGAGAGCCACGATGGCGAGCAGCGCGAGAACGACTCCGAGCGTACGGACGGACACCCGGACGCCGAAGCCACCCACCCGGATCGCGAGGCTGCCGGGAATGCTGACGTCGACCTGAGAGGAGGCGCTCACAGCTCGCTCAGCCTTCCGCGACGAACGACCCAGACCAGCACGGGCGCGCCCAGGAGCGCCGTCACCAGGCCGACCTGCAGCTCGGCGGGCCGTACGACGAGACGACCCACGATGTCGGCGGTCACCAGGAGCAGCGGCGCGAGGACGACGGTATAGGCCAGGATCCAGCGCTGGTCCGGCCCGACAATGCGGCGCGCGATGTGCGGAATCATCAAGCCTACGAACGAGATCGGCCCGACAGCAGCCGTTGCCGCACCGCACAGCAAGGTGACTGCGATGACGGAGGCGGCTCGCGTCCGACGCACGCTGCCACCCAACGAACGCGCCATGTCATCGCCGAGTGCGACGGCGTTGAGCAGTCGTCCCAGCGACAGCGCGATCAGGGTGCCGACCACGACGAACGGCAGCAGCTGCCACACCATCGCGCCGTCAGCGCGAGTGAGCGAGCCGACGCGCCAGAAGCGAAAGCGCTCGAACGTCAACGGATCTCGCAGCAGAGTCACCTGCACGATGCCGTTGAGTACGGCGGTCACCGCGACACCCGCGAGCGCCAGGCGTACGGGTGACGCACCACCCCTCCCGGCCGTGCCGATGGCGTACACAGCCACGGACGCGACCGCAGCTCCAGCGAGCGCGAACCACACGAGCCCGAGCACACTGCCGATGCCGAAGAGCCAGGACGCGAGAACGACGCACAGCGTCGCGCCCGCGTTGACTCCGAGCAGACCAGGATCGGCCAGCGGGTTGCGCGTCACCGCTTGCATGATCGCGCCGGAGAGACCGAGGGCGATGCCGGCCAGGAGCCCGATCGCCGTCCGGGGCACCCGCAAGCGGCGTACGACGCTGTCGTCGCCGACGCTGTGCGCTGTCGTCAGCCCGTGCCAGACCTCGTCCAGCCCGAGCACGCGCGAGCCGATGACGAGCGACAGCGCTACGACCGCCACGAGGACGAGGACCAGCAGAGCGAGCAGCCGGCCACGTCGAGCGACTACCCCGTGGGACTGCTCCAGCTGACCCGGGACTGTCGCTGGCTCGACGGCCGTGGGGGCACTACGAATTCTGAGCCTTCTTCAAGGTCGCCTGGGTCCGGGCGATGGCCCACTTCAGAGCGTTGGGACCAGGGGTGTTGACGGAGAACGCGAGCGGCGGGTCGGACCACACGAACGTGCCCTTCTTGACCGACGGCAACGTCTTGAACCGCGGGTCGGCCTCGACCTTCTTCGGGTCTCCGCCGTAGTTCCAGACGTAGACGACGTCGGCGTTCATCTGGTCGAGGTTCTCGAGCGAGAAGACGTCGCGCGCACGCATGGAGTTGTCCTGCTTGTTGCCGGGCTTCATGCCGTAGCCCTCCAACCAGCTGCCATTGCCGGGCGAGAAGGAGGACGACGAGCCGTCGAAACGCAGCCACTGGTAGGTCTTGCCGGCGAGGTTCACACCCGTCGCGGCGTACGCCTTCTTCACGTCGGCGAGCACACCGGGCACCTTGGCGGTCGTTCCCGTCGCCGTCGCGAGCTGCCGTACGCGCGCGTCCCAGTTGTCGTTCGGAGTGAGGTCGCCGACGACGGGCGCGATCGTGGACAGCTGCTTGTACGCCTCGGGCTTGATCGACATCGCACCAGAGAGGATGAGGTCCGGCTGCAGCGCCGCGATCTTCTCGACGTTCGGGGAGAAGTCCTTGTTCATGAGGCTCGCGTCGTACTTGCCCGTGTACTTCCCGACCAGCCACGGCTCCGGCTTGCCCGGCTGCAGCTGACCGGGCGTGGCCATGACGACCGGGGCGCCGACCGACTGCGCGACATCGAGCGACGGGTCGTCGAGCGTGACGATCTTCGTCGGACGGCTCTTGATGGTGACGTCGCCGTGCGATGTCTTGACGGTCGCGGGGAACGCTCCGCCCGCGGCGCCTCCGCCGGACGTGGCCGGCGGCTGGCTGCCGGGCTCGGAGGCGTCTGACTCGCTTCCACACGCGCTCAACGAGACGGCGACGAGAGCAGCCGCGCTCAGCGCAGTGATCGTACGAAGGTGGGCCATGGCGTGGTCTCCCTGGGCATGCTCTAGATAAGGGTCGCCTTACCTTACGTGATGGCCCTCCAGGCGTCAGGCGAGTCCTGGCGTCAGGTGAGTCCTCCCGACACCTGTGCGTTGCGCAGTGGACCATCCGGCATCCCGGCCAGGACGCCCGCCTGATCGGCCTCCGGCTTGTCGCGGCTGACCTTGGCCTTCGCCTCGACCGTGGTCACCTGCATCTCGAGCCCGACGATCGCCTTGAGCCGCGTGCGCACGAACTTCTCCGGCGCATCGGTCACGGCCCACGGCGAATCACGTTGACCTTCATGGTGATTCGTCAACTCAGTGACAGCATCCAGCACCCAGTCCGGGTCATCATGGACGGTCAGCGAGCCACGCAGCTGCACCTCCGTGTAGTTCCAGGTCGGCACCACGCGCCCGTGCTCGGCCTTCGACGCGTACCAGCTCGGGGTGATGTAGCCGTCGGGTCCACGCACGATCGCCAATGCCGAGCCACCCGACACGATGCGTGACCAGTGCTCGTTGGCCCGGGCGATGTGCGCGATCAAGCGGTCGCCCTCCCACAGGACCGGCAGGGTCGTGGAGTCCGGGACCCCGTCGGCCCCGACGGTCACGAGGCTGGCGACCGACGTACGCCGGACGAACTCCTCGATCTGCGCGCGGTCGTCAACGTCGGCGTGGGCAGGCAGGTACATACGGTCGACGCTAACCGACCCCGCAGTCGACGCCCGGCGCCACAAAGCGCTCGAACCTGCTGCCAGAACTAGGTCTGAGTCCAGCCGTCCGCCGGGGTGACCGGACGCTCGGGGCTCGGCGGTCGTACGGGCCGGCCTTCGTACTGCGTCGACATCACGATGTGCGTGCGGATGTCGCCGTGCTGGCCGAGCCGCTCGAAGAGTCCCTCAAGATGCGCCAGTGACGAGGCGCGCGCCTTGAGCAGGGTGCAGTGATCGCCCGACAGCTTGTGCACCTCGACGAGCTCGGGATATTCGTCCGCCCGCGCGGTCCGCAGCAGGCAGTCACCGAGTCGACAGCGCAGCTGCACGTACGCCACCAGCGGCTGCCCAGCGCGACTCGCGTTGATCTGGGCGGAGTAGCCCGTGATCACGCCGGACTCCTCAAGGCGACGCACCCGCTCAGCCACCGCGGGCGCCGACAGGTGCACCCGACGCGCCAGCGCGTTGTAGGACAGGCGCCCGTCGGCCTGCAGCTCTTCGAGGATCAGCCAGTCCGTCTCGTCCAGATTGACCGGTTGCAAGGTGGTCATGCGATTCAACCTACGACTTGCAAAGCCAGACGTCGAGAACGCCGTGACTTGGCCATTCAGCGGCACCCCCGACTTTCCTAGCGTTATGGGCATGACCTTGGACATCGCCCCGACCCGCGAGCTGACGCTCGAACGACCCGCCAACACGGCCACCCGTCGTACGGTCCACGCCCTCTTGGCCGCGGGCGTCGCCGGCGGTCTGGCCCAGTCCCTGTCCGGCACCGCCGGCTCACTCCTGGCCCGCGAGATCGGCGACTCCGATCGCGTCGCCGGCCTCCCCCAGACCTTCCTCGTCGCGGG
This sequence comes from Luteipulveratus mongoliensis, assembly GCF_001190945.1. Taxonomy (NCBI): domain Bacteria; kingdom Bacillati; phylum Actinomycetota; class Actinomycetes; order Micrococcales; family Dermacoccaceae; genus Luteipulveratus; species Luteipulveratus mongoliensis. The sequence continues at coordinate 940,806 of NZ_CP011112.1, read as the reverse complement.
TGCGGCGGTCTCGGCACTCGTGCTCGGCCGGCTCGTCGCTCGCGTGGGCCGGCTGACCGCGCTCATGCTCGCGGCCGCGACAGCCGGGGCCGGCGCGGCCCTCGCGATCCTCGCCGCGCTGATGTCCGATCTCACGCTGCTGTTCGCCGGGTCGGCCCTCATGGGCGCGGGCAACACCGCGGTCATGCTCGGCCGGTACGCCGCCGCCGACCTCGGTCCTGCCGCTCACCGCGCGCGGGCCATGGGTCTGGCGATGGCGGCCACCACGGTCGGCGCCGTCGCCGGCCCGAACCTGCTGGAGCCGACCGCCTCGGCCTCAGCGTGGCTCGGCGCACCCGCGCTGGCCGGTCCGATGGTGCTGGCGATGATGTTCTTCCTCATCGGCGCAACCATCCTGTCGCGCGCACCGCGGCAGCCGCGCTCGGTGACGACCGTGTCGTTGACGAACGCGGCCGAGCCGCTGCAGCTGACCGCGATCGCCGGGCTCGCCATCCTGGCCGTCACCAACCTGGTGATGGTCGGCGTGATGACCATGGCGCCCGTACACATGCACCACCACGGAGCCAGCCTGACCGCGATGGGTCTCGCGGTGAGCATGCACATCGCGGGGATGTTCGCGCCGTCACCGGTCACCGGCTGGCTCACGGATCGCTTCGGCCCAGCGGTCGTCGCGGCCGGTGGCGGAATCGTACTGGTCACCGCTGGCTTGGTCGCCGCTTACGGCAACGGCTCCACGGTCGTCCTGACGCTCGCTCTCCTGCTGCTCGGCGTCGGCTGGAACATCGGTCTCGTCTCCGGCAGCGTGCTCCTCACGGAAGGTGTCCCGGAGCAGCACCGCGCGGGCCGCGAGAGCTGGGGCGAGGTCGCGATGGGCGTCGCCGCGGTCATCGGGTCAGCCGGCGCCGGCCTGATCGTGGCGGCCTCGGACTACACCGCGCTGGCGGTCATCGGTGCGGCCTTCGCGGCGGTCGTGCTGCCGGCCGCCTGGCTCGCTGGTCAGCGGGGAGCGCTGGAGGACGCGACCTCGGCGGGGTAGTCGGCGTAGAACTCGACGTAGCCGTCGCCGGGCCCGCGAAGCACAAGCACCTGGTCGGACCCGCCGTCGTACGCCTCGTTGCGCAGCTCGACCTTGCGGCTCTTGAACGTCGAGGTGTGCTCCAAGGAGTCGACGACTCGGATGAACAGCGGGACGGCGTAGGTCGGGAGCGCGTCGTACAGCTTGCCCGCGACGGCAGCACCCTCGAGCGAGGACGTACCGTCCTCGAGCACGACGGCGGCCATGCCTGCGCGGCCGTCGGTGCCGGGGACCTCGACCCCGTAGACGGTGCAGTCGGCGATGCCCGGCACGCGACCGAGTGCGGCCTCGACCTCAGTGGTGGCGACGTTCTCGCCCTTCCACCGGAAGGTGTCACCGAGCCGGTCGACGAAGGCCACGTGCTGGAAGCCCTGATGACGCACCAGGTCACCGGTGTTGAACCAGACGTCACCCTTCTTGAAGCCGTCACGCAGCAGCTTCTTCTCGGTGGCCGCGGGGTCGGTGTAGCCGTCGAACGGCGAGCGGTCGCTGACCTTGGCGAGCAGCAGTCCGGTCTCGCCGGTCTTGACCTTGACCAGCCGGCCACGGTCGTCGCGGTGGGCCTCGCCGGTCTCCAGGTCGTACTGGACGACCTTGTAGGGAAGGGGGCAGGTGCCCGCCGTTTCGTCCACGCCGTACGCGTTGATGAAGGCGATGTTGCACTCGCTGGCGCCGTAGAACTCGGCGATGCGCTGAATGCCGAACCGCGACTGGAAGTCGTGCCAGATGTCGGGCCGCAGACCGTTGCCGACGATGACGCGCACCTGGTGCTGCTTGTCGACGGGCTTGGCGGGCTGCGCCAGCAGGTAGCGGCACAGCTCACCGATGTAGACGAAGGCCGTGGCGTCGTGCTTGATGGCCTCGTCCCAGAACCGCGAGGCGGAGAACTTGCGGCCGATCGCCATGGACGCCTTGCCGGACAGCACCGAGCTGAGCGCGATCGTCACGGCGTTGTTGTGATAGAGCGGCAGGCAGCAATAGAGCGTGTCACTCGGGCGCAGGCGTACGCCGAGGCCGCCGACTCCGGAGTAGGACTTCAGCCACCGGAAGTGGCTCATGATGCTGGCCTTCGGCATGCCGGTGGTGCCCGAGGTGAAGATGTAGAACGCCTTCTCCTTGGCCGTGATCTGCGCGGTCACCGGAGGGTTGGTGTCAACCGCGCCGACCGCCTGCGCCTGCAGCTGGCTGAAGGGGAGCACGTTCTGCTCCGAGCCCGCAGTGCCCGCGCTGGTCAGGCCGTCCTGGCAGTCGTCGGCGATGGTGAGCACGCGCGCGTCGAGCACGCCCAGGCTGTGGGCGAGGACCTCACCGCGCTGGTTGTAGTTGAGCAGACCGGCGATCGCACCGAGCTTGACCGCGGCGAGGATGACGAGCATCGTCTCGAGGTCGTTGTGGGCCATGATGCCGACGACCTCGCCGCGCTGAACGCCCTGGTCCTGCAGCACGCTCGCATAGCGGTTGACCGTCGCGTTGGCCTCGCCATAGCTGACGACCCGGTCCTCGAACTTCAGGAACGGATGGTCGGGCTGCTTGGCAGCGACCTTCTGGAAGATGTGGCCCACCGACTCCTTGTCGGTCGGGCGGCGCAAGAGCAGCCCGGGGCCTTCCTTCAGCACGAGACCCAGGTCGGGCGCCAGTCTGATCAGGCCCTTACCGAGATCGAGCAGGCCCACGCGCTGTCGCGTCGTTGCACCTGCCGGACGTGCTGCGCTTTCGGTCCGCGGCGCGGACTCCGCCGAGCCCGATTCGTCGCCCATTCGCACACTCATGAGTGCTCCCTTCGCAAGTCCCGCAGCACGTTACCTACCTCACAGTAACCTGCGGGGGTTTGTCCCGCGCCGACTCTCACATGGCGGTCGTCGGAGGTCGGTGACACCGGCGTCGGGACCGGCATACGTCGCTCGCGGCCGGGACTGTCTACGCTGGGAAGGTAAACCTTAGAAGGAGGGCGCTCCATGGGCTCGGGACACAGCCACAGCCACGGGACCGGCGGTCACGCGGGCGGCCAGCATCGATGGCGGATGGCATTGGCCTTCGTCATCATCGGCGGCTTCTTCGTCGTCGAGCTGGCGGCGGCGCTGGCGTCCGGGTCCCTCGCGCTGCTGTCCGATGCCGGGCACATGGCAGCTGACGTCGTCACCCTCGGCGCGGCGCTCGTCGCGACCCGGGTCGCCACTCGCCGCGACAGCACCGGGCGTCGCACGTACGGCTCCTACCGCGCCGAGGTCTTCGCCTCCGCCCTGGCCGTGCTGATGATGGTCGGCGTCGCGATCTACGTCGGGTTCGAGGCTGTCCTCCGCTGGGGCGACGACGCCGAGCCCGCGTCCACCACGATGCTGGTCGTCGGTGCGCTGGGTCTCGCGGCCAACATCGCAGCCATGGCGCTGCTGCGCGGCGGCGCCGGTGACAGCCTCAACGTCAAGGGCGCCTACCTCGAGGTGATGGCCGACGCGATCGGCTCGGTCGGTGTGATCCTGGCCGGCATCCTGATCGCTGCTACCGGCGCTCAGGTGTGGGATTCGTTGGTAGCACTGGCGATTGCCGCCTTTGTCCTGGCCCGAGCGCTGTTCTTGTGGCGCGAGGTCTGGGCGGTCCTCGGCCAGCACGCGCCCGCTGGCATCGACCCCGAAGAGGTTGCCGCCACGCTCCAGGAGGTGGCCGGTGTCGGGCAGGTGCACGACCTGCACCTGTGGGCGCTCACCTCCGGCATGAACGTCGCGACCGCCCACCTCGTGACCGTCGACGAGTCGGACACGCATGGTGTGCTCGACCGGGCGAGTGCGGTGCTACGCGAGCAGTACGGCATCGAGCACGCCACCCTGCAGGTCGAGCCGGCCGCCCATACGACCTGCCAGTCACTGAGCTGGTGACGCCGCCTCGCGCGGCGCGGGCTCGCGTACGGCAGGCAGGCACACCAGCGCAACGGTGACCGCTCCGCCGACCGCGAGCAACGCGTGCAGCACGCCGACGTGCGCGCCGAGGAAGCCGAGCAACGGCGGCCCCGCGATGAACGAGGTGTAGCCGATCGTGGTGACGACCGACATGCGCGCGTGCGCTCGACTCGGATCGTCCGAGGCCGCGCTCATCCCGACCGGGAATCCCAGGGCGACGCCGACTCCCCAGACCGCGGCACCGACGTAGGCCAGAGCCGGCGGACCGAAGACCACGAGCAGGCTTCCCGCGAAGGCGGCCGTGAGCATGACGCGCAGCACCGGCACCCGGCCGTGACGGTCCAGCAGGATCGTGCCGAGCATCCGACCGGCCGTCATGGCGGTCAGGAAGACCGCGAAGGCGAGTACGCCGGCCCAGCTCGGCAGGTCGTGGCCCTCGACGAACGCGACGGACAGCCAGTCGTTGGCCGTGCCCTCGGTGAAGGCCGCGACGAGCGTGACCACGCCGATCAGCAACGTGCGGGGCTCGAGCCAGGCGCTGCGGGTGCGCTCGGTCGACTCGACCTCGTCGTGCGGCTCGGCGTCACCGCGGGCGACGAGCCGGAAGCCGCGCGCCGTGATGACCATGGCGACGACGATGAGCGCCAGCATCACCGGGAGGTGTACGCCGACGGGCACGTTCGCGGCCGCCGCACCAGCGCCGATGAGCGCTGAGATGACGGTGCCGCCGCTGAAGGCCGCGTGGAAGCGCGGCATGATCGCCCGCCCGAGCAGCTGCTCGACATGTGCGCCCTCGAGGTTCATGGCGACGTCCCAGACGCCGATCGCGAGTCCGGCGAGGAACATGCCGACGGCGGCCAGCACGGGTGAGTCGGCGAGCGTGACCGCGAGACCGGCACCGCCGATCCCGACCAGAGCCAGCGACGACCCGAGCAGGACCGCCCGACGGATGCCGATCCGCGCGGCCACGCGACCGGATGTCGGCAGTCCGAGCACCGCACCCATCGACATCGCGAGCAGCAGGAAGCCCAGGCCGCGAGTGTCCAGGCCGAGGTCGGACTTCACGTCGGGGATCCGCGAGGCCCAGGTCGCGAAGGCCGCACCGTTGAGCGCGAAGGCGGCGTAGACCGCGCGCGAGGTGATGACCACGTCCTGCGCGGCAGGCGTGGCCGGCGTCGCGTGACGGTCGGTGGACGTCGGCACAGTGCTCCCCAGTATCCGTCGAGCGGGCTTGACCCGGCGCTCCCAGGCCCCCATCGAATCGTTTCGATGAATCGATTCGATTCTGCGCTTCCGGCGCGTGGGCCGTCAAGCCGAAATCGGAGGGAACCATCTGGCCGCGGCGTGCTTCAGAGAGCACGGACAGCCCGTCACACCCGCCTGCCACAGAGGGGAACCATCCGTGCACTCCAAGAACCTGACCCGAGGCGTCCTGGCCCTGACGGCATGCGGATCGATGGCTCTCGCCTCGACCCCGAGCCTCCCCGCCCAGGCCGATGAGGCACCGAGTGGCACCACGCACGTGACCCGGGTCGGCAGCTACAACGTGCTCGGCTCCCACGACACCGACCCCGGCGGCGCGAACGCCGCGATGCCGACCGGCCGCGCCCGGATGACCGCGTCGCTGCAGCACTTCGAGAAGCAGCTCGTCTCCGTCGTCGCACTTCAGGAGCTGGAGAACCCGCAGGCGAGCGCCATCCGCGCGGACGGGGACTGGGGCCTCTTCCGTGCAACGCCCAACGAGGCGGTCAAGACCGGTGCCGGCGGCAACGCCGTGATGTGGCGCAAGAAGACCTGGTCCCTCACCAAGACTGCCGAGCTGACCATCCCCTACGCCGGCCACGACCTGCACCTGCCCGTCGTCACTCTCAAGAACCGGGCCAACGGCAAGCTCGTCACCGTCGTGAGTGTCCAGAACCCGGCTGACGTGGCCGGCCGCAACAGCAAGGCAGATCGGCTCAAGATCCGAGGCCTGGAGCGCGCCCGGCTCAAGATGCTCAAGAAGGCCGGCACTCGCACGTTGGTCGTGATGGGCGACTTCAACGAGAACAAGCCCGTCCGCTGCGGCCTCACTGCAAGCGGGATCATGCGTGACGCGAGTGGCTACAAACACCGCAACGACGGTACGTGCCCCACACCTGGCGACCAGGGCACGGACTGGATCTTCGGGTCGGGACACGCGAGTTTCACTCAATGGCAACAGGATTCGCTGTCCAAGGCGCAGCGCTGGTCCGACCACCCGATGGTCTACGCCAAGATGCGCTACTGACCCCACCGACCACCCGCTGGTCGAGCTGGGCGGGCTCAACCAGCGGGTCTGGATAATCGGGGGATGAGTCTTCCCATCGGGCCGGTCGGCCTCTGGACGACGGCGCTCGATGCCGTACCCGCCGCCGAGGCCACCGATCTGGTCGCCGAGATTGACGAACAGGGCTGGGGCTCCTTGTGGTTCGGCGAGGCGTACGGCCGTGAGGCGTTCACCGCGGCGATGCTCTACCTCGGCGCGTCCAAGCACCTCACGATCGGCACGGGTATCGCCAGCATCTACGGACGTGACGCGATGGCGGCAGCCGGTGCGGCGCGTACGGTCAACGCCCTCCACCCGGACCGCTTCGTGCTCGGCCTCGGGGTGTCGCACGCGCCACTGGTCGAGCGGATGCGCGGCCATGAGTACGGGCGGCCGGTCGCCGCGATGCGCGCCTATCTCGATGCGCTCGACATCGCACCAACTCTCGTAGAGGCCGAAAAGGCTCTGCCACCAATGGTTCTCGCTGCCCTGGGACCCAGGATGCTGGAGCTGTCACGCGATCGCACTCAGGGAGCACACCCGTACCTCGTGATGCCGGAGCACACTGCCGGCGCCCGGGAGATCCTGGGCGGCGGCAAGGACGGCCCCGCGCTCGTCGTCGAGCAGGCGACGGTCGTCGATCCGGCCGCAGACCATGACGTCGAGGTCTGGCGGACCCGGGCGCACGACCATCTGAACGTCTACACCGGACTCCCGAACTACCGGACCTCCTGGCTGCGCCAGGGATTCACCGAGAGCGACCTCATGCGCGGCGGCAGCGAGCACCTGGCCGAGTCGATGGTGACCCGCGGGCTGGAGGCGACGCGTACGCGCGTCCAGGAGCACCTCGACGCAGGCGCCTCCGCCGTCGTGCTCCAGGTCCTCGGCCCGGACCTCACCGTGCCGCCTCGTGCGGACTGGGCTCGGCTGGCCGAGGCTCTCCTCTGACGAACGAGCCTGCGATCGGTCAGGAATCGAGAAGCGCCCACCCACGACGCGCTCCTAGCGTGAGCGGCATGACATCCATCGCCGCCATCACCCTTGACGTTCCCGACGCCACTGCCGCAGAGGCGTTCTACTCCGGCCTCGGCGTCGGCCCCCAGGTGCGCGTACGCGCCGCCTCGGACTCCCCGACCGCCGGCTTCCGCGGGTTCACCATGTCGCTCGTGGTGCCCCAGCCGAGCACCGTTGACCACTTCGTCGGAGCCGCGCTCGACGGTGGCGCGACGCTGCTGAAGCCCGTCACCAAGAGCTTCTGGGGCTACGGCGGCTCGGTGCAGGCGCCCGACGGCACGATCTGGAAGGTCGCGACCTCTTCGAAGAAGAACACCGATCCGAGCCGCACCGACTTCGACGATCTCGTGCTGCTGCTCGGCGTCGCCGACGTCAAGGCGAGCAAGAAGTTCTACGTCGAGCGCGGTCTGACCGTGGACAAGAGCTACGGCAGCAAGTACGTCCAGTTCGAGGGCGCTCCGAACCAGGTCAAGCTCGCGCTCTACGGACGCAAGGCGCTCGCGAAGGACGCCGGCGTCGCGCCGGAAGGCTCCGGGTCGCACCGCTTCTCCGTCGGCAGCGACGCCGAATCCTTCACGGACCCGGACGGATTCGCGTGGGAGAGCGTCGCGGGTTGAGGCCGTGTGGCTAGCGCCGACCCCGCTTGCGTGCTGGTCCGCTGCGTCGCCCGGACGACCGACCGCGGACCAGCACGTAGGCGGAAGGGTGCAGTCCACCGGTCTCGAACTCGATCTCCTTGATGACCCGCAAGCCGGCCGTACGCTGCACGGACTCCACGAAGAGCCGCTTGTCCTCGGTCAGCAGCACCGCGCGACCCTTGGCCGTCAGGACGCGGCTCAGCTCGCGCAGGAACAACGGATAGAGCTCCACGTTGCCGCGGTGCGAACCCACCCGCTTGCCGAACGGGATGTTGGACACGACCCGGTCGACGCTGTCCGCGGCGAACGGCAGCCGGCCGGCGTTGCCACGCACCAGGTTCCAGGTCGCGAGGGGCGCGAGGGGCGCGAGGTTCTGCCGAGCGGCGACCATCGCCTCGCGGTGCAGGTCAAGGCCGACGAGCCGTACGTCGGAGGTTGCCTGGGCGGCGGACAGCAAGTTGGTGGCGGCCCCGCAGAACGGGTCCAGCACGAGCTGCCCGGGCTCGGCCTTGAGTAGCCTGGCCAGCACCGCAGAGATCACCGGCGTAGTCGACGCCGGGATCCGCGCCAGCCGCCCGAAACGGGCGGTCTGGTAGAGCGGCCCCACCTCGAGAGCGACGCTGTCGTCGTACGCCCGGACGTTCAGCACCCAGTCGGTCGGCGCGTTGATCCACCCGAGGTCATCGACCAGCGCCTCCCGCACCGGCCATCTCCGCTCGCCGAGGTCCTCCGCGACACGGAAGCCGGGCGTACGGCCGTCCTCGAGGAGTCCGATCACACCCTGTGAGCGACTGCGATCGACGAGGCCACGGAGCCTGGAAGGGTCGAGGGCGGCGAGGTCCGTGCCCAGCCAGACCGCGCAACCGGAGTAGTAACGGATGGCGGCGAGGGGCTCCAGCGGACCTTTGTAGTGCACGAGGAGCGCGCCCGAAAAGCGATGCAGCACAGTGCAACTCGCCGCACCCGAGGAGTTCAGGTCCGCGATCTCCGCGACGAGGTAGTCGAGGGCGCCGGGCACCGACTCGAGCAGCAGCTCGTCATCGATCTCCCGCTGCAGGTCGAGCGGCTCCGGTGTCACGAGCGCCTCCTCGAGGTCTGCGCCGGCCCAGTGCCGTCGTCCCAATCGCCGACCCATTCTTAGCAGCAGGTCGCTGGGGCGCGACCGCGCGGCCCCGGTGTCGGTGAATCGATTCGATAACCTGGCCAGGTGCTCGCCGACCAAGGGCCTCCAAGCCGTACGCCGCGCGCCGCCTCCCGGGTGACCCTGCGTGACGTGGCCGCGCGAGCCGGCGTCGCGATGTCGACGGCGTCCCTGGTCTACAGCGGCAAGAAGCCCGTGGCCGCGGCCACTGCCGACAAGGTGCGCGCAGCGGCCGACGAGCTCGGCTACCACGGTCCCGACCCCGTCGCTTCTTCGCTGCGCCACGGGCGGTCCGGCGTCATCGGGGCTGTCGTGCCGTCTCGGCTGATCTATGCCTTCCGTGATCCGTACGCCGTGCTGATGTTCGACGGACTGGCTCAGGTCCTGGGCGAGCTCGGCTCCGGTCTACTGCTCATCCCCCACTCACCCGAGGACGACACCGCCGCGCCCGGCGCCAACCTCGCCGTCGATGCCGTGGTCTTCATGCTGTGCAGCCTTGAGGAGCACCCGCTCGTCCCCGAGCTCGCGGCCCGCGGCATCCCGATGGTGGCCACGGGCTCCCCGGTCGACCCAGGAGTCACCCAGCTGCGCGTCGACGACCGTGGCGCCACCGCCGGTCTCGCTCAGCATCTGCGCGACCTCGGCCATGAGCACGTCGCGCACGTCCTGATGCCCCTCGGCGCCAGCAGCAGCACCCGGCCGACCACGCGCGCGGAGGTCGAGGCATCGACGTTCCCCATCACCCGCGAGCGCGCGCTCGGCGCGATGTCCGTGCTGGGCGACCTGCCAATGGTGGTGACTGCCGCGGCCGACATCGAGCAGGGCCGACTCGCGGCCGACCTACTCCTGCAAGCTAATCCGCGCCCAACCGCCATCATCGCGCAGAGCGATCTGCTCGCGGTCGGCGTGATCCGAGCGGCTCAGGCGCGTGGCCTCCGCGTGCCCGAGGACCTGTCGGTGACCGGTTTCGACGGCGTCGAGCTCCCCTGGCTCAGCCACCACCTCACGACGGTCGACCAGCATCCGGTCGACAAGGGGAGACTCGCGGGAGATGTCGTACGACGGTTGCTCGCCGGTGAGGTCGTCGAGGACATGATGCTTCCGGCCGACATCCGTATCGGTGACACCACAGCACCACCACCCACCCCCGCTCGTTGAGCCCCATCCGCTAGGCGCGCCGAGTCGACCAGCGGGATGGCCGGCTCAACCGGCGAGATGTCGGACGTATCTCCTCTCTGGGGGCATGGGGCTCGTGCAGAAGCACAACCTCGTTGTACATATCCACAACAACGTTGTACTTCTTCACACATCGACACCCACTCCGCCGCGACGCCATGGGCCGAGTCCGAATCCGCCGGTTGAGCCGGCGAGCCGCTAGGCGAGCCGAGTCGAAACCGGGTGACCACGAACGGCTGAATCTCCTTTTGCCGCACCGGGTTTCGACTCGGGCTTCGCTAGCGCTTCGCCCGGCTCAACCAGCGGGGAGGGCCGGCTCAACCAGCGGGGAGGGCCGGTTCAACCAACGAGAGGGTGGATGCCTCGATGGCTTCGGGGGACAGCACGTGCTCGATGGCCATCGCGGCCGCCCCGAGGACGCCGGCCCGCTCGCCGGCGACCGAGGGCACGATCCGCAGGTGCTGAGTGGCCAGTGGGAGCGACCGCTGGTAGACGATCTCGCGGATGCCCGCGATCAGCTGCTCGTCGGCCACCGCGAGCGAGCCACCGATGACGACCACGGACGGGTTGATGAGGTTGACGAGCGTCGCGACGACCTCGCCGAGATCACGCCCGGCCTGACGAACAACCTGCACGGCGTTCAGGTCGCCGGCGCGGACGAGCTGCGCGACGTCGTGCGCGGTCTCGGCATCGACGCCCGAGGATCGCAGCGACGCGGCCAGCGCCGGCCCAGCGGCGACGGCCTCCAGGCACCCGCGGTTGCCGCACCGACAGACGACGTCATCGGACCCCGCGACGTGCACGTGGCCGAGGTCGCCGGCCGTGCCTTGCGCGCCGCGCTGCAGTCGACCACCGGAGATGATGCCGGCGCCGATGCCGGTGCTCACCTTGATGAAGACCAGATCGGCTTCGGACGGCAGGTGCTGGTGTCGCTCCCCCAGCGCCATGATGTTGACGTCGTTGTCGATCAGCACCGGCACGTCGATCTCCCGACGCAGGTGGCCGACGACGTCGTGGCGGTCCCAGCCCGGCATGATCGGTGGGTTGATCGGCCGACCGGTCGAGTGCTCGACCGGACCGGGCAGGCCCATGCCGATCGCGGCCAGCTCACTCATCGACCGGTGGTGCGTCCCGACCAGATCTCGCACCGCCTGCGTCACCCACGCCAGCACCGGGTCCGGACCGTCGGCGATGTCGAGGTCGGCGCGGACCTCGCCCAGCACCTGCCCCGACAGGTCGCTCAGCGCGGCCACCGCGTGCGTCGCTCCGAGGTCGACTCCGACGACGACATGCGCCCCCGGGTTGAAGGCGATGAGCGCGGGCGGACGGCCGCCCGTGGAGCGGCCACCGCCGTACGGCGCGACCAGACCGAGCCGCATCAGCGCGTCGATCCGGCTGGCGATCGTGGAGCGCGCGAGGCCCGAGACCTCCGCCAGATCGGCGCGGGTACGCGGTTGTCCGTCCCGGAGGAGGTCGAACACATCGCTGGTGCGCATGCCGGAAGTGAACCACCGGAGGACTTATGTCGTCCAGCCATGCACTTTTAACGAATGATCGACAGAAGTCCGTGATCCATGTCACAGTGAGGCCGTGCTCGACGACGCCAGCACCCAGCAGCCGCTCCTGAGGACCCGGGGCCTGACCAAGCAGTTCTTCGGCGTGCCCGTGCTTGAGGACGCCGATCTCGACCTCGTGCCCGGACAGGTGCACGGCCTGGTCGGGGAGAACGGCGCGGGCAAGTCCACCTTGATGAAGCTGCTCGCCGGCGTCCATCAGCCCGACGCCGGCACCATCGAGATCGATGGCGAGCTGCAGCGCTTCGGTCACCCGGTTCAGGCTCAGCAGGCCGGCGTCTCGACGGTGTTCCAGGAGTTCAACCTGCTGCCCGAGCGCACGGTCGCGGAGAACATCTTCCTGGGCCGCGAGCCCCGCCGCCGCGGGCTGGTCGATCGCGGCCGGATGCGACGAGCGACGACGGAGCTGCTCGACGACCTCGGCGTACCCGGCCTGAGCGCGGACAGCAAGGTGCGCTCGCTGTCGGTGGCCGAGCAGCAGGTCGTCGAGATCGCCAAGGCGCTCAGCTACGACGCGCGGATCATCGCCATGGACGAGCCGACCGCTGCGCTCGCCGAGCACGAGGTCGCGCTGCTCTACCGGATCATCGAGCGGCTGACCGCCCGCGGCGTCGCGATCCTCTACGTCTCACACCGGCTCAAGGAGGTCTTCGACCTCTGCGACGTGATCACCGTCCTCAAGGACGGCCGCCAGGTCGCGACGAAGCCCGCCGCGGAGCTCGACGAGGCCACGCTCGTACGGCTCATGGTTGGCCGACCGATGTCAGCGATGTTCCCGCCGCGACCGGCGGAGGCGACGACCGGCGACGTACGACTCGAGCTGCGTGGCGTCGGCAACGGCTACGTGGACGGCGTCGACCTCACCCTGCGCTCCGGCGAGATCGTCGGGCTCGCGGGGCTGCAGGGCTCGGGGCGCACCGAGCTGCTGGAAGCCGTATTCGGCGTGCAGCCGATCACCCGTGGCGAGGTCCTGCTGGACGGGCAGCCGGTGGCTCTGCGCTCGCCGCGCCGAGCCGTACGCCACGGCCTCGCCCTCATCACCGAGGACCGCAAGGCGACCGGCCTGGCGCTGCGGCAGTCGGTCCTGGACAACGGGCTCGGTGTCGTCCGCTCGGTCTTCCCCGGTCGTACGCCGCAGGCTCGCCGCGCGCTGCCCGGCGTGCTGTCCTCGCTCGACGTGACGGCGCGATCGCTCGACCAGGAGGTGCAGTTCCTCTCCGGCGGCAACCAGCAGAAGGTCGTCCTGGCGCGCTGGCTGGGCACCGAGCCGTGCGTCGTGCTGATGGACGAGCCCACCCGCGGCATCGACGTCGGCGCCAAGCACTCGATCTATGAGCTGATGCGCGCGCTGTCCGCCCAGGGCGTCGCGATCCTGATGGTCTCCAGCGAGCTACCCGAGGTCATCGGGATGTCCGACCGCGTGCTCGTGATGCGCGAGGGACGGCTGGCGGGCGAGCTGCCGGCCGACTCGTCCGAGGAGCAGATCCTCGGCGTCGCGACCGGCGCGGTCACGGTCGGAGCGGCCGGATGAAGCGGCTCACCTCGACCGGTCTGGTCTTCGGCGTCCTCGCACTCGCGATCGTCGTCGGCTCGGTGCTGACGGCCACTCAGGGCCGCAACTTCTTCAGCTCGGGCAACACGTCCTCGATCCTGACCGGGATGTCCGTGCTCGGGTTCATCGCGGTCGGGCAGACGCTCGTGATCCTCGCGGGCAGCCTCGATCTCTCCGTGCCGTACGTCGTCTCGCTCTGCAGCCTCGTCGCCGGCGGTGTGATGGCCGGCCAGGACGCCGACATCGTTCCCGGCGTGCTCGCCGCGCTCGGGGTCGCCGCCGCGATCGGGCTGGTCAACGGTCTGGTCGTGACCTTCCTCGACGTGCACGGCTTCATCGCGACGCTCGGCATGGGGCTGCTGATCAGCGGCTACCTCGCCTCCAACTACCAAGGCAGCAGCGGCTCTGCACCCCGCGACTTCCGTCTCGTCGGCGCCACCCAGATCGGGCCCGTCCCGATCTCGGCGCTGATCATGCTCGGCTGCGCGGTGCTGGCGATCGTGCTGCTGCGGCAGACGCGTCTGGGTCATCACCTGTACGCCACCGGCGGCAACCGGGACGTCGCTCGCCTGTCGGGTTTGCGGACCTGGCTCCCCGTCGTCGTCGCGCACGTGCTGTGCGCGGTGCTGTCAGGTGTCGCCGGGCTGCTCCTGCTGTCGCGGCTGAGCGTCGGCAGCCCGACCATCGGCACGCAGGGCAACTACGCGCTGATGTCGATCGCGGCCGTCGTGCTCGGCGGTGCGGTCCTCGCCGGCGGCAAGGGCACCATCACCGGCACGCTCGCGGGCGTCGCGATCTTCGCGGTCATGGACAACGTGATGGGCGTGCTCGAGGTCAACCCGTTCCTCAAAGACGTCGTCCGCGGCGTCGTGATCGTCGCGGCTGTCGCGGTCTACGCCCGCCGCGACATCGACCGTCGCCCGGCGCGGTTCGAACGACCCACCCTGCTGAAGTCGATCGAGGAGACCTCGTGACCGCGTCGACGACCCAGGTGCCCAAGGCGCCCAAAGCCGAACTCACTTTGGAGCGAGGCTCATTCGCCGGTCGTGCCGCGCGCGCCGCGGCGACACCTGGCGGCGGTGTGTTCGTTCTGGTGATCGTCCTGCTCGTGCTGGTGATCGCCTCGACACCCAGCTTCGGTGAGCCGCCGCAGCTGATCAGGTTCGTCGGTCGTACGGCGCCCATCGCGATCGCGGCGATCGGTCAGTACTTCGTGATCGTCTCGGGCGAGTTCGACCTGTCGATGGGCGCGGTCGTCACCACGCAGGTCGTGATGGCCGGCAACCTCATCGGCCAGGACGAGGACAAGATCCTGCCGGTCATGGCCCTGATGGTGCTGGTGGGCATAGCGATCGGTGTCGTCAACGGGCTGGCCACCACACTGCTGCGCGTGCCGAGCTTCATCGTCACGCTGGGCACGATGCTCGCGCTGTCGGGACTCGTCTTCTACCTGACCGGTGGCGCGGCGACCGGCAACCCGGCCGACTCGTTCCGTGAGATCGGCCGGGGTGGCCTCGACGGCGTACCGATCATCGACCTGCTGCCCTACCCGGCGATCATCCTGGCGGTCGTGTGCGTCGGGGCCGCGTGGCTGATGCGTCGACCGTTCGGCCGCACCCTCGTCGCTTCGGGTGACAACCCTGAAGCAGCGCGCCTCGCCGGAACAACGTTGTGGTTGTTGAAGACTCGAGCCTTCGTCCTGTCCTCGTTGTCGGCCACCATCGCCGGGATCATCCTCGTCGGGTACGCCGGCGTGCACCCCTCCGTCGGCCGCGGCTACGAGTTCACCGCCATCACCGCCGTCGTGCTCGGCGGAGTCGTCCTCGGCGGTGGTCGCGGCTGGGTGCTGTCCGCGGCGGCGGGCGCTTTCGCGCTCGAGCTGCTCTTCACGCTGCTCAACTTCCGCGGCGTCGAGTCGACCTGGCGGGACACCGTGCAGGGACTCATCATCATCGTCGCCGTCGCGCTGTCCGGCCGGGCGTGGCAGGGCGGTCTGCGCGACCGACTGACCCGCTCCCGTCGTACGGCACCCACCACTCTGCAGTCCCGGCCGGAGGCCGCGGACCACACCACCTCGCCCACCCCGGGCTCGACCACAGGAGAAGACCGATGAGGACAACGATGCCAAAGGCTGCCCTGGCTGCGGCGGGGGCGATGCTGCTGACCGTGGCCGGCTGCTCGACCGACGGGTCCGAGGACGCCGGCACCTCGGCACCCGGTGCTCAGTCTCCCGCTGCCGACAGCGCCGCTCCGAGCCCCTCCAAGACCGCCGGCGACAAGTGGTTCGGCCAGGCGACCTACGACAAGGAGAACACCCAGCGCACGGCGAAGTTCAGCGGTGACGCGACCAAGCCGTACCTGCAGTATCTGCCCGGCCCGATGACGGACACGACGGCGTACAAGACGACCGGTGCCAAGAAGGTCTGCTTCTCCAACGCCTCGATCAGCAACCCCTGGCGACAGACCGGCTGGATCACGATGAACCAGCAGCTCGCCGCGCTGAAGACCGCGGGCGTGCTGTCGTCGATGGAGACGCGCGACGCCAAGGACGACGACAACGCGCAGATCTCCGACATCGACTACTTCATCAAGGAGGGTCGCTGCGACGCATTCGTCATCTCGCCGAGCTCGACCGCGGCGCTGACGCCGGCCGTCGAAAGGGCTTGTGCCACAAAGAAACCCGTCGTCGTCTTCGACCGCGGCGTCAACACCACGTGCGCCACGACGTTCATCCACCCGGTCGGTGGCTACGCCTGGGGCATCGACACCGCGACCTTCCTCACCAGCAACCTCAAGAGTGGCGACAAGGTCGTCGCGCTGCGCATCCTGCCTGGCGTCGACGTGCTGGAGCACCGTTGGGCGGCAGCCAAGCGGATCTTCGCGGCCAAGGGCATCAAGGCCACCGACCACTTCACCAAGGGTGACCCGGCCGAGATCAAGAAGATCGTCTCCGACGAGCTCGCCAAGGGCGATGTGCAGGGCGTGTGGATGGACGCGGGTGACGGTGCGGTCGCGGCCGTTGAGGCGTTCGAGGATGCCGGCAAGGGCTACCCGGTCATGACCGGCGAGGACGAGATGAGCTTCCTGCGCAAGTGGGACAAGACCGGCCTCAACGGCCTCGCGCCGGTCTACTCCAACTTCCAGTGGCGTACGCCGTTGCTCGCCCTACAGAAGATCTTCGCCGGCCAGCAGGTACCCAAGGAGTGGGTCCTGCCGCAGACGCCGATCACCAAGGCGGAGCGCGCGACGTACCTCAAGGCCAACCAGGGCATGCCCGATGGCCACTACGCCAAGTACGGCGGCGAGGACCTTCCCGGCTACCCGACGGTGTGGCAGAAGCGCGTCATGCCGTGAGGCCGGCACATGACGTGCGGCCGGCACATGACGCGCGGCCGCTCGGCATCAACACGTGGGTCTGGACGTCGCCGCTGACCGATGCTGACGCGCCCGACCTGTTCGGCAAGGTCGCAGCGCTCGGGTACGACGTCGTGGAGCTGCCGTTGGAGCAGGCCGGTGACCTCACGCCCGAGGTCGTCGGTCCGCTCCTGGAGGCGACCGGGCTCGGTGCGACCGTCGTCGGTGCGATGGGTCCAGGGCGGGATCTGGTCGCGGGCGACGCGGACGTCGCGGCAACTCAGGACTACCTGCGCGCCTGTATCGATCTCGCCGCCGGTATCGGTGCGCGCACGGTGTGCGGGCCGTTCTACGCGACGACCGGGCGGGTGTGGCGGATGACGCCGACGGAGCGCGAGGTGGCGTACGCCCGCTGGCGCGAAGGTCTGGGGCCGGTCGTCGAGCACGCCGCAGCAGCAGGCGTACAGCTCGGGATCGAGCCGTTGAACCGCTACGAGACGTCGCTGGTCAACACCGTCGATCAGGCCATGACCGGGCTCGGCGACCTGCTCGGACCGGTTGGGCTGGCGCTGGACACCTACCACCTCAACATCGAGGAGCGCTCGTCCGCGGACGCGATCCGCTTGGCCGGACAGCACCTGGTGCACCTGCAGGTGTGCGGCAACGACCGTGGCGCGCCGGGCGGCGACCAGACCGACTGGGACGGCATCGTGTCGGCGTTGGACGAGGTCGGTTACGACGGTCCGCTGGTGATCGAGAGCTTCACCGCCGACAACGCGACCATCGCAGTCGCTGCCTCGATCTGGCGGCCGCTCGCCGCGACCCAGGACGACCTGGCTCGTGACGGACTCGTGTTCCTCCGGTCGCTCGACACGGAGGCGGCGCGATGAATTCACTTGGTAAGCAACATAATCCGCTCGGTGTCGCTGTCATTGGCTACTCCTTCATGGGCCGGGCCCACTCGCACGCCTGGCGCAATGTGACGGCGCACTATCCGGACGTGCCAGCGGTCGAGCCGCGGGTGCTGGTGGGACGCGACCTCTCTCAGGTCGGTCCCGTTGCCACGCAGCTCGGGTGGCCCGACGTGGAGACCGACTGGCGCGCAGTGCTGGCGCGCGACGACGTACAGATCGTCGACATCTGCACTCCCGGCCACACGCACGCCGAGATCGCGGTCGCTGCACTGGAGGCCGGCAAGCACGTCATCGTCGAGAAGCCCCTGGCCAACTCGATCGACGAGGGCGAGCGCATGGTCGAGGCGGCCGTTGTCGCGCGCCGTCAGGGCGTGCAGTCGACGGTGGGCTTCAACTACCGACGCGTTCCCGCGCTCGTTCTCGCCCGAAAGATGGTGCAGGACGGGCGAATTGGCGACGTACGCCAGGTGCGCGTCGCGTACCTGCAGGACTGGCTGTCCGACGCGTCAGCCGAGATGACCTGGCGGCTGCGGCGCGAGGAGGCCGGGTCCGGAGCCCTCGGCGACCTCGCGTCGCACGCCGTCGACCTGCTGCAGTTCCTGCTGAACGAGCCGGTGCAGTCGGTGTCTGGAACGCTGCGGACGTTCGTGCCGGCGCGGCCCGGGCCCGACGGGCCAGAGCCGGTCACCGTCGATGACGCGGCCTGGGCGACGCTGCACACAGCCTCGGGTGCCGTCGCGAGCCTGGAGGTGACGCGGATGGCGACCGGCCGCAAGAACGCCCTGCTCGTCGAGGTGTTCGGCTCCGAAGGATCGCTGCGGTTCGACCTGGAGTCACTCAACGAGCTGTACGTCGACACCGGCTCCGGGGCCACCCGGGTGCTGGTGACCGAGCCCAATCATCCCTATTTGCAGGCGTGGTGGCCGCCGGGGCACATCCTCGGATGGGACCACACGTTCGTCTCACAGGCCTCCGACTTCCTGCGCGCGATCGGTGCAGGGTCGGAGCCGACGCCGTCATTCGAGGACGGTCTGGCCGTGCAGCGGGTGCTGACCGCGATCATGGACAGCGATGCGCAGGGCGGGGCACGGGTCGCGCTCGACGCCCCACCTGTCGAGGCGTTGACCCGAAGGAGCAGCTGATGGGCCGGAACTTCACCCTCTTCACCGGTCAGTGGGCCGATCTCACGCTCGAGGAGGTCGCGTCGTACGCCGCGAAGTGGGGCTACGACGGACTCGAGATCGCCGTCTCCGGGGAGCATCTCGATGCGTGGCGCTGGGACGACGACGCCTACGTCGAGGGTCGGCTGGACATCCTGCGCCGACACGGGCTGAAGGTCTGGGCGATCTCCAACCACCTCAAGGGGCAGGCGGTCTGCGACGACCCGATCGACGAGCGCCACCAAGCCATCGTCGGCGAAAAGGTCTGGGGCGACGGCGATCCCGAGGGCGTACGCCGTCGTGCGGCCGAGGAGCTGCAGCACACCGCGCGACTCGCTCAGCGTCTCGGTGTGGACACGGTCGTCGGCTTCACCGGCTCATCGATCTGGCAGTACGTCGCGATGTTCCCGCCCGTGCCGGCCGCGCGTATCGAGGCGGGCTACCAGGACTTCGCCGACCGCTGGAACCCGATCCTGGACGTGTTCGACGAGTGCGGCGTGCGGTTCGCCCACGAGGTGCACCCGTCCGAGATCGCGTACGACTACTGGTCGACGGTCCGCACGCTGGAGGCGATCGGGCACCGCGAGGCGTTCGGGCTGAACTGGGACCCGAGCCACATGATGTGGCAGGCGATCGACCCCGTCGCGTTCATCACCGACTTCGCCGACCGGATCTATCACGTCGACTGCAAGGACACCCGGATGCGGTTGGGCGGTGGGCGTAACGGCGCGCTGTCCTCTCACCTCCCGTGGGGTGACCCGCGCCGCGGCTGGGACTTCGTGTCGACCGGCCGCGGCGACGTGCCGTGGGAGGACTGCTTCCGGGCGCTCACCGCGATCGGCTACGGCGGGCCGATCTCGGTCGAGTGGGAGGACGCGGGGATGGACCGGCTGCAGGGCGCGCCCGAGGCGCTGGAGTTCCTGCGCCGGTTCGACCTGCAGCCGCCCACCTCATCGTTCGACGCCGCCTTCACCCAGGACTGACCCTTCTCGGCCGATAGTGCAAGCCGCGTCGCTTCCCGAGTTGGCGGTTTCAAGGGGCTGTTGCAACGAGCACGGCGAAGGATGTGCTCATGCCTGGAAAGCGGTTGTCGCTCGCGGAGCGTGCTCAGATCGAGGTGCTGTTCGGTCAGGACCTGACGTTTCCACAGATCGCTGCGGTGCTTGGTCGGGATCGGAGCACGGTGTGGCGAGAGGTGCGTCGTAATCATTCCTACCGGGGTGCGCGTATGGGTGGGTCTGGGGCGCGGTCGCCCTCGGGGCGGCACGCGGCCGGTTCCGGCCGGCGGGGCGGGTGCTATCGGTGGGTGTATGAGCACCGGCAGGCTCAGCGGCAGTACCGGGTCCGGGCGCGCCGGTGCCATGGTGGGAAGCTGCGCCCGTCGTGGGGTGGGCCGCTGCCGCTGCTGTGGCACACCGTCGCGGACCTGCTGCGGGAACGGTGGTCCCCGCAGCAGGTCGCACACTGGCTGCGTACGCAGTACCCGAATCAGCCGGAGATGTGGGTGTCACACGAGACGATCTACCAGGCCATCTACATCCAGGGCCGCGGCAGCCTCCGCGCCGAGGTCGGCCGGCAGCTCGCGCTGCGCTCAGGGCGAGCCACGCGTAAACCACGCTCCCGCGCCACGGCCGCGGCGGCCCGGTCCCGCAAACCGTGGATCGAGGGCTTGCACATCTCGACCCGTCCTGCGGAGGCGGCCGACCGGGCCGTGCCAGGACACTGGGAAGGCGACCTGGTCATCGGCGCCCGCGGTTCCAGCGCGATCGTGACTCTGGTCGAACGCACCACCGGGTACGTCATGCTCGGCGCCCTGCCGCACTCACGAGTCAGCGCGCAGGTCATCGGCGTACTGACCCAGCTGATGGGCAGGGTGCCAGTGAGCATGGCCAGGTCGTTGACCTGGGACCAAGGGGCCGAGATGGCTGAGCACGCCCGATTCACCCTCGCTACCGGCTGCCAGGTCTACTTCTGCGACCCGCACTCACCCTGGCAGCGCGGCAGCAACGAGAACACCAACGGGCTCCTACGCCAGTACTTTCCCCGCACCAGCACCAACTTCCGCACCTACACCCAGAACGACCTCGACCAGATCGCGATCGAGCTCAACCGGCGACCCCGCAAACGACACCAGTGGAAGAATCCCGCCGAGAAGCTCAACGAACTCCTCGTTGCAACAGCACCCTGAACCCAAGGATTTCGGTAGCGACGCGGCTTGCACTATCGGCCAAACTCGGTTGTACGCCGGTCGGTGCCTACCTCTGCCAGCCGACTGTCTCCGGCAGCGGGCTGAGGAAGATCGACGCGCCGACGTTGGCCAGGCCCTTCTTGACGCTGTAGGTCGACGGGCCGCTGAACAACGGCAGCACTCCGTAGAGCTTGAGTGCCTTCTGCTCGACCGCATTGGCCTGCTTCTGCTGTGCGACCGGGTCGGAGATCTTGCTGACGGCCGCGATCTCCTTGTCGATCCCGGCGTTGCCGATCCGCGTGATGTTGCTGTCATTGGAGCTGCCGTAGAACGTGCCGAGCCCGGTCACCCCGTACGGGTCGAGGGAGCGGTTGCCGGACAGGACCAGGTCGAACTTGTTCTGGTTGATGGTCGAGGCCCACTGCTCGCCCGGCAGCACCTTGAGGTTGACCTTGATCCCGACCTTCTTGAGCGCGGCCGTCAAAGATCCGGCCACGGCCTTGTCGATCGGCTCCGGGTCGAACACGGCGTACTCGACGACGAGCTGTTTGCCGCCCTTCTCTCGGATGCCGTCCTTGCCGGGCTTCCAGCCTGCCGCGTCGAGATCCTTGCCGGCCTGCGCCGGATCGAACGTCAGGACCTTGGAGACGTTGTCCTCGTAGCCCTTCTGGAAGCTGTAGTAGACCGACGAGCCGGGCAGCGGCTCGGAGTAGTCCAGGCCGTTGAACTCGATCTTGGCGATCTCGGCGCGGTTGACGGAGCCGAGCAGGGCCTTGCGTACGACGATGTCGGACAGCACCGGCGACTTGCCGTTGAGGAACAGGTAGTACTCGAACGGACTGCCGCCCTTGCGCAGCTGGGTGCCCGACCGGCCCTTGACCTGGTTGATGTCCTCCGGCGTGCTCAGCGACGTGTAGTCGATCTGACCGTTCTTGAAGGCGTTGATCCCGGCCGAGCTCTTGGCGAAGTCGAGATAGATGCGCTTGTCGAGCTTGCCCTTGCGGCCCCACCACTTCGGGTTGCGGACGAACACGATCTTCTTGCTGTTGGGGTCGTAGCTCTGCACGGTGAACGGCCCCGCGCCCCAGGACGGCTGCAGCTTGTTGGAGTAGGCGTTGTTGAAGTTCGCGACCGTCGCGGCCTTGGGGTTGATGAACGACGTGAAGAGCCCCGGCCACGCGGCGTACGGCTGCTTGAACGTGACGACCGCCTGCTTGGCACTCGCGCCCCGGACGACCGACTCGATCTGGTCGAAGCCCTGGGTGCCGCCGATCTGGAGATCCTTGTTCTTGCCGCTGTTGACCTGCCAGGTGGCCTGGATCGAGCGCCAGTCGATCGGCGTGCCGTCGTTGTAGACGGCCTTCGGGTTGATCGTGATCGTCAGCTGCTGCTTGGTGCCGACGTTCTTGGTGGTGGCGCTGGTGAAGTAGTCCTTGTTGATCTGGACCTCACCGGCCGGCGAGAACGTGATCGCGACGGGGTTGTACCAGGCCCAGATCCGGGATCCGGTCAGCGAGGCGTTGACGTTCCAGCGGTTGCCCTGGGTGTCGTCACCATTGAACGAACCGCCCGTGGTGTACGACCCACCGTCCTTGAGGTTCGCGTACGGCTGAGGGTTGTAGTCCGTGGCCGCGCTCGCTGCCTTCGGGCTCGCGGCCGCCGCGCCGGTCGAGCTCTTGCCCCCTGCGTCGGAGTCGCTCGAGCAGCTCGTGAGAGCGACGGCGAGAGCCGCACTCAGGGCAACGGCGTACGTGATCTTGGGTCGGGTCATGGTGGTGCCTCTCAAACGTGTTCGTGGTCGTGGGTCGAGGTGCTTCGCATCGCGACGTGGCAGGCGACTAGGTGGTCGGGCTCTGCCTCGCCGCCGGCTAGCGACTGAGGCGATCGGCAGCGCTGCTGGTCCTGCTCGCCGAGCGTCAGGAAGACCGGACATCGCCCGGCGAAGGGACATCCTGCGCCGTCTTGGTGGGTCGCCTCGCCGGTCAGTACGATCCGCTCCCGCTCGCGCTCCCGCTGTGGGTCGGGCACAGGGATCGCGGAGAGCAGCGCACGGGTGTAGGGATGCCGCGGATGGGCGAAAAGCTCACTCGTAGAAGCTGTTTCGACGATGCGCCCGAGATACATCACGGCCACACGATCAGCGATGTGGCGGACGACGGAGAGGTCGTGGGCGACGAGCAGATACGACAGCCCGAGCCGTCGCTGCAGCTGACTCAACAGGTTGAGGATGCTCGCCTGGACCGAGACGTCCAGCGCCGACACCGGCTCGTCGAGGACCACGACCTGGGGCTCGGTCGCCAGGGCTCGCGCAATGCCGATGCGCTGACGCTGACCTCCGGAGAATGCGCTGGGGAACCGGTCGGCCGAGGTCTGGTCGAGCCCGACCAGATCCAGCAGAGTGCTCACGCGTTCGCGAATCGCGTTGCGGGAGTAGCGGGCTGCCTGCAACGGCTCGGCCAGAAGGTCGAAGACTGGGAGCCGTGGATCCAGCGCTCCGGTCGGGTCCTGCATGACGATCTGCAGCGAGCGACGCAGCTCTGCCTTGGTGCGCCGATCGAGGTCGGCGTCCACCGCGTGGCCCAGCACCTCGATGGAGCCCTGCTCTGGAGCAGCCAGCCGCAACAGCTCCAGCAGGGTGGTCGTCTTGCCGCTGCCGGACTCACCGACCAGGGCCAGCGTCTCCCCACGCGCGAGGTCCAGATCCACCTGATCGACTGCGGTCAGCGACCCGACCGCGCGGCGGACGACTCGGCCTTTGCGGATCGGGAAGGTCTTGGTGAGACCACGCACGGTCAGCGCGGACCCCGTCGCATCCGAAACGGCGTGGCCGTCGGACTCGACCGCAGGGAACAGGGCCGCCGGGTTGAGGCTGCCCTGCAGGATCTCGTGGGTACGCGCGCAAGCGACCAGGTGCTCGTCCTGCGTTGGTAGCAAAGGCGGTTCGGCAGTGCTGCACGCTGCTTCCGCCGCTGGGCAGCGCGCAGCGAACGGACAGCCCAGGGGCTCCGCGAGGAGGGTGGGCGGGTCGCCGTCGATACTGCTCAGCGGCGATCCGGTCGGGGCGTCGATCCTCGGGAGAGCTGCGAGCAGACCCGCCGTGTAGGGCATGGTCGGCCGGGCGAACAGGTCATCGACCGGTGCCTGCTCGACGATGCGACCGGCGTACATCACGGCGACCTCGTCGGCCTGACCCGCGACGACGCCGAGGTCGTGCGTGATCAGCAAGAGCGCGGCGCCGGTCTCGCGCTGCGCCGTGCCGAGCACATCGAGGATCTGCGCCTGCACGGTGACATCCAGCGCCGTCGTCGGCTCATCCGCCACGATCACAGCCGGGTCGTTGGCGATGGCCAGCGCGATGACCACGCGCTGCCGCATACCGCCGGACAGCTCGTGCGGGAAGGAGTCCGCTCGACGTACCGGATCGGGAATGCCGACCAGGTCCAGCAGCTCGACGGCACGTCGCCACGCGGCGTCCTTGCCGATCCGCTGATGCACCCGCACGGCGTCGGACAGCTGTCGGCCGACCGTGAAGATCGGTGTCAGGGCGGACAGCGGGTCCTGGAAGACCATGCCGATCTGGCTGCCGCGCAAGGCCGACATCTGCTTATCGGGCAGTCCGACCAGCTGCTGACCGTCGAGACGAACCTCGCCCGTCACGGCCGCGGCGTCCGGCAGCAGCCCGATGATGCCGGAGGCGACCGCGGACTTCCCGGACCCGGACTCACCGACCAGGCTCAAGGTCTGTCCGGCGTACAGGTCGAAGCTCACGCCTCGTACGGCATGGACCGGCCCGGCCTCGGAGGCGAATCGGATCTGCAGGTCGCGGACGGACAGGACGGGATCGCGGTCACTCACGAGAGCGCACCCACCTTCGAGGTCGGGTCGGCTGCATCACGGATGCCGTCTCCGATCAGCGTGACCGACACCGTGAGCAGCACCAGGACTCCCGCGGGGAACGCCAGCAACCAAGGCGCCGTGGTGATGCTGCTCGAGCCGTCGGCAAGCATCGTCCCCAGCGACACGTCGGGAGCCTTGATGCCGAATCCCAAGAAGGACAAAGCGGTTTCGCTCAATACGGTCGAGACGATTCCGAGGGTCAGATTGATGATCAGGTACGAGCCGATGTTGGGAATGATGTGGCGGACGATGATGCGGGCCGTGCCGACGCCCATGAACTCCGCTGCCCGGACGAAGTCGCGATCGCGCAACGAGGTCGACTGCGCCCAGATCACTCGCGCCGTGGTCATCCATCCGAAGGCGGTGAGCACCAGGATCAGCACACGCCAGTCCCCGGCCACCTTGTGCGAGATCAGCGCGAGGATCAGGAATGACGGGACGACCAGCAGGAAGTGGATGACTCCCAACGAGATTCGCTCAGTCAGGCCACCGACGTACGCCGCTCCGGCACCCACCAACGCGGCAATCACCAGGGTCAGCACGGACACTGCCACCGCGATCACGAGCGAGCGCCGGAGGCCGTGCACGACTTGGGCGTACACATCGTTGCCACCTTGCGTCGTCCCGAACCAGTGCGTCCTGCTCGGCGACTGAGTCAGAGCCAGAAAGTCGTTGTCCAGGTAGGTGTGATCGGTGAACCACGAGCCGAGCAGACTGAACAGCACGAGCGCGGCAAAGATCACGACGCCGACGAGCGCACTGCGGTTGCGCGCGAAACGGCGGACGTAGAGCCGACGCCGGCCGAGCCGTGTCGTCGGTACGCCGGAGGCGGCTGCGCTCTCGACCACTGCGGCGCTCATCGGAGTCGCACTCTCGGGTCGAGGAAGACCGTGGCGATGTCGGCGAGGATCGCGCCGATCGCGGTCATCAGGGCCCCGAACGCGGCCACGGCTGTCACCCCGTGCACGTCGTTGCGGGTGATCGTGAGGGTGAAGTACTCCCCCATGCCGTGCCACCCGAAGATGCTCTCGGTCAGTACGGCGCCGGTGAAGATGGCCGGGATCGTGAAGGCCACCGAGCTGGCCGTCGGGATGAGGGACGCACGCAGGGCGTGGCGTCGTACGGCCTGCTGCCGGGTCAGCCCGGTCGCACGTGCGGTCCGGACGAAGTCGGCGTTCATGGTGTCCAGCAACAACGAGCGCTGCGTGAGGTGGTAGCCGACGTAGCCGAGCACCGTCAGCGAGATGGTCGGGAGGACCAGGTGCCCCAGCCTGTCGACCACGCTCGCCAGCAGACCGCTCACCTCAGGTGAGCTGGAGTCCGAGACGAACAGCACGCGGTGCCCCAGCCACTCATTCAGCCGGACGGCGCCGAAGACCAGCGCGAGCGCAGCCACGACCGTGGGCACGTTGTAGAGCAGGATCGACAGCCCCTGCAGAACGCGGTCCTGCCACTGGTACTGCCGGGACGCGGTGTAGACGCCGAGGCCCACCCCGATGAAGACCATGAGCACGGTGGCCAGCAGCACCAGCTGAGCGCTGACTCCGACGCGGTAGCCGATGGCCGTGTTGACCGACGTGCCGCTCGGCGACCGTCCCCAGTCGAAGTGCAGGACAACGTCCTTGGCCCAGTGCCACCATCGCTCGGTCAGTGGCACGCGCGGGTCGAGGTTGTACGGATGCAGCGCCTGGTCGATGCGCTCGGTGCTGGGGACCGGCCGGGTCTCGCGGTAGTTGGACCGTGGATCGAGGAAGATCCCGGCGAGCACGTAGGTCACATTGGTGGCCGCGACCGTCATCGCCAACCACCCGACGACCCGCCTCGCAACGAACTGGAACACCGATCGCCTTCCCCCTGGTAGCGGCCGGCATCGCACCAACCGCATAACGTCATGCTCACATCACTGTAAGCAGAAGTTATATACCAGGAAGACGCGGAGCCTCACCAGGGGTCCCGACACTCCCCCGCGTACGCCCGGACTCAGTCGATCGTCAGCACCACCTTGCCGCCGCCGCCGGCTCGCAACGCCTTCAGCGCGGCGGGCGCCTCCTCCAGTGGGAAGGTCTCGCGCACCCGGAAGTCGATATCGCCCGCCGCCTGGAGGGCCGCAAGCGCCGAGAGCCGTTCGGCAGAGCGACGGTTCTCGGTCACGCCGATGCCCAGCTCGGCGGCGCGACCGTGCTCCACGAGGGTGATGACGCGCGACCGGTCATGGGCGAGCCCCACGGTGGCGTCGAGGATGTCGCCACCCACCGCATCGAGCACCGCATCCACTCCGTTCGGAGCGAGAGCGCGGAGGCGATCGACGAATCCCTCTGTGTAGTCAAAGGTTTCGACGCCGAGAGCGCGCAGTCGTTCGTGATGCTCCGGCCGTGCACCACCGAGGACACGGGCCCCTGCGAGCCGTCCGAGCTGCACCGCGATCTGCCCGACACCGCCCGCAGCACCATGCACGAGCAGCACCTCGTCCGGCCCAATCTCCAGCATCTCCAACGCAATATGCGCAGTCTGCGCACCCGCGGTGAACCCAC
This sequence comes from Luteipulveratus mongoliensis, assembly GCF_001190945.1. Classification (NCBI taxonomy): domain Bacteria; kingdom Bacillati; phylum Actinomycetota; class Actinomycetes; order Micrococcales; family Dermacoccaceae; genus Luteipulveratus; species Luteipulveratus mongoliensis. Next base: position 913,414 of record NZ_CP011112.1, on the reverse strand, counting down.
CCGCCACCTCCCACGGCATCGCCGCAGGCTTCGGCGTGATCTGGTCGGAAGGGATCACCAGATGCTCCGCATAGCACCCGAGCTGCCCGAACCCGAGCACCTCGTCACCGACGGCAACTCCGGTGACGCCTGCCCCGAGCGCGTCGACCAGGCCGGCGAACTCGTTGCCGGGGATCACGGGTCGCCTGGTGTTCGCACCCGGTGGCGCCCAGCCGTCGACCACGGCGGCGTCGTACGGCTGCACGCCGGCCGCCCGCACCCGGATCCGCACCTGGCCGGCCGCCGGCTGAGGTACGTCCCGCTCGATCAGCCGTAGCGACTCCGGTCCTCCCGGCTCGTCGAACGCCATCGCTCTGCTCTTCGTCTGCTCCGTCATGCGCTCACCGTAGAAATTAAAGTGAACTTGAAGTCAACCCCACCCCACGCTGGTCGAGTAGTCGGAGCGCTAGCGGAGGCGTATCGAGACCAGGTGCCCGCGTGCGGCTGGTCTCGATACGCCTCGCCCTATGGGGCTCGCCTACTCGACCGGCGGGTGCGGCTCGCCTACTCGACCGGCGGGTGCGGCTCGCCTACTCGACCGGCGGGTGCGGCTCGCCTACTCGACCGGCGGGTGCGGCTCGCCTACTCGACTGGCGACGAGTGGCCCACATGCTTGACGGGTGGCCCATTCCTGGGTGGGCCACCGGTCGCGTGTCTGGGCCAGCCGTCAGCCGTTCCCGAGGTGGTGCCACCACGTGATGCCCTCACCGATCCGACGGAAACCGCAGGTCCGGTAAAGCCGCTCGCCGTCAGGGGTCGCGTTGAGCACGGCGTGCTCGGCGCCCGCCTCCCGGGCAGCGGCGCAGACCGTCGCGAGAAGTGCGGTGCCGAGCCCGGTGCGCTGGAACTCGGGCCAGACCTCCATGTCGAAGACGCCCGCAAGATCGCCGTCCCGGTACGACCAGGCTCGTCCGGCGAAGTGGCCCGGAGTGTGCGCGGCGGCGTACCAGGCACGAGCCGGCCGCTGACGAGTGAGCGCCAACTGCTCGCGGTACGAGGCGAACTCGCCCTCGTAGTCCGAGCTGTCCTGCTCGAGACCGACCCTCGGGTCGCGCGTCACCGGGACGTCGGCAAGGTCAGCAGTCATCCACCACGGCGACCAGCCACGTTCGAACCCGGCCTCGGCCAACGGAGCCGGATCGACCTCGAGACTGAGCCAGACCCCGACGATGTCGCGGCCCAGGTCACGTGCGCGATCGACACCCCGACGGACGCCCGCCGCGGTCAGAGCGCGCGGAAACATCAGGTTCATCCCGTCAGGACCGTCGGTCCACAACACCTCGTCGTCGGTCCAGACCTCGCCGCCCAAGGTGGCTGCCCGAGCCCGGAACCAGCTGGACTGCACTCGCTCGCAATCGGCCACCGTCACCATGGCCACCATCGTGCCGTCCGCCGGACCACACGCGGCGCCCACTGGGCGACTTCGTAGGGTGCGGGGTGTGACAGAGATCGTGGGCGAGCTGACTGGTGGAGTTCGAGTGGCGCGGGCACGCGCGGAGCAGGTGCCGGCGATCGTCGGGCTCCTGGCCGACGACCACCTCGGCAGTGGCCGCGAGCGATCAGGCGACGATCCGGCGTACGCCTCGGCCTTTGCCCGTATCGACGCCGACCCCAACCAGCTCCTGGCTGTGGTCCTCGACGGCGACGACGTCGTCGGCACACTGCAGCTGAGCTTCATCCCCGGCCTGTCCCGCGGCGGCGTCCTGCGCGCGCAGATCGAGTCCGTACGCGTCGCGGCCTCCCAGCGCGGATCCGGTTTGGGCACAAGGCTTTTCGAGTGGGCGATCGACTACAGCCGCGAGCGGGGGGCCGGCCTCGTACAGCTCACGACGGACAAGTCACGCCCGGAGGCGAAGGCGTTCTACGAGCGGCTGGGGTTCACCGCGAGCCACGACGGTATGAAGCTCGCGCTCTGACCGAGCCTCATGGGCGGCGTCCGCATGTGACACTAGTCACTACGGAAGTAGTGTCGGCGATCCGAGGGCGAGTCATGAAGTCACCGATCAGCAGGGAGGAGCTCCGGCTGGCGCGCAGCTTTGCCACCGAGCTCTACGTCGCGAAGGCGCGTCGCCAGTACGACGCGCGCATCCGCAAGCATCCCGTCGCCCGCGTCGGCCTCGCACCCTGGCACGACAACCCGTACCCGCTGTACGACGAGGTGCGCGCCCGAGGCGCGATCACCCAGGGCATGCAGCGCGGCTACTGGGTGAGCGCGACGCACGATGTGTGCAAGCAGGCCCTGAAGAGCCGCGCGTTCGGCACCATCGCTCGCGACCAGCCCGGGCGCTCGTCGGGCGAGGTCGACCTGTCCCTCCTGGAGATGAACCCGCCCGACCACACCCGGCTGCGTCGCGTCGCGGCGCCGGCGTTCACGCCCAGGCGGATGGCGGCGTACGAAGGCAGCATCGAGAAGATGGTGCGCGGGATGGTCGACGACGCCGAGCGCCAGGGCACGTTCGACCTGCAGCACACCCTCTCCGCACCGCTCCCGATCACCGTCATCAGCGACCTGCTCGGCGTCCCGGACGCTGATGCCGACCTCTTCACCCGCTACGGCACCGCACTCGGCTCGGCCCTCGACGGGATCAAGGGGATGCTGCACGCGCGGCGAGCCTTCGCCGCCAAGACGGCGCTGGAGGAGATGTTCACGAGGCTGCTCGCCGAGCGTGAGCGGGATCCGCGCGACGACATGCTCAGCATCCTGGCGGCCGAGAAGGGCGACACCGTCCACCCCGAGGAGATGCTGCCGCTGTGCCAGCTGCTCCTCGTCGCCGGCTTCGAGACCACGGTCAACCTGATCGGCAACGCGATCCATCAGCTGATGCTGCATCCGGACCAGTGGCGGCTGCTGACGGCCGATCCGTCCCTCGCACCCCAGGTCGTCGAGGAGACGCTGCGTTACGACCCACCGATCCAGCTCACCTCGCGAGTTGTCATGCAGGACACCGCTGTTCGCGATCACGAGTTCCGGGCGGGCGAGTGGATCGTCACCATCCTGGGCGGCGCCAACCGCGATCCCGAGATGTTCGAGGACCCCAACCGCTTCGACATCACTCGCACAGACAACTCCGACCACCTGGCGTTCTCGAGCGGTGTCCACTACTGCATCGGCGCACCTCTCGCGCGGCTCGAGGCGGAGGTCGCGATCCGGGTGCTGGCCGAGCGGCTGCCGAGCCTGCGGCTCGTCGGCAAGGTGCCGATGCGTCGTACGACTGTCATCCGTGGCGTACGGGAGCTGCCCCTCGCCGTGTAGTCGTCCCTCCGGACTATTGGCTGGCGTTGATCGCGGTTCGTCCTTTAGCCTGGTCGCACCATGAAGCACTGACTCCCGCCCTGCTCGCGCCCGCGGCCCTGACGTCATGACGTCACACGCCCGGCGAGCATCGCCACCCACCTGATCCGTCGGCGTACGCCGTTGCCCGGGTCGCAGGGAGTCCGTATGTCTATCGCCCGCACCACCTCAGGCCCCTCGTCGGCCACGTCGCTCGTCATCCGCGACATCACCAAGTCGTACGACACCCGCGTCATCCTCGACGGCATCGACCTGACCGTTCACCCCGGTCAGCGGGTCGGTCTCGTCGGCGAGAACGGAGCCGGCAAGTCGACACTCATCCGCATCGTCACCGGCCGCGAGCCGGCTGACGGTGGTGAGGTCGTCACGCCGGACGACCTCGGCTACCTCGCGCAGGACAGCGGTCTCGACCTCTCCGCCACGGTGGGTCAGGTTCTCAAGGAGGCGCTCGCTCCCCTGCACGATGCCGTACGACGCCTGGAGGTCCTGGCCGCGGATCTCACCGATCCGGCGGTCGCCCAGGAGTACGACGACGTCCTCTCGTGGGCGACCATGCACGACGCGTGGGATGCCGACCGGCGCGCAGCGATCGCTGCTCAGCGACTCGGCCTGGAGAAGATCGAGCCCGATCGCATCGTCAGCGAGCTCTCCGGAGGCCAGCGGACGCGTCTCGCGCTCGCCGCGCTGCTGACCCGGCAGCCGGAGTGCGTGGTCCTGGACGAGCCGACCAACCACCTGGACGACGATGCGCTGGACTTCCTTGAGTCCCAGCTGATTCAGCTGCCCGGCATCGTCCTGGTCGCGAGCCACGACCGCGTCTTCCTCGACCGTGCGTGCACGGCTGTGGTCGACCTGGACCCGGCTCATCTCGGCACCGATGGCGACGGCGGCCGACGGTTCACCGGCAACTACACGGCGTACCTCGGTCACAAGCGCGCGTCACGGCGTCGATGGGAGGAGGCGTTCCTGGAGCAGCAGGAGGAGCTCAACCTGCTGCGCGCGAAGACCAAGACCACCAACCTCGACATCGCGCACAACCGGGGGCCGCGCGACAACGACAAGTTCATCTACAAGTTCAAGGGCGCCAACGTGCAGACAGCCGTTCGGCACCGTATCCGTGATGCCGAGCAGAAGATCGCTCTCATCGAGCGGGAGCTCATCCCGAAACCGCCTGCGCCGCTTGAGTTCTCGGGCTCGTTCGAGGCCAAGCAGGCGGGCAGCGTGAGCGTACGTGACCTGGTCGTCCGCGACCGTGTCTCGATCCCGCGGTTGGACGTCGGACCGTCCGAGCACCTGCTCATCACCGGTCCGAACGGCTGCGGCAAGTCGACGCTGCTCGCGGTGCTCGCGGGTCGGATCGCAGCCGACGCGGGGAGCATCAATGTGCAGGCACGACGTGTCGGCTTCCTGGAGCAGGACGTCGTCTTCGCCGAGCCGCGGCGGACACCACGTGAGGAGTACGACGCCGCCGCCGGGCCGCTCGTACCTCTCGGCGACCTGGGGTTGCTGCACCCGCGGGACCTCGGTCGCCCGATCGGCGACCTCAGCGAGGGGCAGCAGCGACGACTCACGGTGGCGCTGATCATCGCCCGGCAGCCGGATCTCCTGCTGCTGGACGAGGTGACCAACCACCTGTCGCTGTCTCTGGTCGAGGAGCTGGAGAGTGCGCTGGTCACCACGCCGGCCACGGTGATCGTGGCCAGCCACGACCGGTGGCTGCGCCGCCGCTGGGTCGGCACCACCCTCCCCTTGGCCGCTGCCGTGCCAAGGTGACACCTATGCAGATCAGAGTCACCACGATCGTGCTCGATGCCGCGGATCTCTTTGCGGAGAGCGCCTTCTGGTCACAGCTCCTCGGTGGGACGGTTCACGCGGAGGACGGCTGGCACACCATCAGAGTCGACGGCTCACCACGCATCGCCATCCAGGGCGTGCCGGACCACACACCTCCGGACTGGCCCGACGGCTCGCCTCAGCAGATCCATCTGGACCTCGACGTCGACGACATCCGAGCAGCCCATCCGCAGGCCGTCGCGCTGGGCGCCCAGGTGCTGAGCCCGGCAGCCGGTCCGGATCTCGACGCATCTGTCGGGTTCCAGGTGTACGCCGATCCAGCCGGCCATCCGTTCTGTCTCTGCTGGGGCCAGCCCTGACGTTGGTTGATCCGGGCGAGCCCGGGTCGAAGGCTCCGCCGGCTCAGCCAGCGGGGTGGGTGGACTGTCGGAGCTCGAAGAGTGAGATCCATTGTGCTGCAGTCAGATTGCGTGGCAGCGTTCGATCCGTGACACCGTGCTCCCGGCACCACGGGCGCAAGCGACGCGGGGAGACTCCGGTGCGGCGTACGACATCGGGGAGCCCGCGACCAGGTCCGGTGAAGACCGCGCGGACGAACCCTTGGTACGCCGTCCGGTCCCGCACCTGCGGATCGGACCTCCGCCGAAGGCACAGCAGCCCGGCGTCGACGGACGGCCGCGGGCGGAATGCCGAGGCCGGGATGCGCCGGACCAGCTCGACGTCGTACCAGGGCCACCACTGAGCGGTGAGCATCGTGGCGCCGCCGACTCCGGCACGTTTGCGAGCCACCTCCCACTGCGTGATGAGGACGGCGTCGGTCCAGTCCGGCCAGCCGAGCAGGCGGCGCAGGATCGGGGTGGTGATGTGGAACGGGACATTGCAGACGACCACATGCGGATCTCGTGGCGGTGCGTGCCGCAGGATGTCATCCCGAATCAAACTGACATTACTGCGAATTCGTGCCTTCAATGCACGCACCTGACGAGGGTCGACCTCAACGGCGGTGAGGGACCGGCCGAGCTGGGACAACGGTTCAGTGAGGGCACCGCCGCCGGCGGCAAGCTCAAGAATGGGCCCGCACGTCTCCGCGACCGCAGAGGTCACAGCACGGATCGCGGCGCGGTCGACAAGGAAGTTCTGGCCGAGCTCGTGCCGGCCGGGTTGGAATTCACACATGGTTCAGCTCCTGGGCAGTGTCATGAGCGGGTGACAGAGCGGCAGAGCTGAAGACACCGACGGCGATGCCGAAGGCTCCCGTCGCGCGCAGAGGCGACGGGGTGATGTCAGGAAGTCAGCTCGCCGTCAGGCGTGCCGGGGCCGAGCCACGACACACATGGCGGCGCAGATGCATAACATGCCGGTCACTCTAAGGAGCGAGCCGTCAACGTGGCCAATGGTTTTCGTGTCGGCGCTGTCAGGAGCGCTCGGCCTTCGAACCGGCAAGCGCGATCGAGCCCTGAGCCGTCGCACAGAGCAGCTTCTCGCCGTCAGCGACATTGAAGATCTCGGCGCGACATACCGCCCGGCGTCCCGATCGACCGACAACCGAGCCCTCGGCGAGGAGGAGCGGTCCGGAGGCGGGTGCCAGGAGATCGATCGTGTAGCCCGCCGTCAGCACCTTGGGGCCGAGCACGGCGCCACCGGCGAAGGTCAGCACGTTGTCGACGAGGTAGGCGATCACACCACCGTGGGCAAAGCCGAACTGCTGCCGGAGGTCGTCCCTCAGGTCGAGCTCGAGCGATGCGCCGCTGTCGTCGAACCGAACCATCCGCGTGCCGAGCAGGCGGCTAAACGGTTGGGCCGCAAGGACATTCGCGGCATCGACCAGAGTGAGTCCGCTCACCGCAGCGCCCCGGGCACGTGCGGCTCGACGCACTCACGGACGTCGACACCGGCGTACGCCGCGTCGGGCAGTCGAGCGGCGATCGCGAGGGCGTCGGCCTCGCTGTCGCACTCCACGACCATGAAACCCGCCAGATGCTCCTTGGCCTCGGCGTGCGGTCCGTCCGTCGTGACCGCCTCGCCATCCGCAGCCGCCCGGACGGTACGCGTCAGGCCGACGTCGTCCAGCCCTGCCCCATCCACATAGCGACCCTGAGCACGCAGCGCGTTCCCGACGGCCATCGTCCCGATGCCGATCTCGCGCCGCTCGGCGTCGGTCAGCGCGTCCCACTGCTGCGCCGAGCTGCGGATCAGAAGCATGTATTTCATGGCCCCACCCTGACTCCTGCGCGCGGCGATGTCGAGAGCGGGGGCCTGGCACCGACGTACCTCCGAAGCAACTCGACGGAGGCAACCACCATGACCACCCTGACCGGCACCACCCACCGCAGCTGGATCCTCGCGATGCTGTCCATCGCGTCGTTCCTGGTCATCCTCGACTCCTCGATCGTGGTGATCGCGATCCCCCAGATCGAGCGCGACCTGGACATGAGCGTCACGCAGGTGCAGTGGGTCGTGAGCGCGTACGCCGCGACGTTCGGCGGGCTGCAGCTGCTCGGCGGCCGCTGTGCGGACGTTTTCGGTCGCCGTCGAGTCTTCGCCCTCGGCACCGCCGCTTTCGCCCTGTCGTCCCTGGGTTGCGCGATCGCTGGAAGTGGCGCTGCACTGCTGAGCTGCCGTGCGGCACAAGGAGTTTCGGCCGCCGTCATGCTCCCGACTGCGATGTCGATCATGCTCGTCCACTTCCCGGAAGGTCCCGAACGTCGTCGCGCGATCGGCCTCTGGGGCGCGGTCGCTGCCGTCGGCGGTACGACTGGGGCGCTCGTCGGTGGCCCTCTCACCGCTGCGTGGGGCTGGTCCTGGACGTTCTACCCGAGCGTGCCGATTGCGGCTGCGCTCGCGCTCGGCGCCGTCCTGCTGCTGCCGGCGGACCGGCCCGCGGCACGCCGCCACATCGACGCGGGATCCGCGGTCTCCGTTACCGCGGCACTGATGCTCGGCATCGCCGCCATCTCGCTGGTGCCTGGGGAGGGCTGGCACGGCGGCCCGGTCGTCGGGCTGTTCGCCGCGGCCATGGTGTGCGGGTGGGCGTTCGTCCGGATCGAGCGTCGGTCGAGTGACCCGCTGATCCCGATGGCGCTGTTCACGTCGCGCCCGTTCCTGGCCGGCAACCTGGTGATCGTCGCGCTCGGCATCTCGGTCTTCGGTGCCATCGCGTTCCTGCTGACGCAGTACACCCAGGTCGGACTCGGCTACTCGCCACAGAAGTTCGGCTTCATCTCATCGGTCAACGCGGCTGCCGCCTGCGCCGCATCATTCGGCGCGCAGTGGGCCACCGGCCGGTACGGCTCCCGCCGGGTCTCGCTGACTGCGCTCACCTGCTCGGCGGTCGCCTGCGTGATCCTGCTGGACGTCACGTCCGGCAGCCCGGTGCCCGTGATGCTGGTCGGCCTGACCCTGTTCGGTGTCGGACTGGGTGCAGGAACGGTCACCGGCACCATCGCAGCACTCGCTGACATGCCCGACGAGCACAGCGGTGCGGCGTCCGGCGTGACCGAGTCGTCGTTCCACATCGGCGGCGCCATCGGCATCGCGGTGCTCTCGACCGTCATGGCGGCCGGGACGCAGGGCCACGACCTGGCACCGGGCGTGGAGCGAGGCTTCCTCGTCGCAGCCGGTGTCCTGGTCGCAGCCATCGTCGCCGTCGCACTGCTCCTGCGTCGAGACGGTCAGGCGGTCACCAGTTGGCGGCGTCGGTCACGCAGAACGGGTGTCCCGCTGGGTCGAGCAGCACGCGCCACGTCTCGCCCGGCTGCTCGTCGGGAAGTGTCGCGCCGAGGCTGACCGCGTGGGCGGCAGTGGCATCGATGTCCTTGCTCGCCAGGTCGAAGTGGAACTGCTTGGTGCCCTCGTTGGGCCACGCCGGAGGCTGGTAGTCGGGCACGAGGCCGAAGCCGAGCGCGCTCGAGGGCCCGGTGAGCATCGCGTACTCGTCCTGCAGGTGGGCTACCTCCCAGCCCAGCAGCTCCGCCCAGAACGTCGCCTCGGTCTTCACGTCGGCGCAGTCGAGGGTGGTCATCTTCAGCTCGGGCCGGTCTTGGGTGTTCGTCATGGATCGATCCTCTCGGATCCGGCTCGCAGCTCATAGGAAAAATGCGACGCCGCGCCGTGCGAGACCGAACCGTCCTCTCAGCCATGTCGAGAACGTGAACCCGGCTCCGACGTACCCATGACCGAGCACGACATGGACGAAGGAGCACGCGATGACCATCCGCAGCCGCACCACCAACGACACCCCGCAGCTGAGCAGCATGCTGCTCGGCAGCACCGACCCGACCCGTCTGCGTGACTGGTACGTGGAGGCGTTCGGCGTACGGGCCAATGAGTTCAGCTTTCTCGAGCTCGGCTCGTTCTGGGTCATGCCCGACGGCCGTGACGACGTGAGCGCGACGAACCCCGAGCCCGGCCGTGTCGTCCTCAACCTGAACGTGCCCGATGCGAAGGCGGCCGTCGCACGCATGGACACAGCCGGTACGACCTGGGTCGCGCCTCTCGAGGAGCGCCACGAGGCGTGGTTCGCCACGGGGACCGACCCGGACGGCAACTACGTGCAGGTCATCGAGGGGAAGCCCGAGATGGACAAGACCATGCGTGCCGCGGCCCGCAAGGACTGGCGCAACACCAAGCCGTTCTGCGGGTTCGCAGTGAACGACACGGCCGTCGCGACGACGTTCTACACCGACGTGCTCGGCCTCGACGTGACAGAGGAGTACGGCCTGCTGGCGATCTGGCTGGGTGCGGACGACTTCGTCCTCGCCTATCCGAAGGAGGACCACGTGCCGGCGCAGCACACCATCCTCAACATCCCGGTCGACGACATCGACGATGCGGTGGACAGCCTGGTCGAGGCCGGCGTCGAGATTCTGCGTTACGACGGCATGCCTCAGGACGACAAGGGGATCATGCGCGAGAACGGACCGGACATCGCGTGGTTCACCGACCCTGCGGGCAACGTGCTGTCGGTGCTGCACGAGAAGTGACAGGATCGGTCGCAATGCGGTTCCTCATGCTGATCCACGACAACCCGAGCCGGTGGGAGCACCCGACATTCGCTCACCACGACGGGTCCGATCCTGCAGAGGTCGAGCAGTGGCAGCGGGACTTCGACGCTCTCCTGACCGAGGTGGCCGACTCCGGTGAGCTCATTAGTGGCGTCCCGCTGGCAGACCCCGCTCGCAGCCGCACCGTCCGAGTGCGGGACGGCCAGGTCATCGTGAGCGACGGTCCACACGCGGAGGCCAAGGAGCACCTCGCCGGCTACGTGGTGCTCGACTGCGAGTCGTGGGAGCGCGCCGAGGAGATCGCGGCGCGGTTCCCGTCAACACGCTTCGGGCCCATGGTGATTCGACCGGTGATGACACATTCCGGCACGGAGATGTGAGCGAGGCGCAGGTGCGCGACGAGACGACGATGCCGGACCGAGGGAGCCTGCGACCTCGGCCGGAGGAGGAGTCTCGTCAAGAAGACACAGGAGACGACGGCCTGTGGCGTGAGCTCACGCCACAGGTTCTCGCTGCTGTGGTCCGACGCTATGGCCACTTCGAGCTAGCGGAGGAGGCCGTGCAGGAGGCGCTTCTCGCCGCGTCATCGCAGTGGCCGCGCGACGGACTCCCCCGCGACCCGCGGGCCTGGCTGATCGCCGTGGCGGCCCGTCGGACGACGGACCTGCTGCGCAGCGAGGGCGCTCGACGGCAGCGGGAGGAGACGGCGGCAGCACTGGAGACACCGTCACCGCAGGAGGTGTCCGACAGCGACGACACCTTGACGCTGCTGCTGATGTGCTGTCACCCGGTCCTGACGACCGCGTCGCAGGTCGCCCTCACGCTTCGTGCTGTCGGTGGTCTGACGACGCGCGAGATCGGTCAGGCGTTCCTCACACCCGAGTCGACGATGGCTCAACGAATCAGTAGGGCCAAGAAGCAGATTCGCGATGCGGGCGGCCACTTCGCGATGCCCGACAAGACCGAGCTGGCGTCTCGGGTCGAAGCGGTGCTCAAGGTGGTCTACCTGATCTTCAACGAGGGCTACACCGCGTCGGCCGGTGAGTCGCTGCAGCGACGTGACCTGACTCGCGAGGCCATCCGGCTCGGGCGGCTGCTGTACGCGGCTCGGCCCGCCGACGGTGAGGTCGTCGGACTACTGGCACTGATGCTGCTCACGGACGCCAGGCGCCCGGGGCGCGAGACTGCGGACGGCCGTTTGATCCCCCTGGCCGAGCAGGACCGGACGGCATGGGACCGGGCCTCCATCACCGAAGGCGTCGACCTCATCACGGAGGCGCTCAGCCGCTTCCCGGTCGGCCCCTACCAGCTGCAGGCTGCCATTGCCGCGGTGCACAGCGAGGCAGCCAAAGCCGACGACACGGACTGGCCACAGATCCTCGCGCTCTACGAGCTGCTGCGGGTGGCCCAGCCGGGGCCGATGGTCGAGCTGAACCGCGCCGTGGCCGTCGCAATGGCGCACGGGCCGGCCGAAGGACTTGCCGCGCTGGACGCCATCGATGAGCCGAAAATGCTTGAGCACCACCGCTTCTCGGCTGTGCGAGCACACCTGCTCGAGATGCAGGGTGACCGGTCAGGTGCGCGAACGGCGTACCTGCGTGCGGCCTCCCTCACGACCAGCATCCCGGAGCGACAGTTCCTTCTGGATCGTGCCGCCGCCCTGACCTGACGCAGTGACTCAATTGGACGCGACTCTTCACTGTGATCGGCCGCTGCCGGTGCTTCCATAGAACTATGGCCATGCATGTTGCCAGGCTCGACGATCGAGACGACTTCGTCTCGTGGTTCGAAGCCACGAGCCCCAGGATCTACGGGCTGGCCGTGCATCTGATGGGCGACCCGGGTGCGGCGGAGGAGATCACCATCGCGACCTACCGCGAGGCGCAACGTCGCGGGACCCACGACCCCACCCCACAGCTGATGGCGCTGGCTCACCGCCGTGCCGTCGAACGGCTCCGGATCAACAGCGCTGTCGGGTCGTCAGGCCGTCGTCGGCGGCGTCGGCAGAAGACCGCGACCGCCGGTTGTCCGCCGGCAGTCCGGTGGGCCTATCTCGAGGGACTGACCCTCAACCAGATCGCCGTCCGCATGGGCTGTACCCGCGCGCAGGCCGCTGTCGAGCTCAGCTCGCAGCTCCGCCAGTTCGCCGATCGCTAGTCGTCCTCAGGTCAGCACCTGCGTCAGATCAGCGCGTCCCGGCGAGCGATCGAGGCGGCCTCGGTGCGGGTCGCGGCACCGAGCTTGGCGAGGATGTTGGACACATGCACGCTCGCCGTCTTGGTACTGATGAACAGTGCGGCTGCGACCTCGCCGTTGCTGCGTCCTTCGGCGACCAGCACGAGGACCTCACGCTCGCGGGGCGTCAGGCCGACCGCGCCCGCGGAGGCGGGCTCAGTCGTACGACGACCCTGGGCTGCCGCATCGAGAAGCCCTCTCGCGCCTAGCTTTTGAGCCACGGCGCGAACCTCGTCGATCAGCTCACGCGCCTCACTCCGCCGACCTGCTGCCGCAAGGATCTCAGCCAGCCTCAGCCGGGACCGCCCTGCCTCGAACGGGTGCTCGGCGTCCTCGAAGACCTGCGTCGAGCACTCCCAGGCCGTGATCAGCTCGTCGGGCACATCGCCCCGGCCGGCCCACTCGAAGCGTCCCTGCTCGGCGCGGGCTCGATTGACCCACGCACGCGACTCGAGCCCGAGGGCATCCTCCGTACGCCGCTTGGCGACGACGTCCTCGACGGCTGCCGCGAGCGCAGAGACGCGCTCGGTGTAGTCGGACTGCTTGGCGCGTCCTTGGATCACGGCACTGGCGATGTGCCCGATCGTGAGTGCTGACAACCGAATTCGAGCATCGAATGATGCCATCGACCACACAACCGTGAACGTCTCAACCACGTCGTCGTAGGCCTTCAGCATCGCGTCGATGTCGCCACGAGCGCCGAACAGGTCGACCGCGACGGCCGAGGTGTGCACCGCGATGAACATGTCGCGTCGCCACAACGGACGCAGCGGCGGCAAGGCGTCGAGCACGTTGTCACGGCCGTGACCGTGGTCGCGCACCATGCGGATCGCCGCGACGACCGACTCCATCAGCGGGGGCAGGTCCGCCCCGGCCTGCGGCGCCAGCATCTCGTCAGCGGCGTCCCACTCGCCGATCATCAGACCGTAGAGAGCCCCGAACACGCGCGTCTCGATGCCGAACGGGTCGGTGAGGTGACCCGTCGCGCGAGACCGCTCGAACCCCTCACGGTGCGTGTCGAACGCATCGCGGAAATGGTCCATCCGGGCCTGGACCCGTGCGGTCTGGTGGAGCGCCCGCAGCTCGGCCGAGACGTGGCCCGCCGCACGAGCCTGGAGCACGACCTCGCGCAGAGCGCGCTCCGCGCTCTCGGGGTCGCCGGCGAAGTCGTCGAGCCGGGCGATCGAGGTCATCGCATCCGTGGCGACGGTCGGGAGGTCGAGGTCTCGCGCCAGCGAAGCCGCCTCCGTCCCCGCGAGCAGGGCTCCGTCGAAGTCGTCCTCGATGATCAGGGCGCGCGCCAGGGACGCGTAGAGGTCGGCGAGCACCGGGGTGGGCTCACCGGACTCCAGCCAGGAGATCGCCTCACGGATCAGGTCCGTGCCGACATCTGGGGCGTCGGCAACCAACCGCGCCTTGGTCATGCCGGCGACCAACGCGGCGCGCTCGACCCGATCACCGGTGTGTGCGTCGTACGCCTCGCTGGCCAGGTCGGCGCCACGGTGCGGGTTGCCGGCGGCGATGAGTGCGCGAGAAGCCTTGAGCACCAGGCTCACTCGTGACTCCGGCGCCTCGATGGTCTTGTGCTCCGCGAGCATCTCCAGGGCGTCCTCGTAGTGCCGGGCCGCATCAGCCGGCCCCGAGGACGCCATCGCCTCGTCACCGGCACGGATCGACGCCTCGAGGGCGAGCTCGACGTTGCCGGCGGCTCGGGCGTGGCGCGCCAGGGCGGCCGACGCGCTCGCTCCGGTCTTGGCGCGCAAGGCATCGGCAAAGTCCCAGTGCAGCTGGACGCGTTCGCCCGGCAGCAGGTCGTCGTAGACCGCCTCACCGAGCAGGGCGTGCCGGAAGGCGTAGCTCCCGGTCGCGGTCACCTCGAAGACATGGCTGTCGACGACACTGCGCAGCGCTTGGTCGAGCTCACGGCTGGGCAGGTCGACGACCTGAGCGAGCAGCGGGTGATCGACAGCGCGCCCGGCCACCGAGGTGGCCTTGACGACCGTACGGGCGTCGTCGCCAAGGGCGTCGATGCGCACCAGCAGCAGGTCGGCCAGCTCATCGGGCATGCCGTGCTCGCCGAGCTCGCTGGCAGCGAGCAGCTCCTCGGCGAAGAACGGGTTGCCACCGGCGCGCGCGACGATGGCCGGCGTGTCCTCGGTGGCCTCCGCACCCGGGCGCAGCAGACGCAGCAGGTCGCGCACCTCGGCGTCGGTCAGCGGGTCGAGCATGACGCGGTGCATGCCGGGCAGGCGCGACCACTCGGCCAGCTTGGCCCGCAACGGGTGCCGGCGGTTGAGGTCGTCGCTGCGGTAGGACACGATCAGCGACACCGGGTTGGTGAACCGGCGGGTGAACAAGAACGTCAGCAGCTCGCGGGTGGAGCGGTCGGCCCAGTGGGCGTCCTCGATGAGCGCGACGACCGGCTGGGTCGCGGCGAGCTCCTCGAGCACCATGTGAACCGCATCGAAGAAGGAGCCGCGGTCGTGCGGCAGGTCGGCGGGGACGTCACGCCGGTAGTACTCCGGCAGGAGGGGCGCCAGCAGGGGCCGGTCGGCCGCGATCTGCTGGGCGAGCGCGTGGTCGTCCTGGGCGAGGCGCGCGAACATCTCCGACAACGGGAGGTAGGGCGCGCTGCTGTCGCCCAGGTCGAGGCAGTGTCCGAGGAGGACCCGAGCACCCTTCGTACGGGCTCGGTCGGTCAGCTCGGTGAGGATGCGGGTCTTGCCGACGCCGGCGTCCCCACCGAGCAGGATGGTGGAGGGGGTGCCGGACTCCAGCGCCCGAGCGGTCAGGTCGGCCAGCTCGTCGGTACGTCCGACGAGCGGTCGATCAGGCTCAGGCAGTGGCGGCACCCCCTCATCTTCGCGCGTCGGGCCACTGACCCGCTCACCGGTTCGAGGGACGAGCTCAGTGAGCAGGTGCACGACGCACCGCCTTCGGCAGCTTCGACTCGCGGCTCCACAGAGCCTTGACTCGGCCGCCTGCACGGCGTGCGGCGCTCTCCCAGTCGTGCGCGATCCGGTAGTCGCGGGCGATGCGGTCGCGGCGGTAGGCCACCTCCGCGTCGTACTGCTGCTGGTTGAACTGGATCATGACAACTCCTTGGATGCGGTCTTGCTGACAAGATCCAGATTCGTCGTCTGAGGTAGGCACCCACATGGGGCGACCGCCTCATCTTCGGCCGGTCGTGCTGCCTTAGGTACGCCCTCTGGCGCCTTAGGTGCGCGGACTCGCCTAGGTGCAGCTGGGCTCCCGCCCGTCCCGCGCTTGAGTCAGCGACGCGGTGAGCTGCCGTGGCGAGGTCGGGGCAGGTCACGACCGAAGGTGAACGCCGCGTGGTGCGCCAGCAGGGTCAGGGGGATCTCCCAGTCGTGGGTGATCTCCTCGTCGCGGGCGATGCGCTGGTGTCGGTGGGCGACTTCCGCGTCGGACTGCTGCTCGTTGAACTGGAACATGACGACTCCTCGGACGGGGCCTTGCGGACGTCATCCAGATTCGTCGTCTGAGGTAGGCACCCACATGAGGCAATCGCCTGATCTTGGGCTCCGCGGCTACCTCGCCGCCGTTGCTACTCGACGGTGACGGACTTGGCGAGGTTGCGGGGGCGATCGATGTCGTGGCCGAGCGTGAGCGCTGCGTGATATGCCAGCAGCTGCAACGGGATCGTCAGCAGGATCGCGTCCAGCTCGTCCTCGGACTTGGGTACGACGATCCGCTCGCCCTCGAGGTCTCCCAGGTCCACGTCCTCGTGGGTCACGACCAGCAGTGGCCCTCGGCGCGCCGCGATCTCGTGTGCTGCACCGATGTTGCGCTGGAGCAGATCGTCGCGGGGCACGATCGCGACCGTCGGCAGCTCCTCCGAGATCAGCGCTAGCGGACCGTGCTTGAGCTCGCTCGCCTGGTACGCCTCCGCGTGGCGGTAGGAGATCTCCTTGAACTTCTGCGCTCCCTCACGCGCCACCGGGAAGCCCCGCACCCGTCCGATGAAGAACAGGCTCGGCGCCGCGGCGATCTTCTTGGCGACGTCCGCGATGGCGCCCTCCTGGTCGAGGATGGCGCTGATCTGGTCGGGAATCTCCTTGAGCGCGTTGATGATCCGGGTGCCGTCGGCGTACGAGAGGTCGCGGACTCTCCCGAGCGCAACGGCCAGCATCGCGAAGCCGACAGCCATGTGCGTCAACGCCTTGGTGGAGGCGACCGCGACCTCGGGACCGGCGTGCAGGTAGACACCGCCGTCGCACTCGCGCGCGATCGAGGAGCCAACCACGTTGACCAGCCCGACGACCCGACCGCCCTTGCGCTGGATCTCGCGCACCGCGAACAACGTGTCGGCGGTCTCGCCCGACTGGCTGACCGCGACATAGAGCGTGTCGGGCTCGATGATCGGGTTGCGGTAGCGGAACTCGCTCGCCGCCTCGGCATCGGCCGGGATACGAGCCAGGTCCTCGATCATCGACGCACCCATCTCGCCGACGTAGTACGCCGAGCCGCAGCCCAGGATCTTGACCCGCCGGAACGCCCGCAGGTCGCGCGGCTCGAGCTCCAGGCCGTCGAGGCGAGCCGTCGCGAACCGGTCGTCGAGACGGCCGGTGAGCATCCGGCGTACGGTCTCGGGCTGCTCGTGCATCTCCTTGTGCATGAAGTGCTGATGCCCACCGATCTCGAGCTCGTCGGCCGACATCTCAATGGTCTCAGGCGTTTTCGTCACCGACGCCGTGTCTGCAGTGAAGGTCTGGAAGCCGGACGAGGTCACCGTCGCGAGCTCACCGTCGTCGAGGTGTACGACCTGACTCGTGTGCCGGACCAGGGCCGAGACATCGCTCGCGATGAACATCTCGCGGTCGCCGATGCCGAGGACGAGCGGAGAACCGTTGCGGGCCACGACAACTCGGTCAGGGTGGTCCGCGCTGAGTACGCCGATCGCGTACGTCCCCGTGACGCCTCGCAACGCGTCGATCACCTTGTCCTCGAGCGTCGTCGCGTCGGAGCGGGCGATCAGGTGGGCGAGCACCTCCGTGTCGGTGTCCGACGTCAGGGTGATGCCATCGGCGGACAGCCGCTCACGAAGTGCGGCCGCGTTGTCAAGAATTCCGTTGTGCACCACCAGAATTCGCCCGTCCTCGCTCTGGTGCGGGTGGGCGTTCTCCTCGCTTGCCGGTCCGTGGGTGGCCCAGCGCGTGTGGCCGATGCCGACCGTGCCGGCCATGCGCTTGGGCAAAGCCGCCTCGAGGTCACGGACGCGACCGACCGTACGGACCACGCGCGGCTTGCCCGACGTGAGCACGGCGATGCCGGCCGAGTCATAGCCGCGGTACTCCAGCCGCGACAGGCCCTCGACCAGCAACGGAGCCGCATGCTGCGCCCCCACATATCCAACGATTCCGCACATGTTTGCTCCTTTGTCGGGGCCGGTCGAGTAGGACGAGGCGGGTCTCGATACGCCTCCGCTAGCGCTCCGACTACTCGACCGGCGTTTTGCTAGCCGTAGATCATGCGGCGCAGCTGGCGCTCGCTCAGTTCGGGTGCGGCCACGCGGCGCTGGCGAATCTCAGCGGCGAGCGTCGCGAAGATCTCCGCGTTGCGCGCGCCGTAGGTCTGCATCTGCCCATGTCGGCGACGGACGAACTCCTCGACCGTCTCGCCATAGAACGCCAGCACGTCATCCACGACACGGGCCGCCTCCGCCGGGCTGAGCCCGGTCGTGGCGGCCACCTGCTGGATGAGTTCGCTGTCGGCCACTCCAGAACTGTGACCCCGCGGGGACAAACTCGCAACTATCTGCCCAGATGCGGGCAGAGTCGCCGCCGAGCCCTGCGACAAGGAAATTGCTGGTCCTGCGACTTGGTCAATTGTCCAATAATGCTTGACGCCGGCTGTGGCGCGCCTCACTCTCAGTGCATGCGAGGTTGGGCGATTGTCATCGCGTACGGACTGATGAGTGCCATGGTGCAGGTGCTGTGGCTGACGTACGCCGCGTTCACGTCTGACGCGGCCGTGCACTTCGGGGTGAGCGAGAGCGCCGTGGTCTGGCTGGCCAACGTGCTACCACTCCTCTACATCGTGCTCGGGCTGCCGTCCGGCATGCTGCTCGACCGCTGGTTCCGCAGCACGCTCGCGCTTGCTGGCGGACTGACCGCCCTCGGCGCGTGCGTGCGGCTCTTCGACGGATACGGGCCGGTGCTGGCCGGGCAGCTGCTCATCGCCATCGCTCAGCCGTTCGTCCTCAACGCGGTCTCCAAGCTCGCTGACGCCTACCTGCCCCGTGAGCAGCGGGCTGCTGGTATCGCGGTCGGTGCGAGCTCCGGCTTCGTCGGCATGCTCGCCGGACTCCTGCTGGGCGGGATGCTCGGCGTGGACGGACTGACGACCCTGCACGTCATCGGCGCGGTGGGCTCGGTCGCCGCCGCCGTGCTTCTCGCGTTCCTGCTGAGGACGCCGCCCGCGGACGGTGTCTCGGAGACCCGAGTGACGCTGGCCAGCCTGCGCGCACTGGTCGCTCTGCCGTCGATGAAGCTGATCGGCAGCGCGGTGTTCTTCGCGTTCGGTCTGTTCATCGCGCTCACCGCCACCATGGAGGTGCTGCTCAAGCCGCACGGGGTCGACACCGACTCGGTGGGTCTGATCCTGGCCGCCATGGTCGTCGCGGGCATCGTCGGCTCGGCGATCATCCCCACTCGGGTCGCTCGCCTCAACACCCAGCGACCCGTGCTCATCGCCACCATGACGATCGCCGCGCTCGGTTGTCTCGCTCTCGCGATCGCACCAGGCGAGCTGACGGCCTGGCTGGTCGCCATCATCGTCGGATTCCCTTTGTTGGCAAGCCTGCCCATCGTGCTTGAGCTGACCGAGCAGATCGTCGGAGAGGCCGGCGGCAGCACGGGCGCCGCATACATCTACATCATCGGCAACGCGGGCGGCATCGTCCTCTCCCTCATCGTCGACCCCGCGCTCGACCACGCAGCGATCGCCTTCGCGATCTTCGCCCTCGCAGCTGCGGCAGCCGCAGTCATCGCCTCCCGCCTGCCGCGCACCGTCAAGGCCGAGCCCGTCCTGTCCGCCTGATCGCCACCACTGGAGCAACCATGACTCTCATCGAAGAAGCCGTCGTCACGGCCGGCCCGATCTCCGTCGAGAACCCCTCGACAGGCGAGACGATCCGCCAGGTCCCTTCCTTGAGCGAGGGCGAGGTCGATTCCCTCGTCTACCGCGCCCGCGCAGCCCAACCGGCTTGGGAGGCCTTGGGATTCGCCGGCCGGAGGCGCTACTTCAAGCGGATGCAGAAGTGGCTCCTCGAGCACCGCGAGCAGATCGCGCGACAGATCCACGCCGAGAACGGCAAGTCGATGGAAGAGGCGACCATCGAGGTCGCGTACGGCGTCCTGGCCGCCTCGTTCTGGGCTCGCAAAGCTGAGGCGTACCTCAAGGACGAACACCCGCACACCTCCTCGCCTTTCGCGATCGGACGTCGGCTGACCATCCGCTACGCGCCCCTCGGTGTCATCGGCGTGATCGGGCCGTGGAACAACCCGCTGCTGAACAACTTCGGCGACGTCATCCCCGCCCTGGCCGCCGGCAACGCCGTCATCCTGAAGCCGTCCGAGATCACCCCGCTGGTGTCCCTGCTGATGGCTGAGATGGTCGAGGAGATCGGGCTGCCGAAGGATGTGTTCATCGTGGCCACCGGCGCGGGCGAGACCGGCGCCGCCCTGGTGGAACGCGTGGACGGCCTGATGTTCACCGGCTCGACCCGGACCGGCAAGAAGGTCGCGGCTCGCTGTGGCGAGCGGCTCATCCCCTGCTCACTGGAGCTGGGCGGCAAGGACCCGCTCATCGTCCTCGCCGACGCCGATCTCGACCGCGCCGCGAACCTCGCCGTGTTCAGCGCGATGCACAACACGGGGCAGACCTGTACGTCTACCGAGCGGGTCTACGTCGAGGCTCCCGTCTATGACGAGTTCGTCGCCAAGGTGACCGAGACGTTCAAGGCCCTCCGGGTCGGCGAGTCCACCGAGTTCGGCACCTCCGACTCGGGAGCGCTCACCTTCCCGCCGCAGCTGGACATCGTGCAGCGACATGTGAAGGACGCGCTCGACAAGGGCGCAAAAGCGTTGACAGGCGGGCGAATTCGTACGGGACGCTTCTTCGAGCCCACGGTCCTGGTGGACGTCGAGCAGGACATGGCGTGCATGCGCGAGGAGACGTTCGGACCGACGATGCCGATCATGAAGGTCGAGTCCGCGGAGGAGGCCATCCGGCTCGCCAACGACACGTCGTACGGCCTGCAGGCCTCGATCTTCTCTCGCGACGGCAAGCGTGCCGAGCAGCTGGCGCGGCAGATCGAAGCAGGCACCGTCACCATCAACGACTCCTTGGCGAACTACTTCGCGCTCGAGCTGCCGATGGGCGGCTGGAAGGACTCCGGGCTCGGCTCTCGGCACGGCCGCGAGGGCATCCGCAAGTTCACCCGACGTCAGTCGCTGATGCGCACTCGGATGCCGATGAAGAAGGAGCTGCACGGGATGCCGTTCGAGCCGAAGAACTTCGGCCTCATCGTCAAGATGGTCGAGACGCTGTACGGCCGGCCGCGCGGCACGCGCTAGTCCGCGCCCTCCGCGGCGCGCTTCAGGGCGTCCAGCCGGCGGTCCCAGACTGCCGCCGCGTCCTGCAACCAGCGGGCGGCCGCGTCGAGGGGAGCGGCGCGTACCTCGTACAGCACCTCCCGTCCGTGCCGACTCGACGTCGCCAGACCCGCATCGACCAGGACGACGAGGTGCTTGGTGACGGCCTGACGCGTCACCGTGAGGTCGGCGGCGATCGTGGTGGCGCTCACCCGGCCCGCCCGCGCGAGCACGTCCAGCACCTCGCGGCGGCGCGGGTCGGCGAGCGCGGCGAAGACGGCGGTCACGGACCCCGGAGCCGACTCACCGACCGACCCCGAGGCGGCCTCGGTCACGCGCCCTCGAGGTGGGACTTGGCCGCCTTGAGCTCGATCTCCCAGCCCTCGGTGTTCTCGTCGTACGCCCGCTGCCGCACCTCGGCAGCGCGGTCACTCGTCGCGAAGCCGCTCTCCACGACCCGGACTCGAGTGCCGCCGTCGACCTCCTCCAGGGTGAAGGCGGTGACGGTCGAGACGAGGTTGGACTCGTCAGTGTTCTGCGAGTTGTTCTCGGCGTCGCCGTTGACCAGCCAGCCGAACGAGATCGCATGCGGCTCCTGCGAGTCGACGAGCCGGACCAGGAACTCGCCGTGCTCCTCGTCGGTGACGGCGAAACCACCGTCGCGCTCCTCGATCTTGTGCGGACGGATCGTGCCCTCGTTGATCCACCAGCCCGGCTCGGACACCAGGGCCCAGACGCGGTCGATGGGAGCGGCGATCTGAACCTCACGCTCAATGGCATCGGGGACGGTCATGTCAGCCTTCCTTTTCGTCGTTGATGTGCAACTCCAGAGTTGCACTTGGTGCGACGAGATGCAACCCCGCAGTTGCACCTCACCGTCGCCGATCAGGGTCAACCCCTAGTCCCCGAGTCGTAGCCCAGCCGTCCGAGGTCAGTCCCGAGAGCGATGTGACCCGTGTACACCCGCTCATAGCGTCGAGCACGTCAACCAGACGACGTCCTCGGAGGCTCCCCGTGCTCGAAGCCATCAACTCGTCCATCCTCGATCTGGCAGGCCAGCCGTGGGTGTACGCCGTGGTCGCTGCGCTCGCCGCACTGGACGCCTTCATCCCGCCGCTGCCCAGCGAGTCCGCGATCGTGGCACTCGCCGCGCTCGGCACCTCAGGTGGCGTCAACCTGTGGCTGCTCGGCATCGTCGGGGCGCTCGGCGCACTGCTCGGCGACACGACGGCGTACGCCATAGGCCGACGCCTCGGCACCGATCGCTTTGCGTGGCAACGGAAGCCGAGGGTGGCTAGGACGATCGTGTGGGCCGGTCGCGAGCTCGAACGCCGCGGCGGGCTGCTGATCTTCACCGCACGCTACGTCCCCATCGGTCGGGTCGCGGTGATGCTGAGCGCCGGAGCGACAGGTATGCCCGTACGCCGCTTCCTCACCTATGCGTTCATCGGCTGCACCGCGTGGTCGGCCTGGTCGGTGCTCGTCGGATCAGTGGCGGGCAAGGTACTGGGCGACAACCCGTTGCTGGCCGCCGGAGTCGGTATCGGGATCGCCCTCGCTGTCGGACTGCTGGTCGACCGGCTCGCCTCGCGCCGCCGGCCGGCAGCTGAGAAGTCGGATGACAGCCGCGTCGGGTCCCTGGTCTAGTACGAACCATGGAGATCAGGCCGTACGCCGAGTCCGACTGGCCGGACATCGAACCCATTCTTCTCGAGGTCGTCCAGCGCGCCGACACCTTCACGTACGACCCGGCGATGACGGCCGAGCAGCTCAAGGACACCTGGATCGAGCGACCGCCGGGGCTGACCGTGGTCGCTACCGACGGCAAAGAGATCCTCGGAACGGCCAAGATGGGCGCCAACCGCGTCGGCCCCGGTTCACATGTCGCGACCGCGAGCTACATGGTGGGGGCGGACGCCCGCGGCCGTGGCGTCGGACGCGCCCTCGTCGAGCACAGTCTCGAGTGGGCACGAGCTGCAGGGTTCCTGGCGATCCAGTTCAACGCGGTGGCGGCGACCAACGTCGGTGCCGTCGGGCTGTACGAGGCGCTCGGGTTCACCGTCGTCGGCACCGTGCCAGAGGCCTTCCGTCATCCGGAGCAGGGGCTCGTCGGCCTGCATGTGATGCACCGTCGGCTCTGATGCCTGGCACGGAGGTGTGGCTCAGGGGGCCACGCCTCCGGAGCTGCCCTTCGGCCCGGACGGCCGCCCGTAGGCCACCTCCAGCGCAGTGACCCACTCGCGCTTGCCGATCGATGCGTTCGACCTCAGCTCACGAAGCCGCCACCGCCGCAGCGGTATCCGTTCACGCTCTGGCGTGGCCATCCGACCGATGGCGGCGAGGCTGCCGAAGATCATGCTGAGCGTGATGGCGATGACCGGCAGCATGGCGAGCGTGGCCATCACCGGAGCACCACCCAGCGAGTGTGCGCGTTGGCCACGGCCTTTGCGGTACGACGGTGCGCGGCCTCCGTAGCCGGCGACAAGGCGGCCAAGTCTGCGCGGACCCGGTCACCGTCGCGGTCGGCGTGCGACGGGAGCTGGGGACCGCTGGCGGTGGACCGACGGTGGGTCCGCTCCATCGCCACGACGATGGCGGCGACCAGAGCCAGAACGAGTAGTGCGGACATGATGTCCTCCAGGTGATTCGACCTCCGGATGAGGTGTTCTGATATCCAGAGTGCGCCGCCTGATCGTTTAGCACCAGCGCGCATTTGTGACCCATACCAGTTACAGTTGCTACATGTTCGACCTTCAGCGCTTACGCGCTCTGCACGCCGTCCGGCAGCACGGATCCGTCGCCGCGGCGGCCGAAGCCCTGGGCTTCACACCGTCCGCGGTGAGCCAGCAGATCACCAAGCTCGAGCGCGAGGTGCACTCGCCGTTGCTGGAGAAGGCGGGCCGCGGCGTGATCCTGACCGACGCCGGTGTAGTCCTCGCCGACGCGACCGAACGCATCCTCGGCACGACCGAGCAGGCCAACGCCGCGCTCGAAGAGCTGCGCACCGGCGTCTCCGGCACACTGCGAGTTCTGTGCTTCTCCAGTGCAATTCGCGGACTGGCGGCTCCCGCCCTCGGCGAACTCCGGCGTACGGCACCCGACTTGGTCGTCAACCTTGAGGAGACCTTGCTCTCCAACGCCGAGCATCGGGTCGAGGGCGGTCACGCTGATGTCGCGATCACTCACGACTGGGTCGACGCTCCGATCGAGGTGCCGGGCCACCTGACCCAGTCGCCGCTGATGGAGGATCCGGTCGACATCCTGCTGCCGTGCGAGCACCCCCTCGCGGGTCGCGCGTCCCTGAGTCTCGACGACCTACTCGATGCGCCGTGGATCATCGATACCAACGACGCGAGCATCTGCAGCCGCTGGCTGCGCAACCAGATGTCCGCGCGTGGGCACAGCGCCGACGTCGTACACCGGGTCGATGAGTACCCGTCCCAGATCGCGCTCGTCTCCGCGGGACTCGGGATCTCGACGCTGCCACGGCTCGGTCGTCCGGAGATGCCCGACTCGGTGCGCGTCGTCCCGCTGCGCGGGGACCGGCCAGTGCGCCGGATCTTCTCGATCTGCCGCCGCTCGTCCAGTCGTCGCCCGGCGATCCGGACGCTGACCGAGGCGCTGCGGACCCAGGCGGTGCGAACCGTGGAGGCCAGCACGCCCGCCGCCGCCTCCTAGGATCGGGTCATGGCGAGCAAAGGCGGCTCACCCGCCACCGAGCTGACCGTGGGCGAGCGCACCGTGCGCATCTCCAACCCCGACCGCGTCTACTTCCCGACGCGCGGCGAGACCAAGCTCGACCTCGCGAACTACTACCTCTCCGTGGGCGACGGCATCGTCAACGCGTTGCGCGAGCGGCCGTGCATGCTGCACCGCTACCCCACGGGTGTCACCGGCGAGAAGGTCCACCAGAAGCGCATCCCTCGCGGCGCACCCGACTGGGTCGAGACCGTCGAGCTGCACTTCCCGCGCTACAACCGGACGGCCGACGAGGTCTGCGTGACCGAGCTGGGCTCCGTGATCTGGGCCGTCCAGATGTCGACCGTCGAGTTCCACCCGTGGAACTCCCGCCGCGCCGACACCGAGCGTCCCGACGAATGGCGCATCGATCTCGACCCGATGCCGGACTGCCCGTTCGACCGAGTCCGCCGCACCGCGCATGTCGCTCACGAAGTGCTGGATGAGCTTGGTGTTCAAGGGTTTCCGAAGACATCCGGCGGGTCGGGCCTGCACATCTATGTGCGCATCGAGCCCGAGTGGGGCTTCGCTGACGTACGCCGCGCGGCGCACGCGTTCGCGCGCGAGGTGGAGCGTCGTACGCCGAAGGAAGTCACGACCACGTGGTGGCGCAAGGACCGCGACCCGACCACGGTGTTCGTCGACTACAACCAGAACACCCGCGACCACACGATCGCGAGCGCTTACTCCGTGCGGGGCAACCCGGAGGCGACGGTGTCGACGCCGATCCGCTGGGATGAGGTCGACGACGTCGAGCCGCAGGAGCTGACCATCGCGACCGTGCCGGCGAGGTATGCCGAGCTGGGTGACCTGCACGCGGACATCGACGCGAAGGCGTACCGGTTGGACACGCTGCTGGAGTGGGCGGACCGCGACGAGGCCGAAGGCGCCGAGACCCCGCCCGAGGACGACTGAGCTCAGGCGAGCCGGGTGGACCCGTCGTGCGTCGGCGGGCGCAACCGGGTCTGGTCGGGCTCGAACCCGTGCCGGACACCCCACAGCACCGCCTGACTGCGGCTGGTGACCTCGATCTTGCGATAGGCCGTGCGGATGTAGGACTTCACCGAGTTGATCGAGAGGTGGGTCTGGGCGGCGATGTCGTTGTTGGACAGGCCCTGCGTGATCAGCCCGAGCACCTCGGCCTCGCGCGGCGTGAGCCCTTCTTCGCGCCCGGGCCACTCCCCCGTGACCAGCCCGTTGCCGGGCGTCGGCGAGACGACGACCTCGCCGGCATGTACCTGCTCGAGGACGTCGACCAGCGCATTGGCAGCAAGCGTCTTGGACACGTAGCCGCGCACGCCACGATCGATCGAGGCCTGGACCACCTCCGGCTGGAAGTTCCAGGTGTAGACCACCACTGCTCCGACCCTCGGGTTGCGCAGCAGCCGCATGATCTCCGAGCCGTTGTCCTGGGTCTGAGCGAAGGTGTCGTACAACGCGATGTCGACGCGCTGCGCCACCGCGACATTGGTGTCGAGCTCGACGACGCAGACGCGGCGGGCGTAGCGACGCAGCATGGCGTGCAGACCCGCCACGACCACGTCATAGTCGTTCACAGCGGCGATGCGCAGGGGTGCAGATGAGGTCACGGCGCTCAGTATCAGGGGCGGTGGGTCGGTACACCCCACCCTTTGGGGTGGAACGTCTCGGGCGAAAGGCCCTCACGACGCCACCTTAGGGCCAATCGCAAGACCCGTGCCGTACGCCGCGCCCTCCGTGTTGAGGGGGCGGCGTCGGCCGGTCAGGAGGTTGGCTGAGTCAGGTCGTAGAACGTGGTCCCGCCGATCGTGACCGCGGCGTAGTGCTCCTGCACCCAGGTCGAGATCGCGCTCCCATTGCCGTCGCCTCCAGGTCCGCCGCGCATCATGCCGCCCTCGCCCGAACCCTCGCCACCGTTGCCCAGGAAGTAGTGGATCTTGCCCTGCTGGACGTACTCCTGGAACTGCGCCAGCGTCGGCGACGGATCGCTGCCGTTGAACCCGCCGATCGACATCACCGGCAGCTCAGAGCCGAGCTGGAGTCCGGCGGCGTTCTGCGAGCCGATGGCCGCTGCGACCCACGTGTAGTCGGACGCGTTGGCCTTGAGCGCGCTGACGACCTGAGTGTTCGGGGTGGTGGCGTTGAGCAGGCCACCCATGCCGCCCGTCGTCCGCTCGAAGGAGGGTGCTCCGCCGCCCGTCTGTCCGCCTGCTGCTCGTCCGCCTGGCACCCCAGCCGGAGCTTGCCCACCGGGAGCCTGTCCACCGCGCGCCGCGCCCGGACCGCCCTGGGGCGCACGCCGTCCGCCCGGAGCCGCGGCGGCCTGACCGGCTGGGCCGCCGCGGAAGACTCGAATGCCGCCACCCGGTCCGCCGCCGGGGCCGCCGCTGCTCGGTCCCGCCGAGACGATGGAGCCCGACGTGCTCTCCTGCAGGGTCGTGATGCCGTACGCCGTCGGTCCGGCCAGCGCGGCCAGCACGCCTGCGATGAGCACGATCGGGATCGCCCTCTTGTGCAGCCACGGCAGCGCCAGCATCAGGAACGCTGCCGACATGCCCACCGCGAGGATGGCGACGCGAAAACCGTTGCCGTACGCCGTGGTTCGGCTCAGCAGGATGAACGCCCAGGTCGCTGCAGCGGCCGTGGCGGCCGCGAGGATGACGGTGCCCACCGGCGTACGACGACGCTCCCAGGCCTCGGCCACGCCCATCCCGACGAGCGCGGCGACGGCCGGAGCGAGCGCCACGGTGTAGTACTCGTGGAAGATCCCGGCCATGAACGAGAACGTCGCCATCGTGACGAGCAGCCAACCGCCCCAGACGAGGTATGCCCCGCGACGCAGGTCGGTGCGCGGACGCTTGCCGCGCAGCACCAGTCCCGCCACGAGCAAGATGAGCGCGGACGGGATGAGCCACGAGATCTGACCGCCGACCTGACTGTTGAACATGCGGTCCCAGCCGGTCTCGCCCCAGCCACCACCACCACGGCCGCCTCCCCCGCCGCCGACCGAGCCGGTCTCGTTGCCGTTGATCCGGCCGAGTCCGTTGTAGCCGAAGGTGAGCTCGAGGAACGAGTTGTTCTGGCTGCCACCGATGTACGGTCGCGCCGACGCCGGCATCAGCTCGACGATGGCGACCCACCAGCCGCCCGCGACCAGCATCGCGCCGACACCGACGAGCGAGCCGATCACTCGACGCCGCGACGTCGTTCGCGCGGCGACGACCCAGGCGATCCCGAAGAACGGCACCACCAGGAACACCTGCAGCGTCTTGGTCAGGAAGCCGAGTCCGATGAACACACCGACCCACGCCATCCACCGGATGGAGCCGCGCTCGATCGCACGCACGGTCGCCCAGGCTCCGAGGGCCATCAGCAAGGTGAGCAGCGCGTCCGGGTTGTTGAACCGAAACATGAGCAGCGCCACCGGAGTCAGAGCCAGCACCACGCCCGACAGGAGGCCGGCCACAAGACCCGAGGTCCGGCGTACGGTCGCGTAGACGACACCGACGGTGCCGACTCCCATCAGCACCTGCGGCAGCAGGATGGCGAACGAGCTGAGGCCGAACAGTCGTACTGACAGGGCCATTGGCCACAACGCGGCCGGAGGTTTGTCGACCGTGATGGAGTTGGCCGCGTCGGAGGACCCGAAGAAGAACGCCTTCCACGACTCCGAACCGGCCTGCACCGCAGCGGAGTAGAACGAGTTGGCCCAGCCGTTCGCGGTGAGGTTGATCAGGTAGAGGCCTGCTGTCGCTACGAGCAGCGCGAGCAGAGCCGGCCGCGCCCATGCGGGATCGTCGGGGCTGCCGCGCCACCATCGTGCGAGGCGGGCCTTGGCCGCGGCGGCCGGGGTAGCCGATCTGGTCGTGGTCGCGCTGCGCAGCGCCGTGGTCATCGGGTCCATGCCAGCGACAGTGGCGATGTCGCCTATGCGTCTGCTGTGACCCGGCCCAGGGCCCCCGATGAGCCGCACTGACCGGCCGAGGTCCCTATCGTGGGACCGGCGATCACCTGATCCTGACGGAGGCATGGCGTGAGCAGTCCCGCGAGTGAGGAGTCGGACGCGACGGCGCCCGACGAGACCACTCCGTCCGACGACGCCGGAGCCTCCGACGACTCCGCTTCGCCCGACGAGTCCACTTCACCCGATGACTCCGATTCACCCGGAGACCCGAAGCCGCCCGCTTGGCCGCGGTGGCGACGACGGCTGCTGATCGCCGCCGGCATCCTCGGGCTCGCGCTCGTCGGGTACGTCGCCGGTATCGCCACGACGTTGGTCTTGCCGACTCCCGTGCACACTCGCTACTACGAGGGCACCGTCAGCCTCCATGCCTGGCCGTCCTCGACCCTCAAGGCGCCCACCGTCTTCGGCGACATCGACGTGCACTTCGACGGACCCGTCCCCGCGCCTGGCATCGAGCTGCGCACCCAGGTCAAGGGCGATGTGACCGACCTCTTCGCCCGCGAGGACGTCTCGGTCGACACGTTCCGGCCCACCGACGGGGAGGTACGCCGGGTGGCGAGCTCGGCGCTGCGCGGTGTCGTCCTGCGGTTCGGGCTCGGGCTCCTGGCAGCGGAGGCGGTCATGCTGACGCTGCTGGCGCTTGGGCGTCGTCACCATCGCCATCCCAGCTGGATCCAGGTCCGCGTCATCGCGGCGGCAACCGTCATCGGCGTCCTCGTGCCCGCGATCGCCGGGTGGCAGGCCTACCGCGGCGATCGGGTCGCCGCCATCCGCGCGACCAGCCTCCTCGGCACGGTGCGCTCGAACGCCGGTCTGCTCACCGACGTACAGACGAGGGCCCAGCAGGTGTCGCGCTATGTCACCAACGTGCTTGCCCTCTCGCAGTCCCTGCAGGACTCCTTGGTGCCGCCCGAGCTGGCCCAGCAGCCCGCCGTACGACTGCTGATGGTGAGCGACATCCACGGCGCCAACCAGTATCCGATCATCAAAGGCCTCATCGCCGACGAGAAGATCGACGCCGTCGTCGACAGCGGCGATCTGATCAACTTCGGCAACCCTCGTGAGGCCGAGGCGGCCGGGATCTTCACGTCGATCGCGCAGCTGGGTGTGCCGTACATCTTCGTGAAGGGCAACCACGACGCCACCAGCGCCACCGACCGCGCACTTCTCGATCGGCTCGCGGCCATCCCGAACGTGGTGCTGCTCGAGCCGAAAAATGGTCAGTACCAGCAGGTTTCGGTGGACGGCGTGACCATCGGTGGCTTCAATGACCCGCGCTACTACGGCGACTCCGACACGGACAACGACAAGAAGCAGAAGCCACGGCAGAAGGCCTTCCTGGCGGCGTACGGCGACCGCACCCTTCCCGACATCGTCGTGAGTCATGAGCCGGCCGCCGTTGAAGGCATCAAGACCAAGGGCATGCTGATCGACGGTCACATGCACACGCCCGGCATCGACGGCAATCGCGTGACCGTCGGCACCTTCACCGGCGGCGGTCTCTTCGGAAAGCGCATCGAGGAGAGCGAGTCCGGCGACGGGGAGCGGGCGACAGCGTCGTACTTCTTCGACATCGCGGTCTACGGCAAGTCGTGCTCGCTGGTGAACCTGACCCGCTACTCGTTCCGCAGCATCGTCGAGGGACGGCCGGCGTACGACGGTCTGAACGTGATCAACGGCCGCTCGATCGTGGACACCATTCCCGAGGGACGCACTTGTGGTGCCAGCAACGGCATTCAGCGCACACCCATCTCGCCCCCGTGACGATCGCGGGACTGGTCCTAGACTCGAACCATCTTGAAAGGGGTCGCGATGACCAGCGCTGTCGATGTGGCGAAGTACATCCGGTCGAAGGTGGACCTCTCGAGCGAGCAGCAGCTGCAGGACCTTGCGTACTACATGCAGGCCTGGGCTCTGGCGTGGACTGGAAGACCGCTCTTCGACGAGGCGATCGAGGCGTCGGAGTCCGGCCCCGTGACGCCGGCGCTTCAAGGCAACCAGGACGAGGCCGATCCCGACGCTGTGGACGCGCAAACTGCTCTCATCGTTGACGTCGTGATCGCGCACTATGCCGAATCTTCCAGCGACAGCCCGCGGGAGGACGCTCCGTGGCGGGAGGCTCGGGACACCGCAGATGAAGAGATCAGCCGCGACGCCATGTCGCGCTACTACTCAAAGCAGAGCCTGGACGGCGCCGGTCCGAAGCCACCTGCTCTCGCATACGACGACGCCGATGAGAGCGACCTGGATGCCGCCGGCAAGGCCAATGCCGAGCGTTGGCGCGAGCTGCTGGCGCTGCTGGCCAAGTGACCATTCGCCTGATGCTTGACGACGTCAAGCATCTCTACACGGCTTACCTCGGAGCAGGTGAGCTCCGTGACGAGGGTCTGCTGGAAGGTGCGGTGTCTGCTCCGTTTCAAGAGGTGTTCGGGCAAGTCCTCTATCCGACAGTGGCTGAGAGAGCCGCCAAGCTGTTGGACGGAGTCCAGAGGGCGCAGGCTTACAGCGACGGCAACAAGCGGATCGCCTGGCTCTCGACGGTGACCTTCTTGAACCTGAACGGCCGAACACTGCGTGACTTCCCGGCAGAAGAAGGCGACGAGTTCGTCCGGTCGCTCGTCCACCACGAGGACGCCCAACGCCACGCCACCCTGTGGATCGCAGACCGCATGCGCTCCAACCACCGACTCCGACCGGGGGTGGATCCTGAGACCCAACTCATTCGGGCGACGACTCGCGAACGCGTCGCCCGGGCTCACCGCGAGGGGCCCACCAGTACCGAACCGATCGCGTACGTCGGAGGTCAGCAGCCAGGACGACATCGCCTTCCTGGACTCGAGCGCTGACACCAACGACCTAGATCGCCGCCACCTGCGCGGGCATGAATGGCCTCCCGGCAATAGGTCACCGGGAGGCTATTCGTATTGATCGTTGGTCTCAGACGTCACGGTCGGCCGTCATGGAGATCACCTTCTTGTCCTTCCTCGCTAGTGACCTATTCGATATCAGTAGTCGCGGTTCGACATCTGGCCCCCTCCGTGTGCGCTCTGAACTCACCAGCGATGGACGTATGTGCCGCCCTCGGCTGAGAAGTAGGTGCCGCCAAAGCTGGCGTGCGCACCCCATTGAAGCCCCACGGCGACATCGGTCGACCAGTTGTTCGTCCCTGCGGCCTTTGTCTCGGTCTCGACAAAAAGTCCAGGCTTCCTGAGTTTGAACCCGCCTTCTTTGAAGAATTCGTCTTTGAACTTGTGGTCTGGCTCGAGGTTCTTGTTGATGTCTTTGGCAGTCGTTTTGTTGTTGTAACCGTTAGATGACGCGAGTGAGTACTCAGTGCCTGTTGTCGCCGGGCCAGTGGACACTTTCAACATGAGCTTCACCGCAGCGCCGCCCCCAAATTCAACACCGAGCTTCACCCCACCGCTCACGGCAATTCCGACATCGTCAATCGTGAGACAACCGCCAGCCGATGCAGAAAGGATGGCGCTCGCAACCGCCTCGCCACAGAAGGACGCCGACTTGATGTACGCGTCACCAGAGAAAAGTTTGCTGACCGTGCGGAGTAGGTTCTCCGTGTCCGCCGTTGACATGGCGACATCAGCGATCTGCTTGATCTTCTTGATCACCTGATCGCCGATGGTCCGATTGCGCTTGATGTTGCCGGCTGGGTTCACCGTGCGGCTGGCGCTCTGGCCGCACTGTCCCCATGCATCGCAGTCGTCCCACTTGTTCGTCCGGCGCGGCTTCGGTGGTGCGGGCCAGTTCTTCTCGGCCTGGGCACCGCAGTGACCGTTCACGTCGCAGTCGTCCATGTTGCGCAGACCGTCGGGGTCACTGGACGACGCCGGGTTGCTGTTGGCGTACGAGTAGCCGTTCATCTGCTGCGGGTCGGCCGGATCGATCACCGGGTCGACCGAGATGAACTTGCCCAGGTCCGGGTCGTACTCGCGAGCACCCAGCCGCGTCAGCCCGGTCTCCGCGTTGGTGGTCCCACCGACGAACCCGCGCGAGCCACCCGGCCAGGCGGTCACCGTGCCGCGAGCGTTGCCGAACGGGTCGAACCGCCGCACCGTCGAGGCCAGCGTGCTCTCGTTGACCGCCACCTGCGAGGTGCCGTGGTGATCGGACGCGAGCCACACGACGCCGGCGGACGTCCGTACGGCGTTCGCACCGCTCGCGCTGTAGTACCTCGTCCCACGCTTCGCACCCGTAGCCGTATCGACCTTGAGCTCGCCGCCGCCCACGAAGAGCGTGGCACTGTCCTTGTCCCGGCGGATCAGCTGAGCACCGCTCGCGTCGTAGACATACGTCGACGAGCCCGCCTTGGCGAGGCTGCCGTCAACTCCCCAGGCCATGGGCTGGCCGGCGCGGTCGCTCATGTTGCCAGTCGCGTCGTACGCGTACTTCTGCTCCGGCTTGCCCGCGGTGGTGACCGACTGCACGGCGTGCGGACGGTCCTGGCCGGCGGCCGGATAGGCGTACGCGCTCACGGCGTCCGCTGTTGAGCCCACCCCGTGCTTCGTCACTGAGGTCCGGTTGCCGGTCGCGTCATAGCCGTAGCTCTGCCAGTACGGCGCCGGTCCGCCCACCGTGGAGTCAGAGGGAGCCGACGAGCACGCTGCGGTCGCGGTCCAGGCGTCCGTCGTCCGGCGCAGGTAGTCGTACCGGAAGCATTGAGTATCAACCGATCCCGGCTGCTCGTCCTTGACCGACGTCAGGTTGCCCGTGTTGTCGTAGCTGTAGTCGAGCTTGTCGACGAGAGCCGGGTCCGACTCCTTCTGCGTGAGCGAGCGGCCGAGCCGCCGGGTCCCTGTCTCGTAGAACGTCGTCTGCCAGACGCGCTTGCCCACCGTCCCGAGCGCGACCTGCTGAAGCTCGTTGATCTCGGTGTAGTCGGTCGTTCCGACGTACGTCGTCGTGCCGCCCTTCAGCGTGGTCGGCATGCCGAGGTCGTTGTAGCCATTGAGGATCGTCTCGGCCGGCAGATTGCCCAGCGCCGGGAGTGCGGCCGATGCTTGACTCCCGTCCGGCTTGTAGGTGACACCGGTCGTGTACGTCCCGGCCAGGCCCTTGTCCTCGGCCGGGATCGTCACGGTCTCACCAGTCGGCCGGCCAGCAGCGTCGAAACCCCTTGCTGCGCGGGTGTATTCGCGACCGTCCTGATAGCGCGTCGAGGAGGTCAGCGCCCCCTTTGCAAGGGTGTCGTACGTCCAGCTCGCCACCTGCGAACCGGTCGCCGATCCCTGCCGTGTCGAGGTCTTGCGTCCGAGGGCGTCGTAACCGTAGACCAGGACTGACCCGCGAGCGTCCTTCGTGCTGGTCAGCTGATCAGCCGCGTCGTAGGCCATCGTGGTGATGCCCTTGTCGGGATCGTCCGCCTTCGTCTGTCGCCCGAGCACGTCGTACTCGTTGCGCCACGTATTCCCTGCGGCATCACGGATACTCGCGGGCTTGCCAGCCTTCGTGTACGTGTACTTCGTGGCATCGAACTCACCGCTCGCAGCGCCCGACTTGTACTGACGCAGCTCCGTCGTCTGCCCCTGGGCATCGGCGTACGTCGTCGTCGCCGTGCCACCCGTCGGCGGATCGACCGAGACATAGTCACCGCCGTAAGCCGTTGTCGTACGCCACTTCTCGACGTTGTGATCCAGGAAGATCGACGCGACCGGTCGCTCGGTGCTGTCGTATCGCGTCACCGTCTGCCGGGGCAGCTGGGACGCATCCGTCGGGATGAAGAGGTCCGTCCCG
The DNA here is from genome assembly GCF_001190945.1 of Luteipulveratus mongoliensis. Lineage (NCBI taxonomy): Bacteria > Bacillati > Actinomycetota > Actinomycetes > Micrococcales > Dermacoccaceae > Luteipulveratus > Luteipulveratus mongoliensis. The sequence continues at coordinate 879,004 of NZ_CP011112.1, read as the reverse complement.
GGAGATCCGCTGTTGGTCCAGTACGGCTCTCGCGTCACGGCTTTCAGCCCACGGCTGTCGTAGATCGTGTCAGTCAGGATGCGCCCACCCTTAGTGCCCGCCGTCTGCGTCTGACGAGCCCGCAGGAACCCATCGAGCAGCGCGTAAGACGGGGTGTACTTGCCGTTCGCGTTGAGGGACTCGGTCCGCACCCAGCTGGGTGCGTTGTTCCGCACCTCGTACGCCACGCGCGTCGTCGGGTCGTCACTCTTGGCCCGCCCGGGGAGCCACGCCGCCGTCATCCGGCCGAGGCCGTCGTAGGTCGCTTCCGTACGCCGTCCCGCAGGGTCCACGTCGAGCACCGGCTGGCCGACCACTGGGTCAACCGTCGTTGTCGCCTCGTGCCCAAGGGGATTCGTGACCTTCTTGCCCGTCGTCAGTCCGTCGGCTTCCGTGTACGACGTCGAGGTCTTGCGGTCGAGCGCGTCAAAGGTGTCAAGCGCCCGTCCGTACCCATCGAACGTCGCCCGCGAGACCGTGTCGAAGTGCGGCGTGCTGCCGTCGTACGAGACCGCCTTCTCGACGCGGGTCACATCGCCCACCGTCGGCGCCACGCCGAACGCGCCACCGTCGTACGAGTTGCGCACGTCAGAGATCGCGTCGGCCGGGAACGTCGGCGAGCCGCCACAGGCGACTCCGATCGTGGTGATCTGGGACGGCGTGTCCATCAGCCAGGTGCCCACGTTCTCGACGTACGACGTCGTGGCGCACCGGTCGTCGTCCCCCTTCGCGGTGTCACCGAGATCGTCAACCTTGGTCACCCGGCCCAGGTTGTCGAAGGTCGACTTCTTCTCAGTGCGCCGGAAACCACCGGCCTTCAAAGCTGTTCGCGTGGTGGTACGAGTGGTCTCTACTTGGAACGCCTGCAGCGATCCTTGGGTCGCCGTCGGCCCTCGGCGCCACGGGTCGTTGACCGTCGCGCTCGCCTCTGGTCCGCCCACACCGTCGTACGCGATCTCTTCACGCACCAGACCCGCGTACGGGTTGTCGTCCGGCAGGCGAGTGCCGGCAGCATCCGTGATCCCGACGTCCTTGGTGCCACCGGCGGCCTTCTTGTCGCCGTTCATCCCGCGGAAGTACTGCAGCTGCGTCTGCGACTGCGGCAGACCCTCATCAGCGGCGGTGTCCCCCTTACGGACGATGACCCGCTCATAACCCCGCCACTGCGACCACGTGCGTCGCTCAGGTGCCACCAGCGGGTTGTCCGCGTAGTGCCAGGCCGCATCACCGACATAGCTGTACGACGTCAGCTGGCGCTTCCCACCAGCGACGCGGTCGGACTGGGAGACCTCCGAGACGACGTACTTGTGGAACCAGTCATCGACTGGAGTCGGCGACGGCGGCATGGACCAGCGGACCGGGAAGCAGCGCAAACCGTTGGAGTCCGGGGTCGGCTTCTTGTCCGGCGTGCAGTTCGGATCGGCGTACTTGATGTTGATGGTGCCGCCGGACTCGGTGTTGATCGCGTGGATGCGGTACTTGTTCATCGGCGGCATGCCGTCGCCCGCCGAGTTGACCCGGTTCGGATATGCCGTGCCGTCGAAAGTGACTGCTGGCAAAGCGATCTCGCCACCTGCAAGGCCCCGGTGCACGACCGACCGCAGCCACAGTGCCGCTCCCCCGTCATCGCCCGGGGCAGGAAAGCTGTGCTCGAAGGTCCACGAGTCGACCGCCTTGGCGCCGGCGTACGTCGTCACCTTGGCCAGTCGTTTGGTCGACCAGAACGTCGGCGAGACCTTGTCGGTGCATGGCCCGCTCGGGCAGTCCTGGTCCCAGGGCACATCCGGCCAGCTCGCCGCGTTGTGGATCGTGCAGTTCGCACCAGGGATGCAGCGGTCGCCGGTCTCGAACTCCACCTTGGCCGGGACGCCCGCCTGGCCTTCACGAGCGCCGTACTCGATCCGCAGCAGGTTGCCGCCGCGGGTGTACGACGCCGCCTCCTTGGCGAGGTTCATCCCGTAGCGACCGGCCTCCGGCGCATAGACGTAGTTGATGGTGCTGCCGTGCCGGTCGATGACGTGATCGAGGTTCCAGCGATAGCTCTGGACACAGTGCGAAGACGCGAAATCTGCCTTGTAGCAAGGCTCTCCGGCATCGTTGCCGAACACCGGCACGTTCCAGGACGAGTCCGCTCGACGACCGAAGAAGTACTGCGTGCCGTCGGTCTTGGTCACCTTCCAGTACTCACCGTTGTCGTCACCGTTGGCCGCACCGAAGAGGTGCTCGACCCGAGAGCCGTCGTCCTTCTCGGGCCGCCAGACGTTGCCACCGTTGTGCACGAGCTCGCTCGACGAACCGCCCAGAGACAGCGTCGCGTTCTCGGTCTCCCAGCACATGTCGCCGGTCTTGGTCTGCCCGTTGTTGCCACCGAGGTCGTCGGCACAGCCCTTGTAGGAACGCTCGATGAACCCCGAGCCGAGGTTCCAGCCTTCGCCCAGCCAGGATGGCTGGCTGTTGGTCGACACCGTGCGCCCGTCCGCACCCGCCGACGAATAGGACGCGCTCAGCGGCGGCAGCAGGCCGCCCGGCACCTGCGGCGCGCGCATCGCGTAGTCCCACGAGAAGGTCCCGCTGTTCGCGGACATCTGCCACTTGCCCGACTCCGCCAGCGTGGTGGCCTTGTAGCTGCCTGTCGAGCCCTCCGGGCCTGCGGCGAGCGCCAGTGTCGTATCGGTCGCCCCCAGCGCGACCGATGCCGTCACCGTGCCGGCCTTCGGATCGTTGCGGCTCGGCAACGGACGTCCGTCCGCTGTTGTCAGACGGAGGCGCGATGCCCAACCACCGCCGTACGCGTTGCGGAAGCCGGAGTAGTCGACCGACACCACGGACGTGGCCGCGCTCCGGGCACCATCCGCGCGACGAGCCTTGATCAGCAGGCCCTGTACGCCGGCCTTGGTCGCCGCGTCGTGGCTCAGCACCTCGACCCGCACCTTGCCCGGAGCGGCCTTGGACTTCGCGTCTCCCGCCACCCTGACCACGGCAGAGGATGCCTTGGCGCCGGGTACGACCTCGCTGACTCCCGCGGCGGGCCACGCCACCTTCGGGTTGCCCTTGAGCGCTGCCTTCGCGGCCGGATCTGCGTTGACTGCAACCGCTTTCGTGCCGTGACCCTTGACCGGCTTCATCTTGTCGGGCGCGGTCGGACGGCTCTGGCCAGGCTTGGGCGCGGCCTCCGCCGGATCGGCCAGGCGACCCATCCCCACGACCACGAGCGCCATCGTCACGAGGGCGACAGTCAGCCGCTTCGCCATCCGCCAGATCATGTTGTTCTCGCTCATCATCAGTCCTTGATCACAACGAAGCCGAGCGACCGATCACGTTGTGATCCCTCGCAATCGGGGTCCAGGGAGTCGAACCGCTCCCCTTCAGAGGTCTTGCAGCGGAGCAGCTCGGCACTCTCCTCGACCCCCGTGGGAGCCGAGGTCCACACCCAGCCCAGCTGCATGCGTACGGTCTTGCCCTCGCACGCTGCGTCAGTCGAGGTGAACTCGTCAGTGCCGTCCGCACAGCTGTGCAACGGGGTCGTCCCGGGTTGCTGCACGCTCGACAGGAAGCCCAGGTGCGCCTCCGACTGGTACGGCTCCGGCGCCCCCCAGGTGAGCGAGGTGTGCTGCCACGGCTTGTAGTCCTGAACGTGTCGGACGAGACCGGCGTACGCCCTCGTGTAGCCGAGCAGACCGTCGTTCGTGGACCCGTGGCCGTTGCACGCCTGCTCGTTGAACACGAAGTGGTCGCCGCCGGTAGTCACGCACCGGTACAGCGGACTGGTCGGTACGCCGGCCGCCGCCTTCGTGTAGACGGTCGTCAGCGGACCGAGCGCTTCCTTGCCCTCGCAATCCGCAGCGGTCGACACGAACTGGTCCGCGCCGGTACGGCAGGAGTAGAGCTGCCGCGTGTCCGTGGTCCCGGTCGCCGGCAGACCGAGCTGCGACTCGAAGTGGTAGCCGGCAGGAGCCGTGCCGCGCACCGTGGTCAGGCGCTCACCGGTCGGCCCGACGAACTGCGCCACCACACCGACGGGGAACCCGTCGCGGGCCTCCACCGGGTTGTCGAAGTCCGCCTTGACCTGCTCGTCCGTCCGCGCACCGGTCAACACCTGCACGTTGTCGATCGAGCCCTTCCACCAGTCGACCTTCTGACCGTTGAACTTGGCACGGCCGATCACCAACGGTCCGTTGGCCGCCCACCTGGGCTTGGCGTACGGCAGGTCTCCCGCCGGTTCACCATCGACGTACAGACGCATCTGCTGAGCGGCCGCGTCGTACACGCCGACCAGCTGCGTCCACTGGTCCGTACGCGGCGTGGTCGGCGAATCCACCCGCAGGCCACCGACATTCGACGCGTCGGCGTCGGTGAGCAGTAGTCCCCAGCGCTTGGTCTCGGGTCGGTAGCCGAGGAAGAACCCGCTCGAGGTCGTGCCCTCCTGGCTGACGGCTGTGCGGACCTGGTCGTCCAGCACATCCGGCTTGACCCACGCGCTGACGGTGAAGCTGCCGTCGGTCGAAGCCACCGGACCAGATGTCGCAGCCTCGCCCGTGGTGCCGTCGAACGACACCGCGTGCGCACCGACCTTGCCGGCGACTCGAGTGACTCCACCACTCAACCGCACGGTGCGCGCATTGCCCGAACTGTCATACGCCGCAGTCCCGTTCGGCTCATCGAGGCCCGTCAGGATCTCCTCACGAGTCGGCGTGTTGACCAAGGCGCTGATCTCACCCCGCGACAGCACCCGGTCGTACACGCGGGCCTCATCGATGACACCCGGGAGGTAGTCGGAGATCGCGCCGTTCCATTTGCCGGTGCCGAAGCGAGTCACGCCAGCGGCCTTCCACCGGCCGGTGTGCTTCGCGGACGCGACCTCGACGCCATTGACGTAGAGCCGCATCTGCGAGGTAGCGGAGTCGTGGACGCCGATCAGGTGAGTCCACACGCCGACCTTCGCCGGAGTCGGGGCGAGCGCAGTGTCACTCGCCTCGTTGTCGATGTCTCCGCGCGGCATCCGGAACGACCAGCCGCGGGTGTTGCCGTCGTATTGGAGGTAGTAGGCGCCGATCCGGTTGCCGTCCTGGCTGACGACGGTCTTCCAGTCGCCTCCCGGATCCTTGGTCAGCTTGACCCACGCGGCAACCGAGAACGTGCCGTCCGTCGCGATGACCGGACCACCGCCTGCCGTCGCGGTGCCTTGCTGGCCGTCCAGGCTGACCGCATCACGAACGCGGCCCGCCGCCCAGGTCGCCCCGGCCGCACTCAACGTGCCGTTGTGGCCCTCCCCGGAGACGTCCGGGATCGTACGAGAGGGATCCGTGCCGTCGAGCGGCCAGTGACCGACCGGCCGCGCCGGAGCCCCGACGAGGATGGCGTAGCCGCCGTGCCCGGGATCGCTCTGGTAGATCGGGCCCTCATTGCCGGCACGGTCGACGGCCCGGACATACACAAAGTGCGGGCCGTCCTCCGGGGGCGTGATCGACACGCTCGCCGCGCCGCCCACCTTGTCGGCAGCGACGTACTCCTGAGGCTCAGTGATATCCAGGCCGTACTGGAAGCCGGCCACGTCCGAGTCGCCGCCCGCGTTGAAGGTGAAGGTGCCCGTACGACCGGCGTTGCCACTCCACTTGTTCTCCGGATACATCGCCGAGGAGATCGCCGGCGCCTTCCCCGGCTTCACCTTGTCGATCGTGTACTCGCACCAGCCACTCCACGGACCGGCGGCCGTGCCGTCCCAGCCACGGACTCGGTACGCGATCGTCGCGTTATCGGCGAATGCACCTGCCGGAACCTCGGCCTCCGCGACGTCACCTGAGCTCTTCATCGCGGTCGTGACGCCACCGATGTAGTGGTCGTGCCACAGGTGCCACTCGAACTGACCGGCGACGAGACCGCCGTCCGGGTCGGTGATCCGGGCGCGCAGCATCGGCGTCGCGTCATCGCCGTACGTCTGGTTCGGGACGAGCCCGCAGCTCTTACCGGCGATCGTCATGTCGCCCGGCACGTCCGGGATCGAGTTGTAGTGGACGATCAGCCGCGCGTCGTTGCCGAACTTCTTCCACGCCAGGCGGTCGCCCTCGTCCGTGGCCTTCATCATGTACGCCGACAGGGCCGAACCGACTCCGACCGCGTTGGCGACGGCACTCGTGGCGTTGAACCCGATCCAGTTCGGCTTGCAGGAGTCGGAGTACCCGAGCGCCGCGTTCTTGCCGTCGATCCAACGGGTCCAGGGCTGCGCGTTCCAGGACAGGTTCGATCCGTACGGACCGGCCTCGTACAGCTCGACGATGCGCGGGCTGCAGGACGGTGCGTGGTTCTCGTAGATGTTGAACTCGGCGCTGATGATCTGCTTGCCGAGCACCGGCGCGATGTCGAACTGGAAGTACGACCGCGCGGTGCCGATGCCGTTGCAGCCGGAGAAGTCGCACTTGCCGACCTTGACCAGCTGGTCATCGCCGGCGCCGTTCCAGTAGCTGTTGCCCGGGTGGCCCGAGAACACCTTCGCCCACGAGACCCTCCCAGCGTTGAAGTCCGGGTCGATCGAGACAGGGAAGACCGTCGCCGGGTCGGTCAACAGCTTCTGGTCGGGGGCCACGCTGATGCGGGACGTCGTGACGTCGAGCCGGCCGCCCGCGTGGTGCTCTCCGGTCGGGGTCTGCGTGCTCGCCGCCCGCGTCTTGGGCGAGTCCCACATCTGCGGCTTGCCGGAGCGGAACACCGCAACACCCTTGGCATCCTTGGCGACCAGCGCACCCTTGTCGTTGGTGACCTTCAGACCGCTGGTCTTCAGGTCAAAGCTCAAGGTGGCGAGCGCCGGCTGTCGCGAGGCCTCACGTGACTTGACCACGAACACCTTGGAGTAGCCCTGCTCGGTCGCGCGCAGGACCAGGTCGACGCCCGGCAGGACTTCGCTGTACGTCGCCGCGTTGCCTGACAGGGTCGGCTTCGGCAGGGCGTGGGTCCAGGTGAGCTCGACCTGCTGGCCAGACTTCCCGAACCGCGCCAGCGGCGCCTTGCCGCCACCGGAGAAGGAGATCGGCGTGGTCACGGCGGCCGGCGCGACACGGTCACCGGAAGAGCGGAGCGAGGTGTCGACCTTCACCCAGCCCGACCCACGGCGTACCCGCTGTGGTGTCGCCGAGAGCTCGGCGGTGAACGAACCGTTCGGGTTCGCGAAGACCTGAGCGGTCTCCGTACGACGCTCGACTACCTCGACCTTCTTGTGCGTCGCCTTGGCGCGCGCGACCGCGCTGGCGGTCGCGGACAGCTTGGGAGCCGGCGGTTTCGGCTTCTTGGTGTCGTCAGCGCTCCCGGCCCTTTCGACCCTTCGATCAGGCACCTGCGCCGGCGCGACCTGCGCGCCGAACGCCATCACCGAGACGAGAACCACCATCAAGGCGATCACCCGTCGCGTCATCCTCTTAACCACCACAACGCCCCCAAGTACGAGTCACGGTCGCGGCGTGCGGGCCGCGATACAGAGCACTTCGCGAGGAGCATCGGGCAACGCGCTTTCAATCCACTGTCGCCAGCGGCCGCTCGGCTCAGTGCATCGAGTGACAGCCAGCTGAAAGGCGCTCCGAATACAACGGTTCTGGGCTCGAACGGTCGGGCCCGGACGTATGCGCCAGCCGTCCACCACGGGCGACACCATGAGACGAACCATCAAGGCGATCGGCGCAGCACTCGGGTACGGCGACCACCCACCTCGAGGTACCGCGACATGACGGCCGGCCGGCAGTACCTCAGCTCGCAGGCGTACGGCGCTGACGCCTTCAACAGCTGCGAGAACGACGGAGCGCTGCTGCACTCCGAGGGCGGGGCGATCACCTGCCTGCTCCCCCGCGAGGCGATCTCGGGCAACCGCAACATCCCGCGCTGGGGGCGCGTGGACCGGACCCAGATCGTCGACTCCCGGAACTGCACCTAGATCGGTCAATCGGCCCCATCGTCGTTCAGGGCTGTCACGGCCGCGCCGTGACAGCCCTGAACGCTGCCCTCACACCTCTGTCGCGGCGACCATCGAGCAGTACGCTCTGGCCCGAGCACGCCTCACGATGGAGCCGCCATGCCGACACGTCCCGAGCCGGACCAGGGGCGGTCGAGCGAACGCAGCCTCATAGGTAACCTCACCATCGAGCTGCTCGGGCCGTTCAGGGTTCTCATCGGCGGCCGCCAGGAGACGATCCCTGCTGGTCGGCAACGTGCACTGCTCGCGGTGCTGGCGGTGTCGCCAGGTGAGTTCGTGTCCATCGAGCGAATCGCGCAGGCGGTCTGGGGCGAGCAGCGACCGGCAGATACCAAGGCGAGCGTGCACACCCTCGTCACCCGGCTTCGCGGCCGGATCGGAGCAGACAAGATCGACACCACGCCGTCCGGCTATCGGTTGGCTGTGCAGCCCGAGTCTGTAGACGTCGCAACGTTTCTCGCGCTCACGGGCGGGGAAGGGGACATGTCCCGGGCAGGACTGGGACTGTGGCGGGGCGAACCGTTCGCCGGCGTCGACTCGGCTTATCTGCACGAGGTCGTCGGCTCGATGCTGACCGAGACCCATCTCCGCACAGTCGAGCGGAGCGTCGATGACGATCTCGACACCGGTCGCACACCGGACCTGGCAGGCGAGCTGCCCGAGCTCGCGGCCCGGCATCCGTTCCGTGAGTCGTTGTGGCAACGCCTGATCGTCATGCTCGACCGCTCGGGGCGGCCGGCCGAGGCTCTGCAGCGGTACGACGAGATCCGCTCCCGGATCGCCGAGGAGCTCGGAACCGACCCGGGCCCAGAGCTGCGGCAGGTGCACGCGAAACTCCTCGCAGCCGATAGCCCATCGGGCGCACCTGCACGCCAGGTCCCTCGCCAGCTCCCTCTCGATGATCCCCGATTCACTGGTCGCACAACGGAATTGGCCGATCTCGATCGGCTCGCCGAGCGTACGACGGACGCCGGTCACGTCGTCCTGGCCGTTCTCCACGGGATCGGTGGGGTGGGTAAGACCACCCTGGCTGTGCACTGGGCACACCACGCACGCGAGCGGTTCCCGGACGGTGACGTCTACATCAACCTGCGCGGCTACGGCGCGAGCACTCCGGTCGGCCCCGCGGTGGCGCTCGAGCGACTGCTGCGCGCGGCCGGCGTACCCGGTGATCAGGTGCCCACCGAGCCGGAGGAGCGCAGTGCGCTCTGGCGTACGACGCTCGCCGACCGGCGCATGCTCGTGGTCCTGGACAACGCACGGGACGCCGCCCAGGTCCGGCCGCTCCTGCCCGGCTCGGGGAGCATGGTGATCGTGACCAGTCGCAGCCGGCTCAGCGGCCTGGCTGCTCGCGAGGCAGCGGTGCAGCTGCATCTCGACCAGCTCAGCCCGACCGACTCCAACGCCCTCTTGAACAGGGCGATGACCCAGGCCGTCGCGGCCGAGGACACCGCGCTCGCCGAGCTGGCCGAGCTGTGCGGGCATCTCCCTCTGGCTCTCGTCCTCGCCGCGGTCCGAGTCGCGAGCGAACCCCAACGCGGGCTCGCCGGTGTCGCCGCCGACCTGCGCGACGAACGCCACCGGCTCGCCGTGTTCGAGACCGAGGACGACGCCGCGATGACCGTACGCGCGGTCTTCGCATCGTCGTACCAAGCCCTCCCCGACGATGCGGCCCGAATGTTCCGGCTGCTCGGGTTGCACCCGGGCCTGCGGATCAGCCCTGAGGCAGCCTCCGCCCTCGCCGACGTCCCGACACCCGTAGGCCGCCGACTCCTGGAGCGTCTCGCCTCGACCCACCTCGTCGAACCACACGACAGCCAGTACGGCATGCACGACCTGCTCCGGTCGTACGCCGCCGAGACCTGCGAGCAGATCGACCCTGCGGCCGACCGTGAGTCAGCCATCGACCGGCTGCTCGACCACTATCTGTCGACCGTGTCGCAGGCGATGAACGCTGTCGCACCGGACACGCAACACCACCGTCCGAAGTTGACCCCACGTCGGGTGGCGGCCGAGTTCGACGAAGCCGACGCCGCCCTGGCTTGGCTCGACCAAGAACGGCTCAGCCTCCTCGCCGTTGCCCAGCTCGCCGAGAAGATCGGACGAGACGAATACCTCGTGAAACTGGCTCGGACGGTGCACCGCTACCTCAACCTTCGTTCGCACTACACCGATGCACTCACGCTGATCACCCGCGCACGAAACGCCGCGAGCCGGATAGGCGACGTACCCAGTCATGCCGTCCTGATGACCTACCTCGGGACAGCGAACGAGCAGCTCGGTCGCGACGAGGACGCAGCACAGCTGTTCCGTGACGCCCTCGAGGAAGCCCGTGCGCAGGGAGACAAGCTGACTCTCGGACTTGCCTGCAACGCGCTCGGACGACGGCAGTTTCTCCGTGGTGAGTACGCCGACGCAGTCGATTTGTTGGAGGAGACTTTGTCTCTTGCCGCTGAGACCGGGGATCGGGTTGTGGAGGCCCATGCCTTGAACAACCTCGGTGGCGTCTTCTTCCGGCAGGGCAACTATCACCAGGCAGAGGCGTACTGCCGACGCACGCTTCAGCTGCGACGCGAGATCGGCGACCGCGCCGGAGAGGTGGATGCCCTGAACAACCTCGGATTCGTGTGTACACGGTTGGAGCGGTCTGACGAGGCGCTGGACATCTTCCGCGAATCCTTGCTGGCAGCACAGTCGGCGGGATACCGGAATGGGGAGGCCAGTGCACTCCACTACGTCGGCGCAATCCATCTCCGTGTCGGTGCGCACGGAGATGCCATGGAAGCGCTGCAGGCATCGCTGAAGATTGCTCGTGAGACGGGCGCTCGGTCGACGCAGATGGCGGTGTTGAACGCTCTCGGCGAGACCCATCTCGCCGCTGATGATCCGTTTGCCGCAATAGCCACCCACCGTGAGGTCCTTGGCATCGGCCTTGACCGATTCGAGAGCGCGAGGGCATTGGCCGGGCAGGCAGCCGCGAGCCTGTGCCTCGGTGACATCTCGACGGCTCTCCAGCTATGGCGAGAGGCGCTACGCGGCTACGAGGAGCTCGGCGTGCCCGAGGCGGACGTCGTACGCGCCCGTCTGGCCGAACTCGACCCGCCCAGCTGAGGAGCCGCGATGCCGAAGAGCACCAAGCCGGGCCACGCGGCCGGTGCGCCCCTGACGATCGAGCTGCTGGGGTCGTTCCGGGTGCTGCTCGATGGTCACCAGGAGACGATCCCCGCTGGCCGGCAGCGGGCGCTCCTCGCGGTGCTGGCGGTGTCGCCAGGCGAATTCGTGTCGATCGAACGGATCGCGCAGGCTGTGTGGGGTGAGCAGCGGCCGGCCAGCACCAAGGCGAGCGTGCACACCCTCGTCACCAGGCTGCGCAGCCGGATCGGCGCGGACCGGATCGACACCACACCGTCCGGCTACCGGCTGGCCGTGGCGCCCGAATCCGTAGACATAGCAAGGTTTCTCGCTCTCAACTCCGCTGATTCGGACGCGTTCCAGGAGGCACTCGAGCTCTGGCAGGGCGATCCGTTTGCCGGAGTGGACTCGGCCTACCTGCACGAAGTCGTCGGCTCGACGTTGACCGAGACCTACCTCCAGGCCGTCGAGCGGAGCGTCGATGACCACCTGTCGGCCGGCCGCACACCCGACCTGGCAGGTCAGCTGCCCGCCCTCGCGGCCGCGCATCCCTTCCGTGAGTCGTTGTGGCAACGCCTCATCCTCATGCTCGACCGCTCGGGGCGGCCCGCCGAAGCGCTCCAGCGGTACGACGAGATCCGCTCCCGCATCGCCGAGGAGCTCGGCACCGACCCCGGCCCCGAGCTGAGGCGCGTCCACGCGGACCTGCTCGCCGCCGACCGGACCTCGAGCTCTTCGACGCCTTCGGTGCCGCGCCAGCTGCCCCTCGATGATCCCCGATTTACAGGCCGCACAACGGAATTGGCCGAGCTAGACCAGCTCGCCGACCGTACGACGGACGCCGGCCACGTCGTCCTCGCGGTCGTCCACGGGATCGGTGGAATGGGCAAGACCACACTCGCGGTGCACTGGGCGCGCCAGGCGAGGGAGCGGTTCCCGGACGGTGACATCTACATCAACCTGCGCGGCTTCGGCTCGACCGCACCGGTCGGCCCGGCTGTCGCGCTAGAGCGGCTGCTGCGCGCGGCCGGTGTACCCGGCGATCAGGTCCCAACCGACGCCGAAGAACGCAGCGCTCTCTGGCGCACCACCCTCGCCGACCGACGCATGCTCGTCATCCTCGACAACGCCCGTGACGCTGCTCAGATCCGACCGTTGCTACCCGGGTCCGGAAGCATGGTCATCGTCACCAGCCGCAATCGGCTCAGCGGCCTGGCAGCGCTCGAGGCCGCCGTCCAGCTCCATCTGGACCAACTCAGCCCCGATGACTCAAACGCCCTGCTGAACCGCGCGATGACCACAGCCGACGCCTCGACGGATGACCAGGCGCTCGCGGAGCTCGCGGACCTGTGCGGCCATCTCCCCCTGGCCCTCGTCCTCGCCGCCGTCCGAGTCGCGATCGAACCCCAGCGGGGGCTCGCCGGCATCACCGCCGACCTGCGCGACGAACGTCACCGGCTTGCAGTGTTCGAGACCGACGACGACGCGGCGATGACCGTACGCGCGGTCTTCGCGTCGACGTACCAAGCCCTCTCCGACGACGCCGCACGGATGTTCCGGCTCCTCGGCCTTCACCCTGGCCTGCGGATCAGTATCGAGGCGGCTTCCGCCCTCGCCGACGTCCCAACACCCGTAGGCCGTCGACTGCTGGGGCGTCTCGCGTCGACCCATCTCGTCGAACCCCGCGACCACCAGTACGGCATGCACGACCTGCTGCGGACGTACGCCGCCGAGACCTGCGAGCAGATCGACGCCAAGGCCGACCGAGAAGCAGCTGTCGACCGGCTCTACAACCACTACCTCGCCACGGCCGCGACGGCGATGGACGCAGCAGTGCCCCATGAACGGCGCTACCGCCCTTCCATGGACGGCGCACCTGGCGGGCTCGACTTCGCGACCGCTGACGCCGCCTTCGAATGGCTCGACAGTGAGCTGCAGAATCTGATCGCGATAGCCCGATCTGCCGACGAAAGCGGTCGGCCCGAGCTCGTGATTCGCCTGGCCCTGACGTTGTACCGCTACGTGCACATGCGCGACCACCTCGCGGACGGGCAGACGTTGCATACGCTCGCTCGGGCGGCTGCTGGACGACTTTCCGATCGTGGCACGGACGCCGTCCTAGCCCTGCACCTTGGCACCTTCAGCGAGCTCGTCGGTGATGAGAAGGACGCTGTGGAGCATTTCCGCGCCGCCCGCGAAGGATTCGCGGGCACGGGTGACCGCTGGGGTGAGGGACTCGCGTGCTACCGGTTGTCCTGGAACATGTCTCTGATCGGTGACTACGACAACGCATTGGAGCTGGGGGAACGAGCGTTGTCTCTTGGCCTAGCCATCGAGGATGAGATCCTGCAGGCTTATGCGCTGAACACGCTCGGTGGGGTGCTGCACCTACTCGGCCGCGACGAGGAGGCGGAGGACTACTGCCGGCGTGCCCTGCAGCTGCGGCGTCAGATGGACGATCCAGCCGGCGAAGCCGACACCCTGAGCAATCTCGCGATGGTGTGTGGCCACCTGGGTCGTCTCGAAGAGGCAAAGGACCTGTATCGGAGGGCGTTGGCGCTCACCCGGACCACGGGTTTCCGCAGCGGCGAAGCCACCGCATTGCTTCACCTTGCAGAGCTCGATCGCCGCGCCGGCGCTCACCGCGCAGCGATCGAGCAGACGGTGCTGGCCCTCGCCATCTACGACGAGCTCGGTACGCCGGAGGCCGATGCCGTACGCGCTCAGCTCGCCGAGCTCGAGGCGCAGGCGTGACTCGGGAGTTGGCCTACTCGGCGGCGCACGGCAGGGTGCCGCTGCGCAGCGCATGGTCGTCGTCGTTGTCGTCATCCGCCCACACCACTGGCTTGTGGCCGTTGGCGCACATCGACTGTGGGCCGATAGCAAAGCCCTCGTTGTTGTAGTTGGACATCTCGCCGGGCCGGTCGTAGGTGGCGGTCACGGCGAACGCGCCCTGGTCGTTGACGTCGAGGACCTTGGACTGCCCTTCGCAGGTGTCATCGCACACCGACCACAGGTGCCCGGTCTCCGGTTCGAACTCCAGCTCCATCACGGCGGGGAGACCGGTGTCGACGGTGGCGACACGGGTGTAGCCGCTCCCTGCCAGGTCGAGCGCGTAGGCGTACACCCCGCCGTTGGACTCGAGTCCGACGAGGTAGAGGCCGCTGCCGTGGTTCGGATAGGCCGACGGATCGTAGGCCGCACCGCTGTGCTCGTCGCGGAAACCGTGGCTGACCAGATACGAGTCGGGCACCCAGGTGATGCCTTCGATCCCGGTGTTCGGGTCCGACTCGGGCAGATCGGAGGTGAGGTCCCACTCACCGGTCGCGTTGAGCGAGTCGGAGGAGGAGGTCGGGTCGAACCGCAGGATCTTCTGCGAGCTGGCGTCCTCGTTGCCGTTGTCGCGCTCGGTCGCGGCGAACAAGCCATCCGCCGTGGCGACGACACCCTCGGCGTCGGGATCGCCCTCGCCGTCCGAGTAGTGCAACGCGTGGCCCTCCCCGTCGGGCGCCCAGGTCCCGCCGTCCTGCTGGAGGCGGTAGAGGGTGCCCGGACCGTTCTTCACGGCCCACAACACGTCCGGGCTCTCGAAGGCCAAGCCGCTGAGGTTCTTGCCGAAGACGCCCGAGCCGTCGGCCACGGTCACCGAGGAGTCGCCCGGCCACGCGCCGTCGGCGGTCCCGGCGACGCTCTCGTCGGCCGCGCCGACCAATCCGGTTGGGACCAGACAGGCCACGCTCAGCAACCCCAGTGCGATGTGCCGCTTCGTCCTCATGTCGTGCCCACGTCCCGTCGCTCGCTCGGCTCATTGGCTGGGCGATCAACCCTGCCACGGCCGTTACCCGAGATGGCGATCGCCGATCGGCGCTGTCAGGACCGTCCGGATCAGCAGCCCTGACACAGATTTTTGGGCTTGTCAGGCAACCCCGCCAGCACCCCCGGAAACACTGGCCGATTTCCCATTGCAAACGTGTCAGACCCGCGTCGTTCCGGGTGTCTGACAGATCTGACAACACGCAGAGGGGACCGGACGCGGCCGGTCCAGCGTCAGCGTTGGTGCCCTCGGGGCAACCACACGACGCAAAAGGGGAACACGATGAAGATCTCGACACGAGGCAAGGTGGCCGTCCTGGTCGCCGGTGCAGTGTGTATCGGCGGACCGGCGACGACGTCCATCGCGGCCAACTTGAAGCACGACGGTGGCGCCAAGACCACCTTCAACGAGAAGCGCATCCCGGGTCCGGCCGGTGACCCAGTCGACGCCTTCGGCAACACGCAGGGCAAGTCGGCGCACGGCAAGAAGATGCTGATGCTCTCGACCAAGTCCTGCGGCCCGACCGCGAGCGACAAGGCGATCGCCCGGAAGATCAGCTCGAAGGTCAACGGCTCGCGCCTCGACGGTGTCGACGCAGGTCAGGTCGCCTGTGCCCGCCTCATCCTGAAGGCCACCAAGAGCAAGGGCCTGAACTCCCGCGCCGGCTGGATCGCCTTGATGACCGCCGCGGCGGAGACGACTTTCCACAACTACAACGGTGGCGACCGGGACAGCATGGGCCTGTTCCAGCAGCGTCCGAGCCAGGGCTGGGGCACCCCGGCACAGGTGACGAACCCCGACTACGCGACCAAGAAGTTCCTGTCCGTCATGCAGCAGTTCTACCCGAACGGCAAGTGGAAGACCGGCAGCAAGAACGACATCGCGCAGGCCGTCCAGCGCTCCGGTGTGCCGGACGCGTACGGCAAGGAAGAGGGCGCGACCAAGGTCATCCTCGACGCCCTGTGGCCGGGCGGTGGCGGCCCCAACCCGGGCCCGACCAACCCGTACACCCCGGGCAAGATCTGTGGCTCCGGCTACAAGGTCATCGACTCGCAGGCCCTGGGCAAGTCCGGCCGCGCGTACCTGCTCTACAACTCCGGCAACGGCAAGAACTGTGTGACCACGCTCAAGGCCACCTCGCTGGGCAAGAAGAGCGCGGTGTCGTCGTTCCTTGAGGTCAAGGGCGCCAAGCGCAGCACGGACTCCGGCAAGTTCTCCTACTACGCCGGCCCGATCAGCAAGTCCGCATCGGGCAAGTGCGTCAAGTGGGGCGGCTCGGTCGGCACCGCGGCGTACACCAGCAAGTTCGAGCACTGCGGTTGAGCGGCGGTGTCACCGGCTCCGAACGCCTCGGCGTGACGAGCCGGTGACCGCCGGCAGGATGTACGCCCTCCGAACGTCACGGAGGGCGTTTCCTGTGCCCTGGGGCCGATTTTCGGGGGCACAGGGCGCGGACACAGCGGCCACAGCGCGGGCACAGGCGGGGCGCGAAACGTACGGGCCACACCTCCCCGACCACGAAGGACGTTGCGATGACCCAGCCCGGCCCGGCCGACCTACCCCACCAGCTGACCGTGGTGCCCGCGCAACCCGCGCGCTGGTCGGCTGCCAAGACTGCGACTGCTGCCGCCATCGTGATCGGGCTGAGCTCGGCGGGCGCGATCGGCGCGGCAGTCGCGCTCCCTCAGGAGCAGAATGCCGGCGGCTTCCCCGGACGGGTCATCCAAGGCCCCGGCGGCATACCCGCCCAGTAGCCCACCACCCGCTGGTCGAGTAGCCGGAGCCGTTAGCCCCACCGCTGGTCGAGTAGCCGGAGCGTTAGCGGAGGCGTATCGAGACCAGGTGCCCGCGCGCGGCTGGTCTCGATACGGCTCGCCCTGGGGGCTCGCCTACTCGACCGGCGGTTCCGGGCTCGCCTACTCGACCGGCGTGGTCGCTCAGGAGCGGCGGCGGCCCTTGACCTTGGACTGGAGCGCGGCGAGCCTCTCGAGCTGGTTGGGCTTGCCGTTGCGGACGTCCGCGCCGGCCTGCTTCATCATCCGGTCGTAGATCGGGTGGCTGAACCGCTTGCCGTTGTAGGCAGCCACGCCGTCCTGGTCGGTCAGGATGATGAACTTGCGCCGCTGCATCGCGTCGTACGCCTTCGCCGCCACCTGTTCCGCCGAGCGCGGTGCCTTGGTGATCAGGTTGACAGCGGTCTCCTCCATCTCGACGTCCTTGCCGGCCAGCGACTCGGCCAGGTTGGTCCGGAAGAACGACGGGCAGATCACCGAGACGTCGATGTTCCACGGCGACAGCTCGTAGCGCAGCGTCTCCGACAGCGCGACCACACCGGCCTTCACCACGTTGTACGCCGACATGCTCGGCGCGTGCACGAGCCCGGCCAGCGAGGCGGTCGAGACGATGTGACCGCTCCCCTGCTCCTTCATCATCGGCACGAACGCGCGAATGCCCTTGACCACGCCCATCAGGTTGATGTCGATGATGCGGTCCCAGTCATCGAGCGAGGTGACGTCGATCCGGCCGCCGACCGCGATGCCGGCGTTGTTGACGAGCAGGTCCAGACCGCCCCAGGTCGACTCGACCCAGTTGCGTACCTCGTCCCAGCCCTCCTCGTTGCGGACGTCGAGCTGGCGGTAGAGCACGCCGTCAGGCAGCGCACCCTCGGGCGCCTGCTCGTGCACGTCGATCGCGAGGACGGTCGCGCCGTCGGCGACGAGCCGCTGCACGAGAGCCAGCCCGAGGCCAGAGGCGCCACCGGTCACGAGAGCGCGCTTGCCGGCGTACGACTGGGGCTGCTTGCGGGTCAGGGAGAGTGCCATGCCCTCACCGTACCTACTGAACCGTAACTTCGGGCGGCGCCCAGCTCAGGAGCTGCGTCCGGGAACCGCTCTCTTGGACTGGTTCCACCCGGCCTCAGCGAGGTCCAGGACGCCCACGATCGCCAGCACGACGCCCAGCGGACGGCCGCGGAACCAGAGAAACTCCGTGTCGGGCAACGCGAGCGCGAGCACCAGCCCGCCGATCAGGAAGACCACACCGATAAGAACCTTCATGCCATCCATGCTGCCGCCGACGGCCACCTGAGCACATCCGCCGAAAGCAGGGGGGCCGGTCGACTTCCGGAGGAGGGCGCGGGGCCCGCGCAATGGCCATAAGGTGAGCGTCCATGGCCAGGAGTGCGGCGCCGCCGAAGGACGACTACGATCACCTCCAGGCTTCCGCGGTCCGAGCCACCGTCGTACGCCTGCAGCACCGCATCATTGCTCGCTTCCCCGACCGCAACCTGCGCGAGGTGGCCGGCAGGCTCGTCAATGTGGTCGACCAGGTGGCAGCCGGGTCCGAGCACGCGCGGCGCCGAATCACTATGGCCCGCAGGCTTTCTCGCGTGGGCATCGCGATCGCGGTGCTCGTCACCGTCGCCACGCTCTACCTCGCGCTGAGGGGCGCCATCGACCAGCGCCCGTCGCAGTCGTGGGAGTGGGTGCCACTCATCGAGAGCACGATCAGCGACCTCGTGTACGCCGGCATCGCCGTCTTCTTCCTCGCTGCGGTGCCGAGTCGGCTGGAGCGCGGGGCCACCCTCGCCTACCTCCACCGTCTGCGATCGCTGGCCCACGTCATCGATATGCACCAGCTGACCAAGGACCCGGACCGCATTCGCAGCGACTTCCAGCGCACGGACGAGTCGATCGACCTGAAGATGACGAAGACCGAGCTGGCCAACTACCTCGACTACTGCTCCGAGATGCTCAGCCTCGTCGCCAAGACCGCCGCGCTGTGCGCCGAGGACACCACCGACAGCGTGGTCCTGGACACCGTCAGCACCATCGAGCAGCTCACCACCGGGATGTCGCGCAAGATCTGGCAGAAGATCTCGCTCCTGCAATGACCGCGTGCTCCGTCACGAGGTCGGGCGCTGCACCTGCGGTCCGACGTCGTCGGCGTTGTACGCGGGGTCGCGGATGCCGACGTGGCGAACCCCGGTGAGGTGCCCGCCGAGCACGCCGGCGGCCGTGGCGGGGACCGATGCTGCCAGCCCCAGGCCAACTCCCACGGCGTATCGCCCGCGGCGTCGAGCGACGTACGAACCGGCGAACAGCACCATGGCGACACCGTTCAGCGCGGCGTGAGCTGTGGCCACGCGCGACTCCGGTCGGGGAATCTGATCCCACTCGGCGACGCCGGTAAGTGCGGTCGGCAGCGCGCTCAGCGTGCCGATGCCGAGCAGCTGCTGAGCGGAGCGGCGCGCGTCGGGCCCGCCGATCACGTCCAATGTCACCGCTGAGGTCCAGAAGCCGATCGGCAGGTCAGTGAGCGCCGGATGGATCGCATGCCCCAGCGTCTTGCCGAGCGTCCACCGATCCAGCGGTGGCCGCGCCAGTGCTCGGGACAACGGCGCCATGACGCGACCTGCGGCGTCGGCCGCGCGCCATCCCTCGAGCCAGCGTGCCGGCTGGGCGGCGAGCGGGAGTGGCGTACGCCGGACCGGCTCCACGTCCGGGAGCCGGTCGTTCGGGAGCGGGACGTTCGACACCGGCTGGTCGGGATGCGTAGTCGCCATGCTCCTGTCATACCCCGCGCGCTGCCCCGGCGGGCGGACGCGCTGGATCCCGTTGCCAAGCAACGTGGTTGGCGCCTGCAGACCTATCTGAACGCGAGCTGCCCATGGGCCGACGCCGCCACCAGGTCGAGTAGGACGAGCCCCCTCGGCGAGGCCGTATCGAGACCCCTGTCGGCGTGGCAACCTGTGATATCGGCTGGCAGTCAGCATGATTCGAGAGATGACCACGCTGGTACGCCGCGTCCAGGGGTCCGCGCGATCCGACGCGGACCAGCACACGGCGGCCCAGACGGGCACGTTCCGGCCGGATATCGAGGGTCTGCGCGCGATCGCCGTCGGTCTGGTGATGCTCGCGCACGCTGAGGTCCCGGGCCTGGACGGCGGATTCATCGGGGTCGACGTCTTCTTCGTCATCTCCGGCTTCCTGATCACCGGGCTGCTCTACCGCGAGATGCGATCCACGAGACGGCTGTCTCTGATGCGCTTCTGGGCACGTCGAGCCAAGCGGTTGCTGCCGGCTTCGGCGGTGGTGCTCGTGGCCACGGCGCTGCTGACCCTGATGCTGGTGCCGAGCACCCGCTGGTCCTCCATCGGCGGCGACCTGATTGCGTCCGCGCTGTACGTCGTCAACTGGCGGTTCGCGGACCAGTCCGTGCAATACCTCGCCACCGACACCGCGGCCTCGCCGGTCCAGCACTACTGGTCGCTCGCGGTCGAGGAGCAGTTTTACATTCTGTGGCCGCTGCTCATCCTCGGATGTGCTTGGTTCGCAAGGCAGTTCGGTCTCCGGCTGCGCACGGCGATGATCAGCGGCATCCTCCTGGTCATCGTGCCGTCCCTCGTCTGGTCGATCTACGACACCGCCAGCTCGCCCGCACCGGCCTACTTCGTCACCCCGACTCGCCTGTGGGAGCTCGGGATCGGTGCTCTTGTCGCTCTCTTCGCTCCGTTCTGGGCGAAGTCCACGCGCGGTGCCGCGACGATGCTCGCGTGGGGCGGACTGGTGACGCTGGTGCTGAGCGCGCTGACCATCACCCAGCAGATCGCCTGGCCCAGCTCCAATGCGCTGATGCCCGCGTTGGCCACGGCCGCCGTGATCGCGGGCGGTTTCCGCGCCCGCGAGGAGGGGCCGCTACGGCTGCTCGGTCGTCCTCGTCTGCAGCGGATGGGCGCGCTGTCCTACAGCCTCTACCTCTGGCACTGGCCGCTCGTCGCCATCGCCACAGCGCGGTGGGGCGAGCTGGCGTGGCCGGTCACGCTGCTCATCGTCATCGCCTCCACCGGTCCGGCCTGGCTGACGTACGTCATGCTCGAAGACCCGGTACGCCGGGCCGCGCTCCTCTCCCGGCTGCCTTCTGTGGCGCTCGCGGTCGGTGCCACGTGCACGGCCGTCGGCGTGACCGCGGGGGTCGCGCTCAACTCGTTCGCGCAGGCCCAGATCGCCGAAGCCTCCCCCGCGGAGGCGAAGGGCGCGGGCGCGGCGGCGGCCCCGGTCGCACCGCCGACGCCGTCTTCCACCTGGACGCCCTCGTTCGGGATCCCGAGTAGCAAGACGTCTGCCACCTCCACCGCGAAGCCGAGCCCCACCGGCCCGCCTCCCGTGAACGCCGTCCTCGCCCGCCCGCCGGCCGCAGGGTCGCTCGACCTCACTCCGACCTCCATCAGCCCGGATCCGCTGCGGGCAACCACCGACCTGCCCAAGCACGCGTGCCTGACCTCGCCCGAGTCGACGAACGTGCGCCGCTGTGAGCTCGGCAACCGCAAGGCCACGACGACCGTGGCGCTGGTCGGTGACTCCAAGTCCGACCAGTGGGTCGATGCGATGGACCGGATCGCCCGTGTCCAGGGCTGGCGGCTGGACGTCTACACGAAGGCAGGCTGCGCCTTCAACGCGGAGACGATCTACCGACCCTCGCAGGGGCGCTATGTGCAGTGCACGGCCTGGTCGGCGTCCGTGCTCGCGCAGCTGACCGGAGCTCACCGCCCAGCGGCGGTCCTCGTGTCCGGGCAGGAGGCGTACGCCATGCCGCCCGGCGGTCAGGCGACGCGGACGCACATGGCCGACGGATACGTCACTCAGTGGAACCGCTTGAAAGCCAAGGGAATTCGCGTCGTAGCGTTGACCGACGTGCCTACACCGGACGCGTCGACCGTCGACTGCGTGTCGTCGCACCGTAAGAAGCCGAACAAGTGCACGTTCGTGCGCAACGCGGGCCTCGGCACACCCGCTCTGCAGGCGGCGACCAAGCGCGCCGGCGTACCGCTGATCACGCTCAACGACTGGGTCTGCCCGCAGGCCGCCTGCCCGGCGGTGATCGGCAACGTGCTCGTCTACCGGTCCGGCAACCACATCACCGCTACCTATGCAATGACGCTGGTCGAGGTGCTGCGCGCCCGCCTGGTCCCCGCCTTCGGCACCCTGCCCACGCCCGCTGGTTGAGCCGGGCGAGCCGCTAGGCGAGGCCGAGTCGAGACCTACGGCAGGACGGTCGGTTGATCTCCACCGATCTAGGCATCGATCCACATCTCGCTGACCGCCCGGTCCGGGCCGTGGCTGCTGACCGGCGCCCCGGCGTCGTCGGCGCACCCGGTGCTGAGCAACGGGCCCGCGATCAAGCCACCGGCCACAGCCGCTCGCCACAACCGATCGATCACGGTCCGCGGCCCGCGCGGTCCCTCCCACTCCGACATGCCTTCAGGGTGCTCCCGCAACGTTGCTCCTAGACGGCTCGAGATCGAACCGTCACCTGAGCCCGCCCTGCACGCTGGGTGTGAATGGGTGTTCCGGAGAAGTACAACGACGTTGCGGAGATAGGCAACCTTGTTGCGCTTCTTCGCAGACCAGCTCAGCGGTCCGGCGCGACACGCCGGTCAGGCCCGAGGACTGCCGGGTCAGGCGCGGCCCTTCGAGCTGACCTACGGCATCACCGTCTGCAGGGCACCTCCGAGCTCGGTGGGCCCAGCCGTGACTCGTCCCGCCGGTGGGTTGCCCGTACGCCTCACCACTCCTGCGCCACCAGGGCTCACCACCTTGCGCGCGCCCAAGGGCGACTCGAGCTGTACGCGGTCGCGGAGCGGGAACCCGACCTTCACGTCGTACTTCCCACCGTCGTCATCGACCAGGGTTGCGGTCACCTGCACCGTCGCGGAGTTCTCCACGACGTTGAGCGTGCCGATTCGTTCATCGATGCCGCCGGTCACCTCGGCCGTCAGCTGCTGCCCGGACGCGTCGATCCAGTAGGCATCAATCCACATCTCGCGGCTGACCGGGCCGCCATCGTCCGAGCACCCGGCGCCGAGGAGGACGCTCGCCGACAGCGCGCTGATCGCAAGAGCACTCTTCAGCCGGTTGGACGTACGCGACATCCCGCCCCCGTCCTTCGCCCGAGGGCCCAGCATGCGCCGCGGAACAGCGCACCGCGCCCACCCGATGCCCAACTGTCACCTGATCCCGACTCACCGAAGCGCAGTTCTGGCATGGGAACGCAGGTAGAGCTGCGTCCGGATGCCAGAAGTGCGCGGGTGTCGCGGGCCGGCAGCGCGGGTGTCGCGGCGGGGGGCTCAGTCGAGGAGGGCGCGGATGTCGTCGGCGGTGATCTTGCCGGACATCGCACCACCGTCGTCGATCACCCGGTCGAACAGGTCACGCTTGCGGTCCTGCAGCGCGACGACCTTTTCCTCGATCGTGCCGCGCGACACCATCCGGTAGACCATCACCGACTTGTCCTGACCGATGCGGTGCGTGCGGTCGATGGCCTGCGCCTCGGCGGCAGGGTTCCACCAGGGGTCCATCACGAAGACGTAGTCGGCCTCGGTGAGCGTCAATCCAACGCCGCCGGCCTTCAACGAGATCAGGAACGCATCGGCGTCGCCGCCCTTGAACTCCTCGATCATCGCCGTGCGCGCCTTGGCCGTCATGGTCCCGTCGAGGTAGCACGTGCCCAGGCCCGCGTTGCCCAGCGCCGACTCGACCAGTCGCAGGTAGGACGTGAACTGGCTGAACACCAGCGCCCGGTGCCCTTCCTGGCGTACCTCGCGCAGCTGGTCGACCAGCGCAGTGATCTTGGCGGAGGTTGCGACTCCGGCGTACGAGTCGTCGACCAGCGCGGGGTCGAGCGCGAGCTGGCGCAGTCGCGTGAGGGAGGCGAGGATCGCCACGCGGTTGGCCTCGGGCTCGCCGAGCAGCCCCATGATCCGCTGCCTCTCGCGCGAGAGGTGCTGCTCGTAGATCCGCGCGTGCACCGGGTGGTGCGGGACCGACATCACCTGGATCTGCTTCTCCGGCAGATCGGCCGCGACCGCGGACTTGGTACGCCGGAGCATCAGTGGCCGGATCCGTCGCCGCAGCTGGTCGAGCAGCTCCGGGCGCTCACCCGACTCGATCGGCTTGCGGTAGGCGATCGTGAACTGCTCGGGCCGCGGGTAGAGGCCCGGTGCCGTCAGCGACAGCAGCGACCACAGGTCCATCAGTGAGTTCTCGAGCGGTGTGCCGGAGATCGCCAGCGTGAACGGCGCCCCGATCCGCCGGGCTGCCTGATATGTCTTGGACTGGTGGTTCTTGACCATCTGCGCCTCGTCGAGCACGAGGCCGCGCCAGCGCTGGCCGTGGAACGCGTCGGCGTCCAGCCGCAGCACGGCGTAGGAGGTCACGACGACATCGGCGACCGCGGCCACCTCCGCGAGGCTCGCGGTGCGCTTCTTGGACGTCTCGGTCACCTGCACCACGGTCAGCGACGGCGCGAACTTCGCGGCCTCGCTCGCCCACGTGCCGACGACGGACGTCGGCGCGACGACGAGCACCGGCCCCGCCTCGCCGCCGATCTCACCGGCCTCGGCCGCGCGCGCGAGCATCGCCAACGTCTGGACGGTCTTGCCGAGGCCCATGTCGTCGGCAAGCACGCCACCGAGTCCGGTGTCCCACAGCGTCGACAGCCAGGCGAACCCGTCCTCCTGGTAGGGACGCAGCTGAGCCTGGAAACCGGTCGGCATCTCGGGGGTGACGATCTTGTCGAGCTGACGGAGCCGATCGACCGACTGCTCCCAGGCGGAGCACTGCTCGCCGATCACCCCGACGGACACCAGCTCGTCCCACAGCCCGACCTGAAAACGGTTGAGCTGCAATGACTTTGCCTGCGGATCCGCCAGCTCGCGGGCTTCGCCGATCAGGTCACGCAGCCGATGGAGGGCCGGGTGCGCCAGGCTGAACCAGGTGCCCGACTCGAGCACGAGGTGGTCCTCGTCGCGCGCGAGCGCGGTGAACAGCGGCTCGAACGGCACCTGCTCCTGGTCGATCGTGACCGTGACGTGCAGGTCGAACCAGTCGCTGGACTCCGACTCAGCCGTGCTGAGCTGGATCAGCGGCTCGGCCGTCGACTGCTCGAACGGCGGCAGGTCATCGACCAGCTCGACCTCGACGTTGTCCCGGCCACCCAGCTCGTCCAGCGCGAGCGTCAGCCGCACGGCGTCCATGCCTGTCAGGCGTGTGCTGCCGATGGGCCAGAAGCCAATGCCACCAATGGGTTCGAGCAGTCCGAGCTCGTGCAGCGGTTCGTTCAGCGACTCGACCAGGGCACGCTCGTCGCCCCGCCTGCGACCCTTCATCGACGAACCCAGCCCGACGGGCACAAGGTGACCCTCGCCGTACAAGAACGACAGCTCCACCCGCACCGCACCTGTTGACGGCGACCCGGCACGCACATGCAGTCGTACGCCGGACGCAGCCTCTCCCCGCCCCGCGACCGTGGCGCCTCGCAGGGGCGTCCGCTCCCGCAGCCGCGGTAGGTAGATCGCCTCGAACTCGGGCACGTCATCGGCCGGGATGCGCAGCGGCGGTCGGTCCAGCAGGTCGGACGTGAGCTCGTCGGGCGACTCGGTGAGCGGGATCAGGGTGAGGTGACCGCCGTCGATGACCGCGACGCCATGAGCCGGCACCCCGAGGAGGTGACGCGACGCCTGAGGCGCCGCGTCGGACACGAGTCGAAGGTGTCGACCCGATCCCTGGCCGGCGGCGTCCTCATCGGTGGTCGTGTGGTCCAGCAGCATGTGGTCGAGCTGCGAGCCGAGCATCAAGCCGCCCTCGTCGTCCCGGTCGATCGTGAGACCGACGTCGGCCGGCTGCTCGGCCAGGACAACCTCGTCCAGGTCGTCGTGCGGCGACGGCACCAGCTCGATGCCCGCCGCGACCGCCCGTGCCAGCAGCGGCCACACGGCTGCTGGCAGGTCATGCAGCGACACGGTCGGTCCGCGCGAGGCGAAGCGCCACGCCTTGTCCTGCTCGACCATCGCGTGCAGCTCACGGATCGCCTTGAGCTGACGCGGGTCGGACGTCCGCTCGGTGTGCCGATAGACGAAGTCCGCCCAGCCGGCCGACTTGGACCAGCGGCCCGTCTTGGTACGCCGCGTCGGGCTCACCTCGATGTGGGTCCGCGGCGTGCTGTCCCGCACCGATGTCGCCCGACGTCGCACAGAGACGAAGAGACCGAGCTGTGGGTGCCGCTCGGACACCGGCTCGGGCGCGGTCTCGACCAGGCTGGCGAGCGCGGCGCGCCAGGGCTGACGCGACTCGGTCGGCTCAGTGGACGGGTCGGCCACCAGCGCCTCGCGCGCGGTCATGATGACGGCGACGACGTGCTTGCAGCTGACCTGCACCGGGCAGCTGCACCGGCCCGACCACTCCGGCTCACCGGCGACGTCGCGACCGCTCGCGGTGATCATCGTGGAGTACGGGTTGGGCCGGCTGCCCGCGACCACCGCCAGCAGCATCCGGCCCTGGTCGCCGGTGGTGATGGACGTGACCCGCTCAGCGTCGAGATATCCGAGTCCGCGCTCGAGCGCGAGATCACCGCAGATCCGCTCGATCCCGGGGTCACTGACGCGCCGGACCCACCCGGCTGCCGAGACTTCGTACCCCTCACTCACGACACCGACGGTAGACCGGACAACCGACACCCTGTGGGAGGTGTCCGGGGTGTGTGGACAACCCCTCGACGCAGGCGGGGATGTGGACCAATCGGGTCCCGGGCGCGCCACCGCCGACCGATACTGAGCCATGGGGGACGAGGTCACGAGCTGGCCCAAACGGATCATCGCGATGGCGCTCTGTCTCATCTGCGTCGGCAGCTGCGCCATCGCCGCCAAGACCCTCTTCCTGGACGGCGCACCTCCGAGGAGCGCCGGCCCACGCGTACCCGCCGGTTATGTCGTCACCGGCGGAGACACATACCCGGAGTCGGAGCACACCGCCGCGCGCAAGTGGGTCGTGCAGGGGCCACCTGGGACCACCGCCGCCCAGGTCGTGGACCAGCTCGGCGGGACCACGCGGCGCTGCGGCCATGTAAGCCTGGTCGACTGGCGGCGCTCCTGTCGGTGGGCAGAGGTGTCCGGAGTTCGGGCCGAGTACATCGTCGCTGTGAAGGTCTGGGGCTGACATCTGAGGAGCGCCCCAAGACCGGCCGACGGGGTGGTCGAGATCACCCCCGGAGTGGTCGGGAGCAGGCGCAACCAGGCGTAGAATTTATTTCGTCATCGAAATATTTGCTGGCGAAGAGTCCAGCACCGAAGGAGATCCCGTCATGACCGCCCTCGCGCAGGCCTTCCGTAGCCACCGTGAGTCCAGCCGCAACCGCCGCGCCATCGCCGAGGCCATCCAGAACGCCTCCAGCCCCGCGATGCGCTCGGACCTGATCGCCGCCCTGCAGCGCTCCGAGGACAGCCGCGCCGCCTGATCGGCTCGCCTCCCCAAGGCCCGCCTCACCAGAGGCCAAACGACACCAAGGCTCTCGTCCCATCGGACGAGAGCCTTTGCGTTGCCCTCAGCCGGCCGCAGCTCGCGCAACCGCAGCGGTCGTGACCGGAAGCGACTCGTACCCGCGCAGGATGCGGGTCGGTCGTCGTACGCCGGTGCCGGACGTTCGCAGGTCGGGGTACCGGTCGTACAGCATCTCCAGGGCGATCGACGTCTCCAGCCGCGCGAGGCCGGCCCCGACGCAGTAGTGCACACCCGAGGAGAGCGCGAGGTGATCGTGCGCGTTGGCGCGCGCGACGTCGTACCGGTGCGGCTCGGCAAAGACCGCAGGGTCTCGGTTGGCGCAGGCGAGCATGACCATGAAACCGGTCCCCTGTCGTACGGGCATGCCGGCGATCTCGACGTCCTCGGTCGCCCGGCGGAACGTCATCTGCACCGGCGAGTCGTAGCGCAGCGTCTCCTCGGTCGCGTTGACCCACAGGTCAGGTCGGGCGCGCAGCACGTCGAGCTGATCGGGGTTGGCGGACAGATGAACCACGGCGTTGCTGATCAGGTTGACCGTCGTCTCGAAGCCGGCGCCGAGCACGAGCAGCCCGGTGAACGCGATCTCGGTGTCGGTCAGCGCATCGTCGCCGGACAGCGTCGCGAGCCGGCTGAGCAGGTCCTCGCCGGGGTGTTGGCGCACGCGAGCGATGTGCGCGTCGAACCAGGTACGCAGCTGGCGAGTCGCGTCGCGCGCCGCCTTGTAGTCACGCCACGACAGACCTGGATCGAGCAGCATCGCGCCCTTGTTGCCCCATTCGAGCAGGGAGGGACGCATGGCAGCGGGTACGCCGAGGAGGTCGGCGATGACGCGCAGCGGCACCTGCGAGGAGAAGTACTCGACAAGGTCGAAGTCCGGGCTGTCAGGGATCTCGGACAGCACCTCGTCGACGATCTCCCGCACGCGGTCCTCGAGCCGGCTCACCGAGCGGGCCGCGAACTCGCGCGTGACCAGCCGGCGGAAACGGGTGTGCCGAGGCGGGTCGAGCGCGAGCAGCGCAGGCGGGTCGGCGGGCCCAGGGGCGGCAGGGTCGAACACCGCGAGCGATAGCTTGACGAGCGGTCCCGGCAGACCACCGCGACCCTGAGCCATGCCGAACGACGGGCTGCGCAGCACCGAGGACACCGCCTCGTGCGTGGTGACCGCGCTGATGCCCAGCCCGTGGATGACCGGCGCCGTCGCGCGCACCTGGTCATAGACGGGGTACGGATCCGCGCGGACGTCCGGGTCGAGCTGGAGCCGGATGAACGGGTCCTCGGGACTGCGTCGTCGGCCGGCGCGGAGAGCGACCCGAGTGATGCCGTGATCGATCATCCACGAGCCGGCGACGCGGGCGCGGCCCAGGGCCGGGACACGAGCGGGGGCAGCAGTCACGAGAACGTCCTTCGGCGGGAGTGGCTGTTCACTACGGATGTAGTGTAACCCTCGTCACGTCCGATTTGGGAGTGATGCGGTAGTGCAGCACCAGGAACGGGATCCCGAAGAGCCAGAACGCATGCTCCGCGCGCAGTGCACCCGCGTCGTCGACATAGACATCGAGCTCCTCGCCGAACCCGAGCACACCGAGGGCGGTGAGCTCTCGCGACTCGGGGTCGACGTACGTCAGGTAGTGGCCGGGCTGGTCGAGGTCGCTGCGGCTGGTCAGGACCAGTCCGCCGCCGGACCGGGCACGCGGGAGCAACGTGGCGGTGAAGCTCGACTGCGGCAGCGGGAACCCGACGCTGACGTAGCCGCGGTCCGCGTCCCGGTACGTCGTGTAGATGCCTACGTAGATCGGCTCGTCGGTGTCGGCGTACGACCGGATCCACCCTCGTACGGCGATCGCATCGTTGCCCTCCGCGGTGATGGTGTCGATGCGGCTGCGGACGCCGCGTCGCGTCTCGCGCTCGTTCATCGGCACGCTGGCCTGACCGAGCGGACGGGCGACGGCGTAGCGGTAGAGCAGGTAGCCCGGGCGTACCCACTGACGCCACTCCGGGACGATGTCGAGCGTGAATCGCGTTGTGTGCTCATAGAACTCGCGCACCAGCGGGTCAACGGTCGCGGGATCGAAGTCCGGTCCGGCCAGGTCGTCCAGTGACGCGACGATGCCGATGTCCTGCACCTCAGCCTCGTACGTGCCGCCGAGTGCGCGGGCCAGCTCACGGACGTAGCCGGTCCCGACATACCGGCTGCGCGACTCCAATGGGACGACAAAGGGGAGGTCCGCCGCCTGGACGCGTTCGGCGAGCAGGCTGACCTGCTCGTCGCGGAAGGTCACGGCGGAGATGGTCCGGAAGGCGAACACGGTCGCCGCCGACACCACGGGTGCCCGCGGACTGCGTGGGCGCGAGAGGCCGCCGACCACGAGGCCGACGAGCGGACCGAGCGCGACCTTCTGCGGGCGTACGCCGAGTCCCCCGGCAACCATGCCCGTCACCGCACCGACCACGCGTGGATCGACCGAGCGCGACACCGGCCACGTCGGCAGTGACGCCAGCGCTGTGGACACGGCGATGCGCTGCCAGAGCGCGGGGATCTCGCCGGGCCGCTGCCGGGCGCGAGCGACGGCTTCACCCGCCGCGAGCGCCGTGCCGGCGACTGCAGCACCGAGCAATCGAGCACGCAGGCTGCGGGGTCCGACGAGCGCTGCGCCGGCGAGTGCACCGATGAGGGCGGCGGTCCCGACCTGCTCACGGAGCTGCGGCTCGTGCGTCACGCATGCAACCTAACCGGGCCGGCGCACCCCCGTCAGCGCATCAGGCGTGGTGCCGGCCCATGGGGACGACCAGCGGAGTCTGGGACACCGGATCGGGCACAACCTGGCAGCGCACCCCGAAGACTTCCTGCACGTTCTCCGCGGTGACGACCTCGTGCGCATCGCCCTCGCAGAGCACCTGGCCGCCGGACATCGCGATCAGGTGATCGGCGTAGCGCGCGGCGAGGTTGAGGTCGTGCAGCACCATCACGACGGTCGACCCGCGGTGGTTGAGGTCAGTGACCAGGTCCAGCACCTCGACCGCATGCGCGATGTCGAGGAACGAGGTCGGCTCGTCCAGCAGGAGCAGGTCCGTCTCCTGTGCCAGCACCATCGCGATCCAGACCCGCTGACGCTGCCCGCCGGACAGCTCGTCGACGTTGCGGTGCGCCAGGTCGAGCGTGCCCGTCAGCGTGAGCGCCGATGCGACGGCCTGGTCGTCGGACTTCGACCACTGCTTGAACAGCCCGTGGTGCGGGTGCCGTCCGCGGCCGACGAGCTCAGTCACCGTGATGCCCTCGGGTGCCAGTGGAGACTGCGGGAGCAGCCCGATGATCTGGGCGACCTCGCGGGTGGAGCGCTCGTGGATGCTGCGACCATCGAGCAGGATGGTGCCGTCGGTCGGCTTCAGCAACCGCGAAAGTCCCCGCAGCAGAGTCGATTTGCCGCATCCGTTGGCGCCGACGATCGCCGTCACCTTGCCGGGCGGCACCTCGACCGACAGGCGCTCGAGCACCGCGCGGTCGCCGTACGACAGGGAGACTTCGTGCGCGACCAGCCGACTCGGGTCGGTCACCGTCTCGGACATGCCTTCAGTGTCGCCGACGGCACGCAGCTGTGTGGTGGTCATGGTCTATCCGTCCTTGATGGTGCGGCGCGAAGCGATCAGGAGCCAGAGCAGGAAGGGTGCGCCGGCAATGCCGGTGACGACGCCGACCGGCAGGTTGGAGGCGCCGAACAGGTAGGCGCCGACATAGTCCGCGGCCACGACGATGCACGCCCCCACGAGAGCCGCGATCGGGATCGAGGGCCGACCACCGTTGAGACGCCTGGCGATCGGGCCGGCGAGCAGCGCCACGAACGAGATCGGCCCGACCACCGATGTGGTGATGGCGATCATCAGCACCACAGCGCCCATCAGGAGCGCGCGGGTCTGCGTCGCACGTACGCCGAGCCCTTGGGCCGCGTCGTCGCCGAGCTCGAGCATCTGCAGCCGGGGTGACATCGCGGCGACGACCGGCAGCAGGATCGCCACCGTGACGGTGACCCGCAGGATCTCCGACCAGGTGACCGAGTTGAGGCTGCCGGTCAGCCAGACCATCGCGTCCTGCGCCTTGTAGACGTCCGTCGTGGTGAACACCCACTGGATAACTGACTGCAGGGCGGCCGCGAGTCCGATGCCGACCAGGATCATCCGGTAGGTCGCCGCGCCCTTGCTGCCCGAGAGGAACAGCACCGCACACGCCACGGCGAGCCCGCCAAGAATGGCGACGAGAGCGAGCGGCAGCCCGTCCATGCCGAACACGGTCATCGCGACCACCGCGGCGGCCGACGAGCCCATCGTCACGCCGATCACGTCGGGGCTCGCGAGCGGGTTGCGCAGCATCGACTGGAACACCGCACCCGATGCGCCGAACGCCAAGCCGGCCAGCGTCGCCATGACGGCTCGGGGCAGCTTGGACTCCATGACCTCGAAGGTCGCGACCGGGATGTCTGCTCCGAACAGGATGCGGAAGAAGTCAGGGATCGTGACGGTGAAGTCGCCCAACAGCACTCGTGCGGCAAACAGCCCCAGCCACAGCGCGCCGATCGCCACCAGCACCAGCAGGTGTCGTCGGCGGACCCGGCGTCGAACTGTGCGTACGACGGTGGCCGCCTCGGACTTCGTTGTCTCCGAGGGAGATTCGAGCGTCTCGAGCGCCATCAGCGCACTCCCATCCGGCGCACCAGGAAGATGAGGACGGGCGCACCGATCACGGCGGTCATGATGCCGACGGACACCTCAGCCGGTGGCGTCACGACACGTCCGAGCGTGTCGGCCAGGATCATCAGCACGGGCCCGCCGAGCAACGAACCCAACAGGATTCGGCGGTAGTCCGGCCCGACGAGTAGCTGGACGACGTGCGGCACGACCAGACCGACGAAGGCGATCGGGCCGGCAACGGCCGTGGCAGAGGCACACAGGATGACGGCACCGAGCGCTCCAACCGCACGGCCGACCATCACGCGCTGGCCAAGCGCACGCGCGAGGTCGTCACCGAGAGCCAGCGCGTTGAGGATGCCGCCCATGATCAGGCAGAGCACGAAACCGATTGCAAACAACGGGAGTACACCAGCGACGGCACCCATGTCGCGACCGCTGACGCTGCCCACCTGCCAGAACCGGAAGACCTCCAGCGTCTCGCTGCTGCTCACCATGATGCCGGCAGTGATGCTGGTCGCGCCGGCCGTCAGGGCCGCGCCCGCGAGCGCCATGGTCACCGGCTGCGGTCCGCGCGGACCGAGGCTCGCGACGGCGTACACGACGACAGCGGCGACGGCCGCGCCCAGCAGGGCGAGCCACACGTACGCCGCCATCGTGGTCACGTCGAACCAGTAGATGCCGAGGATGACCGCCAGTGCCGCACCCGAGTTGACGCCGAGGATTCCCGGGTCTGCCAACGGGTTTCGGGTGATGCCCTGCATGACGACACCGGCGATGGCGACGGCGGCTCCGACCAGGACGGCCACCAGGGTGCGGTCGACGCGTGAGTCGATGACGGCGTACGCCTGGCTCCCGTCATCGGACCCGAAGAGGTGCGTGAACGCGTCAGGCAGGGAGACGAAGTGAGCGCCAATCATCAACGACAGCACCGCTGCTCCGAGGATGGCGGCAAGCCCGACTCCGACGATCGAGGCCGGAGACCCCAGACGCGCAGACCGGCCCCGGCCTGCCGCAGGGGCAGTCCGGGGCTCGGAGACTGGCGCTTGAGTCACTTGGCCTTCGCAGCGGCCTCGGCCAGCTTGGGCAGGAAGGTCTTCATGCCAACCGGCAGCGACAGGGGCGTCGGGCTGGACATGGTCAGCGTCGCGGGCTGGTCCGGGTTCGCGAAGTACGCGCCCGTCTTGAGCGCCGGGATCTTGCCGAGCAGCGGGTTCGCCTTGACCTGAGCGTCCTGGCCGGGCTTCTCGATGTCGAAGATGACGACGTCGGCGTCCACCGTGTTGGCCTTCTCCGCCGAGATGTCGACGCTGAACTGCGAGGTCTTGCCGGCCATCTTGGTGATCACCGGCGCGGTCTTCAGACCGAACTCGTTCAGCAGGCGCGGCCGGTTGTCGAGCGGTGTGTAGGCGCCGAACTTGGTGAGGTCGGTCGGTGTGAACCAGATCCACGCGGCCGTCTTGCCCTTGAGCGCCGGGTACTTCGCCACCGCGTCGGTGATCGTTTTAGTGGTCGAGGTCTCCACGGTCTTGGCCTCGGCCGTCTTGCCGACCGCCTTGCCGATCATCTGGAGCGACGTCTGCCACGAGGTGCCGTACGGCGCACCCGGGTAGGCGATGACCGGCGCGATCTTGGAGAGCTTGGCGTACTCGTCCTTGGTGAGGCCGGAGTTGGTCGCCAGGATCAGATCGGGTTGCACCTTGTTGATGTCGGCGATCGGAGCGCCGTCCGCGTCGCTGTAGCGCACCGGCTGCTTGCCACCCAGCGACGCGAGCTTGCTGTCGAACCAGCTGGTCGAGCGGTTCTTGTTGCCGCCCCAGTCGATCGCGGTCGCGCCGACGGGCACGACACCCAGCGAGAGCGCGGTGTCGGCGTCGGACCAGCCGAGGGTGGCGACGCGCTGGGGCGCGCTCTTGATGGTCGTCGTGCCGAGGGCGTGCTTGATGGTCACGGGGTACGACGCGGGCGCGGCTCCGGCGCTGCTGCTCGCCGCTGCGGGCGCCTGGCTCTCCTCTTTGTCGGCCGGGCCGGTCGAGCAGCCGGCGGCGAGGGTCGTGGCCGCGGCGGCAGACAGAAGGGCGATGAAGGAACGGCGCTGCACGGTGTCTCCAGAGTGTTCAAGGCAAGGTAAGGCTTCGGTAAGTAAGGGCAGACTAACAACATCAGTTAGGTTAGCCCTACCTAACTACGGGTCGTGTGAGCATCACCACGGCCAGCCACCCGCATTCTGAGGAGAACCATGGCCAAGAAGGGCTGGCAAGGCGCCATGCTCAAGCTGTACCGCGGTAAGGACTTCACGTTCACCGTCGTCAGCTCCGAGCAGGTCACCGACCACTACCTCCGCGTTCGGCTGCGCGGAGGCGGACTGCTGGTCGAGCAGGAGTGGTACCCCACCGTGTGGGTACGGCTCTGGTTTGACCACCCCGACAACAAGATCCACCAGCGCGCCTTCACCGTGATCGAAGCGGACGCCGAATCCGATGAGTTCACACTGGAGTTCGCGCTGCACGACGGCATCTCCTCGCGCTGGGCCAAGGCCGCCCAACCCGGCGACGAGATCGAGGCGACGCTGCTCGCGACAGGGTCGACCAGCGGTAAGGCCGAGACGTTCGCGCTGCCCGAGCCCCTGCCTGCTGTCGCCCTGCTCGCCGGCGATGCGGCATCGCTCCCGGCGGTCAACAGCATCCTCGGCGCGCTCGGTGACGTGCCCGCCCACGTCTATCTCGAGTGGGTCCACGAGTCCGACCGCGACCTCCCGTTGCACACTCGCTCGATCGATCAGGTGACCTGGGTACGCCGCGAGCGCGACGGCGAGGGCATGGTCGAGGCCGTCGGCAAGGCGTTCGCAGGGATCGGGCTACCGCCTGAGCAGTTCTTCTGCTTCGCGGCGTGCGACGCCAAGAGCACCCGCTCGATCACCAAGTCCTTCAAGGAGTTCGG
Source organism: Luteipulveratus mongoliensis (assembly GCF_001190945.1). Classification (NCBI taxonomy): domain Bacteria; kingdom Bacillati; phylum Actinomycetota; class Actinomycetes; order Micrococcales; family Dermacoccaceae; genus Luteipulveratus; species Luteipulveratus mongoliensis. The sequence goes on along the minus strand of NZ_CP011112.1, from coordinate 844,116 downwards.
GATCCCCAAGGACCGGATGAAGACCCAGGGCTACTGGCAGCCCTGACCCGCTCACCGGTACGACGACCGATTACGTCCGGCTCCGGAGCCCCATCGCCGGTCGAGTAGGCGAGGGTCGAGTAGGTGAGGAACGAGCCGTATCGAGACCAGAGGCGTATCGAGACCCGGTGACCGCGTGCGCCTGGTCTCGATACGCCTCCGCTAGCGCTCCGGCTACTCGACCAGCGGGGATGGCTACTTCTTGGGGACCTCGCGGTCGAGCTCGGCGAGCCAGGCGGCTGCGCTGGCGTCTGAAGGCATCCGCCAGTCACCGCGCGGCGACATCGAGCCACCGCCAACGACCTTGGGACCGTTGGGGATTGCCGACCTCTTGAACTGGTTGGCGAAGAACCGCTTGATGAAGACTTCCAGCCACGAACGGATCGTCGCGACGTCGTACGCCGTGCGCTTGGCTTCCGGGTAGCCCGCCGGCCAGTCGCCGGTGGCGGCGTCCTTCCAGGCGTGGTGCGCGAGGAACGCGATCTTGCTCGGGCGCGCACCTTGCCGGTGGACGTGGAACAGGTTGAAGTCCTGCAGGGCGTACGGGCCGATCGCGTCCTCGGTCGACTGCGGCTTGTCGTCGTCCTTGCTCGGCACGAGCTCGGGACTGATCTCCTGCTCGACGATGTCCTGCAGGACCGTGCCGACCTTCTTGTCGAAGATGCCTTCCGAGATGACCCAGCGAATCACGTGCTGTATCAACGTCTTTGGGATACCTGAGTTGACCGTGTAGTGCGACATCTGGTCGCCGACACCGTAGGTGCACCAGCCGAGGGCGAGCTCTGACATGTCGCCGGTGCCGAGGACGATGCCGCCGTGCATGTTGGCCAGACGGAAGAGGTAGTCGGTGCGCAGGCCAGCCTGGACGTTCTCGAACGTGACGTCGTAGACCTCCTTGCCGTCGCCGAACGGGTGCTTCATCTCCTTGAGCATCTGCGTCGCAGCGGGCTTGATGTCGAGCTCTTCGAAGGTCACGCCGAGCTGCCGAGAAAGCTTGGTGGCGTTGGACTTCGTGCCCTTGGAGGTTGCGAATCCAGGCATCGTGTAGGCGAGGATGTCCGACCTCGGCCGGCCGAGCCGGTCCATCGCGCGGGCCGCGACGATCAGCGCGTGGGTCGAGTCGAGGCCGCCCGAGACCCCGATGAGGATCTTGGGCTGACCGATCGAGGTCAGCCGACGCTCGAGCCCGGAGACCTGGATGTTGTACGCCTCGTAGCAGTCCTGCGCGAGACGCGCCTCGTCGTCGGGCACGAACGGGAAGCGGTCGACCTTGCGCAGAAGTCCGACGTCGCCCTTCGGAGGCGCGAGATCGAAAGCGACAGAACGGAACTCAGCGACGCGACCGGCGTACGTCCGCTTGTTGTCGTCGAACGTCACCTGGCGGAGGCGCTCCTGGACGATCCGGCCCAGGTCGACGTCAACGACCGTCATCGCAGCCTTCTCGGGGAAGCGCTCGCTCTCACCGAGCAGCTCACCGCACTCGTAGACCATCGTCTGGCCGTCCCACGACAGGTCGGTCGTCGACTCCCCTTGTCCCGCAGCGCAGTACGCGTAGGCAGCGCTGTCGCGGTAGGACGCCGAACGGCACATCAGGTGGCGGTCCTCGGCGCGGCCGACGGTGATGGGCGAGGCGGACAGGTTGACCAGCACGGTCGCGCCGGCGAGGGCAGCCTCGGAGGACGGCGGGATCGGGACCCAGATGTCCTCGCAGACCTCGGCGTGGACCACGAGGCCCGGCACGTCGTTCGCAGGGAACAGCAGGTCCGGACCGAACGGCACGTCCTCGCCGCGGAGTCCGATCGTCTGGCCGCGCTGGTCGTCACCGGGAGCGAAGTGCCGCTTCTCGTAGAACTCGCGGTAGTTGGGCAGGTACGACTTCGGTGCGACGCCGAGCACGCGGCCGCGGTGGATGACGACCGCGCAGTTGTAGAGCCGCGTCCCGTGCAGCAGCGGTGCACCCACCACCAGCATCGGCATGAGGTCCTTGCTGGCGTCGACGATCGTGCCGAGCGCCTCCAGAACGCCGTCGAGCAGCACCTGCTGCAGCAGGAGGTCATCGATCGCGTAGCCCGACAGCGACAGCTCCGGGAACACCGCAACAGCGACGGACTGCTCGTGGCAGGCCCGCGCCTGCTCGAGGATCGCCGACGCGTTGGCCGCGGGGTCCGCCGTCGCGACCGGGACCGTACACGCTGCGACGCGGGCGAATCCGTGGTGATAAGCCGAGTAGAAGTCCACGCCCGGAGTCTGTCACTCGCGCATCCCCACAAGCGAGCACCCACCCCCCGCTGGTCGAGTAGCCGGAGCGTTAGCGAAGGCGTATCGAGACCAAGGTGCACGCGGTCACCGGGTCTCGATACGGCTCGCCCTAGGGGGCTCGCCTACTCGACCAGCGAGGTGGGGTCGCCTACTCGATCGGCGTTGACGTTGAGTTCGACGCAATCAAGGTGGACTCGAGGACTTGCTCGATGGTGTGGGCGGCCAGCTCACGCTCGAGCGCGGCATCGACACCCGCGTAGATCTCGCCGAGCGCCGGCCGTACGCCGCGACCCACTGGGCACTCCTGGTTGGGCTCGTTGCGGTGCAGCGCGAAGGGCGGGCCCTCCCCCAGCGCGCGGTGCACATCGAGCATGGTGACGTCCTCGACGGGCCGCGTCATCGACCAGCCGGCACCGGGACCTCGGCTGGCCGTCACGAGGCCGGCGCGGCGCAGCTCACCCAGCAACCGGCGTACGACAACGGGGTTGGTGGCGAGGCTCGCCGCGACTTCCTCGGAGGTCAGCGGCGTACGCCCTCGCCGACGCGCGAGCTCCAGCCAGCACAGGCAGTGCACGGCCATCGTCAGTCTGCTGTTCGCGCTCATCCCAGATCCCGCTCCAATACGTAACTCTTATGGTTACATATCTTCATGTCGTCCATACTCGTCGAGCTCCGTCAGTACACCCTCCACCCCGAGGGGCGGGACCGCCTCATCGACATCTTCGAGGAGCACTTCATCGAGCCGCAGGAAGAGCTCGGCATCAGCGTGCTCGGCACGTTCACCGACCAGGGTGACGACGACCGTTTCGTGTGGCTGCGCGGCTTCCCCGATCTTGAGACGCGGGGCCGCTCGCTCCCTGCGTTCTACGGCGGGCCGGTCTGGCGGGAGCACCGGGATCGCGCGAACGCAACGATGATCGACTCCGACAACGTCTTCTTGCTGGAGCCGGCGCCGGGATCGCGACCGCTGGAGTCGTGGCAGCGCGACCGGCCCGCGTTCGGTGCTCGTACGACGTCGGCCGGCTGGGGTTACGTGCACGCGTTCGTGCTCGGCTCGGGCGGGCACGACGAGCTCGCCCAGGCGGCCGCCGATGCGCGCGAGGCGCTCGATCGGGCCTTCGGCGTGCCGGTGTCGCTGCTCGTGTCCAGTGACCACGAGAACAACTTCCCGCCGCTCCCCGTCCGCGGCGACCGCGCGATCGTGGCGTTCGCGATGTTCGAGGACGAGAGCTCCCGGGCCGCTGCGGTCCAGCGCGTCGCCGAGGACGCCGGCGTACGAGAGCTGCGAGTCTCCCTGGGCACTCAGCTGACCGACGAGCTCACCGTGATGCTCCGCCCCACCGCCCGCTCCGCGATCCGCACCCCGCTGGTCGAGTAGGCGAGCCCCCAAAGGGGCGAGGCGTATCGAGACCAGGTGCACGCGGGCACCTGGTCTCGATACGCCTCCGCTAACGCTCCGGCTACTCGACCAGCGATTGGGTCAGGCGACGCCGACTGCGGACCAGGCGGCGGCGACCGCACTGGACTCGGGCGAGCTCGCGCCGTACAGATCCTTGGCGGCGCTCAGCGTTGCCGTGCGCGCACCGACGTAGTTGGTGCTCGACGTCATGTAGACCGAGATCGCGCGGTACCAGATCTTGCCGAGCTTCTCGTTGCCGATGCCGGTCACCGCGGAGCCGTTGCAGGTCGGCGAGTTGTGCTGCACACCGTTGATGATCTTCGCGCCGCTGCCGTTGGCCAGGAGGTAGGCGAAGTGGTTGCCCACACCCGACGAGTAGTGCACGTCGAGGTCGCCGATGCCCGAGATGTAGCAGTCGGGCGACTGACCGTCCTTGCTCGGCTTGTCCATGAAGCGCAGCGCCGGCCGGTCCTTGACGATCTCCTCGCCGACGAACCAGTCACCCGGGTCGTCCGCGTTGGAGTTCTTGTTCTCGACGAGCGCGCCGAAGATGTCGCTGCTCGACTCGTTGAGACCACCGGACTCGCCCGAGTAGGTCAGATTCGCGGTCGCCGACATCACGCCGTGCGACATCTCGTGAGCCGCGACATCGAGTGACACCAGCGGGCCCGCGACCTTGTTGTCGCCGTCGCCGTAGGTCATCTGCTTGCCATCCCAGAACGCGTTCACATAGGCGTTGCCGTAGTGCACGCGGCTCGGAACACCCTTGCCATCGTTGAAGATTCCGTTGCGGCCGTGCTCCTGCTTGTAGTAGTCCCAGGTGGCTGCGGTGCCGAACTGTACGTCGACTGCCGCACTCGCGCGGTCGGCGGTCGTCCCGGTGCCCCAGTGGTTGTCGGCGTCGGTGAAGGTCGGGCCCGTCGCGCAGCCGATGCTCAGCAGCGGGCACAGCAGCGGCAGGTCGGTGCCGCCGTTGACGTCCTTCGTGAGGGCGTTGCCGCGCGTGGTGTCCTTGAGCTCGAAGCCACTGGAGGTAGCACTCGACTGCACGGGCACCGTGCCGCGGTAGAGGCTCTTGCCGTCGCCTTCTGCGGTGTGAATCTGCTGCTCTCGCAACAGAACTCGGCCCGTGTTGGCGTCAACGGTCGTCGCGATGCGGCTGGGTGTGCCGTCCTCCTGCACGCCGCCGACCGTGAACAGGTAGGCCAGCCGGGGCGCACCCTGGCGAGCCTCGATGACGAGAGTCGGCTTGGACGCCTTGGCCAGGGCCGGAGCCTTGGCCTTGGCGCTCGCTGCGGTGAGGCGCGGCGTACGGCTGATGGTCACCGGGGACTTCAGCGTCAGGCTGGCGCCTCGCCAGGCACCGCGACCATCGGTGTGAACGACGGTGTCGCCGCCGAGCACCTTGAGGCCGCCGACCGTACGGTCCATCCGGACGTGGCTCGAACCATCCGCGTCGACGACGACGTCGCGCGCCGTGAACGTGTCGTCCGACGTCGCCCGGAGCGCCGCGCGGTGCGCGCCGATCGAGGACGTCGCGCGCTGAACCGCAGCCTGCTTCGAAGGCTGTGGGGTGTCGGCGCTGGTCCGGCTCGCTGCCGACGCGCCGTTCAAACCGAGTGCTGACGTGGTCAAGGCCGCTGTTGCGGCCGCCGCGAAGAGAACCTTCTTGCTCATCGGTGTGCTCCGTTCAGGAGAGACCCCAGCGGGCCTCGCTCACAGGGTTCTCGAAGGTTACTGAGCAGTTGCTTTGGTTTGGGGGCGCGGCGTCGGCGGCTTTCGGCAGCCGATCCGCCCGGAACGAGCGTCCGGCCCCTACTCCGAACGGCTTGGCGCGCCCGTCTCGATGTGACCGGCGAAGCGTCGGACGAAACCACTGCCGTTGTCGGCCTTCGCGCTCACGTCGTACCAGTGGTGGTCCGTGGCGATCGGGAAGGCGTGGCTCGCGCGTGCGCCCGCAGCAACCGTGTAAGCCGTCGGCGGACTCTTCAGCCCGCGTTCGGTGTACACCGTGAACGTGCAGGCGGCGTCACCTGAGTTGACCATGTCGAGCACGACTGCGGCCCGTCTGGCGTCGTAGCGAAGGGTCGCATTGGGGTGGGCCGCACCCGGCGCGGTCTCCTTGGCCAGGTCTCCCTCGAGCCAGCGCAGGAAGCCGTTCGGGCCGTTGACGGCAAGGTCGTAACCGCCGGGCGTGGTCCAGAAGTCGGTGAGCTGCTTGCCGGCCCCGATGGTGTAGGTCCAGGGTCCGTCCGAACGAAACCGCGCCGGACAGACACGCAGCACCACGCCGGTCTTGCCGGTGTTGGTCATGTCGATCCACAACCGGCCGGCCTTGGCGTCCGCCCGGGCGGACGCTTCGAAGGCGTACGGCAGGGCACGCGCCCTGCGCCGACCCGGCTCCTGAGCGGGCAGCTTGGGGAACAGCGGCGGTGTCGGCGGCAGGTAGCCCGAGCACTGCGCGTCAGCCTGCGCGGGCCGTCCTGAGGTGTCAGGCATCGGAGGAACATCTGTGTTGGACCGTCGGAAGTCGAACGCCGAGGTCAGGTCACCGGACACCGATCTGCGCCAGGCACTGATGTTGGGCTCGGCGATCTCGAACCGCTTCTCCAGGAACCGCAGTGTCGAGGTGTGGTCCATCAGCTCCGAGCAGACCCACCCGCCCGTGCTCCAGGGCGAGATCACCATCATCGGGACCCGGAACCCCGGGCCGATCGGCTTGCCGTCGACCACTTCCCCGGCGGTGCTGACCGTGCTCAGCCCTTCCACGAGATCCGAGGGCGGCACCGGCGAGGGAAGGTGGTCGAAGAAGCCACCGTTCTCGTCGTAGTTGAGGACGAACACCGTCTTGGACCACACGTCCGGGTTGGCCCAGAGCTTCTGCAGCAGACGCGCCGTGAGGTCCTCGCCGTACGCCGGTTTGGCGTTCGCGTGCTCGGACAACCACTCCGAGGCCACGATCCACGAGACCTGCGGAAGGTCACCGCTCTCGATGTCAGCGCCGAAGGCATCCTCGAGACTGTCCACCGTGGCCATTCCCTTGTCCCACAACGGATCTCCCTTCTTCGCCTTCTTGAAGGGTGCGAACCAGGCGAGCGCGTTGTCGTTGAAGTTGTCCGCCTCTTGGTAGACCTTCCAGCTGACACCCGCCTGCTCCAGGCGCTCGGCGTACGTCGTCCACGTGAAGCCGGCGTCGGGAACGGTGTTGTCCAGCACAGCCGACCGGCCGACCGATGCACCGTTGGAGCCGGTGAAGAACATCAGCCGGTTGGGGTTGGTCTGCGTCAGGGTGGAGCAGAAGTAGTTGTCACACACGGTGAACGCGTCGGCCAGGGCGTAGTAGAACGGCAGGTCCGGACGCTCGAAGTGGCCCATGCCCGTCTGGGACAGGAAGCTGCCGACCGAGCCGACGAAGTCCCGGTCGCGGATCCACCCGTCGAACTTCCCCGAGTTGAAGGCCTTCAGGTCCTCTGGGTACGACATCGGTGGCGCGTTCATACAGGTAGCGGCCGTTGTCCCGGTGTCGAGGTGGAACGGCAGCGTGTGCCCGATGTTGAGCACGTTGGGCTGATGGAAGGCCGAGTACCCGTTGGGCAGCCGCACCGGCGTACGGTCACCGAACCCACGAACTCCCTGCAACGCCCCAAGGTAGTGATCGAACGACCGGTTCTCCTGCATGAAGAACACCACGTGCTCGACCGCGGACAGGTCCGGACCAGCGGGCGCGACCGCGGCTGCCTCCTCGAGGAGTCCGGGCAGCGCGGTCGTGGCCACAGCAGCACCGGTACCCGCGAGGAAACGTCGTCGTGACAGCGCAGACTGGCCTTGCTCAACCATGAAGACTCCCAGATGTACATACAGGTCAGTGCCCTCACGCTCCCACGCACCGGTCGTACGACCAAGACTCTTGACCAAAAATTGGCCCGCCGCTCGCGATCCCGGCCGGAACGCCGTCCGGCAAAGTTCCTGAACCGCTTTAGCAACCGGTCCTCCCCGGTCCGCTAGCCTGCTGAGAACCGGGCCCGGACCGTCTGAATCTCCGTATTTCACGCATGTCCGCACTCAGCGAGGAGCTGATCCAGGATGCCCAGATTCGGTTCTCGGAGGACCCCGATGCGCGGTCGACGCAGCCGGATGACCGTCATCGCGTCGGTCCTGATGGCCATGTTGACCGCGCTGGCCACGGCCTTTGCCGCGCCGACCACGTCAGCGGCTGCCGCCGGCAAGGTAGCCAAGGACGGTCCGCTGTCCGTTGCCTACGTCGAGGTCAACAACGACAGCATGCTCAATGTCGGCAAGTACACGCTGAAGGACAGCGGCGAGAACGTCTTCGACATCGCCGTGATCTTCGCCGCCAACATCAACTACGACGGCACCAACGCCTACCTGCACTTCAACGACAACGTGCAGAACGTGCTCGACAACGCCGACACCCAGATCCGGCCGCTGCAGGAGAAGGGGATCAAAGTCGTACTCTCCGTCCTCGGCAACCACGAGGGCGCCGGGTTCTCCAACTTCCCGTCGCAGGCGGCCGCGGCAGCCTTTGCCACACAGCTGTCCGACACGGTCAGCAAATACGGGCTCGACGGCATCGACTTCGACGACGAGTACGCCGACTACGGCACCAACGGGACCGGTCAGCCCAACGACAGCTCGTTCGTCTACCTCGTCTCAGCGCTGCGGGACCAGATGCCCGACAAGCTGATCACGTTCTACTTCTACGGCCCCGCCTCGTCGCGACTGACGTACGACGGTGTGGACGCCGGCGCAAAGCTCGACTACTCCTGGAACGCGATGTACGGCACGTGGTCACCGCCCGCCGTCTCGCTCGGCAAGGACCGGCTCTCGCCTGCGGCGGTCGACATCCGCAACACCGGTGCCGGCACCGCGACCGATCTCGCGCGGCAGACGGTCAGCGAGGGGTACGGCGTCTACCTGACCTACAACCTCGGCGGCGGCGACACCAGCGGCTACATCTCAGGGTTCACCCGGGAGCTGTACGGCAAGGACGCGGTCTACACGCCCTAGCCAAGCGCCACCGCCCCGCTGGTCGAGTAGGTCCGGAGCACTAGCGGAGGGCCGTATCGAGACCTGGCGACCGCGTGCGGCTGGTCTCGATACGGGCTCGCCCTGGGGGCTCGCCCTACTCGACCGGCGATGTGAGGTCAGGCGAACGCCGGCAGGGCGACGACCTGCCCGGCATAGCTGAGCCCGGCGCCGAATCCGATGAGCAGCGCGGTGTCCCCCGGCTTGGCCTCGCCATTGCGGAGCATCGTGTCCATCGCCAGCGGGATCGAGGCGGCGGAGGTGTTGCCGCTGTCGATGATGTCGCGGGCGACCGGCACGTGCTCAGGGACGTTCAACGACTTGGTCAGCATGTCGACGATGCGCAGGTTGGCCTGGTGCGGGACGAACGCGTCGAGATTCTCGACGTCGACCCCTGCCAGGTCCAACGCTTCCTGTGCCACCTTGCCCATCGAGAATGCCGCCCATCGGAACACCGCGGTCCCCTCCATGTGCAGCACCGGCTTCGGGCCCTCATGGACGAGATCGCACTCCGGGTGCTGGGCGATCACGTCGTGCTGTGAACCATCGGATCCCCAGGCCACCGGCCCGATCCCGGCGACGTCCGCACGTCCCACCACGACGGCTCCGGCGCCGTCGCCGAAGATGAACGCCGTGCCTCGGTCCGTCGGATCGACGATCTGACTCATGCGCTCGGCGCCGACGACGAGGACGTACGCCGCCGTCCCGCCGCGCACCATGTCCGAGGCGAGCGCGAGTCCGTGGCAGAACCCGGCGCAGGCAGCGGACAGGTCGAACGCCGCTGCCGACGAACCGAGCCGGTCCGCGACGCGCGGCGCGGCAGCCGGTGTGTGCTGGGTGTGGGTCAGGGTGGCCACGATGACGCAGTCGAGCTGGTCGGCCTCGATGCCCGAGGCGTCGAGCGCCTTGCGTGCGGCGGCGACGCTCATGTCGATGACGGTCTCGCCCTCGGCGGCGAAGCGCCGGTTCTTGATGCCTGAGCGCGACTGGATCCACTCGTCCGTGGAGTCGATGTGCTGGCAGATCTCCTCGTTGGTCACCACGCGCTCGGGCCGGTAGACGCCCAGGCCCAGCATCGCGCTGGCGGCGACGGGTTCGGCGGTTCGGATGAGAGTGGGCAACTGCAGCCTCCAGCTCGACGGTGCCCACGGGTCCCATGCGCCTGCCCATCAAATGCCCGACTCACCAGTAACGCCAACTGTCGATCGCGTAACCACCTGCTCACGGAGCGATGAGTTTCGTCGCCGTCGTACGTACCAGGAGGGAGACCGTCCATCGAAAGGAAGCGTGACCCATGTCCGCAAACACCTCCGAGTCCACCGGCTTCACCCCCGCAGAGCGCGCCGCGATGAAGCGGCGTGCGGCCGAGCTACGCGCCGCAGGCAAGAGCGGCACCAAGAAGGCCGACGACCTCCAGGCGGTCCTCGATGCGATCGCCTCGATGTCGGCGGCGGATCGCTCGCTCGCAGAGCGTGTCCATGCCACCGTGGCCGCCAGCGCCCCGCAGCTGTCGCCGAAGACCTGGTACGGGATGCCGGCGTACGCCAACGCGGCCGGCAAGGTCGTCGTCTGCTTCAAGAACTCGGGCAAGTTCAACACCCGCTACTCGACCCTCGAGTTCCAGGATGCCGCGAACCTCGACGACGGCGACCTGTGGCCGACGGCGTACGCGCTATCCGTCTGGAGCACCGCCGTGGAGCGGAAGATCGCCGAGCTGGTGACGGCTGCAGTCTCCTGACCGCTGCCTCGAGGATTTGGGCTCAGGCAAAACGTGGCGGGCCGATCGGCCGTGAGCGGAGGCTCCGGTGCGGCGGCCCGCCCATCCGGGGTGAGCCAACTGAAAAGGGGAGCCTCGATGACCAGTAGACAGACCGCCCGCACGATCGCCCTCGTCGCCTCAGCCGTGGCGCTCGCCGTACCCGCGACTGCGTCCGCGACGGGGTCCGGCGGTACGACGCAGCCCGGTCAGGCGCGTACCTGCGCCCATCGCTTCGACCAGGCACAGCGCGCCGACATGGAGTCGTTCCGCGACTTCGACTTCAAGACCTTCGCCGCCGGCCACGACGAGGGAACGGTGACGATCGTCGCCGACGGCCGCGTGCGCATCGGGAAGGCCGCAGTCCTCGCGGCCGCCAAGCCGCGCTTCGAAGCCAAGAACTCCGTGTGGTCGTGGACCGAGATCACCCGCAAGGTCGACGGCTGCCGCACGGCGTTCATCGTCTACAACACCAAGTACGCCCTGCCGCACCTCGACTACTGGTTCACCGCGGTGACGAGTGTGACGTACGAGTACAAGGGCGGCCGCTGGCTGTCGATCATGGACCAGGGCACGCTGCTCGAGGAGCATGTGGGCAACGCCTGAAGGAGCGGACGATGATCGAGCTGGAGCTGACGGCGACCGACCTCGCACGGGTGCGGTTCACCAGCGACGCGGTGTGGGAGACGACCTCCAGCCTCAGCCTGATCAACCACCGGCAGCACTTTCAGCTGCACCGCCACCTGCGGCCGCGAATCCCGAGTGATCCGGACTTCGATCTCGACCTCCTTCTCGAGCTCACCAGTCCGGAGCACTTCACCCCGGACCTGCTCGGGCCGACCCCCACGGCCCGAGCAGGTCACCCGCTGGATCAGTTCGAGCGCCTCGCTGACACCCCCGATGAGGTGCTGGAGTCCGACGTGCGCGCGCTGCGCGAGCTGTTGCCGGGATCGCGTGCCGCACGGATGACCGGTCGCGAGCTCGCCGAGCGCACGGCGGCTGCCATGGCGGCGTACTGGCAGTCCGTCCTCGAACCCCTCTGGCCGCGGCTGGAGGCGATCGTCGGCGCCGACATCGCCCATCGCTCGGTCGCGCTCGCGTCGGAAGGACTCGAGCGAGCCCTCGACGAGCTGCACGACAGCATCGCTTGGACCGGCAGCGGTCTGCGAATCGCGTTGGCGGACAGCCACATTCGACTGCCGTCGGCGTGTGCAGGCCTGTGGTTGGTGCCGCTGGTGTTCCGCGGCCCGACCGTGATGCTCGCGGACACGTCGACGCCGCCAGTGATCGCCTACGCCGCCCGCGGCGCCGGCCAGCTGTGGGAACGGCCGGTCGAGACGATCGTCGGCGGGATCGACGCGCTCATCGGCACCTCGCGGGCGGCGATCCTCGCCCAGCTGGACATCCCGCGTACGACCACCGCACTCGCGACCGCGGTCGGCTTGAGCGCGGGCACGGTCAGTCAGCACCTGGCGGTGCTGGTGTCGGCGGGTCTGTGCACGTCGAGGCGCGATGGACGGCGCGTCCTGTACGCCCGTACGGAGCGCGCGGACCTGCTGCTCGACATCGACGCCGCTCAGGCACGCTGACGGGTCGCACGACGGGCAGTGCCCGCCCGTCGTGTCGGAGGATCAGCTCACGAGGCTTGTGGGCCGCAGGTCCTCTGCTCGTGGTGGACGGCGCGGGCACGCAGCTCGCGGATGATCTCCTCCTCGCGGCGCCATGCAGCCCGCTGTTGCAGATTGTCCGAGCCCTCGTCGGTGAACTGATCCTGTATCTCGATCAGGCCCACAACAAGGTCACGTGCGCTGAGCCGCTCTGCCTGAGGGGATCTCGTCATGGTCACTTCCCACTGTGTGCGGTCGCATCGTTGCGATACCTGACACATGACACCAAACGGTGCCCCTGGGCGATGCATTGGAAAGGTTTGGGATCTTTCGTCAAATGGTCACGTTTTCTACAGGACTCAATGGCCTGCACGCCGCGTGAGCGCGTTTGATCAGCCGCGGGGAATGTTGCGCAGGTTTGAACGCGCCATCGAGACGGCCTCGCCGGCACCACCGTTGAGCACGATCTTGCTCATGGCCGTCGCGAATCCGAATACCTGCGACGAGGAGATCTTGGGCGGGATCGACAGCGCGAGCGGATCAGTGACCACGTCGACCAGAGTCGGACCCTTCTGGGCCAGCGCCTCCCCCAGCGCGCCCTCGAGCTGACGCGGATCGGTCACCCGCACGGAGTACCAACCCATTGCGGCTGCGATGGCCGCGTAGTCCACCGACGGTACGTCCACCCCGAAGTCCGGCAGCTTGTCGACCAGCATCTCGAGCTTGACCATGCCGAGCGTGGAGTTGTTGAACACCACAACGTTCAAAGGCAATTCGTACGCCGCCACTGTCAGCATCTCGCCGAGCAGCATCGACAGGCCGCCGTCACCGGAGACCGAGACGACCTGCCGGTCGGGATAGGCCAGCTGCGCGCCGATCGCTTGTGGCAACGCGTTGGCCATTGACCCGTGCAGGAATGAGCCGATGAGCCGTCGCGTGCCGAACGGGTTGATATAGCGAGCGGTCCAGACGTTGCACATGCCCGTGTCGGCCGTGAAGATCGCGTCCGGCGCGGCTACGCCGTCGAGGATCGAGGCGGCGTACTCGGGGTGGATCGGCTCTTTGTGCTCGACATTCTTGGTGTACGCGCCGACCGCCTTGTTCATCAGCTTGTCGTGCTTCTTGAGCGTCTGCTCCAGGAACTTGCGGCTCTTCTTCGCCTCCACCAAAGGAATCAACGCTTGCAGCGTCGGCCGTACGTCACCGTGGATCGGGAGGTCGACGGACGTACGCCGACCGATGACTGTCGCGTCACGGTCGACCTGAGCGGTGCGTACGTCGGGCAGGAACTGGTCGTAGGGGAAGTCCGTGCCGAGCATGATGAGCAGCTCGGCACCGTCGAGTCCGGCTGCAGCAGCGCCGTATCCGAGCAGTCCGGTCATTCCGACGTCGAGCGGGTTGTCGTACTGGATGTGCTCCTTGCCCCGGAGCGAGTGGCCGATCGGAGCACCGATCAGTTCGGCCAGCTCGAGTACCTCGTCGTGGGCGCCGGCGACACCCGCGCCGACGAAGAGTGCGACCTTCTCGACCTCGTTGATCGCCGCGGCGAGCGCCTCGACCGACGACGAATCCGGTTGCAGCACACCGGGTTTGACGGGCACGTACGCCGGCGCCTCGATCTTGGTCTCCATGTCGGCGATGTCGCCCGGCAAGGTGATCACCGCGACACCCGGGGCGGACACCGCGTGCCGGATGGCGGCCGCGACGACGCGCGGCGACTGCTCAGGCGTCGAGATCAGCTCGGAGTAGACCGAGCACTCGGTGAAGAGGCGGTCCGGGTGGGTCTCCTGGAAGTAGCCCTGCCCGATCTGGCTGCTGGGGATGTGGCTGGCGATCGCAACGACCGGAGCACCGGAGCGGTTGGCGTCGTACAGACCGTTGATGAGGTGCAGGTTGCCAGGTCCGCACGAGCCCGCGCAGGCGACGAGCTCACCAGTGACCTGGGCGTCCGCGCCGGCCGCGAACGCCGCGGACTCCTCGTGCCGGACATGGATCCAGTCGATGCCGCCTTCTGCGGTGCCACCCGTGCGACGAACTGCGTCGACCACCGGGTTGAGACTGTCGCCGACGATCCCGTAGATGCGGCGCACTCCCGCATCACGCAGCTGCTGGACGATCTGGTCGGCGAGCTTCACTGGGCACTCCTTCGACGGGACGACGCGAGGCCCTGTCCACGCTAGACCGGACGGATCAGGCGTTCACCATTGGCTGCGTCACACCGCGGTCGGCGAGCGCCTCGGCGCGACGGAGGGTGACGAACTGCTGGACGGCGAGCACCGCAGCGAGGTAGGCGAGGATGCTCGTCGTGCCGAGTCCCTCTGCGGCAGAACCGGTCCCGCCGATCAGGACGTCGATGCCGATGTGCACGGCGATGGACACGACCCACAGCGCGATGGTGACGGCGTTGCCCTGGCGCATCAGGACGCCACCCTCTCGCCAGACGTGCACCTGCGTGCCGCGCACCAGCGCGAACGCGACACCTACGACGAAGCTCACGGCGAGCAGCACCCAGGCGGTGGTCGAGACCGAGGCGGCCTCGTCGTACGAACCCAGCTGGTAGAAGCCGATGGCTCCGAGGATCAGCATCTGGCGGTAGGGACGGTCTTCGCGGATGGCGCGTGGCTTGAGCTGGCGGTTGAGGATGAAGAGGAGGACGAGGGCGGCGGCGATGATGTTGAAGGCTGTCTGCATGTCTTTAGCCTCCGGCGAATGCGGCCATCGAACCTGGCTCGACTGTCACGACCCACCCATGACAGATGACACATGGATGGTCAGGCCGAGGCCACGGTGAAGCGCGTACGCCGGTGTGCCGGCTGCTCGATCTCGTCAACGACAGCGACGGCCATGTCCTCCATCGACACGTACGACCGGCCGGCGTCGTCCACCAGCAGCTGGTCGTGCCCGACGGCGTAGTCGCCGGTGCGGAGGCCGGGCTCCATCAGCGCCGACGGCGTGACGTAGGTCCAGTCGGCACCGCCGTGCTCTCGGCAGACGGCGAGCTGCTCGGCACCCGTACGTGCCAGGTCAGCGATCTCAGCCGGCACCCAGCGCGGGTCGTCGGCGACAAGGCGGTCCGGGGCGTCGGGGACGCGCAGGCTGCCCGCGCCACCGACCATCAGGAATCGCACGCCCGCCGCGGCGTGCGCGTCGAGCAACGACCGGGTGACCCCGGGCGCCGACTGCTCGTTGCCAGGCGTGGGCCGGGTCGCGCCGACGCCGGCGTCGTGGCCGGCGATCAATCGGGCGACTTCTTCGGTGTCGGTCGCGTCGACGTCGTCTGCGGTGAGGGCGGTGACCTGGTGACCTCGGCGTAAGGCCTCCGCCACGACGCGGCTCCCGACGTTGCCTGCTGCTCCGATGACGACTATGCGCATGAGGACTCCTTGACGAGAACGGGTGGGGGTGCGGGGGTGCGGACAGCGGCGCGGTGGGTCCGCGGGATCTGGGCGGCGAGCACGGCCAGTAGCGCGAGCGCGAAGCCGACGGTCTGCAGGCCGGTCAGGCTCTGGCCGAGCACGATCCAGCCGATGCCGGTGGCGACGACCGGTGAGAGCAGCCCGAGGAAGGACACGGCAACGACCGGCAGCTCACCGATGCCCCGGAACCAGAGGGCGTACGCCAGGAGGGTGCCGACCACGCCGAGCCAGGCGTACCCACCGACTGCGGACATCGACAGGTGCGGAGGTGCGCCCTCGACGATGAGAGCGATCGGCAGCAGGAACAGTCCGCCGGCCGTGAGCTGCCAGCCCGCGAAGGGCACCGGGCCGACGCCGGCCGGGCGGCCCCACCGCCGGGTGAGCACGACGCCGGCGCTCATCAAGAACGGACCGATCAGACCGGCTGCGATCCCCAGGGCGTCGAACTGGGCGCCCGGTCGCAGCACCATCAGCGCGACGCCCACGATGCCGACCATCGCCCAGCCCAGACGCCAACGCGTCGGTCGCTCGCCCAGCAGCGCGAGCGCGAAGCCGGCGGTCGCGAGGGGTCCGACGGCGCCGAGCGTGGCCGCGACTCCGCCGGGTAGCCGGTACGCCGCCAGGAACAGCAGGGCGAAGAACGCACCGATGTTGAGAGTGCCGAGGACGGCAGCTCGCCACCACCACGAGCCGCGCGGGAGTCGCCGGCCGATGGCGATCGCGACCAGGCCGGCCGGGAGGGCGCGGAGGACTCCGGAGAGGAGCGGGCGGTCCGGCGGCAGCCACTCGGAGGTGACGAGGTAGGTCGTGCCCCAGGAGATGGGTGCGATTGCCGTGAACGCGGTGCGGGATGCGATGGACACGATGCCAACCTCTCAACGTTGAACAGTTCAACGTTCATGAGATTAGCTCGGGTGATACCTTCACGTCAAACAGTTCAACGTTGAGGAGTTCTGATGGCGCGCGATGCGGTCGACCTGATCCTCGAGCAGTGGGCTGAGGCGCGGCCCGACCTCGACGCCTCCCCCATGGGTGTGATCGGACGGCTGTCCCGCGCGTCGCGCACCGCCGACGTCGAGCTGCAGCGAGTGTTCTCCGAGTTCGGGCTGCAGCGCGGCGAGTTCGACATCATGGCGACGCTGCGCCGGGCCGGGCCTCCGAGCGGAATGACCGCGGGCGCGCTGGCTCGTTCGGCGATGGTGACGTCCGGCGCGATCACCAACCGGATCGATCGCCTCATCGCGAAGGACTACGTGACGCGCGATGTCGACCCGGCCAACCGGCGTACGGTCCTGATCGCGCTCACTCCGGCTGGACGCACACTGATCGACAAAGCGGTCGCTGTCCATGTCGACAACGAGCACCGCATCCTCGCCGGTCTCAGCGGGCGCCAGCAGAAGGAGCTCGCCACCCTGCTCCGCGCACTGATCGTGAGCCTCGACGACGCTCCCCCACTGGCCGAGCCGGGCGACACCGCTGGTTGAGCCGACAGCGCGGCTGGTCGAGTAGCCGGAGCGCCAGCGGAGGTGTATCGAGACTCGGCGACCGCGAACGCTGAGTCTCCCTGCGGCTCAACGGGTTTCGGCTCGTGCTCGAGCCAGGGCGCTCGCCCCGCCCAACCGGCGGAGGTGTCGGCTCAACCAGCGGAGGTGCCCCATCACGTGGGGCACGCGCCAGCGAACACGGGTCGTTGCACACTGTGCACTGCCCCAGGACGCGGGGCAGTGCACAGTCCACGCACCACCAGACATCGGCCGCCCCTGAACGACTAGACCAACTGCGCTTCGCCCGAGTGCGCCTCAGAGCCCTCCGCGCGCACTCACGATGGGGGCCGGCGTCGACACGACCGGCGATGCGTACGTTGGGCGCATGCGCTTCCAGATGATCCTGCCGAACGAGTCGACCGAGGTGCCTCCGGGTCGGATCACCGAGATCGCCGTTGCTGCAGAACGACTGGGCTTCGAGACTGCCTACCTGCCCGACCACCTGCTGCCGCCCGGCGAGTACGGCCCGCCGCCCAAACCGTTCGGCGGCGTCTACGAACCGCTGATCACGCTCGCCCACATCGCGTCGCAGACCTCGACTATCCGGCTCGGGACGTCGGTGCTGATCCTGCCGCTACGCGAGCCGATCCTGCTCGCCAAGCAGGTCGCCACGCTGGATCGATTGTCTGCCGGGCGAGTGACTCTCGGCGTCGGAGTCGGTTGGAACGAGCCGGAGTACGACAGCGTGGGCGCCACGTTCAGCGACCGCGGGGCGCGCGCCGACCAGTCGCTGGAGCTGATCCACCAGCTGTTCACGACGGGCCGCGGACCGGGCGACGGCGTGTTCGAGCCTCGTCCGATCGGTGTACGCATCATGGTGGGTGGCCGTTCCGGTGCGGCCCTGCGTCGGGTCGCCCGCTTCGGTGACGCGTGGCAGGGCGTGGGCTACCGACCGGCGGAGTTCACGACCAGCGCAGCGAAGCTCCGCGCCCTGACTGACCGGCCCGTCGCGATCGGCGCCCGCATCGAGTGGACCGACGCCGACGAGGTCGAGCAGTGGCGCGAAGCCGGTGCCGACGAGCTGGCCGTCGCGTTCGGTGAGGTCGACGGCTTCGAGTCGCGGATGGGCGAGTTCGCGAAGCGTTTCGGCCTCAGCGGATCAGACGGCGCTTAAAACGGGGAGCCCCGTCGCCGGCACTCGCCTTGCGGATGATCGCGGTGTTGGGCGCCGCGAGCAGGATCGCCTGCTCGAACCGCTCTCGCGCGAACGTGCGCCGCGGCGAGGACGACCACCGCGAGTTGAACAGTCGCTTGGCGGCGGCCACCGCGTCCGGTGAACGCTGGGCGAGCTGCGCGGCGAGAGCCTCAGCGTCGGCGTACGGATCGGTGCTGACCGCGGTGGCCAGGCCCAGGCGTACGGCCTCCTCACCGGAGATGATCTCGGCCGTCATCGTGAGTCGCTTGGCGGTGTCGAGACCGACCAGCTGCGCGAGCGACCGGACGCCGGACATGTCAGGGATCAGGCCCCACTTGCCCTCCAGCACCGACCACTCGGCGTCGGCCGTCGTGAACCGGAAGTCCGCGCCGAGCGCGAGCTGCAGCCCACCGCCGAAGCAGTGCCCCTGGACCACGGCGATCACCGGGACCGGCAGCCGACGCCAGGCCCAGGCCGCCTCCTGGAACGGGTTGGTGCCGAGCCAGGGGCGGGGCACGAATCGCCGGGCAACCTGCACCGGGCCGTCCTTGGCGACCGAGCCGAAGTCGAGTCCGGCGCAGAACGACCGCCCCTCGCCGCTGAGGATCACCGCGCGCAAGGTGCGGTCCCGTCGCAGCTCACGAGCCTGCGCGGCCAGCTCGTCCAGAGCCGGGAGCGTGAGCGCGTTCAGCTTGTCCGGCCGGTTGAGGCGCACCTGGGCGACGCCGTCATCGATGGTGGTGGTGAGGTACGCCATAGGCGCCAGGTTACTCGTCGGTACGCCCTCGCGAGCGACCCGCCACAAGCCAGTCCGGAGCTACTTGTCGAGCGGTGTACATCACCATTCCCGGACTTGGTTGCCAGCCACCCTCGCCGTGCCGTTGACTGGCCGGTATGGCTGATCTGCGCAGGTCCTTCGACAAGGCCGCTGACGAGGCCAAGGATCGACTCCGGCCCCTGCGCGACCGACTGACGGACAAGGTGCCGGCGGCGGCTCCGCTGCTGACCCGCAAGCCGGCGATGCGGCCCCTGGAGCGACAGCGCAAGTTCTGGACCGAGTCCTCGGAAGCCCTGGCGCCGGGCCCTTACGCCAGCGCCTCGGTGCAGGCCATCATCAGCAGCCTCGAGGACAACTACGACCGGGGCGAGCCCGTGCTCGAGATCGGCTCCGGGCTGGGTGCGACGCTCGCGGCTCTCGTCGACGCCGGTTTCAGCAACGTCACCGGCGTCGAGATCAACCCGCTCGCCGTGCAGATGATGCGCAAGAAGTACCCGCAGCTGCGCGATGTCGACGTGCTGGTCGGACCGGCCGAGACAGTGCTCGCCGGGATGGCCGATGACAGCTATCCGCTGGTCGTAGCGGTCCGCACCCTGCAGCACACGCACCCCGACAGCGCCCACCTGTTCGGCACGATCGCGCGCCTCGCCCGGACGGTGGTCACGATCGACGAGCCGGCCGTGCTCGGTCGCCACCGCTATCCGTGGGACTTCGCGCAGGAGTTCGCACGCTTCGGCTTCGAGGTCCGCGAGCACAAACGGCTGATGGCCGGCCGTCGCGCCACGCAGGACACGGTGCTGGTGCTGCGGCGCGCCGCCGACGCGCGCGGCTGACCGACCGCGCTCACGAGTGACCGACCGACCTCACGAGTAAGGGGTGCCGGCCGCAGCCAGCACCCCTCATCGCGCGGAAGGTCAGCGGCGCTTCTGCAGCTGGTCGGAGATCGCGCGGTGCACGCTGTCCGGCAGCCAGTCCTTGGCCATCTTGCGTACGCCGGTGCGCGGCGGGTGCGTCGGCGAGACCGCGGCAACGACCGCGGGCTTCGGAGTCGACTTCGCCGCCGGCGGACGCGGCAGCTGGATCTTGGTGCGCAGCACCGGCTGGTCGGCGATGTAGTGGGTCTCGACGAAGCCGAGCGGGTCCTTGGTCAGCCAGGCCTGGATCGCCTCGCGCAGCGGCTCGGGGTCGCCCCAGGTGCCGTAGAGCTTGGACTCGGTGACGCAGATCGGCTTGAGGCCCTTGGCGAAGACCGCCTCCCAGACCGCAGCAGCGACGCCCGGGCAGTGCTCGGAGCGGTAGTCGTCGAAGGCGACGACGCCGTTCTCGGAGAGCAGCGAACGCGCGGAGTCGACGTCGATCGCGACGTGCTCGTAGAGGTGCGAGGCATCGACGTGGATGAACCGGCAGGAACCCGGCTTGACGTGGTCGACGATCTCGGAGGACGGCCCCTTGACGACCTCAGGCAGGTCGGCGTGGAACTTGCGGTAGTTGTCCTTGAACGCGTCCTCGGCGAGCGTCGAGTAGGACAGTGACATCTCGCGAGTGTTCTCGGCGTCGGGAGCCGCGGACTCGAACAGGTCCAGGACCGTGAAGGTCTCATCAGCGCCGACGAAGTCACCGATCAGCACCGCGCTCTTGCCGAGATAGCAGCCCAGCTCGACGAGCTCACCGCGCTCGCCCTGGTCGGTCTGGTGCTGCAGCAGCCACGCGAACATGCGTCTGTCACTGGAGAAGAACCACCCCTTGATCGAGTCGAGATCAGTAGGTGTCTGTGCCTTCAAGAGGTCCTGCGCCGTGGCCATGGCGGCGACGTTACTGTCCATGGGCGTCGATCATGGCAACAGTAACTGGATTCGTGTAATCGCGACCTCGACCGACCTGGTCGGATGTGACTCAGTTCACACGCGAGCCTGTGTGGGCAGACCTTCCGCGAGCCATCCGGCAAAGCCTCCCGACAACACCGAGACCCGCGGCATGCCGCGTCGCAGCAGGGCCACCGCCACCGTGGCCGCCTCACCGCCGGCGCCCCCGACCAAGATCACCGGACCGCTGTGCTGGTCCAGGTCCGTGACGTCCCGCGGTTCGAGACCCGGGTGTACGACCGTGCTCCGGGCGCGATGCGGACGGACATCGACGAGCGTCGCGCGACCGTAGAGGGCGTCCTGGTACGCCGCCCGCGGGCTCACCCAGCCCGGCCCCACCGCGGGGGTGGGCTCAGGACATCCCTCGAGGCCCCCTGCGAACAGCGAGGTCTCCCAGCGGACGTGAGCGATCGTCGTACCCGACATGGCGTTATTAAACGGGTAATCGGAAGTTATGTCCATGCATGACTAGACGGGTGTCACACCCGGAGCCGTTCCGCGAAGAAGGCGAGGATGCGATCCACGGCCTCCTGCTGCCGGTCCCGCGTCACGGTCGAGTGGCCCTTGCCCGGGAACTCCACGCGGATGAAGCCCTCTCCCAGCTCGCGGGTCAGCGTCTCGAAACGCGTGCCCACGGCTGGGTCCTTTGCGTAGCGCAGCCCAAGCACGGGACACCCTCCGGCGACGCGCGCCTTGACCGCCGCCAGATCGGCCGGGCTCAGGTTGACGTCGGCACCCAGCGCCGGCGTGACCGGGAACGGCGCCGCGGGTTGGGCGACCACCGGAGCCGCGACGGCCTCGTCGACCATCATCGCGAGCGCGAAACCACCCGTGAAGCACATCCCGAGAGCGCCCACGCCAGGCCCACCGAGCTCGGCGTGCAGCTCACGTGCCACGGACCGGAGCCAGCCCGCGACAGGAGTCGTACGGCCCGTCGCGAAGGTCGCGAATTCCCTTGATACGCATACCTTTCCGACGACCTTGAGCGACTGTGTGGCGGAGTCGCCGCCCTCTGGGGTGCCGAACAGGTTGGGCATGACCACGGTGTAGCCCGCCGCGACGACCTCCTCGCTGAACCCGATCACCTCAGGCGTCATCCCTGGGATCTCGTGGATGATCACGACTCCGGGGCCGGACCCCTTGCGGTAGGTGTCGAAGGTGCGACCGTCGGCGGTGTGCGACCCCTGGGTCCAGCTGGCGAGCAGGCTCATGGCGGTCAGCCTGCCGTAGGCCGATGGAATCTTCCGCGCGCCAGGACGTTGGAACGTACGGAATCGCACCCGATCTAGGACTGACATGGCTACGCAGACTCTGACCGCCGACAACTTCCAGAAGACCGTCGAGGACGGAGGCATCGTCCTCATCGACTTCTGGGCCGACTGGTGCGGCCCGTGCAAGCAGTTCGGGCCGGTCTACGAAGCGGCCTCGGCCGAGCACGAGGACATCGTGTTCGGCAAGGTCGACACCGACGCCCAGCAGGAGCTCGCGGGGGCGCTCAACATCTCCTCCATCCCGACCGTGATGGCGTTCCGTGACGGCGTGCTGCTGCACGGCCAGCCGGGCGCCATGCCCGCGCCGATGCTGTCCGACCTGATCCAGCAGGTCCGCGACCTCGACATGGACGACGTACGGCGCAAGATCGCCGAGCAGGAGCAGAGCAGCGACAGCTGATCCTGACCGCGCGCGTTGGCCCGCACACCCCCAGGGTGTGCGGGCCTTCGTCGTCCCGGGATCAGGGCAGGTAGTAGGTCGGGTTGGGCAGCTTGATCGGCACGATGGCGTGGCCGCCCTTGAGGTCGCTGAACTGGTCACCGAAGTTGGCCAAGATCGTGTAGCCACCGCCGGCCTTGGTCTGCACATGCGCGCGGGTCTGCGACTTGTACTCGATCGTGGTGCACTTCGCGGCCGCGCAGGTGATGTACGACGGCTGCTGGCTGTCGCCCTTGCCCGTCCACTTCGTGTAGTAGTTCGGGTTGGTGAAGCCGGTGTAGCCCACCTTGGCGAGGTTGCCGATCGTCGCGGCCTTCTGGTCGTCGTTGCGGCCGGTCAGACCGATCAGCGTGCAGCCCGACTTCTGCGCCGCGTTGACGAGGGCGACCATGCCCGGCGTCGCGGGGAACTTCTGCCCCTGCACCCACGCGTCCTGCAGGACCGGGTCGAAGTTGAAGTGCATCGCGTTGTCTTCCATGTCGTACGTCCACAGCGTGGTGTCGTCGGCATCGAGGACGATCGCGGGCTTGACCCCCAGACGACTGGCCACCGCGCACGATGCGCGCAGCGCCGGAGTGATCGCACCGGTCAGTCGGCCCAGCTCGGTGATGTAGGGCGAGCTGGTCTTGTTGGCGATCCCGGTCGCGTCCGCTCCGTAGTAGGTGCGGATCGTCGACTTCACCGAGTCGATGTTCGGGATCCCTTCACCACCAACGGTTTTGCCGCTCGAGCCATCCGGCTTCATGGTGAAGCGGGTGCGCGGCGCGAGCTTCGGCTCCTCGACACCGGCAAGGTTGGGCGAGGGCAGGTAGTAGGTCGGGTTGGGCAGCTTGAGGGTGTGGTCGGCGTAGCCGCCCTGCAGGTCTGACCACTGGTCGCCGACGTTGAGCGCGATGTCGTAGCCGAGCGACTCGATGTGCTTGCGGGTGCCCGCCTTGTACTCGACCGTCGTGCACTTCGCGGTCGCGCAGGTGATGTACGACGGCTGCTGGCTGTCGCCCTTGCCCGTCCACTTGGTGAAGAAGTTGTCGGTGTTGAACGCGGTGTAGCCGACCTTGCCGAGGTTGGCGACCGTCGCGACCTTCTGGTCGTCGTTGCGCCCGGTCAGACCGAAGATCGCGAAGCCGGCCTTCTGCGCCGCCGCCACGAACTGGACCATGCCCGGCGTGGCGGGGAACTTCTGCCCCTGCACCCACACGTCCTGCAGGACCGGGTCGAAGTTGAAGTGCATCGCGTTGTCTTCCATGTCGTACGTCCACAGCGTGGTGTCGTCGGCATCGAGGACGATCGCGGGCTTCTTGCCGCTGCGCTTCGCCTGGTTGTAGAGGCCCTTGAGCTGAGTGGCCTGCTTGCCCAGCACGCCGCCCAGCTCGGAGATGTAGGGCGAGGTCGTCTTGTCGGCGATTCCGGTCGCGTCCGCGGCGTAGTACGTCCGAATCGTGGACTTCACCGAGTCAATATTCGGGACGCCCGCGCCGTCCGGTCGGGTACCGCTGGACCCGTCGGCTGCCATCGTGAAACGGCTGCGCGGCTCCAGCAGGCGGTCGGTTCCGCTCGCGGCTCGAGTCAGAGCCGCCCGACTCGTGCCGTGATCGTCGTGCGCAGCCTGAGGACCGGCGTACGCCGGCATGGTGAGCGCGGCCGGCACGGCCACGGCGGTGAGGATCACTCCCGCAGCAAGCGTTCCGCGGCGGACGCGGGATGGGGACCGGGTGTTCATGGACGCCTCCAGGTTCGGGGTCAGCCCGACGACGCTACTGCACATTGACGACCTATCCAGGTGACATGGCAGAACCAGGTCTGTTGTCCAACTCTTGGCAAATCGCCACGCGAGCGCCGCAGACGAGAGACCATGGATGGCGGCTCACCGGAGAGCGAGGTACACACGCCTCCTTGACCATCCCTTGACGTTCATTTGGTCAAAGAACAAGCGAGCGCATACCTTGTTCACTGCGATCGGGCTTTAACCCGTGACCATCTCACAGCGGCATTGACGGCCACCCCCCAGGGTCGTCGCGGCCACGAAGGGAAGTCCAGGCGTGAACGAATCCGAGTCGAACAGTCGACGCCGGGCGCCAAGCCCTGCCTCCTGGCTGAACCTCGCTGAGTGGTCACTGCGTCGCAAGGTGGCCATCGTCCTTCTCATCCCCGTGCTGCTCGCCGCCATCTTCGGCGGACTGCGCGTGCGGTCCGAGCTGGCCGACTCCAGCCGCTACTCCGAGGCCAAGTCACAGGTCAGCGTGCTGGATCCCGCCCTGCGCTACCTCGCCTCCAGCGAGAACCTCGCCGTGCTGAGCACCACCTCCGGCAGCGAGCCCCGCGTCGTCCAACGACAGCGGACCATCTTCGATCGCGCCAAGGACGACCTCGGCAAGGCCGCCGGCAACGCCAGCCTGACCAGCGCCCAGTCTCGCGAGATCCAAGCCGCGCTCGGGCTGAGCAGCGGCATCACCGGCATCACGGTCGACACCCCGCCGAGCGACACCCTGCAGCGGGTGGACGACGTCGGTAGCCACATCACCGCGGTCATCAACAGCATCTCCGCCACCCAGCCTCGGCCGGACACGCGGCTGTCCGCTCTGACCGACCTCCTCTCCGGTCGCCGCTCGCTCGCGACGCAGCGCATCATGATCGCGACCCGCAGCAACAACCCGTCGCTCGCCGAGACCGTCACCCTGTCCGGCGTGATGGGCGAGGAGACCAGCTCGATCGACAACCTCGCCGCTCGCATCGGCGAGAACGACCCGCAGGTCATCACCCTGCGTCGCCAGAACTCCGCACGCCTCGCGGCCGCCGCTGACGACAGCCCCGCGACGACCCTCCCGGGAGTCGACGCCTCTGTCGGCGCCTACCAAGAGGTGTCCAACATCCTGATCAACGGCGTCGCCTCGACCAGCAGCAAGCGCGAGTCGAGCGCACGTGACAGCGCGCTGCGTGACGCCGCCATCATCATCATCGCGCTGATCGCCGCGTTGGCCCTCGGCCTGCTCGTCGCCCGCATGCTGATCAAGCCGATCCGCCAGGTCCGCCGCGGCGCGCTCGACATCGCCAACAAGCGGCTGCCCGCCGCGGTCGAGCAGATCCGCTCCGGCAAGGAGCCGCCGGCCCTGGAGCCGCTCCCCGTCAACACCCACGAAGAGATGGGTCAGCTGGCCCGAGCCGTCGATGACATGCACCGGCAGGCACTGCACCTGGCCTCCGAGCAGGCCCGCCTGCGCACGCAGGTGGGCAACATGTTCGAGACCATGTCGCGCCGCAGCACCTCGCTGGTCAACCAGCAGCTCGGTCTCATCGAGTCCCTCGAGAACGACGAAGAGGACCCGCGACGCCTTGAGAGCCTGTTCAAGCTGGACCACCTGGCCGCCCGGATGCGCCGCAACGGCGAGAGCCTTCTCGTGCTCGCGGACGCACCCAACCGCAGCACGAGCGGTAGCGACATCTCGCTCGCGGACGTGCTGCGCGCCGCGCTCTCCGAGGTGCAGGACTACCAGCGAGTGCAGCTGGGCTCGACGCCCGACCAGCTGATCAAGGGCTCGGCGGCCTCGGACATGGTCCACCTGTTCGCCGAGCTGATCGACAACGCGCTGGCCTACTCGCCGCCGCACACCAACGTCCGGGTGACCGGCGCCCGTGCCGCTGATGGCGGCACGCTCATCGAGGTCGACGACTCCGGTCTCGGCATGGCGCAGGACACCATCGACCAGTACAACGCCTCACTGAAGTCCGGCGGCGAGGTCACCCCCGACACGGCCCGTCACATGGGTCTGTTCGTGGTCAGCCGGCTGAGCACGACGCACGAAGTCGTGGTCCGCCTCTACGGCAACGAAGACGGCGGCACGACGGCCTCGATCTTCATCCCGGAGGAGCTGCTGACCCAGCGCGAGCGGCGCGAACCCACGGGTCCGATCACGCAGCGCCCGCGCTCCGTGGACACTGATCCGGTGACCCACGACCGTGACGCAGCCAGCGTTGGTTCCGGCCCCACCCTCGTGAGCCTCAGCAGTGGCGCTTCCGGCGCCAGCTCCAGCCTGGCGTCCGCTCGCTCGGAGAGCCGCTCGCAGGCCGCGACGCTGTCATCCGGTCTGCCCAAGCGGCGACCGGGCGCCACCGGCGCCGGCCAGATGGGGTCGATCTCGACCCTCCGTCCGATCTCGGAACGGGACGCCGAGCCGGAGCGTGCGACGTCGTACGACTTCGGCAGGACCTCGGACCTCGACAGGACCTCGGACTTCGGCAGCAGCTCAGACCTCGGGAGCACGTCGAGCTACGGCTCGAGCGACACGAGCAGCACCTCGTACGACGTCCTCGGCTCCTCCGACGCCAGCGCCAGCGGCCTCCCGACCCGCCCTACCGGCGCGGATGTGGAGTCCGACGGGTTCCCGAGCGTGTTCGAGTGGGACCAGTTCAAGCCGAGCGAGCCGTTGCTGCCGCGGACCGACGACGACACCGAGATCCGCGTCTCGCCGTCCAACACCTCGGCCTTCTTCTCGGCCCGCAGCCAGGTCATCGAGGCACCGGCAGCGGTGCCGGCACCGGCGCCGGCCGAGGCGTGGACCGACGCGCCGGCCGAGCCGATGGAGATCGAGGACTTCCCGACCGATGAGGCTCCGGCCAAGCTCGAGGACAGCCCGATCTTCGCGAGCATGCAGTCGCAGTGGCTGTCCGACGACGACTCCGCCAGCACGCTGCCCTGGGCCTCCACCGAGGTCGACACGGGTTGGCAGGCCGCCGACCGGGCGAGCGACATCGCGCCCGCGGCCGAGACGACCGTGTCCGGTCTGCCGCGTCGCCGCCCCGGCGAGTACCTCGTACCCGGCAGCGTCGAGCTGGACGGCAAAGCCGATCTCAGCCGCGATCCACAGGCGATCCGGGACAAACTCAACAGACATCTGGCCGGAGTTAGCCGCGGGCGGTCCCGGGCGAGCCACACTGTGAGCGATCCACGTTCCGAATCCTTTGAGCAGACAGGGCGAGCATGACCAACTACACCGGCGCGACTGAGCAGCGCAGCCTCGACTGGCTCGTGTCCAAGTTCGTCGATGACGTCCCCGGGGCAGCGCATGCCGTCCTGGTGTCAGCCGACGGACTTCTCATGGCTGGCAGTGCGCGCCTTCCCGCCGATCGTGCCGAGCAGATGGCCGCGGTCTCATCGGGGCTGGCCAGCCTGGCCACGGGGGCGGCGCGACTCTTCGACGGCGGCACGGTGCTGCAGTCCATCGTCGAGATGCAGCGCGGATACCTCTTGCTGATGAGCGTCGGTGACGGCTCCCACCTCGCGGTGCTCACCGTCGAGTCGGCCGACATCGGCCAGGTCGGCTACGAGATGGCCGTCCTCGTCGAGCGAGTGGGCCGCATGATCCAGGCCGAGGCTCGAGGGCCTCAGCTCTTGTGATGGAACGCTATGGCAACACGTGACCCTGCACCCGAAGACGACGCGCCCCAGGCGCGAATCGTCCGGCCCTATGCCCTGACCTCAGGACGTACGCGGGCCAACGTCGACCTGCCCGTCGAGGCGACGTTGCAGCTCCAGCCGTCCGCCTGGGACCAGGACTGGCCTGAGGACGACCTGACGACCAGGATTGTCGCTGTGTGCGAAGCGAGTCCGTCGGTTGCCGAGGTGTCCGCCAAGGTCGGGGCACCCCTGGGTGTTGTCCGTGTGTTGCTGGGCGACCTCATCGAATCCGGTCACATCCGGGTCCAAACCACGCTTTCTGAAACCTCGTCCGTCGACGAGCGTCATGACCTCATCGAAAGGACCCTCCGTGGACTACGGGCGATCTAGCCACGCTGCCTCGGCATCCGCGTCGACCAAGATTGTGGTCGCCGGCGGATTCGGCGTGGGCAAGACCACTCTTGTCGGAGCTGTCTCCGAGATCGTGCCGCTGCGCACCGAGGCGCTGGTCACCAACGTCTCCGCCGGCACCGACGACCTCGCGGCGACGCCGTCGAAGTCGACGACCACTGTCGCGATGGACTTCGGTCGCATCACGCTGGCCGACGACCTCGTGCTCTACCTCTTCGGCACTCCTGGACAGCGCCGGTTCTGGTTCATGTGGGACGACCTGGTCCGCGGCGCGATCGGTGCGATCGTCATCGTCGACACCGCCCGTCTGGACGAGGCGTTCTCGGCGATCGACTACTTCGAGGCCAAGGGTCTGCCGTTCATCGTCGCCGTCAACGAGTTCGACGGCACCCAGCGCTACCCCGTCGACGAGGTCGCCGAGGCGCTCGCTCTCCCGTCACACGTGCCGATCATGCCGATCGACGCGCGCGACCGTGAGTCGGCCAAGTCTGCCCTCGTGCGGGTCACCGAGTTCGCGCTGCAGCAGCTCTCGACGGCGACGCGTCCGGTCGGCGCCTCGCCGGCCAGCCCCGACGCCTGATCCTCACGCCTCGGGGAGTCGCGGGGGTCTGGTCCGATAGGTCGGCGGTGTCTCGCTGAGCCGGATCGGGTGGGACACCTGCCGCACTCCCTCGACGTCTGTGACGGGTTGCAGACCGAGCTGCTCGGCGAAGGCGAACGCCTCATCGAGTGCGTTCACCGGACCAGCGGGTACGCCGGCCGCCGCCAACCGCTCCGACCACACGTCGGCCGCGTGCTGGGTCAGGTGTGCTTCCAGCAGCTCTCGGAGCTCGTCGGCGTGCGCGACACGGTCGGCATTGGTCCCGAAGCGCTCATCGCTCGCCAAGCCTGGATCGCCGAGGACCGTTGCCAGAGAGCCGAACTGGCGATCGTTGCCCACGGCGAGGACGAGCGGCCGGTCAGCGGTGGCGTACACCGCGTAGGGCACGATCGAGGGGTGCGCGTTGCCGGTCGGCTGGGGTACGACGCCGGTCAGCAGGTGGGCGGACGCCTGGTTGGCCAGCGCGGACAGCGCCGAGCTGAGCAGGTTGACCTCGACCCGTTGACCCTCGCCCGTGCGGTCCCGATGGCGCAGCGCGGCAAGGATGCCGACGGCCGCGTGCAGCCCGGTGATGATGTCGATCAGCGCGACACCGACCTTGGTGGGCTCGTCCGGTGAGGGGCCGGTCACCGACATCAGACCGCTCACGCCCTGCACCAGCAGGTCGTAGCCCGGCAACGTCGAGTCACGGCCGAATCCCGTGATGCTGCAATAGATCACGTCATCGTTGACGGCCCGAGCATGGTCGTAGCCGAGCCCGAGACGGTCCATCGCACCGGGCAGGAAGTTCTCCACCACGACATCGGCCTCGGCGATGAGATCCGTTGCGGCAGAACGGCCTTCGTCGGTCCGCAGGTCGAGCACCCGCGAGGACTTGTTGCGGTTGACCGACAGAAAGTAGGTCGCCTCACCGTCCTCGGTGAACGGCGGACCCCACTGGCGGGTGTCGTCCCCGGTCCCCGGCCGCTCGACCTTGACCACCTCGGCGCCGAGGTCGGCCAGCAGCATGGTGGCGTACGGCCCCGCCAGCACCCGACCGAAGTCGGCGATGACGAGGCCGGACAGCGACCCTTCTTGCGCGGGAGACGTCACCCGGTGACGGGACCCGTGGTCGTGCCCGTCGCGCCAAACGCCTCAGCTGCGGGCACGCCCGCTGCCAGGGCGAGGCTCAGGCGTACCCGCGCCTTCAGCGGATCGAGAGCACCCGCCCGGATCAGGCCCGCGCCGAGGAGCGCGACCTCGCTGCCCGGATAGCCGTACGTCTTCGACAGGATCTCGCCGGCTCCGGTCCGTGAGGCGAGCACGACCGGGACCTTGTCGGCCAGGCCGCGCAGCGGGTCGACCCACTCGAGGGCGACGTGGCCGCCGCCCATCGCAGCCAGCACGACGCCCTGGTAGGCGAGCACCGGCAGCGCCCGCAGGATGCGGCCGTCATCGCCGAGCGTCATCGTGACGAGCGCGACCGGCGGGATGTCGGCATCGCTCGCCACCTTGAGGGCGGGCACCCGCTCCACGCGGAGCGCGAAGTGCACCCGGTCCTCGATGAGCCAGCCGATCCGGCCAGCTGCCGGCGACTGGAAGGTGGCCACGTTGCTGGTGTGCGTCTTGCTGACGTAGCGGGCGGCGTGCACCTCATCGTTCAGCACAACGAGTACGCCCTGATCGCGCGCCTGCTCGTCGGCGGCCGTGCGGACCGCGGCCATCAGGTTGGCCGCGCCGTCCGGGCTCAGCAGCGACGGGTTGCGCATCGCGCCGGTGAAGACCACGGGCTCGGGGCGGTCCCAGAGGACGTCGAGGGCGTACGACGTCTCCTCCAGTGAGTCGGTGCCCTGGGACACGACGACTCCGGTGGCGCCGGCCTCGACCGCGGCGAGTGCCGCGTCACGCAGCTGCAGCACGTGGCTGAGTGAGAGGCGCGCCGAGCTGACCTTCATGAGGTCCTCGGCCTTGACGACCGCGATGTCCTCGAGACCGGGGATGCCGGCCGCGATCTGGGCCGCCGAGAGACCGGGCTGAGCCGGCTCTCCCGGCGCGGGCGGCACGCTGGCGATGGTCCCGCCTAGCGCGAAGTAGGCGACCTGCGGTGTGCGGGGCTGATCATTCACCGAAAAGCCTCGGCTCCGGTCAGAGCCTTGCCGATGACGAGCTGATGCACTTCTGATGTCCCTTCGTAGGTGAGGACGGACTCGAGGTTGTTGGCATGTCGAATCACGGGGTATTCCAACGTGATTCCGTTGGCGCCCAGGATGGTGCGGCACTCGCGCGCGATCTTGATGGCCTCGCGGGTGTTGTTGAGCTTGCCGACGCTGACCTGCGCTGCGTCGACGTGGCCAGCGTCCTTCAGGCGGCCGAGGTGGAGCGCGAGCAGCTGTCCCTTGCCGAGCTCGAGCGCCATGTCGGCGAGCTTGGCCTGGGTCAGCTGGTAGGACGCGAGCGACTTGTCGAAGACCAGCCGATCCTGGGCGTACGCGATCGTGGTCTCCAGGCAGTCACGCGCCGCACCCATCGACCCGAAGATGATGCCGAAGCGCGCCTCGTTCAGACAGCCCAGCGGACCGGACAGGCCACGGGCGCCGGGGAGCATCGCGGACTTCGGCAGGCGTACGTCCTCGAGGACCAGCTCGGCGGTCACGGACGCGCGCAGCGACATCTTCTTGTGGATCTCGGGCGCGGAGAAACCCTTGGTGTCGGTCGGGACGACGAAGCCGCGCATCTTGTCGTCGGTCTGCGCCCAGACCACCGCGACATCGGCGACCGCACCGTTGGTGATCCACATCTTGGTGCCGTTGAGGACCCAGTCGTCGCCGTCCTGCTTGGCGCGTGTGCGCATGCCGCCGGGGTTGGACCCGAAGTCCGGCTCGGTCAGCCCGAAGCAGCCGATCACCTCGCCTTTTGCCATGCGAGGTAGCCACTCCTGCTTCTGCTCCTCGGACCCGTAGGCGTGGATCGAGTACATCGCCAGCGAACCCTGCACCGACACCAGGCTGCGGATCCCGGAGTCGCCGGCCTCCAGCTCTTGGCACGCCAGGCCATACGTCGTCGCGCTCATGCCCGCGCAGCCGTAACCCTCGAGGTGCATCCCGAGGACGCCGAGCTCGCCCAGCTCCTTGGTCAGCTCGCGGGCCGGAACCTTGCCGGTGTCGAACCAGTCCGCGATGTGCGGCCGGACCCGCTGATCGACGAAATGCCGCACGGCCTTGGCGATCTCGCGTTCGTCGTCATGAATCAGACTGTCGATCGCGAAGAGCTGCTCAAGTGTTTGTGCCATGGGTCTCATCATCCCGTACGCGGGTCCGCAACTCTCCCGAACCCTCACCCTTGTCTCGTGCTCAGCCGACATGGCCGGTCACGTTCACGTTGGCGCGTCGCCGTCCGGCCCGCGAACCCTTTGCGTCCGCAAAGTGACTCGCTAACTCGAGGGTGACCCTCCTCGAGGGGAGACATCTGCGAGGTAGCGAGTCACCTGGCTTGGCCAATCACGCTGTCCACAGGGCCAACCGGACCCACGGCCGAATTCCGCCAGGCTCTGACCATGCCCGACACCGACGACGATGCCGCTCTCGGGACCCTTGCGTTGCGACCGGAGCGATTGTTCGTCCCCGCGGACGCACGGCGCCTTGGCATCCGCAAGGACGACCTGCGTGCCTGGGTCCGTCGTGGCATGGTGCGACATCTCGGCCGCGGGGTGTACGCCGTGGGCGAGGCACCCGAAGGACCCGAGGAGGCGCATCGTCAGCTCATCAAGGCGCTCCTCCTCGGCCATCCGACGGCCGTCGCCAGCCACCACTCGGCACTCGTCCTGCACGGCCTCGATGTCTATGGCGTGGACCTCGCGACGGCGTACGCGACGTGGACCAACGACGGTCCCACTCGCACGCGCGGTGCCTTCCGGACGATCCGGACCACTCGCCCGCCGGAGGTCAAGGCCGTCGATGGGTGGGCGACGGTGACGCCGGCCTGGGCAATCGCTCAGACTGCCGCACGCTTCGGGGTCGTAGCTGGCGTCGTCTCTGCCGACCATGCACTTAAGCGCAAGCTGGTCACGATGGACGACCTCATCTACGCGGTGGCCGAGCACGAGGAGACGATGGGCGTCGGCAGGATGCGCGCGATGCTCGATCGGTGCGACGGGTCGAGCGAGTCAGTCGGTGAGTCACGACTGCGACTGATCTGCGAGGACTCGGGATCGCGGTCGAGCCACAGTTCCGCGTCCTCCGCGGGAGTCGAGTGATCGCGCGAACTGACTTCCGGGTCAAGGGAACTCGGCTACTCATCGAGTTCGACGGGTTGAAGAAGTATCGAGCGGCCGAAGGTCAGGACGTGCTCGAGAAGGAGAAGCTGCGTGAGGATGACTGCCGGCGACTTCGTTGGGACTTCGAACGGTTCATCTGGGCCAACCTCGACTCACCCGCGCTCATTCACCGTCGACTGACGGAGGGAGTCCAGCGGTGTGCCGAGGCAGCGTGAGGCGGTCCGGTTGCAGTCGCAAAGTGACTCGCCAACTCTCAGGTGACCCTCATCGAGGGGAGACATCTGCGAGGTAGCGAGTCACTTTGCGACAGCGAACAGTAGGAGTAGTGCGCGAGCGAACGGCCACGGGAGGGTGGGTGGGGCGTACGCGAGGTGAGCGGACGCCCGCTCGGTCTTCCGGCGCGCGGGGAGGGGTGGGCGGGGGCGTACGACGGTCAGGCGGCTCCGGCGGCGGTGCCGACTCCGGGGCGGATCGCCTCGCCGGGCCGGACGAAGCGCATCTCGTCCGTCGGCTTGGCCCGACGCATGTCCAACGAGTCGAGCAGGAAGTTCTGCCGGACCAGCCATGGCGCCTTGTCGCCCCGCTTCGGGAACTTGGCCATCGACCGCTGCACGTAACCCGACGTCAGGTCGAGGACCGGCCCCGGCGTCAGCTGTCCGCTCACCCGCGGGTAGGCGAAGGCGAAGCCGTTGTCGCTGACCTGGTTGACGAACTTGCAGAAGAACGTCGCTGACAGGTCGGCCCGCAGTGTCCAGGACGCGTTGGTGTAGCCGATCGCGATCGCGGCGTTGGGTACGCCCTCGAGCATGCAGCCGCGGTAGACGTAGTGCGCGCCGTAGTCGACCTTCTCGCCGTCGATGTCCAGTGTCGCGCCACCGGCCATCTGCATGGCCAATCCCGTTGCGCTCACAACGATGTCGGCCTCGAGGACCTCGCCAGAGCTGGTCCGGATGCCCTCGGGGACGAACGTGTCGATCGTGTCAGTGACGATGCTCGCGCCGCCCTCGCGCAGCGTCGCGAACAGGTCGCCGTCGGGGATGATGCAGACGCGCTGGTCCCAGGGCTTGTAGGGCGGCTGGAAGTCCTTGGGGTCGTACGCCGCCGAGCCGCGCATCGCGATCCGCGGTCCCGCGGTCAGCACCTTGGTCGCGGTCCGGGGCATCCGCCGCGAGAACTGGTAGAACGCGATCGTCTTGACCGCGTTGCTCCACCGGTTGAACGTGTGCGCTGCCTGCGCGTGAGGCAGCTTGCGGGCGAGGTTGGCGATGGGGTCCTTGGCCGGCAGCGGCAGGATGTAGGTCGGTGTCCGCTGCAGCATCGTGACGTGCTCGGTGCCCTGCGCGACCAGCGCCGGGATGAGTGTCACCGCGGTCGCGCCGGAGCCGATCAC
This sequence comes from Luteipulveratus mongoliensis, assembly GCF_001190945.1. Classification (NCBI taxonomy): domain Bacteria; kingdom Bacillati; phylum Actinomycetota; class Actinomycetes; order Micrococcales; family Dermacoccaceae; genus Luteipulveratus; species Luteipulveratus mongoliensis. The sequence goes on along the minus strand of NZ_CP011112.1, from coordinate 809,519 downwards.
CACGACCTTCTTGCCTGCGACGTCGAGGCCCTCCGGCCAGAACTGCGGGTGGATCAGCTCACCTTGGAACGACTCACGTCCCGGGAACTCCGGCGTGTAGCCCTCGGCGTAGTTGTAGTAGCCCGACGCGAAATAGACGAAGCTCGACGTCACCTGGCCGGCGCCCTCCGCCGTCTCGAGATCGAGGGTCCACGTCGCGTCCTCGGACGACCACGAACCGTGAGCAACCTTGGTGCCGAAGCGAATTCGCTGGTCGATGCCGTGCTTGGCGGCCGTGTCCTTGACGTACTGGAGGATGTCGGCGCCGTCCGCGATCGACTTCTCCCCACGCCACGGCTCGAACGGGAAGCCCAGCGTGAACATGTCCGAGTCCGAGCGCAGCCCGGGGTACTTGAACAAGTCCCAGGTGCCGCCCAACGACTCACGGGCCTCGACGATCAGATAGCTCTTGCCGGGCGACATGGTCTGCAGCCGGTAGGCAGCACCAATGCCGGAGATGCCTGCGCCGACAATGACGACGTCGTAGTGCTCGGTGTCCTGCATCGCTGTCTCCCTCATCCTGTGACCTACGCCACGGTAACTTACGGCCGGCCAGAACGGGAGAGGGTCAGCGACGGATCAAGCGCCGCCGATGGCGTACGCGAGGACGAACAGCAGGAAGCCCACCGTCCCGATTCCGCCGATGACGATGCCCGCGATGGCCATACCGCGGCCTTCCTTCTGGCCCGGGCCAGTTTCATTGAGCGCCACGATGCCCAGGACCAGGCCGATGATGAAGGTCAGGCACGTCACGAACCCCGCGAGGCTGCACACGAGGGCCGCGATCGCCATCCCCGACGTGCCCGGCGCAGTGGGATAGCCGCCGTACGACGGGTAGGTCGGCTGGCCGTAAGGACTCTGCCCGTAGGGACCCGGCTGGCCGTACGTGGGTGGCTGGCTGCCGTACGCCGGTGGCGGGGTGTCGTACGGCTGCTGGCCGTAGGCCGACTGGCCGGACGCCGGAGGCTGGCTGCCGTACGCCGGAGGCTGGCTGCCGTACGCCGGAGGCTGGCTGCCGTACGCCGGAGGCTCGGGCGGGCGCTGCGGTATCGACCCGGGAGCGGGCGGTGCGTAGGGGTCGGCCGGTTCGGTGCCCGGCTGGGCGGCGCTCAGGGCGAAGCCGCAGGCAGGACAGTGGGAGGCGTCGGGCGGAACCGTACGGCCGCAGCTGGGACAGGCGATCACGGCGTCAGTCTGACTCATCGGTCGCGTCGACCCGCGTCACATCCACCGCGACCTCGAGCTTGGACGACGGCGACTCGGTGAAGATGACGCCCTTGAGCGGCGACACGTCGCGGAAGTCGCGGCCCCACGCAGTGACGATGTAGCGGGAGTCGGCGAGGTGGTCGTTGGTCGGATCCATGTCGATCCACCCGCCTCCGGGCACCATCGCCGCGGCCCACGCGTGCGAGGCGTCGGAGCCCGCGAGCTTGGGTTTGCCGGGCGGCGGCTGGGTCTCGATGTAGCCGCTGACATAACGCCCGGGCAGCCCGATCGAGCGCAAGCAGCCGACCGCGAGGTGGGCGAAGTCCTGGCAGACGCCTTCCTTCTTGTCGAGCAGCTCGGGCAGCGTGGTCTTGACCGAGGTGGCGCCCTTGGCATAGCTGAAGTCGGCGAAGATCGTGCGGGTCAGATCGACGAGCGCGTCCCCCAGCGGCTTGTCCGCGGTGAGGATGCGGGCGGCGTACGCGTGGACCGACGGCGCGAGATCGACCAGCGCCGACGGCAAGAGGTACGACGTCCGCTCCACCGGGTCGGCATCGTCGCGCAGCGTGGCGACCGCCTGAGCGACGGTGTGCTGATTGAGCTGGTCGAGGTCGGCGCGCGGCCAGTCGACGTCGACGAGTGACGTCTTGGTGACGGACAACTCGGTGTGCGGGGTGCGTACCTCGACGTAGTGGCTGTGGTTGCCGAAGTGGTCGACGTGGTCGGCCATCAGGTCCGGCTCGGGCGTGACCTCGATGTCGTTGGAGATGACGTGCTGGCTCGGGGTGTCACGGGGGCGCAGGCAGCCGCGTTCGTAGCAGCCGGTGACGTCTTCCTCGTAGAGGTAGGTCGTCCGGTGCCGCACCTGGTAGCGGCGCGGCTCGAAATCCGCGTCAGCCTGATTGCCCATGTCAGTGGGCCTCCAGTCGAGCGAGCGTCCACTCGGTGAGGTGGGTGCGCTGGGTCGCCTTGCGGACGAAGTGGTGGCGGCTGATCGCATCGGCCAGGCCGCGCAGGTCGTGGTCGAGCCCGCCCAGCAGCTCGGCCAGCCCTGCTCGGCCGGAGCCGGCAAGGTGCACCACGTCCGCGTGCTGCAACCGCTGCGCCACTTCACTGCTGAGGGCCGCCTGCGCCTCGTCGCCGATGAGGGTGAGGTCCTCGCCCAGCCGGTCGAGCTGGTAGGCGACCGACCGCGGATTGAGCCGGTCGAGCAGCAGCAGGTCGAGCGCCGACTGCACCGGGGACGCAGGTCCGAGACCGGACGCCGACCGGCGTCGGTGGGTGATCACGCTCTCGCCCGCGACGAGCACGGACTCGGTGATCTGCCCCTCGATGACGGGCGAGCGCTCGAGCGCGAGTGTGGCCTGGAGCAACGACACCGTGAGCTGGGCGCGCTCCACGCGGCCACCGGCGTCGATGTAGGCCCAGGTCCGGTCGCGGATCATGCTCTGCGCGACCACACCGGCCAGTGCGAGCAACGACTCCAGCAGCTGCTCGAGGAGCGCCTGCAGCTGCGACTCGTCGGACTCCTCGGCCGCGAGCGTCTGCTCGAGGCGGCTGAGCACGGGCCAGGTGTCGAGGGAGAGCTGGTCGCGGACTTGCTGGGCCGCCTGCACCAGTCGGACGACGGCGAAACCGACACTGCCCGGCGTACGACGGTCGGTCACCAATGCGCGGAGCCGCGGGACGGGTGGTGCCTCGGTGTCCTCGGGGGCCTCCCACGGGACGGTCGTGACGGTGGCGACGGCCTCGAGGATCGCGGTCATCGCAGCAGCACCGAGCGAACCCGGACGGCCCGCGAAGTCCTCGGTCAGGTCATCGGCGACCTTGAGCAGGCGGGCCGTGCTCTCGGCGCGCTCGGCGTAGCGCCCGATCCAGAAGAGGTCCTCGGCCACGCGCGGGGCCATGCCCGCCGTCGGTGCTGCGGACGGGTGAGCCACGACACGGTCGCTCAGCCGTTGGGTCCAGGGCTCCGCGGACGGCTCGGAGGCGGCGCGTACCCAGACGTCCTTGGCGAGCGCACCGGTGCCACCGGTGACGAGGTGCTGGCCGATGTCCGTGGCAACGCGACCGAGCCCGCCGGGCATGAACGTGTAGCTGCCGCCCTGCGCGACGGCGAACGTGCGCAGCACCAGACGCCGCGGCTCCAGACCGCGACGGGTGACCACAGGCGCGGACGACGAGGGCACGACCTCTTGAGCGGTCCACGCCCACGGCTGCGCCTCGACCCGGCGCCGCAGGTCGTCCAGCTCGGCCTTGCTCAGGGTCCAGCCGAACTCGCTCTCGCTGTGCACGTCGCGGGAGATGGGCTTGACCACGAGCTCGTCGAGATGGGCCAGCACGTGCGAGCGCTCGGTGTCGTCACCGCACCACCATGACGGCGGCGCAGGCAGGGTGAGGTCTTCGCCCAGCACCTCGCGGGCGATGTCACCGAGGAAGTGCTGGAGCCCGGGATTTTCGAGGACGCCAGCGCCGATCGGGTTGACGACGGCGACCGTCCCGCGGCGGGTGGCCTCGATCAAGCCAGGCACTCCGAGCTGCGAATCCGTCCGCAGCTCAAGGGGATCCGACCATTCGGCGTCGACTCGACGAAGGATCACGTCGACCGGCTCTAGCCGGCCGGTGCTGCGCACCCAGACCCGCCCGTCGCGCATGGTGAGGTCATCGGCCTCGACCAGCGGGAAGCCGAGCAGGGTCGCGGTGAACGCCTGGTCGAACGCGGTCTCACTGCCCGAACCGGGGCTCAGCAGCACGACGCGCGGCGCCTCGCTGGTCTCGGGTGCGACGTCCTGCAGGGCGACCCGCATGGTGTGGAAGAAGCTCCGCAGGCGCGCGAGATCGGTGCCGCGGTGCAGCGCCGGCATCGTGCGCGTGATGATGCGCCGGTTGGCCATGGCGTAGCCGGCTCCGGACGGTGCCTGGGTGCGGTCGGCGATGACCTGCCACTGGCCGTCGGCGCCGCGGGCGAGGTCGGTCGCGGTCATGAAGAGCTGTTGAGCACTCGGCAGTCGCACCCGGTCGACCTGACGGATGAAACCCCTCTGGCCGAGCACGACCTCGGGCGGCACGACGCGACGGTGCAGCAGCGTCCGCTCGCCGTAGAGGTCGGACAGCACCAGGTCGAGCAGGTGGGCACGCTGCGCCAGACCGGCCTCGAGATCGGCCCACTCCTGGGCGCCGAGAATGACGGGCAGCGGGTCGAGGTGCCAGTTGTTGCCCTGTCGGCCGTCCTCGGCGCTGCCGTAGGTGACGCCGTCGCTCTGCACGAACCGCTTGGCCCGCGCCGCGCGCGTCAGCAGGCCGGTCGTGCCCATCCCTTCGATGGTGTCGGCCAAGGCCTCGTGCTCGGGGCGTACGCCGTCCGGTCCGAACAGCTCATCGACGATCGGCTGGGCGTCCGGTCCGGGGTGAATCGCCTGAGACGCCAACAGCTCCCGGTAGGCGTCCAGCGCGCCACCGGAATCGGCGTTGACCTCGGCTGACATCTCAGTGAGCGTAGGCGGTGGCCCGGACAGCGCCCGAGCCCCCACGCGGAAGTGGCCCAGATCACCTGCCGGACAACCGGCGTACGACGTGCTTGACCAACCGTTGGCCGGGTCTTGGCGAAGGTGTCAGATGGAGTTGGCCAGCCGATGGGGTGCGGCTCGGGAGCGTGGAGGTATGACACGGACACGCAACACCCTGGGTGCCATCTTGACCGTGCTCCTCCTTGCGGTCACCTTCCCATCACAGGCCAGCGCTACCCCGCCAGGCATTCCGTCGACCTCCACCGCGAAGTCGTACCTCGCCTCACTCACCGTGAAGACCGAGGGCTCCATGACCGGCTACAGCCGCGACAAGTTCCCCCACTGGATCACCATCGAGGGCACGTGTGACACCCGTGAGGAGGTGTTGAAGCGTGACGGCACCGGCGTCAGCGTCGATTCCGCCTGCAAGGCCACCGACGGCTCCTGGTACTCCGAGTACGACGGAGTCACCACCTCCGACCCCGGCACCTTCGACATCGATCACGTGGTCCCGCTCGCCGAGGCTTGGCGCTCCGGCGCGTCCGGCTGGACGACCGCCAAGCGCCAGGACTTCGCCAACGACCTCGAGCACTCCCAGCTGATCGCGGTCTCCGCGTCCTCCAACCGGTCCAAGGGCGACCAGGACCCGTCGACCTGGCAGCCCACCCGGACGGCGTACCGCTGCACCTACGCCAAGATCTGGGTCGCCTCGAAGCACGCCTGGGGCCTGTCCGCCCAGCAGGCCGAGGTCGACGCCCTCACCACTCTCCTGAACGGATGCTCCTCATGACCGCGCTCTCCACCACGTTCACGGCGCCTCCCGGCGGGATCATGACCGACGAGGTCGGAGTGGTCACGGGCGAGGTCGAGCTGTCGAGCCAGCTCACCGCGGCCGGTCAAGCGGTCGCCACGGTCCGGTACGCCGGTGCCGAGGAGTGGTACGTCGTCACCGACTCCGCGGGTCCCGCCACCGAGGCCGACCTGCCGGAGTTCCAGCAGAAGGCGGCCGAGAAGTACAGCAAGTCGACCCAGCCGGTGCCCGACCTGTCCTGAACCTTTCCTGACCGGTCAGCACCGACTGGTCGCGCCAGATGCCTCTCTGTCTCGCAGATGACTCTCTTCGATGAGGGTCATCTGCGAGGTGGGGAGGCATCTGGCATCCGTCACCCGGCCCAGAGCTGGTCGAGGTGGCGGTCGAGGGTCTCTTTGGCGCCCTTTCGGGTGAGATCGCGCGGGTAGAGAGTGGCGGCCATCGCGAGCCCGTCCACGAGGGCGGCCAGCCGCTCGACCTCGACCTCGAACTGCGCCGCCGGCCGCGGGCCCGTCGCGCCGACCGCGATGCGGGCGAGCGTCCGCAGACCCTGATGCAGCTCCCGCGCCGCCGGCCGGAGTGATGGCGTCGTGCGAGCGGCCACGTTGTACTCGAGCCAGACCGTCACCTCGCGGGACGTAGTGGCGTTCAGCGGCAGCATCTCGGCGAACATCGCCTTGGCGACGTCGAGCGGTTCGGCGCCGTCGTCCAACTGCGCACGATGCTGCTCGAGACGCGCCGAGACACGATCGATCAGCTCGGTCGCGGCCTCGCTCAGCAGCACCTCCTGGGACGCGAAGTAGTGGCGCACCGAGCCCACCGCCAGGTCAGCCGCCGACGCCACGCGCTGAAGCGAGACCTGCGCGATGCCCTGCTCGACGATCACGTCATAGACCGCATCGAAGACGACGCGGCGACGCTCCTGGGAATCAACGACCTTGGGCATTGGGCCTTTCTAGCACGTCCTTGCTACATTGTTATTTAGCATCATCGTGCTACATCAAAGGAGTTGCCATGTGGACCGTCCTGACCGTGCTCGCCGTCCGTCTCGCGCTGGTTGTCGGAGTCATCGCCGTGCTCGGTCTGATCGCGTACGCCGTCCTGTCCCGCCTGCGTCGCAGTGACCGTTGGCAGGCGACCGGCCGGGACGTCGAGGCCGCGGCCCGCAAGGCTGCGACGTCGTACGCCGATCGCAGCAGCACGCCGGCCTGGCAAGCCGCAGCGGTCCGCTACGGCACCCAGCGCCTTGGCGGCGACGCCTCCTCCGCGCCCACTGCAGAACCGACGCTGAATGGTGATCCGCACTGAGCTGAACGCTCCGTAGCATCGGTTCATGGGGAGACGTACGCAGGTCGGCTGGGGCGCGCTGGGCGTCTTCGCGGTCCTGCTGACCGGTTGCAGCCAGCACGTCGGCAAGGATGCGGTGGCGCAGCAGTTCGACCGGCGGTCGCGCTTGGCGAGCTGCGGATCGGTCAGCCTCCCGATCGGCACCTACGCGCTGTCCGGCCAGCCACTGCGGTGTCTGCGCACCGCGCACGCGGCCTCCCGCGGAGCAGAGGCGACCATGACCTCCCTGACCGACGAGGCCGAGCCCGTTCGCGACCACATCCGAGTGCTCGCCGATGGGCGCATCGAAATCTTCACCGACAACACGTCCATCTCTGGCGGCGGCCCCGGCTGGGCGCGCCGTGTCACCGGCTGCGTCAACGACGGTCAGATCGTCCAGCAAATCTGCTCGCCCGACGCGATCCCTGGCCGCGGGACGCAGCCCTCGCCGTCACCGTCCACCAACCACGTCGAGGTCGACTGGACACGCAGTTACAGCTCCCTGGACCAGCTGGCCGAGAAGAGCACCGAGATCGTGGAGATCGAGGTCGTCGCGGACCCGTCTCCGGAGATTGTCTGGGCCGCCTCACCGGGCACTGAGCCAGCAGCCGACAGCGGTGCCGGCGCTGACAAGGCGACCCTGCTGCGCGCAACTGTTGTGCGGTCATGGGCGGGCACGAAGAAGTCCGGTCAGCAGCTCACGATTCATCAGATGGGCACACCTGCCTCGCCGTTCGCGACGACCGCAGAGGCCGCACACCTCGTGCCCGGCCGTCGATATGCCGTCTATCTCGCACCGTTCTGGTACGAGCGAGGACATGACATCAGGCGGTACATCGTCGTGGGCTCACTGGGTGCGTTCGCGCCGTCTGGAAGCACCTGGGCGCGCATCACGTCCAGAGACGCTGTGCCTCAACGTGTGACGTCGGACCAGATCCGGGCGAGCGTGCCTGCGATGGACCGGGGAGAGCCGGAGTGACTGACTGCGGACGCCGTCAGCGGTGGCCGGGGTCGAAGCGGCGTAGGTCGAGGGTGGTGGGGTACTCGACGCCGGCGCCGCCGAGCATGGCGCGGGTGTCCGGCCACGCCGACGTGTCGACCGGGCCGGTGCGGTGGCCGATCGCCTCGAAGCGCGACGAGCGCCGCGTCTCCGCAGCAGCCGCGTTGACGGGGTAGTCCTCGTAGGCCCGGCCGCCGGGATGCACCACGTGATAGGTGAACCCGCCGAGTGAACGGTTGTTCCAGGTGTCGACCAGGTCGAACACCAGCGGCGAGTGCACACCGATCGTCGGGTGCAGCGCGGACGGCGGCGCCCACGCGCGGTAGCGCACGCCACCGATGAAGGCGCCAGCCTCGGAAGTGCCTGTCCCCCAACCGGATCCAGTCGCCGGGACCATCGGCACGGGCACGCCGTTGCAGGTCACGACATGTCGGCCTTCGACCAGGCCAGATGCCGCGACCTGAACCTTCTCGACAGACGAGTCGACGTAGCGAGCCGTGCCGGACTGCCGTACCTCTTCGCCGAGCACGTGCCACGGCTCGACGGCCGTCCGCAGCTCGAGGTGTACGCCGGCCACGTCGGTCTCCCCCAACCTCGGGAATCGGAACTCCAGGAACGGTTCGAACCATGACTCGTCCAGCAGTGGAGCCTTCGAATCCGAAGCGGACAGAAAGCGATTGAGGTCAGTGACGACTTCGCGCAGATCCGCGGCCGCGAAGCCCGGCAGCAGGAACCGGTCGTGCAGTCGCGATCCCCAGCGCACCAGCGGACCGCTGTAGGGCTCGTGCCAGAACTTGGCCACCAACGCCCGAACGAGCAGTGACTGCACCAGCGACATCTGCGGGTGCGGCGGCATCTCAAAACCGCGAAGCTCCAACAACCCCAGGCGTCCTCGCTCGGAGTCCGGGCTGTAGAGCTTGTCAATGCAGAACTCGGCGCGGTGGGTGTTGCCGGTGATGTCGGTCAGCAGATGACGGAGCAGCCGGTCGGTCAGCCACAGCTGGGACGTCAGGTGGCGAGCGCGCCGGTCCTCCGCGGGCTCGGCGCGGTCCTTGTCCGACGCGATATCCGCGGCGATCTGCTCATCGGAGGCGCCCACGACCCGCTCCAGCTCGGCGAATGCGATCTCCAGCTCGTAGAGCGTCTCGTGTCGCCCCTCGTCGACGCGTGGCGACTGCGATGTCGGACCGATGAATCGCCCTGAGAACACATAGGACAGGGACGGATGGTGCTGCCAGTAGGTCAGCAGGCTGCGCAGCAGATCGGGTCGACGCAGCAGCGGCGAGTCCTGCGGTGTCGTGCCCCCGAGAGTGATGTGGTTGCCACCGCCGGTGCCGGTGTGGGTGCCATCGACGTCGAACTTCTCGGTGGCCAGCCGCGTCTGGCGGGCATCCTCAAACAGCGTCTCGGTGAGGTGGGTGAGGTCGTCCCACGACGACGTCGGCTGCACGTTGACCTCGATGACGCCCGGGTCGGGCGTGACCGACAGGGTTTTGGTCCGCGGGTCGCCCGGCAGAGGGTAGCCCTCGAGAACTACTGGTACGCCGAGCTTTTCAGTCGCCGCCTCAACAGCCGCGACCACCTGCAGCGCATGGTCGAGGTGGCTCAGCGGGGACAGGAAGATGAAGACATGACCGTCACGCTCCTCGACGCACAGCGCAGTCCTGGGCGACTCCTCGATGTCCCGGACCGCCGCAGGGGTGATGCCGTCCAGCACGGATGAAGCAGTCGGCAGGTCGTCACGTGAGCCGAACGCCGGAGCCTCCGGCTCGAACGGAGCCTCGCTCCATGCGATCGAGCCGAGCGGCAGACGCAAGCCCATCGGGGACGTACCCGGAGTCAGGAAGAGGTGCGTGCGGCGGGTCCGCCACTGGGCTGTCGCCCAGCCGTCACCCTCGGTGTCGCGGAAGATCGGCACGACCCAGCCGCGCGGCGTACTGGCCTGGGAATCAAGGGAATTCACCGTAGCCATGGGGTCCGGATCCGTCGGCTCGATGTCGACCTCGGGTCGCTCCTCGCCCACCGGCCTACGGGCTTCGACCCACGTGTCGTTGAGGACGTCTTCGTACGCCGGCAGCGCCAGCTCCGTGGGTACGCCGAGTCGCGCCGCGATGCCGTACGCGAGGTCGCGCGACACCTGAGGATCGAGCTCGCGCGGGTCTCCCCACGGGTCATCCAGCAGCTCAGGGTGCGACCAGAGCGGTACGCCGTCGGCGCGCCAGGTCAGCTGGATCTGCCAGCGCGGCAACGGCTCGCCGGGGTACCACTTGCCCTGGCCGTGATGCACCAGCCCGTCGGGAGCCCAACGTTGCTTGAGTCGAGACGCGAGATCCGTTGCCAACGCACGCTTTTCGTCACCGTCGGCAGCAGACTCCCATTGCGCTGACGACGTGTCGCCGGCCGAGACGAACGTGGGCTCCCCGCCCATGGTGAGCCGGACGTCGGCGGCGTCCAGCAGCGTGTCGACATGCTTGCCGAGCCTGTCGACGTCAGCCCACTGCGCCTCGTTGTAGGGCTTCGTGACACGCGCGTCCTCGTGGATGCGGGTGACGGTGTTGGTGAACGAGAAGTCGACGTCGACGAGTCCCGTGGCCCCGCTGATCGGCGCGGCGGACGACGGGTGCGGCGTCGCGGACAGCGGGATGTGACCCTCGCCCGCGAACAGACCAGAGGTGGCGTCGAGGCCGATCCAGCCCGCACCCGGGACGAAGACCTCGGCCCAGGCGTGGAGGTCGGTGAAGTCCTCGTCCGGCCCGGACGCGCCGTCGATGGACTTCACATCAGAGGTCAGCTGCACGAGGTAGCCCGACACGAAGCGTGCGGCGAGGCCCATCTTGCGCAGCACCGACACCAGCAGCCACGCGCTGTCCCGACACGAGCCGAGGTGCTTCTCGAGCGTCTCGTCCGGGTCCTGCACGCCGGTCTCGAGGCGCACGGTGTAGGCGATGTCGCGGTTGACCGCCCGGTTGATCGCGACGAGGAAGTCGACGATACGCAGGTCGTCGGCCGGCCGATTCTCGGCGAGCCACTGCTCCGTGAGGGTCTCGATACGCCCTCCGCTAGCGCTCCGGGCTACTCGACCAGCGGAGTTGTCGTCGACGGGCTTGAGGTAGGGATCGAGCTCGGCCTTCAGACCCTCCGGATAGGTGAAGGGGAAGGTCTCGGCGTACTCCTCGACGAAGAAGTCGAACGGGTTGATGACGGTCATGTCCGCCACCACACCGACCGTGATGTCGAGCTCGCTGACCTTCTCCGGGAAGACCAGCCGCGCCAGGTAGTTGCCGAACGCGTCCTGCTGCCAGTTGATGAAGTGGTTCTCCGGCGTGACCTTCAGGGAGTACGCGTCGATCGGCGTTCGAGAGTGCGGCGCCGGCCGTAGCCGGACCGTGTGGGGGTAGACCTTCACCGGCTCGGAGAACCGATAGGTCGTCCTGTGCTCCAGAGCCACGCGAATCGTCACCGGGTCAACCTACTTGGCCCCCATTTCCGGCGCGTGAACCCGCACCCCGAAAACCATTCGCCCTGGCGCGCCGGAGGGTTCTAGCGTCAAAGACATGATCACGCAGATCGACGTCGACGACGACGTGGCCCTTCGGCAGGCGCACGCCGCGACCGAGCGCTCCGCTGCCGTCGACCGACCGTGGTCCGAGCCCATGGCCTTTGACGAGTGGGCCGCCGACCTCCGGTTCAAGGACCCGGGCGAGCGGTTCGAGCTGTGGGGCGCGTACGACGAGGGCCGGGTCGTCGGGGTGGCCATGACCTGGTTCCCGGACGCGGACAACACGTGGATGGTGTGGACCGATCTGCACGTCAACCCGGACTTCCGCGGCCGTGGCCATGGCACCGGGCTCATCGAGGCCTTGACCCGACGGACTCGCGAGGAGGGTCGTACGACCCTGATGACCGAGTTCCACGTGCCGGGCGACGACCTGGAGGGCCATCCGTACCGACGCTTTGCGCTCGCCCGTGGCTTCGAGCCCGGCTGGGTCGAGAACGTCCGCCACATGCCGCTGCCCGTGCCCGAGGAGCTGCTCGCCAAGCACGGCGACAGCGCCGCCGAGGCCGCAGCGGAGGCGTACGACGTCACGGTGTTCACCGGCAGCGTCCCCGACGAGTACGTGCAGGGCCTGTGCGACCTCTACAACCTGCTCGGTGTCGATGCCCCCACCGGTGGGATCGAGTTCGAGCCGGAGGCGCAGACGCCGGAACGCGTCCACGCCTACTGGGACCTGCAGAAGTCGCAGCACCGCACCCGAATGATCGCGTTGGCCATCGAGCGCTCGACCGGCGTCGTCGCCGCGCACTCCGACCTCGTCGTCCCGCCTGAGCCGTCGACGCAGGTCTGGCAGTGGGGGACGTTCGTCCACCGCGACCACCGCGGCCACAAGCTCGGGATGGCCGTGAAGATCGCCAACCTGCGACACCTGCAGGAGCACTACCCCGGTCGCTCGCTGGTGCGCACGAGCAACGCCGACAACAACGCCTACATGGTGTCGATCAACGAGGACCTCGGCTTTGAGATCGTCGAGCGCGGCGTCGCGGTCCAGATGCCTGTGAAGCCGGCCTAGCTGTCAGGTGAGGCCGTCGACCGACTGTGCGCTGCGTACGGTCCCCTGGTCGCCCGGGGAGCCCGGTCCGGCCAGCACGGTCACGGCTCCGGTCGAGGTGTTGTAGCGCGCCAGCGACGTCTTCTGGTTGTCCTCGGCGCAGGTCCAGCCGACGGTCATCCAGAGGCTCGTGCCGCTGCCGGCCACGGTGCGGACGTTGTGCGTGCCCGCACCCCACGGCCCGGTCGGGTTGACCCAGACGGGCTTGCCGTCCTTGACGAGGGCTGTCCCTCCGCCCTGGCAGGAGTCACTCCAGAACGTCTGTGCCGCAATGGGATTCGTGGCGAAGACCGTGCCAGCGTCGGAGACAACACCCGCCAGATGCGTCACCGCACCGGTCGACGCGCTGGCCTTGTAGACCGCGCTGTTGCCCGGGATGTCGTAGCAGCCGAAGCGCATCTGACCGTCTGACCAGAGCCCGAGCGCGGTGCAGGAGACCCCCGGGTTCTGGTTGGGGATCGCTCGAACGAGACGGTTGGCGACGACGTCATAGATGCCGATGTCGTTGCCGCGCGACACCATGTAGGTCGTGCCTCCAGGGGAGACCGCCGGCTGCCCGTCGGTCGGGACCGAGAGCGTACGCACCACGGCGCCCTCCTTCGAGCGCACGGTAACCCTCGGGTTGGGATAGCCCTCCTGGGCGATGAGCTGGTCGCCAGGGCCGAAGTCGAGGCCCTGCCCGGCCGGCACGTTGATGCGCCTCCCGGTCGCGGTTGCCGCGTCCCACAGGGTGAAGACTGTCGGCGTCCCCTCCACGACCTTCGACCGGGTGATGATCATCCGGGCGTCGTGTCGAACGTCGAGCACGGTCGTCCCCGCAGCGACCGTGCCGACGGGCTTGCGCTCCCCCGTCGGGCTGATCAGAGCGAGATATTTCACGGTCGGTGCCCGGGTGTCGCTGATGACAGCGCTCCAGCCGGTCGCCCACGACCCAGGAGCCGGCAGGGCCGGTACGGCTGCGCCGGCAGCAGCTCCCGGTCGTACGGATGCCTGAGCCGACGCTGCGGCCGGCAGTGCCGCGCCGGCAAGTGCCAGCGACATGACAATGGTGGTGACGGTCTTGCTCATGGTCTTCCCCCTTGGATGACGTCAATCGTCTTCCCGCATAGTGACGCGCGAGGAGGTAATGAGGTTGTCCTCGAGGGACGTCAGACGCGTCGCAGCACGCGCAGCGAGCCGTGCACCGACTCCTCGGTGAAGTCGCCGGACGCCAACGCGGCCTCGACGACGTGCCACGGAGCCTGCCCGCCGTCGGCCGGGTCGGGAAAGACGTCGTGCACGAGGAGTACGCCGCCGGCCGCCACATGGCGCGCGAACGCGCGGTAGTCGTGCTGAGCCGTCTCCTCCGTGTGGTTGCCGTCGAGGAACAGCAGGTCGACGGGCGTACGCCACCACTGCGCGACCTGCTGGGTCGAGGCGACGACGGCAGAGACGACGTCGCCGACGTGGTCGTCGAGCGCCTGCCGGAAGGTCGGCAGGGTGTCCAGCCGGCTGGTACGCGGGTCGACCATCGAGGTGTCGTGCCACTCCCAGCCGGGCTGGTTCTCCTCGGAGCCGTGGTGGTGGTCGACGGTCACCAGTTGCGCCCCGACGCGGCGGGCCGCGTCGCCGAGGATGAGTGTCGACTTGCCGCAGTAGGTCCCGATCTCCAGCCAGGTGCCGGCGCGCGAGGACAGGGCGGTGGCGTACAACGCCTCACCCTCGTCGTCGGGCATGAACCCCTTGGTCGCGGCGACAGCCGCCGTGACGTCAGCTGGCAGCGTCATCGGCTTCGCGCTCCTCGATCAGGGCGTAGTCACGGAAGATCCCGGACCCACCGGTCGTGCCGGTCACGGCATCGACAGCGAGTACGACGGATGCGGCCGTCCAGGTCGTCTGCTCCTCGGGCCAGATGGCTGAGTCATCGACGACATAGCCGGTCCAGTAGCCGCCGGTCGTCTCGTCTCGCATGCGCTGAATATCGCTGAGAATCGTGATGGCAGAAGAGGTTTCGCCGATCGCGTCGAGCGCCATGACCAGCTCACTGCTCTCGGCTGCCGTCACCCAGGGGTGGTCGTTGACGCAGCGGACGCCGTAGCCCGGCCAGACGAACTCGGCCCAGCGGTCGGCCAGCGCGGACCCGGCCTCGAGGCCGCGCAGCGCTCCTCCGAGCACGGGGTAGTACCAGTCCATCGAGTAGCGCGAACGGTCGGAGAAGCACTCGGGCCGCTCGACCAGCGCGTCGCGCAGGCGACCTGCCGCGCGCTCCCACCCGGGCCTGGACTCGCCCAGGACAGAAGCGATTTCGAGCGCACAGGTGATCGAGTGCAGCGCGCTCGCAGAGCCGGTGCGCAGGCCGTAGTCGTCGGGTCGGCGGTCAGCGCTGACGGCCCAGGCGAGCTCTCCGCCCGGACGCTGCTGCCTCAGGACGAACGCGATCGCCCGATCGATTGTCGGCCAGTAGCGGCGCAGCACCTGGGTCGAGCCGGTGACCAGGTGGTAGTGCCAGATGCCGGTCGCGATGTAGGCGCACTGGTTGGTGTCCGAGGCTGCCTCGGTGACGACGCCGTCGCGCTGCTCCATCGGCCACGAGCCGTCAGCCGCCTGGGTGCGGGCCGACCAGGCGTACGCCGCGAGCGCAGCCTCGTGATGACCGAGCGTGGTCAGACCCATGGCGGCCTCGATGTGGTCCCACGGGTCGAGCTGACCCCCGCGGAACCACGGGATCGCACCGTCCTCGCTCTGGTGAGCGAGGATGAACTCGCCTGTGCCCGTGAGCTGTTCGGCGCTCAGGACATCATCGAGCTGCAGTGCGGGGGGCGTCATCAGACCGAAGTAGAGCCGGTCGAGTAGTCCGGAGCGCTAGCGGAGGACGTATCGAGACCCGGTGACGTCTGGGGAGACTCCGCGTCCGGGGTTGCCTCGGTCTCGATACGGCTCGCCCTAGCGGGCTCGCCTACTCGACCAGCGGGGTCGGGCTCGCCTACTCGACCAGCGGGGTCGGGCTTGCGGAGATAGACCACGACGCTCTTGCCGAGCACCGGGTTGAGGGCGCGCTCGGTGACGCGAGTGAGAGCAGGCGCCTTCATCAGGTCCCAGACGAGGAGCTTGTGGTACGCCTTCGTCGCGACGTTCTCGTTGTCCGGGCCGACCGCGCACTTGAGCCACCAGTAGGGCGCGTGCAGTGCGTGGGCGTGGTGAGTTCCCAACAGCTCCAGGCCTGCTCGCTGCAAACGCTCGACCAGCTCGCTCGCCTTGTAGATGCGGATGTGTCCGCCCTCGACCTCGTGGTACTCGTCGGAGAGCTTCCAGCAGACCTGCTCCGGCCAGTTGCGCGGGACGCTCACCGCGACCAGACCACCGGGCTTGGTGACCCGGAAGATCTCGGCCATGACCTGCTCGTCCTCGTGGATGTGCTCGAGGATCTCGGCGGCGATGACACGGTCGAAGCTGTTGTCCGCGAAGGGCATGTCGCGAGCGTCACCGTGGAGTACGTCGCCCTTGCCGCCCGGGCCGACCTCACCCTCGAGCTCCATCGCGCCGAACATCGTCTTGACGTCGGCGAGGTCGGACTCGCTGGCGTCGAACGCGGTGACCTCGCAGCCGCGGCGCAGCGCCTCGAAGGAGTGGCGGCCCTGGCCGCACCCGAGGTCGAGCAGGCTCATGCCGGGCTCGAGCGGGAACTGCTGGAAGTCAACGGTGATCATGCGGAGTCCTTCTTGCGGTGCTGATCGATGACACGTTGGTAGACGGCTGCAGTGGCGCGGGCGACCGAGGCCCACGAGTAGGTGGAGACCGCGCGTTCTCTGCCGACCTCACCCATCCGGGCACACCGCTCGGGATCGGCCAGCAGGTCGGCGAGTGCGTCGGCGAGTGCGTCCGGGTCACCGGGAGCCACGAGCAGGCCGGGGCCATCTCCCTGGGAGATGGCGCTCGTGGAGGCGAGCAGCTCGGGCAGCGCTCCCACGCGGCTGGCCACCAGGGCGGTGCCACACGACATGGCCTCGACGGTCGGCAGCGAGAAGCCTTCGTAGAGCGACGGCACGACGTGCACCTGCGCCGAGGCCATCAACGCCGCCAGCTCGTCCGTCGGCAGACCCTGCTCGAAGCGGACCCGGTCGAGCAGTCCCGCGTCGGCCAGTGCCTTCTGCGTCTTGTCCGAAGGGGTGCCCACGACGACCAGCTCGGACCAGCGCGCGCGATCGAGCCGGCTGAGTGCGGCGATCAGCACGGACAAGCCCTTGAGCGGTACGTCCGCGGAGACGATGGCGACGAGCCTGCCTGGCACGCGGTCGGCGTACGGCATGGGGGTGAAGGTGTCGACGTCGACACCGACAGGGACGACGTCGAGGCGCTCAGGGCGTACGCCGAAGTCGGTGACGATGTCGCGGGCGGACTGCTCGGAGACGGTCAGCAGGTGCTCGCAACGCTGGGCGACGCGGCGCTGCATAGCGACGAAGCCGTACCAGCGACGCTTGGTGATCTTGCTCCAGCCGTGCGCGTCGGCCAGCTCGAGGCGACGGTCCTGGCTGATCGGGTGGTGGATCGTAGTCAGCACCGGCATGCCGCGTCGGGCGAGCTGGAGCAGGCCCGGGCCGAGGGTCTGGTTGTCGTGCAGGACGTCGAAGTCGCTCAGCTTGTCGCTGAGGTGGCGCGCCAGTCGCATCGAGAAGGTGCGCGGCTCCGGGAAGCCACTAGTGCACATCGTGAGGAACTCGAGCACGTCGATACCGTCGCGGAACTCCTGGCGCGCGGGCCGCCGGAACGGGTCCTCCGGGCGATAGAGGTCCAGGCTCGGCAGCCGCGTCAGACCGACGCCCTCGTCGAGCTCGGGATAAGGCTGACCGGAGAACACCTCGACCTCGTGACCGAGGTTGACCAGCTCACGCGAGAGGTTGCGAACGTAGATTCCCTGACCGCCGGAATGCGGCTTGGAGCGATACGACGACAGCGCGATGCGCACGTGTTGAACCCTCCTGATCGTTGCCGGCGGCCGGGTCGGTCGCGAGTGCGGACGGGCGCGGCATCGTCGCAGCGCGGTGACTGGTCAGTAACTTTAACCCGTCGCAGCCGCTCCCCCGGAACTCCCGCCGCAGTCACGGTACGACGCCGCCCGCCCCACGAGCAGCCTCGCCCCGGGCGCGGCGCCGGGTCCGACGTACCGTGGCGCAGGTGAAGGACACGGTGACGTATGTCGAGATGACCACCCGCGATCAGCTCGACCCGGCCCCGCCGGTTGCGGGTCTCGCGCTCGCACCGCTCAATCGGGACTCGCCCCTGATCTCGGACGTGCAGGCCCGGATTGGCGAGCCGTACGGCTGGCGCAGCGCACGGCGAGCGCCCGACCAGTGGGCCACCTGGCTCGCAGAGGTCCCGCACCGGACCTTTGCGCTGCTGACCTTCGACACTGCCCCGGCGGGCATCGTCGCCTACGAGCCCCGGCCCGCGGACGAGGTGGAGATCATGACGTTCGGTCTCCTGCCGGAGTACATCGGCAAGGGCCTCGGCGGATGCGCCCTGACCCTTGGCATCGAGCACGCCTGGGAACTGTCCCCGACGGTGAACCGGGTATGGCTGCACACCTCGTCGTTCGACCACCCCCATGCGCTGCCCAACTACCACCGGCGCGGGTTCCGGACGTTCCGAACTGAGGAACGCGAGCGCATCTAGCAACGACCGCGCCGCAGACCCCGGGTGGGGCCTGCGGCGCGGGGGGCGGAGCGAGAACACGTCCCAGCAGGGTCAGCAGGGGGGGTTGCGACCCTGATCCCAGCGTCCTCGCTCAGGAGTTGCTCAGAGCGGCGCGTTCATTCCGTCGCTTGCCGAGCAGGCACTGGCCGCGGGAGCGGCAGCCGCCAGGCAGGTGAGCCCGGCAGCGTTGTTCTTGGTGTACTGGCTGTCGGCAACATCCGCACCTTCAGTGGCGGCAAGGGCGGCTTGGGTGACCGCCGGCTGGTTGGCGACAGCGTCCAGACGCAGGTCGAACGTGGTGCCGATGGTGGCCTGCAGCTGGCCGAGAGACACGTCGCGGCTCTCGCCCGGCGCCATCGCCGTGGTGAGGGTGAGCACCACGTTGCGGTGCCCATTGATCGTCCACAACGTCACCGTGTAGCCGGCGTAGTCCCCGGCCGCAGCGTTGGCGAAGTTGTTGGAGTCGACGACGAAGCGGGTCCCGGCGGGGATCGTGGCGCTCAGCTGCTCGTCCGAGCCGGAGCTGCGGTCAGCGACGTTGGTGATCTCGAAGCCGTTGGACCCGATGAACGTGGCCGGCTGGGCGACGACCTCGACCAGGTCGGAGCCGCCACCGCCGCTCGGCCCTGGGATGGGGTAGGCGTTCGCTGGAGCTGCAGCCCCGAACATCGCGAGGGCCGCGACGGTGGGAATAGCAACCTTGGCAAACGTCTTGACGTTCGGCATCAGTACTTCACCTTCCGAGAGGGGTTTGAATCTTCGATTCTGTTTTCCTGCAGCACAAAATGTCGCGTCGGAAAACCGCACGACATCTCATGGGCAATGCAAACCCGATTGATTGGCCATTCGGGTCGGGTTTTAACCCGACATGCAGCATGGCATTTCAGGGCTCGCGCGCAATGGCCCTGACGGTAACCGTTCCGTCTGTGAACGGCATACTCAAAGCAAAGTCACTATTGCAACCGTATTACTTATGAGTATGAATCATTCGGAATGTACGGCGGGTGGCGCGACGTGCCCGCGCAGCGGGCTCAGTCGCGCTTGAGGACCACGACCTGGCCGCCGCTGCGGACCAGGGGCTGGTCGTACTCGCCGACCTGGGTGAACCCGCGCCGGCCGAACATCTCCACGATGTCCGCCGACTTCACCGGGTCGAGAGCGCCCCACTGACCGGCCTCCGCGGCCTTTGGCTTGCCCTGCCGCGAGTTCAGCGACACGACGTAGCGCAGACCCTTGGACGAGACCTGGTCGACGTAGTGGTCGACGACGTCGGGCTCCATCTCCTGGAACGAGAAGGAGTTCACGAACACCTCGAACTCGCCCTCCAGGTCCTCGATCCTGAAGTTGGGCAGGACCGCGGACTTCTCCACCGTGATCGGGCCGGGCTTGGACAGGGTGTCGTCATAGGTCGCCACGCGGTCGGGGCCGAACAGCTCAGTCAGGTAGTACGACGCGACGGTCAGCAGCGGCGGGATGTCCAGGTCGACGTAGCGGGCGTCCTCATCGCGCGACATCACGATCTCGCCGAGCACGCCGAAGCCGCCGCCGATCTCGAGGAAGCTCCGCGGCGGCGCATCCACGTGGCGGGACAGCGCGGCCAGGCACAGGAGGTAGTTGACGTAGGCGCGACCGACCGTCACCTCGGGGATACCGCTGAGCGGGTACGCCTGCCACGGCGAACCGATCCGGCTCTCGCCGTGATTGATGAGGTCGAACGGCCAGCGCTGCTGGTCCCAGGCCATGCTCGCCACGTCGAAGTCACGGCGGGCCTCGAACGAGCCGTTGAGCGCCGCGCCGAGGTAATTGTGCGTGGCGTTGGCATTGTTGGCCTGCGCGATCGGGAGGAGCTTCTCGATCACCGCGTTGGTATAGCTGTTGCCGTAAGTCGGGTTGAACCAGATCCCGGCGGTGCGCCAGGACTTGAACCGCTCCAGCCCCTGGGTCTCCATGTCCTTCAGGAGCGCCTCGACACCTGGCCCCCAGAAGTTGGTCGGCAGGTAGGTCGGCTTCGCCTCGCGAAGCTCGTCGAGCGATTGTCTGGTCAGGTCAGCCCACGTCGACACACGGGTCTCCTTACAAGGGGTTTGCGGCCGGGGCCGACGTTACCCACGCCGCGCGCGAACTGCGGGACGTTCAGCCACCTTCTTGAGGTTGATTGCGCAACCAGATCCGACTTCGGGCCGATTCGGTCGACACCAGCAGCAGCCGGTCGCCGACGAGCCCCAGCGCGGCGTCCTGGGTCTTCACCGGGAGACTGACCGGTGCCCACCTCGTGCAGTCCCGCGAGACCGTCGCGAGCCGGCTGACGTGATCGACCTGATGCAGGACGTACGCCTCGCCTCGCCTCAGCAGCACCGATCCGGGTTGTACGAGACCGCTGCCCGGGCCGGACGCACCCGCGCCGGGCCGGCCGGAGGGCGACAGGGTCCAGCACAGCAGATGCTGCGAGGCGGTCTGGGTGCCGCCGACCACGACACAGCCCGACCCGTCGCAGCCCGCGACGTCGGCCCGTGCCGGTCCGCTCGCCGGCAGCGCGACTCGACGCCAGCCGACCCCGTCCTGGGACAACCAGGCGAGAGGCACGACCACCAGCCCACCAGCGTCGCCGCGCATCGTGCTGCCGAGTGCCACGAAGCCAGACCCGGTCGACGTCACGCCCGACGCGGCCGTCTGCTCCCCGACGGCCGACGAGAGCCCGTCCGCATCCGCGTGCCTCGTCCACGTCACGCCGTCCGGTGACGTCCAGGACGCGGCGCCGTAGCGGCCTCCCGGTCCGTCCCATCCGCCGACCAGGACCGCCGTGCTCGCGGTCGCCGCCTCCGCGTTGACGGAGATCGCGTCCTCGCCACCGAACATCGTGAACGACTGCTCGTGCTCCACGAACGTGCCGCCCTGATCGGTCACGTCCGCCGTCCAGGTGGTCGGGCGTGGGTTGGAGTGGGCGCCCCCGAAGGCCTGTCCGTACGCCACCACGCGGCTGCCCCGGACAGCTCCCATCACGAGCTCGGCCAGTTGCCCATAAGCAGTGACAGGTTTCATCGAAAATCGTTGCCACCGCTGGCCGTTCGAGGTTATCCATGCGGCTGGAGCTCGGCCCGACGGGCCTGGCACCGAGCCCAGTGCCAGGGTGCGGCCACCGACAGGGAGGAGTACGAGCACGCGCGCCCCTGCAGCCGGGCTCGCCACTTCCTGCCAGCCTGCGACGACCGGCAACGTGGTCGCCGTCGGGCGCTCGTGTCCTGAGCCCGAGCTGCACCCGGCGACCAGCGCGCAGGCGAGGATCAGCGCCCACAGCCGGGCACGCGTCGTACGACCGCCACTCACCTCTTCACCGTAGGACGGGGCGCGCCTACCGTGAAGCCATGACGGGATCACTGCACACGTACGCCGCTCATCTCACCTGGTCCGGGTCCACAGGAGTCGGGTACGACGCGTACGACCGGGCACATGACGTCACCGCTGCGCCGGCCGAGCAGGCGTTGTCGCTCACGTCCGACCCGGCGTTCCTGGGCAACCCGGCGCTGCTGAACCCCGAGCAGCTGCTCGTGATGGCTGCGTCGTCGTGCCAGCTGCTGAGCTTCCTTTCGGTTGCTGCGCGTTCGCGGCTGGACGTGGTCGACTACGCCGACGAGGCGACCGCCACGATGGACGAGTCGCAGACCCCGACCCGGCTCGACGCGATCGACCTGCGGCCCCGGATCGTCCTCGCCGACACGGACCGGCCGCGCGCTGCGCAGGACCGGCTCGACCGGCTGGTCGACCTCGCGCATCGCGGCTGCTACATCGCCAACAGTCTCAGCACGCCCGTCCGCGTGACCGCGACGTTCACGTGGCGCACCGCCTGATCGGAACGGTGCCCACCCCTACGGGTGTACTCGCCGCCTCGCGGACGACAGCACACTCGTCCTTCGCATGACCCGCGGTGGCATCACCGCCGCGGGACGCATGAAGGGTCCACCCGGCCCTGAAGGAGTACCCATGATCGGCAACATCATCGTCTGGCTCATCATCGGAGTCGTCGTCGGCGCGCTCGCTCGTCTCGTCCTGCCGGGCAGGCAGTCCATCAGCTGGGTCGCCACGATCGTGATCGGCATCATCGCGGCGTTCGTCGGCGGGCTGATCAGCTATTCGCTGATCGGCGTCGACGACAACGGTGGCATTCAGTGGATCCCGCTGATCATCAGCGTCGCCCTGGCCGCGGTCGGTGTCTCGCTGTACGCCGGCTCGGCTGGCCGTCGGACCGTCGGCCACCACTGACCTCGACTTCGAACGGCCCGGCTCCTCGAGGAGCCGGGCCGTTCGTGGTCTCGTGCCCTGCCGTTAGGTCTCGTCGCTCCCGCGGTCGTCGAGCACGGTGACGTCGACCTGCGGCGACCGGAAGACCAGGCTCAGCTCTGAGGTGTCCAGCGTGAACACGTCGGTGCCCGTCCAGCCCAGTTCGGACACCTCGCCCCGCTTGTCGACCGGCACACCCTCGTTCGCCTCGGAGTCGGCCTGCAAGATCTGCACCGAGCCGAACGTGAGGCGGACCGTGAGCGCGCGATCGTCGGGGTGACCGTTCCACGGAGCCTCGTAGCGGAAGGTCGTCACAAGGCGTGCGTCGACGTTCCACTCGAACGACTCCAGCGAGGCGTCGTGAAGGTGGACCTCCCAACCGTCCTCGGTCGCGAACTCGTCCAAACTCAGGTCGGTGTTCAGCGGGTGATCAGGGTCCAGGCCAGTGATCTCCGCGCGCCTCGCTTCCATGCCCGGGACAGTAGCCCCCAGGGCGGTACGAAGCCTGAGGAGGGCATCGAGCGGTCACTCCTCAGGCCGTCAGGGACATTCCGCGCTGAGGAGCGCGTCGAGTGGTCACTCGTCAGACGGACGGTCCGAACCGGAGGCCGATCCGGCGTGATTGCCGCGGCATGTCGGCCTTCGACCCGCGCGCCTGCGTGGTCGGACTTGACGCGTCCGGTGTACTCGTCAGTGGGGCCGTAGCAGTCCGAGCGGTCCTGCTTGGCGCACGGTCGCGGTGGGATCCCGCCCCCCAGCCCCCCGCGGCCGTGCGTCCCCACCTCGCAATACGATCAGCGACGTGCACGCGTTCGACCAGGAGACGTACGACGTCGTCGTGGTGGGTGCCGGACCCGCAGGGAGCAGCGCAGCCCGTGCTGCGGCCCAGGCCGGCGCTCGCACTCTGGTGCTGGATCGGGCCCAGTTCCCTCGCTACAAGACGTGCGGTGGAGGGCTGATCGGGCCGACTTTGGCCCATCTGCCCGACGACTTCGACCTCCCGGTGCAGCAAAACATCCACCGGGCCACGTTCACGCTCGCCGGCCGCCGCACCACGACTCGGTCCGCCGACCGCACGGTCCTCCGCCTGGTCAACCGCACGGATCTCGACGACCGCCTCCTCCACGCTGCCGCGACCGCCGGCGCGGACGTGCGGCAGGGCGTCACGGTGACCGCCGTCGAGGAGACCGGCGACCTGGTGACGCTCCGCACGAGCGCGGGGCCGGTTCGCGCGCGGTGGGTCATCGGCGCGGACGGGAGCGCCTCGCGTCTCGGACGCCACGTCGGCGTCGAGGTGAGGCAGACCGACCTCGGGCTGGAGGTCGAGCTCGACGCAGGTCCCGCTGCGGACTGGGACCATCGCATCGCCATCGACTTCGGCCCGCACCCAGGGTCGTACGCCTGGGTCTTCCCCAAGGACGGCCTCCTCACCGTCGGCGTCATCATGGCCAAGGGCCAGCCCGAGCAGACTCGCGCCTATCTGTCGAGTTTCATTGAGCAGCAACGCCTTTCGGGACTCCCTGAGGTGCGTTCGTCGGGCCACCTCACTCGCTGCCGTACGCCCGACTCACCTCTCGGACGCGGTCGCGTTCTCCTCGCCGGGGACGCTGCCGGCCTCCTCGAGCCCTGGACTCGCGAGGGCATCTCGTACGCCGTCCGGTCCGGTCTGCTCGCGGGCTCCGTCGCAGGTGGTGCGAGCGTGACCGGCGGCTCGACGGCTGCCGCGCAGTCGTCGTACCGAAACGAGATCGAGCACGGCCTGGGACGCGAGATGGCGGCGGGCGCCACCCTGCTTGCGGCGTTCGAGCGCAGCCCTGGCCTGTTCTTCCGTTGCCTGACGACCGGCCCGTGGGGCTGGCGTGCGTTCTGCCGGGTCACGACCGGTCCGCAGACCGTGCAGCGACTGCTCGATCGGCGCCGCGCCCGCTGGACCGTAGCGGGCCTCGCGAGGGTCGTCGCCACCCTGAGATGACCCACTGGTCATACCCAGGTAGGGGTTCTTCCGCAGGAAACTCATCCTTTATCGGGATGCCGCTCGCACTGGGCCGTTCTAACCTGCAAATATTCGGGTCACACCACTGAAATTCGGGGAATCTTGGTGATGAACACATGACGGCACTGGAGACGAGCAGCCGGTCTGCCGCGGAAGCCACAGTCCGCGGCGCTCAGACACCGGCACGCGTCGCACGCAGACGACCCATCCTGCTGCGTGCGCTATCCCGTCCTGCCCTCGTGCCGGAGCTGCTGATGCTCGTGCTCGGCTACGTGTCGTTCTCCGTCATTCAGGCGCATCTGGGCGAGAGCCACCAGGACGCCGCGTCGCACGCCGTGTCCCTGCAGCGCCTCGAGCAGACGCTTCGTCTCGACTTCGAGGTGCCGGTCAATCGGTGGCTGTCCGACCATCTGTTCCTCACGCATATTGCGGGCTACTACTACGCCGCCGTCCTTTTCGTCACACCCGTCGTGCTCGCCTGGGTGTTCTTGCGTCGGTCGCAGCACTATCTGCATCTGCGCCGCACGCTGGTCATCACGACGGTGCTCAGCCTTCCGGTGTTCTGGCTGTTCGCTGTGGCGCCACCGCGGTTCGCGATGCACGGCATCACTGACCTCATCGCGGTGCACGACATCCTCGGCGGTGCCACGTCACGTGACTCCGGCAACTCGGCCAACCTCTACGCCGCCATGCCGAGCCTGCACATGGCGTGGTCGTGCTGGTGCGCCTTCGCGATCTGGTGGTGCCTACGCCGTTCGCACCGCTGGGCGGCTCATCTCGCCTGGCTCTACCCGGCAGCGACCGCCGCCGACGTCATCGCCACCGGCAACCACTACGTGCTCGATGTTCTCGCCGGAGTCGCCCTGCTGCTCGTCGCGCTCGGAGTGACCTACGCCTGGAGCTCAGCGACCCGCGAGCGTCGCCGGCTACGGCATGAGGAGCTACGTCGTGAGCAGCTTGAGCGCGAGCGCCAGCATCACCAGCCCGATCACGAGATCGAGCACGCGCCACGTGCTGGGGCGGGCAGCGAGCCGCGAAGCCGCGCGGGCGCCGTAGCCCAGCGCTGAGAACCACAGCACGCTCCCGAGCGCCGCACCGCCCGCGAACCACCACCGGCCGGTCGACCCGTGCTGGTTGGCGATCGAGCCCAGCATGAGCACCGTGTCGAGATAGACGTGCGGGTTGAGGAACGTGAGCGCGAGCGTGGTGGCGGCCACCGCCGTACGACTGCGCCCGTTGCCGTCCGCGGGCGTCATCGCTGACGGTCGTCGGGCGCGCCACAGCGACATGAGGCCATAAGCGGCCAGGTAGGCAGCTCCGACCCATCGCAGGACGTCCAGGGCGGTCGGGTGGTCCCGGACCAGCGCCCCTACTCCTGCGACACCGGCGGTGATCAGCAGCGCGTCCGCCACCGCGCAGATCGTGACGACCAGCCCCACGTGTGCGCGCATCAGGCCCTGCCGCAGCACGAACGCGTTCTGGGCACCGATGGCGATGATGAGGGTGAGGCCGGTCAGCAGGCCGGCCAGGGAGGCAGTCACGACAGCGACGCTAGGCCGGTCTCGTGATGTAGGGAAGCGAATGTTTTTAGGGGATCATTAGTCTGCCTTCATGAAGGACGACCACCTGAAAGCCCTGCTGGCGATCGTCGACCACGGGACGTTCGAGGCGGCGGCCAGAGCGCTGTCGGTGACACCGTCCGCGGTCAGTCAGCGGGTCCGCGCGCTCGAGTCCGAGGTCGGGCACGTCGTCATCCGTCGTACGACACCGTGCACGCCCACCGACAGCGGCGCCGTCCTCGTCCGCCTGGCTCGGCAACGCCAGCTGCTGGATGAGGAGGCGGAGGGAGTCCTCAGCTCGGATCCGGCAGCGCGCGTCGACCTGCCGCTCGCGGTCAATGCGGACTCACTGGCCACCTGGTTCGTCGGCGTGCTGGAGGGGTGCGCGGCCTGGACCGACACCGTGGTGCGCCTCCACGTCGAGGACGAGGCCCACTCGTCCGAGCTACTGCGATCCGGCTCCGTGATCGGCGCCGTGACTTCGGATCCCGTTGCGGTTCAAGGCTGCTCGGTCGAACAGGTCGGTCGGATGCGCTACGTTCCGGTCGCGACACCCGAACTGGCGGCCGCATTCGCGAAGGGCCGCGGTGTCGACTGGTCCGCGATGCCGACGGTGCGCTTCAACGCCAAGGACGACCTGCAGCAGAGGCTGCTCGACCACCACGGCGCGACGCGCACTCCGCCGACCCATCTCGTACCCTCCTCCGAAGGCTTCCTCGCCGCCGTGCACGCGGGGCTGGGCTGGGGCGCGGTGCCCGAGGAGCAGCTGGGCGACGATCTCGGGACCGGGCGGCTGGTGCGGCTCGGCACCCGATCCCGGGTTGACGTCCCGCTCTACTGGCAGCGCTGGCGGCTGCAGTCGGACCGCGTCGAGCGGATCAGCGAGCTGGTACGACGCGTCGCGGCGTCGGCTCTGCGTCGTTGACGGGCACCTCGCACAGCTTGCCGCCGGTCATGATGTCCGACATCGCGCGCTGCAAGATGCGCACTCGGCGCTGACCCTCGTCGAGGATCGCGTCGTAGAGCGCGACCCAGTGCTCGGGCTGGGGCGCTTCGCCTTCAGGCAGCAGCGCCAGCAGCTCGCGGATCTCGCCGACCGTCATGCCGATGCGTTGGGCGACCCGCGCGACGCGGATGCGACACGGCGCCGCGCGGTCGAACCGGCGCTGGTTGCCGCTGGTCCGCGAGGCACTGACCAGTCCGTGCTTCTCGTAGAACCGCACGGCCGAGATACTCACCTCCGCCCCCTCAGCCACCTCGCTGACGGTCAGGTCCCGCTCGAGGGTCTCTGTGGTCATCACTGCTCACCTTGCTTCCGGTCCGACGAGGTACGCATGAGGGTCGTCGCGACGACCAGGGCGACGGCGATCAGGACGACTGCGGCCAGCTGGGCGATGCGCTGACCGGCCACCAGGTCGGGCGCCAGGGCCGCGCGGGCGCCCGGTGCCATCCGGCTCACGGCCTCCAGCCCACCGTCGAGTCCCGGCACCTGCCACGCGATCGCCGCCGCCAGTAGCGCAGTGATCCCCGCAGTCCCGACCGCCGAGGCCAGCTGCTGGGCCAGGCCCATCACCGATGATCCCGAGGCGAGGTCCGGCCCGTTCAGCTCCCGCATGGCGGCAGTCATGCCGGGCATGATCACCCCGCCGCTCCCGGCACCAGTGAGGGCAGCGAGAGCCATGAGGACGGCGTACGACGTGTCTGCCCGGAGGACGAGAACCGTCCCGATGGAGCCGGCCAGTGCCATCGACAGCCCCACCGTGACCACCCGCCAGGGCGCGACCCGGTCGACGAGCCGTGTGCAGATCTGCAGGCTCACGCCGGTCGCGAGTGCGGCTGGGATCGCCATGGTGCCGGCCATCAGAGCCGAGTCGCCACGGATGACCTGGACGTAAGTCGGCATCAGGAGCATCGAGCCGAAGTAGGCCGCGCCGAAGAGCACGAGGACGCTCACGTTGATTGCGATGCTCGGTCGCCACAGAAGTCGAACTCGCAGCAATGGCGCGGCAACTCGTCGGGATCGCAGGACGAATGCGGTCAGCAGCGCGACGCCCAACACCATGAGTGCGATGCGCGCGACGGGAGAGAAGCTCGCCTCGCCGAGACCGAACACCGACACCGTCGCACCCGGCAGGAGGAGGCCGAGGCCGACCACGTCCAGCGGCTCGCGGTCTCCCGGCTCGTCGCGGGGTGCCCAGTGCCGGACGAGGGCTGCAGCCACCAGCGCGGGCGGCACGGTGATGAAGAAGATCGCCCGCCAGGACCAGCTGTCGATCAGCCAGCCCGACAGGATCGGCCCACACAGCGGCCCGACGAGCACGGGCAGCCCCAGGAGGCTGGTGACCCGGCCCCGCTCGTGAGCGGGTACGCCGCGCATCACCAGGATCATGCCGACCGGGTTCAGCAGGCCGCCGCCCAGACCTTGCAGCACGCGCGCCGCGATGAGCGTGGCCGGACCACTGGCCAGGCCCGCGAGCGCGGAAGCCAGCCCGAAGACGAGGATCGCGCTGACGTAGACCCGACGGGCGCCGTACCTCGTGCTGAGTCGTGCCGCGAGCGGGAGCGTGGTGACCAGCGCCAGGAGGTAGGCCGTGGTCGTCCACTGCATCGTGGCCAGCGGTGCGTTGAACTCACGCATCAGGGCTGGCACGGCGACGACCGCGATGGTGGTGTCGAGGACGACGCACAGCCCTCCCAGCCCGAGCGCCAGACCGAGTCGGGTGCGCTGGGAGATCCGTGGAGCGATCTCCGCTGCCCGGGTCGCCGCGGCGGCGCTCATGCCGGGACCGGCTCAGGTCGCCGGGCGGCGCGCAATGCGGTTGCCCACCAGTGGAGTTCGGCCAGGGTGGCGTCGAGCGCGCCGATCACGCTGTCCGGCGCGACGAAGAGCCCGTCCTCGAGGTGGTTCCACGGTGCGGTGATGCCCACGACATTGCGGGTGGTCATCGACTGCAGCTCGGGGAAGATGAGCCGCAGCTGCTCGACGGCGCGCAGCCCGCCCGAGCCCGCGCCGTACGACACGAAGGTCACCGGCTTGCGCGTCCACTCGGTGTAGTGCCAGTCGATGGCGTTCTTGAGGGAGGCGGGGAAGCTGTGGTTGTACTCGGGAGTGAGGACGATGAATCCGTCTGCCACTGCTAGGCGTTCGGCGATCGGGCTCTCGCTGTTGCCGGGCACGAGGTCGACCTGAGGCAGGTCCACGGTGGCGAGGTCGATGACGTCGAGATCGATCCAGGTCTCGGCCGCGATCGCCTGACGCAGCCAGCGCACGAGGGGGTCGGCCATCCGACCCGATCGAACGCTCCCGACCAGCAAGGCAATTCGTAGCTTGTTGTCGCTCATGACAGCGACGCTAGAAGTTCAACAATGGTTGAGGTCAAGCCCCGGCAGCCAGCACGCCGTTCGCGACCGCAAAGTGACTCGCCAACTCGCAAACGTCTCCCCTCGAGGGGAGCCACCTGAGAGGTAGCGAGTCACTTTGCTACTGCGATCGGGCCGTTCATCGACGCGCGAGGCGGGCGCCGACGATGCCGCTGACGGCGTAGCCGGAGAACCGGCCGATCGGGATCAACCAGCCGGCCTGCTCCCAACGGAAGTACGCCGGCGACGCGAGACTGGCCGCCGCGGATGCCCAGCCGACCCGCGTGGCAGCCGGCCCGATGACGCCCGCATCGCTCGCCGCGGCCGCGAGGACTGCGGTGAAGACGCCGTACGCGACGCCGTGCACCGGCCCACCCGCGACGAAGACGCGCCGCGTAGTGTCGAGGATCGCGGCGTCGTCACGCTCGATCGGCATGGTCAGCGTGCTCTGCGTCGCGGCCGACGCCGCCAGGCACAAAGCTGCTGCGCTCCCGCTGATGACGGCGGCCGTCCGCAGCGGTCCGGATCGCGGAGCGTGCTGCGCAGCCAGCTGCGCCACCGACGCCGTGAAGCGGGCCTGGGCGAGGACGGCCACGGCCTGCCAGGCGGTGCTGAAGCGGGCCGCCGTCCTGCTCTCGTCGTAGTAGGTCCGGATCTCCTGCGGCGTCGAGCCGGGCCGCGGGAACGGGCCCTTGGCCAGCCGACTCGCGCCGCCGATCGCGACCACGAAGGCCAGACCGCTCAGGGCACCCGAGAGGGCGCCTCGGTCGCGTCGCACTGTGGGTCTCATCGACTTCTCCTTGTCCTCGTCACCATAATTTTGTAGTGACTCTAATATTTGAGTCGGACCAAAGTCAACGGCTAACCTGACGACATGAGCACCGACGAGGACCGCCCGCTCGGTCTGCGCGAGCGCAAGAAGCAGCAGACCCGCGAGCGCATCGCAGCCACCGCCGTCCAGCTGTTCGCCGAGCGCGGCTTCGAGCAGGTCCCGGTCGCCGAGGTCGCCGAGGCGGCGGACGTCTCGACAGCCACGGTCTTCAACTACTTCCGCAGCAAGGAAGACCTCGTCTACGACGGCGTCGCGTCCTACGAGGAGGCTCTCGTCGATGCCGTACGCCGCCGGCCGGCCGGGACGAGCCCGGCCGACGCGTTCCGCTCGTTCCTGCTGCGACCCCGGGGCGCCTTGAACGGCGCCGGCCCGGAGGCGATGGACCGAGTGGCTCAGATCGCCGCCGTGATTGCGGCGAGCCCCACGCTGCAGGCCCGCGAACGGCACGACCAGGACCGCGCGACCCACGCACTCGCCGACGCGATCAGCGAGACCAGCGACCTTGAGGCCTCGCCGGCTTGGGTGCTGGCCCACTCCCTGATGGGAGTAAACCGCGCGATGACCGCAACCGTTCATCGCAGCGCGCTCGGCGGCCGCCGCCGCCCGAAAAGCGTTGCTGCAGAAGTGATTCGGGTCGGCACGGAGGCGTTCGACGCACTCGGCCTGCCGAGCGTTTCGGAGTCGGCTCTGACCGCTGAGGTGACCACGACGACGCTCGAGCAGACCGAATCCACGGACCTGTGGCCGTCCCGTGAGCTGCCGTCCGGCGTACGGATCGAGCATGCGACCGGCGCGACGCCCGAGCTGGTGCGCTGGCTCTACGCCACCGTCGGCGGCCCGTGGCAGTGGACCGACCGCCTCGCCTGGCCACGCTCCCGCTGGGCCGACGAGCTCGCCGAGCCCGGCTCCGAGCTGCACATCGCGTACGTCGGGGGCGCGCCAGCGGGCTACGTCCAGCTGGCCGCGGTGCCCGGCAAGGACGCGACCTCGGTCGAGATCCGCTACTTCGGGCTCATGGAGTGGGCCATCGGGCAGGGCCTGGGAGGGCCGCTGCTGGCGTACGGCATCGAGCGGGCCTGGTCTCTCGCATCACGGCACGCGATGCCACCCGTCGGGCGAGTGTGGGTGCACACCTGCACGCTCGACGGGCCGAGGGCGCTGGCGAACTACGAGGCGCGCGGGTTCCGCATCGTCGAGGCGACGACCGAGGTACAGCCGGTGCTGGCCGAGCCGATGGGTGCCTGGGCGGCGTCAGGTGGCCCCGCCTGACCCGCCCTTCTTGGCCGATAGTGCAAGCCGCGTCGCTACGAAGATCTTGGGTTCAGGGTGCTGTTGCAACGAGGAGTTCGTTGAGCTTCTCGGCGGGATTCTTCCACTGGTGTCGTTTGCGGGGTCGCCGGTTGAGCTCGATCGCGATCTGGTCGAGGTCGTTCTGGGTGTAGGTGCGGAAGTTTGTGCTGGTGCGGGGAAAGTACTGGCGTAGGAGCCCGTTGGTGTTCTCGTTGCTGCCGCGCTGCCAGGGTGAGTGCGGGTCGCAGAAGTAGACCTGGCAGCCGGTAGCGAGGGTGAATCGGGCGTGCTCAGCCATCTCGGCCCCTTGGTCCCAGGTCAACGACCTGGCCATGCTCACTGGCACCCTGCCCATCAGCTGGGTCAGTACACCGATGACCTGCGCGCTGACTCGTGAGTGCGGCAGGGCGCCAAGCATGACGTACCCGGTGGTGCGTTCGACCAGAGTCACGATCGCGCTGGAACCGCGGGCGCCGATGACCAGGTCGCCCTCCCAGTGCCCCGGCACGGCCCGGTCAGCCGCCTCCGCAGGACGGGTCGAGATGTGCAAGCCCTCGATCCACGGTTTGCGGGACCGGGCCGCCGCGGCCGTGGCGCGGGAGCGTGGTTTACGCGTGGCTCGCCCTGAGCGCAGCGCGAGCTGCCGGCCGACCTCGGCGCGGAGGCTGCCGCGGCCCTGGATGTAGATGGCCTGGTAGATCGTCTCGTGTGACACCCACATCTCCGGCTGATTCGGGTACTGCGTACGCAGCCAGTGTGCGACCTGCTGCGGGGACCACCGTTCCCGCAGCAGGTCCGCGACGGTGTGCCACAGCAGCGGCAGCGGCCCACCCCACGACGGGCGCAGCTTCCCACCATGGCACCGGCGCGCCCGGACCCGGTACTGCCGCTGAGCCTGCCGGTGCTCATACACCCACCGATAGCACCCGCCCCGCCGGCCGGAACCGGCCGCGTGCCGCCCCGAGGGCGACCGCGCCCCAGACCCACCCATACGCGCACCCCGGTAGGAATGGTTACGACGCACCTCTCGCCACACCGTGCTCCGATCCCGACCAAGCACCGCAGCGATCTGTGGAAACGTCAGGTCCTGACCGAACAGCACCTCGATCTGAGCACGCTCCGCGAGCGACAACCGCTTTCCAGGCATGAGCACATCCTTCGCCGTGCTCGTTGCAACAGCTCCTTGAAACCGCCGATCCGCGAAGCGACACGGCTTGCACTATCGACCCGGGTCGGGGCGGCAGTACGTTGACCCCCATGGCGACCCCCTTGTCCGCTGAGACCGCGCCGGCCAAGACCGGCGCTGCGGCGTCCGTGGAGGCCAACGGCCTCAACGTGATTGCCGAGTCCGAGCGTCACGGCACCCCGCGCTCGCTGTTCTGGCCGTGGTTCGCGGCCAACATCTCCGTGCTCGCAATCCCTTACGGCGCGTACGTTCTCGGCTTCGGCCTCAGCTTCTGGCAGGCGCTCCTGGCGATGGTGCTCGGGACCATCCTGTCGTTCCTGCTGTGCGGCTTCGTGTCACTCGCCGGCAAGCGCGGATCGGCACCGACGATGGTGCTGTCGCGGGCCTCGTTCGGTGTGGACGGCAACCGGGTCCCGGCGTTCCTGTCATGGCTGCTGCTGGTCGGGTGGGAGACCGTACTGGTCGTGCTCGCCACCCTCGCGAGCGCCACCGTGTTTGACCGTCTCGGCTGGGGCGGCGGCAACGAGACCAAGGTCATCGCGCTCATCGTGGTCGCCGGAATCACCGTGGTGACAGGCGTTTTCGGCTTTCAGATCATCATGAAGGTGCAGACCTGGATCACGCTCGCGACAGGCGTACTCACCGTCGTCTACATCGCGCTGTCATTCGACGAGATCAGCTGGGACGCCGTCACGGCCCACAAGAGCGGCGGTCTGCCCGAGGTGATCGGCGCCGTCGTACTGCTCGTCACCGCGCTCGGACTGGGCTGGACCAACGCGGCAGCCGACTACTCCCGCTATCTCCCCCGCGGCGTCTCGGGCAAGGGCGTCGTCTTCTGGCCGACCTTCGGCGCCTCGCTCGGCCCGCTCGTGCTGATCTTCTTCGGCATCTTGCTCGCCGGGTCCGACGAGAAGATCTCCGCCGCAGTGCAGTCCGACCCGATCGGCGCACTGACCACCATCCTGCCCACCTGGTTCCTCGTGCCCTTCGCGCTCGTCGCGATCCTCGGGCTCATCGGCGGCACCGTGCTCGACATCTACTCCTCCGGCCTGTCGATGCTCAGCATGGGCATCAAGGTGCCCCGCTACGTCGCAGCCCTCATCGACGGCGTCGTGATGACGGTGGGCGCCGTCGCGGTCGTGTTCTTCGCCGACGACTTCGTGGGTCCGTTCCAGGGCTTCCTCATCACCGGCGGTGTCCCGCTCGCCGCATGGTGCGGAATCTTCCTCGCCGACATGATGCTGCGCCGTCGCGACTACCACGACGAGGACCTGTACGACGCGCGCGGCCGATACGGCTCGGTGCGCTGGTCGGCCCTCGCCCTCCTCGCGCTCGGGACTGCCGTGGGCTGGGGGCTCGTCACCAACACGTTCGCCGACTGGCTGGAGTGGCAGGGCTACCTGCTCGACCCGTTCAACCTCGGCGGCAAGGAAGGCACCTGGGCGTACGCCGGTCTCGGCGTCCTCGTGTCCCTCGCCATCGGCTTCATCGGCACTGCGCTCCTGACCCGCGGGGAGGTCGCCCGCCAGGAGGCTCTCGACGACGCTCCGACGGACACCGCACGCGCCGAGGCACCCGCATGACCGCTGACGTCCTCGTCGTCATCGATGCTCAGCAAGTCTTCGCCGACCCCGAATCCCCGTGGGGCTCACCGATGTTCGCGGAGGCGTGGCCGCACATCGAGAAGCGAGTGAGGTCGTACGGCGCGCGCGTCGTGGTGACTCGGTTCGTCGCCCCGGCGATGCCTGAGGGCGCGTGGGTGCCGTACTACAAGGAGTGGCCGTTTGCGCTCGAGCCGTCGGATTCGCAGCTGTACCAACTGGTTCCGGGCCTTGAGGGACGCCAGGCGGTCGATGAGACGACCTTCGGCAAGTGGGGCGCCAAGCTGAGGGCTGCCATCGCGGACGCCCGGTCCGTCGAGCTCGTCGGCGTCGCCACCGACTGCTGCGTCATCTCGACCGCCCTCCCGATGGCGGACGCCGGCATCGCCGTCACCGTGCCCGCCGAGGCATGTGCCGGATCGACACCGGACAACCACGCCAAGGCGCTCGACGTGATGGCGCTCTACGGCCCGCTCATCACCGTCGAACGCTGAGGGCGGTCACCTGGCTCGGCCCACGTCGTCGCCGTATCCGTGATCAGGTAGGTCAATGGACTTCACTGATGTGCTGAAGATGCGCCGGATGGTCCGGGACTACTTGCCCGATCCCGTGCCACCGGAAGCGCTGCGCCGGATCGTGAAGATGGTCCATCGCGCGCCGAGCGCGGGGTTCAGCCAGGGGCACCGGCTGATCGTCATCACTGACCCGTTGATCCGGAAGCAGATCTCTGACCTGTGTGACCCGCCCTACGCGGGCACTCTGGCCGCCGGCTGGATCGCGAAGGCGCCCGTCCTCATCGCGGTCTGCGTCCGGGAGGCGTCGTACCACGAGCAATACACCAAGCCGGAGCGGCTCGACGAGGACGGTAACGAGATCGAGTGGGTCGTGCCCTACTGGTGGTTCGACAGCGGCAGCCTGTTCGTGCTGCTCCAGCTCGCGGCCGCGAACGAGGGCCTGGCGACCGGGTTCTTCGGCCCGCACGAAGACGGGCTCGAGCAGATCCTCGAGCTGCCGGACGATCTCGGACTCGCCGGCATCCTCACCCTGGGCTACGCCGGGGCGGCAGCAAAGCCCTTGGCGGTGCTCAAGAAGCTCCAGCTGCCGTTGGAAGACCTCGTCGAGTGGCGCTGAAGATACGTGATCGACCGGCCGAGTTCTGACGAGTTCTTTACCTGACGCAGCGGATCGGCCTCGACCGAGCGGTCGTCCCAAGCACGGACCACTTCATCCTGAACCGTGCTGGGGGAACTGTCATGACAACACGTCGCAATCGTCTACTCGTCATCACTCTGGTCGGCGCTGGCCTGCTCGGTCCGGCCGCCCTGGTCGTCGGCGTCCCGCACTCGTCCGCCGCCAGCCGACATTCCGCAGCGACAGCAGACAAGGCCCAGCTGCCCGGCGGGTACGACGATCCTGCTGCTGAGGACCTTCGCGACCAGCGCGCGAAGCTGCAGAAGAGCGGCAAGCCGTTCATCAGCAGCAACCTCGCCGCTCTCTACCTCGACGTCACGTCACTGACCAAGGCCCCCGGACCTCTGCAGCTGTCCCACAGCCGGGGCCAGGTGGTCGACGTCGCGGCGATGGATCCGATCCGTCGAGCCGCACTCAACCTCACCGATCCGGCCATCAAGAGGGTCTTGATCCTCACCGGCGTCAGCGACCCGGAGAGCGGATTTCATTCCGAGCCAAAGGTTCTCGCACAGGGTGTCGAGGCGCTCAAGCGGCTCGGCGTCAAGGATCCCGAGCACGAGCTTGCCGTGCGTGGGCGCGCCATCGGCTCTGAACGGTCGTTCTGCACAGGCGGCGCCAGCTGCACGTGGGCGATCAAGCAAACGATCCCGAACGCCAAGGGCTTCTGGCTCACTCGGCACACTCCCGGCCAGAAGACAGCGGCCGACAACCTGCAGTCCAAGTGGAGCCAGTCGCTCTCCGCTGACAAGGATCGTCGCGACCAGGCAACGAAGATCCGCGGTGCCCTCGATGCCGACGATGCCCAGACGGGGTCGCCCACCGCGCTCGAGCAGCAGATCTCCAAGCCCGGTGGCATCGACTTCTCCGAGCTGAACCTGCGCTACCTGTCCGACGAGCCCAGCGCGAACGGCCGCCAGGTGCAGTACGCCTTCACGGCGCCCGCCGGGCGCACATCGAAGGTGCAGGACGGCGTACACAGCGTGACCGCCACCTCCGACGCCTTCTTCGTCTGGATGGCACTGCCGAAGTCGTCCTTCTGGGTCAACCTCAACCCCAACGAGCCGAACCGCGTCATCGAGAAGTCATTCGGTCGTACGGACGCCGGCCGAGTCCTGCTGCAGGCCGACCTGGAGCTGAAGCGGACGGTGGGTCGACTCATCGATCCGCGCACCTCGCTCGGCAAGCAGTACTGGGACAAGCTGCAGGGCCAGGAACGCTGCGTGTCGATGCGCCAGTGGATCGTCCCGCTGCCGGCCACGGTCCGCGCGACCGACACCCAGCTGTCCATCCTCGACGCGCCACTCGACGTCAAGATGGAGACGCAGTACCTCTCAGCCAAGAACAAGGGCGAGGTCAGCTCCTGCCGACGGGGCACGGCAGCCGAGCAGGCCAACAACGAGCGCGTCTACCGCCAGATGGTCCTGCCGCGCGTCAAGCAGGCCGTGAACCACGGTCCCCAGTTCGCCGACCTGCGCAAGGTCTACCTGAGTCGCGTCGCCGCGGAGTGGGTCACGGGCCGCAACGCGAAGGGCCAGCCCACGGCGTACGACGACGTGGTCGGCTCCGGCGACATCTCGCCCTGGGTGACCAAGACGGGCTGGACGCCGCGACAGACGTTCGATGCCTACCGCAAGGACTACGTGCACAAGCAGTGGAAGGTCGAGACGCGCGAGCGCCGCGGCAACTACGTGCGGGTGAACTCGTACGTCTACGGCGGCGTCGACCTGTCGCGCCTGTCCTTCAAGCCGGTCGCGCCCAAGACGTACGACAAGCAATGGGGCACGTTCGCCAAGCGGACGAAGGACGTCCCGGCGTCGTCTCGTCCGCTGTTCGAGGGGACTCGCGCGTACGTCGGTGGTGCTGTGCCGACCGGATCGGTGGCTCCGCCCACCGGACCCAAGCCGCCTCAGCCGACACTGCCCGTGCCGACCGAGCCCGCACCGACGCCGACGTCAACGCCGTCGAGCCCGGCACCGACACCCACCCCGTCAGCAACGCATCGCTCGGTCCCGTGGCCGACCTCGTTGCCGAAGAGCATCCCGACCAAGCTGCCCAAGGGGATCCCGACCGAGCTGCCCACTGCGCTGCCGACCTGGCTCCCCACGGAGATGCCGAAGCACACCTCACCGGCGCCCCGTCGTACGACCTCGTCTCCATCTACCGAAGCCACGGCGGAGACTCCCAGCACCACACAGCAGGTGTCGGGGCCACCCGTGCAGACAGACTTCGTCCAGCCGGAGGAGTCGACCTCGCTCACGCCGTTCGTCGGGTTGGGAGCGCTCGTGGCCGGTTTCGGTGCGACGCTCACCGTGGCTCGAAAAAGGTTGAAGCGGTGAGGCACTCGGCCGGGTAGCGTCCTGGCCATGGCACTCGCGGCGTACAAGGACCTGTGTATGGACGCTTCCGATGCGCACGCGCTCGGCCGCTTCTGGTCACCGCTGCTGGGCTGGGATCACCATCCGCACGACGATGGTGATTCCTGCCTGCGCGCGGGCGAGGCGGTCGAGGTCTGGATCAACACGGTGCCCGAACCGGTGACCGTCAAGAACCGCCTGCACATCGACGTCAACGTCACCGCGCTCGAGCCGCTCATCGCGGCTGGCGCCACGGTGGTCGACGCGGACTCGTTCTCGTGGATCACGATGCGCGACCCGGACGGCCAGGACTTCTGCGCGTTCGTCCGTGACGAGCAGCGGGAGCCCCAGTTCTACGAGATGGGCTGGGACGTCACGGGTGACGCGTCGGCGGCTCGCGAGCTGGCAGCGTGGTGGGCTGACGCCCTGGGAGCCACAGCCACCGACCATGAGGACGGGTCCTCCTCCGTCACGGGCATCACGGGGGCGCCGTTCGAGGCGATCGTGTTCGCGCCGGTGTCGGAGCCCAAGACGGTCAAGAACCGCATCCACATCGACGTCACCACCGACGACCTCGACGCTCTGGTCGCCGCCGGCGCCACCGTGCAGCGGCCCAAGGGCGACGACGGCATCGACTGGAACCTGATGACCGACCCGGCAGGCAACGAATTCTGCGCCTTCACACCCGTCTGAACCACTGGCTGGTCGAGTAGCCGGAGCGCCAGCACACCACCGCTGGTCGAGTAGCCGGAGCGCCAGCGGAGGCGTATCGAGACCAAGGTGCGCGCGGTCGCCGGGTCTCGATACGGCTCGCCCTTGGGGCTCGCCTACTCGAGCAGCGGAGCTGCTGGCGTACGGAGTGTGAGACGAACTCGCGAGTAACCACGTCCACCGGACCAGACTGACCCGGTGCGCATCGGAATCCTGACCAGCGGCGGCGACTGCCCCGGCCTCAACGCCGTCATCCGCGGAGCCGTCATCAAGGGCGACCGGATCCACGGCCAGACCTTTCTCGGCATCAAGGACGGGTGGCGCGGCCTCATCGAGGACGACATCATCCCGCTCCCCCGCCACGACGTACGCGGCCTGTCGCGCCAGGGTGGAACGATCCTCGGGACGTCACGCACCAACCCGTTCGACGACGGCGGGGTCGAACGGATCCGCGAGGTCATGGCCCACCACCAGATGGACGCGGTCATCGCGATCGGCGGCGAGGGCACGCTCACCGCGGCCCGACGGCTGACCGACGAGGGCATCCGCATCGTGGGTGTGCCCAAGACGATCGACAACGACCTGTCCGCAACCGACTACACGTTCGGCTTCGACACGGCTGTCGCCATTGCGACCGAGTCGATCGACCGGCTGCGCACCACCGCCGAGTCGCACCACCGCTGCATGGTGGTCGAGGTCATGGGCCGGCACGTCGGCTGGATCGCGCTGCACGCCGGCCTCGCTGCGGGCGCGCACGCGATCCTGATTCCTGAGGTGCCGCAGTCGCTTTCGCAGATCACCGAGTGGGTCGAGGGTGCGAAGTCGCGCAACCGCGCGCCCGTGATCGTGGTCGCCGAGGGCTTCACGATGGACGGCGAGGAGCACGTCGTCGCGCCACGTGGGCTGGATGCGTTCGGCCGGCCCCGGCTGGGCGGCATCGGCGAGCGCCTCGGCCCGATGATCGAGGACGCGACCGGGATCGAGACCCGCACCGCAACGCTCGGCCACCTCCAGCGCGGAGGCGTGCCATCGGCGTACGACCGGGTCCTGGCCACGCGATTCGGCACCGGAGCGATCGACGCGGTCGTCGACGGAAGGTGGGGAACCATGGTGTCCCTCAACGGGATCGACATCGAGACCGTCGATCTGCACGACGCGACCACGGTGCTGAAGACCGTGCCGCAAGCGCGCTACGACGAAGCCGCCATCCTCTTCGGCTGAGGCTGAGGCGGACTGGGTCAGCGGCTCAGCGGCGGATGCCGCGCATCGCCTTGGCCCAGCGCACGAGCTGGTCGACGGTCGTACTGAGGTTGCCGCTCTGGTAGTCCCGCGGCTTCATCTGCGAGAAATCCTCCATGTCGTCATAGATCGACAAGGACACCTGGGCGCGCACCGTCGTGACCTGCAGCTCGCCGAGCACCGACTTGAGCTGCTCGGCACAGCGCAGGCCGCCCGAGCTGCCGTAGACCACGAGTCCGGCTGCCTTGTTGTTCCACTCGGCGTAGAGGAAGTCGAGCGCGTTCTTCAACGGCGCGGGCATGCCGCGGTTGTACTCCGGTGTGACGAACAGGAATCCGTCGTAGCCCTCGATCGTCTCGGACCATCGGCGGGTGTGCTCGTGGGTGTAGTGGCCGGACGACGCCGGCTCGGGCTCGTCGAGGAACGGCAGCCCGACCTCCTCGAGGTCGAGCACGTCGTACGACGCATCGTCCCGGTCGCGTAGGTGCTGCATCACCCACTCGGTGACGTTGGGTCCGACGCGGGTCGGGCGAGTACTGGCGGTGACAACGGCGATCCGTAACGTGCTCATCGAAACCCTCCCGCATGCAGCGAGCGATTCCCCCGGTCCCCACTCTGGCGCACGAACTCCGTTCGTGGTGCTGGAGACCGGCAACGATTCCGGACGACGCGAATGCGCAGTCACGTACGCGTCAAGTGCACTTCGGCGCCGCTACAGTCCTTCACCGAGACCGAGCGCACGGGCGCCCGGAGCCGAGACAAACGGGGCTCGACATGAACATCACGAAGGTGCACAGCCGGCGTACGACGCGGGCCGGCCTCAAGGGCCTGGCAGCGGCCGGGGTGGTCGCGCTGGCCCTCACCGGGTGCGGCGACGACAAGAAGGACAGCTCCGGTGGCGGCGGCTTCCCGTTCGGCACGAAGAGCGCCGACTCCGGCAATGACGGTGGCGACAGCACCGCCGCGGGCGACGGCACCGGCGAGGACGTACAGATGTCTCCGCTGCACGGCGACTGGAAAGAGTCCCCCGGTCAGTCCGAGCAGGTCCAGAGCAAGCTCAGCTCACAGGGCTTCGAGTGCACCAAGCGCGAGGACGGCGAGGCGGACGTACGCGTCTGCTCCAAGGGCTTCGTGATCAAGGCGGCGGACCAGTACGACAGCGACCACGTCCTCGTCTCCAACCTGCGCTACGTCTCCGACGCCAAGGGCACCGTGCTGCTGGCAGTCATGGACAGCTCGGATCGCCAGGACGACCCGACCAAGAAGATCATGGCCGAGGCGTTGCTC
Source organism: Luteipulveratus mongoliensis (assembly GCF_001190945.1). Classification (NCBI taxonomy): domain Bacteria; kingdom Bacillati; phylum Actinomycetota; class Actinomycetes; order Micrococcales; family Dermacoccaceae; genus Luteipulveratus; species Luteipulveratus mongoliensis. The sequence goes on along the minus strand of NZ_CP011112.1, from coordinate 768,476 downwards.
TCCCCCGCTGACGCGGCGGTGTTCCTCGCGGACGGCAAGAACCTGACCTGGGGCTCGGTCGCGGACTTCACCGGCGGCGACGGCACGATCCTGAGGGTCAAGGGTTGGCAGCAGTCGACCGAGTACAAAGCGACTTTCAAGCCGCTGAGCATGACCAAGGAGAAGGCGCTTCCGGCCCTCCAGTCCGCCCAGCTGACCTGCAAGTTCAGCAGCAACGACCTCTCGAACACCAGCAAGCAGGGCCTGTCGTGCAGCGATCCGTCGTTCAAGCCCAGTGACGAGGACGGTTCGATGGCCGGTGGCAGCGCGGGCGCTGAGCTGAGCGACGACGGTGAGGGGATCACGTCGATCGTCATCGACGGCTCCCACTCGAAGAAGCCCTCCGAGAACATCCGTGGCGTCCAGACGATCATGCCCAAGGTGAAGTCCGCGCTGAACGACCCGGGCATCAGCGCGGCGGTCGACTGGGCAACGAAGCACCTCGACGGCACCCCGCACTCGGCGTACGTCGGTCAGTGGCGCGTCGACATCGTCGTCGTGCCGGAGGGCGGCATCGCCAGCTGGCCCTATGTCAAGGTCGGGATCGGTCGCGAGCAGGACGACCTCGGCTTCAAGAAGCCGACCTACGGCAGCGGCAGCGACTACGACACGTCCCCGTCGTCCTCGCCCACCTACTGAGGCTCACACGTACTGAGGGCTTACACCGCAACCGGGGCGAGAGGCTCTGGCTCCGGTTCGGGCTCGTCCTGCTTGGGGTGCGGGTAGGACGGCTCGACCCGGAGCACCCGCGCGATGCCCACGGGCAGGTACCAGTTCCAGTCGCCGAAGAGTGAGACCAGGGACGGTACCAGCAGTGACCGGACGATCGTCGCGTCCAGCAGGATGCCGAAGCCGAGGCCGGTGGCCATGACCTTCAGGTCAGTTCCCGGACCGGACGCGAGAGCTGCGAACGACAGGAACAGGATGAGCGCCGCGCTGGTGACCAGCCGTCCTGTCCGCCCGATGCCCTCGATCACCGCGGCGTCGGTGGACCGGCCCTTGTCGTACTCCTCCCGGACCCTGGACAGGATGAAGACCTCGTAGTCCATCGAGAGCCCGAACAGGAACGCGAACACCATCAACGGGATCCAGAAGGTGATCGCCCCGGTCTCCTGGATGCCGAACACCGCGTCCGAGCCGAAGCCGTACTGCCAGAACAGCACCATCAGGCCGTACGTCGCGGCCAGCGAGATGAGGTTCAGCAGGACCGCCTTCAGCGGCAGGAGCAGCGAGCGGAACGCGCGGACCAGCAGCACGTAGGTGATCAGCGCGATCACCAGCAGCATGAGCGGGAAGTTGCCGTAGACCCCCTTGAGGAAGTCGATCTGCGCCGCGCCGATGCCGGTCACCCCGAGCACACCCGGCGTCCCGTCAGCGGTGACCTTGACCCGCTTGACCACGTCGATGCTCTTGGAGTTGACGGTTTCCTGGTTCGGGATCAGCACGACGACGGTGTGACCGCTGCGGTTGTTCGCCGGACCGGTCGGCACCAACGCGCTCTTGATCCCCTCGACCTTGGCCAGGCTGGCGGCGACGTCCTTGGCCTTGCTGGTCTCGGTGAGGACCTCGATCGGGGTCAGGTTGCCGGTGGACGCGCCTCCGCCCTTGAGCGTCTGGAACGTCTGGTACGCCGGACCGTTCGTGGCCAGCGAGTCGGACGCGGACTGGCCGATCTTGATGCCGAAGAACACGCCGGTAAGGACCAGGAGAGCGACCAGAGCAGTGCCCGCAGCGAGCACGCGATGGTGGACGATGCCTCTGGCCCAACCGCTCCAGACTCGGCTGGCCGTGTTCTCGTGGCGGATCTTCGGCCAGTCGATCCGGGGGCCGATACCGCCGAGCAGAGCCGGCGTGAGCGTGAGCGTCGCGAAGACGGCGGCGACCGGGATCAGCGCACCGCCCAGCCCGACGCTGCGCATGAACGGCACCGGCAGCACGATGAGGGCCAGCAGCCCAATCGCCACGGTGACACCACTGAACAGCACCGCGTGACCGGCGGTCGCCATGGCGACCTTGACGGCCTCCTCGTTGTCGCGGCCGTGATCTCGTTCCTCGCGCCATCGCGTGACGAGCAGCAGCGAGTAGTCGATCGCGACGCCCAGGCCGACCAGCGCGACCAAGAACTGCACGATGAATGACACATCGGTCAGGTAGGTCAGCGGGAGCAGCATCACGAACGTCGCCAAGATCGAGACGGCGGCCACGACCAGCGGCAGGAACGCCATGAACGAGGCGAAGACGAAAAGCAGCACGGCCAGCGCGCCGATGGCACCGAGCATCGTCTCGGCGAGCACCCCAGCTCCACCGCCCTGATCATCACCGGCGGCGAGCGCGTCCAGCCCGGTCACCCCGGCCGTCGCTCCTGGTGGCGTCGCGGAGACCAGGGCCTTCGTCATCGCGTCGGTCGGCAGCGAGAAGCTGGCGTCGTGCGGGTCGAACGGCCAGAACGCCATGGCGTACGCCGTCCGCCCGTCGGTCGTCCGGAACGCCGCCTGGTCGCCGGTGTTGGCCTCATCGAGAATGCGCAGGCCAGGCACCTGGGTGCCGACGGCCGCAAAAGCCCGGGCCACGTCGGCCTCATGCCCAGCCACCGTCTGGCCCTCGGGCATGGTGACGGCGAGCAGGAACGGGGACGTGTCGCCGCCGTTGCCGAACTCCTTGACGATCTTGGTGGCGGCCTCCGAACCCGGCTGCCCCGGCAGGGAGAAGTCCGCCGTCATCCGGTCGGTCGTCTTACCTGAGGCGAAGATTCCCACGGCCACGACGAGGGCCCAGAAGAGCATGACCCACCGGCGGTGATGAAGAACGAACTCGGCCCAGCGACCCATGATGTGCCACCCCCGGCGCCCACCTACAGGGCACCTGTTGGGCGAACCGTAAGCCTGCGCCGAGAGCGCCGGAGGGTCGTTAGTGATCGCCGTCGCTATCCGCAAGAATTGCGGCCGGCAGCGAGTTCAGGCGGAGATGCCGCCGTCGATGACCAGATCGGTGCCGACGACGTACGCCGCCTCGTCCGAGATCAGGTAACGCACCGCCGCGACGATCTCGGGCAGGCGAGCGACCCGACCCGACGGGTTCTGCTGGGCGACGCGGGCGTCGCGCTCCTCGACCGTCTCGCCGGGCCGGATCGACATCGTGGTGTCCGACGGGCCCGGGCTGACGGCGTTGATGCGGATGCCGTCCTTGACGTGGTCCAGGGCAGCTGCGCGCGTCAGTGCACTCACAGCGGCCTTGCTCACGCCGTACGCCGCCAGGTTGGGCTGGGTGCGGTGCGCACCGATGTTGGACGAGAAGTTCACGATCGCGCCGCCCGGACGCTGGTCGAGTAGGCGAGGCGGGAGCCGAGCCGTATCGAGACCCCGGCCCATCAGGGCGATCTCCTGTCGCATGACCCGCTGGATGCCGACGACGTTGGTCAGCAGCGCGTCGGCGAGCACCTGCGGATCCAGGTCGCCCACCGGTCCGGGCTTCGGGAACATGCCTGCGGTGTTCACCGCGATGTCGAGGCCCCCGAACGATGCCGCAACCTCCTCGAAAGCGGCCGACACCGAGGCGTCATCGAGCAAGTCCGCCTCGAGTGCGAGATGTCCCGCGGTCTCGAGCTCCTTCAGCACCTCACGGTCCCGGCCGACTACGGCCACGCGGGCTCCCGACGACGCGAGGTCGTCGACGACGGCCCGGCCGATCCCCTTGGTTCCGCCGACGACCACGGCACGGCGGTCGGTGAAGTCAGTCACGATGAATCTCCTTGTGTTTTCGGTGTTCTCAGGACTTGGGTGGTTCAGGCGCTCGCGCACTCGGCTGGCACGCGCGTGGCCCTCTCGGTGCGCGGGCCACGCTCGAGGCGCCAGCTGAAGGACGCGACCACGAGCGCGGCGCCGCCCAAGGCGATGGCCGTCCAGATGGGTGCCCGCAGCCCGAGGCCCGCGTCGATGACGAGTCCACCGAGCCACGGTCCAACGGCGTTGCCCACGTTGAAGGCCGAGACGTTGACCGACGCTGCCAGCGTCGGCGCATCGCCGGCGAACCCGAAGACGCGTCCGTTGAGCGCGGCTGCGATCGAGAAGGCCGACGCGCCGAACAGGAAGGTCGCCGCGCAGGCGCCCATCGTCGTACCGGCAAGTGCCAGCAGGATGACGAGGGCCACGATCATCGCGACCAGGCTGACGAAGACGTTGACCAGCTGGTCACGGTCGGCGTACCGGCCGCCCAGAGTGATGCCGACAAAGCTGCCGACGCCAAACAACAGCAGTACCAAGGGAACTCGCTCGTCGGAGATGCCCGACACATCCGTGAGCAGGGGCGCGAGGTAGGAGAAGCAGCAGAACACCGCCGCCTGGAAGAGCGCCGTGGTGAGCAGGGCCAGCCACAGCCGTCGGTCGCGAAACGCCACCAGCTCGCGACGCACCAAGACGCGCATGGGGACGCGGGCGTCGTCGTGCGGCTGGTGCGGTACGAGCACGCGAAGGATCCCGATCACGATCACCGTCGCGATTGCCACGGCTACGAACGACGCCTGCCAGCCGAGACGTTCACCGATCCAGGTGCCGGCGGGTACACCGAGCACGTTGGCGAGCGTGAGGCCGCCGACGACCGCGGCAAGTGCTCGCGCGGTGAGCTCCTGACCGGCCAGTCGAACGGCGATCACGGCGCCGACAGCCCAGTAGGTGGCACAGGCCGCGGCCGCTACGACGCGGCCGACGAGCAGCATCGCGTAGCCGTCAAAAGCCAGTGGTATCAGGTGAATCAGGGCAAACACAGCGGCCGCACTCAGCAGGGTCGCGCGACGCGGGAGCCGCAGCGTCGCGAGCGTCATCAACGGCGCGCCGACGGTCATGCCAATCGCGAACGCGGTGATCAGCAGTCCCGCCGTCGAGATCGAGACGCCGAGCCCGTCGGACAGCTGCGGCAGCAGCCCCGCCAACATGAACTCGGAGGTGCCGAGACAGAAGGTCCCGAGGGCGAGCGCATAGACGGCGAGCGGGAGGCGAGTCCGGGGTGGTGCGGTGGCGGTCGCGAGCGACACGGGCATCTCACTTTCTGGACTGATCGGTTCAAAATCAAGGCGCTGTACGACATCGCTGGCGTCGAGCGGTGGGGGCGGTGCGGGTTGTGCGGCGTGGTCAGAGCAGAGACATCAGGGTGCGGACCGCTCGAGCGCTGTCGCGCCGGTCGATGGCGACGCGTCCGGCCACCTGCAACCCGTTGAGCGTCGCGTGGACCACGGCGGCCAGATCGTCGGCCGACGTGGTCGACGTGATCGAGCCGTCGTCCTGACCGCGGGCGATCAGCTGCCCCAGCAGCGCCCGGAACTCGTGCAGGTTGTTCCTGGCCAACGCTGCGACGTCCGCATTGGTGAGGCCGACTTCGACGGCGGCATTGACGACGAGACAGCCTCTGCGGTCTGGGGATTCGTACTGGTCGGTGACAATGTCGGTCAGCAGGCGTTGCAGCACCGACCTACCGGTTCCGCGACGCTGGAGGTAGCCGCTGCGCTCCTCGTCCTTGAGGGCGCCGTACCGCTCGAGCGACTGACGGTAGATGTCCGCCTTGCCGCTGAACGTGTTGTAGAGGCTGCTGCGGGAGAGTCCAGTCGACTCACACAGGTCCTGCGTCGACGTACCAGCGAACGAACCCGACCAGAACGCCTCCAGCGCCTGGTCGAGCGCCAGCTGCTCGTCGAACTCCCTAGGTCGCGCCACCAGACGAGCGTGCCACATTCTGAACCGCTCTGTCCAGAATCCGAGCCGCCCAACCGTCGCCGGTCGAGTAGGCGAGCCCCCTCGCCGGTCGAGTAGGCGAGCCCCTAGGGCGAGCCGTATCGAGACCAGGTGACCGCGAACGCCGAGTCTCCCCGCGCCGCACCGGGTCTCGATACGCCTCCGCTAGCGCTCCGGCTACTCGACCAACGAACGTCCCCCATCGCCGGTCGAGTAGGCGAGCCGCCAAGGCGAGCCGTATCGAGACCAGCCGCACGCGGTCACCAGGTCTCGATACGCCTGCGCTAGCGCTCCGGCTACTCGACCAACCAACGTCCCCCATCGCCGGTCGAGTAGGCGACCCCCTAGGGCGAGCCGTATCGAGACCAGCCGCACGCGGTCACCAGGTCTCGATACGGCTCCGCTAGCGCTCCGGCTACTCGACCAACCAACGTCCCCCATCGCCGGTCGAGTAGGCGAGCCGCCAAGGCGAGCCGTATCGAGACCAGGTGACCGCGAGCGCTGAGTCTCCCCGCGCCGCAGCAGGTCTCGATACCCCTCCGCTAGCTGTTGCGGGTCATGAGGTTGGTGACACGGCCGGCGGGTTAAGGACGGGCAGGTCCCTGCGGCGACAGGATGAAGGTGTCTAGCCGTTCATCACGTCGAGTCAGCCGAAGGAACCTGCCCTATGCCTCACGGTAGTGCCGCCCTGTCGTTCGAGGGCCGCCGTCGTCTTGTCCGCCGCTGTCAGCACCGGCCGATCGCGCACGTCGCGGCCGAGGCCGCGGTCTCTCGTCAGTGCCTGTCCAAGTGGTACGCCCGCTGGCGGCGCCACGGCGACGCTGGCCTGCACGACCGGACCAGCCGCCCCGAGCACTCACCGACCGCTACACCCAAGGCGGTCATCGAGCAGATCATCGAGCTACGCAAACGCAAGTGGTCCGCGCGCCGGATCCATCTCGAGCTGGCCCAGGAAGGCACCGACGTCGCGGTCTGCACGATCAGCCGGATCCTGGTCCGATACGGCCTGAATCGTCTACGCCACCTCGACGTCGATGGCGAACCACTACGAGCACCGGGAAAGATCATCGCTCGCTACCCCGGTCACATGACCCACCTGGATGTGAAGAAGGTCGGACGCATCCCCGACGGCGGCGGCTGGCGAGCTCACGGCAAGCACTCACCCCAGGCCAAGGCCTCTGACCGGGCCCGTAAGAAGGGCCAACGGATCGGGTACACCTACCTGCACTCGGCCGTGGACGGCTTCTCCCGGCTGGCCTACACCGAGGCCCACGACGATGAGAAGGCTGCCACCGCCATCGGGTTCATGTTCCGCGCCCGGGTGTTCTTCACCGCGCACGGCATCACCCGCTTCACCCGCATCGTGACCGACAACGGCGCCTGCTACCGCGCGCATGACTTCACCCGCGCCGTGCACTCCTTCGCCGCCAAGCACCAACGGACCAAACCCTTCACGCCTAAGCACAACGGCAAGGTCGAGCGCTACCAACAGACCCTGGCCCGCGAGCTCCTGTACGCCGCCGTGTTCGAGTCCGAGCAGCACCGCCGCGATCGGCTTCGGGTGTGGCAGGTCCACTACAACTACCATCGGCCCCACACCGCCGCCGGAGACCAGCCACCAGCCTCACGCCTCCCAGCCCGTGTCACCAACCTCATGCGCAGCAACAGCTAGCGCTCCGGCTACTCGACCAACCAACGTCCCCCATCGCCGGTCGAGTAGGCGAGCCCTTAGGGCGAGCCGTATCGAGACCAGCCGCACGCGGTCACCAGGTCTCGATACGCCTCCGCTAGCGCTCCGGCTACTCGACCGGCGGTGGCGGGTCAGGCGTCGGAGGAGTTGTGCCAGAGGTTGATGCCGGCGTCGACCGCGTGCTGATCGATCGCCTTCAGCTCGTCGTCGCTGAACTCCAGCTGCTCGAGCGCGCCCAGACTGTTGTCGAGCTGCTCGACGCTCGATGCGCCGATCAGCACGGACGTCACGCGCAAGTCCTTCAGCAACCAGGCGAGCGCGAGCTGCGCCAACGACTGGCCGCGCTTCTGCGCGATCTCGTTGAGCGCGCGTACGTGTGTCAGCGCCTTCTCATCGAGGAGCTTCGGGTCCAGCGACTTCCCTTGTGCAGCACGGGAATTCGCGGGAATGCCGTTGAGGTACTTGTCAGTGAGCATGCCCTGGGCAAGCGGCGAGAACGCGATACAGCCCACGCCCTCATCACCCAGCACGTCGAGCAGGTCCTCCTCGACCCAGCGGTTCAGCATCGAGTACGACGGCTGGTGGATCAGCAGTGGCGTGCCGAGCTCACGGAGGATCTCGATGGCCTCCCGGGTGCGGGTGCCGGAGTAGGACGAGATGCCGACGTACAGCGCCTTGCCCTGACGCACGGCCGTGTCGAGCGCGCCGAGGGTCTCCTCCAGCGGCGTCGTCTCGTCGAAGCGGTGGCTGTAGAAGATGTCGACGTAGTCGACGCCCATCCGCTGCAGCGACTGATCGAGCGAGGACAGGACGTACTTGCGCGAGCCGCCGCCCTGGCCGTAGGGCCCCGGCCACATGTCGTAGCCCGCCTTGGTCGACAGGATCAGCTCGTCGCGATAGCGCCGGAAGTCCTGCGCGAAGATCGCGCCGAAGTTGCGCTCGGCCGAGCCGTACGGCGGGCCGTAGTTGTTGGCCAGGTCGAAGTGCGTGACGCCGCGGTCGAACGCCCGCCGCAAGGTGGCCCGCTGCTTCTCCAACGGCACGTCGCCGCCGAAGTTGTGCCATAGGCCCAGCGAGATCGCCGGCAGGTCGAGGCCGCTGCGTCCACAGCGGCGGTAGGTCATCGAGTCGTAGCGGGAGCGGTCGGCCTGGTAGTCATCGGCGTGCAACGTCATACCCCCATCGTCGCGCGGCGACCTCAGGCAGGTGTACGCCGGGGGCTCACTTCCCGCGGACGTGCACCTGGAAGAAGAGCGGCCGCCCGCCCGGGAACGCGACGCGGTCCTTGTCGTCCTTCATCCGCCAGCGCACGACGCACTCACCGGGCTTGCTGGGTGCCCGGACCTCGACCTTGATGTCGACGGTTTGACCGGCCTTGGTGTCGGGGATCGAGATCCGTTCGACCGTCTGGCAGTCGGTGATGCGCTGCGGGAGGTCGAGACGCTGCAGTGTCCGGTCCTTCCAGTCCACGGTGCCGGCGTTGCGCATCCGCCAGACTTTCTTGAAGGTCAGGCGCGGGCTGACGTTGCTGCAGTCCTTGTAGGTGAGGTCCGTGACGAACTTCGCACCGTCGCCTGGGTAAGCCGGGTCCGCGGGCGGCGGGTTGGTCTGGGTGATGGGACACGTGGTCGGTGTTCGGTTCGGCTGCTCGAGCTGTGCCGAAGCAGAGACCTTGTCCTTCGCGCCCTCGTCGCCCGTGAGCTTCCAGGCAGCGACGCCGCCGCCGGCCACAACCACAGCGATCGCTGCGGCCAGCGCAACTTTTCGTCGGCCACGAGGGCCACCGCCGCTCGTGACGGTCACCGGGGCCGCTCCCCCGGGCGACGCCTGACCGGCGGATGGCTGCGAGACGGGCGCTCCGGCGTACGACGGCACGGCCGGCTGCCCAACGGGAGGCGTAGGCGCCTCCGAGGAGAAGTCCTCGACGGGCGGTGCAGGGTTGACGATGCGGTCGGCGGCAGACCAGCGCTCGCGGTAGTCCTCGGGGTCGCCGTCGCAGGCCTTGACGAACTCGACCGTGGTCTCCCAGGTCGGCAGCCGGTTGCCCTGCATCGCCTCGTGCAACGTGGTGTGCGAGATGCATCCGGAGCGGCCCGACATGGCGCGGAACGACGGCTTGCCCACCGACTCCCGGAGCTCTGCGAGCGCCGCGGCGAAGCTCTCGATGGCCTCGTTCCGACTGACCAATGACTCGTCGGACATACGTCCGGACTCCCTCCCTGGCGTCCCGAGCCGTGGCCCGGCGCGGGTGCGACGGCGCGACCATACCAACCGGCAGAACGCCTCTGGCGGCTAGGAAGTCACGACCTGTACCGCGCTCGGACTCGGCTCGGGTGAGCCTGGTTCCGAGGTCCAGGCAGCCGTACGGCGCAGGTGGTCTGGCCACCCACGCCGTACGGTTCTCGCCGGTCGCACGCGCAGCCGGGGAGGCGTCCGCGCGTACGACCGAGTCGTGTCAGCCGCGCTGGTACTCCTCGAAGGTCACCTTCTTGACCTTCGGGCCGTTGTCCTCGCCGTGACCGGCCAGACCGTTGAGGCCCTTGTAGTAGTCGCCGATCTGGGCCTGCGCGCCCGGAGCCATGTCCGTGTCGCTGATCGCCACCGCGTGGATGTGCGGGTCGAAGCCCTGAGCCGGCGTCCGCTCCCAGGCGGCGAAGCCGACCTGGCGCAGCGCCTTGACCGCTGCGCTGCGGCTGTTCAGGTTGTTGACCGAGATGTCGATCGCGCCGCCACCGTCGTGCGTGCCGGCCGACGCGTCGACGCCGCCCGGGTTGTACTCACCCTGCGTCAGGACGAGGTTGAGGCCGCCCTTCTTCTCCGCGGCCTTCACCATCGCGGCCGTACGCGTGTTGACGGTCTTGCCGTCCATCGTCGTCTTGCCGCCCACGGAGATCGTGTGGTCCAGCGAGTAGCGACCCTTGCCGAGCTGGGTGAGCGAGCCCTTGCCGGGCAGGCCGGTCGCGTCCAGACCGGAGTAGCCGAGCGACTTCTGGAACTTCGCGTACGCCGTCACGGTCGTCGTGCCGTAGTGCCCGTCGACGTACTTCTTGGACAGCAGCCCCTTGGCGGCCAGGGCGGACTCGACAGCCTTGACGCTGTCCTTGGCGCCCGGGGTCATCGACTGGTCGCTCTTGTAGGGATCCCACTGAGCGGCCTTGACGACGGCCTCCATGTTGACGCTGGTGCCCTTGGCCGCGTCGGCCTGCTGGCTGGCCACTCCGATGCCTCCGGCGAGGAGAGCGGTGGAGATACCTGCCGTGGTCAGGATCTTGGCGGTGGTGCGCATGGTCGTACTCCTTCGTGGTGGTGTGGTGGTCGCGGATTCGCGTCAGGACTGACGCTGGAACTCTTCCCAGGTCTGGATCGGGTTGACCTTCGGTCCGTCGTCCTTCGCCCCGTTGGCGAGACCGTTCTTGCCGAGGTAGTAGTCGCCCGTCTGGTGCTGGGCCTGGCTGGACAGGTCGGGGTCGTTGATGGCGGCCGCGTGGACGTGGAAGGGCCAGTCGCCCTGGCTTGGCGTACGCGACCAGGCGGCGAAGCCGACGGTCCGGAGCGTGCGTACGAGCGTGTTCTTGCCCTTGGCGTCCAGGCCCTTGACCGAGATGTCGACGACTCCGCCACCGTCGTGCGTGCCGGCGGAGGTCGGGTCGCCGCCCGGGTTGTACGAACCCTGCTCGAGGACCAGCTTGCGGCCGAGCAGCTGCTCGGTCTTGACGAGCATGGCCTTGGTGCGGGTGTTGACCGTCGCGCCGCGGAACGTCACCCGGGCACCCGGTGTGAGCGCGTGGTTGACGGTGAAGCGCTTGTCACCAAGCTTGGCCAGCGACGACTTGCCGGGCACGCCGTTCGCGGCGAGGCCCTTGTAACCGATCGACTTCTGGAACTCGGTGTACGCCTTCACCGTCGTGGTGCCGAAGTAGCCGTCGACCCACTTCTTGTCGAGCAGCCCCTTCGCCTGCAGCGCCTGCTCGACGGCCAACACACTGCTCTTCGCACCTGGCGTGAGCGTGTCGTCGGCGCGGCGCGGGTCGATCTGGGCGGCCTTGAGGACGGCCTCCATGTTGACGCTCGCAAGGGCGGTCGGCGCGGCCTTGGTCGCGCTCCCGGACCCGTGGATCTGCGCCGCGTCGGACGCGACGGGAATGGCAACGGCGACGGCCGCCAGTGCGGCTCCGGCCAGAATCGTCTTCATCGGTTACTCCAGGTGGTTGGTAGCGATCTCGTGATGACCACCACCGTGGATCGCCGCACCCGGTGTCCGGCAGGGTCGCGGATCGGCTGACGACACCTGACACGACAACACCCCTCGCGACCGGGCCGCGAGGGGTGTTGTCAGCCGCGAGATTCCGCGGTCTGACAGGGATCTCGGTGCGTCTGACACCGCGTCGAACGCTCTGGGCCGACAGTGCAAGCCGCGTCGCTACCCAGTTTCGGGAAGCGACGCGGCTTGCACTATCGGCCAGGTTCAGGCGTGGGCGGGGACCAGCTCTTCAGCCGCCGAGGCGGGCTTGGTCGACCGCAGCTGCGTGGCCACCAGCAGGGCCGCGACGAGCACGACCGCAGCATCCACACCGATGGCGATCCGCAGCGCCGACAGGTCCTCGAACGAGCCGACCGCGGTCACGACCGCGCTCATGATCGGTACGCCCATCGCGACACCGACCTGCTGCGTCATCGTCGCGAGACCGGTGGCCAGTCCCTGCTCGTGGTCCGGCAGACCCGAGGTCGCCGCCACCATGAAGCCGACGATCACCGCGACGTGGCCGATGGCTCCGAGGAACGTGGTGATGGCCAGCAGCCACAGCCAGCCGTTCGACGGGCCGAGTGCGACGAGAACCACCGTGAAGGCCGCCTGGACGAGGAGACCCCCAGCCAGCGTCCGTCGTACGCCGAACGCCTGGATCAGGCGCGGACCTGCAGCTCCGCCGATGATCGCTCCCAGACCCATGGCCCCGAGCATCAGACCGGTCTGCAGCGGGTTGAGGTGCAGGACGTGCTGGAGGTACATCGTCAGCAGGATGACCAGCGAGCTCTCCATCGAGAACGTGATGAAGCCGGCGATGTTGCCCCAGCCGATGGTGCGACGGGTCAGGATCGACGTCGGCACGAGCGGGTGCGAGTGACGACCCTCCGCCCGCCAGAACAACGCGATCAGGACGACGGCGACCAGGACTGACAAGCCGGCCCACGGGTCGGTGACGCCTTCCTCGCCGGCCCGCGTGACGCCGTACACCAGGGCCAGGAGACCCGTGGTGACGAGGATCGAGCCCGGGATGTCGAGGCGCGAGCGCTCGCGGCCGGCCGTGTCGCGCAGCAGGAACGGTGCGAGCCCGACGACCAGGGCGGCCACCGGGACGTTGACCAGGAACGCCCAGCGCCAGCTGAGCAGGTCGGTGAGGACGCCGCCGAGGATGGCTCCGGCCGTGAAGCCGGTCGACATCATCACGCTGTTCAGGCCGAGCGCCTTCGCGCGCAGCGGGCCTTCGGGGAAGGACGTGGTGAGGAGCGACAGTCCCGCCGGCGTGACGGCAGCGGTGGCCAGGCCCTGTGCGACGCGGGCGGTCAGAAGCATCGTCGGGTTGGTCGCGAGACCGCCGACGAGCGAGGCGATGCCGAGGGCGGCCATGCCGATGAGGAACATCCGGCGGCGACCGACGTAGTCGCCGATCCGGCCGAGCAGCAGGGTGAAGCCGGCCGCGCACAGCGCGAATGCGGTCGCGATCCACTGCAGGTTGGCGTCGGAGAAGCCGAGGCCGGCGCCGACGGTCGGGAGGGCGACGTTCAGGATCGAGAAGTCGACGGCGAGCATGAACTGGGAGGCCAGCAGCAGGCCGAGCACCAGCAGCTGTCGTCTGGTCATCGAGGTCGGTGCCTCGACGGGTGTGTGGGTGGTGGTCACCAGGTGCCCCTTGTGTCGTACGGAGTCGGCCCTGTTCGGGCCGAGTCCTAACCTCGTGGTCCTGGGACGGACCAACCAGACCCCTGCGCTGCCTACCCCCGGGCTGGGTATCACTGACAGGGTCAGGCTGGCGGGGAAGCCCTGGCGCACAATGGCTGTCATGACGACCGAGCTGGGTGAGTTCCTGAAGATCCGTCGCGCCGCGATCAGTCCCGAAGAGGCGGGCCTGGTGTCGTACGGCGCGCGCCGGGTCCCCGGCCTCCGTCGCGAGGAGATCGCTCAGCTCGCGGGCGTCAGCCCGACCTACTACACGCGCCTCGAGCAGTCCGCCTCACACAATGCGTCTGACGGCGTCATCGACTCACTCGCGCGCGCTCTGTCGCTCAACCCTCAGGAGCACGAGCACCTGCGCCGCCTGGCCCATCCGGAGCCGGGTCGGGTGCCGAGGCGCCCCAAGCCGACCGTGGCGCGGCCGGAGACGGTCGCGATGATCATGTCGATGTCCAACCCGGCCGTGATCCTGGACCACTGCAACGACGTGCTCGCGTGGAATCCGTTGGGACACAAGCTGGTTGGGCTCCAGACGTCCTTCGAGCACCCGCAGCAGAAGCACTGCCGACCCAACCTGATCAAGATGTTCTTCCTCGAGCCGGACGGCCACGACCTCTATGTCGACGCGGCTCAGATCGCCAAGGACATGGTCGCGTTCCTGCGCTTCTCCTCGAGCAACAACCCGGATGACCCCAACATGACCGCGCTCGTGGGCGAGCTGTGCCAGAAGAGCGACGAGTTCGCCAAGCTGTGGGCCAAGCACCTGGTGCAGGACTGCGGGTTTGGCGTGAAGCGGTTCCAGCACCCGCTGGTCGGTCGGATCGACGTCGCGTACGAGGTGCTGAGCATGTCCGACAGCACCCACCGTGTCGGGATCTATCACGCCGAGCCCGGTACGCCGGCCGCCGACGCCCTCGAGCTCCTCGCCCGCAGCTAACCCTTGCCGCGCGGCCAGCGCCAGCGGGTCGCCGGTCGCCGCGCGCCGCGGCGACCCACAGCCACCGTTGCAGGCGCAAAGTGACTCGCCACCTCTCAGGTGACCCCCATCGAGGGGAGGCATCCACGAGGTAGCGAGTCACTTTGCGCGAGCGAACCTCGGTCGTCCAGAGACCGCAGGCGCCACGGCCGCCGACTACGAAAGCGTAGCGAGTTACGTATACCAATCGGTCACCGTGCGGGATACGCTGGTGACATGGCAGCAACCACCACCATCAAGGTCACACCGCACGCACGCGACCGCATCAACGAGCGCGCCCGCGCACAGGGTGTGACGCCTGCTGCGCTGCTCGAACGTCTCCTGGACGAGCACGACCGCGCGCAGCGCTTTGCTGCGGTTCGTGCCAGCTACGCGGCCCTGTCGCCGGACGACGACTACCACGCTGAGACCGCCGCGTGGGATGCCACCGGCGAAGACGGGCTGGACGGTGCCTGACCTCTTCTGCGGTCAGATCGTGTGGGTCAATCTCAGTCCTGTCGTCGGCTCAGAGCAGAGCGGCCACCGGCCGGCTGTGATCGTCTCCAGCACCGATTACCTCGCCAGCATCCCCAACGTCGTGATCGTGGTGCCGATCACCACCCGTGACCGAGGCCTGCCGAACCATGTCCGGCTGGGAGGCGTGCCCGGTCTGACGGCGGACGGCGGGTTCGCCATGACCGAGCAGCCCCGCACGATCGACCGGCGTCGCATCACCAAGCACGCCGGGAGCGTCGACCAGGAGACCTTGCAGGAGCTTCGTTCCTGGCTCGACGACTTCCTCGACATCGGCGACCGCTCACCCATGTAGTGAAGCCGCCCAGGTACGACGACGGCCCCGCCTCCCTGAGGGAGACGGGGCCGAGGCCGTACGGCTGTGGCTGGGTCAGTGCATCAGCACTGGCACCTCTTCCTCGCCGCCGTCCTCGGGACCGGCGACCGGCTCCAAGGGCTTGCGCGGCAGGAAGAACGCCGGGATGAAGGTAAGCGCGACCAGTGCCGCGGCCACCAGGAACGTGCTGCCGAACGCGGACGCCATGTCGTGCTGGATGAGGTCCTTCAGCTTGGCAGCGCTGCCGCCGACGGACCGCATGGCCTCGATGACAGCCGGGTCCTTCTGCGCGAGCTCGGGGTGACCCTGCTCGGTCGCCTTCTGGATCGCCTGACCGGCTGTGACGGCGTCGGAGTTCTTGAAGTGGTTGGTCAAGATCACCGACATGATGGCGACGCCCATGGACGAACCCACCTGCTGAACGATGTTGATCAGCGTCGAACCACGAGCAATCTCCTTGCCGCGCAACGTCTTCAGGGCCGACGTCATGATCGGCATCATGGTGGCGCCCATGCCCAGGCCCATCACGAACAGCACCGGGATCAGGTAGCCCCAGTAGGACGTGTTCTCGTCGATCCGCGACATCGCGAACATGCCACCGGTGATCAGCAGCAGCCCGATCGGCACGAAGCGCCCGATCGGGATCTTGTCCGCGAGTGCGCCTGCGAGCGGCATGGTCACCATGGCGCCGATGCCCTGAGCCGCCACGATGACACCCGACATCGTCACGGACTCACCGCGCACCTGCTGGAAGTAGGTCGGCACCAGCAGCAGGCCACCGAAGAACGCGGCGACGAACAGGAACATGGTGATGATCGAGACCGACAGGTTGCGGTTCTTGAACAGCCGCAGATCCAGCAGCGGATGCTCGGGCCGGAAGGTGTGGAAGATGAACGCCACGATGAGCGCCACACCGATGAGCATCGGGATCAGCACCTTGGCGGAGGCGAAGGTGCCCTCACCCGGGATCGAGGAGATGCCGTACAGGAACAGCGCGAGACCGGGCGACATCAGCAGCATGCCCAAGAAGTCGAAGGTCTCCGAGGGATGTGGCTCGTCGTTGGGGAGAGCGAAGAACGCGTAGATGATCGCGGTGATGCCGAGCGGCAGGTTGATCAGGAAGATCCAGTGCCAGCTGGCGTGGTCGATCAGCCAACCACCGATGATCGGGCCCATGATCGGGCCGAGCAGCATCGGTACGCCGAGGATCGCCATCAGGCGGCCCATGCGCTCCGGACCGGCGGCGTGCGTCAGGATTGTCATGCCGAGCGGCATCAACATGCCGCCGCCGAGACCCTGCAGGATGCGGAATCCGATCAGCATCTCGATCGAGCCGGCGGTGGCGCAGAGCACCGAGCCGACGGTGAACAGGCCCAGCGCCAGGATGTAGAGACGCTTGGTGCCGAAGCGGTCCGCGGCCCAGCCGGTCAGCGGGATGACGGTGGCGAGCGCGAGGGTGTAGGCCGTCACGGTCCAGGCGACCGTGCTGTAGTCCAGCGACTGGCCGTTGTCGGCGAACGTGGTCTGGAAGGTCGGAAGTGCGACGTTCACGACCGTGATGTCGAGGATCGACATGATCACGCCGAGGATGACGCAACCGGCGATCTTGAGAACTGCGGCGTCGATCTTCTCGGGATATTCAGGTGCGGCAGGGGTAGCCACGTGCGGTCCTTTCCGCTGGCAATGAGGGACCGCGTCGTGCTGACGTGGCCATACGCAACGAGGTCCAGGGGCCCCCGCCGACGGGTCGAGCGCGCCACAGGTGTGCCCGAACCTTCAATAGCCTAAGCCCGCGGTACGACAAGGCGCGAGGGGCTTTCCCGGGTCTCCCGGCGTACGCGTTCACCGCGAAGGGGTGCCGCCGCCGGTCCCACCACGTGGACCAGGTCACGATGCGCGGAACTTATAGCCAGGAAAGGGACGTCGGACCCCGGTCTGCGCTACCTTCCGGGTGCTCTGTCTCGCGGTGGTGCGCAGCTGCACCACCCCAAATCTGCACGTCCGTTGAAGGGAACGTCATGTCCAGCATTCCTCCGCAGCAGCCGCCCGCCGGCCCGCCCCAGGGCCCCGGTCCGCAGCAGCCCGGGGGCGGCCAGCTCTCCCCTGAGGGTCCGTTCTTCGTGTCCCTCATGGGTCAGGAGCAGGGTCCGTACCACGTCAACGACCTGCGCAACATGGCCCAGAGCGGCCAGCTCAAGGGCGACACCGCCGTCCGCCACGGCAACAGCCCGTACTTCCCGGCACAGCAGGTGCAGGGCGTCTTCTCCGACAAGGAGTGGATGACCACGATGCTGCTGTCGTTCTTCCTGGGCGGCCTCGGCGTCGACCGCTTCTACCTCGGCTACACCGGTCTGGGCATCCTCAAGCTCGTGACCCTCGGTGGCTGTGGCATCTGGAGCATCATCGACTTCATCATGATCGCCATGCGAAAGCTCCCGGATGCTCAGGGCCGTCCACTCCCCTGATCTGAGTCAGCACGCACCACGCCGGATGCCGGCGTGGCTGGCGGGAGGACTCGTCGCTGCCGTGTCGGCGGCGGCGGTCCTTCCGCCTTCTGCTGTCCAGAGCGGGCCGACCCTCTGCCCGTTCCGGCGGCTGACCGGGCTCCCGTGCCCGACCTGCGGGCTCACCCGGTCCTGGGTCGCGACCGCACACGGCGATCTGCACACAGCGTTCCAGGAGCACATCCTCGGCCCGCTCACCCTGGTCATGGCAGTCGCGCTCATCGGGCTCCTGGTCGTACGCCGGCCGCTGCCCTCGGGCCGCGCCGTCCGGCTGTCCGTCGTCGTCCTGACCGTCGTGACTGCCGTGTGGGGTGTGACCCGGATGATCCTGGTCGCTCGAGGCGACTGGTCCGGCCCTTACTGACCGCCTACAGCGCGCAGGTCCCCTTGCCCGGTGTGACGGTGGCGCTGACCGGAGGCCGTACGCCGTGGGTCCAGCGGACCAGCGCGTCGAACCCTGCGTCGAAGCACGGCAGCATCGGCGCGATGACGCCCGGGAAGGCTCCCGCCAGTCCGTCGACGTGCGCTCCTCCGACGATCCGGTAGTAGCGGTGCAGCCGTGGCCGCGCCATGTCGTCGTAGACATCTGAGGTACGCGTGATCGGCACCAGGGCGTCGTTCGTCCCGTGCAGCGTGATCAGCGGACGCTTGAGCTTCCCGGTCAGGGACACCCGACGTACGGCGTTCTGCACTGACTGCGGGCGCTTGCTCAGGTCGTAGTCGGTGTCGCAACCCGCCCCTGTGCCCTCCGCGCAGAACGGTGTCCCGCCCAGTCGATCACCGTCGTACGACGGGTCGAGCTCCTCGCGGACGACCCGCTGGAAGAAGTCCCACTGGTTGGCGTAGTGCCATCCCCAGGTCGGCTCCGAAGTCGCGGGATAGCCGGCCGCCAGCAGCTCGTTGCGCGCGCTCGCCTGGCCCGCCTTGAGACGTGGGTAGGCACGGAGAGCCGGAGGCAAGGTCGACAGCAGACTGTTCTTGGGCGTGAAAAGCAAGCCGTTCCAGTCGATTCCGCCGTCGTACATCCCGGGGTTGTTCTCCAGCTGCCAGCGCACGAGGTAGCCCGCAGCGGAGAGGCCGGCGACGTACGTGTGCTGTGGTCTGCGCATATACCGTTGCGCCACAACGGTTTTCGCAGCCCTGGTGAGCTGAGTCATTCGCTGGTTCCACTCCATGATTGCGTCGCCAGGCCGCTTGCCGTCGAGGTACAGCGTGTCGCCGCTGTTGCCCTTGTCGGTCGAGGCGTAGGCGTAGCCCTGGGCGAGCGCTCGATCGCCGATGATGCGGTCGCTGGCGTACTGCTTGCGGACGCCGGGTGGTCCAGCGACCACGAGGCCACCGTTCCAGTGGTCGGGCAGCCGAATCACGAACTGGCTGTCGTGGTTCCAGCCGTGGTCGGTGTTGAAGGTCGAGGTGTCGGGGAAGTAGCCGTCGATCTGGATGCCGGGTACGCCGCTCGGCCGGGTTGTTCCCGGCGCTTCCAGTCCTGCCCAGTCGGCGGGATCGGTGTGGCCGCTCGTGACCGTGCCCGCGGTCGTGAGGTCGCCGAGGCGGACCTTGACCTGGTGCACGGCGCCGGGGACCACCGGCCAGAACCGAGCAGCGTTGGACTCCGGCGACGGGGCTGGCGTGGCCTGCGCGGGGGCCACGGCGAACGGCGCGCTCACGGTGAGCGCGAGCACAGCCGGCGCGAGGCGAGTGGTGAGGTTCATGGTTCTCCTTCGTCGACGCAGCGGGGATGCTTGCCAACGTAGGAATCGGCACGACCGCGCGACCAGTGCCATTCGGCCAGTGCTACCTGCCGTTCGGCACGGCTGCCCATCGCCCTCAGGCGAGGGCGACGACGAAGCGCAGGAAGCACAGCCCGAGCGCAGCGGCAACCACAGCGAGTCCGGCGATCGACGGCCGACGCAATCGGTCGGCGTACAGCGCGATCAGCACCGGGGCCGTCACGACGTGGAACGACAGCAGCTCCCGCGGGAACACGTAGTCGAGCGCGGCGAGCACGATCGGACCGCTGACCGCGAGCGTCCAGATCGCCAGCGAGAGCCCGTACGTCGTCCGCTCACCCAGCCGCACGGCCGTCGTCCGTACGCCGGCTGCCCGGTCCGCGGGAAGGTCGATGAGCGTGGTCGGCAGGTACAGCGCGGCGGCGACCACGAACGCGAGAACGCCCATGGCCCATGGGAATTGGGACATCGGCCGCTCGAGCTGCCAGCCGCCGAGGATCCCCACCGGACCGATGACGAGAGCGTTGACCAGAACGTCGCAGCCCGCCCTGGCCTTGAGCCGCAGAGGCGGCACGCTGTACGCCCATCCGAGGGCCACGACGACGAGCGTCCCGAAGGCGAAGGTCACCCCGGCGGCCAGCCACGCGACGACGACGGCCAGTAACCCCGCCTCCAGACTGCGGAAGACCAACGACTCGGTCGTCATCCGCGAGCGCACCGCCATCGAGTGCGCCTTGCGAGGGTTGAGGCGGTCGGTGTCGACGTCGTACGCATCGTTGACGGCGAAGACACTGGCCCACACCAGGGGCCCGACGGTCAGCATCACGAGACCGAGGCGCAGCCAGTCGCCCGGTGACGGCCAGGCGTGGGTCGCGAGGAACGAGCCGAACGCCACCGGCGCCATCGACATCGGCCAGAACCACGGGCGTACCAGGGCACTGAGATCACGCGAGACGGACAGCAGCGACGGGCGGGTCGTGCTCGTGGGCGGGCGTACGAGGGTGGTCACGAGGACCAGCCAAGGCGAGCGGCCGGCGTACGACGTCCCCCGCCCGCGGGAGCGACACCCCTCGATCGGAGGACCCGTCGACGCGAGTGGAGGACCCGTTGATGCGAATGCGGAACATTCGGCCCGACCCGGAGTAACGTCGAGAGACGTGAGGACCACGGTTGAAATTGATATCCCGGATGCTCTGGTCGAACGCGCGCAAGCTGTCGGGCGCCAGCATCACGTCACTCTGAACGAGCTGGTTGCCGAAGGCCTCCGCAAGGAGGTCTACCGCGTGGCCGCGCTCCGCACCCAGCCCCGTCTGCCGGTCCGCTCGATGAGCGGCGCCGAGCTGACGGCCAGCCCGCCGACCAGCTGACCCGCGACGTCCCTCTCCCGAGGGACGTGAACCCCTCGCAGCGGTGATCCGCAGCGGGGCCTCCGCCGCGACTCTGAATCCATGATGCCTGCGACGGACGCTGCCAGCGTGCTCTGCGACGATGCAGACATGCTGACCGGTCATGCAGTCGTCGACCGTCGGCAGGTGTCGCGATTCCTGCTGCCCCTGGTCTTCCTGCTGATCGGGTCGGCGCTGGCGCTGTCCTTCGCGTCCATCGATCTCACGGTGCTCGCGATGATGCGCGACTCCCACCAGCCAGCCGCGCTGACCTGGCCTGTCGTGCTCGTGGTGACCTGTCTGCCACCAACCATGATCGGCCTGATCCCGGCCGTCCGGCAGGTGGAGGCGACCGCGGTCGCCACGCTGCTCGGCACCGACTTCGGTGGCAGCATCCCCGGGCCCGCGCGCACGTGGGACCAGCGCTGGCGCAGCGTGACGTGGTTCTGGATGCACCTGATCGCCGGTGCCGCGGTCGGCGCGATTGTCGTGATGACGACGATCTTCGGGGTCTCGCTGTTGGCCGGCCCCTTCCTCCTCGACCAGGGTCAGCACATCCTGGACATCGGGTGGGCCGAGATCCGGGGCGGCCTGCAGGACGGCATCTATCCGCTCGCCTCGCTGGGCGTCGGGGCGGCGGCCGTCATCGCCCTCCTCGTCATCATCCTGGTGCTGCAGTCCCTGGCGCCGCCGATGCTCGGGCCCAACATCAACGAGCGCATCGCCGAGCTCGACGGCCAGACCACCCACCTGCTGGAGCGCACCCGCCTCGCGCGCGAGCTGCACGACAGCGTCGGGCACGCGCTCTCGGTCGTCGTGCTCCAGTCCGCTGCCGCGCGCCGCCGACTGGCCACCGATCCGGCCTCTGCCGAGACCTCACTGGCCGCGGTCGAGGACGTGGCCCGCAACGCGCTCGGCGAGCTGGACGAGGTGCTCGGCCTGCTGCGCGACGAAGACCGCCCGGCTTCGCGCCGCCCACTGCACGACCTGTCGAGTCTCGACGGGCTGCTGGGGGCCGTTCGCGGCACCGGGCAGCCCGTCCAGAGCGAGGTCGACACGGAGGCGCTGGCCGGCGTACCCGCTGTCGTCTCGCGTGAGGCCTACCGGATCGTGCAGGAGGGGCTCACCAACGCCATGCGCCACGCGCCGGGCGAGCCGGCCACCGTCCGCATCCGACGCGACCGCGGCAGACTCCACATCGACGTGACCAACCCGCTCGCCGACGACGCCCGCAGCACGTGGAGGCGAGGTCGGGGCGGCGGACGAGGACTCGACGGCATGCGCGAACGCTGCCGGATCATCGGCGGATCGGTGACATCGTCGCAGCAGCACAACACCTGGGTGCTGCGCGCCGAGCTCCCCCTGCCAGCACCCACCAAGGAGACCCCGTGACCGAATCCCCTTCTGTACGAGTGCTGCTCGTCGACGACGAGGAACTGGTCCGCGCTGGACTGCGAGCGCTCGTCGACGGCGACCAGGGCATCCAGGTCGTAGGTGAGGCCAGCGACGGCGCCGAGGCCATCTCCAAGACCAAGGCGCTGAGCCCGGACGTCGTCTGCATGGACGTACGGATGCCCAACGTCGATGGCATCCAGGCCACCCGCGTCATCACCGAGCGCCATCCCGGGGTCAAGGTGCTCGTGCTCACGACGTTCGAGAACGACGACTACGTCCACGAGGCGTTGCAGGCGGGCGCGCAGGGTTTCCTGCTCAAGCGGTCGGCGCCGGACACCGTCGTCAACGCGATTCTCACTGTCCACCAAGGGGATTCGCTGCTCTACCCCGACGCCGTACGCCGACTGGTCGCCTCAGCGACGCCCGCCTCAGCTGCGCGGCCGGGGCTGCCCACGCTGAGTGAGCGCGAGGGTGACGTGCTGCGGCTGCTGGCCCGAGGTTTCTCCAACGCCGAGATCGGCGCGGAGCTCTTCGTCACCGTCGAGACGGTCAAGACCCACGTCACGAGCATCCTCGGCAAGCTGGGCGTGCGCGACCGGGTGCAGGCCGTGATCCGCGCGTACGAAAGTGGTTTCGTCCCCCTCGACTGACGGCTATCGCCGGTCGAGTAGGCGAGCGCCCCAGCGCGAGCCGTATCGAGACCCGGTGACCACGCGCAGCGGGTCTCGATACGCCTCCGCTGGCGCTCCGGCTACTCGACCAGCGGAGCGGCAGGCATTCGGTGCTGCTCGAAAGCCTGCCGAAGTGCTGGTGTTCGTGGCCAGTTCTGTACCCGCTCCATGCACTTCGCGATGGCGGCCACTGCATAGCCTGCCGAATATGTCGAGGAACTACGTCCTGACCATGGCCGCCGCGGCTGCCCTGTTCGCAGGTGGCGCGACCGCGAGCGCCGCGCCTGTCGAAGCCGCTGAGCCGCGGGTCGCCGCCACCACGGCGGACTGTCAATATCCGGCCGACGTGCTGGACCTGACCAACTGGTACGAGGGCTTGCCGATCGGTGAGGACGAGGACCCGAAAGATGTCATGCAGCCCGAGCTGGCGACGTACGGCATCGATCCGTGGTTCACCGCGACCGATGACTGCACCGGCGTCCAGTTCCGAGCCGCGGTCAACGGGGTGACGACGAGTGGGTCGAGCTATCCGCGGTCCGAGCTGCGCGAGATGGACGGCTCGGACAAGGCGAGCTGGTCCTCGACCGAGGGCACGCACACGATGGTGATCAACGAGGCGATCACGCACGTGCCCGAGGGGCGGCCGAATGTCGTGGCCGGGCAGATCCACGACGCGGACGACGACGTCTCCGTGTTTCGGCTCGAGGGCACGAAGCTCTACATCACGAGCCCGGACGACTCCCACCACAAGCTCGTGACCAGCGACTACCAGCTCGGCACGAAGTTCGAGGCCAAGTTCGTGGTCTCCGGCGGCGAGATCAAGGCGTACTACAACGGCCAGCTGCAGACCACGCAGACCCAGGACTTCGACGGCGCCTACTTCAAGGCCGGCGCGTACACCCAGGCCAACTGCGAGAACGCCGACCCGTGCGCGGACGACAACTACGGCGAGGTGAAGATCTACGGCCTCACGGTGAGTCACTCCTGAACGCTTGCCTATAGCCTCACGCCGTGGACGAGCAACAGATCGAGCGATCGCGCGACTTCGAGCGTTTCATCACCTTCATCGACGCGATCGTGGCGATCGCCATCACGCTGCTGGTGCTGCCGCTCGTCGATATCGCAGGCGAGCTCAATGGCGGGTCCGTCACTGACCTGGTGTCCGACCACAGCAACGAGATCTGGGGATTCCTGCTCAGCTTCTTGGTCATTGCGCGGCTGTGGCTCTCGCAGCACGCGGTCATCCGCACGGTCATCGCGGAGAACGCGGCCCTCACCCGCCTGCTGCTGGGCTGGACGCTGACCATTGTGGTGCTGCCGTTCCCGACAGCGTTGCTCGCCGAACCGGGCGCCGGCGATCAGGCGGCGACCAAGATCTTCTACATCGGCACGATGGCGGTCAGCTCGGCCTTGCTTGCGGCGATCTGTGTCGTGGTCGGACGTGACCGCTCGGCCCGGGACAGTGACGACAAGCCGGACCCGACGCCTCTGATCCAGACCACCGTCGCCTTTGTCCTCGCCTTGGCGATCAGTCTGACTTTCCCGGCGACGAGCTACTACCCGCTGATGCTCCTGATGGCGACCGACTTCCCGTTCCGGCGCTTGTTCAGCCGGGCGAAGGCCCACTAACCCGCGTGGCTGGCTACGGTCAGCCAGTGCTAGCGTGAAGGTGCCGAAGCAACGCCTGTACGGGTGGGGAAAGTGAGGCGCGCTTCCGGGTCGAGAGTGCAAGCCGCGTCGCTACCCCGGATCCGGAAGCGACGCGGCTTGCACTCTCGGCACAGCAGGAGCCCCGCATGGAACACGTCATCGACACCGAGTTCGTGAAGCTGGACGACCGCTTCCACCTGCTGGACGGCGACTACGTCGTCCAGCGCATCCACACCGGCTCGCTCAAGAGCGAAGGCCCGGTCTACTTCCCCGCCGGCCGCTACCTCGTCTGGAGCGACATCCCGGCGTCCCGCCTGATGCGTTGGGACGAGACCACCGGAGCGGTCGGGGTGTTTCGTGATGACTCCGGCTACTCCAACGGCAACACCATCGACCGTCAGGGCCGCCTGATCTCCTGCGAGCAGGGCAACCGCCGGGTCACCCGCACCGAGCTCGACGGGTCGGTCACCGTGCTCGCCGACTCCTACAACGGCAAGCGTCTCAACTCCCCCAACGATGTGGTCGTCCGCGCCGACGGGTCGATCTGGTTCACCGACCCGCCGTACGGCATCGCCTGCGACTACGAGGGCAACGCCGGCGAGCAGGAGCAGGACGGTCAGTACGTCTTCCGCCTGGACCCGTCGGGCGAGCTCACCGTCGTGGCGGACGACTTCTGCCGGCCCAACGGGCTGGCGTTCTCGCCGGACGAGTCGCAGCTCTACATCGCTGACACTCGCCAAGAGCCTTCGCACATCAGGGTTTTCGACGTTCTGGACGACGGCTCGCTCAAGGGCGGCGACATCCATGCGACCTGCACAGCGGGCCGGTTCGACGGGTTGCGCGTCGACACGACGGGCCGCATCTGGGCCGCCGCGTGGGACGGGGTGCACTGCTTCGCGCCGGACGGCGACCTGATCGGCAAGCTGATGCTGCCCGAGTCCGTGTCGAACCTCGCGTTCGGTGGTCCAAAGCGCAACCAGCTGTTCATCACCGCAGGCCGTTCGGTCTACACCCTGCGCGTGACCTTCAACGGCGCCCTCTACCCGCCCGCCACCTGACCGCCCGCGGACCCGTCCGCCGGAACTGAGTACCGGTGGTTCGACTCGGTTTGAACTGAGTCAAACCACCGGTACTCAGTTCTGACCCCGCGGGGCGGGCGGCCGGCGCGGGGAGACTCAGCATCTGACGTACGCCGATCTCCACGCTCGGCGGACGCCTGCGCCGGGCCGTCCCGGGACTCTGAGTGGCATGAGCACTCAGAGATTCAGTCGCCGTTCGCGCAGGACGCTTCTCGTGCTGCACCTGCTGTCCGTCGCCACGTGGATCGGGGTCGACGTCATGGTCGCCGTCTTCGTCGGCGTGAGCCTGACCAGCGATGACCCGTCGACGGTCGGGCTGTGCTTCCAGGCCCTCGCCTATGTCGTGTGGCCGATGCTGACCGCCGCGCTGGCCACCCTTGTCACCGGTGTGCTGCTGGGCTGGGGCTCGGCTTACGGGGTCGTCAAGCACAAGTGGGTCCTCACCAAGCTCGTCATCAACCTGGTCCTGTCGACGCTGATCCTGATCGCACTGATGCCGGGCCTCGACGAGCTCGCCCAGCGCGGTGCGGATCTGGTCGCCGGCCGCACCCAGGACATGTCCGCAGGCGACCTGGTCTACCCGCCGATCGTGTCGCTGACGTCGCTGTCCTTCGCGGTCGTGCTCTCGGTCTTCAAGCCGTGGGGCCGGACCCGCTGGGGCCGACCGGCAGCAGCTCGCACTGCTCGGTCGACCACCGCAGCCTCCCGCTGACCAGCCCTAGCGGGTCGGCACTGGTTGGACCGGGTGCAACTGCTCTGACTGCTCGATCACGTTGTCCTCCAAGCGAATTCGTGGGAGCGACCGGTCCAACCAGCCGGGGAGCCACCAGGCCTTGTCACCCAGCAGGTGCATCACGGCCGGCACGATCAGGCAGCGCACCAGGACCGCGTCGAGGAGCACGGCCGACGCGAGGCCCAGACCCATCTGCCCCAGCATCCGGTCGGGACTGAGCATGAACGCCCCGAAGACCACGACCATGATCGCGGCCGCCGCGGTGATGACGGCGCCCGTCGAAGCGAGGCCCTCGCGTACGGCATGATGCGCGTCGCCCGAGCGCCGCCACTCCTCGTGCATCCGCGAGACGAGGAACACCTCGTAGTCCATGGACAGCCCGAACACGACCGAGAAGCAGATCACCGGTAGGAACGCCTCGATCGGCCCGCTCGGCACGCCCAGGTGACCGTCGCCGTACACCCAGGTCATGATCCCGAAGGCCGCTCCGATCGAGAGCACGTTGAGCACCGCCGCCTTGAGCGGGATCAGCACGGACCGGAACACCGCCATCAGCAGCACGGACGACAGCCCGACCACGAGCACGATGAACCACGGCAGCCGCCCCTTCACCGCATCGGCGAAGTCGATGGCGCCCGCGGTCGACCCACCGACGGAGTACGTGCCGCCCGAGTTCGCGGAGATCTTCGGCAGGGCTGTGTCCCGCAGTCGATGCACGAGGTCGACGGTGGCGTCAGAGGCCGGGCCGCCCTCGGGGATGACGATCAGCGCGGACGGCCGGCCGGGCTCACCCATTGGCCCGTTGACGCCGGCGACTCCCTCGACGCTGCGCAACGCCTGGGCCGCTGCGCCCGCCTGCTGCGGCGTGCCCTCGGCGAGGACGTACAGCGGACCGTTGACACCTGGCCCGAACCCGTCAGCGAGCATGTCGTACGCCTTCCGCGACGTCGCGCTCGACGCGTCCGTCCCGGCGTCGGAGAACCCGAGCCGCATCCCGAGAGCGGGCACGGCGAGGACGAGCATCAGCGGCACCGCAACGAGCAAGGCCAGCCACGGACGACGTCGTACGCCGTCGGAGACTCGCCGCCAAGCGTCGCCTTGGACCTTGGTCCGCTTGGCGGCCCGCTTGCGGACGTGCTTCTCGATCCGCTTGCTGAACAGCGTGAGCAGCCCTGGCAGCAGCGTCATCGACGCGACCATCGTCAGCAGCACCGTCATCGCCACACTGAGCGCGAGACCCTGCATCGAGCCGAGCCCCAGCACGACGAGGCCGACCAGGGCGATGATCACGGTGACGCCGGCGAACAGCACGGATCGCCCGGCGGTCCTGAGCGCGATGGCCGTGGCCTGCTCACGCGTACGCCCGGCCAGCAGCTCGCTGCGGAACCGGGTGAAGATCAGCAGTGCGTAGTCGATGCCGACGCCGAGACCGACCAGCATCATCATCGGCGGCGCGTAGGACGGCACGGCCGCCAGATGCGAGACGAGCGCGACCGCGCCCACGGCAGACCCGACCGCGAACAGTGCCGTCAGCATCGGGAGGAGCGCGGCCAGCAGCGAGCCGAACAAGATCACCAGGATCACCAGCGCGGCCATCATGCCGATGCCTTCGGCGGCGCCGCCTTCCTGCGACGCGTTGCGCACCGCGTCGCCTCCGAGCGCGATCTGCAGGCTGCCGGTCTGATGCTTCTCGGCGGTGTCGATGATGTCGCGCACCTGTGCCGGGTCGGTCTCCTCCGGGATCGTCTTGAGGGTCACCGTCGCGAAGCCCGTTCGGCCGTCCTTGGACAGGGAGCCCGCCTGGGCCGACGGCGGCGACACCGCGTTGACCGCATCGTTGGCGCGGAGGTCAGCGATCGTCGTACGCACCGCGGGGTCCGCGGCCACGTTGCCGCCGTTGGCCTTGAAGACGACCTGCACCTCATCGAGCGCGTCCCGGGTGCCGGCGAGCGCGTCGCTCACGTGCTGGCTCTCGGTGCCGGGCAGCTCGGTGCTGTCGTGGTGGCTCGAGCCGACCGCGAAGGACGCGCCGGTGACGGCGATCAAGACGAAGAGCCAGGCCGCGAGCGCGTGCCACGGCCGGCGGGTGGCCCAACGGGCGGGGCTTTGCATGATTCCTCCTGGGACGACTTCATAAGTAGACAGCCAACAGGTAAGCACGTGACCTGTTGTTTGTCTACTTATTGCTGTCTATGCTGGGTGGATGAAGTCGGAGGCACTGCGAGGACATCTGGACGCCCTGATCCTGGCGAGCGTCGAGGACGGGCCGCGCCACGGTTACGCGATCACCGAGTTCCTGTCCGAGCGCAGCGACGGCAGTCTGGACATCGCGACCGGCACGCTCTACCCCGCGCTACACCGACTCGAGAAGGCCGGCTGGCTCGCCAGCGACTGGTCGACCGTGTCGGGCCGCAAGCGACGGACGTACGAGCTCACGCGCGGCGGTCGAAAGGCCTTGGCGCAGCAGCGTGCTGACTGGAATCAGCTGGCCGACGTCGTACAGGCCGTGCTGCGACCCGGGGTTGCCTAACGCCTGACAGACCCCGCGCGAAGGGGCATGCTCACTCCATGGGTGAGGTACTGCGACTGAGCGACCACGAGTCCGTCGAGATCGTGTCTGCGGACGAGGCCTGCCTCACGGTCGAGGCGGTCTACGAGCCAGGCGGGAGCAAGCCGCCCGCGCACTACCACCCGCAGCAGGCCGAGCACTTCACGGTCGCCGAGGGCACGCTGCGCGTCGAGCGCGACGGCGAGACCACCGACTTCCACGCCGGCGACACGCTGACGGTCGAGGCCGGCCAGGTGCACCGGATGTGGAACGGCGGCGACGTGACGACGCGGGTGCGTTGGGAGACCACGCCGGCGCTGGACACGGACGAGTGGTTCCGCGGTATCGACCGCTTGCACACCGCGGCGGCGGCCAAGGGCAGCGGCCGGCCGGACCCGCTCACCTTTGCGGCGTACGCCGTGAATCACCGAAACACGTTCCGGCTGGTGCTGGGCGGGCCTCGTCAGGCGGGCGACCTGGTGGTGCTGGCGCTGGGGAACATCGGCCGGCTGCTCGGCCGCTGACGACTGCCCAGCCCAGCCGCGCTGGCGGCTCAGCGGGTGGTGACCGGCACGCGGCCGGTGACCTGGCGCCACGAGCGCGCGGCGAGCCAGACGGCCAATCCCATTGGCATGGCTAGGGTTCCGACGCCGATAACGAGGTCGACGACCGTGCCACTGCCCATCGGGATCCACGCGAGCGCCAGGATCGTGGAGGACAGCGCGACCAGGACGGCAGCGGCCGACACCGAGGTCACCATCCACGTGCGTACGCCGAGCAACCGCACCCCGAAGCTGCACAGCACCATGCTGGCCACCGACAGGACGAAGCCGACCGTGCCGATCAGGTCCGCGAGAGCATCCAACGAAGCCGGGCTGCTGGCCGACGCGTCGTGGCGCAGGGACCAGATCGCGGGCTGCACGGCAATGATGATGACGACGAGCACGGCCGTACGCCGAGCGGTCGCCAACGCGACGACGCTGCGGTAGCCCGGGGCGAGCTCGTCGACCGCTCCGAAGTCGGCGATCGCGCGATCCTCGGCCGTACGCCGGTCGTAGCCCTTGCGCTCCCAGGACTCCGCCGCGTCGAGCAGGTGGTCGCGCGCCTCGTCCACGATGACCGCGCGACGACTACCGACCGCGCCAGCGAGCATGTCGACGTAGCGATCGATCGGGGTCATGCCTCCAGGATGCCTGCCGGATCGCGCCGTGGCGACCCGAGGCGCAGCCAGCCGCGCACGCTGAGCCCGACCACCAGGGTCATGGGGACGCAGACAAAACCTCCGACCAGCGCGAGGTCACCGATCGTGGTCGTGCCGGTGAGCGCCATCGCGACACCCAGCACCATCACCAGCGCGGAACCCGCGGCCAGAACGGCTGCGGTCGACCGGATCATCCAGGTCCTGATGCCCCACCACCGCAGCCCGATCGTGAGCGTCAGGACGGCGAGCGCTCCCCCGACCAGCAGGCCCATCCCGATCGTCTCGACCACGTGCTTCAACGCGCCGATGCTGGTGTCTCTCGGGAGCGGCTCCTGCCGTCGTAGGTCCCAGACGAACGGTTGAATCATGAGTGTTACCAGCAGAACCCACGTCGATCGACGGACGATGTCGAAGGCGACGACGCTGCGATAACCGGGTGCGAGCTGTTCGACGTCACCGAACTCCGCAATGGCTCGTTGCTCGGCCGTACGCCGGTCGTAGCCCTTGCGCTCCCACGACTCGGTCGCGTCGAGCAAGTGGTCGTGGGCCTCGGTGACGATGATGGGAGGGCCACCGCGCGGCGTACGACGTCCGCTCACCGCGCGCGTGAAGTCACGGACGTACACGTCAACAGGGCCCATGCGACCAGGATGCCGCGCGCGCTCCGAGGCCGCCACCGCGATTCGCGATGTTCAGGGTGCACTCAGGGTCACCCCGGACGGCCTTGCTCAGGCGGCGTCGCCACTGTCGCGCACGTGTGGCATCCACGCGCAGCTCTACCTGCCCGCCGATCCCAGAAGTGCGCGTGGGTCGTCAGGTCCGGCAGCACGTCGAGGCCGCGGACTGACGTCGGCCACCTCGGCCGTGAGCGCCTCGACGAACGCCCCGATCACCGGGTCATCCATGGCCGTACGCCTGTGGGCCACGTAGACGCCTCGCCGCGGCGGATCGAGCAGACGCCGGGTCGCGATGTCGGATCGCAGACCGGACAGCAGCAGTCCGGGAACGACGGCGACGCCGTGCCCGGACGCGACCAGGGCGAGCTTGCTGAGCAAGCCGCGGACGTCGTACTCGATCCGTGGCGAGAAGCCCGCACGTGCGGCGGCCTGCACCAGGACGGTCGCCGAGCCGGCGTTGTCCTCGACCCACGACTCGTCCGCCAGGGACTCCAGCCGCACCCTGCGCGGCGAGCTGCTCGCGAGCCGGTGGTGCAGGCCCACGGCCAGGTGCATCTCGTCGTCCATCAGGTGTCGCAGCTCGATGCCGGGCGCATCGGGGAGTCCGGGCGGGAAGTCGGTCACCACGGCAAGGTCGAGCTCCTCGGACTCCACCC
The DNA here is from genome assembly GCF_001190945.1 of Luteipulveratus mongoliensis. NCBI lineage: Bacteria > Bacillati > Actinomycetota > Actinomycetes > Micrococcales > Dermacoccaceae > Luteipulveratus > Luteipulveratus mongoliensis. The sequence goes on along the minus strand of NZ_CP011112.1, from coordinate 737,043 downwards.
TTGCCAGCAGTACCGATGTCAGGTCACCGCTCACGGATACCCCGACATCGGGCTGCACCTCCGCGAACCGGGTCATCGTGCGCGGGACCAGCGAGGCCGTCGCGGACGGCACTCCGCCCACGGCCAGCCGACACCGAGGGCGCACGCCTGCGGTGCGTACGGACTCCTCGGCTCGGTCGACCTCGCGCACGATGATCCTGGCGTGGGTCAGCAACGCCTCACCGTGCACGGTCGGTCGTACGCCACGGGGCCGGCGGTCCAGCAGCGCGTGACCGAGCCGTTGCTCCAGACCGGCGACCTGACGGGAGACGGCCGACTGCGAGTAGCCCAACGCAACGGCCGCGGCCGAGATCGAACCGAGGCGGCAGACCTCGACGAACGTCCGCAGCGCAACGAGGTCCATGTCTCCACGATATGCGCCGGACGCATGTCAGGCATCGGTGACGTGCGCTTGTGGGATGCCGCCGACTCGCCCAGGCTGGTGACCATGAGTGACCACATCACCCGCATCCATGCTCCTGAGGGCGTCGTCGAGGCACCGGGCTACAGCAACGTTGTCTCCGGGACTGGCCGTATGGTCTTCGTCGCCGGGCAGATCGCCCGGGACGAGTCCGGAAACCTTGTTGGGCCAGGCGATTTCGCGGCCCAGGCCGAGCAGGTCTTCACCAACATCGGGCGCTGCCTCACCGCGGCGGGCGCCTCCTTCGACGATGTCGTCAAGGTGACGTACTTCCTCACCGACATCCGCAACATCCCGCTGCTGCGGGACGCGTTGTGGAGCCGGATCAAGCCCGAGAACCGGTGGGCAAGCTCTGCCGTGCAGGTGTCGGCGCTCTTCGAGCCGGGCTTCCTGCTCGAAGTCGAGGCGATGGCCCTGGTGTCCGAGTGACGACTGTCGCGGTCCTCGGGCTCGGCCGAATGGGCGTCGCCATGGCTGGCACCCTGCGGGCCGCCGGGCACAGCGTGACCGGCTGGTCAGACCTCGATCCTTGACCCGATGATGACCGTGCGATCGCGAGGCAGGCCGAAGTAGTCGGCAGCATCCGCAGTGATGTGTGACGTGGCGAGGAAGACGCCCTTGCGCCACGAGGCCATGGTCGGCTCATCGCCCTTGGCGAGCTCGATCTTGGACAAGAAGTACGAGGCGCCGTCCAGCTGCAGGGCACCCTCGGTCTGGTCGGGCGTGAGACGGCGGAGGTCGTCGACCACTCGCGGCGTCTCCATGTAGCCGTACCGGAGCATGACGTGCACGATGCCGTCGCGAGCCTGGCCCAGGCTGTCCACGACGGCGCGTTCCGTCTCTGGGACGCGCGGTGAAGGCAACGTCTCGACGGACACGACCACGGCATGCTCGTGCAGGACACCGTTGTGCTCGACATTGGCGCGCATCGCCAGCGGCGCGGTCTCCTTGCCACGGTTGAGGAAGATCGCGCTGCCCGGGGTCCGGACCAATGGCGGTTGGCGGTCTCGCAGGGACTCAACGAACTCGGGCAGCGACCCTTCCGCGCGCTCGCGTGCGGCAGTCACCACCTCCCGGCCACGTTGCCACGTGATCATCACGGTGAAGGCGGTCAGCGCGATGAGGAGCGGCAGCCATGCACCGTGTACCAGCTTGGTGAGGTTGGCGGCCAGGAACAGCAGATCGACGAGGAGCAGGATCGCGAGCCCGGACGCCAGGAGCCAGCGCGGGACATGCCATCGCGTGCGGGCGACGTAGAAGAAGAGCAGGGTGGTGATCGTGATGGTGCCCGTGACGGCCATCCCAAATGCGAAAGCCAGCGCCGCGGACGTACGGAACGCGAAGACCAGCGTGATGACCGACACCATGAGCACCCAGTTCACCCACGGCACGTAGATCTGGCCGATGTGCGACTCCGAGGTGTGCGTGATGCGCAGCCGCGGCAGGTAGCCGAGCTGGATCGCCTGAGACGCGACCGAGAAGGCGCCCGTGATGACCGCTTGTGCCGCAATCACCGTCGCGGCCGTCGCGATCAGCACGATCGGCAGGCGCGCCCAGTCGGGTGCGAGCAGGAAGAACGGCGCGCTGCTCGTGGCCGGGTCGTGCAGGATCAGGGCGCCTTGGCCGAGGTAGCTCAACGTGCAGGCCGGTAGCACGAGTCCGAGCCAGCCACACGTGATGACGCGTCGCCCGAAGTGGCCCATGTCGGCGTACAGCGCCTCAGCTCCGGTCACTGACAGCACGACCGCGGCGAGCGCGAAGAAGGCGATGCCGAAGTGGCCCGTCATGAATTGCAGCGCGTACGTCGGCGACAGGGCCTTGAGGATCGACGGGTGCTCAGCGATCCCCTTCACACCGCAGGCGCCGATCGCGGCGAACCACAGGATCATCACGGGGCCGAAAGCCCGACCGACCGCTGCCGTCCCGAAGCGCTGGACCGTAAAGAGCGACACGATGATGACGACGGTGATCGGGATGATCCAGTCCCCCATGCCGGGTTGCACGACCTTGAGTCCTTCGACGGCCGACAGCACTGAGATCGCCGGCGTGATCATGCTGTCGCCGAAGAACAGAGCCGCACCGAAGATGCCCAGACCCGCGAGAACCGTTGTGCGCCGGGCAGATCCGCTGGTCCCCCATCGGCGCAGTAGTGTGATCAGCGCCATGATGCCGCCCTCGCCGTCGTTGTCGGCGCGCATCACGAGGGTGATGTAGGTGATCGTCACGATGAGCATGACGGACCAGAAGATCAGCGAGACGATGCCGAAGACGTTGTCCGGGGAGATCGGCACTGGATGAGGGTCGTCGGGGTTGAAGACGGTCTGAATCGTGTAGATCGGGCTGGTGCCGATGTCGCCGAACACGACGCCAAGCGCTGCGATCACGACGCCGGCCCGGATCACGTCATGGCCGGCAGGTCTGACGGACGCGATGTCCCGCGTAGTCACGTGCTCTCCTCATCGATGCGGTCCTGGACAGCGTGACATCGACCTGCCTCGACGACGAAGCCTGACGCATCAAGAACGCATCAAAACTCTCGTGGGGGTTCGATGCGCTTGAGGTTGGTCCACCCGGTCCAGCCTCGCGCCTCCATCAGCTGGAGCATCCGGCGTGCGACGGGGACCGAGTCCAGGAACACGCCATCAAGCAGCACCGCGAGATCGTCCGGGAGAGGGTCGTCGTCCCATGCGTCGGTCGGGATGCTCTCCATCTGCGCGATGAGCTGATCGACGACGTTGGGCAGTCGAGGATCGTCCTCGGTCCAGTAGATGACGTCGGCGAGCTCGCGGTAGAGCGCCACCACACTCGGGTCCTGCAGCTGCTGCTCCTTCATCTGCATGAACAGCGCCATCCGCTCGGGCAGCTGCGCCGCGACCAGGATCCAGGCGTCTCGCTCGGCGTCGACCATCTCCTCCGGCACTCCGAGTCCTCGAAGCCGGCCGACGTACGCAACTGCCTCCGGTGGCAGCGCGAGGCTGTCTCCGGCCGCGAGCTGGGCGACCCGCTTGCGGTGCCGCTGCAGCTCGTGGATCTCCGTTCGCAGGCGGCGGTCGATCTCCTCGACCGCCGCCGCGAACTCCTGGTCTCCCGCTGCCAACAGCTCGTGCACCCGCGAGAGGGGTACGCCGGCGTCGGCGAGCGTACGGATCTTGATCAGCTCCACCACGGCCGCGGCGTCGTACCGCCGATAGCCAGAGTGGTCCCGGTCGGGCTCGGGGAGCAGCCCCTTGGCGTGATAGTGCCGTACGGCTCGCACCGTCACACCCGCGTACGCCGCGAGCTGGCTGATCGTCAGCATGGACCTATTGTGCGAGCTTGCTGGCGACGGTGCTGTTGAGGGACTGCCGCCACTTGTCCATGTAGGACGACGTGCCCTTCAGGCGCTCGTCGCAGAACGCGCTGACGTCGTCCCCGGTCACCTCCAGGACGCGCTTGCCCTCAGCTGCACTGGCCTCGAAGAGCGCGAGCACGTCCCGGAGGACGTCGACGATGTCCATGCCGTCACCGGCGGTGAAGCGCCACATGTACGACTTCATCTCGCCGTACACGATCCGGTAGTCGCGAGGAAGAGCGTTCGCTCGCGCCTCCATCGCCTTCCAGTCCTTTTTGTCACCAATGATTTTCGTGAGGAAGTTGTTCATGTCTGTCTCCTTGTATGAGGTGGTGTGGGTCAGGCGATCTTGCGGCGGTAGGTGCTCATGGCGAGCGCGTACGCGACGACCAGCAGGCCGACGCACCACGCGAGCGCGATCCAGACGTCGTTGCCGACGGGCTGCTCGGCGTACAGGTTGCGGATGGTGTTCACGATCGAGGTGACCGGTTGGTTCTCGGCGAACCAGCGCACCGGGCCCGGCATGCCGGACGTCGGAACGAAGGCCGAGCTGACGAACGGCAGGAAGATCAGGGGGTAGGAGAACCCGCTCACTCCGTCGACGGACTTCGCGGTCAAGCCCGGGATCACGGCCAGCCAGGTCAGCGCCAGCGTGAAGAGGACGAGAATCCCAGTGACGCCCAACCACGCGAAAACGCTTGCACTGGAACGGAATCCGATCGCGATGCCGACAAGAACCACAAGCGCGAGCGAGATCAGGTTGGCGACGACTGATGTCAGGACGTGTCCCCACAGCACCGCCGAGCGGGCGATCGGCATCGACTGGAAGCGTTCGAAGATGCCGTTCGACATGTCGGTGAAGAGCCGGAAGGCGGTGTACGCGATACCCGAGGCCACGGTGATCAGAAGGATTCCGGGCAACAGGTAGTTGACGTACTTGCCGTGGCCGGTGTGGATCGACCCGCCGAGAACGTAGACGAACAGCAGCAGCATGGCGATCGGGGTGATGGCCGTGGTGATGATCGTGTCGGGGCTGCGCAGGATGTGGCGCAGCGAGCGCTTCAGCAGTGCAGTCGTGTCATGGACGAATGAGGCAGTCATCGCGGGTCCTTCGTGGGCTGGCGGTCGTGGCCGATGATGGAGAGGAAGATGTCTTCGAGGGAGGCCTGCTTCTCGACGTACTCGACCTTCGGCGCGGGGAGCAGCTGCTTGAGCTCGGCGAGCGTGCCGTTCGCGATGATCCGTCCCTCGTGCAGGATCGCGATGCGGTCGGCGAGCTCTTCGGCCTCGTCGAGGTACTGCGTGGTCAGCAGCACCGTGGTACCGCGGTCGGCCAGCTCCTGAACGGTCTTCCAGACCTCGATCCGTGACTGCGGGTCGAGGCCGGTGGTCGGCTCGTCGAGGAAGAGGACAGGCGGGTTGCCGATGAGGCTCATCGCGATGTCCAGGCGTCGGCGCATACCGCCGGAATAGGTTGCTGCCCTTCGGTTTCCGGCCTCCGTGAGGTCGAACCGGTTGAGCAGCTCCTCCGCGATCTCCCGTCTGTTCTTGAGACGCCGCAGCTCGGCGACGAGCTCGAGGTTCTCGCGGCCGGTCAGGATCTCGTCGACGGCTGCGAACTGGCCTGTGAGACTGATGGATTCGCGGACGTTGCCCGGCTGCTCGGCTACGTCGAAACCGTTGATGGTGATGCTCCCGGCATCTGCCTTGAGGAGCGTGGACATGATCTTCACGGCGGTCGTCTTGCCCGCACCGTTGGAACCGAGAAGGGCGAAGATGGTGCCCGGTGCGACGTCGAATTCGACGCCGCGCAGCACGTGCAGGTCCTTGTAGGACTTCTCCAGGCCGTGCACCTCTATGGCCGGCCGGGTGGCTGTTTCAGTGGTCATGAGAGGAGCGTGCAAGGTTGACGCTGGGTCAAGGTCAAGCCCGATTCTCAGATGGGGCACTCTCGTTGGTTGAGCCGGGCGAGCCTCCAGGTACGCCAAGCTCAGCGAGCTGCTGGCCGCGATGCCGGCCTTTGAGATGGACCGCCGCTGCCCCGGTGCGGCAAGAAGGCACAGCTGTACGTCCGCAACCGGCGCTGACCACAGGAGCAGACCCCACAGGCCCAGCCGGTTGACGACTGGCAGTGGCCGCGGGTGAAGCCGGGCGCGGTTGTCCGTCAGGAACGCCAGCCGCTCACGCCAGCCCCACCTGCACTGCCAGATCAGCCGTGACGCTGCCAGACGCGAGGTGGCGTGATCAATCGGCGGTCGTGGTCTGGGAAGCTGGACATGAGCGTGCGCCAGGCGGCCTTGGCGTCCGGGCTCCATCCGTCGGGCGGGACGCCGGTCCAGTTCAGGACGGCGAAGAGGGCGTCGGCGTCCACGGCGACGACCAGGCCGGTCATGATGCGGCCCGTTCCGGGCCGGACTCGTTGTCGCGCTGACGTCGTCGGCGGCGGATGAGGCCGGCCAGGTCGTGCTCGGACAGTCCTCCCCAGATGCCGTACTGCTGGCCAGTGCGGATGGCGTACTCGCGGCAGGTCAGGAGCACTGAGCGGCCGGAGCAGAGCAGTGCGGCGTGTGCACGGTGCTTGTCCTGGTGGCCGTGCCATTGCGGAAACCAATGCGCGGCCAGCCACGCAGTGGCCGTCTGGATCGGCCTGCGGGCGCTCATGCGAGACCCCTTGGCGCTCGGCGGGCCGGTATGGGCTGGATCGCGCGAGAAGGGTTGGTATCTACCATTATTCGCCCTCCCGAGTTGGGTGGTCGGTCTTCGTGAGGTGGCCGGTTCCGGCGTGCTCGAGCAGGACGCGGATGCGTCGGGCGGCGAGCTGCCCGGTCGTGATCGGGTCGAGTCCGGCGCGGGCACGCACGGTGTTTGCCTCGGTGGCCAGGACGGCACCGATCGGGCCGTAGTCGGGTGCTGGCCGGTGCGCGCCGGGGTTCTGCACCAGCTGTTCGAGGTGTCGCCAGGTCACGGTGAGGATCGCGTCCCGGGCGACCGAGTGGCGCACGTGGTCGATGACGTGCGGGTCGTCTGCGGCGGCGCGGATGTCGCCGCGGTGCGCGATCAGGAGGGCGAGCATGGGTGGTTCTTCCAGCCAGGTCGCGTGCGGTCGGTACTCGGCCAGGATCGAGGTAGCCAGTGCGTGTCGTTGTTCGTTCGCCGGTTCATCGGACCCGGGTACGCCGAGGGTGAGCAGGTCCGCCGGTGACCACCCTGCGACCTTCTTGAGCGTGCTCACAAAGGGGTCCCGTCGTGGCGGGGGAGTGGACGGTCAGACGGGCGACGGGCTCGGGGGTCACGCATCGCCCGTCCGACCAGATCAGGGGCGACCGCTTGATCGCCAGGGTGGAGAGTCATCCGGTGGCCCCGGCCCATGCGGCACGGCGTAGCAGGGCTTTGATGCGGACAAGGAGCTCGGGGAGTCTGAACGGTTTGGTCACGTGATCGTCGGCGCCTGCGTCGAGGCCGACGACGGTGTCCATCCGGTCGGTGTGTGCGGACAGGATCAGTACGGGCATCCGGTGCCCGGCGCGACGGATCTGTCGGCAGATGTCCAGCCCGTCGGTATCGGGCAGCCGCAGGTCCAGGATGATCAGGTCCGGCCGGTCGTCCAACGACTCCAACGCCTCGGCACCGGTGCCGGCAACGGACACCTGGAGTCCTTCGCGGTGCAGGGCTCGTGCCAGCGGCTGCGCGACCGCCGGGTCATCGTCGACCAGCAGCACCCGCGGTACTGCTCCTACGTGTTCAACCATCTTTCCTGCCGCCCTTGAGAGTCGGCCCGGTGCGTTCATCCCACGCGCCGGGGCGTTCGTTCGTTGTTCGGTCACTCCTGCACGGGTCGCGATCACATCGCGACTCGATCCGGGGCCTGTGCAGACATCGACCGGGCGGTCCCGGACTCACCGCCGGAGGGCACGTGTGTGGGGCCGTGTCCGCGGGCTGGTCGGCAGATGAGGCAGTCGCGGTGGGTCATCTCGGCCAGTGCGAGGTAGGTGACTTTCAGCGGTCCGCCGTCGATCCAGACCGGGCCGAGGATCTGCCCTGTTGGAGAGCGCTTGATCTGGGCGACCAGGAACCACACCCGCGGTGCCCGGCCGGCTTCGGTGACCAGATGCGGTGCGACCACCGGTGCCCCGTTCATCAGGTGGTGCATCCGCGCCATCGCCTCCGCACCGATGCGGCGACACAACGACCGGCTGGCGACGCGCGAGAACTCGACAGGCACATCGGCAAGATGCAGCCCTGCATCGATGAGCTGATCCCGCAGCCTGGCTGGTGGCCGCGTCATCGCCGGCACCAGTAACGGCCGCCACGGATGGCCTTGGCCACCAGTGGGTCTGCCGATGACCGGGCGAGACTGATCGCGTGAATAGCGCTGGTGCGCAACCTGATCACACCTTGAAGGCCGCGAGGTACCTGGCCGCCGGCTGCTTGTCCTCATGGTCGGCGTGATGCCGTCCGCGCGGTCGGTCGGTGTCGCTGGCGGCTACGCGGACGACGTCGCCGAGTCGGCGTGTGGCGACCTGCCTGGTGGTCAGCCGGCGCAGCCCGGCGCGTGCGCGGACCTCGTTCACCGCCTCGGTCAGCCGAGCACCCAGCACGGCGGCAGCCCCGCGTCCCGCACCGGCCGGGTGCGCGGAGGTCCGTTCGAGGTCCTGCCACACCTGGACAAGGAAGCCGTCCATGCGCAGGTGCTCACGCAGATGTTCCACCATCGCGAGATCATCTGCGACGGCGACCATATCCCCGTGGTGCTTGACCAGCAGCCGCAGCATCGGCGGCTCGTCGAACTCCTCGGGATACAGCGCATACTCAGCCAGAATCGAGGCGGCTCGACGACAGCGTTCTTGATTTGCCTGGGCGGTCGAATCCTGAACGCCGAGTATCAGTAGGTCCGGTGCTGCCCAGTCCGCGACGTCCTCGAACGTGCAGCCTGAGTCGCTCGTGTAATCCACCTGGCTGTCCCTTCCGTAGGCGGGCAGCCGTGTCCAGGTGCTCCTGGAATACAGCTGCCCACAGGCCTGGTGAACAGCGTTGTGCCGGTGGTGACGGGACGGAATGATCAGCCGCTGCAGGGGTGCCGAACGAGTGTCGAACTTATTCGGTGGAGCTCTGCGCTCGGTATGGCGCGCCCCATCAGGAGATCGCCTGAGAATGAATGCGTCAGGGCCGTGCGTGAATGACAGCGTGCGTACCGTCGGTCCGCCAGCCGGGCGCACTCGACTCGAGACGGGCCAGGCGTTCGCTGTTTACTCCGACTGCGACATCGGATTTAAGTGTCCGCAGCGCAAGGAGCGGTGCCGGAAAGTAGCTCGTGAGGTCTGTGAAGGCCGTCGTCGGAGCCCAATGAGCGTCCCCGACCAGGCGGCGATAGTTCAAGTCGCCCTTGATGATGACGAGCCGGGCGCTCGCTAGCTCGGCGGTCAGGTCCCCGGGCAGGTCATGAAATGTCAGGGGGCTGCACCAGAAGCCGTGCGTTTGCACCCGGAGTTGACCGTCCCGGATATTCGCGGCTAGTCGCGTAGCGATGTCGTCGGCGGCCCCTCCGGCTGCGTGCATGCGACGTAGCACCATGAGCAGATCCTGAGTGGTCGCGTCCGAGACGTAGTAGGGGTACGGCTTCAGGTGAAGCGTGACCTCCGCTGCACGTCCGGTGACGAGCAGGCGATCGATCAGGACGAGATCCGCGACCAGCTCTCGGCCGGCGTTGTCAGCGATGAGGTGGACCTGCCCGGCGGGCCGTGAATCAAGGAGCGGCGGAACGAGCGATGAGTCGTCGGCCACCAGGTCTTCGACCTGTTGCCGTTCCTGTGCGGACGGGTCTGATATTCGAAAGCCAAGGTCTGCACGATTGCCCCAGAGCGCGGCGGACAATGCAGCACTCAAGCCCACCTCGCCAGGTGCCTCGACCAGACGGTCGAGCGCTCCAAGGTCACGCGAGAGCTCTGGTGTCTCGAGCTCCGCGTTCTTCTGAGGTGCGAACGGGTCGACTCCGGACCAGGGGCCGCTCTCGAAGTAGTCGGTCGCACACAGCAAAAGTCGGTAGAAATAGGACTCGGCCCATAAGAACGGGGCATCGACCCATCTCATACCGAGGTAGGGGGCTGACCAGTCTTGCCACTTCTGATGGTCGCATGCGCCGGGCTCGAGGGGCGGCACAGCTCGGTCAAGCGTTCGCAGCAGGCTGTCGAGTGCCTCCTGGGTCGCTGGTGGGTAGGGAAGCTGTCGGCGGACCGTCTCGATCAGCTGAGGGTGCCGTTTGGTCAGAACACCCCAGGGAAAGGATCCAGGCTCGTTCGACACGATGGGCTCAGCCTGGGGACTGCTGGTCACTCGTGAACTCCTTGCTCGTCGACGCCGAAACCCAACAGGGCGATGCCGTTCGCGCTGCCGACCACGACGCTGGCCGTCGTGGCGTCGAACGCGGCGCACTGGGCGCTCGCATCCACGCGAACGTCTGCCACACAACATGCGTCCGCCGGATCGTCAGAATCCAGCGACCAACGTCGTACCGCACCGTCGGCTGCAACGGACGTGAGCCACGAGCCGTCAACTGCGAATCCGAGCATCAGCACTCGACCTCGATGGCCACCGAGGACTATGTCGGCGTCCGCCTGACCGACCTGGTGGAGGTAGATGTCACCGTTGCCCGCGCCAACCGCCAGCCGGGATCCTTTCGGGTCGAACGCAACCGTGCGCGCCCATCCCGGTACCGACACGGCCTGGTGCGGCTCTCCAGTGCTGAGTGTCCAGGTGCGGACCACGCCGTCGCCACCGGCGGCGGCAACCAGGTCGGCATCGGCTGAGAGGGCCAGGGAGCGCACCCGGCCGGCGTTGGCGGCGTGGTCCCAGCGGAGATGTCCATCCGGGAGTGACCAGACGCGCACGTGCCCGTTGGTGTCACTGGCGGCCATCAACGTGCCGTCGCGAGTGATGGCGACGTCCCACGTGAGCTCGACGTCGATGTTGAGCTCGAGAGTCTGGGTGCTGCCTCGCCACACGCGCAGCCGGCCGTCGCCGCATGCAGCCGCGAGATAGGGGCCGGCTGCGGCGAGGGCCCAGACCCGGCCATGTCCAGCTGCGAGGCGGGAGTGCTCCTGCCCGGTGGTGGGGTTGTGCAGTCGTACGGTGCCGTCGGCACGGCCGAGCGCCACGGTCTGGCCGCGCTCGGCGAAGGCCGATGACCACACAGTGCTGCGGCCCGAGGCGAGAGTCTCAAGCGAGCCAGTCCCGTCGTGCTGCCAGAGTCTGAGTCCGCCGTCCTCGCAGCCAGCGACGATCCCACCGTTGGTCGTCGCGATCGTGCGAATCCAGTTGACTCCGGCCGGCATTCGGACCTGCGACGGGGGTGTGGTGTGCCGTGTGATGGTCGCGTTCTCGCCAGCCGTGACGATCTGCCCATGCCAAGTGGTGACGGCACGTAGCCGTTCGCCGTCGGCGTCGAGGATCGCGACAGGTTCCAGTCGTCTTGCATCGGTCTTCCAGGTGCGGGCTGTGCCGTCCGCCGATGCCGACACCAAGACGGACTGGCCAGGAATGAAGGCCACCGATCGGACCCAGCTGCGGTGCGAAGCCCTCTCATCGAGCAGGTCTCCGGTGTGCAGGTCCAGCAGGCGTACGTACTCGTCCTCGCCGCTGACGGCGACAAGTTCGTCGTCACTGCTGACCGACAGCGACCAGATGCCAACGCCGCGTGTTGTCGCCTGCCGCGCCAGTGTCGACGTCGTCAGGTCCCAGACGCGGATCAGTCCGTCCTCAGCACCTGAAGCCAGGTGGCTGCTGTGGTGGAGGAAGGTCAACGTTCGAATCCGCTTGTCGTGACCCGGCAAGACGCCCACGTGCGTTCCGTTGGTAGTCGACCACAATCGGATCGCGCTGTCCTCACCGGCTGAGGCGATGAGATTGCCGTCCGGTGAGATCGCGACCGCATGCACCCAACCCGTATGTCCGGGCAACGTCCTGATCAGACTCTTCGTCGAGAGGTCCCAGACGCGGACTACGCCGTCCTCGCCGCCCGAGACGAGCAGGTCCTCCCGCGCAGCGACTGACACCACGGTGCCCACATGACCCGGAAGCTCCCTGTCCTCCGGTGCTGTCGCCCAGGGCACCGAGACTCCGGTTCCGCGGAGGACGTCAAGAAATGTGCCATCGGGCTTCTTCCCGTTCCGCAACGTCGCGATGAGCAACGTGCTGGCCATATCCGGTTCGGACCGTTGGCCGTGCAGCAGGTAGCCCTGCGATGTCAGGAAGCGTGCTCGATCCAACACATCGTCGTCAGTGTCGCCGTCCACAGACATGAGGAGGTCGTGGTCCGCGCGCAACGCCTGTGCCCCACAGACGCTTGCCTTGGCCGTCACGTACTCCGGATCGGAGAGAAGCGTGGCCAACGCCTGATGCTCGTGCGCCTGGGAAAGGTGGAACGTCATGTTCGCCCACTCGTACGTCCGGTCTCGCGGCATCGCCGACCATCCGGAGGGCAGCTCGATCGCGGCCAGCAGTGATCGGTGCAGGTCCGGGAGCGATTCACCGACCTCGCCCAGCAGGTAGGCGCGGAAGACGTCGTGCAGAACGATGGCCTCGACGTCTGCACGGTAGGCGCTGATCAGCGACCGGTCGGCGAGCACCTTGCAGAACTGTCGGACGACGACCGATGACCAGCCGTAGGCGTGGCCCCACCATCGCGCCAGCACGTCCAAGGGGATGGGCATCGAAGGAGGAAAGGCGGCCAGGGATGCGTACCGCTCGCTCAAGCCCTCTGCGCCAGATAGACGTACACCGTCATCGAGGGCTCGCAGTGAGGTCGAGATGACGTGGCTGATCGCCGCTGTGCGCTGATCGGCGTCCCAGATATCGAAGGCTTGAGGGCCGTGCGCCTGTAGCGCATCGCGCGCGATACGGAGGGCGGTCCCGGCTGATGCTCCCGCGACGACATCGCTGCTCACGCTCGCGCCGACAAGATTTGCCAGCAGCGGCCACCCACCGCAGAGCTCGATCAACGGTCGCAACGCAGGTGCTGAGGCGGATGGGATTGTTCTCTGTAGGAGCTCGATGACCTCTGCCGACCCCATAGGACCGAGCCGCAGGATCCGTGCGGTGGTTGGTGTGACGCGCAGGTTGCGGGTGGTCACCAGGCGTACGCAGTTGGGTGCGCCCAACAGGAAGGGGGCCAGGTCTGCGCCGGACCACACGTTGTCCACGACCATCAGAAGCCGCCGGTCTCCGATGACGCGGGCGAGATGGAACCCCGCTTGCTCCGGGTCCGATAGCTGTGGCCGAGTGCCATCGAGATGGAAGCACAGGTCAGTGATCAGGTGCGTGAGCCGGGCGGCCGAGCACTCCTCGCCAGTCTCGACCCACAGGATCTCTGGGAACAGGTCCAGGACCTGATCGTCATGGACAGTCTGTGTGGCGAGCGTCGTCTTGCCGAACCCACCCGGCCCGGCGACCGTAATGACTTGTGCCCCAGAGGCATTCGAAGCCTCATCGAGCATCCTCACGAGCGTCTGTAGCTCGTCGTCCCGCGCGATCATGGATGGCTCCAGGTCGGGAACCATGGCCAGGCCGATGCTGGTGGGCGTGTCGGGTCGAGCGTCGGGCGTGAGGGAATCCCAGAACCGGTCACGCGCCGCGTCGTCGGCGCGGGTGTACGCCGTATCAAGGATCGCTTGAGAGTCCGGTCCGGGTGTGCGTGCACCATCACCGGATTCCCACTTGGAGACTGCCCGATCGCTGACACCCAGGTACTGCGCGAACGTGCGCACGCTCATCCGCAGTGCTTCGCGGAGCGCGCGCGACTCGCGACCGGTCCAGCGTTGGATCGTCTTCGACATAGTGCCCCCCTCCCTCGTAAGGGCGGTCCCCACCGGGTCCCGTGCGCAGGACTCCTTGCGCGGTCATGCGCGGCACCCGAAGAGTCTCATGCTGAGGCCCGGCGATGGCCGAAACAACGAAGGCATCTGTCCATCCTCGCAAGCCGGACCAGTCGGATGGAACACGTCAGTGTCGAACGAGTGCCGAACTCCCAGCCGGCCATGCTGGCAGGCGACCGGTGAGTTCGACCAGACTTGGCCAAGACACACACGACTATGGCTGGAGATCGAAGTGGGCGGGGATCGGCCGTACACCGCAGCGGAGCTGGCGCAGCGCGAGCGAGACCAGCACGACCCGGTGTTTCTGGAGTGGCTCGCGTCGCTGGATGCTGAGCTGGCGCTGTTCTTCGAGCGGGACGTGCCGGACATGCCGGCCGACCTGTGGTCCGAGGAAGGTTTGCGGCACGCGGAGCAGGCGGCACTGGCCTACTACTGGGCCGACGATCCGATAGACCTGGACTGGCCCGAGCGCTCGAAGCGGTTCGCGCGTTACCTCGGTGAGGTGTTCGTCCGGTCCTTCGAGGGTTCCTGGATGTGGATCGATGTGGACCGTCGGGGCAGCAACGAGCCAGTCGTGCGCGAGCCGGCAACTCCGGCGTACCTCGAGGTCGAACTCCATGTGGGTGGCGCGATGACTGAACGCACAGGCGAGAAGTGGGCGCGGTTGTTCAACTATTCCCTGGAGGACTACGAGGCCTGGGTCGCCGCTGGCAGGTTGTCGCCGGAGGACTGGTTCGAGTACCGGGTCGAGCACGGTCGATAGACACACGCTCATGTCGACTTCTGGGTGGTCCGAGGAGGACTGGGAGCGGCACCATCGGCAGGTGTACGCCCCGAACCGGGTGGATCGTGGTCGGCAGCCGCGCAACCTGGTCGACTACCGGACCGCCCGCGAGCGCTTCGGGGTCAGCCGCGAGGTGGGCGAGGCGTTCGAGAACGAGATCGGGTACGCCCTGGAGCTGCAGCCCGAGCGGGGCTGGGGCAGCCACATCTACTACGACACCGACCATGGTGCCCGGTTCCACGACCACGCGGCGAAGCTCAAGGTACGGGTTGCAATCGAGGTCAAGTCCGGCGAGTCAGCCGAGGACACCGTCGACCGCCAACTGGAGAAGGACACCGTCCTACTCAGGCGTGACGGTGTGATGGTCTGGCTGGTCGAAGATTTGGCGAAGCTGCCACCCGCGGCGCTGGAGCGGGCGCGCGATCTGGAGCGGGCCTATCCAGACACATTCCTGCTGAGGGTAGTGACCGATCTGAGCCGTGACCGGGTACTCGATGAGGTCCGCGTCCAACTGCGTACTCGAGAGCTCGAGCCCGTCGTCGATCGGCAGCGTGACCTGGCCCGACAGGTCGCGATTGAGCGCCGTGACCCGACCCGACACCAGGAGCGGCCGCTCTCGGCTGAGACAGAGCTGGCTCGGGTCACCGAGCAGCGGGCCGCGATCGAGGCGGCGCTGGCCGCCGTACAGCAGCGCGTCGACATGCGTGCGGCTCACTTGGCTGGAGAGATGGAGCGGGCGAGCCGGGCGTACGCCGAACGGACAGATGCGTTGGAGCGGGCGGCATCCGGGGTGGACGCAGCGCGGGCACGCTGCGAGAGCGTGATCCTGAACGGGAGCACTCAGACTGATGAGCTGGCCGGTCGGATCGATGAGCGCATCGAGCGCGACCAACCCGTTGGCGCCCTTCTCGTTGAGCTCGTGAGCAGGCACGAGCAGGTCGGCCGGTTGCGCGAGAACCGGGACCTGCTCGGACGCGTGCAAGAGCGACTCTCCCGGGAGATCGTGCCGCGCACCGGGCCACCGGGTCGTGACGAGGTCAACGCCGACCTGGATCGCCGTGACTGGTGGCAGCGCACGACCGGCAGCAGCGAGCCAGCCCAGCCGAGACCAACAATGGGCCAGTGGGTCCGCGGTGACCCCGTCGTCCTGGCGAGTGAGGTGATCCACCGGCTTGGACGCGACCTCGAACAACAGAATGCTCGGAACCCGTTGTCCCACAACGATATTACCGCTTCCGTGCGTTTGTTTCGGGCGGCTGGACTTGAGCCGGCGCAGGTCCGAGAACGGGTCGTGGGCGATGTCATCCAACAGCGCTCAGACGTCACGCGGGCGAGTCAGGGCCCGACCGGTGTCGCTTACCGCGTGCGAGCGGCCATCACCCAGCAAACCCGTGACGGTCGCCACGGCATCGAGCGGTGACGGCAGTCAACCTGTCGCGTCAGGGTCGAGCATGCTCGTCGGCGAAGGTGGTCTGCCACGGAGACCAGGCCGGGCACCCGCTCCAGTGCACCGTCGGCGAGCAGGTAGGTGAGTGCGCCGCTCTCAGCCGCACCGGGCTGATAGGCCAGGACCAGGCCGGCGCGTTCCAGCCGGGCCTGGGTGCTGGCTCGCCTCGCCGAAGCTGTAGTTCAGCGTGGAGCGCGTCTCGCCGCTGGTCGCCAGCCAGGGCTGCAACGAGGTGCGCATTGGGTCCGGTGAGGCCCCGGACGGGGCTTCACCCAGCAGGGTCGACAATGTGTGGCGCGGTCATCGTGATGACTCCGTTCGAGAGATGTGTGGAGGGTGAACTCGAAGGATCATGCGGTGGCCGGGGCTCATGTCAGCGGAGCCGACGTCGCCGATGTCGAGCAGGACCAGCAGAGCTGGAGCTCATCTCCGCAAGCGCGGAGCGGACCGTGTTCGGCACAAAGGAGCGCACCGGTACCTGGGCTCATCTCCGCGAGCGCGGAGCGGATGTGAAGCGAGCCGCCAAGTAAGCCGTCGTGGAGGGCTCATCTCCGCGAACGCGAGCGGACTTGAGTTCATCGCGAGTCAGCCGTAGGACGTAGGGTTCATCTCCGCGAGCGCGGAGCGGACGTGCCGTGCTCGTCCGTCCTCCCCCACTTCCTCCCCCACTGAGGGGCTCATCTCCGCGAGCGCGGAGCGGACGTGCCGTGCTCGTCCGTCCTCCCCCACTTCCTCCCCCACTGAGGGGCTCATCTCCGCGAGCGCGGAGCGGAATCAGCCTGAGTCGGCTCACTTGCTCCCCCTCCGGGCTCATCTCCGCGAGCGGAGCGGACGAGTACCCGTGGCAGGGCGCGAAGACCAAGCAGGGCTCATCTCCGCGAGCGCGGAGCGGACCAGCAGCAGCGGGCCGCCATCGGTGAAGAGGGCTCATCTCCGCGAGCGCGGAGCGGACACGTCGATGTCGATCGTCTGGCCGCTGAACGCCGGCTCATCTCCGCAAGCGCGGAGCGGACCAGCAGCAGCGGACAAGCGCAGTCGTCAGGCAGGGCTCATCTCCGCGAGCGCGGAGCGGACGTCGTCACCTACTACCTCGACCACGCCGGCGCGGGCTCATCTCCGCGGGCGCGGAGCGGACTTGGTTCCTGTTTCTGTGATCATGACCCGCTCCGGCTCATCTCCGCGAGCGCGGAGCGGACATCGACGCGTGAAGCTGACGAGCGTCGCGCGGGCTCATCTCCGCGAGCGCGGAGCGGACCCTTGGGCGAACGCCGCCGCGCCGATGTAGCCGGGCTCATCTCCGCGAGCGCGGAGCGACCAGTCGTCGTCATCGTCGTCACTCCGTCCGTAGGGCTCTTCTCCGCGAGCGCGGAGCGGACATCGCTGACGTGTTCGGCGTGCCGGTCGAGTACGGCTCATCTCCGCGAGCGCGGAGCGGACGAGTACCCGTGGCAGGGCACGAAGACCAAGCAGGGCTCATCTCCGCGAGCGCGGAGCGGACACCTTCCAGACCGTGAAGGCTGGCGTCTCCCTGGGCTCATATCCGCGAGCGCGGAGCGGACTTGGCGAAGTGCTGCGCCTGCTTGGCCAGCGTCGGCTCATCTCCGCGAGCGCGGAGCGGACATGCGCCACTGGTCGACGTTGGTCTTGCTGAACGGCTCATCTCCGCGAGCGCGGAGCGGACGGCGAGCCTGGCGCGGCGTCGCAAGCGATCCGGGGCTCATCTCCGCGAGCGCGGAGCGGACTTGGCGAAGTGCTGCGCCTGCTTGGCCAGCGTCGGCTCATCTCCGCGAGCGCGGAGCGGACGTGGTGGTCGCCGCCACTGCTGTCGTCATCTCGGGCTCATCTCCGCGAGTGCGAAGCGGACCAGGCGATCTCGATCACGCCAGAGGAGTCGCAAGGCTCATCTCCGCAAGCACGGAGCGGACGTCCATGACGACCCCCCTCCCGATGGTGGGCTCATCTCCGCGATCGCGGAGCGGACCGCGTCGGCGACACGGTGCAGGTGTCGGTCCTGGGCTCATCTCCGCGAGCGCGGAGCGGACGACCTGGACTGCGGCCCGGGACACGGGTGCGTGGGCTCATCTCCGCGAGCGCAGAGCGGATCCGACCAAGACCCGGGCCAAACAGGCTCAGCACGGCACATCTCCGCGAGCAGCATCATCGCCTGGTACGTGACACGTGTCCCAGGCCCGAACAGCAGCGCTCCGATCGTCGCCGCCGGGATGTGGACGACGCCCCGATCATCCTGTGCCGTAAGGGCATTGCCCTCGCGATGAACTGTGCACCGCTCGACGTACAGGAAGCTCGTTCGATCCTGGGCACGCACCAGCTCACCGATCTCGGCGGGCGGAGGACCCGGCGGTGATTTCATCTCATCGGCGCAAGGGTCATGAGGCCGCAACCGTATGCGCGTGCCTTGCCCATGCCGTTGCGCAGCGTGAGTCGCAGTGCGTCGGGATCAGTCACGTCCAGCACACCCTCGAACGTCACACGTGTGATCTGAACGCGATCGGTACGACCTGCGTCCTCACCATCGGAACGCCTGTTGAACGACGTCGTGTGACGATCTCGTTGGAGCAGCTCGCGAGCCGAAACCTCAGGACTGTCAAGGCTGTTCAGAGGGATCGTGAACCCGTGACGCTCGGCGCGTGCCACGAGCCACTCCTCCTGATGAGCGTGCGTCAATGGAATCGGCTTGCCTCGCACGCGCCGCCCATCCGGCGCCGCGCGACTCATCGATCGCACCGGGTTGGCAGTCAGCCGGAACAGCCAGCGTTGACCAGGGCCCAGCTGAGACAGGAACGGCTCGTAGTCGGCGATGTCCCAGGAGCCGACGGGCGGCAGCCCGTCCGGAAGCGCGGAGCCGTCCGGAGAGGGTTTGCCGGGGCTCGTCAGGTAGAGCTCGATGTCGTCGCGCCCATGCTGATCCACGCGCCAGAGGATCCGCCGGTCACCCTCCGCGACAAGGTCATTCGCCTCCGATCCACATGCGCGCAGGACCGCTGCGTGCATGGCTTGTGCCGAAGACAGCACCTTTCGGGTGGCCCGGCTGCGCGGGTCCAGCCGCATCCGCACGAGATACATCACACGCCTCCCAGCGCGGCGAAATAATCGACGCGATCAGATCGACCATCCGGGTTCGGTTTGCGCACCGGCTCGGCTCGAACGACGGTCCGCCAGCCGTACATTCGCCGCTCCGAGGCATAGCTGATCGGTACGTCCTGGACGGACTCCGTGTCGTACGCCAACTGGTCGCCGTCGTGTGGCGCGTCCATCAGAACCGGCAAGTATGCGGGATCGCTCTGAGACTGGCGGTGCCATCCCGCTGCCTCCCACGGCGCGTCGCGCAACCCGTCGTACAGACGAGTTTCTTTAACCCCCAGGCTGATTCGCCCAATAGGCGGACAGGACCGACGCCCCAGATAGAGGGGAAAGGCAGGCGCTCTGATCGCCTCGTCGAGACTGACGAGCAGCTCATGGTCGCCCTCGACACCGGCAACGAAGACAGCGTCCGAGAGGTAGTAGCGCGTCGAGAGCGGCATCATCGCTTCGTCGGTCGGCCGATGCGCAGTCTGAAAGTCCCGGACGAGCGTGCCGCGCTGGTCGACGCGCACCCCGAACCGCAGCCCCGCCAGATCTTCGACCGGGTCGGTCCGCCGACGCCCCGCCGCAGCGGCGAGCAGGCCGAGGACCCCGCTCTTGGTGGGCTCTGGCCTGGTCTCCCGCCGCGTGAACCGTGAACCGGAGTCCCCCCAGGCCTGCAAGGGTCCGGCTAGTCGGAGAAGGAGAACACTCATGCCGGCAACGGCTCGGTTGGCACGAGCACCAGCCCATCGAGCCGCTCCACGAGCCCGTCCAACGAGACCTTCTCGCCGACGCCAGCGAGCGCGGCCGCCCTCTGGCGGGCCACCACGAGGGACGCTACCGGCGCAGAGACGAAGTCCCGCACCGACGCGACCTCGGCGGCCAGCCGAGCCGCGGACTGCTCGATCAGTCCCTCTCCGTTGGCGACTACCGGGTCCTCGAAGGCGCCAACCAGGTTGACCGGTTGATCCTCTCGCACGATCACCACGACGGCGTCCGGGACGGTTCGGTTGGCGAAGGTGTTCTGCTTGCCGGTCGGCATGCTCCTGATGAACGCCCGCACGAACGCCTGCACCGCGCGGACCGTCGCAGCGTCATCGCCGAGGTTGTCGCGCAGTCCCGCGACATTGACCGTCGCGTACCGATACAACGTGGCCGAGTTGAACTCGATCGTCCCGAGCATCCCGGCTCCAGACTGGCCCTCCGGATTGCGGTCGTCGACTGCGGTGAAGTAGTCCTGCTCCAGCTCGACCGCGTGGGTGCTGATCGCGTGCGCCACCTGCACGGACGCGTCGACATTGAGGCCCTTGTCGTCGGCGACCATGCGCCCGAAGAGGGACACCTCGACGCCATGGTCACCACCTGCCGCGGCCTTCGCGACCTTCTTGTCGACCGATGCCCCATCGCCGTCGGCGGCCAACGCGGCGAGCCGCTCGATCTGGGTGTTGCTGAAGAAGACGAGGTACTCGGTGCCCCGAAAGGCGTCGTCGGCATCCTCGCCGCCCTTGGCCTTGCCACGCGGCTTCTCCAGCTTGAGGCCGAGTGCCTCGATCACCTTCTCGGCGCGGGTGCGCGCTTCGTCCGGCGCGAGTTCCGGATGACTCTTGGCGAGTCGCCCGCAGATCTGTTCGACCACGCGCTTGGTCCGCACCCCGAGATCCGCATCGTTCAGGTGATCTCCGTACGCCGCTCGCGTCGCGCGCTTCCACGCCTGGCTGCTCACGCGAGCCCTCGGTACGCCACCGAACACCGCCGACTTCGGTTTGCCGGTGTCGTCGCGGTTGATATTGCTCGGCGGCACCGTCTGCAACACGTGGATGTCGATGAACCGTCCGGTCATGGCTGGTCTCCGTCCTGACTTGCTGAAGTGGTCTGGTCCTCTGATCGACCGGGTCGGTGCAGGTCGCGGCCCCACCGAAGTCGTACGCGCTCAACGGACACGGCCAGTTGCAGGTCGAACAGGTCCCCGGTCAGGCGAACGTGGTCGAGCGGCAGCCGATGGGCGCGAAGGAGGGTCATCAGCTCGCGCAGGTGATAGAGCCGTCGCTCCCACGTGGTCGAGACGATGACCTGCTCGAATCGTCGCAGCGTGGCCGGGTCGAGCTCGTCCTTCGGCGACCGCGCCTTCGCCAGCCTCCGGATCGCCGCGCCCAGGGAGACACCCGGCACGTGCATCGGTTCCGGCCGGGACTGCTGGTGTACGGCGTACAACACCAGTCCCGCGTGAACCGCTCGCTCCGCGCGGGACGGCTGGTCGCCATGGCCGGCGAGCCCGGGCGGCAGACCACCGAGGGTCAGCTCCCACACCTTCGGCTCGGCTGTGAGGGCCGACGGCTCGAGACGTCGCAGCGCGGCCATCATCCCGGCCGCGCGCGCCGTGGGTTGGTCGCGGGCACCGCTGGGGAGGTAGTCGCGTTGCAGCTCGGAGATCCGCTCTCGGGCTGCGTCCATGACCTGATCGGTCGTGGACCTGGTTGCTGTCGACTCAGACATCGGCGCTCTCCGGTGTGGTGCGGTCACTGGGTTGGACCTGGTTCGCGGCCGGGAGGACCGAGCGCAGCGTGCCGGTGAACCACAGGTGTGCGACGGGCGCGTTGACGAGACGCTCGCCGCCTTTGGTCTGGGTGACGAGTCGGCCACGCCAGACCTGATCACCAGAGGCTGTGACGAGTGCGTCACCCATCGCCCCGAGCGTGTGATGGACGTAGCTCTGCCACGCCGTACGCCGCTCGGTCGGGTCCGAGCGCGTCGACAACGTCGACACCCATCGGCGAAAGCCCTGGTCCAGGCCGTAGTAGCCCTGCGCCCGAGCCGCCTCGCGATCCTCCTCGGGCAGAGCGCCCGACGCGCGGGCCAGGTTGGCTGCCAGGTTGGCCAGGGCTTGTACGCCCTCGTCCGCGGCCCGGAGCGCGGCGACCACCTCTGCTTCGAGGTCCGAGTCGGTCAGCACGGACAGCCTCAGCTGCAACGCGTCGTCGACCACGCTCGCCACCACCGAGCTGTTGCTGCCATAGACCATGCCGATCGCACGCATCCGGGTCGGGTGGTCCACGTCCAGAGCGTCATCGGCCTGCAGGGTCGCGATCCAGTCGAGGGTGCGCGGCGGCAGCGACTGCTCGGCGTCATTGCTGGTGGTACGCCGCTCGCCGCCGGTCACCATGAGGCTTTGCAGACCTCGCCAGAACGAGCGGTTGGCATCGTGCTCGTGCGGCATGTAGGCGGGCACACCGTGCTTCTTCTCCTGACCGGAGCTGCGGCGCCACGCCGTCATCGTCTCGAGCCGGTGCTGGTTGTGCCACTGCACGGGAGTGCCGTTGGCGATGATGGCGTCGGTGACCTCAGAACCGTTGTGTATCAACCGGATTCGCCGAATCGGCCAGGTCATCAGGTCACAGGGACCAGCCGCGACGACGTGCATCGGATCGGGTGTCTCGGTCGGTATCTCCCGCTCCCAGACGGGCCGGTCTTCGGGGGCGTCGTCCGGATCGAGGCGCAAGTTCAGGAGCAGCGTCTCCTTGAGGTTTGCGCCCTCCATGACGACGAGACCGCAGCGACCGGTCCAGCCGGTTCCGATGGGGTAGCCCCTGCCGCCTTTGGTCCGTCCATCGTCCAGCGCTCCGGACTTGATGCCGGACGGGTCGAACGCCTGACAGTGCACCACCCACCGCGCCGCCTCGGCGTATGACAGCGACCGCAGACCCGCACCCGACCGGAGGGTGAAGTACCGGTGTCCGTCCGGCACGTCGCCAATCAGCTTGACCAGGCCGGACGTCTTGCCCGCCTCGAGCCCGGCCACCTGCATGAACGGTGTCGTGGGGTGCAGGAGGTCGAACCGTTCGGAGCAGCCGGCCAGGTAGGCGTCGATCTGTGGTGTGGGCAGTGACTCGGCCTGCCACCACTCCGCCCAGCGGTCGATCGCCTCGCCGTCCCCGCGGACCGAACCCATCGTCCGACGCAGGATCACCAGGAGAAGTCGCAGCACCGCGAGATCCTGGGTGGCCAGCTCCCCAGCAAGACCTGTCAACTCGTGCGCCCGCGCAAATGTGTCGATCAGCGACAGCTCGTGCACGCCGTCGTCGTCCCGGACGGCAACCCAGGGCTGCGTGAGCAGATCGAAGGACGACTCGGCCACGGCCAACCCCCTACCCGTCGGCACCGACCAGAAGCCCCCGCCTCAGGTCGTACCGCACCCCTGTCCCGTCGACCTCTCCCTTGAGGTCGTGATCCAGTGATAGCACGAGCACGCCCGTCAGCCACCGGGATCGCTGCCATCCTGCGAATTCCCTTCCCTGGCGCTCTAAATCGTCAACAACCCGCTCTCCTCTTGGGCCGCGGCACAACCTCATGGGCAGCCGCAGGGTGTAGCCCGCGACCTGCTTGGCCAGCTTGTCGTCGATGTCCGCCTCGCGCAGCGGCAGGCGCCTCCCGCCGATCGGGCCGCATGGCAGGGCGCGCAGCTCGCCTGCGACGTCCTGGATTACGACCACCTCGATACCGTCCTCGCCGTCACGCACCTGCGGACGCGCGCCCGGGTCGTCGGTGTCGCTCACGCGCGCCTCCAGCCACCCCACGAGCGTCGTGGATGTTGGGCTGCCCAGGAGGAAGTCGCCCGCATTCCTCGCCTGCAGAGCGTCCTGCGTCCGTGCCGCGGCCTCCGCCTCAGCCCAGGCCGTCTCCCAACCCGCCGGACAGGGCAGGCCGGGCGCGTACGCCGCGTCGACCAGACCGGAGACATCGTCGGGCACCTGGACCGGCGCGCCGTCGAGGTGAGGTGCGAGGACGGTCGCGGCACGCAAAAGCGCACTCTGGCCGTACACCGCTTGACTGCCCCGATCAGGCTCCGGTGGCGACGAGCTCCAGTCACGTACGCCGGTGAGCAGGAGCCGCGGACGTCGCGCTGTTGGTGGCCGGTCACGTTCGCCGACCCCGCGCGGATGTCGGTGCAACCGGCCGATCCGTTGCAGGATCAAGTCGACCGGTGCCAGTTCGGACACCATCAGGTCGACGTCGATGTCGAGCGACTGCTCGAGCACCTGGGTGCCGACCACCACGAACCCTTGCGGTCTTCCTAATGCCTGTGGACCGAGCGCGTCGCGGAGCGCTCTCTCCTTCTTCATGCGATCAACGGCGACAAACTGACTGTGCAGCAACACAACTCGCGCCTCATCGAGCTCGGCGACCAACGCGTCGTACGTCCCCTGCGCGCGCCTGACCGTGTTGTGGATGACAGCCACGCACGCTCCGTCGGCGACGACCGGTCGGATAGCGGCGACCAGATGCCCGACACCGTCGGGCAGAGCCTCGACCGTCACGGACGTCCGACGCCCGTCCCACGGAACGTGGTTCTCCACGAGGTCGGCGCTCTGCACGCTGATGCGCGGGTACTCCACCTCGGCCGTCACTAGCACCGGCGGGAGATCCCTGCCCCTGGCGTAGGCGCCCAGCAGCTCGGCTCTGCGCGCCGGCGGCAGTGTCGCGGACAGGAGTATGACCGGAGTGCCATACGCGCCCAGCCACTCGAGAACCCGCACGAGGTAACGCTGCATGTAGGCGTCCGCCGCGTGAACCTCGTCGAGAACGACGACCTTGCCAGCCAGCGCGAGTTGTCTGAGGGCCACGTGCCTGACCTGCAGAGCCCCGAAGAGCGCTTGGTCGATGGTGCCGACGACCATGCTCGCGAGCGAGCCCTTGCGACGACCTCGTAACCACGAGCTGACCACCGCGACCGAATCTCGTTCACCTTCAGGCTCGCCCACGCCCCTGACGCGTCCGTTCGCGACCAGACCGGCGTACCTGTCGTCGAGCCCGGCCTTGCTGTGGGCCAAGGTCACACTGGCGCGGACTCCGACGTTGGCATGGTCTAACCAGTCCAGAACGCGTCCGAACATCGCGCCGGAGGTCGCCATGGTCGGGAGCCCCATCAGTACTCCGCCTTGACCGAACCGGTGGGCAAGCACCTCCGCCACCATGAGCGCCGCCTCCGTCTTGCCTGCACCCATCGGCGCCTCGATCAGCATGAGGCACGGTGACGATGTCGCGCGTGCCGCCCGCACCGCCGCCGTCTGAACGGAGTTCGCCGACACTCCTTTGAGCCGTGGGAACCGTTGGGACATCACGTCATTGACGTCAGAACCCGGATCAGTGGCGTGCCACGGCCCCAGCAGGTCACGATCAAGGTCGGCTCGTGCCAGACGCACGGCGGAGGCTGAGGGATCCTGGTGCGGGAACCGCAAGGTGTCGCTGGCCAACCAGTCCGCGACAACCACGCTCGCTGTGAGGAGTACCTGGGACGTCAGCGGGAGCGGCTGTCGCAACCAGTCGTGCAGCCTGTCGTCGGCGCCAGTGAGCTGGGCCATGTGCGTCAAGATCTCGGTCTGCGCCGCCTCCCACTCGGGTGTGGCTCCGAGGTGCTCGCGGCGGATCGCGCGCAGATCCATCACCGTCGGCTGCACACCGTGGTGACCGCCGACGACCACCGCCAGGCTCGGCGACGCTCGCCTCGCAGGCTGGAATCGCTCCAACCATCGTTCCACCAACGAGTGCCCGACCCGGCAGTGCGGAGGGAGAGGCGCGATTGGCGTACCGCACACGAGGCCCTGGGCCTCCATCTCCCCGACGAGGTGTCCGAAACCCGGGGCCTTCCGCGCCTTGACCGCGAACGCCGGACTGGCCTTGCCGACATCGTGCACGCCGGCAAGCCAGGTGAGGAGGGTGCGCCCGTCCGCCTCGCCACGCGGCAACGCCGCGCCCACGTGTTGCTTGATGCTGGTCGGCAGCCAGTGGTCCCATACGTGTCCGGCGACCGCGGCCGTGTCCTCGAGATGGCGTACGAGCGGCATGGAGGTGTCGCTCTTCGGGTCGGTCTTACCCCAGACAGACCGCGCCGCGTCGCTCCACTCCATCATGCCCGCCACCCCATCGGCTCATTCTCGCTGAGGTAGGACTTCAACGCATGGTGTCGTGTGATCTCTCGGAGATCGCCACAGCGGGGCCTGGACTGAGTGGCCTGCTCGTGGAGTTGGACAGCCGGCTGACTCAACCTACTGCGGTGGTGGCTGCAGCGATGGCGCCGGCGAGCAGGGCTGCGGCGGCTCCGAGAAGGTAGGGCGCGCTGAGGTGACCGCCGTCGGCGAACGTCCCTGACAACGCGGCTCCGCCCGACGAGCCGACCAGGAACGCACTGATGATCCAGGCGAAGGCCTCGGTCGTCGTACCGGTCGGCGCCCAGCGGTCGACCAGCTGGAACGCGCAGGTCAGCGCCGGTGGGAGGAAGACGCCGCTCAGCAAGACGAGCCCGCCCATCGCCACCGGTCCCGGGACGAGGGCGAGCGGCAGGTAGGTGAGGCCGAGCGCTGCGAACAGGATCCCGACTGCGCGGCCGGCATCGGGATGCTGCCGCAGTCGGCTGTAGGTCACGCCGCCTGCGAGCGCACCGAGGGCGTTGAGTGCGACGAGCCATGAGCCGAGGCCGCGCACACTCTCGCTCTCGGCGTACGCGACGAACGCGACCGGTAGCGAGCCCACTGTGAGGCCAAGCCCCACGATGGCGACGTACAGGAGGACGAGGCGACGCGATCGCAGCGGTCCGAGCCAGTGTCGCGAAACCTGTTGTGGTGCAACCCAATCCCGCGACGGCTGACCGGTGATGAAGGATGCGACGCCAGCGGCGGTGACGACGGCAGCCGCGATCAGACCACCCGATGCGGACACACTCGATGTCGCGAGGACCAGCAGCGGGCCGAGCACGAAGATCAGCTCCTGTGCAGCGGCATCGATCGCAAAGGCGGAGGGTAGGCGTGCCGGATCGACCAGGTGTGGCCACAAGGCACGCAGCGCCGGCTCCAACGGAGGGGTGGCGAACCCGCCGACCAGCACGAGCGCCAGGACCAGCGCCCACGGCACCCAGGGCAGCGACGCAATGGGGAGCGCTGAGATCGTCCCGGCGATGACGAGCGGCCGCCCCTGCCCGGCGCGGTCCATCCACCGCGAGAAGACAGGCCCGCCGATGCAGGCACCCAGGGCGTACGCCGCCATGATCAGACCCGCAGAGTCGAACGACCGGTCGCTGTCGCGGACGAACAGCACCAGCGCGACCGGCATCATCCCGACCGGCAGCCGGCCCAGCAGGCTCGACAGCAGCGTTCTGGGGACATGCGGACGGCTCACCAGGCCGTCGGTAGTGCGGGACATAGTGGCTCCGTACGACGATGGTTGGCTCGGTCTCGAGCGCGAGTTCGCCTGTGCTCAGGCAGAATTCGGCCCAGGGGCTGAGCTGTCGTCAGGGAGCGAGATCGCCGCGCGAGTGGTCCTCCCCATACAGGGGAAGCGGGACCAAGGTCGGCGGCACAGTCCGAGCGTAGCCCGACACCGCTGGTTGAGCCGGCGGAGCGCCAGCGGAGCCGGGTCGAAACCAGGTGACCGCGGACGCTGAGTCTCCCTGAGCGTCACCGGGTTTCGACTCGGGCTCGCGCCAGGGCGCTCGCCCGGCTCAACCAACGGGAGGGCGGCTCAACCAACGGGAGGGCGGCTCAACCAACGGGAGGGCGGCTCAGCCGGCGGCAGGGGTGATGTTGCGGTTGACGCGGAACATGTTGCTCGGGTCGTACTGGCGCTTGATGTCCCGCAACCGCTGGAAGGCCTCCGGTGTGAACGCCGACTCGAGCTCCCCGGGCCTACCCGCTCCGGTCAGGAACATCGTGTTGACCGCACCGAGACTCCACGGCTCGATGGCCGAGTGCAGCTCATGCTGGGCCGCGACCGCGGTGTCCTCGTCGATGCCGTACAGCGGGGTTCCGGTGTAGAGCGTCAAGGCACCGTCGCGTCGATCGATGCAGGTTCGGCCGCCGGGGTCCACGGCGAGCGCACCTCCGAGGTGACGGACCTCGGCGAGGTAGCGGTCATCGCCCGCAGACCCGAGGTGCGCGACCAACACCTCCACGCCGGCCTCGTCGAGCTCGCGGAGCAGACCGTTCCGACCGGCGAAGACCGTCGGCGTGGTCGGCTCGTTGTGGATGGTCGCGACGTCGGCGTACCGCATCGGGCCCACCGCGCCCAGGACCGGTGACCCGGCGGCGCTCAGCGCGTCGACGAAGCCGGTCTCGGGCGACCCGGTCGACAGGAAGCGCACCTGCACGGTCCGCTGCCCACGGATCGGCTCGGGGATGAACGGCTGGTCGGGCATCTGCATCGACGCGATCGAGGTGGACACGTCGTCCGGACAGCTGGGCAGCCAGGCGAAGTACGCGCGGATGACGGCGTCGGCCTCCTTGCCCACGAACGCCAGGCTGCCGCCGATCACCTCGTCCACCGGCACCAGGTCGACCTCGACGGAGGCCACGACACCGAAGTTGCCGCGCGCACCGAGCAGCGCCCAGAACAGGTCCGACCCGTTGTCCGGCGTCACCGTCCGCGCCGTGCCGTCCGCGGTCACCACGTCGATCGACCGGACACGGTCCGCGGCGTAGCCGAACTGGCGGCCGAGCATCGGCAGCCCGCCACCCAAGAGGTACCCGATGAATCCGGTCGCTCCCGTCGAACCACCCAGCGGCGCCAACCCGTGCGAGGCGGCCGCGGCTAGGACGTCTGAGCCCTGCGCCCCAGCGGCGACGCGCGCCGTCCGCGCCTGCGGGTCGACCTCCACGTCACGCATGCGATGCGTGGTGATGAGTACGCCGTCGGCCGGCACCGTCGGGCCGTGCCCGGTGGCCTGAACCCCGACCGACAGACCCTCGCGGCCGGCGTACTGCACGGCAGTCGCGATGTCCTCCACCGTCTCGGCGCCCACGACGAGCTGCGGTCGATGGGTGACGATGCGGTTGTAGCCGGCGATCTCCTCCTCGTACCCGTCGTCGGAGGGCACGAAGACGGGGCCTTGAGTGGCGGGAATCTGGTCGGTGCTCACGAGCTGTCCTCCTGGTCGGGCGCGGTCGTCCGGCGCCTTCATCGGTCCGTACATCGGGTTGACGTCGCCGCTCCCCAGAATGTGACAAGGCACCGACAGCGGTTGCTACTCGTGGGTCTCACCCGCGTGCGCCTCGGCGTACGTCGCGCCCCAGTCGTCCAGCCACGCCACGGCCGGCCGCAGGGTCTCGCCCAGGTCGGTGAGGGCGTACTCCACCCGCGGTGGCACCTCCGCGAAGACGGTGCGGGAGACGAGACCGTCCGCCTCCAGCTCGCGCAGCTGGCGGGTCAGCACCCGCGGTGTGACGGTCCCGACCGCGCGACCGAGCTCGCCGAAGCGATGTGGCCGCTTGCCCAGATGCTTGACGATCGTGAGCTTCCAGGCGCCGCCGAGCACGGCCACACCGACCTCGACCGGGCAGACCTGCAGGGCAGTTTCCACGGAACGACGCATTACTATCCTTTTGGTCACTACTAGACAACAGAGTGCGTACTTGCGCCTATCGTACGACCTCGCTCAGCCTGGAGGCATGGACCGAATTCTGTGGATCAGCGCCCACCCGGACCCGAAGTCCCTGACCGCGAGCCTGCGGTCGGCGGCCCTCGAACACCTGCGCGGGCGGGGTCATCGGGTGGTCGAGTCCGACCTTTACGCCATGGGCTGGAACCCGGTGCTCAGCGACGCCGACTTCGAGCAGCCCGACACCGCGGTGCCACTCGTCTCGCGCCAGAAGGCCGCGACGCTGGAGGGCACGCTGAGCGAGGACATCCGCCGCGAGCAGGCGAAGGTGCGCGAGACCGACACCGTGGTGCTGCAGTTCCCGCTGTGGTGGTACGGCGCGCCGGCGATCCTGAAGGGCTGGTTCGACCGGGTGCTGACGAGCGGATTCGCTTTCTGGCTGCGGGATCCCGCGACCGGGCGGGTGCGCAAGTACGGCGACGGTGGACTGGTCGGGCGACGGGTCCTGACCGTGGTGGCAGCCGGCGACCGCAGCACCTCGCTCGGCCCGCGTGGCATCAGCGGTCCGCTCGAGGACGTGCTGTGGCCACTGCTGCACGGGACCGTCCACTACACCGGCATGCAGCCGCTTCGACCGCACCTGATCGCGCGTTCCGATCGGCTCGATGGATCAGCCTTCGAGGCCGAAAAGCGTTGCCTTCTAGACAGACTCGATGGTCTGGACACGGAGGAGCCGATCCCCTACCGGACGATGCACGACGGTGAGTACGACCGTGAGTCCCGTCTGATCGACCACCTGGCCCCCGGCGAATCGGGCCTCGCCATCCACCGCCGCGCCGCTGGTTGACCTTCCCCCTAGGGCAACGCGGAGGGTCTCTACAGGCGCAACCAGCGCCCAAGCGAGAGGATGACCTGCGTGTTGAGTATCGGTGAGTTCGCACGCGCGAGCGGGCTGACTGCCAAGGCCCTGCGTCTGTACGACGAGCTCGAGCTGCTGACGCCGGCCGAGGTGAACCCGAGCAACGGCTATCGCTACTACGCCCCGGAGCAGGTCGAGCAGGCCCGCCTCGTGGCCCGGCTGCGCTCGGCCGGGGTGCCGCTGCCACGCATCGCGGCGATCATCGGGGCCTCGACCCCGGAAGCCGCGGCCGGTGAAGTGCTGTCGTACTGGCGCCACGTCGAGGCTCACACGGCATCGACCCGCGAGGTCCTCACGTCTCTCGTTGCCCTTCTCAGAGGACAGGACAACACGATGACTTCTTCCCCGACGCTCAACGTCAGCCTCGCCGACCTGATCGCGCGGCTCTACGAGGAGCTCCCCGACGCCGACGATCTGGCCAGGGTCAGCGAGGCGCGACAGCGCGCAGACTCCCTGTCCGACCTCGGTGAACAGCTCGTTGACCACTTCGTCCGCGAGGCCAAGCAGGGCGGCGCGTCATGGAACGAGATCAGCGAGGCGCTGGGTGGGACGACGGCCACCCAGCGACACCGGTCGCCGAACGCCTTCGAGCGATTCACCAAGCTGAATCGGCACTGCATCATGCTCGCGCAAGAGTCCGCACGGTCGTACAAGCATGAGCTCATCGGCACCGAGCACATGCTGCTCGGCCTGCTCGACGAGCCGAAGGGCCTCGCCTACGACGTACTGACCTCGAAAGGCAGGTCCGAGCAGGACCTCCGCACCGCGATCGAGGACGCGATGCCGCCGGCCG
Organism: Luteipulveratus mongoliensis; assembly: GCF_001190945.1. Lineage (NCBI taxonomy): Bacteria > Bacillati > Actinomycetota > Actinomycetes > Micrococcales > Dermacoccaceae > Luteipulveratus > Luteipulveratus mongoliensis. The sequence goes on along the minus strand of NZ_CP011112.1, from coordinate 705,999 downwards.
GGACAACCACGTTGCTCGGTCACATCGCCTTCGGGCCGGACAGCAAGGAGGCCATCGAGCAGGCCCTCCACGCGTCATCGGATCTCGGCCACAACTGGGTCGGCACCGAGCACACGCTGCTCGGCCTGATCCGCGTCGAGGAGAGCCTCGCCGCTCGCATCCTGCACAACCTCGGCTTCACCTCGGACGACCTGCACGCGCTCATCACCACCGAGATCACCAAACGGTGGCCGAAGCCCGTTGGTTGAGCGGTGGAGCGCCAGTGGAGCCGAGTCGAAACGCGTTGCGACGCAATGAGACTCGGTCCTCGCGTCACCTGACTCGACTCGGCCCCCTAGCGGCTCGCTCGGCTCAACCAGCGAACTCGATCGCATCGGCCGGGGCGATGCGGCGCAGGCCGGGAACGCTGTCGAAGGCAGCATCCGTCGTCACGATGCGATCGAAGCCGGCCGCGAGCGCAGTCGCCGCATGGATCGCGTCACGTCCTCGGATCTCCGTCCGTTCCACCAGGTCGAGCATGTCGTGCAAGACGTCGCGATCGAGTGGATGGATGACGCACATCGCGAGGACGTGTCGGCTCTGCACGAGGGCCGTCTCCCGGTCCGTTCGCCGAAGGCGATGAAAGAGAAGCTCTTGCACGGCCTCAGCACTCACGTGCAGATCCAGGACCCCATCGGCGGCGCGCTCCAGAATCGCTCGGCACGCGTCGCGTTGCTCGTGCGCACCGCCCACCGCGTACGCCAGCACCATCGTGTCGAGGAATGCTGCGTCTGCCATCAGATCGTGCGCTCGAGATCGGCGTCCATAACACTCTTCGTCTCAGCCCAGTCCGGCTCGGTCCCGAGGACTGCCGTGGTGCCGCCCAGCAGATCAGCCGCGGCCCGCTGCCGCGTGGTCTTGTCATCGTTGAAGCGCCAGTCGATCGCCTCACGGATTACCGCAGCGACGCTGCGGCCCGACCGCTCCGCCTCCTCCTCGACCCGCGCATAGCGCTCTCGGTCCAGCAGCAGCTGCAGTCGGCGCTCCATGACACTCATACACATACAGTAGCATGTGTATGAGTGCGTATCAGGCGACGTGGATGGCGGGGGGCTCGGCCAGGGAGAAGAGGCGGTCGAAGACCTCCGCCCGATCGAACTGCAATGCGTAAGCGCGAGAACGCTGTTCGGCTCCGTGTTTGCGTTCGGGAGTCCAGTCGCACACCACTTCGTCGAGCACCTCACGCAGCGTGGTCGGGTCGTGCTGCGGCACGAGCAGTGCGGTGTCACCAACAGCTTCGGGTACGCCGCCGGTCGCGCAGGTGATGACCGGCCCGCCTCCCGCGAGCATCTTCTCGACCAAGGCGATGCCGAACGTCTCGACGAACTCCGGCTGCGACCGGGTCGGCAGCACGAAGGCCGCGCACCCGGCCATCAAGGCCGGCTTCTCCGCGTCGTCCACGTCCGTCAGCACATCGACGCGACCCTCCAGCCCAGCAGCGGCAACCCGATCGCGGATCGCCAGCTCATGCGGTCCTCGCCCGGCCACCACGAGCCGCACGTGTCGGGAGGCGCGACTGCCGGCGTACGCATCGATCAAGTCATCGACGCCCTTCGCGGAGGCCAGCCGCGAGAGGAACAGCACATAGCCGTCACGCGAAAGCCCGCGGCGGCCAAGGGTTTCGGTGATGTCGCGCTCGGTGATGGACAGATATGCCGACGCGTCGACAGCGGGATAGGAGATGGCGATGCGGTCGCGGCAGCGCTGGGCGAATGACGTCCCGTGCATCGCGTCGAGCGTCGCGGCTGAAGCCACGATGAGGTCCTTCGTGTAGTCCGACACCGCGACGCAGTGGTCAGACGCGAGATAGACCGACAGGATGTGCGCCGCCGCACCGAAGCGCCCCGTCTCGACGCACTCGCGCACGACGTTGGTGATGTCCGATCCGACCGCCTCAGCGACGGTGATGACGCGGGCCGGCCCGATGCGCCGCGCCACCTGGACCGCATCGTGCACCGCGACCGCGTGCGGGCTCAGGTAGAGCGACATGGCCACCGTCGGGACGCCGTCGCTGAACAGCTCGACGAGTCGCCCGGTCAGTCCGGCGAGATAGCGACCGTCCGGAACCCGATAGTCACCAATAGGTTCCGGTCGTTCAACCGTGATGCCAGGGCTGTACGGCATCACATGATCGAGTGGCTTGAGCGGCAGCCCGGCCTCCTCGAGACGGTCCAGCGGCCACGTCACGATTCGGACGTCGTCGAAGCCGCGGGTGAGCGCGACCTCGGCCAGGCAGCGCGCCTCGCCGGAGTGCCCACAGATGACCGGGTCGGCACGGACGACGAGGACGAGGCGGCGGGTCGGCCGCGGCGGGATGTGCGTGTGGTCGGCGATGTTCATGCCTCACCTCCAGTGGTGTGCAGGGAGTCGGACGTGGACGGTGGTCGGATGCGGTTGCCCCAGGCTGACGGCAAGGGGCCGAGCTCGATGTGCAGGTTGCGGATGTGGCGGGCCTCGCGGCCGGAGATCCAGGGGCGTTCCAAGGTCTTGCCGTCGACGGCGATCGACTGGACGTACGAGACCGGTCCGCCTGGCTCGACCGGCTCGAATCCTGTTGTGGTGATGGACAACTCGTGGTCCGTCAGCTGCACCGCAGACTCGGAGACTGCCGGAGCTCCCACCAGGAAGAGGTTCTGCCCAGCGACCGGGAACAGCCCGAGCGAGGCCCAGACGTACCAGGCGGACAAGCCGCCCGAGTCGTCGTTGCCCGGCAGTCCACCGCGACCAGTTCCGAACTGGTTGGCGATGACGGCTTGCACCACCTCGGCCGTCCGGTCCGGCCGCCCGGCGTAGTAGTACGCCCACGGTGCCTCGTAGTCCGGTTCGTTGTTGAGCCCCTCGAACCGACCCAGCGCATAGCCCGCGTCCATCTCAGCCACGCTGGGACGTACGCCCGGCTGGGTGACCGGCTCGGCGTCGTATCCGAAGAAGCGATCGAGCAGATCGACGAACGGCGCGTCTCCCCCGGCCAGCTCGATCCGCGCGCGCATGTCGTGCAGCAGGCGGAAGGAGTAGTTCCACCGGCCGCCTTCGTAATAGGTCGAGTCCAGCAGCAGACCGGTCTTCGGGTCGTACGCCGCCCGCCAGCCTCCGGCGTGCGACCGCAGCTGATCGGCGAGCGCCCGGTCGCGCACCTTGCGGGCAATGGCGGCGGTGCAGTGGTAGGCGTAGGCGAGGTCGAGCGTGTGGCTGATCGGGTGGGCGACGCCGTGCACGAGGTAGTCCTCGCCGTACGTCCTCCGCAGGTCCATCTCGAGGTGCACCATGGCCCAGTCCCAGTCGATACCAGGCAGATCCAGCAGACACAGGTCTGCCAGGAAGGTGTGCGCGAGGGCACTCCCTTGGCGTGAGAAGCGGTCCGCGCCCTTCGCCATCCGGTAGCCGATCGGGAGGTTGCCCTCCTGCTCGCAGACCGACAGCATCGAGCTCGCGAGCGCGACCGCCTTGTCCGGGAAGAGCGCCGTCAGCAGAGGCAGCTGGGTGCGGTAGATGTCCCACATCGTGCAGATGTCGAAGGCGTACGGGCCCTCGGTCGTCCAGGACGGGCTCTCGTCCTGCGCAAAGCACGGCTTGATCAGCGAGTGGTACAACGCGGTCCCGAAAACCGTTGCCTGGTCAGCAGACTCGGTCTTGATCTCGACCCGACCGAGGTGCTCGCGCCATGCCTGAGTCGTCTCGCTTCGCCGGCTGGTGAACCCGCGCCCGCCGAGATCCGCGTACAGGTTCGCCTCGGCGTTGTCGCAGCCGCGCAACGAGAAGCCGAGCCGCACCTCGATGGTCTGCTCGGCCCGCGACGGCCCCATGAACATCAGCCCGAACGGACGCAGCGTCGTCGGCCGGATGTAGTCGAAGTCGAGGCGAGTGCCACCGGGCATCAGGCGGCGGTCGTACCAGAGCAGCTGGCGCCAGCCGGGCGCGTCAACCTCGAGGTGGACGGCGAGCGGCACGCCCTCGACGTGGATCTCGCCCTGAGCGACGCCCGGGGCGAGCATCGCCAGGTGTGCCCGGAGCGGGACGGTCTGGCTGTGCGGTATCGCGAGCCCACCGGTTGAGGCGTCGATGACGATGCGCGCCTGCTCGTGGGCAGGGAAGGTGTAGCGGTGCACCGCCGACTTCGGGCCGACCGTCAGCTCACATCGGATGCCGGACCCGAGCGTCGCCGCGTAGTAGCCCGGCTCGGCGATCTCGTCCGACAAGTCCCAAGTTGTCCCGAGGTCATCGAGCGGCCCGAGCATCGGCGACACGCGAAAGTAGTTGTAGTACTTGCGAATTGCCCCAGTGCCCGACTGCTGGAAGTGCGTGAAGCCTGAGGCGACAGGGCGGTCGTACAAGACGTCCGGGACGCCCTCGGTGTTGAAGTCGTAGGTGCCATATCCGGTCGGATACGCCCCTGAGTACGCACAGGCCGACACCATCCCGAACGGATAGGTCGCGCCCGGATGGGTGTTGCCGACCTGCGGCTTGGGCCACCACCAGGTCGCGGCGAGACCCTTGGGCGCGGGCAGCGCCGTGGCGCCGGTCCCGATGAACGGGTCGACATGGTCGAACACCAGGGCTCACCCCCTCGCGCTAGCAGTCAGGCCAACGTAAGAAGTGGATGTTTCAGGCATGTGACCGTTGATCACCGGTCACGTTGCGGGACCCGAGCCGAGTCCTGGTCAGCGCGGGCGGCGTACGAGCTCGATCGCCTCGGCGTAGTCAGGGCAGTCGATGAAGCCGGAGTGGCGCCCCATCCGGTCCACCGCGCCGAGCTGGAGCTCCGGGTCGTACGGCGTCGGGTCGAGCAGCCGCCAGTCGTCACCGCTCTCACGCCGACCGGTCCGCTCATCGATCCGGTCCTCGCCCTCGCCGACACCGACGGAGGTGGAATGCGGATCGCCCTGGGCCATCGACGTACGGTCCCAGGACAGCACCGGCCCGGCGATCGGATCGGTCTCACGGTAGAGGTTGATCCAGCGGCCATCGAGCTGCTGGTGGACCTGCTCGATCAACCCGTGGTTGACGTAGCCGGGGAACGCCCGCGGGAACGCGACCTGCAGCTGTGACCCGAACGTCAACAGGCCGACCCGGCGCGACTCCTCCTCGCCGAGCCACATCGTGGACGCGAACGCGATGAGGCTGCCCTGACTGTGAGCCGCGACCACGACACGGTCGGCGGGACCCTCGGGCGGCTGCACATCGAGCAACCCGAGGTGGAAGCGGATCCGGTTGCGCAGCTCACGAACAGCGAACTGGGAGTAGGCCGGTGGGACGAACGGGTGCGCCGAGTGCGGCCAGAAGGACACCACGTCCCAGACAACGTTGACGCCACGACGAGTCTGCTCCGTGCGCAGTGATCGTCGTCCGAGGACGAGGAGGACCGCGGCCAGGCCGGTGAGTGCGTACGTCCCCAGGCTGGTCACGACGCGCGCGGACGGGCCATCACTCGGGACCGCGCTGAGCCAGCCGAACACCGTCGGCAGGTTGACGTCGAACATCTCGACGGTCGTGACGACGGTGATCAACATGCCACCGATCGCGGTCGTCAGGAACACCACTGGAATGGTGTTCTTGACGCGAGATACACCGCAGGCCAACGCAATTCGCAGGATCCAACGTCTCGGCAGGACGGCGTCCGGGCGCAGGACGTCGTACGACGCCTCCACCTCTCGTACGAGCGCGGTCCGCTTGGCGATGGTGAAGAGCAGGCCGACCACGACCATCGTGGCGAGGAGAAGGACGGTCAGACCCCAGGCGTACGTCGTCCGGTAGATGAGCGCCGTCTGCGCGTTTGCACCGACCAGCCGAGCAGTCCCGAGCACGAACGCCCCACAGAAGCCGACCCCGATGAACACGCCGGTCGAGGCAGCCGCCCAGGGAGCCATACCGCCGGCGTACCGGCGGAACGGTCGCGGATCGGCGTCCTCCTGGTTGCGGGTCAGCCAGGCCAGGATCGCATTGGCGATGAGCAGCGCCAGCACGCCGACACCGACGACAGCGGCCAACCAGCTTGAGTACCGGTCGAAGTCGAGCGTCAACGCGTGACCATCGGTGCCCGCCAACGCGCCGACCGAGCACGCGATGAGCCCGACGGAGGAGAGCAGGGCCGCGACACTTACCGGCCTCATGACCTGGTCGTGCCACATCTCGTGCCGCTGCGTGCCCGTCACGGACCCCGACGGGTCACCGAGCAGCGTGGTCGCGGCGGCGATCAGGATCAGGACGATGAGGCCCGCCACGAACAGGGCGTCAGGGAATCCGCTCGACGAAACCCGTTGTGCCGTAAGACTTCCGATGATCGCGACCTCGGTCCATCCCGCGGCGAGGTGCAGCCGGCCGAGGGTGGGCGCATCCGGATCGCCGGCGTAGAACGCCCTACGACAGAGGCCGACGGTGGTGGACTCCGCGATCGAGCCGGGTGCGTCCTCGGGCGCCCGCCTCATACGGTGCTGGTTGCCGAGCTGGTGCAGACCGAGCAGCACCAGGGCACCCACGACCAGGCCCGCCGACATCAGCAGGCCGGTCCGGACTCCCTTGAACGTGTCGAGCCCTGCGGCCCACTGCCAGGCGAGCAGGTCGACAAGGATGAGCCCGATCGACAGGCCGAAGATGCAGGTCAGACAGATGCCCAGGGCCCGGATCAGCGCACCGACGATGGTGTGCCAGACGCGCTCGGGCCGACGGTCGCCCGGGTGCGGCACCATGAAGGCCGCCGCGTTGACGAAGCCGAACGGCACCAGGATCAGCCACAACCCCTGGCGCCAGCTGCCCGACGTGAACCGCCCCCAGTGGTAGCCCTCCAGGATCCGGCCCGGCTTCTGCAGCTCCTGGCCGAGGGTGTCAGTCGGTCGGAAGAAGCGACCCGAGGAGTCGCCCGCGACCTGCTTGGTGTGGGCGCTTTCGAGGAGGTCCTCGGGCGGCGCGCCGCTGACGCCGTGGATCCGCAGCTCGACCCAGTGCCCGGCCATGTCCGTCTCCCCGCTGCCGACGCTTCTATCGAGACGAGGCTACGGAGGTGGGCGTTGATACGTGCGGCGTACGCCCGTTGTTCCCGATCACTGTGGACGCCGCCATTCCATCGGCACAGGCCCGCGTTCGCGTGGCACGATGCAGTGCGTGTACGAGCCCCGCGACCTGGAAACCACGTCGTGGAAGGCCTGGGAAGCCGGCGTCGCCGAGCAGCTCCTGAAGCATGGTCCGGACGAGAACCTCGTGATCATCCCGCAGGCCCGCGCCTTCCCGGCCGCCCCTGAGCCCGCCAAGGGCCGCCTCACGGGGCGATTGCGCAACCGTCGCCGCGACCTCCTGCCGGCACCCGTCGTACAGGCGATGCGTGAGGAGAACAGCCTCCTGCTCGATCTGACCGGTCCGGCGTCAATGGGCGGCGAGTACGCCTGGACCGACGACCAGATCGAGGCGCTCATCGACCTCGGCTGGCCGGCGCCGATCAAGGAGGGTGCGGCGGTCTTCATGATGTACCTCCCCCGGTCACCCCTGCCGCCGCGGCCCTACCTGCCCGACGTCGTCGCGACCTTTGCGGCCGACCTGATCGGTCAGACCCTGCGCGATGTCGTGTGGTGCCAGTCGCCGACCGACGTCGCGGTCGAGGGCGGCTACCCCGACTGATGGCCGTCTCCGAGGTCGATCTGGGCCACCTGCATCGCTGTGTCGCGCTCGCTCGCGAGGGGCTCGCGGACGGCGACGAGCCGTTCGGCTCAGTGCTGGTCGACGCCGCCGGGCAGGTGCGCTTCGAGGACCGCAACCGGGTCAAGGACGGCGACGAGACCCGTCATCCCGAGTTCGAGGTCGCGCGGTGGGCGGCGCGCAATCTCTCGCCCGCTGAGCGCGCGTCCGCGACCGTCTACACCTCCGGCGAGCACTGCCCGATGTGCTCGGCCGCCCACGGCTGGGTAGGGCTCGGCCGCATCGTGTACGCCGTCTCGTCGGCTCAGCTGGTGCAGTGGCGGCAGGAGTGGGGCCTGCCCGCCTCCCCCGTCACTCCCCTGCCGATCCAAGAGCTCGTGCCGGGCGCGGTGGTCGACGGACCCGCACCCGAGCTGGTCGAGGAGATGAAGCAGCTGCACCGACCGGTCAGCTGAGGGTGATCCGCAGCGCTGAGTGATCGGTCAGTCCCGCGACTCGCGGCTCGTGGTCGAGATCGCAGGCCGTGACCCGGCGTACGACATCGGGCGAGGCGAAGGCGTGGTCATAGCGGCAGCCCGCCCCCGAGTGGTCAACCCAGCTGATCGCGTCACCGTCCGGGTGATGCGCGCGGTAGGCGTCGACGAGGCCGTGCTCCTCGGACAAAGCGTGGTACGTCGCAGTCTCCTCAGCGAGGACGTAGCGCAACGTCGAATCATGTTGTGGATCAACAAGATTCAGATCGCCGATCATGAGCGACGGACCACTCGTCGGCAGCCACTCACGCAACCAGACGTCGTACGCCGTCAGCCACTCACGCTTTCGCTCACGTTGCGCTTTGCTGCTGTATCGCACGGGGTCGCTCGCGGCGCCGTAGACGCCGACGATGAGCAGCGGGTCTGCGCCGACCGGATGCACGGCACAGACTCGACCGGGCAGGACCATCGGGCAAGGCAGCTCGGCGCTCTCGATGTCGACGTCCCGGCCCACGACCAGCACACCGAGATCCTGCGGGTCGGACGCGAGCACGGAGTAGCCGGCCGCGCGGCAGACCTGCGCAATCAGCCGCGAGCCCGGGCCCTTGCCGACCTCGGTGAGGACCAGCACCTCGTCCGGCTGGTGCCACAGCCACTCGAGCAGACCCTTGGCCCGCTCGGCCGGAGGGTTCGACACGTTGAGCGTGAGGACGCGCAGCACACGCTCACCCTGCCATCCGGAATAGCGTGGCGGCCGACGCCGCTGCACCGGGTGAGACCAACCAGTGACGCGGTGTTCCTCGACCGGGTGCTGATCGAGGTGCGCGCCGCTGGCGTGGCCGTCCGCGCCGTACGTGCGCCACTAGCATCTGACAGGTGGCCGCCCAACTCTTCACCCTGCTTGGTGTCGTGGTTGGCGCAGTGGGGTCGTTCCTCGCAACATCGGCGGCAGAGCGGGCGAGGTACAAGCGGGAGTTGGCGACCCGCTGGGACGAGCGACGGCTCCAGATCTACATCCAGTTCTCCACTTGCGTGAAGGACATAGCCGCCAATGCGGCGCGCTCACTCCAGGTCAGCGACGACACCAAGAAGGCCGAGTTCCTCGAGGTCATGGAGCAACGCGAGCTTGAGCGGTCGGGCCACTTCGAAACACTGATGCTTCTTGCTTCGGCCTCTGCGATCGATGCGGCCCACGAGGTAAACCAGCGGATCTGGGATGGGTTGGTCGCAACAAGGAACGGTGAGGATCCAGGGGACTATGGCCTGGTCGAGGCGCTCAATGCCCTCTACTCCGCTGCTCGTCGCGACCTGGGAGTCGACGGCCTACCGCAGTCCCTGTGATCCACGAAATGATGACCTGCTGACGGTCCTCCCGTACTCCCTGGAATAGCGCAGCGCCTCGCGCTGCTGCATCACGCGAGACCCGACCCGCGAGAGGACAGCCGATGCGCGCAGCGACCTACCCGGCGTACAGCACTGATCTGAGCACCATCCAGGTGACGGAGGTGCCCGACCCCAAGGTGTTCCCCGGCTGGGTGCTGATCGAGGTGCGCGCCGCGGGCGTGAACCCGGTCGACTGGAAGGCGATGACCGGCGGGCTCGACCCGCTGATCGATGCGGTCTTTCCTGTGATCCCGGGCTGGGACGTCGCCGGCGTCGTGACGGCGGTCGGCATCGACACCCCGGAGTACCAGGTGGGTGACGAGGTCATCGCGTACGCCCGCAAGGACGTGCTCAGTGCCGGTTCGTTCGCCGAGCAGATGGCGGTGCCGGTGACGGCCGTCGCGCGCAAGCCCGCTTCCCTCACCTGGGAGGAGGCGGCCGGCCTGCCGCTCGCCGGCGGCACTGCACTCCGGACGCTCGACCGCATCGAGGTGTCCGACGGCGACACCGTGCTGATCCACGCTGCGGCCGGTGGCGTCGGCAGCTTCGGCGTGCAGATCGCCCGCGCTCGCGGCGCCCGAGTGATCGGGACGGCGTCCGAGCGCAACCACGACTACCTGCGCAGCCTGGGTGCCGAGCCGGTGACGTACGGCGAGGGGCTGGCCGAGCGCGTACGCGAGCTCGCGCCCGATGGCGTGGATGCGGTGGCGGACTTCGTCGGTGGCCAGCTCGAGACCACGCTCGCCGTCCTGCGCGAGGGCGGCCGGCACGCGTCGATCGCCGACGGCACGGTGGCCGAGCACGGCGGCAGCGCTGTGTGGGTCCGGCCGGACGGCCACGAGACGGCACGTCTGGTCGAGCTGGTGGACCAAGGTGAGCTGAAGGTCGAGGTGTCCGCAACGTACGGACTCGATCAGGTGGCCGAGGCCTTTGCGGCGAGCCAGAGCGGCAAGGTCCGCGGCAAGATCATCATCGTCCCCTGACCCTTGCGGCCCAGTACGCACCGCCCAGCAGCACGACCCCGACGACGCCGACTCCGAGCAGCCATCTGAAGGGTTTTTCGCTCCCGGCGGGATCGTCCTCCGCCGCGGATCCGACCGGCGGAGGCGAGTGCTCGGCAGCAACGGGCGAGTAGGCGTCGAACCCGCTGGCAGCGACCTCGGATTCCTTGACCATGCTGGTGCCGCGACACAAGGACGTGACGAGGCGGCCGCTCTCCAGCCTCGCCAGCACCATGCGTTCCTCACCTGACTCGAAGGTCACACCGCAGTCGCCGCCGCCACGACCCTCGCTGTAGACAACGGTTTTGGCACTGACGGTGCCCTTGTAGACCCGACTGACGTCGAGCGCGAACCGCACAAGATCACCGTCGCTGCCCCGCCGTTCCGCCAGCCGCCCGACGAAGGCCGCATCCGACTTGCTGAGGAGCTCCGGCGCTGAGCTCGAAGCGCATGAGCAGGCGTGGGCGGGCGCAGGCAGTCCGATGAGGACGCCGAGAGCCAACAGGACCACGGCGCCGAGCGCGGGTAGACGTCGCATACATCCTGTACGCCGCTCGCGCCTGCGAGGTTGCTCACCGTTGGTCGAGTAGCCGGAGCGCCAGCGGAGGCGTATCGAGACCCGGCGACCACGTGCACCTGGTCTCGATACGGCCTCGCCTAGCGGCTCGCCCTACTCGGCCGGCTCTTGCCGACGAATTCGCTTGCCAGCTGGACGAACTCGTCGGCGCGCTCGATCTGCGGCATGTGACCGGTCTGCGCGAACAGGTGCGTATGCGCGTCCGGCAGGACCGTGGCGACCGACTCCAGATGCTCGACCGGCAGCACGTTGTCGGTGTCGCCCCACACCACGAGCACGGGAATGCCGCTCTCGCGAACCGCCGTCAGCAGCTCGCGCCGCCAGCCGGGGAAGGTGCCGAAGCCGGGTACGCCCATGGTGAGCGCGGTGCCCATGAAGGTCGCCTGGAAGTCCGGCTGTCGACCGACCGTGGCGGCGTGCTTGATCATCTCCGGCGTGGCGAAGGACGGATCGTAGAACAGGTCACGGTTGATCTGCGCACCGGCCTCGCGCGCCTTCAGCCCGGTTCGTCGACCGATGCCGCCGGGCACATTGGACAGAGCAGCCCACATGATCGGCAGTGGCGAGATGTGGACCTTGCGCCCGAAGCCCGCCGAGTTGGCGAGCACCAGGCTGGCCACCCGCTCCGGGTAGTGCGCGGCGACGGCCATGGCCACGGCACCGCCGAGCGAGTTGCCCATCAGGTGCACGGGTCGTTTCTCACCGAGCGAGTCGAGCACTCCGACGACTGCCTTGGCGAATCCCTCGAGTCCCGGCCGTCCTCGCATCTTGCGCGTCAGCCCGAAGCCCGGCAGATCCATGCTGATGACTCGGTGGTCGCGAGCGAGCAGGTCATGGCTGGCCTTCCAGTCCTCCAGACTGCGGGCGATCCCATGGATCAGCAGGATCGGCTCACCGTCGTGCGGACCGCTGACCCGGACCCGGACAGGACGGCCACCGACCGTGACCTGCCTGGTGTCCGTAGCCGTGGAGTAGTGCCGTGACCGACCCGTCGGGACTTCCGACTCGAACATGGTCAACTCGCCACCTCCAGCTCGGGCGCCCGTGCAGGCTCGGGTACGACGGCCGGTCCCGGCCGGCGTACGGCTGACCTCGCGGTGGGCTTGAGCGTCTTGCTCAGGTTCGTACGCATGGTGGTCGCCGCGTCGATGATGTAGTTCTGCCGGACCAGCCACGGGCTGCGGTCACCCTGCCGGGGGAACTCGTTGATCGAACGCTGCACGTAGCCAGAGGCGAGGTCGAGCAGCGGTCGTTCCTGGAGCTCGCCCTGCGGCTGCGGGACGACAGCGGCGTAGTCGTTGCTGTCCATGTGGTTGAGCACCTTGCAGACCAGCCGCGAGGTGAGGTCGGCCCGCAGCGTCCAGGACGCGTTGGTGTAGCCGATGCAGACCGCGAAGTTGGGGACACCGGTCATCATCGCGCCGCGCCACACGAACTGCTCGGTCAGATCAACCTTGGCGCCGTCGACGTGCGGCTGGATGCCGCCAAAGGCCAGCAGCTGCAGGCCTGTTGCCGTCACGACGATGTCGGCTTCGAGCACCTCGCCGGAGTTCAGCCTGATGCCCTCAGGAACGAACTCGTCGATGTGATCGGTGACGACGTCCGCCGTGCCCTTCTTGATGGCCTTGAACAGGTCCGCGTCCGGGACTGCGCACAGTCGCTGGTCCCACGGGTTGTAGCTCGGGGTGAAGTGCTCCTTCACCAGCTGCTCGTCCTTGAGGATGCGCGTCGACAGCGACGTGAACAGCTTGCGCGCCCTCTCGGGCTGACGCTGGCAGAACTGGTACAGCCCGATCGTGAAGAGGATGTTCTTGGTGCGCACGACTCGGTGCGCAGCGTCGGCCGGCAACGCAGCTCGGATCTTGTCGGCGAGCTTGTCCCGAGACGGCACGGCGCTGATCCAGGTGGGTGAACGCTGCAGCATCGTGACGTGCGACGCCTGCTCGGCCATCGACGGGACCAGCGTCACAGCCGTGGCGCCGGAGCCGATGATCACGACCTTCTTGCCGGTGTAGTCGAGATCCTCCGGCCAGAACTGCGGGTGGACGACCTCGCCGGCGAAGGAGTCGATGCCGGGGAACGTTGGTGCGTAAGGCTGCTCGTAGTTGTAGTAGCCCGCGCAGGAGTACAGGAACTCGCAGGTGAGCGTGCGGCGTACACCGTCCTGCTCCAGCGTGAGGGTCCACAGAGCCTCGTCGGTCGACCAGTCGGCCGAAAGCACCCGGGTGCCGTAGCGGATCTTCTCGTCGATGCCGAACTCGGCAGCGGTCTCCTTGATGTAGCTCAGGATCGACGGGCCATCGGCGATGGACTTGGCCTCACGCCACGGCTTGAACGGGTAGCCCAGCGTGAACATGTCCGAGTCGGACCGCACGCCCGGATAGCGGAACAGGTCCCAGGTGCCGCCCATCGTGTCGCGCGACTCGAGGATCGCGTAGCTGCGGTCGGGGCACTCGGTCTGCAGGCGGTAGGCCGCGCCGACACCGGACAGGCCGGCACCGACGATGACGACGTCAAGATGGTCTCCTGCGCCTTCTTGACGACCCTCCTCCTCCGGCCGAGGTCGCAGGCTCCCCCGGGCCGGCATCGTCGTCTCGCCGGTCGGGGTCGTCTCATGCGGGGCGGTAGCGCTCATACCGTCCATAGTGGATGGTCGTACGGTCCGAACGCTTGACTTTGCGCGACAACCATTTGACGCTGGACGACATGCCCGTGGTTCGTTCGGCCGGTTTGCGGGGTCTGCGCGCCACCATCGCCGAGCTCGGCGGCAACGCTGAGAAGTACGCGCTCCTGGCCGGGCTCCCGATCGAAGCCCTCGATGGCGACGACCTGCTCGTCGAGGGCGAGGCGGCGGCGACCGTTCTCGAGATCGCCGCGCATGAGCTCGACTGCCCGGACCTCGGGCTACGGGTCGCGGCGCGTCAGGACTTCGGGATGCTCGGGCCGCTCGCGCTCGCCATCCAGAACTCGCCCACCATCGGGGACGCCCTCGAGTGCACCTCGCGCTACCTCTTCGTGCACGCGGAGGCGCTGAGCCTGTCCTTGGTGGACGATCCTTACGGCACTCGCGGCATCGTCGCCGTCCACTACGGCGTGACGGAGCCGTTGCCGGATGGACTGCCGTTCCCGATCCAGGCCACCGACATGGGCCTGGGGTTCCTGCATCGGGCCATCGGATTCCTCGCGAACGGGCCGTACGGTCTGCGAACCGTCGAGCTGCCGTACCGGCCGCCGGGGCCCATCGCTGCGTATGAGTCGTTCTTCGGCGTGCCGGTCCGTGTCGGCCGTCCGGCCGCGTTGCTCCGCGTGCCGTTGAGCCTGGCGTCGCAGCCACTGACGGACATCGACACGAACGTACGCCAGCTCGCCCTGGCCTTCCTCGCCGAACGGGCGCCCGAGGCGCCCAACTCACTGGCGCCGCGCGTACACAGTGCTGTTCAGCAGTCGCTTGGCACGACACCGCCCGAGATTGCTTCTGTGGCAAGGCTTCTCGCACTTCACCCGCGCACACTGCAACGTCGCTTGGCGGCCGAGGGAACGTCGTTCGCGGCCATCGTGGATGACGTACGCCGAAACGCCGCCTCCCGCTACCTCACCACCACCGACATGCCGATGAGCCAGGTCGCCGGCCTGCTGGGACTGTCCGAGCAGTCCGCGCTGACCCGGTGCTGTCGCCGCTGGTGGAACACCACCCCCTCCGCGGTCCGCCACGACCCGACCCTCGTCACAGGCTGAGCCTCAAGCCAGCGCGCTCGCGAGGTCCGTCTGGGAGTCGACAATCACCGCGGGAGGCCGGCGTCGTCGTACAGCTCCTGCGTCTCAAGAAGACCGCCACGCTGCACCTCGGCTTGGGCCGCTGGTTGAGCCGGCGAGCCCCTGGGCGAGACGAGTCGAAACCCGGTGCCGTCCAGGGAGAATCTCCCTGTGCGTCACCGGGTTTCGACTCGGCCTTCGCTAGCGCTCCAGCCGGCTCAACCGGCGGGGGTCAGAGGATGCCGCGGGCGTGGAAGGCGGCGGTCACCTTGGCGGCGTCGGTCGCGCCGTACAGCGAGGTCGCGGCGTCGACCGTGTTCTTGGCCGCCTTGGCGAAGTCGGTGTCGGGAGCGAAGTTGAACTGGGCCTCCAGGATCACCTTGTTGGCCTTGTCACGGCCGAGACCCTTGTTGATGTCGAACAGCGCGTTGGACCAGATCTCACCGTCGTCGTGCACCTCGCCGGTCTTGTCCGCGACCGTCTTGTCGGTGTCGAGGCGACGGATGCAGTGCGGCGTGGTCGACGTGTAGGACGTGCTGTCCCAGTCCATGACGCAGGCCCACGGCGTCGTCGCGTTGTCAGGGCTGTTGGGCTGCGACATCGTCATCGCGAGGTAGTCACCGAAGCCCTCACCGATCGCGCCACCCTCCTCGGTGCTGCCGAAGCCGGGCACCTGGTCGTCCTGGACCGCGTGGCCGTACTCGTGCCGCACGACCTCCTGGTCCTCCGCGTCGTCGACGCCGCCGGTGCCGAACGTGATGACGTCCGATCCCGGTGAGTACCAGGAGTTGTCGTCCGTCACGGTGTCGACGCTGAGGTCCTGCGCCTCGTTGTTGACGTTGGTGAAGCCGAGGCCCTGGAAGTAGGTCTGCGTGGTGTCGACGGCGTAGTAGGCGTTGACCTGCTCGAAGCCTTCCTGGCTCCGGTCGAAGTTGAACGTCCCGTTGGTCGACTTCACCGCCGCATGCTTGGCCTTCTTCTTGGTGCTGTTGACGACCGTGGCGTACGTGCCGTGCAGGTAGCCGCTGGTGTCCAGGTGACTCAGCGTCGCCGTCTTGTAGGCCGCGGTCGGCACCGCGGACGCCGAGTTGTTGCTGTCCTTCAGCGACTCATTCTGCTGGGAGACAATGGGATTCGGGTCGAACACCTTGCCGGTCGCGTCTGCATGGCGACGCTCGTCGACCACCTTGAGGACCTTGCCGTCGGAGGCGCCGACGAGGACCTGCTTGTCGGTGGTCGTACGGACTTCGTACGCCAGGCGAGTCGTCGCGCCGGGCACGATGACCAGCCGCGAGCTGCGCGTGGGGCCATGGGCGGCGGCCTTCTGTCGAGCAGTCGCGGTCGAGATCGCTGCGCTCATGCGCGGGAGCTTGCCGACCGTACGCCGCCCGTCCTGGACGACGCTCTTGCCCTTGGTCGTGTGCACGGCGTAGTAGCCACCAAGGACGGGGACGCCGTCGACGGTCTGCTGGTACCAGCTGTGCGTCCCCAGCAGGGAGTGCCGTACCCGGACCGGAGTGAGGTTGGCCGGAACCGCAGCCGCGCTGAGCGTCGGCGACTTGGACTCGTGGGCTGATGCGCCCGGGGTGCCGAAGGACGTGGCGGCCAGGCCGCAGACGGCAGCGGCCGCGAAAGCAACGGGAATGCGCATGAGAGGTCTCCGTCACAGAGCTGAGGGGTGGTGCGGATGGCACAGAAGACCACGCACCCCATACCCGGCGGTAGACATCGGACGATCTCTTTACCTGTCGCCTGAAGTCAAAGGTCTGTCGTCCTGAGTCAAGCGCTCGGCGTACGCCCCCGCGCAGACTGGACAAATCGGCCCGCGCCGTTGGGCTGAAGGACTTGGAGGAGCAGCGTGCCGCAACTAGAGAATTTCCCGTTCCTTGGTGGAACAGCGGTCCTGACTGGCGCTGCGAGCGGTATGGGCGAGGAGATGTCCTACCAACTCGCCGACCGCGGATGCGACCTCGTGCTGATCGACCGCGACGCCGAGCGGCTGAAGGACGTGGAGTCGACCATCCGCGCCAAGCACCCCGATCTCGGCGTTGATGTCCTGGTCGCCGACCTGTCCGACATCGACGCGCTGCCGGCCCTCGCCGCCTCGATCCTGCAGCTGCACCCCGACATCACGCTGCTGATCAACAACGCCGGCGTCGCTCTGGGTGGTGAGTTCCTGCATGCCACCGCCGAGGAGTTCGACTGGGTGATGGACGTCAACTTCCGAGCTCCCGTCGCTCTGACCCGACTGCTCCTGCCAACTCTCCTGGAGACCCAGGGCAGCCACGTTGTGAACGTCTCGAGTCTGTTCGGACTGATCGCACCACCTGGCCAAACTGCTTACGCATCAAGCAAGTTCGCGATCCGCGGGTTTAGCGAGTCGCTGCGCCACGAGCTCGACGGCAAGGTCGGCGTGACCACCGTGCATCCCGGTGGCATCAAGACCCGCATTGCCGAGTCGGCCCGGATCGCCAGCGGCGCTCCGGCTTCCCAGGTGGCGCGCGGCAAGGAGGGCTTTGCGAAGCTGCTGACGTATCCCGCGGACAAGGCTGCTGCTCAGATCCTCGCCGGCGTCGAGAAGCGCAAACCGCGCGTCCTGATCGCGTACTCGGCCGTGGTCCCGGACGTGCTCGCCCGACTGTTCCCGGCGTCGTACCTGAGTGTCATGAACCGGCTCCAGCCATCCGCGTCCCGCAAGGCCACTGCGAGGGGTTGATCAGGCCTGAACGGGCCCCGGCCGCAGGCCCGTTCAGGTCGGACCCAGCAGTGGCGAGAGCCGACGACGCGCCGCGCTGACCAGCTCGTCCACCCGATCCGGCCGACGATCGATCGCCCACCGGACCACGTCGATCGCCGCCAGAACACGCATCGGCTCCAGGGTCGGCATCAGGTCAGCGACGCGTACGCCATAACCATCCGCGAACGCATCGACGTCGGCTGTCGGCGGTCCGTCGTCGTCGGCCGTGCCGTCGAGCAGGTAGACGAAGTCGTGGTGCGGGACCGGCGCGACGGTCGCGCAGCCCCAGTCGATGAGCACCGACTCCGACTCGGGTCGAACGAGCAGGTTGCGCGGCGCAAGGTCACCGTGGCACAGCCCGAATTCGAAGGAAGCAGAACGCAGCTCGCCGATCAGGTCACGCACGTGCTGGCGTTGCTCGGCCCGATAGACGCCCAGCCAGATGAGCGGATCACCCTCGCGCAGCTGACCGTCGTTGTAGTCCAGGTGCGCGCGCCACGCGGCCTCCGGGTCGCGACCGAATCGTCCGAACAGTCCGGCGGGCGCATCATGCAGGCTCACGCCGCGAACCGCCCTGGCGTAACGGCCGAGGTCTCGCCACAACGCTGCGGTGGGTCGCGTGTCGCCGCTCGCGCCGGGCACGAACCGATGCACAAGGTAAGAGGCGCCGTCGATCTGGTCGTACGCCACGACTTCGGGACTCGGCACCCCGCACTGTGCCGCCTGCGCCAGGCACCACACCTCGGTGGCGAACTCGTCCTCGCGCTTCGGGTCGCGGGCGAAGCGGATCACGCAGTCACTGACGACGAAGACATGGTTGACCGACCCGTGACCGGACAGGTCACGGGGCTCGTCGCCGGCCAGCCCGACCTGACGCGCGATGCGACGCGCGCGATCTGAGGGCTCCTCCGAGGTCAGGCTTTGTTCTCCTCGCCGGCGATGTTGACGAGCCAGCCGATGCCGAACTTGTCGACGAGCATGCCGAACTCATCGCCCCACACCTGCTTTTCCAGCGGCACCGTGATCTGACCGCCGTCGGCGAGCTTCTCGAACCAGCCGCGCAGGTTGTCGTCGTCGTCACCGCTCAAGCTGATGGTGATGTTGGTGCCGGGCTTGTAGTCCATCCCGGCCGGGGTATCGGAGGACATCAGGGTGAAGCCGTCCGGGGTCTCGAGCATGGCGTACATGACCTTGTCGGCGTCGTCGCCATGATCGGCGCTGAACTCCCCGTACGTGTTGGTCTTGAGGTCTCCCCCGAGGACTGCGTGGTAGAACTCCATCGCTTCCTTGGCATTGCCGTCGAACGATATGTACGGGTTGAGGCGGCTGGGCATGGCGGGCTCCTGACAGGCGACGTTGGCTGACTCTTCGGAGGCTAGACCCGGCGACCGACAGCAGTTGTCCGTTCGACGGACAGCGACCATCTGTTCACCATGACCTCAGAGGTCATCGACGCCACGACCTCTTCGGGCGAGAGTCATCACATCAACCGAACACGACTCTCCCGTAAGGACGTTCGCCATGAACACTCTCGCCGCCTCCTACCTCGCCACCTGGAACGAGAAGGACGCCGACGCCCGCGCCAAGCTGCTCGCCGACCACTGGGCCGACAACGCGTCGTACTCCGACCCGATGGCTCAGGCGTCCGGGCACGACGCCATCGGCGCGACCATCGGTGCCGTGCAGGAGCAGTTCCCCGACTTCGTCTTCACGCTTGTCGGCGAGGTCGACAGTCACCACCAGCAGGCCCGCTTCCAGTGGGGCCTCGGGCCGGAGGGGGCAGAGCCGGTCGTGATCGGCTTCGACGTCGTCGTCACGGACGACGACGGCCGGATCGAGACGGTCCTCGGCTTCCTCGACAAGGTGCCCGCCTGAGGGTGGGGCCGGCCCGCCGCCGTGAGGCGAGGCCCGCACGCAGCCCGCGACCGTCGTACGAGGTCGCGGGCCTGGCGCGCGAGTGGCGCTCAGATGAACAGAAGGCGCCTAATCCCTTGCCCTGACAGGGTCATTGTCAAAAACTGACACTCTGTTTGCCATTGAGAGAACGATTTCCCATACGGTCGGGGTAAGCGCATCCCCTCTGCGCTCCACATCCTTGGGAGGACTCATCACATGTCTCACGAAAAAGGCCTGTCTCGTCGCAGCGTCCTGAAGGTCGCCGGCGGAGTCGCAGCGGCCACAGCCCTGGGCGGGGGCGTCTCCTTGACGACAGCATCGTCCGCGAGCGCGGCCGGCCCGCTGACCGTCACCGCGCACGAGACGTACGGGCGGATGGAGTACTACCGCTTCGCCACCGACGAGATCGAGTGGGACCCGGCGGTCAACGTGCTGCTGCCGTCCGACTACTACACGAGCGGTAAGACCTACCCCGTGCTCTACCTCCTGCACGGCGGGCAGCAGGACTTCCGCTCGTTCGACATGGATCCCAACTTCAACCTGCGCGGCTTCACCGAGGGCAAGGACCTCATCATCGTCATGCCAGATGGTGGCGCTGCCGGTTGGTACAGCAACCCGGTGAACGCGAACAACGGCCCGCACAACTGGGAGACCTTCCACATGGGTCAACTCGTGCCGTGGATCGAGGGCAACTTCCGCACCTTCGCCGAGTACGACGGCCGCGCGGTTTCCGGCTTCTCGATGGGCGGCTTCGGCGCGCTCAAGTACACGACCAAGTACTTCGGGCACTTCGCCTCGATCAGCGCTCACTCCGGACCGGCCGACCTGCGATGGAGCGGCGGCGCCGTCGCACACTGGGCCAACGTGTCCTCGATGGCCGTCGAGCTGGCTGGTGGCTCGATCTACGGGGTGCCGGCCTGGGACCAGGGTCGCGTGTCCGCGGACAACCCGATGGAGCACATCGAGAGCTTCCGCAACAAGCGGATCTTCCTGGTCGCCGGCACGAGCCCGGCGCCCACTGACCCGTGGAGCGTGTTCAACGAGACCGGCGTGCTGGCCACGCAGCGAGTGTTCAAGGACGCCCTCCGCGGGGCCGGCATCCCGTTCGAGGACAAGGAGGTCGACGGCGGCCACTGGGTTCGCCCCGACCTGCTCCAGCACGACATCGAGGGCGTCATCGCCCGCCTTCGCAAGGCCTGACCGTCGCTATCTCGACGTGAGGAACCGTGCGCTCGAGCGCACGGTTCCTCACGTCGTTTGCGACCGCCTCATCAACAGATGAGGCCGGACGCGCGGCCTACTCCTCCAAGGTCGGCCAGATCTTGAGGAAGCGGTCGAGCTCGTCGTCGGTGAGGGTCACGCCCATCTCGCGCAAGAGGTCCGGCAGCTCACCGTCGGCGACCGGTCGGCGTACGGTTGGCCGACCCGGCACGCGGGTGGTGACGCCGGCGACCGAGACCGTGGTGTGCTGACCGTCGCCGTGGCGAGCGAGACTCAGTCGGCGCCGGAAGTTCGACCACGGGTGGGTGCTGGTGAACAGGTGGCCCATCTCGATGTCGACCGGACGGACCGGCACCTCGTCGGTCGTGTGCATGAGATCCCAGCCCTCGCTGCGCAGCCGATACAGCTCCCAGGCGGCGCCGGAGGCACCCATGTCGATGCGGCGCACTCGATACGGCCAGCCGTCCTGGTCGTCCTCCGCGCCGTCCTCCAACGGGATCGGGCGCAGCAGACTCATCCCGAAGCCCGGGTCAGTCAGGTAGCGGCGACCGTCGAGGACGACCGTCACGACCAGGTGCGTACGCGGGGCGCGTGACGCATCGCCCACCCGACCGAGGTGCCGCTCGATGTCGTAGCCGAGCCGCTCCAGCACCGCCGCGAAGAGCGTGCCGTGCTCGAAGCAGTAGCCGCCCCGACCGCGCTCCACGAACTTCGCCTGTACGTCCTTGAGCGCGACTCCCGGGTGCTGCTCCAGGAGCACGTCGAAGTTCTCGAACGGGAACGTGCGCACGTGTGCGGTGTGCAGCTCGCCCAGCGCCTCAAGGCTCGGCGCGCGCTGCGCGACACCAACGCGGCGAAGGTAGGCGGGAAGGTCGAGATCGCCCAGCTGCCAGTCGTACTCACTCATTCGTAGTCCTCTCAACGCCCGGTCAGCACGCGGTCGATATCGAGCGCCACAACGGCGTCGCCCCACCGCGACGGCCGGTCGAACCGTCGGCGATAGAGCGTCCGCGCACGATCCAGCGTCTCCGGCTCGAGAGACAGTCTCGCCCGCCCCTCGAGTGTGATCCACTGCGACTGGTCGTGCTCGCCGATCGCCACTCTGGACGGCTCCACGGTCAGCCGTCTCGCCTTCACGGACTGCCGGTCGACGATGACGTACGCCGCCCGCCGGCCCTCGTCGTACGTCGCCTTCACCGGCGTGAGGTGCTGGCGGCCGTCGGCGAGCTGGAGACCGAGGGACGCGATCCGCGGGAGGGCCAGAAAGGCTTGGTACTCAACGGGAATCAGCGTTGCGAACGGCCCGGACCTGACCGGTGACGTGTCGGTGCGCAGAAGCATGTCGCCACCGTGCAATGTGAAGTCGACTTGAGGTCAAGCCGGACTACTCGCCGAGTTGGAATCACGCGCGCTTCAGACTGCCCGAAGACCCGTCGGCCGAAAGAGCGCGTTCTCCCCGGCGGATGCGAAGCCGGCCAAGTCCGCAATCTCGCGGTCGGTCAGGCCGCGGCCAGCAAGGGCGCTGCCGATCACTTCAGCAAGGGCCGGCCGCTCGATCGGGATGTCATCACTCCCAGGTTCGATCACTCGCCACCCGCGCGCACTGAACACCTTGTAGATCCTGGTGCGCTCCTTTGGTCCGAGGAGGCCAAGGTGAAAGGCGCGCTCCACCAGTGCCTGCATCGAGACGCCGTACTCCTGCTTGAGGGCTGGTAGGCGTGACGCGCTCAAGTTCCGTAGTGCGGGTCGAACGACGTCCGCCGGCATCAGGAACTCACCCGCGAAAGCGTTGGCCTCCGCCTCGAGGTCTTGGCCGATCGTGACTGCCGTGTGCATCACCAGGTGGCCAAGCTCGTGAGCAAGGGTCAGGCGCATACGATCTGGCGGCACCACCGCGTTCACGATGATCACCGGATGATCACCAATCCACTGCGACAGGCCATCGACGCGCGGAGAACCGAAGTCCTCCACGAACACCACGCATCCGGCACTCTCCAGCCAGTCGACAAGGTGTCGAACCGGCCCGATCGGCATACGCCACTGTGCGCGCACCAACCGCGCCGCATCCGCTGGCGACGCCTCAAGGGCGTCGATCGTCGGTACGTGACTCGAGGCATTGATCGTCACTTCTTCGAACATCTGACTGGCGTGCCATCGATACATGTTCAGCTGAGCCTCCAGCCGCCGCCACACGCCCGGAGCCGCCGTCGCTCTCCGTCGCATGTGAGCATCTACGGCCATCCCGCCGTGCACACGGTCCGCACGCCTGAGAAAGGAAGGGGTCACGCCGAGCGCATGCGCGATCTGATCGAGTACGCCGTCATCTGGCTCGCGCAGATCATTCTCGTAACGGGACAAGGCAGCCTGCGTCACGCCTGCCAGCTTGGCGAGCTGTTCTTGCGTGAGCCCGTGCGCACGACGCGCCGTCGCGATGACCTCACCGATCCTGGTCACGCTTGCCCTTCCTCTGGGCGGTTGGCACTCAGCCTCTCGCTCACGACAACTTCTGGCGGCTGTGGGCCGCTGTGCGGAGTGACCGGTACGGCGCTCGCGATCGCCAGTTGATCAGCCTCTGGCAGCTCGTGTACCCAAATGACCTGTTCGCCATCGTGCAAGGAGATCACGGGGGCCCCGATCTGCCACACGTCAGCGTCCCAGCGGTAGCCAGCAAACAGCCGGATCTCCTCGAGTCCGTCCAGAGTGTCTTGCGCCTGCTCGAGGAACAGCAGCACGCTCTGCGTGGGATACGAGCGAACCTGGCCGTCACCGTCATGCTTCTTGACTCGGACGCGATACCTGGTCCCGATGTACATCTCGCGGGTGGGTGGCTCATCGACAAACGCGACGCCATCTACGCCGTCAAGAAGTGAAGTGATGTGCGCCCAGGCACGATCGTGCGCGAACGCAAGCAGTCCCCGACTCGTCGCTTCGGCCGCCCAGCCAGGAAACGTCAGACGAAAGACCCTCAGACATGGCGGGACGATCAGTGCGGATCAGCGGACGTGATCCTGAAGGATCGCGACGACGGCTTCGCGAATGATCTCGGGCATGGCCTTGGGCACGGGAGTGCTGTCTGCGAGGTAGCGGCGCACGGCGGCGTACGGGAGGTCGATGAGCGCGAGGTCGACGACCATGCGCGGGATGCCGAGTCGTACGAGCGCCTTGACCAGCGCGGCCGCGTGCGCGTCGAACTCGCGGTTCTCCGCATCGACCTGCTCCCGTTCGGCCGTGGGCCAGGAGTCGGGGTCGTACGCTGCCCTGCCGGCGAACAGCACCGCCGCCATGTCGGGGTGGTCGAGGCACCAGCGGCCCAGGGCTGCAGCAGCCTCACCGGCGGCGGCCACCGGATCCTCGCCGACGTCGACGCCGGCCGCCTCGTGGAGGGCTTCGTGCATGCAGCGCACGGCCCGCAACCACATCGCGCCGAGCAACGCGCCGCGAGTCGGAAACCGGTGGTACATCGAGCCATTGGGCGCTCCGACCCGTTCGGCCACCGCCGTCATCGTGACCCCGCTCAGGCCCTTCGCGGCGAACAGGGCAACGGCCGCATCGACGAGCTGCTGGGGGTCGTGCTTGGTCGGTCTCGCCATGGGGTCAACGTACCTGCGACAGTTATGGAGTACGGTCTCTACAACTAGCCTGGCGATCCCAGCCGGGCGGCGAGCCTGCGAGGAGCTGGTGACGCTGCGGCAGGACGGTGAGGTGTTCGTCCTCGATCTCGGAGACGACGAGAACAGGTTCAGCCCGAAGTGGCTGAGCCAGGTCGAGACGTACCTGGACGTGGTCGAGCACACCGAGGGCGAGCGTGCTCTGGTGACCTGCGCGACGGGCAAGTACTTCTCGAACGGGCTCGATCTGGCCTGGCTGGGTCAGCACCTGGATGAGTACGACCGTTATCTCGAGCGGGTGCACGCGCTGTTCGAGCGGTTCCTCACGCTCCCCTTTGTGACCGTCGCGGCATGCCAGGGGCACACGTACGCGGCCGGCGCGATGCTCTCGTTGGCGCATGACATCCGGGTGATGCGGTCCGACCGCGGGTTCTGGTGCCTGCCCGAGGCCAGTCTCCGAATGCCGTTCACCCCAGGCATGTCCGCGCTCATCCGTTCACGGCTCACGCCGCAGACGGCGCACCGGGCAATGGTCACCGGTCAGCGGTACGGCGGCGCTGACGCCGCTGCGGCCGGGATCGTCGACTACGCCGTCGACGAGGACGATGTCCTGCCGGCCGCGCTCGGGCTGGCGGCCGGTCACCAGCAGCTGGCGGGCGACAACCTCGGTGCCATCAAGGCCGAGATGTACGCCCCCGTCGTCGCCGCCCTGACCGGGGCCCTCACGCCGGTCGAGTAGGCGAGCCCCAAGGGGCGAGACGTATCGAGACCAGGTGCGCGCGGGCACCTGGTCTCGATACGCCTCCGCTGGCGCTCCGGCTACTCGACCAACGAATGGGCAGGGTGGAACGTGAGGGCACGGGCGCATAGGTGGCGGCCTGTCGCTCGTGCCCTCACGGCTTGGTGCTCAGCCGGCGGGAGTCCCGACGCTGAGGGCGAAGACGTGCAGCGACGCGTTGCCGGGCAACGTGACCGCGACGACGTCCTTGGCCGGGTCGAGGGCGACGGTGTTGGAGTACACGCGGTAGTCGTACTCACCGTTGCCGTAACCCGTGGGCGTGTAGCGGCCCTTCACCGACGTCACCGTGGTGGCGTTGTAGGTGTTGGTCGTGTTCTGCAGCCAGTTCGGGAAGCCCGTGGTGCCGGTGCTGGTCGTGCCGTCGGAGTAGGTCACGGTGACCTGTCCGCCGGCGCCGCCGCCCGCCGTGGCCGTGCCGAGCAGACCGAGGGCCTTGCCGCGGCCCTTCACGGCGATCGTCTGCGTGGCTGCCTTGGCGTTGTCCGCCGTGCCGTACGCCGACCCGGGCCACGTGTAGCTCAGCCCGTTGGACGTGACCGTCGCACCAGGCTTGATGCCGGCGGCCGCCAGCCCCTCGCCGTACAGGCTGTCCTTGCCGCCGTCGAGATCACCCTGGGCGTAGGTCTTCGCGTCCGTGACACCGACGTTGTCGTACGCCTTCGCGAGCGTGGCGTACGGGACCACCGTCTCCCCGGAGAAGGAGCTGCTGTAGCTCCGGCTCCGAGCGGAGTAGGCGAACGTCGCGGTGAGCGTGGCCGAGCCGGGCTTCGCGGTGTCGGACACGCTGACCTTCGTGTTCACGGTCTTCGACGCGCCGGGCTGCAGCCCGCCGGGAATCGTGATGGTCGCGGGCGAGGCCGTGATGCCGTCCGTGTCCGAGGCGACCTTGACCGTCATGTCGTTGAGCGGCACCGTCGCGTCGTTCCGCACGGTGACCGGCACGGTCGCCGTGCTCCCCGGTGCGCTCATTGCGGGCGTCTTGATCGACACCGCAGCAGCCGAGTCGTCATGGCTCCCGACCACAGCAGAGGCACCGACCAGCGACACGGTCGCGGACGAGCTGCGAGCAACCGCAGTCGTTTTCACGTGCGCGATGCCCTTGGCCGCGTCGTAGTACCAACCCGACGGCGCCTTGGCGAGCGCCGCCGCGTCAGCCACCTGCTTGAGGTCCTGCGCCCCGACCTTCACGACCGCCGGCTTCTTCGGCGAGTGCACGGTGAGGTCGTAGCCACGGGAGGCTGCCTGGCCGTCGTACGTGCCCTTGATCGCTCCGACCGTCACCTGGACGGTGCCGACGCCGGCCTGCGGTGCGCGTACGGACAGCTTCTGCGTTGAGGACTGCCCGGCTGCGTGCTTGCGCGTGACGCCATCGTCCTCGTAGAGGTCGAACGAGCTGGTCCCCTGCGGGAACACGTCGACCGAGAGGCGGCCCTTGTCGCGCGTCTTCCACGACGTCGTGCCCTCGGACCACATCGGCACAACAGCGCCGCCACGGACGAACATCGGCAGCTTGTCGAGCGGTGCGTTGTAGCCGTTGATCGTCGTCGGACCGGTGTACGTCTTGCCGCTCCAGTAGTCGACCCAGGTCCCCTTGGGGAGGTAGATGCCGTTGCGGACGGAGGTGTCGGAGTAGACCGGCGCGACGAGGAAGTCGTCGCCCGACATGAACTCGTACTTCGCCGAGTTCGTCTGTGCCGCAGGATCATTCGGGTACTGCAGGTAGAGCGGGCGGACCTGGCCGACGCCGTTCTGATGTGCTTGCGCGCTGTAGCTGTAGGAGTAGGGCAGCAGCCGCTCCTTGAGCAGGAGGTACTTCTTGTTGATCGCGTTGATGTCGTCGCCGTAGCGGTAGGGCTGCTTGTCGCTCGGCGCCCAGCCGTCCATCGTCATCGTGGTCGGCAGCATCGACTTCCACTGCAGGTCACGGGCGTACGTCTTGGGCGAGCCGCCGAAGATGCCGTCGACGTCGCCGGTGTTGTAGGCGATGCCCGACATGGTCGATGAGGCGTACGTCGGGATCTGCCAGCGGATGTAGTCCCAGCTGCCACTCTGGTCACCCGACCAGAGCACGGAGCACCGCTGGGCGCCCGCCCACGAGTTGGGCTGGTAGACGAATCCCCTTGCGTCCGAGTACTTCTCGATGCCCGAGTACGCCGTCTCGCAGCCGTCGAGAGAGAAGCGATAGCCCGGGCCGACCCAGGCGACGTCGAGCTTGCGGACGCGGACGCCGGCCTTGACCTCGTCCTCCTGCTTGGTCAGGTCACTCTCGGTCCACAGGCCCATCTGCATGTTGGTCTTCTGCAGGCCGGCGCCGGTCTCGGGGAGCTTCTCGTAGCCACAGCCATAGCCGTCGTTGACAAGCATCCAGCCGTTGGGCATGCCGTTGTCGACGTAGCCCTGCGCGACCTTCAGCGAGTCCAACGTGTGTCGCTCGCCGCGGTTGGCGTTGTGCAGGTAGCAGTCGGAGTCGCCGAGCTCGAGACCGTAGATCGGCGGCATGAACGGCTTGCCGACGAGGTCGGTGTACTGGCCGATCACGGACTTGAGGTCGCCCACGAAGTAGTAGGCGTCGTACCGCTGCTCGTTCTCGGTGGTCGTGACTGGCGCGGCGGAGTCCGTGGCTGAGCCGAACGTGTAGGCGCCGGGCGCGAAGGTGTGGCGGAAGACGCCGTAGCCGGCCGTCGACACGTAGTAGGGCTGCGAGTTGTTGTAGCCGCCTTCGTTCCAGTTGAACGAGTTCGCAACGTTGACCTTCTTGCCGGTCAGCGTGTAGCTGCCGTTCTGCTCACCTGCGCCATAGAACTGCTCGCCCGGCTTGCCTGCCAGCGTCTGCGTCGTGCCCTGATCGGACCAGGTCAGCGGCGACGCCTCGCGGAACAGCACAGTGCCGTCCGCTCTCGTCAGGGTGAGCTTGGGGTCGGCCTTCGTGATCGTGAGTGACGCGTCGGGCGTCGAGAGCCGGTACGCAGAACCCTCGTCCTTCAGCTTGAGTGCACCGGACGGGGTCGCGGGCTTCTGGAGCATGGTGGCCGACGGCTTGCTCGGGTCGGAAGGCGCATCGTCGGGGTTGGTGAACGTGCCGTCCGGCGCCATCTCGACATGCAGCGTCTTGCCCGTGATCGCGGTGATCCGCAGCTTGGCGGCACCCGCGGTGAACGTGACGGTGTGGGCGTCGACCTGGGTCGCCGCCGTCAGGTTGGGCAGCGTGGTCGCGCCGTCAGCGGCGGCCTGTCCACCCAGCGCCTCGGCTGAAGATCCGGACGCCAGTGCCAGGGGAAGGACCAGGCCGGCGGCTGCGCACAGAGTCGCAGCGCCTCGCCTCTTGTGATTATTAGTGATCATTTCAAGCCTTTCCTGAGCACCTATGGTCAGTGCTGCGCGACGTTAGCGGATCCCGCGCGCCCTTGTATGGGGTTCGGCTCAACTCATTGGGAACACTGACCAAGGCCGATTCCGTGCGAGCGGCGACAGCGGGCGTACCGTCGTCAAGATGATCGGCTCGCGCAGTCGTCGGATCACATCAGCACTTGCCGCCACCGCGGCGACCGGCCTGGCCGGCACGCTCATGGCGTGCGCCGCCGAGGCCAGCCCGACCGCGCCACCAGACGCTGCGCCCGCCGCGAAAGCGGCCACCGTGCAGACCGTGATGACTGGTCTCAACTTTCCGTGGGACGTCGCGTTCTTCAAGAACGGCGACATGTTGATGACCCAGCGCGGAGGCAAGCTCGTGCTGCGTACTGCGGCAGGCGTCGTACGCACGGTCAACGCACCGTTCTCCGACGTCTACGCCGTCGGCGAGGGCGGACTGATGGGTCTGGAGATCGACCCGACCACCGTGCACACCTACTTCTACACGTGCCAGACCTATCAGTCCGCAGGCAAGCCGGTCGACGTCCGCGTCATCCGCTGGCGACTGACCAACGACGGCAGCGGAGCCGTCCGCGAGAAGACCCTGGTGAGCGGCATCCCGCTCACCAGCGGACGGCACTCCGGCTGCCGGCTCCGATTCACTCCCGGTTATCGGATCAGCATCGGCACCGGCGACGCGGCCACCGGCACGAACCCGCAGAACCTCAGCTCGCTCGGCGGGAAGACCCTGCGCATCGACCCGCAGGGCGGCATCCCAGCCGACAACCCGTACGCCTCACGCACCGGCAACGCGCGCTACGTCATGAGCTACGGGCACCGCAACGTGCAGGGTCTCGCCGTCCGGCCGGGCAGCTCCCAGCTCTGGAGCCAGGAGCAAGGCACCGACCGCGACGACGAGACCAACGTCGTCCTGCGCGGCGGCAACTACGGCTACGACCCGGTCCCGGGCTACAACGAGTCAGTGCCGATGACCGACACCACGAAGTACCCCAACGCGGTCCGCGCCCGCTGGTCGTCCGGCAACCCGACCGTGGCGACGAGCGGCATGACTTTCCTGCAAGGCACGGGCTGGGGCCGCTGGAACGGAGCGCTCGCCGTCGCCGAGCTCAAGAACACAGGCGTACGCGTGCTCACGCTCGACGCGGCCGGCACCGTGACCCGCGACGAGCAGCTGCCCGTCCTCAACGACACCTACGGCCGAATCCGTACGGTTCAGAACGGTCCTGGCGGAGCACTCTGGGTGACCACGTCGAACGGCGACAACGCCGACAAGGTGCTGCGACTCGCGCCGTACGCCCCGCCCGCCTGACCGCCGAACGCTGGCCCGTTCACGCGGCGGGCTCGACGGTGGTCGATCACCAACCGGCCCACGCCGTACAGCATCCCGAGGACGCACAGCCAGGCGAACCAGTCGCCGAACCTGGCGTACAGCGTCCGAGGGGTCCGGGTCGGGATGTCGGCCACGATCGTCGTCGGCCGGTCCCAGCTCGACTCTCGCTCGGCGACCACCCGGCCGGTCCCGTCGCTGATGGTGAGGCGCCCGTCCCGACCGGAGCGAGCGAGCGCCAGACCGCTCTCGACGCCGCGCGTCACGGCCATCCGGCCGTGCAGCCAACCGTCGTTGAAGAAGTCCCACGCGGGAGCCAGCAGCACGGTGGAGCCCGCGTTGCGGAAGTCACGAACGAGGTTGGGATAGTCGAGGTCCTTGCAGATGATCACACCCAGCCGCTGCTGCGAGCCCGGGACGAACGTGAGTCCGCTGCCGGCCGTCGTGTCACTCTCCACGCCCGGGATCAAGTAGTGCTTGGTGTAGGTGGAGAAGGCAGCACCGTTGCCGGGAATGGCCAGCGCGATGTTCTTGTACTGACCGTCGGGCTGCCGCACGAGGACGCCGAGCACCACGTCGACGTGCCGCTGTTTCGCGACCACGACGAATGGATCGGCGAGCCGGCCGAGGGTCGACTGGTCAGCCAGGAACGCTTTCTCCGGCAGGACGACAGCCCGTGCGCCCTCATCCGCCATGGACCGGACCAGGCCCACGTATCGCGCCGTGAGCCGCTGCCCGGCGGCGCTCTCCGGGCGGACGTCGTCCTTGTTCTGAGCGGCTACGCCGACGCCGACTCGAAGCTTGGCGTCGTCGTGAGCGGAGATGACCAGGAAGTCCGTCGTCACATAGCCGCCCACCACGACGAGCGTCGCGGCCGCGGCAATCCCGATCCGCATCCGCTCCCGCGTGCCGGCGCCCGGCGCGAAGGCCGCCGCGAGGGCAACCGGCACAGCCACCAGCAGGAAGCTGATCCCCCAGACTCCGGTCGCGGAGACGATCTGGAGCACCGGCGTGATCTCGGCCTGGCTGTAGCCGAGGCTCCACCAGGCACCGTTGGATCCCACCAACGAAAGGGTGTACTCACCGGCGATCCACGTCGCCCCGGCCAGCACGATCGCCGACAGCGCACGTCGCCGAAGAATCAGGGCTCTCGCGAACAGAACGGCACACACGAGGAGAGCCGCGCCGTACAGAACGACGGATAGAGCCAGCACAGGCGGCAGCTCCACCGTGTCGGTGAAGTAGAACCAGAGACCGGCCTGACCGATGAGCCACGCCAGGGCGGCATGCAGCGCCGACCTGCGCGCCGACACTCTCGGCGCGGCCAGCATGACCGGCAGCAGCGCGACCCAGGTCAAGAGCGCCACGGGGTGCAGCCCGACGCCCAGGTACAGCAACGCACCGGAGAGCAGCGCGCTCCCGTCCGCGAGACGTATGGCGCGCCGATCAAGCAGCGAGACCATGGAAGACCCTCCTCAGGCAGTCGTGGCAGAGGTCGCGGAACGCGTTCTCATCGACGCCGAGCCGGCCACCCTGATAGAGGGCTATGAGTCCCTGCAGCTGAGCGACCAGGGTCAGGGACACAGCAAGCGGGTCATCCCGGCGAAAAACGCCCTCGTCCATGCACCTCGTGACGCCCGAGATGACGATGCTGAGGGTCGGCGACTGCGCGGCGGCCGAGCTGTCGGGGAGCTGGCGCGCCTCGTCCCGCTGGTCGATGAACATGTAGCGATAGAGATGCGGTCGCGCGATGGCCAGATCGACGAGGAGACTCCCGATGGCCAGCAGATCTGCCCAGGAGTCCCGTTGCTGCTCCCTGGAACGCCATTGATCGGCGACCTTCGCGAAGGCCTCTTCGCACACCTCGTTCAGCAACCCCTCGCGGTTGGGGTAGTGGCGATACAGCGCCATCGGCGTGATCCCGACGCTCTGAGCCACACGACGCATACTCACAGCGGCCGAGCCCTCGGCCTCCAAGAGCTCACGCGTCGCCTCCGCGACCTTCTCCCTGGTTGATGGCATGTATACACCGTAGACCAACGGGCATCGGCGGGCCTCCCGAACCAGGGGATCGCCCCGCCTGACCCGCGGCGCTAGACGCCGGTCATGCCGTCGATGCGCTCGCGCAGCAGGTCGGCGTGGCCGTTGTGGCGGGCGTACTCCTCGATCAGGTGGACGTAGATCCAGCGCAGGCTCACGCTCTGGCCCATGAACACGCCGGTGTCGGTCAGCTCCCGCGCCGCACAGACCGCTCGGGCTGCCGCGACCTCGGCCTCCCACGTCGCGAGCGCCCCGCTCACGGTCTGGTCCTCGGCCACGTCGAACCCGCCGTCCGGACCGTCCGGGTCCGCCTCCGGGTCGAAGATGGGCGGTACGCCCTCGCCGGCCAGCACGCGGCGGAACCAGTTGCGCTCGACCTCGGCCAGATGCTGGATCAGCCCGGTCAGGGTGAAGCCGGACGGCGGCACCGAGAGGGTGGCGGCCTGGACGTCGTCGAGACCGTCGACCTTCATGACGAGAGTCGTGCGGTGGAAGTCGAGCCAGGACTCGAGGGTCCGTCGTTCGTCGGCGTTCAGGGGCGGCATCGGGCGCTCAGGAGTCACAACGCCGATCATTCACGGCCGCTCTGACAAAGTCGTCCGCGTAGGTGTCGGATTCGGGGATCCGCCGATCGTCGGGTGGGTAACAGCACGACACGACGAGAGGAACGCAACGATGAGCACCATGACCAACACCGGGACGGACACCCGTGAGAAGGAGGTCCTCCTCAGCGCCCTGGAGGGCACGCGCCGCCACGTGCTGACCGCGCTGGAGGGACTGACCGATGAGCAGCTGCGCCAGCCGAAGCTGCCGTCCGGCTGGCACGCGCTCGGGTTGGTCCAGCACCTGACGCTGTCCGACGAGCGCTACTGGTTCCGGTGCGTGATGGGCGGCGAGTCGACCGACTACTTCCCGGAAGGCCCGAACGCCGAGTGGCAGGTCGACCCGGAGGAGCCCGCGGCCGACGTCATCCGCCGCTACCAGGAAGAGTGCCGCCGGTCCGACGAGCTCATCGCCGCCACGTCGCTGGACGCACCGCCCAAGGCACCCGACCCGACCTGGGCCGAGTGGAACATGAGCTATCCCGACCTGCGCTCGGTGATCATGCACGTCATCACCGAGACCGCGGCCCACGCCGGGCACATGGATGCGACCCGCGAGCTCATCGACGGCCACCAGTGGGTCGTGCTCTGAGCCCATTGGTCAGCCCAGTCGGAAACGCAGCCCGGCCGATCGTCGTACGGGCACAACAAACGTTGAAGGAGAAGCGATGAAGTACGTGATGTTCGTGGTGGTCGACCCGGCGCTGAAGGCCGAGGCGCATGAGAACGACATCTCGATTGAGCAGTGGCTCGACGAGGTGAAGGACCAGCGGATCGTGGGCGAAGCCCTGCGGCCGACCAGTGATGCGACCACGGTGCGGGTCAGCGGCGGCGAGGTGCTCGTCAGCGACGGGCCGTTCACCGAGTCGAAGGAATGGATTGTCGGCTTCGACCTGCTGGACTGTGCGGACCTGGACGAGGCGATCAAGATTGCCTCACGCCATCCCCAGGCCAACGGCGGCAAGCTCGAGCTGCGCCCGGTCTGGGACCTGAGCGAGGAGTGACGTGACCGCATCCGCCGCCGCAGCCGAGGCTGTGGCCACCGCTGTGGCGGCGGAGCGACCCGCGATCGTCGCCACGCTGATCCGGATGACGCAGGACTGGGATCTCGCCGAGGACTCCGCGCAGGACGCGGTCGAGAAGGCCCTGCGAACCTGGCCCGAGGAGGGCCTCCCCCGATCACCAGGTGCGTGGCTCACCACGGTCGCGCGGCGGCGGGCCCTCGACGTGCTGCGCCGGAGGCAGAACGAACGCACCAAGCTGCAGGAGGCAGCCATGCTGGAGGACCCCGCCGCGACGCAGCGCTCGGACGATCTGCTGCGGCTGATCTTCACCTGCTGCCATCCCGCGCTCGCCCTCGACAGCCGAGTTGCGTTGACACTCAAGACTGTTGCCGGGTTGAGCACACCCGAGATCGCGCGGGCCTTCCTCCTTCCGGAGGCCACGCTGTCGCAGCGTCTGCTGCGCACCAAGAAGAAGATCGCGCACGCGGGCATCCCCTATCGCGTGCCGGACGACGACGTCCTCGCCGAGCGGATCAGTGGCGTGCTCGCCGTCATCTACCTCATCTTCAACGAGGGCTACACGCGCCAGTCCGACCACCTCGCGCTCGAGTCGCGACGCCTCGCGCGACTGCTGGTCGACCTGATGCCCACCGAGGACGAGGCGCGCTCGCTGCTCGCGCTCATCACCTTCCAGATTGCCCGGCGCGCAACGCGATTCGACTCCAACGGTCAGCTCGTACCGATGGAGGAGCAGGACCGGTCGCGGTGGGATCGGGTCCTCATCGATGAGGCCTCATGGCATCTGCGTCGAGCCGCGCACGATGGCCGACCGCCGGGCACCTTCCGCCTCCAGGCCGAGATCGCCCAGCGCCACGCACAGGCTCCCTCCGCCGACGCGACCGACTGGGCGGCCATCGTGCCGTTGTACGACGCGCTGCTCGTCGCGCAGCCGTCGCCGGTGATCGGGCTCAACCGAGCGATCGCCGTGGGGTTTCGCGACGGTTTCGAGGCCGGGCTGCGTGAGCTGGACGCGATCGACCAAGGCGCGCTCTCGTCGTACGTCATGCTCCCGGCGACGCGGGCCGACTTCCTGCGGAGGCTCGGTCGCCTCGACGAGGCGCGGTCGGCGTACGACGAGGCCATCGCTCTCACCGCGCCGGACCAGCCCGAGCGCGAGCTCCTCGAACGCCGCCGCGCCGAGATCGACGCTGGTTGAGCCCGGCAGGACTTGCCCCGGGGCAGCTAGATGCGCTGGAGGTTGAGGCTCTGCTGGAGAAGCGAGACGTACAAGCGGTCGCCGGACTTGGTCTTGGTGCCGAGCCGCGCGCCCAGCGCGGCTTCGGTGGCTGCGTCGAACGCTCCGCTGAGTGGCAGATCGAGGTGGCTCACGTTGTTCAGACGGGACTGCAGGGTTCGTACGACATCGCTGTCGAATGAGGACGACGCGGGCATACCGAGGACGTAGCGCAGGCGTCGGGTCGTCGACTCGCCCCAGCTGCCGTCGACGGCGAGCAGACCGTTGGTCGGCCGGCCGATCTTGTCCGGCAAGGTCCAGGTGCGGATGCGCTCCGACCACGTGTCCACGTGCAGGTGATCGCCTTCGACGTGGCAGCGCAGACCGCACTCGGCGGCCAGCCCGGCCGCGACGGTCATGAACTCGGCCTCCTTCTTGGAGGCGTTCCAGTCGGCGCCCATCGCGAGACCGCGGCCGTCGACCGTCTTGACGAACCAGATCTTCTGCATGCCCTGGTGGGCCGACGTCTTCTTCTCGACATGGTTGTCGTGCCAGTCCTCCTTCTCGCGGACGTTGTCCTCGAGGCAGTACGCGCCGTAGGTCGCCTGCAGCCGGAACTCGACCAACCGCGAAAACGCCTCCAGCAGTGAGACATCGGCTCCCGGACCCGGGAACTTCCAGCTCTCGAACGACGCCTGCAGGCCCGCCACGGGAGTCGTGCCGTGCGTCTGCCGAGGCGGCTTGAGGACGACAGTGCGCGGTCGCGCCGGCGCGACCGTCGCCGCAGGAAGCGGGAGCGTACGACCGACCTTGAGCTGGCGCTGCCAGCGGGCGAGGACCTCTGACGGGCTGCCGAAGACACCGCCGCCTGCCGTCGTCCCGAGTGCCTTGGCCAGCGCCCACTGGGTGTGGGTGCCTTTGGTCGGACCCTTGGTGTTGTCGAGCAGCCCCTCTCCGTCATCCACGATCGGCCGGCCGTCGATCCCCGTGAAGCCGCGCATGTTCAGGTGCCGCTGGAGGTTCTGCACCGCGAACCTCCGCTGGGACGCCCGGGTGATGCGCATGAAGGCCGTCCAGGTGCCGGGGCCCAGGAAGCCGTCGTCGAACTTCGCCGGCGCTGCGCCCGGCTGAGCCACCGGAGCACCGACCAGTCCCATCGGCCGCATGGGGATGAGCGCTGAGCCCAGCTCCTTGTATGCCTCCCACAACGCACGGCGATCCTCGATGCCGAACGCGTCATGTGTCGCGCTGGGGTTGCCGCGGTTGATCGCCTTGGCGATGACGCCGATCGAGGCGTTCGCATCCGACAGCATCGCGAGGGAGGTGTACTGCAAACCGCCGACCTGCCAGGCCCGGCCACCCCGCGAGCGGGTGTAGTACTCGGTCGCCGTGTGCCAGGCGAAGTCCGCCGACGCGAGCGATTTCGGATCCCTCACGAAGACGTCGGAGTCCGTGACGAGGCCACGCTTCTTGAGGAAGCTCCCAATCGCGCGATAGTTGCCCTTGCCGGTGGTCTGGATGGCGCCGCGGCCGCGGTAGGGGTCGTACGTCTTGGGGCCACCGAACTCCGTGAAGGTGCCGAAGAAGGCCGTCTCCTGCGTGACATTCGCCAGGAAGGTGGCACACCCCTGGGCGGTCCGCAGACCGATGTCCGACATGGTCGCGTTGAGGTGCATGGCGATGTTGTCGAACGTGTCGACCTTGCGGCCACCGGCAGCACCGACCGTCGTCAGAACCGCTTTGACCTGCGTCCCCGTCAACCCCACGGGCCCCTCCTGAGAACCGCGGCGGCATCCCCCACCGGTCAGCCGCGCGCCCCCACGATCATCCTCCCGCCAAGACCGCAAAGGCCAGAAGTTTCGATTCGGGCGCCGGTTTGCACCAATCCGTCGACGATCAGCCGGCGAGGGCCTCATCCGGCGTGATCGAGTCCAGACCGAAGGCCTCGCCCACCGGCGGGCAGGTAATCTTCTTGGCGTGCGTGTTGAGTCCGAGCGCCAAGGCCGGGTCGGCCCGCATCGCGTCGCGCCAGCCTTGGTTGGCGAGACGGACGGCGTACGGCAGGGTCGCGTTGGTGAGGGCGTAGGTCGACGTATTTGGCACGGCCCCAGGCATATTCGCGACGCAGTAGAAGATCGACTCGTGCACCTTGAACGTCGGGTCGGCGTGAGTCGTGGGGCGCGTGTCCTCGAAGCAGCCACCCTGGTCGACGGCGATGTCGACGAGCACCGAGCCAGGCTTCATCCGCGACACCAGCTCATTGCTGACCAGCTTGGGGGCCTTGGCACCCGGGATGAGGACGGCGCCGATGACCATGTCGGCCGCCGTGACCTCCTGCTCGACGGACAGCCGGGACGAGGCCAGACCGTGCACGCGGTTGTTGTAGCGCCAGAAGCTCATCCGCAGCTTGTCGAGGTCGGTGTCCAGGATCGTCACGTTGGCACCCATGCCGAGCGCGATGTTGGCGGCGTTCTGGCCTGCCACACCGCCTCCGAGGACGACGACCTTCGCGTTGGCGACACCGCCGACACCGCCCATGAGTACGCCGCGCCCACCCTGGGCGCGCATCAGCGAGTACGCCCCCACCTGGGGTGCGAGGCAGCCAGCAACTTCCGACATCGGATAGAGCAAAGGCAGCAGACCGGACGGCAATTGCACTGTCTCGTAAGCGATTCCGGTCACGCCGGTCTCGACCAGCTTGTCCGTGAGCGGCCGGTCGGCGGCGAGGTGGAGGTAGGTGAAGAGCGTCAGGCCCTCCCGGAGTCGGTGGTACTCCTCCTCCACGGGCTCCTTGACCTTCATGACCATCTCGGAGTCGCCCCACACCGCATCGGCGGAGTCGACGATCTTCGCGCCTTGAGCGACGTATTCGTCATCGCTGATCAGCGAGCCGAGCCCGGCGCCCTTCTGGACGAGGACCTCGTGACCGTTGGCCACCAGCTCGTGGACGCCAACCGCCGTGATGCCGACGCGGAATTCGTTGTTCTTGACCTCGCTGGGTACACCAATGCGCATGATCGGAGCGTACCGACTACCGAAAGAGTCGCGAAACTCACGTTTTGCTACTGATCAGTACGCACGGGCCTCTCGGGATCTTTCCGGTCAGCCCTGTTCGGGAGTTCTCGCCACATCGTCGAACGTGCCGACGGACGATGCGTGCATGACCACTCCCGGCATCAAGCGACGCACTGTCATCGCGGGTGTGGCTGCGGCCACGGCTGCCGTCGCGGCACCCCGCGTCTTCGACCCGGCTGTTGCGGCCGCACCGGCACGTGACGGCATCTTCGGCTACGGCGTCGCGAGCGGCGACCCGACGGGCACGTCCGTGATCATCTGGACCCGCGCCACGCCACCGGCCAAGAAGCACGAGCCGGTCGCCACGCCGGGCAGCGGTCGCGGCCGGTCGATCCCGGTCCAGTGGGAGGTCGCCCGCGACCCGAAGTTCCGCAAGAAGGTGGCGCACGGCACCGTCCACACCAGGGCGAGCTCGGACCACACGGTCAAGGTCGACGTGACCTGCCTCAAGCCCTACACGCGCTACTACTACCGCTTCCACAGCCTGGGCGAGTGGAGCACGGTCGGGCGGACCCAGACGGCGGCCGACATCCCCGGCGAGGTGCGCGCGCTGCGGATGGCGCTCGTCAGCTGCAGCAACTACACCGGCGGCTACTTCACGGCGTACCGCGCGATCGCCCAGCGCGACGACCTCGACTTCGTGCTCCACGTCGGTGACTACATCTACGAGTACGGCAACGGCGCCGACCGTTACGGGCCGAAGGAGCTGGTCGGCGTACGCGACGGTGCACCCGCTACGGAGATCCTCGACCTGGAGGACTACCGGCTGCGGCATGCGCTGCACAAGGCCGACCCGGACGCCCGAGCCGCGCACCGCCAGCATCCGTGGATCACGATCTTCGACGACCACGAGGTCGCCAACAACGCGTGGGCAGCCGGCGCGCAGAACCACCAGGCCGACGAAGGCCCCTACCTCGCACGCCGCAATGCAGCGATGCAGGCGTACCTCGAATGGATGCCGTTCCGGATGCCGAATCAGCATGTGCCGCACCGGGGTACGCGCTTCTTCAAGCGGTTCACGTTCGGCGCGCTCGGCGACCTGTCCATCCTCGAGACCCGTCAGAACCGCAGCGAGCAGGTCACCTTCCCGCAGAGCCCGCTCGACGGATTCGTTCCTATCGGTGTCGACCCGAGAATCGATGCCGCGCTCGCCTCGCCGGACCGCCACCTGCCCGAGCGGGAGCAGCTGGAGTGGATCAAGGAGGGTGTCGCGACCCGCGGGCGGCGTTGGCACTTGTTCGGCAACCAGGTGATGATCACCCCGATCCGCTACCCCGGTTCGGCCTTGGGCGCCGGCGACATCACCCTCGTCAATGCTGATCAGTGGGATGGCTACGCCACGGATCAGGCCTCGCTGCTCAGCCACCTCCAGGCTCAGCCCGCTCGCGCTGGCGACGTCGTGGTCCTGACCGGTGACATCCACTCGTCGTGGGCGTGCGACCTCGCGTCCAGCGGTGCGCCGGCGGGCGTGGAGTTCGTAACGCCCTCGGTGACCAGCGACGGGTTCTACGAGATCCTCCGCCAGTTCCTCGGCAACCCGGCACCCGAGGTCGCCGTCGGGGCGACCCGCCAGGTGGTCGGCGCGATGCAGCAGATCAACCCCGGCGTGAAGTACCTCGACGGCATCGGCCACGGTTACACGCTGATCGACGTCACTCCGGAGCGGGTGCAGGCCGACTTCCACCACACGCCCGTGCCGACCAGCGCTGCTCCCGACCCACGCGTGAACGCGGCGGTGCTACCGACGTACACCCGCAGCTTCCAGACCGCCGCCGGCAGCCGACGGATCTCTGCGGCGAGCGGACCCGTAGGTCCTCGCAACGACCACCCCGCCTAACCAGACCCGCCGGTCGAGTAGGCGAGCCCCACCCGCTGGTCGAGTAGGCGAGCCCCAAAGGGCGAGCCGTATCGAGACCCGGTGACCGCGTGCACCTTGGTCTCGATACGCCTCCGCTAGCGCTCCGGCTACTCGACCAGCGGGTTGGCGCTAGCGCTCCGGCTACTCGACCAGCGGGGTGGCGTTGGCGCTCCGGCTACTCGACCGGCTCAGTGGGCGGCGGCTCGGACCGCGTCGCTCTCGGCGGCGGCGTCGTACTCGTCCGGGGTGCCCTCCCACATCTGGTCGCAGCCGGATCGTCCACATTCGCAGGCGAATTCGAAGGCGCTCGGTGCTGCACCAATCGCCGTCCAGTGGGAGCGGAGCTGGTACGCCGTCGCACGGTTCTCGTACCGTCGCTGGCCCGCGAGATCGGCGCCTGGCGCAAGTCGGGTCACACCGTCCAGGGCAGGCTCAAGGACGGACTCCAGCTGAGCTCGGATCTGCGACCAGTCGGGGTCATCCGCGACGTCGACGCTGGGTCGTCCGGTCGCCGCGAGGTCCCGACGAAGGCGTTCAGCGACCAGCAGCTCGCGAGCGGCCAGGCCGTCGATCCGAGCGCGGGCGTCCGGATCGTCGACACCTTCGAGGCGCGCCTCTCGGACGCGACGAGTCCGCGCGGAGCCGGTCAGCAACCAGACCGAGGCGCCGGTGGGTGCGGAAGCGGCTGGTTGGAGCTGCGGTCCTTCCACCACGACGGGTACGTCCCCTGCACCACGCGCGGCGACGTCGGCGACCACGAGCGGGACCCGGTCTCGGCAGTGCGCGGCCCACTGATCGGCGGCGTACTCAGCACCTCGCGCCAGCACCGCATCCAGCGGCTCCGCTGCGGGCATCCGGTCGACATGCGCATAGGTGAACGCGTCGATCCGGTGGAGCGGCAGATCGCGCGCGTAGGCGAACTCCCTTGCCAGCGTTGACTTCCCGGCTCCCTGGAGGCCGCCGATCCAGATCATCGGCGGCCACGTCGTTTCGGCAGACATCACGTCAACCTATGACGTGTGCGCCTGCAAAGTGACTCGCTACCTCGAAGACGACCCTCGTAGAGGAGAGCCATCTTCGAGGTAGCGAGTCATGTTGCGATCGCAAACGCGGGCGGATGGGCGCGCGACGTGGACTAGCCCGCGATCCGGCGACGGACGTACGCCGAGGTCTGGTCGACCACGATCACCAGGACGAGCACGATGATGATCTGGGTGACCATCCGATCGAACTGGAACAGCTGGATCGACTGGTTGATCAGGAAGCCGATACCGCCGGCGCCGACCAGTCCGAGCACGAGCGACGAGCGGACGTTGACGTCGAGCCGGTAGAGCAGCAGTCCGACCGCCTGCGGCAGCACGGTCGGCAGCACCGCGTTGGTCGCCACCTGCACGTTGGACGCGCCTGCCACCCGCAGCGCGTCGCGCGAACCGAGGTCGGTCTCCTCCATCG
This sequence comes from Luteipulveratus mongoliensis, assembly GCF_001190945.1. NCBI lineage: Bacteria > Bacillati > Actinomycetota > Actinomycetes > Micrococcales > Dermacoccaceae > Luteipulveratus > Luteipulveratus mongoliensis. The sequence continues at coordinate 664,928 of NZ_CP011112.1, read as the reverse complement.
CCTCGGCCCACAGCTTGCCCATGACGCCGGTGTTGTGCAGGACCAGGGCGAGGACGCCGGCGAACGGACCGAGCCCCACTGCCGTCACGAAGATCAGCGCGAACACCACGTCCGGCACCGCCCGCAACGTCGAGAGCACCGACCGCGATGCCTGATAGACCCAGCTGTTGCGCGTCGTTGCCCGCGAGGCCAGCAGCGCCAGCAAGAACGCGGACGGGATCGACAAGGTCGTGCCGAGCAGCCCGATGTAGAGGGTGACCGCGGCCGCTTCCAGTGCGGGGCGTACGACACCTGACCAGCTCAGGTCCGGCGGCACCGCGTCGCTGAGGAAGTCGGCCATGCCGTGCCAGCCCTGCACGAGGGCGGACGGTGAGATGCCGGTGACTCGCCAGGCGACGACGTGCAGCGCGATGAGCGCGGCGGCGATGACCAGGATGCGCGTACCCGGCAGTCGACGGCGCGGCACCTCGATGGCCTCGTACGCGTGGATGCGGGCGGTCATGCCGTCACCTCCGCGGCGGGCGCTGCCGCGGGCGCGGCGTACAGCGCATCGACGTCGGTCCGTACGACGTCAGTCGCCGGGCGATCGAGCGTGATCCGGCCGTCGACCATGCCGATGATGCGATCGGCGTACCGCAGACCCAGGTCGGGCTGGTGCAGGACGGCCGCGACGGCGTACCCCTCACGAGCCAGATCGCGCAGCAGCGAGACGACGTGGTCGGCGGCAGCAGGATCAAGGGCGGAGACCGGCTCGTCGGCCAGGACCACCGACGCGCGCTGGCACAGCGCTCGCGCGATCGCGACCCGCTGCTGCTGACCACCGGAGAGCCGGCCGGCGCGGTCGTTCGCGCGGTCGGCGAGACCGACCCGATCCAGGCAGCTCATCGCCTCGGCGCGCACCTCCCGCGGGAACAGCACCGGCGCGATGGAACGGCGCAGCGGCAGCCGGCCGAGCGCCCCGGCGCAGACGTTGTCTAGGACGGTGCGACGACCCACTAGATGGATCTGCTGGAAGACCATGGCGACCTCCTGCCGTACGCCGGCGAGCGCCTTGCCGCCGAGCCCGGCGACTTCCGTGCCTCCGATGGTCAGGTCGCCATCGTCCTGATCTGTGAGTCCGACGATGCAGCGCAGCAGCGTCGACTTGCCCGATCCGTTGGCGCCGAGCACGGCCACCAGCTCACCTGGATGGAGCGTCAGGTCGACGCCGCAGAGCACCTCCCGGTCGGCGTACGTCTTGCGCAGCCCGCGCGCTTGGAGGAGCGGCTTGGCATCGGCGGTGGTCTCACCCCCTTGCGGATGCGGAGCCAGCGCAGCCATCACCATCACGCGTCCTTTTCGGTGAGCTTCAGAGTGCTCGCGAGGTCGAACAGCGGTTGGTACGTGGACTTCTCGACCTTGACCAGCGGTCCGGGAGGCGTGACGTCGAGGAATGCGCCGACCTTGGCGACGTCGGCCGGCGACAGCTCGAGCAGTGCCTTCGCGACACCTTCACGGAACTTCGGGTCGAGCTTTCCGCTGACCGTGATCGGGTCGTTCGGGATCGGGTCCGAGGCCCAGATCTGGCGGTAGTCGGACGCTTTGAACTTGCCGGCCTCGGTCGCGGTCGCCTGCTGCTGGGTGTTGATCTCGGCGGCGTCGACCTTGCCGTTGGTGAGGGCGAGCAGCGCCTGCGGGTGGCCGCCGGCGTACTTGAGCTTGACGTCGGAGTCCTGCAGTCCGGCCTTGCGCATCGCCAGCCGCGGGAACGCATCGCCCGAGGTCGAACCCGTGCTGCCGAGGGCGACCTGCTTGCCGCGCAGCTGAGCGACGGACGTGATGGGCGAGTCCTTCTTGACCCAGAGGCCGGCCTTGTACGTCGACAGCTGGCCCTTGCTGTCACCGAACGACGCGACGGGCTGGGCGTCCGCCTTGGAACTCGCGAAAACGTAACCGAGCGGCCCGAACTGGGCGATCTCGAGCTTGCCGTTGCGCATGGCCAGCACCTCGGCGGAGTAGTCGGCGACGACGGTCATCTCGACCTTGCAACCGAGCTTCTTCTCCAGGGCGCCGGCCAGCACCTTGAACGCCGGCGTCAGCTTGGCCGGGTCCTCGAACGGCTCGACACCGAACCGGACGGTGCCCTTGTTGGGGCACTCGATGCCGTTGGCACCCTTCTTCGCACCGCTCTCGGCGCCGTCGGCGTCCGAGCTGCACGAGGCGAGCGTGAGGGCGATCAAGGCGGTGGAAGCGAGCGCGACGGAGCGGTGGAAGCGCATGTGAATCTCCTTGGCAGGTAAAGGGGTACGCCGGTGAGCGGGTCAGAGAAGGTCGTCGAGGACCGCGGCGGCGAGGCCGAACGCGGTGGTCATGCCGACGCCGGAGGTGACAGCAACGGCACGGGCGTCGTCGTGCGGGGTGTCGATCAGAAAGGGTTCGGGTGCCGAGGCGTAGACGCCGCGCCACCGCTGAAGAACCTGAAGCCGGGGTACGCCGAGAAGTCGGGCGGTCTGGCTGAGTACCAGCTCGTCCAGGTCCTCGTCGTCGAACGGGTCGAGAGTGCGGTCGTAGTGGTGGGTGTCGCCGATGGTGAGTGACCCGTCAGGGCGTTGCGTGAACATGAGGTTGAGGCCGGAGCGGACGGCCTCCGGCTCCTCACGCTCGAGACGGGCGCGAAGGGCTGGCAACGTCGGGCAGGTGTCGAACCCGCCGTAGCGCAGCATCGAATGGCCAGTGAGCAGAGCGGGATCGAGCGTGCGGGAGTGCGGATCGGCGACGCGCAGCATGCGCAGCCGGCACCGGCGTACTCCGTGTCGTTCGGTCAGGTCCGGATAGACGTGATCGAGGTCGTGGCCGACGGCGACGACAGTGCGGTGCGCGCGGATGGCGCCGCGAGAGGTGCGTACGACGCCTGGCTCGGTGGCGGCCAGCGCGGTGCCCCAGTGGAAGGTGACGCCCTGGTCGGTGAGCCAGCGCGCGATGGCGGCGGGTGCCTCACGCGGGTCGACCCGGATGTCGAGCGGCAGCCAGGCGCCACCGACGACGTCGTCCGCGAGATCAGCCCGGTCATGGACCGTGGCGCGGTCGAGCAGCACGACGTCGTCTCCGCGTTGGTCGTGCAGCTCGGTCAGGACCGCAAGCTCGTCGTCCGCACGAGCGGCCACGAGGGTGCCGCTGTCGCGCAGCCAGAGACCGGCCTCCTTCGCGAGCCGCAGCCACTGGAGCCGGGCCGCCGTGCCGTACGCCAACGTGGGCCCGGCCTGCGCGGTCACGCAGCCGTGGCCGAAGTTGCGCACGGACGCGCCGGTGGCCCGGTCGTCTCGCTCGATCACGGCGACCGACAGGCCCCGGTCGACGGCCTCGACGGCGTGAGCCAGGCCAACGATGCCGGCGCCGACGATGGCGAGATCCACGGTCGCGCTACTTGTCATGACAAGTAAGGTACGGCCGCTGCCGGGGCCTCGGTCAACACTTCCCGCCAGTGTCCACAAGGTGTTTGCCTGGCGTTCATCGGCTGGGAAATCGCCGTTGTACAGGCCACTTGGTGCGCGATCCAGTACATGTACAGTCAGGCTATGTCTCCCCCACTGCATGAGCAGATCGCCGACCATCTGCGTCGCCAGATCCACGAGGGCGAGCTGTCGGTCGGAGCGGCCATTCCGTCGGAGTCCCAGCTCTGCGCCCAGTGGGACACCTCACGCGGCCCGGTCCGCCAGGCGCTCGCGACCTTGCGGTCCGAAGGGCTGATCGCGGGCGGTCGGGGCAAGCCGCCCGTCGTTCGCCAGTCCTCGCTCGGGCAGCCCTTCGACACACTGCTGTCGTTCTCCGCGTGGGCGCACGCGGAGGGGCGGGTGCCGGGGCAGCACACCCTCGAGCTGGCACTGCGACCCGCGAGTGACGAGGACGCGAGCGCGCTGGAGATCGAGCCGGGCGAGCGCGTGGTGCAGGTGCTGCGCCAGCGGCTCCTCGACGGCCAGCTGACCATGCTGGAGCGCGGCACGTTCATCGAGCCGGTCGCCAAGGTGCTCTTCGAATTCGACTGCGACTCGGGATCGCTGTGGGCACATATGCAGGCGCACGGCGCGGACTTCGCCTCGGCGTCGCACACCATCGACGCGGTGCCCGCCGACGAGATCGATGCGGAGTACCTCGAAGTCCCGGTCGGCACCCCGCTGCTGCGGCAGCGGCGTCTCGCCCGCGACTCCAGTGGCCGGCCGGTCGAGTGGTCGGACGACCGCTACCGACCCGAGCTGGTCAGCTTCACGCTCGACAACACGCTGGATGCCCGCACCGCGCTGGTGCGCAACATCAAGTCCGTCGCCTCCTGATCGAGCTTCTCGTCGCGTCGTGACGCGGCCGCGTCTTCGCCGGTGGCGAGCCGACGTCCGTGCCGACTCAGCCCAGGCGCGACAGGTATGTGGTCGCTGACTGTGCACTGCCCCGCCACATGGGGCAGTGCACAGTCCTCGACGACCCCCTTCCGGATCTGTGCGCCCCACCACGTGGGGCGCGGCGCGACAGTGGGCGCTGAGTTCGGCGATGGGCCGACGCACCGGTCCGACTCCGGCATGATCGGTTCATGAGGCAGGTTGCCCGGGCCAGCCGGCGAACGCAGCTACCTGTGCGGTGGCAGCTCATCGCCTGGGGCGGCTTCCTGGGTGTCTGGGGCGTGCTCGTTCTGCTCGGTCTCTGGCTCGACACGCGAGACATACATCCGCCTGGCGTCGTGTACGTCCTCGTCATGGCGGGCGGTGGACTGATGTGTCTGGCCGCCTGGCGCGCGGTCGAGTGGGCGTACCGCCGAAGCCGGCGTCATGCGTAGCGCGACACAGGTGTCGCGTCCTGCATGACGGGGCGCGCTGAACATCAGGAGTGCGACGGAGCCGACCTCGGTCTATCGTGGTCACATGCAGCGCCACCAGATGACGACCACGCCGGATCCTCTCCGGCGCTGACCTGCTGCACTCACCGCACGCACTCGCCCCGGAGCATGGCTCCGGGGCTTTTCTGATCCCTGGCGCCGGCTTCGGAGCACGACCATCCGAGGAGCAACGATGAATCACCAAGCAGCACAAGCAATCTCGCTCGATCATCGCGAGCTCAACCAAGCGATGGCCATCTTTGCGACCGACCCTCTGATCGGGTCCGGCCTGCCTCTGTGGCTGCCTGCCGGCGCCGTCATCCGCGAGGAGCTCGAGCGGTTCGCCCGTGAGATCGCCCGCGCGGACGGATGCCAGGGCGTCTACTCCCCCGTCCTCGGCAAACGTGAGCTGTTCGAGCGATCTGGCCACTGGGCGAAGTTCGCCGACGACATGTTCCCGGCGATGCCGCTGGGCGCGGGCGACGACGAGCTGGTGTTGCGGCCGGCGAACTGCCCGCACCACGCCCTGACCTACGCGGCCGCGCAGCACTCCTACCGCGACCTCCCGGTGCGGCTGCACGAGATGGCGCCGATGTTCCGGGCCGAGCGATCGGGCGTGGTGTCCGGGCTGAGCCGCGTTCGCCAGATCAGCCTCGACGACACCCACGTCTTCTGCCGACCGGACCAGGTGGCCGAGGAAGCGGCCCGCGCCCTTCGCTCGGCCCTGCACGCCCAGGAGGTGCTCGGCCTGCCGGTCGACTACGTCCGGCTGTCGCGACGCGACGACAGCCCGGCGTACCTCGGCAGTGCCGAGCAGTGGGACGCTGCAGAGGAGGCGCTGCGGGACGCGGTGGCCGCGGTCGGCGTACCGAATTGCGTTGAAGCAGAAGGAGAAGCGGCCTTCTACGGGCCGAAGCTCGACCTGCAGGTGCGCGACGGGCGCGGCCATGAGGAGACCATCTCGACCGTCCAGCTGGACTTCAACCAGCCGGAGCGTTTCAACCTGTCGTACGCCGCTGCCGACGGGTCGCGGCAGCGCGTCGTGATGATCCACCGCGGGACCGTCGGGTCGATGGAGCGAGTCGTGGCGTCGCTGCTGGAGCGGTACCAAGGGCGAATGCCGTTGTGGCTGGCCCCGATTCAGGTGTGCGTCATGCCGGTCGGCCCGGCTCAGGATGACGCCGCGCGAGCCCTCGCGGACGATCTGAGGGCGGCCGGACTGCGCGTCCGCGTCGACCACGACGGATCACTCGGCGCCAGGATCCGAGCCAGCCGCGGTTGCCGGGACCGCGTCATGGCGGTCATCGGTGAGGCGGAGGTGAGCGCCGACGAGGTCCAGGTGACCGACGTGGCGTCCGACTTCAAGGGCTCGGTCGGTCGATCCAACCTGATCCGCATCGCCCGCCAGGCGTACGAGCAGCGCGCGTCTCCCGTGTGGCGCGCCTGACCGCGTGGCAGGTCACTGCACGCCGAGGAGCGGCAGCCAGATGTCATCGACGATCTCGGCGATCGACTCCTCCGACGTCGGACGCAGTGTCATGAGCAGGTCGTGGCGGAGCAGGTCGAACGGCAGATTCACCACGCGCGTCGAGCGCTCCTGACGAGGCAGCTCGCCACGCTCGACCGCACGGGCGACGATCTCCTCGAAAGGCGTGAGCTGGTCGGGCGGTCGGAGAGTTTCGCGCAACTCGCTCAGGCTGGTGCCCGTGGCACGGAAGTACTCCATCAGCTGCACGCTGAGCACGGTGATCATGCTCGCGCGGGCAGCCGCCGCCGCGATCAGATACGTGATGGCGTCTTCCCGGAGGTTGCCGGTGTTGGGCCGCGGGATCGGCCGCCACGATGCCTTGACGGTGGCCACCAGCAGGTCCTCACGCTGCGGCCAACGCCGATAGAGCACAGGCCTGCTCGTGCCTGCGCGGGCGGCAACGGCCTCATAGGTGAAGCCGGGATAGCCGTCCTCGACAAGCACGTCCCAGCCCGCCTCGAGGATCGCGTCCTCGAGCTCGGCACCGCGTCGACGGGTTGCAGCGGTCCGCGCGCGGCCCTTCGGTTGGGCATTCGCGTCGCGGCGCCGCTCCCGCTCCTGGGCGCTGACCGCCTTGCGTCGAGCTCTCTGCTGGTCGCGTTCAAGATCCACTTGCGTATCTTAACGCCGCGGCGTAGCGTGCCGAATATTAGATACATATCCGTACTTTAAAGTTGGCCATGTCTGCTCCACCACTCGACCGGAACGCCGTCCGCATCGCCGCCACGGTGCTCGTCGGTGGAGTCACCGTGATCCTGGACTCCACGATCGTGAGCGTTGCGCTGCACGAGCTTTCGACCGATCTCGACACCGACGTGAGCACGATCCAGTGGGTGAGCACCGGCTATCTGCTCGCCCTCGGCACGGTGATCCCCATGGTCGGTTGGCTGCAGAGCCGGGTCGGCGCCAAGCGGCTCTGGATGGGCTCGTTGGCCCTCTTCTTCCTGGGCTCGGTGCTCTGCTCGGCGGCGTGGGATGTCTCCAGCCTCATCGCCTTCCGCGTCGTACAAGGCGTCGGAGGCGGCGCGATGATCCCGCTGATGACCACCATGATCATGCAGGCCACGCGCGGCCCCGACCGGGCGCGACTGATGTCCGTCGTCGCGATGCCGGCCGCGGTGTGCCCGATCATCGGACCGGTCATCGGCGGCCTGATCCTCGGCGCCGCCAGCTGGCGCTGGCTCTTCCTCGTCAACGTCCCGCTCTGCGTACTGGGCCTGCTCCTCGCCTGGCGGATGATTCCGAACGACAAGCCAAGCGGACGCGTACGGCTTGATGTCACCGGCCTCGTTCTGCTCTCGCCCGCTCTCGTCGCGCTGCTGTGGGGACTCTCGAACGTGAGCGGTGAGAACGGTTTTGCGCAGGTAGACGTCGTCGTCCCGCTCGTTGCCGGGGCCTTGCTCCTCGGCGGGTTCGTGGCCTGGGCGCTGCGCCGCAAGGGCGCGGCACTGGTCGACCTCGATGTCCTGCGATCCCGGCCGACGTGGTCGGCGACCGTGCTGCTCTTCCTGTCCGGCGCCTCGCTCTACGGCGCGATGCTGCTGCTGCCGCTCTACTGGCAGGAGCTGCGCGGCGAGGACGCGCTCGGCGCCGGCCTGCTGCTGATCCCGCAAGGCGTCGGATCGCTGCTGAGCCGTACGGTTGCCGTCCGTCTGATGGAGCGCATCAGTGCGCGCGGGGTGTCGATCCTCGGATTCGTGCTGGTCGGGGTCGGGACTGTGCCGTTCGCCTTCGCCGACAGTCGCACGGCGATCTGGACCCTGATGGCGGCCCTCTTCGTCCGCGGCCTCGGGCTGGGCATGGCCATGATCCCGCTCATGACCGTCGCGTTCGTCGGGCTCGAGCACGAGCAGGTACCGCACGCCAGCATCGTGACCCGCGTCGCCCAGCAGGTCGGCGGCTCGGTCGGCGTCGCGCTGCTCGCCGTCATCCTGGCCACGTCGACCTCCGGTACGACCTCGCGTGCGGACGCGTTCGACCACGCCTTCTGGTGGACCCTCGGATTCACCGGCGTCGCGGTCCTGCTCTCGTTCGCCTTGCCAGGGCGGGATGCCGTTGGCTCAGGCCGCGCTCACGGTGACCGGCTCATGCAGCGCGTCGGCGAGAAGGTCTGAGCCGTTTGACAGGCGCGCATTTCTGGCATGCAGGCGCTGGTAGACCTGCGGGCGGATGCAAGAAGTGCGCGAGGGTGACCGCCATACTTCTCGGGTGGCCGAGGACGTCGTCGTCAACGACCGGCTGGTCATCCCAGCCGGTGAGCTGAGCGAACGCTTCTCTCGCAGCTCGGGCCCTGGCGGCCAAGGCGTCAACACGGCCGACTCGCGCGTTGAGCTGACGTACGACATCGCCGGGTCTCCCTCGCTGCCGCCCGAGCTGCGCGACCGAATCCTGAAGCGACTCGCGAGCCGGCTGGTCGACGGCGAGCTGACGATCGCAGCGAGCGAGTACCGCGGCCAGCTGGCCAACCGACGAGCCGCGCGCGAGCGGCTGGCTCAGATCATTCGCGAGGCCGCCGCTCCCCCGCCGCCGAAACGACGACCCACCAAGCCGACTCGAGGCTCACGCGAACGGCGCATCGCAGCCAAGAAACGACGCGGCGAGATCAAGAAGGGTCGCGGCCAGGTCGACGGCTGACCAGGGCTCTCCACCGAAACTGGTCCTCCTTCGCAACCGGTCCTGCTAACATAGCCTCAACCACTTGCATTTTGCAATCACTTGGAGCCTCATGAAGCTTCTTCTCACGTCGGCGGGCGTCCAGAACCCGAGCATCGAGGCCGCGCTGGTCGACCTGCTGGGCAAGCCGATCGCCGATTCCACCGCCCTCTGCATCCCGACCGCGCAGTACGGCCACCCCGACATCGGTCCCGGTCCGGGAGCCTGGCGCTTCATCAGCGGGAACTCACCTCTGCGCATGACCAGCCTCGGCTGGAAGTCCGTCGGCGTCCTCGAGCTCACCGCCCTGCCCAGCATCGACAAGGACCGCTGGGTCGCCGCGGTCCAGGAGACCGATGCCCTGCTCGTCTCCGGCGGCGACACCCTCTACCTCGCGTACTGGATGCGGCAGTCCGGGCTGGCGGATCTCTTGCCGTCCCTGAACGACACCGTCTGGGTCGGGCTGAGCGCCGGGAGCATGGTCATGGCCCCGAGCATCGGGGACGAGTTCATCCAGTGGAGGCCGCCCACCGGTGGCGACGAAGCGCTCGGACTGGTCGACTTCGCGATCTTCCCGCACCTGGACGACACGTCATCGGAGAACACCATGGCCGACGCAGTGAAGTGGGCGGCGCACCTGCCGGTGCCGGGCTACGCGGTCGATGACCAGACCGCCATCAGAGTCGTCGACGGTGCCGTCGACGTCGTGTCAGAGGGAACCTGGAGGCTCTTCTCATGAAACTTCTGCTCACGTCCGGAGGCGTCTCGAACCCGAGCATCCACGATGCGCTGGTCGAGCTGCTGGGCAAGCCGATCGCCGAGTCCACCGCCCTCTGCATCCCGACAGCGTCGTACGGCCACCCCAGCTGTACGCCGAACCTGGCCTGGCGTTTCGTCTCCGGCCAGTCCCCAGCACACCTGACCGACCTCGGCTGGAAGTCGGTGGGTGTGCTGGAGCTGACGGCACTGCCGAGCATGGACAGGGAACGCTGGGTCCCGTGGGTCGAAGACGCGGACGTCCTGCTCGTGGACGGCGGCGACGCTGTCTATCTCGCGCACTGGATGCGCGAGTCCGGCTTCATGGAGCTGATGCCATCCCTGACCGACACGGTCTGGGTAGGGATGAGCGCCGGGAGCATGGTCATGACTCCGCGGATCGGGGACGACTTCGTTCGGTGGCAGCCGCCCAGCGGCCGCGACGACCGCGCGCTGGGGATCGTGGACTTCTCGATCTACCCGCACCTGGACCACGAGATGTTGCCGGACAACACCATGGCCAACGCCGTGAAGTGGGCAGCCACCTTGTCGGGGCCGGCGTATGCGATCGATGACCAGACGGCCTTCACCGTCGTCGACGGCAAGGTCGATGTCGTCTCGGAGGGAACGTGGAAGCTCCTCGACCGGACCTCACGAGTCGAGGCGAGCGTGGCGGAAGGGTGAGGCGGCGAGCATCAGGACGGGCACCAGGAATACCGCCACGGCCAGCCACAGCGCGAACCTCATGCCGAGCGCATCGGCGAGCAGGCCGCTGAGCGGGGCGACGACCACGATCACCGCACGGTTCAGCGAGCGCATCGTCGTATTCGTCCGCCCCTGAAGGCGATCCGGCGTCACCGACTGCCTGTACGCCATCTCGTGGGAGTTGCTCAACCCGATCGCGAAGCCGTGCATCGCCTGCCCGACAGCGAGAACGCCGAGCGCCGCCCAGCCCGACGTACCGAGACCGGCCAGTGCCATCACCGCGACGCCGACGGTGGTGACCGAGTGCGCGGCGATGACGGCGCCACCGGTGCCGAGGCGCCGACCGCAGGCGGTCGAGGTGAGAGCGCCGACCACTGAACCGGCGCCCGCCGCAGAGACGCTCAGACCGAGCTGGAACGCCGAAAGATCAAGGACGAGTAGGGCGTACGGCGCGACAACGGTGACGACGACCGCATTGGCCGCGAACCACACGTGCGTCGCCAGGGCCAACGTGCGCAGGCTCGACCCGCGGTAGATCCAGCGCACGCCCTCGACGATCTCGTGCCAGAGATGCGTACGCTCCGCGTCGCCTTCGCGCGCCGGCTCGTCGATGCGGATGGAGGCGATCATCACGGCGGAGAAGACGTACGTCGCGGCGTCGATGAGGACGACGAACGGCGCACCGATCAGGGTGACGAGCAGGCCTCCTAGTGCGGGGCCGGCGTTCTGCGCCACCGCGTCCGCGCCGTCGATGCGCGCATGGGCCCGCTGCAGCTGCGCCCGCGGGACGAGGCGTGGGATGAAGGACATCGACGCCGCACCGTTGACCAGTGAGATCGCGCCCGAGCACGCCACGACGATCAGGACGAGCGGCATGGACAGCGCGTCGCGGGCCCACGCCACTGGGATCGTGATGAGCAGCAGCGCCTGCGCCAGGTCGGTGACGACGAGAACCGGGCGACGGCGTACCCGATCGACCAACGCACCGACGAGCAGACCGAGCACGAGATACGGCGCCCAGCGGGCCGCATTGACCCAGCCGACCGCCGTGGCGTCGCCGTCGAGCGTCAGCACCACGATCGTCTGGATGGCCAGCAGCGTGATGTAGGTGCCGAACGCCGAGACCGCGTCGCCGGTCCAGAAACGAACGAAGGACGGGGGCAGCGTGCCCCCGTCCTTGGTCATGTAGCGACCCTTTCATGCCGTTCAGTCGGCCAGCTTGCGAGCCACGGCCGGGATGACGATGACGGCTGCGACGACGTGCGACGCCATCAGCAGGGCCTTGGTGCCCGGGGCGGCGTCGGCGATCGCGTCCGGGACGAAGGACAGCGCGGTCAGCGCGACGGTCGTACGGACGAAGGTGCTGCGCGGGCTGCGGGCGAAGCGTGCCAGGACGGCCGCGAGGACGACCCCGATCACCGAGAAGATCACGGTCAGCGTGCCGAAGCCAGCGGCCGGGATGGCCTCACCGGCCATGTCGAGGCTGATGCCGGCCGCGTTGCCAACCGCGGCGACCGTGGTCGTCGCCACGGCGGCGACCACAGCGGCGACGACTCCGGTCCCGACCAGTGCGCGGTAGGAGGTGGAACGGGCGGTGGTGGTGGAGGTCTGGGTGGCGGTGAAAGCGGACATCGTGGTCTCCGATCGTTGTTGACCAGCTCCTTGCCGGTCTCTCACTACGGCTACGAACGCACTCGACCCGATGCGACAGGTCTCCCAAAACTTTTTTGAACTGCTCGTCCTGTCACATTCGCGAGCTCCCATCCGACAGTGCTGTAGCCCAGCGCCCCCAGGGGTCTGGACGGACGTCGACCGGCGTCGTACTGACTCTCTCGGAGGTCCTCGCATGACATCGCCACCCACTCAGTCGTCGTTCCTGGCGACCGGTCGCGGCCGGCTCACCCTGCTGCTGCTCGCCTCGATCGGGTTCATGGACTTCATCGACGCATCGATCGTCAACATCGCACTGCCGCACATCCGCGACGACCTGGACTTCTCGGTCCAGGACCTGCAGTGGGTGCTCAGTGCCTACCTGCTGACGTACGGCGGCTTCATGCTGCTGGGCGGTCGCGCCGGTGATCTGATCGGCCGCCGTCGCGTGCTGGTCACGGGCACGGTGATCTTCGGACTGGCCTCTTTCGCAGGCGGATTCGCCGACTCTCCCTCGGTCCTCGTCGGCGCTCGCTTGGTGCAGGGCCTCGGCGCCGCTCTCATGATGCCGACCGCGCTGTCCTTACTGACGACGTCGTTCAGCTCAGGCTCGGATCGTACGAAGGCGCTCGGCGTCTGGGGCGGCGTCGCCGGACTCGCTTCTGCCGCAGGCGTTTTCCTCGGTGGCGTACTCACCGAAGGTCCCGGTTGGCGGTGGGTGCTCTACGTGAACCCGCCGATCAGCGCGCTGCTGCTCATCGGCATCTACGCGCTGGTCCCGGGCGAGTCCCGCCGCGCGTCATGGCGCGATCTCGACCTGCCGGGCTCGGTGCTCGTCACCGGCGGCATGGTCCTGCTGGTCCTCGGCCTCATCAAGGCGCCGGAGCAGGGTTGGGGCTCCGGTCGTACGGTCTTCGAGCTCGCGGGTGCGGCCGTGCTGCTGTGTGCGTTCGTGGTCGTCGAGCTGCGGACGGCTCGCCCTCTCATCCCCATGTCGGCGCTGCGCATCCCGGGTCTGGCGGCCGCGAACCTGACCCAGCTGATCGGCGTGGGCGGGTTCGTGACGATGTTCTTCTTCCTCACGCTCTACATGCAGAACGTGCTGGGCTACTCCGCTCTGGAGACCGGTGCGTCGTACCTGCCGCTGACGTTCGGTGTCGGGGTGTCCGCGGGCGTGGGCACGGCGCTGATCAGCAAGATCGGTACGCGCCCGGTGATCGTCGGTGGCGCTCTGATCACCGCGGCCGGCCTCTTCTACCTCGCTCAGATCCCGGTCGACGGCAGCTATCTGAGCGACCTGCTGCCCGGGCTGATGATCGTCTCGCTCGGCATCGGTGGTGTCTTCGTCGGCGCTACGACCGCAGCGAACGCCGGTGTCCCCGAACGCCTCGCCGGTCTCGCCGCGGCACTCGTCAACTCTTCCCAGCAGGTCGGCGGCGCGCTCGGGCTGGCGATCTTCAGCGCGATCGCCACCGCCCGGACGAACGACCTGCTGGGCGGCCGCGGCGGCGTACCGCAGGCCATGACCTCGGGATTCCAGCGCGCGCTGACGGCCGCCGCGATCTTCCTGGTCGCTGCCGCGCTCATCGCGACCCGCGCCAAGAACAACTGGGGCGAGCAGCCGACCCAGGACGAGACCGCGGCGCACGCAGGCGAGCCCGCCGGCGTACCCAGCCTCTGACCCACTGACGACCAAGGAGCAGGCCATGACCACCGAGACACCCGAGCAGGCCCGACAGCGGCGAGCGCCGCTCCGGGGACGTGTCGACTTCACGATGATGTACGTCGCCCATGACGCGTTCAACCGCGACCTCGACCGCCTCACTCGGGCCGCCGAACGGGGCGACGGCTTCACGTCCGAGGCGGAGGCGACGTGGCGGATGTTCAGCAAGCAGCTGCACACCCATCACACCGCTGAGGACACCGCGCTCTGGCCGCCCCTGCGCGACGCGGTCGCCGAGACCGACCTCACGGTGCTCGACGCGATGGAGGACGAGCACGCGCAGATCGACCCGCGGCTGGAGGCGGTGGACGCGGCGTTCGCCGACCGGGACTCCGCGTCTCTCGGACGCGAGTTGCGAGCACTGGCAACGGGACTCGCGCTGCACATGCGACACGAGGAGGAAGCCGCACTGCCTCTGCTCGAGCGAACGCTGGGCGCAGCGGGGTGGGCCGCCTTCGCAGCACGCGTACGGGACGAGAATGGAGGCATCCGCGGTGGCGCGCAGTATCTGCCGTGGGTTCTCGACGGGGCGTCCGATGAGATGACGCGCGCCGTGCTGGCGATCCTGCCGGCGCCGGCGCGGGTGATCTATCGCCGCCGATGGGCGCCGAGGTACCGCAAGTCCGGGTTGCTGACATGACGAGCCGTGGGAGCGAGACGATGAGCGACCTGTCCTGGCTGACCGAGGAGTTCGAACGCCACCGTCCACAGCTGCGCGCAGTCGCCTATCGGATGCTCGGCTCGGTCACGGAGGCGGACGATGCCCTGCAGGACGCGTGGATCCGGGTCAACCGCACCGGCAGCAACGACATCAACAATGTCGGCGGCTGGCTGACCACCATCGTCGGGCGAGTGTGCATCGACATGCTGCGCTCGCGGCAGGCGCGGCACGAGAGCCTGATCGGTACGTGGCTGCCGGAGCCCGTGGTCACGGTCGACGACGGACTCGGTCCGGAACAGGCCACGCTGCTCGCCGACTCCGTGGGTATGGCGCTGCTCGTCGTGCTCGAGAGTCTTGACCCGGCCGAACGCGTCGCCTTCGTGCTGCACGACATGTTCGCCGTGCCGTACGACGAGATCGCCCCGATCGTCGGCCGCTCCTCCGCGGCGGCACGCCAGCTGGCCAGCCGGGCACGCCGCCGCGTGCAAGGCACGGCAACCGTGCCGGACGCCGACCTGCCGAAACAGCGGAGGGTGGTCGACGCCTTTCTCGCAGCCGCGCGGGCCGGCGACTTCGATGAGCTGATCAAGGTCCTCGATCCCGAGGTCGTCTTCAGGGTGGACAGCGGTCCGGGCAAGCAGCTGGCACCCGCGCTGCTCACCGGTGCGGTCGACGTGGCGCACCAGGCAGCAGCGGCCGGGCCGCGGTTCGCGACGCTGTGCGAGCCGTGCCTCGTCAACGGCGCGGCCGGCATCATCGCGCGCACCGCGCACGGTGTCATCGCGGTCGTCGGGATGACCGTCATCAACGGCAAGATCGCGGAGATCGACCTGATGCTGGATCCCGCACGACTCCCGGGCGTGGTGATCGACGAGCCGGGGTTGTGACGGCGGGGTCGTCTCGATACGCCTCCGCTGGCGCTCCGGCTACTCGACCAGCGAAGTGGTGGCGGATCGGCCGGCGGGTGCGAGCCAGAGCGCGGCCAGCACCGCCACGCCGGTCAGGGCGACCACGGGGACCGTCGGCGAGATCGACCAGTGCTCATGGGCCAGCGACATCAGGTACGGGAACGCGAAGCCGACATAGCTGAGCACCTGGTACGCCCCAATCACCGTCCCGAGTGAGGCCGGACTCGCGATCCGCTGCACGGTGAGCAGCCCGCAGAACTGGCAGGTCCCGAAGGCCATGCCGAGCACCACGGCGTCGATGAGGACGAGTGCCGGGGACTTCGCGTACGCCGCCCATGCCCCTCCCGCGAGGCCCACCACGACGAGGGCCATGGCTCCACGTACGAGGGTGTCGCGTCCCGCGCGCAGCAGCGCCGCCGCGAGTGGTTGGGCGAGGATTCCGGAGCCGGCGCCGATCGTTGCCGCGACCGCGCAGAAGACCAGCGCGTGCGCGCCGACCTCGGGTGCCACCAAGGGGGCGAGGTAGGCCAGGAAGACCGCTGCCGAACCGAACACCCAGGGCGCGAACGGCACCAGGAAAATCACGAACGCCCTGATGGGGAAGGACACCGAGTCTCCTTCGCGGTCACGGGGCTTCGACTCGTCCTCGGACGGCTCAACCAACGAGGCGCCGGGCCCTCGCGCGATCGTCGCCACGGCGACCAGCACGAGGAGCAGGTGCGGCAGGTAGGCCATCACGGTCGGGTGCGGCGCCCACTGCGCGAGCAGGCCCGCCGCGAACGGACCGGCCGCGAATCCCGCAGTGATGGCGATGGTCGTCCGCCGGGGCGCCGACGCCGCATCGAGGGACGACTCCTTGAGCCAGGCGGCGCCCGTCCCGAAGACGAGCCCGCAGGCCAGTCCGGTGAGGAGACGGCCGGCGTACAACCACGCTGCCTCCGTGCCGCCCGCCATCAGGATCAAGGTCGCCACAAGCGCAATCGCGAGCGCTGGCAACACGATTCGACGACGGCCGAAGCGGTCGGACAGCCGGCCACCCAGCAGCAGTGCCGGCACCAGGCCGAGCGCGTAGAGGCCATACATCGCATCCAGCTCGGACGCGGTCAGGTCCAGCCGCAAGCGGTACATCACGATCAGCGGCGCGAACTGGTTGGCGCCCCAACCGGCTGCCGCGAGAGCGAGTGCCGGTGCCCACCACGCGCGCCTGGCCATCTGGACGGATACCGGTGCGGTCGTCGCGGTCATCGGTCACCTGCGAGCAGAGCTGCGAGGCCACGGACCATCTCGGTCGCCAGCATCGCCTGACCGGAGGCGTTGAGGTGCACGCCGTCTGCGCTCATCACGTTGGTACGACTGGTGATCGGGTGATCCCAGGTGTCGATGACGAGTGCACCGTGGTCGCGCGCGACCGACCGCGTGATGGCGTTGAGCCGCTCGACTCGTTGCGGGAAGTCGTCGATCCCCGGCGCCACAAAGGTCCGGATGAGCGTGAAGGTCGTGACCTGCGCGTGGAGCCCGGCAGCGATCCCGAAGAGCCGGTCGAGGTCGGTCTCGATGCGATCGTACGACGGCTTGCTCCGCCGCCAGATGTCGTTCGCGCCGGACGCGATGTGCACCAGATCGGGGCGGAAGTCGACGACTGAGCCTGCTTGCATCTCAAGCGTTTTCGCGGTCGTGGCGCCGATCTCGCCGGTATTGAGGTACGCCGCCCGCGGGTCGACGCCGCGCAGGATCCGAGCGACTCGGGCCGCCCAGGGCAGGTGCTCGTAGCCGGGTTCGGGATCGCCCGTGCCCGCGGCGAGGCTGTCACCGACGACCGCGAAGCGCCGCCACGGTGCGCCCACCAGGACGTCCGCGGCGTCGTTGTCCGACAGCACGTACGGGTCGGTGGTCTCGGTCAGCGCGGTTGCCAGGGAGCTCGTCATGGCATCCAGCGTGCGACGTGATGGTCTCGCAGACGAGTGTCTGATCGGTCGCCTCAGGTACACTTTCGGACATGCCTGTCATCGCGCTGGCCCTGTCCGACGGCGTGCCGCTGTTCGAGCTCGCGGCGCCCTGCACGATCTTCGGCACCGGCAAACCCCCGGAGGCCAAGGACTGGTACGAGTTCCGCGTCTGCAGCCCTCGCCGCGCCAAGGTCGACCGCTGGTTCACCGCGTCGACCCCGCACACCTATGACGACCTCATCACCGCCGACACCGTGATCGTGCCCGCCTGTCACGACCGGGACCACCGCCCGCCGGTGCGGCTGGTCGAGGCAGTGCGGGAGGCGTACGACCGGGGCGCACGAGTGATGTCCATCTGCACGGGCGCGTTCGTCCTGGCCGAGGCCGGGCTGCTCGACGGACGCACCGCGACCACGCACTGGATGCACGCCGCGAAGCTCGCCGCGCGCTTCCCCGCCGTGACCGTGGACCCGGACGTGCTCTACGTCGACGAGGGCCGCGTCCTGACGTCCGCGGGCAAGGCCTCCGGCATGGACCTGTGCCTGCACGTCGTCCGCCGGGACCACGGCGCGACGGTCGCCAACGCCGTCGCGCGGCGCATGGTCACGGCTCCGCACCGGGAGGGCGGGCAGCGGCAGTACGTCACGCCGACTGTCCCGCGCTCGTCGTACGACGACCTCTCGCCGGTCATGGACTGGGCCTTGGCGCACCTGGACGAGCCGATCACGGTCGAGGACCTCGCGGCGCAGGCGCACCTTGGCACGCGCACGCTCAACCGGCACTTCCACGCCCGCGTCGGCACCAACCCGCTCCACTGGTTGCAGGCGCAGCGCATGCAGCGGGCGCAAGAGCTGCTCGAGCAGACACAGGACAGCATCGACGTGATCGCGCGGCGTTCCGGCTTCGGCACCGCGCCGGTGCTGCGGCGGCAGTTCCGACGGACCCTCGACACGACGCCTGACGCCTACCGGCGCACGTTCAACGCCCGCGCGTCCGCCTGACCTGTCACCGCTGCTCACTACGCTCCGAGCATGGCTGCCGTTCATCACCTGACTCGGACCCAAGCCCGCCAGATCGCGATCCGAGCGCAGCTGCTCGATGCGCCACGGCCGACCGGCCTGGTCGAGGCCGTACGCCATCTGACGCTGCTGCAGATCGACCCGACCGCGGCCATCGCGCCCAACGCCCACCTGGTCTCGTGGACCAGGCTGGGTTCGGCGTACGACCCCGCTCACCTCACTCAGGCGATCCAGGATCGAAAGCTCGTCGAGATCAGCGCGTTGATCCGACCGATGGAGGACATCGGCCTCTACCTGCACGACGAGCCGGAGTGGGAGCGGCTCAAGCAGTGGGTGCAGGACAACAAGGCCTTCCGTCGAGACATTCTCGAACGGCTGGGCCAAGAAGGTCCGTTGCTGTCACGCGACATCCCTGACACCAGCAAGGTCACCTGGCAATCCACGGGTTGGACCAACGACCGCAACGTGACCCGGATGCTCGAGGCCATGGGTGATCTCGGCGACGTAGCCATCACCGGTCGTGACGGCAAACAACGGATCTGGGATCTCGCCGAGCGGGTCTATCCCGCCGACCTGCCGACGTACACGCCCGAGGAGGCGAAGCAGATCAAAGACGAGCGACGGCTGCGTGCACTCGGAATCGCTCGGGGTAAAGGAACAGCGGTGCCGGTCGAGCCGGCCATTGTCGGCGACGCCGGCGAGCCCGCCGAGGTCGAGGGACTGCCCGGCGAGTGGCGCGTCGACCCGGCCGCTCTGAACCAGCCCTTCGAGGGGCGTACGGCGTTGCTGTCACCCTTCGACCGCTTGAGCCACGACCGCACCCGAGCGCTCCAGCTGTTCGACTTCGAATACACCTTGGAGATGTACAAGCCCGCGGACAAACGTCGATGGGGATATTTTGCGCTCCCAATCCTTCACAGTGATCGCCTCGTCGGCAAAGTCGACGCGAAGGTCGACCGGAAGGGAAAGACGTTGCAGCTCAACGCAATTCACCAGGATGTTCGCTTCACCGAGGCAATGACCAAAGCGGTGCGTACTGAGATCGAAGCCCTTGCGGATTGGGTCGGTGTGACGACGATCTCCGAGACAGGCAACACCGGCGCCTGACAACTTGCTTGGATGGTCCGGTGCAAGAGCTGATCAGCGCCATCGCCGCGCCCGGAGCCGTCCTCGCCACCTCGACCAAAGGTCAGCACAAGGTTGAAGTGGCCGGTGTCACCGACCGCGACAGCGGCACGTCGGTGACACCAGAGACGCCTTTCCGGATCGCCTCCCTGACCAAGACGCTCACGTCAGCAGCGACCGTGCTCACGGCCCGCGCAGCAGGACGGTCGCTGGACGAGCCGCTCGCCGAGCTGATGCCTGAGCTGGTCGCCATCTCGCGCGCAGCAACGCGACTCACGCTGGCCGACCTGCTGGCCCAGGTGTCCGGCCTGCGGGAGTCGGTCGACTCGGACGCGGTAGCCGCGCTCGGCGACGGCGATGACGCGCTCGCCTCCGCTGCCCGTCTGGTGATCGAGGCCGGACGCGACGAAGCGCCCGGTGAGCGGTGGTCGTACTACAACGGCAACTACTTCCTGGCCGGCGCCGCCCTCGCCCGACTGGCCGGGTCGTCGTACGAGGACGCTTTGCAGCAGCACGTGCTCAAGCCGTGGGGGCTGACCGCGACCGGCTTCGCGACTCCGGACGGCGCAGCACTCGGACACGAGGGCGACGCCGCGGTGACCGATGCCGACTACCCACGGTCGCGCCGACCGAGCGGTGGCCTGTGGTCGACGGCCACTGATCTGTTGCAGGTCGGTGAGCGGCTCCTCGCCGACGAGGCGCTGCTCGCGGCGACCCGTGAGCCGCGCACGCCCGAGTCGTCGACCACGACGTACGGCCTCGGCTGGGCGATCGGTCCGTCAGGTCAGATGTACGTCAACGGTCGGCTCACCGGTTTTCGCGCCGTCCTGCTTGCTGTGCCTGAGGACGAGTTCGTCGCCGTCGGACTGGCGAATCACGAGGACGCGCTCCCCACCCTGGCGCACGCCGTCAGCGCCCTGCAGCAACCGCACACCGGCGACGACATCGCCAAGGACCTCGACGCCTTCGCTGCCTGACCACCGCTGGTCGAGTAGCCGGAGCGCCAGCCCCTCTCCGCTGGTCGAGTAGCCGGAGCGTTAGCGGAGGCGTATCGAGACCCCGTGACCGCGCGCACCTGGTCTCGATACGGCTCGCCCCTGGGGGCTCGCCTACTCGACCGGCGGGGGTGGGGTCGCCTACTCGACCGGCGGGGGTGGGCTCTCCTACTCGACCGGCGGGGGTGGGCTCTCCTACTCGACCGGCGGGGGTGGCTCGCCTACTCGACCGGCGGGGGTGGCTCGCCTACTCGACCAGCGTCTGGTCAGGCGCCGCGGGCGACTCGACGGACGTACTCGGTGCGGTCGTACGGGTCGAGGTCTGTACGCGCCCGCCTGGGAGGCGTCCCGCGCACGGGAGCGAAACCTTCGGCTCGACTGACGAACGTCGCCTCGCCGTGCGCGATGGCGGGTATCCGCGCCTGGACCTCGTGCACCTGCTCCGCGGGCAGCACTCCCGCGACCAGTGACCGGCCGGCGAGCACCTGGGTGCCGTCGACCCGACCGCGATGAAGGCCGACCAGGGCCGATGCATCGCTCAGCCCCTCGGTCGGGACGTCGATCTCGAAGGTGTGCAACGGCTCGCAGACCACGGTCCCGGCCGCGGTCAGCGCTTCGGCCAGCACCAGCGGTGTCAGCTGCCTGAAGTGCGCCGCCGTCGTCACCGGCGCCGCGTACCCGCTGTGGGTGATGGCGATGTCGCAGTCGGGCACCGCCCACCCGTGCGGCCCGGCGCGCAGCGACTGATTCACCGCCGTCCTGATGCCCGCCCAGTAGGGACGCAGCAGCGAGCCGCGTTCGACCTCCAGGCTCAGTCGTACGCCGGTGCCGGGCGGTGCGGGACTCACCCGCAGTCCGAGAGTGGCGGGGTAGGGCGCGCCCTGACCCAGGGCCTCAAGACCCTCGCCGGTCCCGGTGAGCCGCTCCACATAGACCGGCCTCGACGCCGAGAACCGTGCTGCCACACCGAAATCCCGCCGCAGCGTCTCCAGGATCACCTCGCGCTGCACCTCGCCGTACAACGCGATTCTGATCTCCCCGTCGATGCGTCGCAACGCGATGAGTGGGTCGCGCTCGGCGAGCCGGTCGAGGGCGGCGTACAGGTCGGTGGCGTCCCCGCCGATGGGTTCAGCGACCACCTCGATCGATGGCGCGGCGAACAGGCTGCCCTGCGCACCGCTCGGAAGCGTGCCGAAGTGATCGCCCACCCGAACGTCGTCCCACCCCGCCACCAGGGCGATGCGGCCGGCATCCACCGAGTCGGCCGCATGCACGAGTCCGTCTGCAAACACTGAGAGTCCAGTGACTCTCGCGGTCTTCGCTTTGTCGGCGCCCCGGGCCATCGGGACGCGCTGCCGTTGAGTGAGGCTGCCGCCGTACATCCGGACGACCGCGCGCTTGGGCGTGTGCGGCTCGTGCTCGATCGCGAACACCACACCGGAGGACTCAGTGCTGGAGCTGATGCTGGACGGGAGCCAGCGCGGGATCGCGTGCAGCAGCTCTTCGACACCAGCGCCGGTGACCGCCGAGCCGAAGAACACCGGCGACAGCTCACCTGCCCTCGTTCGGCGCTCGGCAAGCGCGGACAGGTCCGCGAGGGAAGCGGGGCCACGGTCGACATACGCCGCGATCCCGTCGTCGCCTACCGCCTCTGCTAGGCGCTCAATTCCGTTGGCATCATTGACGTTCAGCGAACGGCTACAGGCATCCGGTGCGCCGAGGCCGGACGGCGACTGAACGGCGACCGCATTGACCTCGAGCTCGGCCTGGAGCTGATCGACCAGCTCGTGGCTCCGCGCACCCGCTCGATCGATCTTGTTGACGAAGATGATCGTGGGCAACCCGATGCGTCGCAGGGTGCGCAGCAGGACCCGCGTCTGGGGCTGGATGCCTTCGACCGCCGAGATCACCAGCACGGCGCCGTCGAGGACAGCGAGGCTGCGCTCGACCTCGGCGATGAACTCGGCGTGGCCCGGGGTGTCGACGACGTTGATCGTCGTGCCGTCGACCGTGCACGAGACCACGGCCGCTCGAATCGTGATGCCGCGCTCACGCTCGAGCGCCATCGTGTCGGTGTGCGTGCTGCCGGCATCGACGGCGCCGACAGCATCGATTGCGCCGGCCGCGTGCAGCAGGCGTTCGGTCAGGCTGGTCTTGCCGGCGTCAACATGTGCGAGTACGCCGAGGTTGAGGGCGGGTGCCAATCGTCATGTCCTTCATCGCGTGGGTGGCGGAGTTCATGACGAGTCGACGCATGACCGGGTCCCTTCGATGAGCATGACGAGGGCGGGCTGCCCTCCTCGCGACGCTAGGTCGCAGACGTACATCCCGACAACTGGTTTTGTTGCCTCAGGTCAGCTGGTAGTCGCTGACGTCGAATCGACGTGCCGCCCGCATTCCCGCGCGAGCGGTCAGCGGACGCAGCAGCGTCGCCTCACCGTGCGGGTTGAAGTAGTAGCTGTTGGCGCCGTTGCAGATCGAGCGCGCCCACACCGAGTGCGACACCCGGGCGCGCATCCGGCGGACGAACTTCTCCTGCGCGCCGGCGGTCGGCTCGAACCCGCTCGCCCCCTGACGGCGCATCGCCCTGAACAGCCGCTCGACGTGCGCCATCTGGATCTCCAGCGCATCGAAGTAGGACAGACCGGTGTAGGAGTACGGCGCCGGCTGCAGGAGAAGGTTCGGGTATCCCGCCACGGTGATGCCCTCGTACGACTCGAATCGGCTCTCCCTCCAGGTGCGCCCGAGGTCCTGCCCGTCGCGACCAGTGATCGAGAACGCGGGGAAGTTCTGCTCCCACAGGCTGAACCCGGTGGCCAGCACGAGGGTGTCGATCTCGCGCTCCTCCCCGTCGGAGGTCACGATTCCGGTCGGGGTGATCCTCGCGATCGGCGTGGTCTCGAGGGTGACGTTGTCCCGGTTGAACATCTTGAGGTAGGCGTTCGAGAAGGTCGGCCGCTTGCAACCGAATCCATATGAGGGAGTGAGCTTTTCGCGCAGCTCCTTGTCCTTCACCTGGCGCTTGAGATGCGCCAGCGCCGCGTCGGTGGCAGGCTTGGCGAGCCACGGCATCTGCTTGTTGTGCAGCACCCCCGCGAACAGCATCACCTCGAGCCTCAGGTGCTCCTTGGCGCGGACCGCCCGCTGGACCGCGGGCCGAGAGGCGTAGCGATCCTGCGTCTCGGCCGGGACGGCGTGGTCGCTCTTCGGCGTCACCCAGATGGGTGTGCGCTGGTAGACCGTGAGATGTCCTGCTGCCGGTGCGATCTCGGGCAGCAGCTGGACTGCGCTGGCGCCCGTGCCGATCGCCGCGATCCGCTCGCCCTCGAGATCGTGGTCGTGGTCCCAGGCCGAGGTGTGGATGATCTTGCCCTCGAACGACTCGATGCCCTCGATGTCCGGTAGCCGCGGCTGGGACAGGTATCCGGTCGCCACGATCAGGTAGGTCGCTGTGATCGGTGGCCCACCCTCGGCCCGCACGGTCCATTGACGAGCGTCTTCGTCGTACGCCGCGCTGGTCACCGATCGGCCGAACTGCATCCGCCGCTTGAGGTCGTACTTGTCGGCGATCGTGCGGGCGTAGTCGACGATCTCGCTGCCCGGCGCGTACGTCCGGGACCAGTACGGGTTCGGCTCGAAGGAGAACGAGTAGACGCTGGAGACGATGTCGACCGCGACGCCCGGGTAGGTGTTGGCCTGCCATGTCCCGCCCAGGTCGTCCGCCCGGTCGAGGATGACGAAGTCCTCGATTCCCAGGCGCTGCAGCTGAATTGCCATGCCCATGCCGCCGAAGCCCGCTCCGATGATCACTGCCGTCACGTCGGGTCCAGTCGTCATCAAGCCACTCCTTGCGGTGCCGGGTCTGGTCACTGCATCGTAGCGCCCAATCATTCAGAATGTATGAACGAGTCTAACGCGGCCCGAGCCCGGTGCTGCCGTCGAGCAGCTCGCGCGCGATGTCGAGGTGGCCGGCATGGCGCGCGGTCTCCTCGATCATGTGCAGCACCACGGTGCGTACGTCGGCCGCGTAGTGGGCCAGGTCCGGATGGGGCTCTCCGACCGGCCGGGCCTCGAGTGAGGTCGCACGCATGATCTCGTCGGACAGCGTGCACGTCGCGCGGTAGAACGCCATGACCGCCTCGACAGGTTGCTCACTGACGAAGGCATCCTCGTCGCTCGGTGGCCACGGGCGCGGGTCCATCTGACCTCGCACGACATGCTGGAACCAGTAGCGCTCGGCACCGCACAGGTGCTCGACCATGCCCAGCGGTGTCCACCCACTCGGCACGACCGCCTTCCGCAGGGCGGCCTCATCGAGTCCCTCGACGATGGCGAGGACGCTCTCGCGCTGAGCGGTGAGAAACGTTGCGAGACCTGCAAACTCAGCGTCGACGTACGTCGTCGTGGTGCTCATCGCGCGCCGTCTTCCTTGTACGCCGGGCTCAGCTCGGTCCAGCGGGTGTGCCAGTCCGCGGTCGGGCGACCGGCGAGGTACGCCGCGAGATCTTCGACGTGCGCCTGCCAGCCGGCACCGTGACCCGGCCCGTGCTCGATCGGGAGCCCGCGCTCCTCCAGCACCATCCGGGTCTCGTCACCGACCGGTGTCAGCTCGACCTCGATCACCGTCGAGTCGTCCTGCCCGGGAGACATGGTCACCAGCAGGCGATGCGGCGGCTCGCACACGTCGACGCGGCCCGGACCCTCCCAACCGCTGGTGAAGCTCGCCTCGAACATCCCGCCCAGCCGCAGGTCGCCGTCGACCCGAGCGACCCAGCGCGCCAACCGATCCGGGTCGATCAGCGCGGACCAGAGGTCGTCGATGTCGGTCCCGTAGACGTCTTCCATCCGTACGACGGCCTTGCCCTCGACGGTGCGGACGGACCCGAGCAGCCGGTTCATCGCGCGCTCCTCTGCTTGCGACCGCGGGCGACCTCGGTGTGCAGGGCGCCGAGGTGCTGCTCCCATCGCGATCGATAGCGCCCGAGCCAGTCGTCCACCTCAGCGAGCGGCTCGGGGCGCAACGAGTAGACGCGTCGCTGCGCCTCGGGTCGCACCTCGACCAGCCCCGCCTCGCGCAGCACCCGGAGGTGCCGCGAGACGCCCGGGCGGGCGATCGGCAGCAGGGCGGCGAGCTCGTTGACGGTGGCGTCTCCCTGCTCGAGCGCGTCCAGCACCGTGCGCCGGCTGGAGTCGGAGAGTGCGTGCATGACAGCGTCCATGCGATGAACGTACCCATATTGGTACGTACCCGCAAGGGTACGCATCCGCTGGTCGAGTAGCCGGAGCGCCAGCCCCACCGCTGGTCGAGTAGCCGGAGCGCCAGCCCCACCGCTGGTCGAGTAGCCGGAGCGCCAGCGGAGGCGTATCGAGACCTCGCGACCGCGTGCACCTTGGTCTCGATACGGCTCGCCCTTGGGGGCTCGCCTACTCGACCGGCGTTACCCCGTAGGTCTTCATCGCTATCAGCGGGGCGGGTCCTCGCCGACCAGCCCGTCGACCGACTCCCGGATCAGGTCTGCGTGACCGGCGTGCCGGGCGTACTCCTCGATCAGGTCGATCAGGGTCCGACGCAGGCTCCGCGAGCTGCCGTCAGATGAGGTGAGTGGCGACAGCCAGTCGAGGCCGCCGTCCGCGAGCGCCTCCGACACGGCCGTACGCGTACGTCCGGCTGCGTCGCTCCAGAGCGTCATCAGCTGCTCGGGAGTGTCATCGGCCGCCGTCCGCCACTCCCAGTTGGGGTCGGCGTCCCAGTCGATCGCGTCCCACGGCGCGTCGAGCTCGCCGCCGCGCAGCCGTCGGGCCGAGTAGTCGTCCTCGACGAGCGTGAGGTGCTTGACCAGCCCACCGAGCGTCATGGTCGACGCGCCGACCGTCGCCTGCATGCCCGCAGCATCCAGGCCTCCGGCCTTCCACGCGAAGATGCGGCGTTGGCGTTCCAAGGAACCCAGCAGGGTCTCGACCTCGGTGCCTGCGGCGGGTGCTTCGATCGGGAGCGTCTCGTCTGTCATACCGCGACGCTACGGTGGCTTCCGGACACTCGGCTTCCGGAATGAGGGAGGACCATGACGGCCGACGAGAGCCCGACCGCTCGGGCGCTGATGCTGCTCGAGATGATCCAGAACTCCCCCGGCATCACCGCCGAGCGGCTGTCCGACCGGCTGCACGTCACCGAGCGAGCCGTGCGGCGCTATGTCGGCATCCTGCGCGAGGCGGGTATTCCGGTCGAGTCGACGCGCGGCCGTTACGGCGGCTACCGGATCGGGCGCGGGGCACGGGTGCCACCGTTGATGTTCACCGAGACCGAGGCGCTCTCGCTGGTCATGGCCGTGCTCGACGGCTACCACCAGCCGGCATCGCCGTCCGAGCCGGTCAACAGCGCGCTCGGCAAGATCATGCGCGTGCTGCCCGACGCGGTCGCCCAGCCAGCCGCCGCCTTCAGCCAGGTGCGGGCAGGCGGGCGCGCCCCGTCCGCCCCGACACCCGCGCCCGACATCACGGCTGCGCTGGTCCAGGCGTCCGCCTCCCAGCACGCCGTGCGGATCGGCTACGACCTGGGCCGCGACGCCCCACGCGAGATGCACCTCGACCCGTGGGCGGTCGTCGTACGCCATGGCCGCTGGTATCTCCTGTGCTGGTCACACATGAAGCACGCGCGTCGGGTCCTGCGGGTCGACCGGGTACAGACCGTCGACGTCCTGCCCGAGACCTTCGAAGCACCCGCTGACCTCGACCCGGTTGAGGCACTCGAGGAGCACCTGGCGATCGGCTGGTCACACAAGGTCGAGGTCGTCATCGAGGCGCCCGCGGAGCAGGTCCAGAAGTGGATCGCCAAGAGTCGCGGTCGCTGCGAGCCGATCGATGATGAGCACACTCGCCTCATCGGCTCGACCGACGAACCTGACTGGTACGCCTCACTACTCACCGCGATCCCGTTCCGATATAAGGTGCTCGGGTCACCCGAGCTGGTCGAGGCCACCCGCACTCTCGCGCAGCGGCTGACGTACGCCTGTGAGCCTCCCGACGCGGATCCGCACTAGCTCACCCGCGGATGCTCAGTCGTACGACGACCTCGTCACCCTTGTCGAGCTGCTCGGCGTTGCGGATCGCGTCCTTCACCGGCACGACGTAGCCGCCGTCCTTGGGCCACAGCGACGTCGTCCACTCCTGGTCGCCGATCTGGACGGTCACGGGGATCATGCCCCAGCCGTACGTCACGTAGGCACCCTCGGCCCGCAGGTAGTCGCAGTGCTGCTCGGGCACGCTGACGAAGTGGTAGGGCGACGGTCCTCGCCAGTACCAGATCTCCCCGGAGAACTCGAGGTCCATCGGTCAGTCCTGTTCTGCTGCAGCCGAACTCGACTCGATGATGTCGAGGTCGCGCTCGGCGAAGCGGCGGTGCTCCCACTCCTCGTTGAGGATGGTGCGGAGGCAGTTCTTGACTGGGAAGCTGCTCGACTCGGGCGGCCAGCCCGGACCGGAGGCGGCGGGCGTGTGGCCGGCCAGCTGCTCGTCGGTGAGGCCGTCGACCATCTTGCGCATGGTGGCCATCCGGTCCTTGCGCAGGACCAGCACCTCGTCGAGTGTCGGCCGGGCCTCGCGGTCTCTGGGGATGCCCGGGATGTCCGGCATCTGATCCCACGGCAGATCGAGCGGGTGCCATGGGCTCGGGTCACCGAGGACGCCGCGCCGGATCCAGGCGTCGGTCGCGAAGGGCAGGTGCCGCAGCGTCTCGATGAACGACCACTCGCCGTTGACCGACTCGTGCAGCTGCTCGGGCTCGAATCCCCTTGCACGCGTGACAGTTTCGTCCCACAGTCGCTCGAGGAGATCCCATGCCTCGCGGAAGCCGTCCGGGTCCGTCGCGCGCATCTTGACCCGACCCGGGTCGCGACGGTCGAGCTCGGCGGTGATCAACGGCGCGACCTCGACGTCGTTGATGACCAGACCGTCGACGTCGCCGAACACCTTCACGTCGATCAGGTCCACGCCCTCCAGCACCGCGCCGGTCAGGTCGACCCCTTGGAGATGCGACCGACTCAGGTCGACGTGACTGAATCGCGCCTCCCGCATCATCACCTGCTCGAACCGCGCGCCGTCCATGTCCTTCTCGACGAATTCCTCAGCCATGTCGCCGACGGTAGCCCCGCTTCCGGACGAGTGGCTTCCGGATTGTGTCCGATCCGCCGCGCCCGGAAAAGGCTTCGCACATGCGGGTCGGCGCTGACACAGTCGTGCCCGTGAATGAAGCTGACGCGAAGAAGGTCCTGCACCGCTACCTCCGCGAGGTCCGCGCCGCCCTGATCTGGAAGGTTCAGGGCATCTCGGAGTACGACGCCCGCCGGCCTCTAGCGCCCACCGGCACCAACCTGGTTGGGCTCATCAAGCACCTGTCGATCGTCGAGGCCTGGTACCTCGGCAAGACCTTCGAACGGCCGTTTCCCGAGGACCTGCCGTGGTGGGACGACGAGGACGACCCGCAGGCTGACGCCTGGGCGACCGAGGACGAGACGCGCGAGCAGATCGTCGACCTCTACCGCCGAGTCGGCGAGCACGCGGACGCCACCATCGAGGCGCTTCCCCTGGACGCGCCGGGACAGGTGCCGTGGTGGGGTGACGACCACGACGTGACCTTGCACCAGATGCTCGTCCACGTCCTCGCCGAGACCAACCGGCACGCCGGACACGTCGACATCCTGCGCGAGAGCGTCGACGGCGCCACCGGCATGAGCGCCAACAACTCCAACCTGCCGGAGTACGACGAGGCCGGCTGGGCGGCGTACCGCACCAAGCTCGAGCAGGTCGCGCGCGCCGCCGACCCAGACCACGCACCGACCGATAGCGACGAGGCGACGCCCGCGAAATGACCTCGCGGACCGCTTCACCGCGGTGCCAGGATGTCGCCTCGTGATGACTACGAGCGACCTCCTGAAGGCATACGACGAACAGCTCCGCACCGATGCCGAGACACCCAGCGCGATCGACACGACCCGGTTGGGCCCGCTGCGGCTGGTGACGTTCGCGGGCGGCCGCGGGTTCGTGACCTACGAGAACCTCGACGGCGCCGACGCTCCGACCATCGAGACCTGGATCGACGGTGCGCTGGAGCACTACAAGCAGGACGCTGAGATCGAGCGCGTGGAGTGGAAGACCCGTGCGCACGACCACGCACCCGGCCTCTACGAAGCACTCATGGGCCGTGGCTTCGTGCCCGACGAGACCGAGTCGATCATGATCGGTGAGGCCCGCGCGCTCGATGTCGAGGTGCCACTGCCAGACGGTGTCACGCTGCGCACCGTGACCAGCGAGACCGACGTCCACGCCATGACCGCGATGCTCGATATCGCCTTCGACGAGCCGGAGCCCATCGCGGACGAGATGGCGAAGGCGCTGCTGCGGCGCCTGTCGCTCGATGACGGTATGGAGCTGTGGGTCGCCGAGGCCGACGGCGAGATGGTGAGCGCGGGACGGCTCGAGCCCGTGGCCGGCACGACCTTCGCCGGGATCTGGGGTGGCGCCACCCTCAAGGAGTGGCGTGGTCGCGGCATCTATCGCGCGCTCACCGCCGCCCGCGCTCGCTCGGCACTGGCCAGCGGCAAGACCCTGATGAACAGCGACTCCACGGAGTTCTCCCGGCCCATCCTCGAGAAGTCCGGCCTGGTCAAGGTGTCCGAGACGACGCCGTACGTCTGGCGCCGCTGAGGAACGCGTCGCGGGTCCGATGTCACAGGTTGTGGGGCTGTCTCGTCCCACGGGTGTAACCACCCGACACACCCAAGGAGCACCATGGCCACCTGCATCCACCTGCCGACCGGATGTGCCTCATCACCGAGATGGCCGGCGGCGAGTACGTGCCTGGCAAGTCGCCTGACGACGTGTGGTCAGGGGCCTTCAACGGCCTCTGACCGCGTTCACGCGACACAGAACTCGTTGCCCTCCGGATCAAGCATCACGACGTGATCCAGCACTCCGTCGTCCGACTCCTCCCGGACGACGGAGGCGCCAGCGGCGACGAGCTCGGGCACCTTGGCCCGGATGAGCTGCGCTCGTTCAATCAGGTCCCACGGCTCCTCGCCCGCGACCCGGATGTCGATGTGCATTCGGTTCTTTGCTGACTTGCCCTCTGGCACCCGGAGGAAACCGATCGCCGGACCGACGTTGTCCGGGTCGATGAGCGAGGCGCACTCCGGGTTGTCATATCCCGGCTCGAAGATGTAGCCAAGCGCCAACGCCCAGAACTCAGCCACTCGTTGCGGGTCGTTCGCATCACAACCCAGTGTCCAATTCGTTGCCATGGCGCGACGCTAGGCACCGGGTCTGACATTCACTCGGAACGCGAGGTCGGGGCGTAGATCCCTGTGCCCGCTCGTGATCGGCCAGTCTGGACTCTCGAACGACGTCGTTCGAGGTGTCGAGACCCCGCAGAGGTGGACGGCCATGCGTTCAGGAGCCAGGCGCACGTTGACAGCCACGATCGGAGCAGTGACGGTCTTCGCCATGATCACCGCAGGACTGATGCTGGGCGCCGCACCGCCTTCCCATGCTGCGACACCGGGTGACTTCTCGACGTCGTTCGAGGCGGGCCAGCCGCAGCCCGCGGAGTCCACGGTGGACGTCGGGTCGAACGGCAAGCCGCGCCAGTCCAATGTGATCGGCGCGCTCTACCCGCCGGGCAGCCTGATGGGCGAGGTCGACAAGGTCACCGCGAGCGATGAGAACGCACCCAACGAGGCGGCCGGCAACCTCACCGACGGCGACGGCAACACCAAGTGGCTCGCGTTCGCGACCACCGGCTGGGTCCAGTACGACATGACCAAGCCGGTCAAGGCCGTCACCTACAGCCTCACCTCTGCCAACGACGCGCCCACGCGGGACCCGCGGGACTTCGCGCTGCAGGGCTCGACCGACGGCAAGACCTGGGTCGACCTGGACAAGCAGACGGGATTCTCCTTTCCCTCACGCTTCGCGACCAAGACCGTGACGATCGCGAGTCCCGTTGAGTACCAGCACTACCGGCTCAACATCACTGCCAACGCCGGTGCGTCGATCGTGCAGCTTGCGGACTGGACGCTGTCGGACGGATCGACCGAGCAGCCGGCCGACACCCCCATGGTCAGCAAGGTCGGCAACGGACCGATCTCCGGCTACAACATCAAGCCCGGCGCAGGCTGGACCGGGGTCAAGGCGCTGCGCTTCGGCGGCAGCCACACGGCCGCGGGTCGCGGGTACGCATGGAACAAGCTGTACGACGTCAAGATCCCTGTCGGACCGCGAACTCGCTTGAGCTACAAGCTCTTTGCGGACATGGTGAGCGACGACCTGACCTACCCGTCGACGTACGCCGCCGTCGACCTGCACTTCACCGACGGGACGTACCTGTCGGACCTCAACGCCCTCGACGACCACGGCATGGCGACCTCGCCGAGCGGTCAGGGCAAGGCCAAGAAGCTGTACGCCAACCAGTGGAACTCCGTCCGCGTCGACATCGGCACAGTGGCGGCAGGCAAGACCATCGACCGCATCCTCGTCGGCTACGACAACGGCAAGGCGACGGACAAGACGCGGTTCGCGGGGTGGCTGGATGACATTGCGGTGCAAGGCAATCCGCCTGCTATCGACAGCTCGGACCTGACGAACTACGTGGACGTGCGCCGTGGTACCAACTCGTCGGGCTCGTTCTCCCGAGGCAACAACCTGCCGATCTCGGCTGTCCCCAACGGCTTCACCTTCTTCACTCCGGTCACGGACGCCGACTCCAGCTCGTGGGAGTACAGCTACCAGTCCGAGAACAACGCGGACAACAAGCCTGTGCTCCAGGGTCTGGCCATCTCGCACGAACCGAGCCCCTGGATGGGTGACCGCAACCAGCTGTCGGTGATGCCGTCGCTGGCGACCGGAGTCCCGTCCGGCGAGCCGGCGAAGCGGGGCCTCGCGTTCGACCACGCCACCGAGGTAGCGCGCCCGGACTACTACAAGGCCGAGCTGGCCGGCGGTATCACTGCCGAGACAGCACCCGGCGACCACGGTGGGGTCTACCGCTTCACGTTCCCGTCGTCCGCCAGCAAGGGGTCGCTGATCCTCGACACGGTGAGCGACAAGGGTTCGTTCACCGTGACGCCCGGCTCGAAGGTCGTCACCGGTTGGGTCGATGACGGCAGCGGCCTGTCCGCGGGCCGCAGCCGGATGTTCGTCTACGGCGAGTTCGACCGGGCGACCAGCGGTGCCGGCACCGCACCCGACAGCCACACGGGCACCCGCTACGCATCGTTCGACACCGCGACCAGCAAGCAGGTCGTGCTGCGGCTGTCGACGTCGTTCATCTCGCTCGACCAGGCGAAGAAGAACCACACCCTCGAGCTCTTCGGCCGCTCGTTCGACCAGGTTCACGCGTCGGCGAAGGCAGCCTGGAACAAGCGGCTCGGCGTCGTTCAGGTCAAGGGTGCACGCGAGTCCGACCTGACCTCGCTCTACTCCAACCTCTACCGACTGAACCTCTACCCGAACAGTCAGTTCGAGAACACCGGCACTGTCGCTTCGCCGCGCTATCAGTACGCGAGTCCCGTTGCGCCCCGGACGGGTTCGCCCACCCCGACGCAGACCAACGCGGTGATCAAGAACGGCAAGATCTACGTCAACAACGGCTTCTGGGACACCTACCGGACGGTGTGGCCGGCGTACACGCTCTTGTATCCCGACGTTGCGGCTGAGCTGGTGGACGGCTTCGTCCAGCAGTACCGCGACGGCGGATGGGTGGCGCGCTGGTCCTCCCCCGGCTACGCGGACCTGATGACGGGCACCAGCTCTGACGTCGCGTTCGCCGACGCGTACCTCAAGGGTGTGAAGCTGCCCGACCCGATGAGCACGTACGACGCTGCCCTCCGCAACGCGACCGTACGACCGCCGAACGCCGCCGTCGGGCGCAAGGGCATCACGACGTCGATCTTCAAGGGCTACACGGACTCGTCCACCGGCGAGAACGTCTCGTGGGGTCTCGAGGGATTCGTCAACGACTACGGCATCGGCAACATGGCTGCCGGTCTGGCGAAGGACCCGGCCACGCCGGCCGCGCAGCGCCAACGGCTGTCGGAGGAGAGCGAGTACTTCCTCCGTCGATCGACGAGCTACTCCAACGTGTTCAACTCGAAAACTGGCTTCCTGCAAAGCCGTTCGCCGTCCGGTGACTTCCCGTCGACGTTCGATCCAGAGGTGTGGGGCGATCCTTACACCGAGACGGACGGCTGGAACTTCGCCTTCCACGCGCCGCACGACGGCAACGGTCTGGCGACCCTCCTCGGTGGTCCGGCAGCGCTGAAGTCCAAGCTCGACACCTTCTTCAGCACGCCTGAGAAGGCTGACAAGCCAGGCGCGTACGGCGGCACGATCCACGAGATGGTCGAGGCGCGCGACGTACGGATGGGACAGCTGGGCCAGAGCAACCAGGTCTCGCACCACATCCCGTACATGTACAACTACGCGGGCGCTCCGTCGAAGACGGCCGAGAAGGTCCGCGAGATCATGCAGCGGCTCTACGTCGGTCAGGACATCGGCCAGGGCTACCCGGGCGACGAGGACAACGGCGAGATGTCGGCCTGGTACGTCCTCAGCTCGCTCGGCATCTATCCGCTGCAGGTCGGGTCGGGCGACTGGACCATCGGCTCACCGAAGTTCGAGAAGATGACCGTGCGCCGGCCGCAGGGCAACCTGGTCGTCACCGCCAAGGGCAACTCGGACAGCAACATCTACGTCCAGAGCCTCACGGTCAACGGCAAGCCGCAGAACAAGCTCTCCATCAGTCAGTCGGCGCTGGCGAAGTCGTCCAGCATCGACTTCACGATGGGCGGTCAGCCATCATCGTTCGGGACCCGGCCGCAGGACGCGCCGACCACGCCCACGAAGGTGGGCTCCAAGCCGGCGCCCTTGGCCGACGTCACCGGCGCTGGGCTCGGAACGCCTTCTCACGCAACGCTGTTCGACAACACGTCGGCCACGGAGGTGACCTTCGAGGGCGCGACGCCGACGGTGTCGTACGCCTTGTCGGGCGACCCGAAGCGCGTCGCCTGGTACACCCTCACCTCGGGTTCGAAGGCCGGCGACCTGAAGTCCTGGCGACTCGAGGCGTCGACCGACGGGAAGGCGTGGAAGACCGTCGACCAGCGCTCGGGTCAGGCGTTCACGTGGCGCAACCAGACGCGGCCGTTCAAGATCAAGAGCCCGGGTGAGTACTCGCAGTACCGGCTCGTGGTCACCGAGAGCACGTCCGCCACCCCAACCCTCGCCGAGGTCGAGCTCCTCGAGTAACGGCGGATATCAGCTGGCTTCGAGTTGCGCAGGTCAGGCACACTGGTCGGCGGAGCTGTGCCTGACACGCTCCGCACGGAGACGAACCAGGAGCAAGCGGATGTTGAGTGGCACCGCAGGATGCGGGGTGGCCGTACAGGCCTGCTCAGCGGAGGCCGGTTAAACCGACCTTCAGCTGACCCATTGATCGACCCCGCTTCGGTCTGCCCGCAGCCGGGTCTGCATGGGTCTCCATCCCGCCGCTCACGAGCGGCTGCTCCATGGAGTCCAACGTCATGAACCCTTTGAACGAGAACGAGATTCGCAAGAGCTTCGTCAACGCCTCACGCCGCGAGGCAAGCCAGGCGACCCTGCCCGACCTGTCGTCCCTGGACTGGGACGCGCTCGACTACCTCGGCTGGTGCGACGAGAAGCGGCCGCTGTCGTACGCCGTCGTCGAGATCGAGGGCGTGCCGACCGGCATCCTGCTGCGGACGACCGTCCCAGCCAAGGGCGCTCGCCGCGCCCGGGCGATGTGCACCTGGTGCGAGGACGTGGTCGAGACGGGCAATGTCAGCATGTACGTCGCCCGTCGCGCGGGCGCGTCAGGTCGCCGTGGCAACACGATCGGCACGCTGATCTGCACCGAGTTCGGGTGCTCGCGCAACGTGCGTCGCAAGCCGACCGTCTCCGAGGTCGGCAGCGACGACGATGCCGACCGCACGGCGTACACCGACCGTCGCATCGCCGGACTGCGTGAGCGGTCAGTCCGCTTCATCGCGTCGGTGCTGGAGACCTCCAGCAAGAGCTGACGTTGCGTCCTGGGCGGCGCGCGTTCCAGCGCGCGCGGCCCAGGACGTACGTCTGTGAGCGGCTACGCCGGGCGGCTCAGGTGGTCAGGTCGAGGGAGACCTGCCAGAGCCGCTCGGCGTTGGCCGGGTCGAGCGCGTAGGGCGCGACGCCGCTGATCGTCAGGTCGGTGCGCTCCGTGAGGACGACGGCCTCGTTGCAGTCGTCGAAGTAGCGACCGCCGACGCCGTCGAGCAGCGGTGACGCGGCCAGCAGCACCGAGGTCGCGGCGCCCTGCTCGGGCGTCTTGAAGTGAACCCCCGCGTCAGCGAACCGCTCCCGCGCCTGCGCGATGTAGTCGCTCCCACCAACGTGCCGTTGCAACGCGGTGAAGATGCCGCCGGGCATGAGCGCGTTGGCGACGATCCCGTCGTCCTCCCACCGGCGAGTGGCCTCGACGGCGAACAGCACGTTGGCCGTCTTCGCCTGCCCGTACGCACCGAACGGGTCGTAGACGCGGAATCGGTAGTCGAGGTCGTCGAACACGACCGGCGATCGCAGGTGGCCGCTGGAGCTGACCGACACGATGCGGGCTCCACCGGCGGAGGCGAGCGCCGGGTGCAGGGCCTGGGCGAGCGCGAAGTGACCGAGGTGGTTGGTCGCGAACTGCATCTCCTGACCGCCAGGGCTGCGGGTGAGCTCCTGGATCGCCATCACACCGGCGTTGTTGACCAGGATGTGCAGCGGCCCCGACCACGCCGCCGCGAATGCCGCGATGCTCGCCGGGTCGACGAGCTCGAGCGGCGCGACGTGCACTGCCTGATTACCGGACGTCGCACGGATGTCCGCCGCGACCTCCTCGGCCGCCTCCACGCGGCGCACGGCAAGAGTCACGTCGGCGCCCGCGCCGGCGAGGGCGCGGGCGGTCTCGATGCCGATCCCGGATCCGCCTCCCGTGACGATCGCCCGCTTGCCGCTCAGATCGACGTCCTGCACGACCTCGGCTGCGGTGGAGGTTGCGCCGAACGGTGTCCTGATGAGCTCTGCCGTCTGTGCCATGGACTCAGCGTGCAGGTTCGAGCGCGCTCCAAGTCAAGCGTCGTACGCCGCCGCATCGATCAGCGGGCTGAGGTGCCGTGACTGCAGCGCCACGACCGCCTGCGCGGCGGCGGCCTCGAGACACGCTCCCGTGTCGAGGCCGTCGAGGCTCGCGTCGAGGAGGCCGGCGAAGAAGGCGTCGCCCGCACCATTGGTGTCTGCGAGATGTTCGACCGGAACCGCAGCCACCCGCCACTCCCGATGAGCGGCGTCCACCGCGAGCGCCCCGTCGGCGCCGAAGGTGCAGACGCCGAGCTGGGCGCCATCGTCGATGAGCCGATGCAAGAAGTCGGCCGGTCCGTCCAGCGCGTCCGCGCTGAGCAGGACGTGAGTCGCGGCCTCGAGGAACGGCCGGTGGAAGTCCGCCGACCCGTCGTAGTCGTGCAGGTCCGTCCAGACCGGAAGGTCGCCTCGCTGCAGGCCGCCGGCGATCGTGCGGGTCCACGGCGCCAGGTCGAGCACGACCGCGCACGCATCGCGCAGCGTCTCGACATCGAGCGGTGGCGGCTCGGCGGGCGTCGAGAGGTAGACGGAGACGCGCTCGCCCTCTCGGGTCATCAGATTGAGGTGACGCTCGCTCGGACCTGCGACGCAAAGCGGCTCCGTCCGGACGTGCGCACGCTCCAACGCGTCGAGGATGAGCCGGCCCGTGTCATCGTCGCCGACCACCGTGCGCAGCCGGACCGACCGGCCACGGTCGTGAAGGTGAAGCGCCTTGCCCGCCGAGGTCCCGCCCAGCGTCTCGTAGGAGTCCTGGGCAAGCACCGTCTGCGGCCGAGCGTCGGGCAGCGCGTCGAGGTAGACGATCTGGTTCCACGACACCGGCCCGCACACCACGACATCGGCCATCAGCTCTGGACCTCGAGTCGACGCGTGACCTCCACGATGAAGTCAGGGAGACGTCCAGCAAGAGTGGCCCAGACGATGGCCGGATCGATGTCGTCATAGCCGTGGGCGAGGCGGTTGCGCATGCCGCGAACGAGGTGGAACGGGAGATCAGCATTGGCATCGAGGAACGGCATGGACAGGTCATCCAGAGCCGCCTGCACCGTGATGATGAGGCGCTCCCCGGCGAGACGGAGCACCTGACCGTCCAAGTCCTCCGACATGAATCGGGACTGTCCAACACCGGTGATGTGTTGGCACTGAGCCAGCGCACGCCGTAGCGCTTCCACAACCTCGGACGGCGATGATCGGTCCTCGCTCACAGGGCCACAGCGTCCCTGGCAGCGTGGGCCGCGACCCGACCTGTCGCCGACGCGGGTACGACATCGACCGGGCAACCCAGCAGCTCAGTGAGGTCGACCTCGAGCGCCATGACGTCGAAGAGGTCGGCCCCACTCTCGAACTCGACGAGCAGGTCGACGTCGGAGTCCGGACGGTCCTCACCACGAGCGATCGATCCGAAGACCTTCACCTGGCCGGTGCCTCGGTGGCGGCGGACAAGGTCCCTGACCTCGTCGACGTGTGAGTGCAGCGACTCGGACGGGCGTGGCTGCAGCGCTCGCATGAGCCGTTCGATCGTTGATGGCGTCGGCTGCGTGTGGCCGGCCTCGATGCGGGCGATGTGGGGCTGAGCGACCCCGGAACGGCCAGCGAGCGTGCGTTGGCTCAGACCAGCGCCGACCCGCGCCCTGCGCAGGTCGGCTCCGGGAGAACGCTCAGGCGCCGCCATGCGGTCATGATAACTCGATGCATCACTATGGCCAGAGCTGGCGCTCATCACCGCGGGGGTCGAGCTGTACGCCGACGGCCGGGTGATCGAAGACCTGCACCGCTCGCTTCGCCGTGTCGTACGACTGCCAGCCGGGATCACCGGCGCGCGCGAACGCGACCCACGCCGCGTGCATCGCGTCCGCGAGCGGTTGCGGCGCCGGATCGGGGCCGATCATCGTGTCCGCACCCTTCGCCGCGAGGTTGTCGAACACGAACGGCAGCTCGAGAGCATGGCAGGCGCGAAGGTCGAGATGCGTTGTGCTCCAGGCGAATTCGTACGCGAAGGTGTTGCCCCCGCGCGATGCGTGGGCATCAGCGGCGCGCAACGACGGCATCCTGAAGTAGGAGTCGGTGACGAGCGTCGCAAACACGTCACCCGGAGCGGCATCCGGCCGGTTGGCCGAGTAGCCCTCGACCAGGGCGTTCGACCAGCCGTACTGGGCTGCGAGCGCAGCCAGACCATCGGCGTCGATCAGCGCGGCGAGCCCGGGAGGGACGAGGAAGAAGCGGAACTCGTCGGTCGTCGTACCGATCAGCAGATCGACGTCGCTCCCGACGCCGGCGGCGAGCGCGGACTCGGGCACCTGCGGCACGACCGTGTCGTCGAGCACCGGGAAGAACGGCATCATGCCGCCGCCGTTGACGACGGTCGTGCGTCCCCAGATCGCTGGATCGGGTTGCTGGCGCATCGAATTCGCGGTCTCGAATTGTGCGTCGAGCATCCTGTCGAGGTCGACCGACGCGAACGCGGCCGCCGTGGCTTCAACCCCGAGATGCTTTGCCATCGCCGCGGTCGGCAGAGACAGGTCCTCGCGTGCGCCGGCTATACGAGCAGAGCCGCTCTGTGCGATCGCGCGCCGAAACAGCCCCGTCGCGGCCGGGGACGTGAGGAGCGACAAGACGCTCATCGCACCCGCGGACTCACCGAAGATCGTCACGCTGTCGGGGTCGCCGCCGAACGCCGCGATGTTGTCGCGCACCCATTCCAGGGCAGCGATCTGGTCGAGCAGGCCGCGGTTGTCGGGCGCGTCCGGCAGCACCGCGAACCCCGGCGCACCGAGGCGATAACTGACACTGACGAGAACCACGCCGTCGCGCGCGAAGGCGGTGCCGTCGTACGTCGGGATCGCGTTGCTGCCCCGCAGGAACGCGCCGCCTGGGATCCAGACCATGACCGGCAGACGTGCGTCCGGGCCCGGGCCGGGCGTCCACACGTTGACCGAGAGGAAGTCCGGTCCGATGTCGACCGGGTTGTGCAGGAGGGCGGCGAACGGAGCAGGGTAGGGCCGCTGGGGCGGCGTCGGTGCGAGCGCGGTCGCATCGCGAGTGCCCTCCCACGGCTCGACCGGTG
The DNA here is from genome assembly GCF_001190945.1 of Luteipulveratus mongoliensis. NCBI lineage: Bacteria > Bacillati > Actinomycetota > Actinomycetes > Micrococcales > Dermacoccaceae > Luteipulveratus > Luteipulveratus mongoliensis. Next base: position 625,192 of record NZ_CP011112.1, on the reverse strand, counting down.
CGGGCGCGGCGTACAGGCCCGGGCCGACGGGAGGGGCGGCGTACGGGACGCCGAGGAAGGCCGTGACCCCACCACTCGTCGTACCCCTGAGGCGGCCGGCTGCGGTGGTGACGACGCTGTCCATGTCAGGACGGTAGCCCTGTCGGTGCCCGCACCTAGCCTGCGCGCGTGGATGCGAAGACCCAAGAGCTGCGCGAGGCGCACGATGTCCTGGCCCCGGTGTACGTCGAACACCTGGCGCACATCATCGACGAGATGCCGATCGAGCGAGCGGTGCTCGGGCTGTTCCGGGACTTCATCATGGAGGCTGACCTCGGCACCGAGGTCGGCGACATCGGTTGCGGCACAGGCAGACTCGCGCCTTACCTCGCCTCACTCGGTCTCTCTCCGAGCGGCGTCGACCTGTCCCCCGAGATGATCCGGTGTGCGCGACGGGACTACCCCGGCTTCTCCTTCAACGAGGCCGACGTGCGTGAGCTGCCGTACGTCGATGCCTCCTTGGCAGGCGCCCTCGGCTGGTACTCGCTGATGTATCTCCACCCCGAGGACCGGCCCCGCGCGTTCGGTGAGCTGGCGCGCGTCGTACGACCGGGTGGCTATCTGGCGACGGGCTACAAGATGGGCAAGGGCGTGCTGCGGCGGGCCAGCGGTGCGCGCGCGTACGGTGTCGACTTCGACATCTACTGGTACGCACCGGAGCAGATGGCGCAGATGGTGACCGACGCGGGCTTCAAGGTCGTCTTCACCGCGGTCAAGCCTCAAGAGCCCGACGAGCTGCAGCCCCAGGGCTATCTCATCGCTCAGCGACTCTGAGCTGCGCCTTCGGGATCGGTGATCATCGCCGTGGACTCGTGCGTGATGGCGATCGCCTGGCCGATGAAGTCGATCACGGTCTCGAGCTGCTCCTCGGAGTAGCGCTCACACGCACGCGTCGTCGCGGCCACGATGTGATCCCACAGCGGCGCGGCCGCCGCGACTGCCGTCATGTCGAACTCGATCAGCACCTTGCGGCGATCGTCCGGGTGCGGCTTGCGCTTGATGAGGCCCTTGCTCTCCAGCCGACCGGTCAGCGCGGTCACCGATGCCGGCGCGAGGCCGGAGAACTCGGCGAGGTCCTTGGGCGTCAACGGCCCGAGGCGGGCCAGGTAGTCGCAGATCTTGCTCTCCACCGCCGACAGGCCGCGCTTCTCAGCGATCGCGGTGTGGAACATGACCGTCTCGGTCGACAGCTCCCTGGACTTGGCCAGCACGTCGTCGATCAGCGTCGCGCGCTTGCTTGACATGGCACCCACTCTCGGCGCACTCTTTAGTTCGATCGAACTAACTAGTTCGCAGATATTCGACGGGGAGAAGGACATGACCAAGATACTGGTGGCCGGAGGCGGCATCGCCGGCACGCTCACAGCGATCGCGTTGCACGAGACCGGGCATGAGCCGGTGCTCTATGAGGCGTACGACCGCGGCGCCGACGGGGTCGGAGCCTTCCTCACCCTGGCGGTGAACGGGCTCGACGCCATCGCCCCGCTCGGGCTGAAGGACCTGGTCAGCGGCCTGGGATTCGAGACACCGCGGATGACGATGTCGCTCGGCAACGGCCGCCGGCTGGCCGAGTTCCCGCTCGGCGGGCCGCTTCCGGACGGCACGACCACCGTGACGGTGCTGCGGTCGGACCTGTACGTCGCACTCCGCGATGAGGCCGCGCGTCGGGGCATCCCAGCGGAGTACGGCAAGCGGCTGATCGGCGCGAGTCAGACCGCCGACGAGGTCCGAGCGGAGTTCGCCGACGGCTCGTACGCCACCGGCGATCTCCTGATCGGGGCAGACGGACTGCGCTCGCGCGTCCGCCAGATCATCGACCCGGACGCGCCCTCGCCGCGCTACGTCCCGCTGCTGAACACCGGCGGCTTCGCTCACGGTCTGGCGCTGGACGACGAGCCGGGCGTGATGAATATGGTCTTCGGCAAGCGCGTGTTCTTCTGCCACGTCGTCCACCCGGACGGCTCGGTCTGGTGGTTCGCCAACGTCCCCCGGAAGAAGGAGCCGACCGAGTCAGACCTGTCCGGTCTGGTCGGCGAGCGGTGGCGCGCCGAGCTCGTCAGTTTGTTGAAGGTCGACAAGACGCCGGCAGCGGCGATCGTCGAGGTGACGCCCGAGATCTATGCGCCGTGGGCGACGTACGACTATCCGTCGGTCCCGACATGGCGCAACGGTCGGATGGTGATCATCGGAGACGCCGCGCACGCCACCTCACCGTCGGCGGGACAGGGCGCCGGCATGGCGATCGAGGATGCCGTCACGCTGGCCCGTTGCCTGCGCGACGTGCCGGACCACGAGCAGGCGCTAGCGACGTACGAAGGTCTGCGGCGCGAGCGCGTCGAAGCGGTGGTCGCGCAAGGCAAGCACAACGGCGACGGAAAGGTCATCGGTCCAGTCGGCCGGCTGATCCGGGACCTCTACCTCACGCACGCGTTCAAGAAGCCGGTCGTCGACGACCCGAACGAGTTCATGTGGAAGCACCACATCGACTGGGACGAGAAGGTGACAGCGGCATCAGCTGCTGGGCTCGGGTAGGACCTCGCCGGTCTCGAGCAGGGTCTTGAGGCTGGACAGGATGGCCGGCCAGCCTTCGGAGATGCCGGGCAGGATCGAGCTGCTTTCGTCGAACCCGTCGTGCAGGACTCGCAGCTGGACGAGCTCGCCCTGGTCCTCGATCTCGAAGCGCACCTTCGACCGCGACTCGCCGTCGAGCCGGGCCCGCTCCTCCTCGTCCACGCCAATGACCTTCGCGAACTCGGGTGTGATGGCGTGCCAGGTGTAGGCCAGCACGCGGTAGGGATCGGCCTCGAGCACGACCTGCTGCGAGTCGTCGGGCGAGAACTCGGTGCCCTGCCGGGTCCACCCGATCGGCGCGCCCGGCGTCCAGTCCGACTTGAGCTCCGCGCCCCAGTAGCGCTTCGTGAAGGCGGGCTCAGTGAGTGCCCGCCAGACCTTTTCGGGAGTGCTCCGAATGTAGGTCGTGTAGGCAAAAGCGTTGGTAGTCATGGGTTTTCCTTCCAGTGCAGAGGTCAGGTCGTGCAGGGCGTCGGCGCGCGCCTGGTCATATTTGCTGAGCCACCGCATCGCGATGGTGTGCAGCGTGCCGGCATCGAGGTAGTGGAACTTCTCGCGGCCGTGGCGACGTGTGGTGACCAACCCGGCGTCCTCCAGGACGGCCAGGTGCTTGCTCACGGACTGCCGTGCCATGTCGAGCCCGGCGCACAGTGATGCGAGCGTCTGACCGTTGTCGGCATGCAACCGGTCCAGCAGCCGGCGGCGGCTCGGGTCGGCGAGTGCCCTGAAGACGTCAGCCACCTCGAAGGCCCCTTCCGGTCAGGCAGCCCCGCGGCTGCCCGATCACCATAGGCAGCCATCTGGCTGCACGTCAACGATGTGCGGATTCCTACAAGGTTTCGGATCGGACGTGCAGTCATGGACTACTCGCGTGTCACCCACCTTTGATGGCAGGCTCCGAACGGCTGGGGGTTCCTCTGGCCATCACGTGCTGTCCGACTGACCAGGAGTGACCCGCATGTTCTCGCGCATCGCCATCGTCAACCGAGGCGAGGCCGCCATGCGGCTCATCCATGCGGTACGCGATCTCAACGCCGCGGCCGGCCTCAACGGTCACCGCATCGAGACGGTCGCACTGCACACCGAAGGCGAGCGGCACGCGATGTTCGTGCGCGAGGCCGACCACGCGTACGACCTCGGTCCGGCCTCGAATCGCCCCTACCTCGACTACGCCGTCCTCGAGCGCGCTCTCGTCGACACGCGTGCCGACGCCGCGTGGGTCGGCTGGGGTTTCGTCGCCGAGGACCCCGGTTTTGCCGAGCTGTGCGCGCGTCTCGACGTCACGTTCATCGGACCGAGCCCCGAGGCGATGCGCCGGTTGGGCGACAAGATCGGGTCCAAGCTCATCGCCGAAGAGGTCGGTGTCCCGGTCGCGCCCTGGAGTCGCGGCGGAGTCGACACCCTCGCGGACGCCACCGAGGCGGCCGCCCGGATCGGCTACCCGCTCATGCTCAAGGCGACCGCCGGCGGCGGTGGGCGCGGCATCCGCAAGGTGACGTCGGACGCGGAGCTGGCGGACGCGTACGAACGCACCCGCGAGGAGGCGCAGCGGGCCTTCGGGTCCGGCGTCGTCTTCCTCGAGAAGCTCGTGACCGGAGCCCGGCACGTCGAGGTCCAGGTCATTGCCGATGGCCAGGGCACGGCGTGGGCGATCGGTGTCCGGGACTGCTCGATCCAGCGGCGCAACCAGAAGGTCATCGAGGAGTCGTCCTCGCCGGTCATGACGCCCGAGCAGGCGCAGCTACTCAAGGACAGCGCCGAGCGTCTCGCCGTCGCAGTGGGTTACGCCGGAGCCGGCACGGTGGAGTTCCTCTTCCAGCCCGGCGACGGCACGTTCGCCTTCCTCGAGGTCAACACCCGGCTGCAGGTCGAGCACCCGATCACCGAGGTCACGACCGACACCGATCTGGTCAAGCTCCAGCTGCGGGTCGCCGGCGGCGGACGGCTGGAGGGCGAGCGCCCCATCGAGGTCGGGCACGCCGTCGAGGCACGGCTCAACGCCGAGGACCCCGACCGTGACTTCGCACCGGCCCCGGGCCACATCGACCTGCTCGTGCTGCCCGCCGGCCCGGGGATCCGCGTGGACACCGGCGTCAGCGAAGGCGACACGATCCCGGCCGACTTCGACTCGATGATCGCCAAGATCATCGCGTACGGCGCCACCCGTGACGAGGCCCTCGCGCGGCTGCGGCGCGCGATGAGTGAGACGCGGGTCCTGATCGACGGCGGCGCGACCAACAAGTCGTTCATCCTCGACCTCCTCGACCAGCCCGAGGTCATCGACGGCAGCGCCGACACCGGCTGGATCGACCGGGTCCGCGGCGAGGGCGCCCTGGTCTCGACCCGACACAGCGGTGCCGCCCTCGTGATGGCGGGCATCGAGGCGTACGAAGAGGTGGAAGCGGTCGAGCGCACCCGGCTGCTGGAGACGGCGCGCGGTGGCCGGCCGCAGGTCCAGCACGCCGTGGGCCGCCCGGTCGAGCTCAAGCTGCGTGGCGCCACCTACGCCGTCACCGTCCTGCAGGTCGGTCCGGAGCGCTTCCGCGTCACGGTGGTCTGCCCTGACGGTGAGCGCTCAGTGGTCGAGGCGGTCGTCGAACGTCTGGACCGGAACGCGGCCCGGATCAGCATCGGCGACACGACTCACCGTGTGCTGTCGGCCACCCACGGGCCGGTCTACCTGGTCGAGGTCGACGGCGTCATGCACCGGGTGAGTCACGACGAGGGCGGTGTCCTGCGGTCGCCGGCGCCGGCACTCGTGGTCGCGACACCGGTCGCGGTCGGCGATGTCGTCGAGGCCGGTGCTGCGGTCGTCGTGCTGGAGAGCATGAAGATGGAGACGGTGCTGCCGGCGCCCTACGCCGCGACGGTCCGTGAGCTCCTCGTGAGCGTGGGTAGCCAGGTCGCGACGGGCGCGCCACTCGTACGACTTGAGCCCACCGGCGATGACGACGGCGCCGACCAGCCCGCCTCCTCCGCGCCGACGGTCGACCTCGGCCTCCCGAACGCGGCTGCGGCCGCGAGCACTTCCGAGGGACGCCTCGCACGCGCACAGGCCGACCTCGCTGCAACGCTGCTCGGCTATGACACGGACGAGTCCGACAACGGCGGCCCGTTGGCCGCCTACCTCACGGCACGCGAAGAGATGGTCGCCGGCGGGCAGCACTCCCTCACCGGCGCCATCACCCTGCTGGACATCCTGGCCGACTTCGCCGACCTCAGCCGCAACCGGCCGGCGTCGGACGAGGACCACACCGAGCTCGCGGTGCACAGCCCGCGCGAGCACTTCCACACCTACCTGCAGAGCCTCGACGCCGATCGAGCAAAGCTCCCAGAGTCGTTCCGTACCAAGCTGTTACGCGTCCTGCGCCACTACGGGATCGACAGCCTCGACCGCACTCCCGAGCTGGAGGAAGCGGTCTTCCGGATCTTCCTCACCCAGGCGCACAGCGCTCCCGACGTGGCCATCGGTACCGGCATCCTTCGACAGTGGAGCCGGGAGCCGGCGCCGGTCGCCGACGACGCCGAGCTGAGCCACGAAGCGCTCACTCGCCTGGCGCGATCCACCCAACGCCGCTTCCCGGTCCTCGCCGATCTCGCGCGCAGCGTCCGCTTCGCGTGGTTCGACCAGCCGGCCGTCGACGTGGACCGAGCCGGAGTCCTCGCCGAAGCGCGGGAGCAGGTGGCCGCGCTGGCGGCCGATCCGCACGTGGCGGACCGGTCGGAGCGGATCGCCACGCTCGCCGCGATCCCTGAGCAGATCGTCCGGTTCCTGTCCGAGCGACTGCTCGACGGCGTACCGGACAACGAGCCGATGCTCGAGGTGCTCATCCGACGGCACTATCTGGAGTACGACCTCGACCACGTCCGTGAGGAGTCCGTCGGCGGCCGTCCGTTCGCGCTCGCCGACTACGTGCTGGATGGCCGGCCGACCCATCTGGTGTCCACGGTCGGACTCAACGATGAGCTCGCTGCGGGCACGGCGCTCGCCCAGGGCATCGCCACCCGGCTCGGCCGCCGTGGCGACGAGCAGCAAGCCGTCGTCGACCTCTACCTCTCCTGGCCGGACGCGCCGGAGGACGCCGATCAGGTCTCCGCGGACCTCGCGCAGCGGTTGGCCGCGCTCGGGATCAACTCGGATGCGCGTCGCGTGGCTGTTGCCGTCTGTACGACCGGGTCGGGCCCGGTGGGCTACTTCACCTTCCGTCCGGACGAGGACGGCGGCATGTCCGAGGACCGCCTGGTGCGAGGCGTGCACCCGATGGTCGGCCGGCGACTCAATCTGTGGCGCCTGCGCAACTTCGAGGTCGAGCGTCTCAGCGCGCCCGAGGACGTCCTGCTCTACCACTGCACGGCCACGGACAACCCGTCAGATCAGCGGCTCATCGCGATGATCCAGGTACGACAGGTGTCTGTCGTACGCGATGAGAACGGCACGGTCACCTCGCTTCCACACGTCGAGCGGGCGGTCGCCAACGGTCTGGAAGCCATCCGCCGCGGCCGGTCCGCACTCGGCGCGAGCGCTGGGCGGCTGGACGCCAACCAGGTCTGGGTCCAGCTCTGGCCGGTGGTCGAGGCGCCGCTGGAGCAGCTGACGGCGCTGCGGTCCAAGATCGCGCCGCTCTCGGCCGGTGCGGCGGTTGAAGAAGTCGTCGTGCAGGGCCGGGTCGTCGACCCGTCCGGCAACGTGGTGCCGATCGTCACCCGGTTCGTCGGTCAGCCCGGCTCGGGTGTCGAGACGTCCATCGAGGAGCCGCCCACCGAGCGACTCGCTCCGTTGGACGAGTACGCCGAGAAGGTCCAGCGGGCACGGCGGCGAGGCATGGTGTACCCGTACGAGCTCGTGTCGTTCGTCGCCGGTCGCCGCGGGAAAGCGACCGAGTACGACCTCGACGACGCCGGTCGACTCGTCCCGGTCGACCGTCCGTACGGCCACAACAAGGCCGGGATCATCGTCGGGACCGTGTCGACGCCCACCACGCTGCACCCCGAGGGCGTCACACGCGTCCTGCTCTGCGGCGACCCGACGAAGGCACTCGGTGCCGTCTCGGAGCCGGAGTGCTCCCGGATCGTCGCGGCCATCGATCTCGCTGAGCAGCTGGGCGTACCGGTCGAGTGGTACTCGCTGTCGGCCGGCGCCCGGATCGCGATGGACTCCGGCACCGAGAACATGGACTGGGTGGCGCGCGGCCTCAAGCGGATCATCGAGTTCACCCAGGCCGGCGGCGAGATCAACATCGTCGTGGCTGGGATCAATGTCGGTGCCCAGCCCTACTGGAACGCCGAGGCCACGATGCTCATGCACACCAAGGGCATCCTCGTGATGACCCCGGACAGCGCCATGGTGCTGACCGGCAAGCAGTCGCTCGACTTCTCCGGTGGGGTCAGCGCCGAGGACAACTACGGCATCGGCGGCTACGACCGGGTGATGGGACCCAACGGTCAGGCTCAGTACTGGGCACCCAACCTCGCCGGCGCGCGCGACATCGTGATGGCCCACTACGAGCACAGCTACGCGGCACCCGGGGAGAGCGGCCCACGGCGTACGACCACCACCGACCCGGCGGACCGGGACGTCACGGCCTTCCCGCACGTCATCGAGGGCAGTGAGTTCACGACGGTCGGCGACATCTTCTCGCGCACCACCAACCCGGACCGCAAGAAGCCGTTCGACATCCGCACCCTGATGCGCTCGGTCGTCGACCAGGACCACACCGCGCTCGAACGGTGGGCCGGCATGGCCGACGCCGAGACGGCCGTCGTCTGGGACGCCCATCTGGGCGGCACCCCGGTCTGCTTGCTCGGCATCGAGTCGCGGACGGTGCCACGTCGCGGGTTCCCGCCCACGGACGGCCCGGACACCTACACCGCGGGCACGCTGTTCCCCCGGTCGTCCAAGAAGGCCGCACGCGCCATCAACGCCGCATCGGGCAACCGGCCACTCGTCGTCTTGGCCAACCTGTCCGGTTTCGACGGGTCACCGGACTCGATGCGCAACCTGCAGCTGGAGTACGGCGCAGAGATCGGCCGGGCCATCGTCAACTTCGACGGACCGATCGTGTTTGTCGTCGTATCCCGTTACCACGGAGGGGCATTCGTCGTTTTCTCCAAGGCGCTGAACCCTCAGATGACGGTGCTTGCCGTCGAGGGTTCGTACGCTTCCGTGCTCGGCGGGGCGCCGGCCGCGGCGGTCGTGTTCGCCCGTGACGTCGACGCCCGGACCGCCGATGACCCGCGGGTCAAGGAGCTCGAGACACGGCTCAACGCGTCCTCGGGTGGCGACCACGTCAAGCTCACAGCCGACCTGGCCGATCTGCGCACGAGCGTGCGCGCCGAGAAGATCAGTGAGGTCGCTGCGGAGTTCGACGGCGTCCACAACATCCACCGCGCGGTCGAGGTCGGCTCGGTCGACGAGGTGATCGCGGCCGCCGACCTACGGCCCAAGATCATCGCCGTTCTCGACGAGAGCGCTTCCCCGTCGAGTCCTGCGCACTAGCGGGTGAGCACGCCGCGTCCGCTCGAGGAGTTCGCGCGACTGGTCGACACGGTCGACTGGGCGACGGACCTCTGGGTGGGCGGCTCGGTCGCGACGGGTGACTATCTGCCGGGCGTGAGTGACCTCGACCTCGTCGTCATCACGGAGGGCGTCGTCACGGTAGAGCAACGAACGACCCTTCGACGCTGGCACCAGGAACTCGACGGCGGCGTCGGACGCGGCGCCAACCTCGGTTGCGTCTACGTCCCCGAGACGGTCGCCCCGGACGTTGCCTTGGCTCATCCGACCTGGACGCACGGCCGGCTGATCCAACGTCCGCTGTCCGGCATCGGGCGGGCCGAGCTGGTCCGACATGGCTTCGCCCTGAAGGGCCGGCCGCCCGCAGACGTACTGCCCGCGATGAGCGACTCCGACGTTCGCCGGGCGATCAAGAGTGAGCTCGATGGCTACTGGAGCTGGGCGTACCGCCGTCCGTGGATCTTCCGGGACGTGATGATCAGCGACCTCGCTCTGCTCTCGATGGCACGGGCGCGGCACACGTGGCGTACGGCCGAGCTCATCACCAAGTCCGAGGCGATGGGGCAGATCCAGGCGCCTGAGCAGGTCATCCGGTCCATTGCCGCTCGCCGCATCGGTGTCGCTACTCGGCGACGCCCGGTCCGTGAGGCGAGCGCGGCCCGGCGCGACGTCGGCCGAACCATCGCCGCGCTGAAGGTCGGGCGCTAGCGTCACGCGCGGCTGTAGCGAAAGACACCCGTCACTGCCTGCTCGTCCTGCGTGGAGATCGACTTCACCGTCAGCCCCGCGTGACCATTCTCGGCCTGCACCATCAACCCGTCGCCGATGACCATCGCTGTGTGACCGCGCCAGACGATCACGTCTCCTGGCCGATAGGCGTCGTCGTTGTGCGGATCCGCGAGCGCGGCGAATCCGTGCCGCACCATCGCCTGTCCTTGAGTGCGCGTGGGATCCGGCCCGTAGTCGACACCGGTCGATCGGTACCACGCCCACCGCATGAGCCCCGAGCAGTCGAAGCCGCCGCCGCTGGCACCGGGTGCTCGACCGTGGCCGCCGCCCCAGACGTACGGCCGCTTGGCGTCCAGCTCGGCACAGGCGCTCTTGATGGCGCGCTGAGCGGGCGGGCTCGCAAAGCCTCGGACCACGCAGGGCTCAGGGTCCTCATGGACCGCGGAGTAGACGACGCCTGCGCCCACTCCGACGACGCACACGACGCCAGCAACCAATACCGCTGCCTGCCACTTCGGAGCCATCGCACCCCCTGGGGACGGTTCTCAGTGTCTCGACAACGTCTCAGCCGTCGGGAAAGTGCGGCATCAGCTCTGCGTGCCCATTCGGCGGGCACATGCGAAGGGGTGCCGAGGGTGAGCCATCGCTCACCCTCGGCACCCCTTTGGAGCAACTAGACCAGGTCGTACCGGTCGAGGTTCATGACCTTGACCCACGCCGCGACGAAGTCCGTGACGAACTTCTCCTTGGCGTCATCGCTCGCGTAAACCTCTGCTACTGCACGCAACTCGGAGTTCGAGCTGAACACGAGGTCGGCGCGGCTGCCGGTCCACGACTGCCCCGCAGCACCCTTGCCGGCGTACGAGTCGGTGCCGTTGGCAGGCGACCACGTCGTGCCGAGGTCGAGCAGGTTGACGTAGTAGTCGTTGGTCAGCTGACCGGGCTTGTCGGTGAAGACACCGGTCTGCGAACCACCGCTGTTGGCGCCGAGCACGCGAAGTCCACCGACGAGGACCGTCAGCTCGGGCGCACTCAGGGTGAGGAGGTTGGCCCGGTCGAGCAGGGCGTACTCCGCCGGCAGTCCGTTGTCCGTGCGCTCGTAGTTGCGGAACCCATCGGCCCGCGGCTCGAGCGGCTCGAAGGAGTCGACATCGGTCTGCTCCTGGGTCGCGTCGGTGCGACCCGGCGTGAAGGGCACCTCGACCGTGGCGCCGGCCGCCTTGGCCGCGTTCTCGACGCCCACGCCACCGGCGAGGACGATGAGGTCGGCCAGCGAGACCTTCTTGGCACCGCTATTGAAGTCCTGCTGGACAGCCTCGAGCTTTTGCAGGACCGTCGCGAGCTCGGTCGGGTTGTTGACCTCCCAGTTGCGTTGCGGCTCAAGGCGAATGCGCGCACCGTTGGCGCCGCCTCGCTTGTCGCTGCCACGGAAGGTCGAGGCCGATGCCCAGGCCGTCGACACCAGCTGCGCGGGGGTGAGACCCGTCGCGCGGATGCGGGTCTTGAGGTCAGCAACGTCCGCCGCCTCGATGACCGGGCCGTCGGCTGCCGGCACCGGGTCCTGCCAGATGAGCTCTTCGGCCGGCACCTCTGAACCGAGGTAGCGCGGTTTCGGACCCATGTCACGGTGCGTCAGCTTGAACCACGCACGGGCGAACGCGTCCGCGAGCTCGTCCGGGTGCTCCAGGAAGCGGCGCGAAATCGTCTCGTACGCCGGGTCGACCCGCAGGGCAAGGTCGGTGGTGAGCATGTTGGGGACGCGCGTCTTGCCCGCCTCGTGCGGATCCGGCGCGACGCCGGCCTTGGCCGGGTCCTTGGGCTGCCACTGGTGAGCCCCGGCCGGGCTCTGGGTCAGCTCCCACTCGTTGTTGAAGAGCGTCTCGAAGAACGTGTTGTCCCAGGCGATCGGCGTGGGCGTCCAGATGACCTCGATGCCACTGGTGATCGCGTCGTTGCCCTTGCCGGTGCCATAGCTGTTCTTCCAGCCGAGGCCGCCCTCCTCGAGAGGCGCACCCTCGGGCTCCGGTCCGACGTGCGGCTCCGGATCGGCCGCACCGTGGGTCTTGCCGAAGGTGTGGCCACCAGCGATCAGCGCGACGGTCTCCTCGTCGTTCATCGCCATACGGCGGAACGTCTCGCGGATGTCGACGGCCGCCTTGGCGGGGTCGGGCTCGCCGTTGGGGCCCTCCGGGTTGACGTAGATCAGGCCCATCTGGACCGCCGCGAGGGGCGTCTCCAGATCGCGCTCCCCCGTGTAGCGCTTGTCTCCGAGCCAGGTGGTCTCCGAGCCCCAGTAGACGTCGTCGTCCGGCTCCCAGTTGTCCACGCGGCCACCGGCGAAGCCGAAGGTCTTGAAGCCCATCGACTCCAGCGAGACGTTGCCGGTCAGCACCATGAGGTCGGCCCAGGACAGCGCCTTGCCGTACTTCTTCTTGACCGGCCACAGCAGGCGGCGGGCCTTGTCGAGGTTGCCGTTGTCGGGCCAGCTGTTGAGCGGGGCGAAGCGCTGCTGGCCGCCACCTGCACCACCGCGACCGTCGCTGATCCGGTAGGTGCCAGCGCTGTGCCACGCCATGCGGATCATCAGCGGGCCGTAGTGACCGAAGTCGGCCGGCCACCACTCCTGCGAGGTGGTCAGCACCTCGGTGATGTCCTTCTTGACCTCGGCGAGGTCAAGGGCCTCAAACGCCTTCGCGTAGTCGAACTCGTCGCCGAGCGGGTTGGCGACGGCAGGGTTCTTGGCGAGGATCTTGAGGTTGAGGCGATTGGGCCACCACTGCTGGTTGGCGTCACCCTGAGTCGGCTGGATGAGGTCGTGCATGACGGGGCACTTGCCGCCGTCTGCCGAGTCCTCGTTCATCTCCCCGAGCTCGGTGGTGCTGTCCAATTCTTCGTTGACCGACATCAATGACCTTTCGTAAACCGCTGGAACTGTTAAGGATTGGTACGGACTGTGGTGGCGCAGTCGGGGCATTGTCCCCAGTAGATGACCTCGGCCTCGTCGACCTGGAAGCCGTGTGGGTCGATGGCGTCGAGGCACGGCGCCTCGCCCGCCGCGCAGTCGACGTCGACGACGACTCCGCACGACCGGCAGACCAGGTGGTGATGGTTGTCGCCGACGCGCAGCTCGTAACGGGCCGTCGACCCGGCGGGCTGGATCCGGCGTACGAGACCGGCGTCGGCCAACGCGTTGAGGCAGTCGTAGACCGCCTGGCGGGAGACGGCGGGGAGCTGGGTGCGGACCGCGCCGAAAACGGCGCTGCTGTCGGAGTGAGGCTCTGCCCGAAGGGCGTCGAGGACGGCTGAGCGCGGCCGCGTGACGCGCAGGCCCGCCCCCCGCAGCATGTCCTCGTACCCCGTCGTCACGCGACCACCCTCACGCGTTTTCTGGACTTAGTCAAGAGTTGTCCGAGCTTGTGGCCACGCCGCCCCGACTGAGTGACGACTCACTGCGCGCTACTGGCGCTGAGTGGCCGCTCAGTGCGCGCGATCGGCCCTCGAGGCCCTGGGCTACAGACCGTTTGCGCTCACTGGTCGGTCAGGCGCCCGCCCGACAGTCAGGCGTCACCTTGGCTCACGGTCGATCGAGGGCTTCGCCGAGGATGCGCGCGCCGCGAGCAAAGGCCGACGGGTTGGGGCCCGAGTAGTTGAGGCGCAGGTACGCGCCCGCCGGCTCAGCGGGGAACCATTCATTGCCGGGTGCCACCAGCAGGCCCGCCCGCTCACAGCGCTCGGCCAGCAGGTCGAGGTCGGTGGCGTCGGGCAGCCGCACCCACAGATTCAGGCCGCCCGTGGGCACTGCGTCGAGATGCGCCTGCGGGGCGTGCTCGCCCAGGCTGCGCACCAGGAGGTCGCGACGGTCGCGCAGCTGCTGACGTACGCCACGCAGGTGGGTCTGCCACGCGGGCTGGGTGACGACGTCGAGGGCGGCCGCCTGCAGGACCCCACTGACGTACATCGAGTCAGCGCTGCGGTCGGCCAGGATGCGCTCACGAGCCGGCCCTCGAGCGATCACCGCCGCGACTCGCAGGGCCGGAGACACGCTCTTGGTGAGCGACCGGACGTAGACGACGTGGCCCGCGTCGTCGTGAGCGGCGACGGGTCGAGGCGTGGCGGCGATGCCGAAGTCGTGCGCCCAGTCGTCCTCGACCAGGAAGGCCTTGCGAGCTCGTACGACGTCCAGCACCTCGGCCGCGCGCGCTGAACTCCATTGCGCTCCAGTCGGATTCGCCCACGTCGGCTGCGCGTAGAAGACCCGGCCCCCCGTCTCGTCGAAGGCGCGGTCGAGCTCGGCAGGATCGGGACCGTGCGCGTCGGACGGGACCGGCACCACGCGTACGTCGGCGTGTGCAGCAGCAGCAATCGCACCCCAGTAGGTCGGGGACTCCATGAGCAGCGGCTGACCGCCGGGCACGAGGGCGCGGAAGATCGAGCTGAGGCCGCTCTGACTGCCGGGAAGGACGATGACATCGCTCGCCGCGGGTGAGCTGATGCTGTCCAGGCCGGACTCGCCGAGCTCGTGCGCAAACCACGCCTGAAGCTCGGGCAGGCCGACTGCGGGCGGTCGCGACAGGGCTGAGACTCCGCGAGCCGCCCGGGTGAGAGCGGAGCGCACCAGTCGCTCGGGCAGCAGCTCTCGATCCGGGTAACCGGAGTGCAGGGCGATGACGTCGTTGGGCGCGTCGCGCATCGCAGCGGACGCCGGGCGCGGACGGGCGCGTGGCGAGCGCAAGGCCGCCGTCTGCCACCCGTAGTCCGCGGGCCGCGCGGCGCGTACGGACCTGGCGAACGTCCCCACGCCCGGGCGGGTCTCGACGAGGCCCGCCTGGGCGAGCTCTCGCAGCGCTCGCTGGACCGTGACCGGGCTGGCCTGGTGCTGCGCGACGAGGAAGCGAGTGGACGGCAGGCGCGAACCAGCCGGCGCAGTGCGGAGCCACTCGCGAAGACCGGCGGCGATACGCGCACTGCTATCGTTATTCATGACAGGCAACAGTAGCGCTACGCTCTCTCGCCCCGCGGTGCTATCGACCCCGCGTCGCGCCGGCCTCCTCTGGGGACTGCTCGGAGTGGTCGCATTCTCCTTCACGATCCCCTTCACCCGCATCGCAGTGGGCGGCCTGTCGCCCCTGTTCATCGGATCAGCCCGCGCCCTGGTCGCCGCCGCGCTCGCCGCTGTCGCCCTCGCCGTCACCCGACAGCGAATGCCTCATCGGCGGCAGTGGGCGCGGCTCGCGGTCGTCGGCGGCGGTGTCGTGATGGGCTTTCCACTACTCACGTCGTACGCCCTCACCACCTCTCCCGCCAGCCATGGCGCCATCGTCATCGCCCTGCTCCCGGCCGCGACCGCCGCGATGGCCGTCATCCGCGGCCACGAGCGGCCACCGGTGACGTTCTGGATCGTCGCCGGGCTGGGCGCTGCGGCGGCCATGGGTTTCGCGTCGGCGCAGTCGGGCGGGCTCGGGCACGTGAGCTGGTCGGACCTGCTGCTGTTCGGCGCGGTCATCGCCGCCGCCATCGGGTACGCCGAGGGCGGGCTGCTCGCCCGCGAGCTCGGCTCGTGGCAGACGGTGTCGTGGGCGTTGCTGCTGTGCGCGCCGGTGATGCTCGCCCTTGCCCTCGTTTCCGTCGCCCGGGACGCCCCGGCGGCGACGGCCACGCAGTGGTGGGCGTTCGCGTACCTCGGGGTCGTCAGCATGTTCCTCGGCTTCTTCGCGTGGTACCGCGGCCTGGCCATCGGACCGATGGCGCAGGTGAGCCAGGTTCAGCTCGTGCAGCCCGTCCTGACGATCTCGTGGGCGGCCCTGCTCTTGGACGAAAAGCTCACGGTGGCAACGGTTCTCGGCGGTCTGGTGGTTGTCGTGTTTGCTGGTGCGGCCGTGAAGGTGCGGCAGCGCGGTCGGCTCTGACTCCTCACGGGTCACGTGTTGAGTACGGTCGTGAGCATGGACGTTGTCGCGAGCCAGTTCGAGGTCTTCCTGCCCGCAGAGGAGGGCGCCCAGTCTGTCGATGGGCCTGCTCTGATCGGCCCCGACGGCACGCGGCGGAACATCTCAGAGGCTGCCTACGCAGCCATGGAGTTCGTCGAAGCGGCGATGGAGCGAGGACTCGCCGCGAAGGTCACGGCGCTACGTCTCGAGCTCCCGATCGACGAAGCGGCTGGAGCAATCGGGATGCGCCGCCGTGATCTGCGGGCTTACGCGGCCAGGGACGAATTCCCTTTCCGCGCAGACAAGTACAGCGAATGGGTAAAGCTCGAGGATGTCCTGCAGTTCGACGAGCGGCGCAGATCAGAGCGCCACACTCGTCTCAACGAGATGCTCAGCGAGTCGGACTACGACGACTCGTCCTCCGATGACGACACGGCCCGGTAGGGGCCACTATGCCCGCGCCGACGCAGGATTCCTTGGACGCAACATTTCTGGACGCGAATGTCCTGCGCGGGTACCAGCAGACAGACATATTCCTCACCCTGGCTGACCACAACGTCCTTGAGCCGCGATGGTCACAAGAGGTGCTGAACGAAGTGCGCCGGAATCGTCCATCTGGACTGTCGGAGGCGGCCATCGACCGACGACTCGATCGGATGAACGAGGTCTTTCCGCTTGCCATGGTGACGGACTACGAGCATCTGATTCCTGAGATGCGAGCCGATGCGAAGGACAAGCACGTCCTCGCAGCCGCCGTGCACTCGGAGTCGACCACGCTGGTGACCGAGAACGTCAAGGACTTCGATCCACCGACCAGCGGGCGCAATGCGATTCGAGTCGAGCGGACGTCGGTCTTCCTGAGCAAGTTGCTCAATGAACGCCCTGAACCAGTCCTCGCGGCGATGAACGAGATGATCAGCCGAACCGACCGTGAGCCGAACACGATGCCGGCCCTGATCGAGAAGATGGCCCGCCTGCACGACCTGAAGCCGTTCGCCGAGCACCTGAACGCCGTGGTGCCGCCGGCTCAGCGCAGCGACAAGGTCGCCCAATCAGGTTTGACACCAGGGCAATCCGCAACTTCACGGCTGAGCGAGCTCGAGCGCCCCGGCTCCACGACCGAACGCGTCGCACGCGCCCACCGTGAGGGACCTACCCCGTCGGACCTGCCCACGGCGTACACCCAGGGGCCGGCAATCGGACGAGAGCGCGGTCCCGAGCTTGAGCGCTGACGGGATTGCCGCGAGTAGGTTTGAGGGGCAACGGGGTTAGTTGGCAAGTTCGCCGCCTCTGGGTTGGGCGCAACGGGCCCCACCTCGAGCCGTGAGAACGCGTTCAGTCGGTGCTCGATGGGTCCGCTCTGTCGTCCGCTCCCTCGTCGACGATGCCGAGGTTCGGCTGCTCACCGGTGATGCGGACCTTGAAGCTAGCCCCTTCGTGGAGCTCAGTGGAGACGAGCCACTGACCTACGTAGGCGGAGTGAGCCACTCCGTCAAAGTGCCGCTTCGCCCAATCGACAGCGCCCTTGATGCCTGGGTCCCGGAGGGCTGCGGCGGCCTTGGATAGCAGAGGGCCCACCGGGCGAATACGTGTACCGTCCAGGTCCGCGTTGTAGTCCAGTTCGACCACGGCCCCTATGCCGTCGATTCCTCGGCCGTCGTCCGGGATTGAGACAGATGCATCGCCGGCGTCAAGGAAGTCATTGTTCTTCAGCCTTGGGTCGGTGCAATCGAGACCCTGGAGGTTGTCGACCGCGGTCGCCGAGGTGAAGTGGCAATTTAGCTTAGCGCCTTGCAGCAAGGGGAGCGCCTGCTCTTTGGTCATTGCAATCGGCTTGTACTCCGGCGTGTATCGCGTCGTGGATTCCCAGCCCTTGACCTTCAAAACGGTGTTGGTTCCATTCTTCACAGAACCCCAGATCAGCGTCGCTCCGTCGGCTGAGAAGACAGCGGCGTCGGATGGCGGCAACACAGCTCCAGCCATTTCATCGAGTGGGTCGTCCCTTCCAGCCTCAGACGACTGGAGGTTCGCCAGCAACACCGTGCCCTTGCTGTCCGACAGGAAACGAATGCTAGATCCGATGACGCGGTCGTGCTCGAACTGGTCCCGAGCCTTGTACGTCGCCGACTTCGAACACAGCCGAAGATCGGCTGCGGTGTCCGAGTGCTTGGTGCACTCGTAGCCCTTCGCGATGAGCTTTTTCTGAACCTCATCGGCCTGGCCGGGATGAGCGGCCCAAGAACCTGTGAGAGCTGTCGGGGCGGCGCCGGGATCGGTGGCTGACGACGGAGCCACCGTCTTCGTCACAGTCCGCGTTCCATTTCCCGCCTGGCCGCCGTCGCTGCCGCATGCGGCCAGAGCCAGTAGGACGACGCCTGCCGCGGCGATCCCCTGTAGGCCCGCGGGTCGGAGGCGTCGACGAATCCGTGCGCTGGTCATCAGTTCCCCTGTCATGGCTTTCGATTCCACACTCATGCGCAGAACACGGTCCGAACGCTAGCGAGGGGCCAAGGCGAGTTGGGTCGCCCGGGTCGACCTTCTCCGCGGGTCGGTGGACGGCCGAACCGTCGCCGGGCGTACAGCCCTCAGACCTGATCGGCCAGGGACGGCTCCGCTGTGAAGACACCCGGCGGCGGCTGCTCGACAGGCCACATGTCCGGCACGACGTGCTTGAACTCGCGCGTCCGCTTGTCCAGCCCGCACTGCCAGAACGTGCCGTCCGGCCGGGTCAGGTGCGCCATGTGCGGGTAGAGGTGGTCCCGCCGCCAGAGCGACATCGCCGGGATCGGTTCCAGACGCATCACCTCGAAGGACTCCCAGAGGCCGTCGAGCACGCTGATGGCCTCGGAGTGCGCCCACCAGCGGGGACACCAGCGGGCGCCGTCGTTGCCGCCCGTCTCGTGCCGCCAGTTGGGCAGGATGCACCGCTCGACGAACTGCGGCAATGACCCGTACGCAATGACGGGCGCCCGCTCGCTGGAGTCCGACACGACAACCAACCGATCGCGATACTGCTCCTCGTCCCGGCTCATGCTGCTCCCTCAGGGCTCGGCTGCTTGCGCTGGTCGTGCTCCGTCTCGTAGTACTCCTTGCTGGCCGCCACCTTGTTGGCGTACGGCTTCTCGTAGTACGGCACCATCCGGGTGAGGATCGGCCGTACGCCAGACGCGAAGACCACTGCGCGCCCGGGGGGTACGGCGCGCAGGTCGGCTGCCGTGAAGATCTGCTCGTCCTTGACCTGGTCGGACATCGAACGGTGGCCCTGGTTGCCGGCGCTGCGCGAGGAGGTGATGACCTGCCGCGGACCGATCAGCTCGACGATCTCGCGCAGGTGCTTCTCGTCCTCGATCCCGCCGCCGACACCCACGAGGTTGGCCGCCGAGGTCAGGGTGCGCATACCGCTCTCGCCCCAGACGCCGACGCCTTGCTCGCGGGACTGCAGGATCACCACGAGCAGGATGCCCTTGGACCCGTAGTGGCTGAAAAGGTCTGGTAGCTCTGGCCATCGGCACACATTGGCGGCCTCGTCGAGCTCGACCAGCAGCGGCACCTGCAGCCGGCCGCGAGTGCGCTGGGCAGCGCGTTCAGCG
The DNA here is from genome assembly GCF_001190945.1 of Luteipulveratus mongoliensis. Classification (NCBI taxonomy): domain Bacteria; kingdom Bacillati; phylum Actinomycetota; class Actinomycetes; order Micrococcales; family Dermacoccaceae; genus Luteipulveratus; species Luteipulveratus mongoliensis. The sequence continues at coordinate 605,822 of NZ_CP011112.1, read as the reverse complement.
GCATCGCAGACGGCCATCGTCAGTGACGCGGTCAGCGCGCGCGGCGAGCCCTTGCCCTCCTTGGACACGAGGTAGAGCGTGTCCGAAGAGACCACGTGCTCGTCCACGTTGAACTGCGGCCGTTGGTCGTCGGGTCCGTGCGGTTCGTACCAGGGCGAGTACGTCGGCTCCCGGACGAACTCCATCGCCTTCAGCGCTCCTTGGAAGACGCCGGCGCGCTGCTTGTCGGGGCTGAACTGATGCGACTCGACCTCCTGCGCGGCGCGCGCAAAGCCTGCGCGGGCCAGGACGTCCGCGGGGTTGTCGATGCCCGACCGGTTCAGGTCCTGCGGGTCGGCGTACGCCAACCACTGGTACGCCTGGGACAGCGGCTGGCCGGACACCGCGGCGGCCAGGAGTACGTCGGCCAGGAGCGCGCTGGACGCCGGACCGAAGAAGGAGTCGCGGACCGACTCACGGTCCTCGACGGCCGCCTCGAACACCGCGGCCAGCCGGCCTGCCCGAGCCACCTGGTCGTTGCCGGCCATGATGTAGGACAGGGGCGACCACCACCAGGTGGGCTGCTCGCCGACGATCTGCTGCGGGTCGTGCACGAACACCCGGCCGATCTCGCTACGCGGGCCACGGGTCGCGTCGACGATGTCGCGCTTGTTGGAAGTCACGACCGCCGGCATCCGCACCTCGACGATGTGGTTGATGCAGATGCTGGAGGTCTTGCCCATCCGCGGGCCCATGAACCACAGCTGCACCCACTCCACCGAGCTGTAGAGCCACACCGACGGGTTGATCGCCTTGCCGACCGGTAGGCCGAATCCACCAGCAGTCGACCCGACCCGCTCGGCGACGGCACGGACCGCGGGCTCGGACAGCGTGCGGACGTCCTGCTTGCCGCTCATCACACCGGCGAGGTGATCGGTCCACTGGTGGTCGGACCCTGCGCTGGGCCGGACGCGACGAATGACCAGGAAGAGAGCGAGCGACAGCAGCAGGCAGCCGACCACCACGGCGATGGCAGCCGCACCGCCGGCGGCGCGGTAGACGTATGCGCCGGCGACGATCACCAGGAGCAGCGGCACGCTAATTGCCAGTGCTACCAACCACATCAGCTCGTTGCTCTGACGTGGATCCCGGATCCGGCCGGGCCTCGGATCGGATCTCATGAGGCCTCGCCGCTCCAGGTGGGCTCACCGCGACGGGAGGCGATGACGTCCTTCCAGTGCCGGTTGGTGTCGTTGACCTCGGCCTCCAGGCCGGTCAGCTCCACCTCGAGCGGAGTCCCGGGCTCGCGGCCGATCTTGAGCAGGAACTTGCCTCGTCCGGGCGGCGCGCCGGCCTCACCGGTGACCGGATCGCGATCGCCCGGCATGGACCAGTCGGTGATGAGGCGCTCCTCGGCGCGGGTCACTGGCACGACCTTGCGCAGCGTCGTCATCTCGTCCTCGGGCAGGCCGCCGAGGCAGACCATGCTGGAACGCTCGACGAATCCGCGCGCCTTCTTGGTCGCCTCCTCGGTGGCCAGGGTGAGGTCCGCGAAGGTGTGCGTGATCAGCGCCTGGGCGAGCACTCGCTGGCGGTTCAGACGGGTCAGCTCGTCGATCCGGTCGACCATCAGCGGACTGGCGTTAAGGGCGCGCCACAGCTCGTCGAACACCATGAAGTAGACCCGCCGCGGCGCGAGACCGGCCTCGGCCAGGAACTTCGCGGCGCTGATCGCGGAGGAGCCGTACGACCAGCACACCAGCTGGAGACCGGCCTGCAGCTCCTTGTCCTCGTTCTGCACCGAGGAGATGTCGAACGACACCGGCCGGTCCATCATCATCGGCGTCGAGGTCGGCCGCGCGAACGTGTCGCCGTACGGGCCGTCCTCGCCGAGGGCGATCAAGGCGTCGATGAGGCGTTCGGTGCGGTCGGCGTACCGGCCCACATCGCCCCGATCCTGAGCAACCGCAGCCAGATCCGGGTGTCGTTGCAGGACGATGTCGAGCACGTCCCGCATCACGGGTACGCCCTCGTGCTCACGATCCAGGACTCGCAGCGCCCGTGCGAGCAACGTCGTCTCGAAGTCCTCCAGCGGACCCTTGCGGACCAGCTCGCACAGACCGATCATCACATTGAGGCGGCGACCTTCCATGTCCGCGATCGCCTCGCGACGCTCTCGCTCAGGCAGCCGATGGAGCATGTCGGCCATCGGGCCGGAGTCCAGCGGATTGACGTTGCCGCGCCCACGACCCACGGTGATGACCTGGCCGCCGAGCGCGGTGACGAGCTCGGAGTAGTCGGGCTTGAGGTCCGACAGGATCATCGGGATGTAACCCCAGGCCGGCATCACCGCGGCCATCCTGCGAATCAGGGACGACTTGCCGCGACCGTTGAGCGCGAGGACGAACAGCGACGGCGACGAGATCAGCTTGGCGAGGAACCAGCTGACGGGATCCGCGCAGACCGTCGCCCCGGTGAAGAGGTGCCGACCGAGCGGCGCGCCGATCACCTGACTGCTCATACCGGCCGAGAACGGCCACAGACCGCAGACCTGCACGCTCGTGCCTCGGTACTCCGGAGCGGCCTCGACATGCATCGCCGGGCCGCCACCCGGGCGGTTCCAGCCACGGAACCCGGGACGGTCATGCGCCTCGGCCCGCCCGGCCAGCGCCTTGCGTATCGCGACGCGGAGGCCGCGCTGGCGCTTCTTCGTGGACTTCGGAGGCTTCGCGGACTTCTTCGGGGCTTGCTGCGCGGGCTGCTTGCCGCGGCGCACCGTCCCCAGCGCGCTCACAACGCCTCCCGGACGCTGGTCGGCAGCCGCATGTGCTCGGGCAGGATCACGCCCAGCGGCAGCGCGGCCATGAAGGCCACGTCCTGCGAACCCTTGGCGACGCGCAGCTTGAGCCTGGCCGGAGCGGCGAGGTTGGACACGACGGCTTTCTCGGCCATCGGCATGTCGGCTTCATCGAGAACCGTTGCGGTGACCAGCATTCCGAACCGGACCAGTGATGCACCGGCCTGCTCCTCACGCGCCGCCTTCTGGGCGGCTTCCAAGTCCGCGCGGGCCCGCTCGGTCATCCGCTCCTTCTGCGACGCACGCCACCGCGACCAGTTGATGTCCCGCTCCACCGCCGTGGCCGATGCCTCGGGGTCCTCGGGCCGGTAGAGAAGCGCTACCCGCTTGCGAGCGATGTCGCGGTGGGGGCTCAGCAGATCCTTCAACGTGGCCGCGTAGAAGACGCCCCGCGGCGGTGCCTGCATCTGCCAGGTCCGGGAGATCGCCGACTCGTGGACGTACGACTCGTAGTTCGTCTGCGCCGCAATGGGGCCGGCCTCCTTCCAGGTCAGACCGGTTCCGGTGCCCTCGAGTCGCGCCTGCTCCACATCGGCCGCCGCCGACGGGTCGAACGCGACGCGCGTGAGGTCGACGATCTCCTGTGCCGTGCAGGCGCGGCAGGTCGTACCCGCGCCTGTCGTGCCGAGGCGATGGACCAGGCCCGGCAGCCGAGTGGCGATCTCGTCGGCCATCTCACGCGTCGACAGCGCCTTCGAACCCATGCCTTCCACCCGCGGCCGGCCGGTGAAGGTGATGGCGATGCGGGTCGAGATGGCGGCCGACCCGGCAGGCAGGGTGTCGAGCACCTCGCCGAGCACAGCCGTACTGAACTCCGGTGCGTCCTGGACCAGTCCGCGCGTGGCGAACCGGCGCAGCCGCTGGCCCGAGTCGGGAGCCGTCTCGACGACGACGGCCGCCGCGACGATGTCACCGGACTGGCGCAGGTCGGCCAACCAGGCAGCCCAGTGCGCCACCTGCGAGTCGATCGACTCGCGGTCAACGCCGGTCGTACCTGGGGCGTTCGCCTCGATCACGACCGTGTGGTGGTGGGTTCGCGGGATCGAGATCAGCCCGAATGCGCGGCCGTACGCATCGGTGAACTCGCTCAGCTGTGACTGCGCCGCCAAGCCTGGCAGCCGGCAGGTGCCCTCCGGCGTACGACCGGCCACACCCTGTCGCAGCAGGGTCTTGCCTTTGCGCCGAGCCGAGGCGTGGCTGAACCACCGGCCCATCTTGGAGTAGCGGTTCTGCTCGTCACGGGATGGCACCAGGACCGGCACCAGCGCGATCGCAACGAGGGCGAACCACACCCCGGCCGCCACCAGCTGGCCCATCACGCACAGCACCATCAGCACCATGGCGGCCGCCGCTGTGGCTACGGCCTGCAACGCCGACAGACCGAACAGTCCCGGCAGCCCGGGCTTGCGCAGGTTGCCGTACGTGATCTCCGGGCGATCCGCTGCGGTCTCCGTGCTCATGCCAGCCTCCTCGATCGGTCAGCGTCTATCCCGACCACGCGTCGTTCATTCATCACTGCACCCATCAGTCCAGGAACCCGCTGGCGCCCTCGGGAGCGTCCACGTCGTCCGCAGAGTCGGCGAGCTCATCCGCCTCGCGCCGCATGCGGGAGCTCGTGCGGCCCACGACACCCGCAACCTGCGGGCCGGAAGGACGACGAGTGCCCTTGCTGCCCGCGCCGGCGGGGCTGCTCCCCCCGCTTTCCGAGCTCGCTGAGCTGCCCATGGGAGTGCTCCCCGCGCTACTACGCGACGTGCCGGACGTCTTGGCGCCCGCCTGACCGCCGGAGGACTTCGGGCCACCGACCGGGTTCAGACCCGCGGCTGACGGCGTGGACGGCACGTTCTGCTGATCAGCCGATTTGGACAGGTCGCCACTCGAGCCGAAGCTCTCGCCGGCCTTGGCTTTCGACGACGAGCCGGTCCCAGCAGCCGCGGTCGACTCGCCATCCGCGGCGCCGCCACCGGTTGGCGGTGAGCTCCCACCGCCACCGGACCCGCCACCAGAGCCACCGGCGGCGCCAGATGCCAGCGAGCCTCCGCCACCACCGCCGCCGCCTCCGGCGCCGGCCGAAGCCGCGCCCGTCGCGGAGCCGCCGGCCTTGGCGGCACCCATCGCCGCTCCACCGCCTCCGGCCGTGGCCACGATGGCCGCACCGGCGGCGATCATGCCGACCGCCGCACCACCCGAGAAGATCGAGGACGAGCCGCCGGAGGCCATCGGCATCACGAACTTGATCAGCGCCGGCAGAGCCAGGCTCGCAATGATGACCAGAACCAGGCCGTACATCGCGGTCATGACGCTCTTGTCGCCACCACCGGACTGCGGGGCGTTCTTGAGCAGGGCGAAGCCCAGCGCATAGATCGTGGCTGCGACGGGCTTGTACATCACGAAGGCGACCAGCAGCGCGATCGACCGTTTGAACCGCGCGTAGCCCTCCTGAGAGGCGGTGCCGGCTGCCAGGAACGGAACGAACACGAGCAGTCCCTGGATTACCGCACCACGCAGGATCATGAAGATGACCTGCATCATGGCGCCGAGGATCACCAGGATGTAGATGATCAGCCACATCCCCAAGGCGGCTTGCGGATTGCCGTTTGCCATCGTCAGGGCGATGATCTTGGTCATCGCCTCGCCGCCGTCCTTGGAGGTTGAGTCGGTCGCCCCGTTCAAGATGTAGGGGCAGTACGCGTTACCGGCATCCAGCAACAGCTGCGTGACCGCACCGACGGCCGTCGTCGCGGCCATCAGCAGCGCGATCATCCGCACCAGCTCGCGGGCCTCGGAAGGACGCTGGGCAATCACGATCCGGGCCAGTCCGGCCAGAAATCCGATGACGGCGAACGTCGCGGTGTAGGGCGCCATGAGATTCTGCACCTTGGTGATGTCCCCAGCGCCCGACCAGACTCCCGCGGGATGCTCCGCGATCTTCGGATCCGGAACTCTCAGCCAAAACGTCGCCAAGAACTTCATCACAGCAACAGCCCCGGCGCCCAACGCCTTCACGAAAGCCTCGAAGGCGCTGTTGGCTGCCTCTTTGGCACACCCGCCGAAGGTGATGCAGATCGAGGGGACTGCGTCTGGAGTCTGCATCATCATGCCGGCCCCCAAGGTGTGAACTCCGCTGTCAGCGTGTCGATCGGGCCCGAGGACGGCATCGGCGCCGTGCCATCGACGTACCAGTCGCCCTGGTGCCAGACCATCGGCATCACGATGGCGCCGAGTGCGGTCGGTGTGCCGGTGGCAACTGACACCAGACACTTCGCTGGGCTGCAGCTGCGCGCCACCGAGAACCCCTTGAGTGCAGCCGGGCCGGGATTGGGTGTGTCCTTGCCGCCTCCGTCCAGCTCGGTGATCAACGCGTTACGTCCAGAACCAGGTGTCCACTGGCTCTTGATGACTCGGGTGTAGTCCGAGGACGTAGAGGACGCGGCGAACACGTTGATGGCTGCCAGCAGCGCACCGGTCGGCGAGTGCTGGTAGCACTTCCGTAGGTCGCCGCTCACCGTCTTTGGTCCAGCAGGCGTCACGGGTACCTCGACCGTGCTGACCTGCACCCAGGTCGTGGGGACCGGCGGCCTCTTGGGGATCGCTCCGTTGGGCGTACCGCCATGACAGCCGGGGTCGGCGTCTGGCCAGCTCGTGCCAGCGGCCGCAGAGTTGGCCGAGGGCGTGCCGGCAGAGGGACTCGACGCACCTGCGGAAGGCGCTGAGCCCGAGGGAGGGGTGACGGTCACGGTTGCCATCGCCTGCCGCCCGGCTGCTTCGTCCGAACCTCCGAACAGCAGCCAGACGCCCAGGCCCAGAATCAGCACGACGAAGAGCCCGGCCGCTCCCCACCACGTGGGTCCGAGCGACGTACGCCAGTCGTCGGTATCCATCGCCCTCACCTATGTCTTCGTCAGACCGGCAGTCCGCCGGTGAAGGTGCCCAGGATCAGACCCGTCGCGCCGACGCCGATGCAGGCGACGACCGACATGCCGAGACCCGGCAGACCTTCGATCGACCGGCCGCGGACGGCGCTCATCGCCATCATCGCCAGCGACGCCAGGAAGGCCAGGACCGCGACCATCACCACGCCCCAGGCCGTCCAGTTGATGAGGGTGACGATGTTGTGCATCCCCGGCACCTCGGTCGGGCTGATCTTGAAGGGCAGACCACCCGTGAAGGTGCCGATGATGCTGGTGGTCGCGCCGATCGCGATGGTCGCGACCAGTGACGTGCCCAGACCCTTGATGCCTTCGATCTCGCGGCCTTGGACCGCACCCATGGCCATGACACCCAGGGATGCCAGGAAGGCCAGCACACAGATGATGGCCACGATCCAGGCCACCCAGTTGATGATGGTGACGAGGTTTTCCATGCCCGGTATCGCTTTGGGGGTGACCGCGGGCGCTGCGGCAATTAAAGAGCTCATGCCGATTCTCACTTTCCGTTGATGGCCCGGGAGGCCTGTTTGACGAGGTCAGTGCGAGTCCGGCGAACCCGCACATTCATGTCCGACACATCAGGTACGGGTTGTTGCCGCCACTGCTCCGACCACCGCAAGCGCCATCCGTTGGGGAAGGCGCGCAGAACCGTCTTGGCTTGCTGCGCAAGGGGTTTCGGGAGATCGCTCGAGGTGTCGTCGACCAGCAGCACGCCGAGGAGCTGGATATCGGCCAGGCCGTCGCTGGCCCACAGCTGGGCAGCGCCGAGCGCCTGATCCAGCCCGTGCCCATGCGTCCGAGCGACGAGCAGCACCACGCTCGCAGGAGTCGTACCGACCGGGAGGGAGCGGCCCGCATCGATCGCGACCGGGCCCAGCCAGCGCGCCACCGTGGTGGCTCCGGCGCCGCCGTGCAGACCGACGACGTGCAGCCGTTCGGCCACCGGCTGCCCGCCCCGGACCAGGTCGGGGACGTGCGCATCGGGGGGCAGCTCGATGTGCGGCGGCTCGGCCGGCCCGTCCTCGCGCACCTCGTCGCCGAGCAGCTGATCGGTGATCATCTGGTCGAGCTCGTCGAGAGATGGCGACGGGGCTTCCTGCACCGCCAAGAACTGGTTCGCCGGCTCGCTCGTCCGGCGACTGGAACGGCTCATTCCACCATCTCCTTCTGCACCTTCCACACGCCCGTCTCGCGTACGACGGTGACCGTGATCATGAACTGCTCCGGCGGACCCAAGGCCGCGCCGTTGGCCTGATGCCGTGTCACCGTGGTGAGCAGTACGCAGGACCGCTCGGTGGCACTGGAGGGGAGGGACCCCTCGTCATCGACGAACTCCGCCGTCGCGGTCGTGTAACCGTCGTGGGCCTTCAGCTGACGCCAGTCCGCGCCGGGCGATCCGCCGATCGGCGTGGCGATCGTCATCCGCAACTCGGCCGCCAGCCACTGACTGGCTCGACGCTGAGCGTCGTTGCGACTGTTGTCGAGCCGCGTGTCCGAGGTCCTCGACGTCAGGACGTACGCGTTGCAGACCGAAGCCGGGCTCTGCAGGTCCACAGCAGGCAGCTTGACGGCCCCGCGCGGAGTTCCCTTGCGCCCCAACGGAACCGGTGGCGGGCTGTACTCCGGCGGAGTGGACGAAGGCTTCGCGGTCACGGTGACCGTGGCCTCTGGAGGGTCCGCAGATCGGTCAGCACAGCCGCTGACCAGAGTGCCGCCACACAGCAGCACCACCGCGAGTCGCACGAGTCTCATAGCGGGGCTCCGTGACTCTTCATGAACGGGATCGGGTCGATGGGCGTACCCGAGTACCAGGCGATGGAGCTCGTCGCCTGAGCACCGGTGTGGATCTCGAAGTGCAGATGCGGGCCGGAGCTGTGCCCGGTCGAGCCGACGTAACCGATCACATCGCCCATCCGCACCGCCTTGCCCGTCGTGGTCGCCATCCGGGACTGGTGGCCGTAGATCGTGGTGACGCCGCTGCCGCAGTCGATGGCCGTCCCGTTGCCGAGCCCGCCCAGCCCAGCGGTGGCGACGATGACGCGACCGGAGCACGCCGCACGGATCGGCGTACCGGTGGCGATGGCCATGTCCTGGCCCTTGTGCGTGGTGGAGCAGCCCGCGCACGGCGCGCCCCTGGGCCCGAACCCGGAAGACAGCCGGTAGGGCTGCCCCTGCAAGGGGTTCATGAACTTGCCGTCACCGACCGGCGCCCCGCCCCCGCCCCCCTGCTGGTACATGAGCATGTAGCGGCGCACCTTGATGACGTAGTCCTGCGTCTCGGGGATCGGCGGTACGCCGCCGTACTGCCGCACCCGCCCAGGCCCAGCGTTGTACGCCGCCCACGCGAGGGTGAGGATGTCGCCCTTGGCCTGTCCCTTGCTGACGTAACCCTTCACGATCACGACCAGCGCGCACATGAAGTCGCCCTGCGACGGAATGGCGTCGGCGGGGTCCCACACGTCGGCCTTGCCGTCCTGGTTGTAGTCCTTGCCCCACGTCGCCCAGGTCGCGGGCGTGAACTGCGCGATGCCGTTCGCCACGCCGCTGCTGGCCCGGGGATTCCAGACGGACTCCTGGCGAATCTGACCGGCGATCGACGCCGGAGTGACCTCCTTGCACTTCGCGCCGGCCTGCTTGACCAGGTTGACGTACTGCGCAGGGATCTTGCCCTCGTCCAACGGGCCACCAGCACCAATCGGCGTCGGAGTGATCAGCATTTCGTTGTTGGAGGAGCTCATCCCGCCGATCAGGACGATGATCAGCAGCACGATCACGATCGGCAGCAGGGCGAGGGCTTTCATCGTCCCGCGCCGCTCGTCGAGGGCCGAGGCGGCGCCGGTGTCTTCGAGGGAGCGGGCTTGGTCGCCTTTCCTGGTGCCGTCGACGAAGCCTTTGGCTTCGCCGTGGCGGGAGGTGCCGTGGTCGAGGGCGGCGCCGTGGCGGACGGATCCTCCGGCAGCACGGCGTACACCCGAGTCGTACGCCCGTCGGCCGCCGGGATCAGGGCGAGGCCGTCGGCCATGGCGACCGGTCCGACCGGTGTGGTCGCGCCCTCCGTCGCCACAGGCGCCCCGGGAGGAGTACGGCTGGCGCCCGCCAGACCCTTCTCGGTCACGGTCAGGATCCGGTCGCCCGATCGGCCCCAGCCGAGCTTGCCGGAGATCGCAAAGGTCGACCAGTCGCGTGGCAGGCCGACTGCCTTGCCGGTGGCCCACGGCACCGCGGTCGTGCCGTAGACACCCCAGCCGTCGCCGACCGGCAGGCCCTGCTGCGGGTCGATGCTGATGGCGGGCAGCAGCCCGGTGTGCCACTGCGGGTTGCGCTTGGGGCCGCCCGCCAACGGGAAGGACGCCAGCTGGACGTGCTGGGTGTCGGCGCCCTTGACCAGGGTCGCCACGAGCCGCTGCGCGTCGGCGTAGACGACCGAGCCGACCGAGGTGCCCTTGGGCGCCACCAGCTGAGCAGGGGCAGGCGCGGTGGTGTTGGTGGTCACCGTCCAGACCTGGCCGCCCAACGCCGCCACCAGGCGAGCGCCGGGCAGCACGGCCACCGGCGTAGCCGCTGCGGGCAGCACGCGCTGGACGAGCTGCGCACCGTCCACGAGACCGACGTGCTGCCCGTCGAGGCGCACGATCGGTCCGCCGGCGGTCAGCGTGACCCGGCTGCCGGTGGGCAGCGCCCACGACTGCCCGGCGGACGCCTTCGAGCCGTCGGCCGGCCACGCGCGCAGCGTGTTGCCGGTCACGACCATGACGACCGGTTGGCCATTGACCACCGTGGCGACGGGGCCGGCAGTCACCTGATCCCCGAGCGCCACCGACCACAGGACATGCCCGTTGGTGCCCGACACCGCCGTCATCCGCTGCGGCTGACCGGTGACCATCCAGACGACCGAGGACTCGCCCCGTCCGGTGACCGCGACGTCGGGACGCGCGCTGGTGATCGGCGGTGAGGCCCACTCGGCGTGGTCGGACCAGCCTGGCGGCGCCAATGCCGGCAGCTGGGTGGGCGTCGGCGTGGCCGGCGGGGTGTAGGTCACCGTACGAGTGCCTGCGGCCTGCGGAGGTGGAGCGTCCCGGCTCGTCAAAGCGATGGCGCCGACGAGGCCCGTCGCCACCACCGTCAGCCCAGCGCCCACCCCCAGCAGCATCTTGCGGGTGACCACCATCGAGTCGCTGTCGGACGCCTGGGCGGACACGTCGTGGACCGTGCCGTCGGCGGTGACGACGAGCTCGAGCTCCGAGCCGTTCGCGTCGAGACCGACCACGCGCAGGGCTTTGATGCTTCCCGGGCGTGCTGCGGCCCGCGCTGCCATCGCCTCGATCAGCACCTCGCGCGCCGACGATCCGTGCGGTATCGGGACCTCGTAGCCGTCCAGCCAGGCCGACTCGTCGCGACCGTCCGCCCCGGGCCGGATCTCCATCCGGCCCACGGGATAAACCGGCACCGACTGCGGGTCGAAGTCGTCTCGGCTGCGGCGGTCCGGTTTGCGGGTCATGCCGGCTCCCCCAGAGAGACCGGGTCGGCGTCGCCGCCGTGGTCCGCGTCAGGAAGCGGTTGTACGCACTCCGCACCCGGCCCCAGCGCAACAGCGCTGGTGGCCACGCAACATCGGGGCGACACGTGCTTCACACGGCCGAGAATAACTACTGATGGAGTATTTCGCTACTTTAGTAGCACCATTTGGACATCAGATATGGGAGGCTTCCGCCATGCGACACGGCGTGTGCTGGCGAGCGAGGATGCGGCGGCAGCATGGGTGATGTGGATCGCGGCGTGCCTCGGCTCGCCATCAAGCTGAACTGGCTGATGGCCAACATCCGTAACGCCGACGGCAGCAAAGCGACGTCCGAAAGCATCGCGGCCTATCTGACCGAGCGCGGCATCTCGGCCTCGACCTCCTCGATCGGCCACCTGCGCACCGGCTACCGCTCCAACCCGTCGTGGCAAATCCTGGACGGGATCGCCGACTACTTCGGGATCCCCGGCCAGTACTGGAGCGACGACGCCGTCGAGCAGGCGGTCCGCATGGACGTCGCCCGCCTGGACAACACCTATCGGCCGGAGCGGGCCGAGCTCGTGGCCCGCATCGCAGCACTGTCCCCCGAGCAACTCAGGTCCTTCACTCGGGCGGTGGACGCGCTCGACAACGACCACTAGGCCGCCCGTCCTCGCGATCGTGCGCCCCACAGCGCCACTCGTGCCACCGCGGAATGCGACAGACCGCTGCTCGCTCCGCTGGCGTGGGCAAGAGCCTCAAGGGCCTCACGGGCCTTCGAGGTGTCCGTCTCGTTCAGCGCGTCCAGTGCGCGACGGAGATCGCTCTCGTGATCTTCGGTCTGACTCATCCTGACCTCCCCAATCTGACGATGCCTTTCAGCACCGCTGGCCCCGCCGAGCCCGGCGTCATGTGGTCAGGGTCCTGGAGTGAGCGGCCGACAACAGTGTGGGAATCTTCAGAGATCCGTAAAGTTTTGGTAGGTGATGCCGATAGACGGCGCGCCAACGTCCCTTTGGGACTGTTAAAGGTTTATTGAGCATTCAGTCAACCCACGTCATTCCTCTTTCCGATCCGGAAGCGGGCAGGCCGGGTCGGGTCAGCCGTGCCCCGGCGTGGAGGATGGTCGCGTGGACCATGACGCACTGGTGACCGAGTCCGAGAGCCTTGCCCGCGCAGGACTGGACTGGATGATCAGCTCCGGGGTCCCCGTACCTGGTGGCGTCGGCTGGCGCAGCACTCCCGAGGACGACGACGAGATTGACCCGACGCTCTACAGCGGAGGCGCGGGAGTCGTACTCGCTCTGCTCGAAGGCCAGCAGCACTTCAACGACGACCGGCTCGGCGAAGCCGCGCTGTCAGGCGCTGCCGGGCTGGCATCGGCGGTGGACGACTGGGAGCACTGCGGCCTCTACTTCGGCAAGACCGGAGTCGCCTTTGCCCTCAACGCTGTTGGTGATCTGCTCGGCGACGACGCTGCCCAACGCAAGGCTCGTACGATCCTGGATGACGTCCGTCGTGCGTTCGACGGTGAGCGGTGGAACGTGCAGATCGAGCTGCTCGGCGGCAACGCGGGGATTGCACTCGGCGCGCTCGCACTCGGGGACATCGAGCTGGCCGTCCTGGCCGTCGAGCCCTACCTCCGCCTGGCCGAGACGACCGCGCACGGCGTGACCTGGGAGGGCAAGACCGGGCTCGTCGCCCGCTTCCATCACATCTCGCACGGCACGCTCGGCATCGTCAGCGCACTGGCGGCTGTCGCAAAGGCGAGCGGTCGAGGCGACCTGCTCGACCTGGCGCTCGCCGGTGCCGCCGATGTCGTCGCGCGCGAGGAGTCCGGCCCCTCGGGCTTCCTGGTGCCGCACTCGGATCCGCAGCATCGTCCCGAGCTGATCGAGCGCTACAGCTACGGCTGGTGCCACGGTCCGGCCGGCGACGCGCAGACCTTCCGGCTCCTGCACCAGGTCACCGGCGACCAGGCCTGGACGGGCCTGGTCGACCGCTGCTGGACGACGGTCACGATCTCCGGACTCCCCGAGCGACGCCGGCCTGGGTTCTGGGACAACAACGGTCGGTGCTGCGGCACGGCCGGGGTCCTCGCACTCTCGTCGGACCTGACCGTCGAGAATCCGGACCTGGCCGCGCGCAACTTCGCAGACGTCCTCGTCGACGACCTACGCCAGCGCGCCACCGTCGACGCGGACGGTGCGCGCTGGTCCAACGTCGAGCACCGTGTTGAGCCGAGTTCCCTTGTCCCACAACCGGGTTGGGCGATGGGCAACGCCGGGATCGTGCGTGAGCTGCTCCGGTACGTCCGGCTCGACTCGGAGCAGCAGGCGGCGTACGCCGTCGCCTGGCCGGACCAGCCGACGTCGCCCACCCGGGCCGATGGCGGTCAGCGCGAGGCCCACCACGTCGACGGTGACGCGAGCTCGTAGCCGAGCGACTCGTACAACGGACGGCCCAACCGGGAGGCGGTCAGGGTCGCGGGGAGTCCGCCCATATCGACGAGCGACGCGGCCATGACGGCTCGACCCGCGCCGCGGGACCGAGACGCGGACGGCGTACCGACCCAGTAGTGGCTGCCGAGGCCGTCGGCGACGACGGCCACGCACGCGCCGACAGGCTGCCCCTCGACGGTCGCCACGTAGACGTCCACCCCGGGCTGCTCGAGCAACGCAGGCGGGAACAGCTCGCCGGCGCGGTACGGCTCGAACGACGTCAGGTCGAAGCTGTCGATGACGATCCGCTCGGCCGCCTGCAGGTCGGTGTCGTCGCCCACGCGGACCACGTCCATCGCGGGCGCAACGGCCGGCGAGACCTGCCGGACCATCACCGGCATCTGCCAGCTCCGCAGGTCGAGCTCACCCAGGTCGAGCGCGCTGAACGGGTCCTCCACGGTCATCGGACCGGACGCCCCGCGGACGAGGTCGAGGACTTCCGCGCACTCGGACGCGGTCAGGTCCGGCTCCTGGATGAGGACCCGTGAGCCGGTCCGCGCAGAGCCGACGACCGCGACGTACGCCCGCTGCCGGACGACCTCATCACCGCGCGATGATCCGGTCGCGGCCCAGAACGTCGCGGAGTTGCGTGCCTGCCTCGTCGGCGCGTCGGCGAGCTCCACGCGGTCCGGTCCATCAGGGTCGTTCGTCATCATCTGCGGTGTCTCCGGTCGTGAAGGGACGGATCGGTGCTCCGCCGAGAGGCGAGCTGTCCAGGTAGCGGATCTCGTAGGTGCGGTCGGTGAACTTCCATCCGTCCTCGGTGCGTACGTACTGGTCGTGATAGATCGCGTAGTTCAGGTGCGAGCTCCCGTCGCGGAGCCGGATCAGCTCGCTGATGTACGCGCGCCCCGAGGCGACGTCGCCCTCCAGACGAATCATGCCCGGATGCGTGGTCTGTACGAAGAAGTCCATCAGAACGTCCCGCTGAGCACCGAGCGCCAGCAGGCCTTCTCGGCCGACCGCCTCGATCTTGGCGTCCGGGATTCGCACCGCGCCGTCTGGCGTGAACAGTGATGCCAGCCGCTCGTAGTCGTTCATCATCGCCGCATCGCTGAACTCTCCTCGCAAGGCGTCGATCTCGACGCGGTCGGCGATGCGCTGCAGGTCTGCCATGGTGCTGCCTCTCGTCGTGGGTGGTGTCTCTCCGACGACGCAGCCGGCCAAGGTGTGACACCCACCTGCCATGAGTCGGTGGAATGGCCTTCCTCATCGGCCTAATCTGCCGGTATGAGCTACGAGGTTCGCGCCTTGGACGAGTCGACGTGGGACGCCTTCTCCGCGCTGGTGGAGCACAACAACGGGGTCTGGGGTGGTTGCTGGTGCATGGGCTTCCACCCGGAGGGTGTCGGCCACCCGGGCCAGACGCGAGAGGGCAACCGCCAGGCGAAGCTCGCGCGAGTCTGCTCCGACAGATCGCACGCAGCCCTGGTGTTCGAGGGTGACGAGTGCGTGGGCTGGTGCCAGTACGGGCCGCCCGCGGAGCTCCCGAACGTCAAGAACACCAAGGCCTACGAGAAGGAGCTCACCGATCTGCCCGACTGGCGGATCACCTGCACGTTCGCGGGTAAGGGACACCGCCGCAAGGGCGTGGGCATGGCCGCGGTCCGGGGTGCGCTCGAGGCCATCCGGGCCGCGGGTGGCGGTGTCGTCGAGGCGTACCCCGAGCAGGTCGAGGACCGTAAACCCCAGCCCGGCGCGTTCTTCCACACCGGGCCGGAGGACCTCTTCACCGAGCTCGGGTTCACCCGCGACCGCAAGATCGCCAAATGGCGCTGGGTCATGCGGCTCGAGGTCTAGGGGCCGCTCAGGCGATGGAAGGAATACCACTCCTGCTTTCGTAGTTACTCTGATAACCAGAGCGATGAGGAGTTGGCGATGACGGACTACGGGCAAGAGCTGAGGTTCGGACTGTTCCCGAACCCGGACGCGACGCGGGTGCCGGAGCTTCTCGCTCTGGTCCAGCTGGCGGAGGTCGAGGGTCTCGACCTCGTCTCGATCCAGGACCACCCCTACCAGGCTCGTCACCTCGACACCTGGACCTTGCTGTCGCTGCTCGGTGGTCGTACGAGCGAGATCACCTTGGCGCCCAACGTCGCCAGCCTGCCGTTGCGCCCACCGGTCGTGCTCGCGAAGTCAGCGGCGACGCTCGATCTGCTGACCGGCGGACGCGTCGAGATCGGGCTCGGAGCGGGTGCCTTCTGGGATGCGATCGTCGCGGCCGGTGGGCCACGCCGCGCCCCACGCGATGCGGTCGATGCTCTCGACGAGGCCGTACGACTCATGAAGGAGTTCTGGGCCGGCGGCTCGCTGCATTTCGCCGGAAAGCATTACCAGGCAACGGGATTGCACGCCGGACCGCGTCCCGCGCACGACATCCCGATCTGGATCGGTGCGTACAAACCACGCATGCTGCGTCTCACCGGCAGGCTCGCCGACGGCTGGGTGCCGAGCATGGGGTACGTCGAGCCGGACTCTCTTCCCGCGATGAACGCCGCCATCGACGAGGCTGCCGAGAAGGCCGGCCGTGCGCCCGCCTCGATCCGGCGGATCTACAACATCAACGGGCGGTTCGGCTCCGGCGGCGGTCTGCTTCAGGGAGACCCGCGCGCCTGGGCAGAGCAACTCGCTGCTCTCACACTCGAGCACGGCATGAGCACCTACATCCTCGGCACGGACAACCCGGACGACGTCCGCCGGTTCGCCACCGAGGTCGCGCCGGCCGTACGCGAGCTGGTCGACGCGGAGCGCGCTCAGCCCTCCGGCTCGTCAGAGCTGACACACGAATCCTCCACTGTCCCAGCGGATTCCGCTCCCCTAGCGGTGAGTGCGACCCAGGACGACGGAACCCGCCTCACCGGTCAGCTCGCCTGGGACGAGGCGTCCCGGCCGACGCACGCCGAGCCGGGAGGCGCGTCCTACCCGTCGAGCCTCCAAGGACAAGCACAGCACCTGGTCGACATCCACGACGGGCTGCGCGCCGAGCTGGAGCAGGTACGCAAGGTGCTGAAGCAGGTGCGCGAGGGCCACCTCACGGTCGGCGCAGCGCGGTCGGTCATCAACACCATGACCATGCGGCAGAACAACTGGACGCTCGGTGCGTACTGCGAGTCGTACTGCCGTGTGGTGACCGGTCACCACACGCTCGAGGACCGCAGCATCTTTCCGCACCTGCGACGCGCGGAGCCCGATCTGGTCCCCGTCCTGGAGCGGCTGCAGACCGAGCACGAGGTCATCCACGAGGTTCTCGAGGAGTTCGACAAGGCGCTGGTGCTGCTCGTGACGAGCGACGGTGTCGGCCACGGCGGGCAGGACGCACTCGACCAGGTCCAGCAGCGCCTCGACCTGCTGACCGACACCCTTCTGTCGCACCTCGCCTACGAGGAGCGCGAGCTCATCGGTCCGCTCTCCCGGCATGGTCTGCAGTGATGCATGACCCGAATTCCCAGGAGTGCCAGGCGATTCGGCGGGTTCTCGATGTGCTCGGGCGGTCCTGGGCTGGGCCATTGCTCTGGGCGATGCTCAAGGGGGCCGAGCGCTACGGCGAGATCAAGGCGGGGGCACCGGGCGTGAGCGACGCAGTGCTCGCGACCCGGCTGAGGGAGTTCACCGAGCACGGCCTCGCCGAGCGGCTGGTCGACCCGGGTCCCCCGGTGCAGGTCCGATATGTCCTCACAGACGCCGGCCGGGATACGCGCACACTGCTGGGTGAGCTCCAGGCGTACGCCGCCCGTCACCCCGAGGTGCTGCGCTAACCCTCCAAACGCTCAGCGCAGCCGTACGGACAGCTGGCCGTTGTCGAGCAGCTTGGTCTCCAGGAGGTCGTCATGGCTCTCGACGAACGCCCGGAACGAGGAGAACCCGAGTGACTTCTCCTTGAAGGTCGAGTCCATCCGCTGCATCTGACTCTTCACGCTGGAAGAGTGCTGCCAGCCGTCGTCGCTCTTCTCCGCGCCGACCTGAATTGCCCTGCGCAGCAACGAGATTGCCTGCGCCTCCTGTCCCTTGGAGGACTTGCGGCGGGCCTTGGCCGCCTTCTTGGCGGGCGTCTTGGGTGCCGCCTTCATGCCGTCCGAAGCGTCGGTCGAAGCGTCGGTCGAAGCGTCGACTGACGTGTCAGGCGAGCTGTCGGGCTCTGGCGCGGCCTCGACGACGGTCGGATCCGAGACGCCGGGCAGGTCGCTGTAGGAGCTGAAGTCGTCGCACGCCGCGACCAGGGCGCGGCTCGTGGACCCGGCGACCCCGATGCCGACGACATACCGTCCCATTCGTTTGCAGCGCTGCGCGAGCGCGATGTAGTCGGAGTCCCCGCCGACCACGACGACGTGCGTGATGTCGGCGTGCTGGAACAGGTCGTCGATGGCGTCGATCGACAGCCGGATGTCGGCGCCGTTCTTAGTGCCCGACGTGGCGAACAGCTGCACCAGGTCGACGGCCCGGTCGATCAGCTGGCGCTTGTAGGCGGCGTTGGCCGGGACCGACCAGTCGGCGTACGCCCGGGTCTGCGCGACCGTCCCGAACGATGAGGCGTAGTCGATGATCGCGCCGAGGTCGACCTCCGCCTCCGCGAGGCGACGGGACACGTCACCGTCCGAGCCGTCGCCGGGGGCGTGACGACGCGCCTCGTCCCGCCGCCAGTGACCAGAGCCGTGCACGTCGTCGTAACGCGAGATCACCATGTTGTCGAAGTCGATGTACACAGCAACCCGCGAACCATCACTCATGGCCCGACCCTAGCCGCGCCACCCGGACGCACGGGTATGCGAGCGCGACGCTCACGTATGGCTGCTGGGGGTCCTGGCGACCAGATTGGAGGACACGCCATCGTCCGACCGATTGAAGGGAAATCATCATGACTCACCAGGGACCGCCTCCCCACATGCCAACGGCGAAAGCCGCCCGCCGCGACTGGCTCGGCCTGGCTCTCGGCGTCGCACTCATCGCACTCACCGTCCCGGCCGGGCTGGTCTACACCTTCTCCGCCGCGGTGATGCCCAACCTCGCTGACGCCGACGACCGCACCTTCTTCGAGGTCATGCAGGGCTACAACCGCAATCCGGTGTTCCCCGTCAGCTTCACCGCCGCGTTCCTGCTGCTCGTGGTCGTCGCCATCCTGTCGCGCGGCCGAACCGGCCGCGGATTCGCCTGGGTCGTCGCTGCGCTCGCCCTCTTCGGCGCGGTCTTCATCCTGACGATCGGGTTTCACATCCCGCTCAACGACCAGATCGACAAGGTCGGCGACCCCGCCGTCGCGACTGATCTCGCGCAGGTACGTGAGGACGTCGAAGGCCCCTGGGTCGTGGGCAACCTCCTGCGCGTCGTGCTCGTCACCGCCTCGCTCGGCGCTCTCGCACGCGCGCTCGTACTGCACGGTCGCCGCTCTTCCGGACCGCAGGACCACGGCGGCTCCCCGACGATTCCGTACACCGCCACCCCTCATTCACCCGCACGCGACACAATGCGCCCATGACCAGGATTGCTGTCACAGGGCTCGGTTACGTCGGCCTCTCACTGGCGGTGCTGCTGTCCCGGCACCACGACGTCGTCGGTCTCGACCTCGACGAGGACCGCCTGTCCGTCCTGCGTGAGGGCCGCAGCCCGATCCACGACGAGGAGATCGAGCGCTTCCTGGCCGAGGAGTCGCTGTCCCTCACGTTCACGAGCGACCCGGCGGAGGCGTACGACGGCGCTGAGTTCGTCATCATCTCGACGCCGACCAACTACGACGAGGTCACCAACTACTTCGACACGACCTCGGTCGAGTCGGTCATCCGCGATGTCGTACGACTCGCGCCCGAGGCGACGATGGTCATCAAGTCCACCGTCCCGGTGGGTTACGTCGAGGACGTACGCCAGCGGCTGGGCACCGACAACGTCATCTTCAGCCCGGAGTTCCTCCGCGAGGGACGTGCGCTGCACGACAACCTGCACCCGTCACGCATCGTGGTCGGCGAGGACAGCGACCGTGCCCACCGCTTCGCCGAGCTGCTGGTCAAGGGCGCCGACGCCGACGACGTACCCGTCCTGTTCACCGAGCCCACCGAGGCCGAGGCGATCAAGCTCTTCTCCAACACCTATCTCGCGATGCGGGTGGCGTACTTCAACGAGCTCGACTCGTTCGCGATGTCTCGCGGTCTCTCGAGCCGCCAAATCATCGACGGCGTCGGACTCGACCCGCGCATCGGCACCCACTACAACAACCCGTCGTTCGGCTACGGCGGCTACTGCCTGCCCAAGGACACCCGGCAGCTCCTGGCCAACTACTCCGAGGTCCCCCAGAACCTCATCAACGCGATCGTCGAGGCCAACACGACGCGCAAGGACTTCATCGCCTTCGACATCCTCGATCGGCAGCCGTCCGTGGTCGGCGTCCACCGGCTGCTGATGAAGGCCGGCTCGGACAACTTCCGTGAGTCCTCCGTGCAGGGGATCATGAAGCGGATCAAGGCCAAGGGCGTACCCGTCGTGCTCTACGAGCCCGAGCTGGACGCGGACCTCCTCGACGAGGACGGTCGCTTCTTCGGCTCGGAGGTCTACCGCGACCTCGACGCGTTCAAGGCCGCGGCCGACGTCATCGTCGCCAACCGCGTGGTCGACGAGCTCGCCGATGTCGAGGACAAGGTCTACACGCGCGACCTCTTCGGCTCCGACTGAATCCGCTGGGCCCTCGCTAGGGTTCGGGCCGTGAGCGAGTCGATCTACCACGTGCGGAAGGTCTCGCTGGGCCTCAAGCGCAAGTACCGAGTCTCGGCGGACGACGGCGCCGGCAAGCCGGGTGCGCTGATCGGTTACGCGGAGAAGGAGCTCAAGGTCGCGGACGAGATCGTCATCTACGTCGACGAGGAGCGCACCGAGCGCCTCGCGACCGTCCGAGAGAGCGGCGAAGGGTTCCTCGCCTCACTGACCGGGTATGAGGTTTTCGACGCCCAGGACCAGCGGCTCGGCTCGTTCGGCGTCCTGGTCAAGAAGTCGGTGGAGCGCACGACCTGGGAGGTCGAGCAGCCCGGCATCGGACGTTTCACCGGCACGGAGCGCAGCCTCAAGACCGCCCGGCTGCGACGGCTGGTCAGCCTCGCCGGCGGCACAGCGGGCGAGATTGCCAACGCGGTGACGAAGTATCACTTCGACTTCGCGCGCGACGACGATCAGCTGTTCAGCATCGAGAAGCCCAAGGTGCTCGACGACTGGTACCGACTGACGGTCCACCACGAGTCGCTCGACCGCACGCTGCTGTTCGCGCTGGCCATCACCATGGAGGCCAGGCAGCGCGGCTGACCCCGACCTGTCCCGAGCGGCGCGCGTCTCAGCCTCGGCCGTGACAGCATCAACGCCATGACCGACACGGGGGACTCGACGATGCCGCACGCCCACGAACGATTGCCTGCTTGGGCGGTCTTCCCGGTCGCCGCGCTCCTCTCGTGGGTGATCGGGGCGCTCCCGTGGATCGTGTCGGGGATGCGGCTGGAGATCTCGGACGCCTGGCCGGACTTCCTGCCCGGTCACACGCCTCGAGTGGCGCTGCCCTTCGGCGAGTACGCGGTCCAACCACTCCTCACCGTCGGTGTGATCGGTGGTGCCGCCGCCATGGCAGCCTCGCTGCTCGCCCGTCCGTCCGTACGCCATCCGCGCGTGCTCGCAGCTGCCGGCGCCTCCGTCGGTCTGCTCGTCGCCCTGTGGCAGACCGTCATGGTCGCCGGAGGTTCGCTCGCTGACCTTCGCGAGGCACGCCTCCTCGTTGCCGGGCTCATCGCGACTCTCGTGGTGGCTTCGGCCATCGGGATGGTCGCGGGCGCCGGACTGGCCGCCCATCGCGGACTGGTGTGGCCGCTCGGCGGTGCACTCGTCGCGAGCCTTGCCGGCCCCTGGTTCAACGACCTCGTGCACCGGGGCGTCATCAACCCGAGCTGGACCAATGGTGTGGCCAAGTGGAATCTGTGGATCGGTGGGGTCGTGCTCGGGCTCGTCCTGGCGGCGTACGGCATCCAGCGAACGCACCTGCCGGTCTGGCTGGGTGCGCTCGCCGTCCTCTGGGTGATGCCTGCAGCGCTCATCGCGCTGAACTACGTGACCTACTACGGCACGCGCAATCCGATCCGCAGAGGCACGGTGAGCGAGGTGCTCGACGGCGGCCGTGACGTCTTCGTCAAGGCGCTCGAACCTCACACTCACGTCATCGGCCCACTCATCCTGGCCGCGGTGATCGGCGTGCTCGGCGAGGTCGCCCGCTCGGCCCGCTCGACGCCCGCCTTGTCGGCGGACGCCCCTGCTGCCTAACGGAATTCGCTCATTCGTTGTCGTTGCTGGGGATGTACGCGCCGGGCAACTGAGTGGGTCCGTAGATCGCCTTGTCGCCCGGGTAGGGCGTGGACCAGTGGTGCGTCTCGTACCAGGTGTAGCGGTTCATCTGCTCGGGGTTGGCGTAGTCCGCGACCGCCGCGTTGCCCGTGAAACGTTGCTTCGTGCTCCACGCCTTCCACTGCGCCGCGACGCCACGCTGGGCTGCCGGTACGACTGACTCCCGTGCAGAGTTCGCCGTCACCTTCGCGGCTGCTGCGCCCGTCGTACCGAGCGTGTCCGCACCACAGGCCGGCGGCGTCGGGACGCCCTCGGTCAGCGGCACCTCGTTGGGCAGGGCCGTGAAGGGCGTGTAGTCGGGCTTGGCCTGGAACGCGCCGAACATCGGCGTTGCCGCGGCGAGCTTCTGGTTCAGCGGCTGGGCGCCGAGGATCTGCTGGATCGTCCGGCCGACCGTGATCTGCGAGTAGTACGTGTGGTCGACCGCGCCGTGCTTGGCCCATGGACTGATGATCTGGACCGGTGCACGGTGGCCGTCCACGTGGTCGACGCCGTTCTGGCTGTCGTCCTCGACGACGAAGATCGCCGAGTCCTTCCAGTACTTACTGTGCGAGATCGTGTCGACGATCTTGCCGACCGCGACGTCACCGTCGGCGACCTGGGCACGCGGGTCCGGCGTACCTCCGGTGTGGTCACTCGACAGCCAGAACATGTTGAAGTTCGCCGGGCCGTTCTTCTTAAAGTCCTGCTTCCAGATCTCGGTCCGATACGTGTCTGGGATGTCGGTGTCGAACTTCGGGTATTCGTGATTGGTGATCGCGTTCAGCGACGGGATCGGCGACTGGGTGTCCTGCTTGATCGCGGGGTCCGTCAGCTGGGCCGGGTCGCCGCCCTCGGAGACCGACTTCGCCGCGCAGTAGTACTTCTGCCACGTCGCGCCGGCGGGCTTGGTCTCGAACTGGGTGAACTCGCCGAAGTTGCGAGCCGTCTTGCCGGCCGCCTGCGCCGACGTCCACAGGAAGCCGGTCCGCTGGTGACCCAGGACGTCGTCCTCGGTGTCATAGCTGCGGATGTACTCGCCCGCGCTGGACTCGGTGTACTCCGGGTTGTCGCCCTGCATCAGCCAGTTGTGGCCCTCGGCGGAGTTGGTGCCGATGTCGTACAGGTTGTCGTAGAGCCCGAACTGCTTCGCGAGCGCGTGCTGGTTCGGCGTCACGACCCGGCCGAACTGCGCCAGCGACGCGTCCCCGTGGCCGCGGGTGTCATCGCCGTAGACCTGGTCGTACGTCCGGTTCTCCTTGACCAGGAGGAAGACGTGCTTGATCGTCGACGGGTCACCGATCCGCTTCGGGACCGGGACGGGCGCTGCCTTGGCGCCGGCGGCCTGCCTGACGTCGTTCTTGTTCCAGCCGTTCTGCTCGAAGACCGTACGCGTGAGCTTGGCGATGTCCTTGTCGCTCGGCAGCGTGAAGCGAGTGAACGAGCCCGTGGTGCTGTGCGTGCCGTGGCCGGTCGCCGGGTTGGTGTTCGGGCCGGCGTTGATCGTCACGGCCGGTCCGCGCGCGTCGATCCCACGGGTATTGGTGACGACGACCTTGCCGCCGGCGATCGCGATGTCGGCCGGGTAGTAGTCGGTCGGCAGCAGGCCGATCTGGCTCAACGGCTCCTGCGACCGTCCCGCGAAGCGGTAGACCGCGACCGCGTTCGCACGGCCGAGCGTGACCAGCAGGCGACCGTCCTTGGTCAGGGCGATGCCGGTCGGCTCGTAGCCCACCTTCGAAGACGGTCCCGGCTGGGTGTTGATCGTCTGGACGACCTGGTCCTTGCCGGTGTCGATCACCGAGACCGTGTCGCTGTTGGTGTTGGCGACGAACAGCGCGCGACCGCTCGCGAGCATCGCGGTCGGGTGCAGCCCGACGTCGATCGAGCTGACCGCGCCCGACGGGTTAGCGGTGTCGATCACGCTGACCGTGCCCGTCGTGGACGTCGCCAGGACCGGGTCGGCGGGCACGTTGGTGCCGTACGAATTGATGGTCGTCTCAACGGGTTTCGCCGGACGGCCGCCCTCGTTGCTGACGTACAGCTTGCTGCCCACCACGGCGATCTCGCGCGGTGCGGTGCCCACGGTCCAGGTCTGCTTTACCGCACCGGAAGTCGGGTCGAGCGCGACCACCTTGTTCTGACCGTTGACCGCGACGTAGAGCGTGGAGCCGTCGGCCGAGTACGCCGACTGGCCCGGCAGCGCGGAGGTGGTGCCGACCTTGGCCAGCGGCACCGTCGTCGGCGTACCGAGCGAGCCGTTGTCGTTGACCGGGAAGCGGGTCAGACCGTTGGCCTGCGGCAGCCAGAGCACCTTGCCGTCGGGTGAGTACGTCGGACCCTCCTGGCCGACGGTGGCGTCACTGAGCTTCTGGTTGGCGTCCGCCGCCTTGCCCACGCGCCACACCACCTTGTAGGTGGACAGGTCGATGATCTGCAGCACCACGCTGCGGTCCGTGCTGGTGGCCGCGAGGTAGCGCCCGTCGGGACTAACCGTCGAGCCCATGTACTTGCCGTCGTTGGTCACGAGCCGGTCGCCGATGGGCTTGATGATCTGGTCGCTGGAGATCTGGATCCCCTTGGCGTACTCCGTCCCGACCTGGTTCTCACCGAAGACGTCCGTCGAGGCGTACGCCAGTCCCCCGCCGCCGAGGACGAGAGCTGCGGTGGCCGCCCCGACGTACCTGACCTGGCGGCGGCTGAGACCGAGAGGAGTGCGAGCGCTGTTGGTGCTCAGACGATTTCGCGTGACGCGCATGGATCAACCTTCTTTCGTGACGACGATGCCGGACCGAGGGAGCCTGCGACCTCGGCCGGAGGAGGAGTGGCGTCCAGCAGGCTCAGGCGGGGAGGATGACTGCAGGTCGACGAGACCGTCGATCTGCCACAGAGGATTCGGCGCATCACCGGTCGGGGTCTGCACCACGAAGTAGCCGTTGACTTCCTTGGGCCCGTCGCCGTCGGCCACGAACCGTCCGTCGGCAGCGGCGTCGAGCTGGTAGATCGCCGAGCCCACCGCGGTCGCGCCCGGGATGTGCCACGAGACGACGCAGCGCCAGTCGTTGCCCGGACCGCGGTCCTCCACGCGGGAGCCGCCCTTGTCGCATGCGGCGCTCGCGCGTAGCTGCGCCTCCGTGACGTCCGGCCGGTGCAGCTCGCGGGCCTGCAGACGGTAGAGGTGCGCGTACGACGTCGCGAGCGTCCGCTCCAGCTTCGCCTTCTCGATCCCTGACCCGCTCACCGGAGTGGCCACGGCGATGACGCCGACCGTCACCGCAGTGAGCACGACGAGAGGAACGACACCGGCGACCAGCAAGCGGCGGCCGGAGCCGTCGTACGCCACGTCGGTGAAGTCGCGACGCATGAACAGCAGGTACGCCAGCGCGGTCACCACCACGATCCACACCACGCTGACGACCAGCCCGACGACGAGCGGTCCCTTCTGCGTGGGCGTGGTGAACAGGCCGCGCCAGGCGAGGAAGGCCTGGCTCGGCAGCGCCAGCCGGACGGCTACCGGCAGCGGCAGCAGCTGGACAAGCTGCAGCACGAACGCGAGCAGCGCCGGCGCCAGCAGACCCATCGGCGACCGACCGAGGGTCACCGAGCCGAGCAGGCCGACCGCCGCGAATGTCAGCGTCGCCAGCAGCACGTAGACCCACGCGAGCAGCACCATCCGTGCTGTGTGCCCTGGATCGAGCAGCAGACCATCGAGGCCGACGAGCGCATCGTTGCCGACGGCAACCAGACCGCCGACGACGCTCGAGACGGCCAGACCGGTGACCATCACGACGATCACGGTGACGCTGGTGAGCGCCTTGGCGACGAAGATCCGGCGCGGCGAGCGCACCGCCATGACCAGGTGACGCCAGGTGCCCAGCCGGTCCTCGGCGGCGAAGACGTCACCCGCGACCAGCGAGGTCAGCAGCGGCAGCGCCCAGTTGCAGCAGAAGGCCAGCACCACCAGCGAGCCGGCCCAGCCGGTCGAGTGCATCCACCGGCCGAACACGGTGTCGTTGGGCAGCGTGCTCTGCTTGCTGACGACAGCGACGAACAGCGCCGGCACCACCCAGCACGCCACCAGCACGAGTCGAGTCCGCCACTGGGCGAGCAGCTTGACGAGCTCGAACCGGTAGGTGGGGACGAGGCCGGCGCGCTGCGTGCCCTGCTGCTGCTCGGCCGACGCCGCCGGGGCGTCGATGGTTGCGGTCATGACGCGTCCTTCTGCTCGGACTTCTCCTCGGCCGGGGAGTCGTCGGCGCCGGTGAGCGCGAGGAACGCGGCCTCGAGTGGCGGTACGACCGGGCCGAGCTCGCGGACGGCAATGCCTGCGCCGACCACTTGCGCGACGAGCGCATCCATCGTGGCGACCGAGCCGCGGACCACAACGGCGCTGTCGTCGCGGAGTGCGCCCGCGCTGAGAACGACCTCGAGTCCTGTTGTCGCAGAAGCGATTCGGCGGGCCGCGGCCGGGTCGGAGGTCACCAGCCGGTAGTCGAGGTCACCGCTCTCCGCAGCCAGCTTGGCGACCGGACCAGTGAAGACGACGCGACCGGTGGCCAGGATCGTCACCTCGCCACAGAGCGCGGCGAGGTCGTCCATCCGGTGGCTGGAGATCACCACCGCCACGCCCTGCGCGGCGAGGTTGCTGAGCACGCGATGGACGTGGCGCTTGCCGGCTGGGTCGAGTCCGTTGGCGGGCTCGTCGAGGACGAGCAGGCGCGGCTTGGTCAGCAGGGCGGCGGCCAGACCGAGCCGCTGCCGCATTCCGAGCGAGAACCCGCGGAGCCGATCGTCCGCGACGTCCGTGAGGCCGACCTGCTCGAGAGCCTCGTCGACCTCCGACGCGCGGGAGGAGGCGTACCCCCGGAGCGCGGCGAGAGCGGCGAGGTTCTGCCGGGCGGTGAGCGACGGATAGAGGCCTGGCCCGTCGACGAATCCGGCGACACCGTCGGGTACCCCGAGGACGCGACTGACCGGCGTACCCATGATCTCGAGCGTTCCCTCGTCAGCGATCGAGAGGCCGAGCAGGAGTCCGAGCAGCGTGGTCTTGCCGGCACCGTTGGGACCGACGAGCCCGTGCACCTGCCCGCCCGGGATGTCCAGGTCGACACTGTCGAGGGCGACGACATCGCCGAAGGACTTGGTGATCCCGCGAGCCCGCGCAGCGGTCGTCTCCATCGGTGGCCCTCCGTCTCATAGATGCAAAGAGAACCTAGGCATCGTGGGTGTCGCCCAGCGGCCCCGGAACACGAACATTCGGCGAACGATGGCCGCGGGGCTCGGACGGCTAGGCTCGGCGCTCATGACGCCGCGGCCGCCTCGCCTGGGAGCGAGCCTGGCTCGCTCCTTCGCGATCGCGTGGCTGGCCGCCGCCGCCTCGACTACGGCCCACCTCATGGCCGGCGGCGCCGTCCCCCGCACGGCGAGCGCGGTCGCCGTCGTGACCTTCCTGTCCTTCGTCGGTCTCCCGCTCACCCGACGTGAGCTGACCACCGGCCGGACGACGTGTCTTCTCGCGGTCCTCCAGGTCTTGGTCCACGTCGCCCACATGCTGTCGGCGGGACGACCCAGCCCGGTCCATGGTGGGCACGGCCACCTGGCGACGAGCGCAGCGCCGACCCAGACGTACGACCACACCGGTCACGACATGGGTGCCGCCGATCTGCTGCCGACGCCGACCATGCTGGTCGCGCACGCTGCGGTAGCCCTGCTGATCGGCTGGGTGCTGAGCCGCTCCGAGGGCGCGTGGCGTTTCGCGTGTGCCGTGTACGCCGTCCTGAGCGCACTGCCCGCCGTCGCCCGCGCGCGACTCACGGTGCTGCGGCTCGGCTCGCTCCTGTTCGTGTACGCGGGGCGCCCGAGTGCCGTACGGACCTCCCCTCTGGGTGTGGGCTGGCGCCGCCCGCACGCCCTGCAGACCCTGTGGTCGCCGAGCCGTCCGGCTCGTCGCGGGCCGCCAGTTCTCCGCTTCGCCTGATTCCTCTCTTCGCCGACGGTCCATCGACTGCGTCGGCGATCCATCGTGCGTTGCCCCAAGGAGTACTGATGTCTGTTCTCGACGACCCTGTCCGCCTACGACCCACCACACCGATTGCCCGGAAGCCCCGCACCGCCGGCCTGTTCCGGTCCTTCTGGCGATGGCATTTCTACGCCGCCGCGATCGTGATCCCGGTGCTGCTCGTCCTGGCGGTCACCGGTCTGATCTACCTCTTCCGGTTCCAGCTCGAGCCGCTCCTCCACGCCGACCTGATGCGCGTGGATCACCAGTCCGGTCAGGCCATCCAGCCGTACGAGACACAGCGTTCGGCGGTCGCCGCGGCGAACCCGACCGCAACGCTCGTGTCGATGACCGAGCCAGGTGCACCGGACGAGAGCACCCGTTTCACGCTCACGACCAGCTCCGGCGCGACCCGGGACGTCTTCGTGAACCCGTACACCGGCAAGGTCCTGGGCGGGCTGAACCCGGACACCACAGTCAGCGGCATCGCGGTCCGCATCCACGGCGACCTCATGGCCGGCCGTACCGGCGAGCTCATCATGGAGCTCGGCGCGTGCTGGGCGATCGTCATGGCACTGACGGGCTACTACCTGTTCTTCAAGGGGCGGCGGGCTCGAAAACGCCAGCGTGCCAACGGAACTCCCGCCTCCCGCCTCCGCAGCAACCACGCGCGGACCGGCGCCCTGATCGGCGGTGGCCTCCTGCTGCTGGTCGTGTCGGGCTTGCCGTGGACCGGCTTCTGGGGTGCACAGGCGCAGCAGCTGGTGACGGCCCGCGGCACGTCCTTCTGGTCCGACGATCACGGGGCCATCTCCAACCCGACCTCGACGCTGGACGAGTCACTCCCGCACAGCCACCACGTGGTGCCGTGGGCTCAGGAGAAGTCGCCCGTTCCCCAGTCGGGCTCGGCGGCATCGGTCGCCAACGTCGACACGACCGTCGCGGTGGCCGACCGGAAGGGGCTGGCACATCCGGTGACCGTGGTCTGGCCGGCGGATGGCAAGGGCGTCTACTCGGCCATCGGATACGCCTTCAACGACCCCGGCCGAGAGCGCACCGTGCACGTCGACCAGTACGGCGGCGGCGTGGTGAGCACGTACGGCTACGACAACTACCCGGCCCTGGCCAAGGTCGTGTCCCAAGGCATCGCGCTGCACGAGGGACGCAGGTTCGGCACGCTGAACATGTGGCTCACCACGCTGTTCTGTCTCGGCGTGATCGTCTCGTGCGTCACCGGTCCGATGATGTGGTGGCGTCGTCGGCCTCGCGGTAGCGCGGAGCTCGGTGCCCCGCGTGGGCGGCTGCCTCTTGCGACCACGCCGGGCCTCGCGGTGCTGGTCACGCTGCTCGCGGTGTTCCTGCCCGTGTTCGGCGTCTCCCTGGTGATCGTGCTGCTGCTGGACCGGTTCGTGCTGAGTCGGCTCGCATCGACCCGGCGGTTCTTCGGAGTCCAGGCAGCCTGACAAGACGTACGTTCCGCGGCGCCTCCCAGCGTGAGGCGCCGCGGGTCGTACGACGGGGGTCAGCCCTCGTGCCCGAACAGGGACCGGATGTCCGCGATGTCGTACTCGGCGACCGAACCCGACAGCATCGCCGCACCCTGCTCATCGCTGGGGCCGCTCCCGCGGAACGCCTCGACGGCGGTCTGGGACTCCCACCGCTCGAAGACGTTGATGCGACCAGGATCGACGATGTCGGCGGCGATGGTGAAGTCGAGACATCCGGCCGCGGTGCGAGCCTGCGCGACGACACTCACGCACTCCGCGATGTACGCATCGCGCTGCGACGGCTCGACGATGAAGTATCCGGCGACGATGACCATGGATCCGCTCCTCTGCTGGTGGCTCCCCGACTCACGATGCCATTGGTTTGCTCTCTCGCGTCCGACCTCGCGACGTACTGTCGTAAGCGGGACGAGCGAGGAGATCCGCGATGACTGACGTGACGATCGCAGGACGCAGGGTCCGTGACACGGACGGCTGGGCGCCGAGCGCCTGCATCCTCTGCGAGTGCAACTGCGGGATCGAGATCAAGGTCGGCGATGACGGGCGGTCGTTCGACAAGATCCGCGGCGACCATCAGCACCCGACGTCCGAGGGCTACACCTGCAACAAGGCCCTCCGGCTCGACCACTACCAGAACGGCAAGACGGACCGGATCACCCAGCCGTTGCGACGGCGGGCCGACGGGACGTTCGAGGAGATCGACTGGGACACCGCGATCCGCGAGGTCGCCGCGCAGCTCGGTCTGGTGCGCGACACCCACGGCGGGAAGACGATCTTCTACTACGGCGGTGGCGGGCAGGGCAATCACTTGGGCGGCTCGTACTCCACCGCGACCACGCGAGCCTTCGGGTCGACCTATCGCTCAAGTGCGTTGGCGCAGGAGAAGACTGGCGACTTCTGGGTCAGTGCGCGGATGCTCGGCGGCATGACCCGCGCGGACGTCGAGCACTGTGAGGTCGCCTTCTTCATCGGCAAGAATCCGTATCAGTCGCACGGGTTCCCGCGAGCGCGAGCGGTGCTGAAGGAGATCGCCAAGGACCCCTCGCGGTCGATGGTGGTCATCGACCCCGTGCGGACCGAGACTGCCGAGCTGGCCGACTTCCACCTGCAGGTACGGCCGGGCGGCGATGCATACGTCCTCACCGCGATGGCGGCCGTGCTCGTGCAGGAGTCGCTGACGGATGTCGCCTGGCTGGCCGACCATGCAAGCGGCGTCGACGAAGTCGTCGCAGTGCTGAAAACCGTTGATATCGCTCGGTATTGCTCGCTCGCTGACGTGCCCGAAGATCTTGTACGCCGCGCCTCCCGGCGTATCGCGTCCGCCTCCTCGGTCGCTGCCCTCGAGGACCTCGGCGTACAGATGGGTCGCGACTCGACGCTCGTGAGCTACGTCGAAAAGCTGATCTGGCTGCTGACCGGCAACTTCGGGAAGTCGGGCGCGCAGTATCGCTCGTCGAGTGTCGTTCCGCTCGGTCGTGATCGCGGACACCCGGCCGGCGAGGGTCCGGTGAGTCCGGTGGCCAAGGCGCCGATCATCAGCGGTCTGGTCCCGTGCAATGTCATCGCTGAGGAGATCCTCACCGATCACCCGGACCGCTACCGAGCGATGGTCGTCGAGAGCGCGAATCCCGCTCACTCCCTTGCGGATTCGGCCAAGATGCGATCAGCGCTGTCGTCGCTCGAGCTGCTCGTCGTCATCGACGTCGCGATGACCGAGACGGCACGGCTGGCCGACTACGTGCTGCCCGCACCGACCCAGTTCGAGAAGTGGGAGGCGACGTTCTTCAACTTCGACTTCCCGCGCAACATGTTCCATCTGCGGCGCCCGGTCGTCGCCGCCCCGGACGGGCCGCTGCCCGAGCCGGAGATCCACGCTCGTCTCGTCGAGGCGTCCGGGCAGCTGACGGACATCGACTACGCGCCCTTGCGTGCGGCGGCGGCTCAGGGCCGCGGTGAGTTCGCGATGGCGTTCCTGACCGCGATGGGTGATGCGCGACTCGCCAAGCTCGCACCTGTCCTTCTCTATCGCACCCTCGGGCCGACCTTGCCCGACGGAGCTGCGGCCGCCGCCGTGCTGTGGGCTGCCGCTCACAAGTGCGCCACCGACAACGCCGCCGGTGTGAAGCGTGCGGGCTACGGGGAAGGTCCGGCGGCGGGTGAGGCGCTCTTCGACGCAATTCTGGCCGGCTCGCACGGAGTCGTCATCACCGAGGACGACGAGGCGGAGATCTGGCGCCGGGTCAAGACGCCCGACGGTCGGGTCCAGCTGGATCTCCCAGAGCTGCGGTCAGAGGTGGCCGCACTGGCCGACCGTTCGCCGGCCGATGACGATGACTGGCCGTTCGTCCTCGCGGCAGGCGAGCGCCGCGCCTTCACGGCCAACACGATCATGCGCGACCCGACCTGGCGACGACGAGGTGCGGACGGCGTACTGCGCATCAGCACCACGGACGCCGACGGCCTCGCACTCACGACCGGCGATCGCGTACGACTGACCACCAAACGCGGCACGGTCGACGTCTCGATCGAGACCACCGACACCATGCGCTCGGGACACCTGTCGCTGCCGAACGGCTTCGGGCTGACGGTGCAGGATGCCGACGGCACTGTGACGACGGGAGTCGCGCCCAACGAGCTGACGGCTGCCGAGGACCGCGATCCGTGGGTGGGTACGCCCTGGCACAAGTACGTCCCCGCCCGGCTCGAGGTCCTCGAATCCGCTACTCCCCCAACACTTTGAGCCGCGGCAGTCGAACCGTGACGACGAGTCCGCCAGTCGGGCGGGGTGTGAGGTCGAGCGTGCCGTCGTGCGCTCGGACGATGCTGTGCACGATGGCCAGCCCGAGGCCGGCACCGACGTGCTCGTGCGTACGCGCACGCTCGGCTCCGCGTTGAAAGGGCTCGGTGAGAGTGCGCACCCGGTCAGGCGCGAGCTGAGGACCGGTGTTCTCGACCCTCAGCACGCTCGCGTCGGGTTGCGACTCGGTGTGGACCGTCACGGTGCCGCCGGCCGGGATGTTGTGGACGATGGCGTTCTGAACGAGGTTCATCACCATCTGCAGTGCGAGCGCCGCGGAGCCGACGGTCCGGGTCGTCTCACCCGTCACGTCGAGCGAGATCTCGCGCTGCTCGGCAAGCGGGAGGAGTGTTTCGGCCGCCTCTTCCGCGATGAGGGACAGATCAACGTGTTCCCGAGCGAAGGACCGTTGGTTGCTGCGACTGAGGACGAGCAGTGCTTCGGTGAGGTCGATCGCCCGGGTGTTGACGACCTGGAGACGGTCGATGAGCCGGGCGGTGTCGAGATTCGGATCAGTGCGAGCCACGTCGAGCAGTGTTTGCGTGATCGCGAGCGGAGTGCGCAGCTCGTGGGAGGCGTTGGCTGCGAATCGCTGCTGCTCGGCATCGTGAGCCTCGAGCTGCGCGAGCATCGTGTCGAAGTCATCGGCGAGCTCGCGGAACTCGTCCTTGCGGCCTTCCAGCCGGATGCGATGGGAGAGCGATCCGTCCGCGGCCAGGCGGGTGGCGTCGGTGATGCGCGTCATCGGGGCGAGCATGCGCCCGGCGAGAATCCACCCGCCCAGGAGACCAAACACGAGGAGGAACACCAGCGCGACTGCCGCGGTCGGCGCAAGAGCGCGCAGGACGGCGTACTTGTAGTCGGGGTCGATGATCAACCCGACGTGCTTCACCCGAATCAGGAACACCCACCCCGCAGCGAGCAGTAGGGCGCCCGCGAGCATGAGGAAGCCGGCGTAGCTGAGGGTGAACTTGAGGCGAACGCTCAACCCGGGCGCCCTACGCACGATCACCGTCACGCGCGTCGATGCGGTAGCCGACCCCAGGCACGGTGGCGATGACCCAGGGCTCGCCGAGCCGCTTGCGCAGCGCAGAGACCGTGATGCGTACGGCATTGGTGAACGGGTCTGCGTTCTCGTCCCAGGCCCGTTCCAGCAGCTCCTCCGCGCTGACGACTCCGCCCCCGGCAGCGATGAGGACCTCGAGCACGGCGAACTGCTTCCGGGTGAGGGCGACGTACTGGCCGTCGCGAAACACCTCACGGCGGAACGGATCCAGCCGGAGGCCCGCGATCTCGCTGACCGGAGGACGGGCGTACGCGCGTCGACGGTCGAGCGCCCGCAGCCGCAGGACGAGCTCCCGCAGCTCGAACGGTTTGGTGAGGTAGTCGTCCGCGCCGATCTCAAACCCGGACGCCTTGTCGTCGATCCGGTCCGCGGCGGTGAGCATGAGGATCGGAATCCCGTTGCCAGAGGCCACGATTCGGCGAGCGATCTCGTCCCCGGAGGGGCCCGGGATGTCCCGGTCGAGGACGGCGATGTCGTACGAGTTGGTGTCGAGCAGCTCCAGGGCCGAGCTCCCGTCGCCGGCGATGTCGGCCGCGATCGCCTCCAGGCGGAGACCGTCGCGGACGGCCTCCGCCAGGTAGGGCTCGTCCTCCACGATCAGCACACGCATACCTGCAGGCTAAGCAGCGCGACATATCGCCGGCGTACGCAGGACTCGCATACGCCGACTACCCCGCTGATGTGACCACTTCCCCTGGTGAGATGACCAGTCATCCCACCAGGGGAAGTGCCCGTTTCGGCGGGGTAGTCGAAGAGGACCGGCGTACGCAGGACTCGTCAGGTCGTGCCGAGGATGGCCGCCATCTCCTGATTGATGATGTCGATGAACGGCGCGTTGTCGTCGTTGCCGAGGATGACGCCCACCCATCCGCTGTCCGGATAGATGTTCCAGCTGGCGAAGCTGCCCGGGTTGACGCCGGCGCGACCGACCAGCCACTGACCTTGCACGATGCTCACCGGGAGTGAGTACGACCCGAACGACGCGTCGGCGGGCACGGACTTGGCACCCGCGTGCGCCGCAAGGCCGCCTCCTTGGGGTCGATGCACGACCTTGGGCCCGACGAACAGCTCGTTGTAATGCGGGTCCAGCGCCGTCCCGTCGTACAGCGCGTTGGCGAACCGGACGAGGTCCGGCGCGGTGGCGAAGCCGGCGTCGCCGGGAGGCGCGATGAAGCTGCGGGCCGCGTTCTTGCCCAGCTGATAGGGGTCCGGGCTGCCCTTGTCGAGGTTGCGGACGGCATCCACGCTGCTGCCATCGGCGATCCGCATGTACGAGTGCGCGATGTGCTCGTCGGTGAGCCACTGCGCCCTGGTGTAGAACGCCGTACCGGTCATGCCACACCGCCGGAAGACGTGCTTCTCGACGTAGTCCCAGTACGACATCCCGCTCACGGACTCGACGATCAGCGACAGGATCCCGACCTCGGAGCCGGCATGCTCGGTGGGCGTCCCGACCGGCGCCGCGAGCTTCGACTGCCGCGACCACTTCTCGTTGTCCGCCTGCACCTCTTCACGGCTGTTGGTGATGCGGTCCAGATCTTCGTCGGGGCTGTTCATCCCGGAGGTGCCGCTGAGCATGTGGTGGATGGTCACCTGCTCGGCGATGTCCTTGTCGAAGCCCTTCAGATGGGCGCCGACGGTGTCCCACAGGTTCAGCTTGCCCTCCTGTGCCAGCTGCAGGATGGCCACCGCGTGGAACGGTTTGCCCGCCGAGCTGAGGTTGAACGCCGTGCCCTCATGGATGCGGATCTTCTTCTCGCGGTCGGCCATCCCGTAGCTGCGGGACAGCACCGTCCGACCGCGATGCGACAGCATCACGACGCCGGAGAACTTGCCCTCGGCAGCCAGCTGCGCGACATACCGGTCGTACGCGCCGCCCGGCCGAGTGGCCGGCGGCACCTTGTCGTACGCCGTGTCGAGTTTGGTTGCGGCGTGGGCGGATTCGCTGCCTAGCAGAGGCCCCGCGACCGCGCCGGCAGCTGCAAGCCCGCTCCAGCCGAGCAGCCGGCGCCGGTCGATCCCCCGCTTGGATTCGTTGTCCATCGATGCGCTGTAGTCCATGCCTCCACTGAAGGCGGCCGACCGTTGCGCCGGCGTATGCGATTTTCGATACGCCCACGACATCCACCGATACGCGCCGAATCTTTTCCTCGGGACCCATTCACCATTCTGAACTACCAGGGACCAGCGTCCGCTCGACGATCTCGTTGTCGCGTGCCTCGAGCAAGAACAGCTTCCGGGTGTCGCCGCGCTCGGCAGCGATGACGCCCTTGACCACGTGGTCGAAGGTGAATGCGGCGAAATCGCTCCGCTGGTCACGATGCGCGTGCGCCCCAGGTCGCAGGAAGTGATCGATGAGGTAGGTCAGCTCCCGCATTGCGTTGTTGGACTTCTCGGTCCCCTGCCACACCAGGCAGCACCCGTCCGGGCACGGCTGCCAGTCACACCGGAACAGACCATCCGACCTCCAGGTGGACCCGGCGCGCGACTCCGGGTGCTCGACCAGAGGCGCGGCTCCCGGGTTCATCGGCACGGCGTACGGGTCGTCAGGGTCGCGGTCGAGCATCCGCGCGTACGAACGCAGCCACTCGACCTCCTCCCGATTGAGCACCGGGCTGATATCGAACCGCCCCAGGTACGTCGTGCTGAACCCCATGGCCTACGCCCCTTCGTCGTGATCCTTGGGGTCAGGAAACCACCAGCGAGGAACCTGCTCGTCGAGATATCCACAGGGACGGCCGACGGGCAGCCCCTGTGGAGAACCCAGCGGCCGCCGAGGCGAGTTCGGGCACTCTGCCCGTATGAATCGGAGAGAGTGGTGGATGCTCGAAGACGCCGCAACGGTGATCGAGTCGATCCTGCAGAAGGCCAAGCCGTCGTACGGCGACGTCGTCGTCGCCCGGGTGGACGCCGACTCCCAAGACGTCGTCGGCACGCACATCATCGAGCAGAAGGTGCCCTTCCCGACGGAGTGGTCGGTGCCCGGCATCGACTCGTCCGTGTCGGAGGCCTTCTGCGAAGCGGCGCACGAGCTGGCACCGCCGCACGTCTGGAGCAAGACGCGCGGCGGTGGCCTGACGGCAGTGTTCATCACCGTCGTCTGCCGCGAGGGTCGAGCGATCGACTCTCGCGACGAGTGGACGTGTATTCGTGACTGGCGCTACTCCAACCACCTCCGCGACGGGTTCGACGGCGACGTCTACGTGGTGACCCCACACGGGTGGGCCGGCCTCATGGATCGCCGCGCCGGACACCACCCTCGACTCGTCCAGCAGCCTCGCCTTCGCGCCGTCTGATCGATCGCGCTCAGCGTCGCGCCTCAGCTCTCCTCGACCTGGCGAGAGTCGGTCAGGCTGAGCGCGCCACCCAGGGCGACCAGGCCGACGATCACGGCGAGTACGGCGTACGTGACGCGCTCGCCGTGGAAGAAGGACGCCACGAGGCTGGCGCTCCAGGTGCCTGCGGGGAGCTGGGCGGTCACGAGTGCGGCGATCAGCGTGCCGACCACAGCCGTGCCGACGCTCGAGCCGACCTCCTGCGCGGTGTCGTTGAGCGCAGCTCCGATCGACGTACGGTTCGCCGGCATCGCGTCGACGAGGGCGACCGCACAGATGGTCATCACCGTCCGCAGACCGATGGTCATCACGACCATCGAGATCGCGATCGCCACGTAGCCGTGCTCGACACCCCAGGCCATCCCCACGAGCGAGACGGTCAGACAGGCGGCGCCCACGATGCAGGCGATGCGGTGACCGAATCGCTTGCCGAGCCACTCCGACAGCGGGGACGCCAGCAGCATCGTCGCGATCATCGGCAGGTTCGCCAGGCCAGCGCGGACCGGGCTCCAGCCATAGGCGTACTGGAAGTGCAGGATCAGGCCGAACATCACCGCGGCCATCGCGATCGCGGTGCCGAGCTGCGCGAGGATCGCGCCGCGGACGGTGCCGTTGGACAGGATCCCCAGATCGAGCATCGGGGCTGCGGTGCGCCGTTCGTGTCGCACCCAGGCGACGACGGCGACCACCGCGCCGAGCGCGCAGGCGAGCGTGATCGGAGCGAACCAGCCATGCTGTACGCCACTGGTCAGTGAGTAGCAGGCCAGGCCGATCATGGCGATGCTCAAGGCTGCGCCGGGCAGGTCGAGTGCGTCTCGGGTGAGGTCCTCGCGGCGGTCGGGCGCCACGCCCAGTCGTACGCCGATGCACGCGATCAGCGCGATCGGCGCGTTGACGAGCAGCAGCCACTCCCAGCGGACGTGGGCCAGCGCGGTGCCGCCGAGCAGCGGGCCGAGGATGAAGCCGGACATGCCGACCACGATCATCACCGTGATCGCGCGCATCCGCAGCGCCTTGTCGTCGAACAGCCGGAAGACCAGCGAGTTGGTGATCGGCGCCATCGCTGCGGCCGCCACGCCGAGGGCCGCCCGCAGCGCGATGAGCTCACCTGTCGAGTGGACGGCGACCACGGCCAGGCTGAGCACCCCGAACAGCGCGAGTCCGATCAGCAGAACCCGGCGGCGTCCGAAGCGGTCGGCCACCGAGCCGGCCGTCAGCAGCAGGCCGCCGAACGTCAGCGAGTACGCGCCGGTCACCCACTGCAGCGCGGTCGTGCCGCTGCCGAGGTCGCGGCCGATCGTCGGCAGCGCGATGGACAACAGTGTGTTGTCGACCATCTCGACGAAGAAGGCCAGGCACAAGGCGGCCAGCGGGATCCACGCCGCACGCAGCGACGTGTAGGTGTGTGGTGCGGGCGATTTCGCCGTGGTGCCACTCGTGGTTGCAACGTCAGTCATGGCGGCCTCCTTCGGGCAGACGTGGATGAATAGGTCTGCGAAGGAACCTAGGGACGGCCAGTTTCGACGCGGTTTCAGATCGACTGCAGGCTGCGTCGCCTCGGTTTCAAGAGCGGGGTACGTCGACGCCGGCTCGGCGGCACGCGTCCCGCAAGCCTGCACGCGCGTCCCGCCGCGCATGACCGTCGCTGGGGCCGGTCCCGCGGGACAGCCGTGCCAGATTGGCCAGGTACGCCTTGAGCCGGGGATCGTCGGCGCGGTCGCGTGCGTGGGAGAACACCTTCGCATCCTCGCCGTCATCGACCACAGCGACGGTCACGAGCGTGTTCGGCCTGCTGCCGTACTGCTGCACGGCCTTCTCCAGCGCGCGATCGGAGGTGTCGACCCAGCCCGTCGCGTGCTGACACGAGCTGAGGCATTGCCGCCGCGACGTCGTCGAGTTGCTGTCACGTCTCACACCTCTGATTCAGATGAAGCAACATGAAGGAGCACGGTCATGCCACAAGGCGAGATGGGCCCACATACGGATGCGACATCCGGCCTTGGCCGCTTGCGGATAAGTGACGAGCAAGGCTCAGCCATTGGGGGAAGCGACACCATGAAGACCGACTACGACACCTTTGCCGGCGCCTATGCCCGCGCCAACGAGTCCAATCTGCTCAACGCGTATTACGCACGACCCGCGATGCTCGCCCTGGCCGGCGACGTCCAGAGTCGACGGATCCTCGATGCCGGCTGCGGGGCAGGGCCACTGTCGGAGGGCCTGCGCGAGAAGGGCGCCACGGTAACCGGCATCGACTCCAGTCCGGCGATGATCGAGCTCGCGCAGCGGAAACTGGGCGCGGACGCTGACCTCCACGTTGCCGACCTCAGTGAACCTCTTCCGTTCGACGACGATCTCTTCGATGGCGTCGTCGCCTCTCTGGTCTTGCACTACCTGCAGGACTGGCACGCGCCTCTAACGGAGCTGCGGCGCGTCCTGCGACCGGGCGGACGACTCACCTTGTCGGTGCCCCATCCCAGCGCCTACTTGGTGAACTACCCGACCAGGGACTACTTCGCTGTCACCCAGTACTCGGAAACGTTCACCTTCGGGGATGAGGAGGCAACGCTGACCTACTGGCACCGACCGCTGCATGCGATGACCGACGCGTTCACCGAGGCCGGGTTCCGGATCTCCGTCGTCAGCGAGCCGCCCTACGCCACCAACGTGCCACGCGAACTCCTGCCGCCCGATCTCGGCGACCGGAGCGCCTTCGTCTGCTTCCTCTTCTTCGTCCTCGAGGCATAGCGCTCCGGCCCGAGGGTGTCCCGTGTAGTGGTGCGCGCACGTCTGCCGCGGCTGCTCGTGCCGGTCCCGTCCGACGTGCATACCCTGCCTACGCATCGTTCAAGTCCGCGTCATTCCGGGCGCTCGGCACCGGGAAGTCCGCCTTGTGCACGTCCGATGAGACGAGGCGAAGCTCGGTTCGTCTCGTCGTCCAGCGACCACGTGGGACGCAAAAACCTCCGGGCAACGTGGGATTTTGACAATCCACACGTCACCCGGAGGTCGTCCCTGCCACGGGTCAGATCATGTCGTCGCAATCTCGACGAGCGTGGCCGGGCATCACCTTGAGGTCAGGGCCACAGGTTGGGGTTCTTGTCCGATTTGTAACCGCCATAGCGGGGGCGTCGTTCCAGGTGCAGATGTGGACCAGTGGTGTTCCCGGTGTTGCCCGAGTAACCGATCAGCTGATTGGTCGCGACAGCCTGACCATCGCTCACCACTCTCCTCGACAGGTGGCAGTAGCCCCAGTCCGAGCCGTCCACGTTGTCGTTGATCAGAATCATGGTGCCGTACGCGCCACCCCAGTTCGCCCGGCCGGTGCGGACATCGCCGGCGATGGTCGCGTAGACCGGAGTGCCGACGGGGCATCCGATGTCGACTCCGGTGTGGTAGCCGGCCTCCCAGGGGCCGGGCGTCCTCCACGCGCACGTGATCGGGTGCGCGCTCGCGTTCCTGATGGGCCGCACGTATGACGCGGCCTGAGCTCCTGGCGCTGAGGCGATGCCAGCGATGCCGAGTCCGGCGAGCGCTGCGCCCCCGCCAAGGATCAGCCGTCGACTAGGCATGTTCAACGAACCCTGATGGTCTGTCATGACTGTTCTCCCGGGTCTACTAGGGATCGGGGTTGAGGGAGCCCCGCTCGCTTGTGTGGATCACTTCATGCCCTTACCAACCAGCACGGCACAGAGCGTCCCAAGGCCCGCTATATAACGGCTACGAAACTGCTACTCATGGACGGCGACACGCTCGGGGCTGGTCGCCATGGTCGCCGACGGCGCGGTGCGGGGCCAGGTCCAGGCGTACCGCAGGATGAGGGCGAGAACGATCAGTTCCAGTACGACGCCAAGGCCGTAGAAGTACGTCCACGACTCGCCCACCGCGTTGAATGCCGAGACGGGGACGTAGACCGACGCCACGACGAGGTTCGTGATGCGGTTCGTCCGGGCGGGCAGGGTCGTTGACAGCACGACCATGAGGATCGGGACGGCCATCAGGGTCAGCGCCGTCGTCGAAAAGGTCTGGGACAGATCGAACTCGAACACCCTGCCGTCGAGGATGTCTTTGATGACGCCGGGCGTGAAGAAGTTGAGAATGTCCACGTAGGCGTACAGGAACATGAAGCTGGTCCACGCGGCGGCGAGCTTGACTCTCACCGGGACCGGCTGGTCCTCCAGTGTGGTGGCGGGTTGACGTGTTCTCATCATGGGCTCCGTTGTTGTGGTGAGGATCGGTGGACCCACGATCACTGAGCTCGGCGGTGGGCACATCGGCCCGGTGGCTGGAGTTCGCCTGGCCGATGGCACGGTCTCTCTCTCGTGCTTTCGGCTGATCCCCTGGCGGCGCTCCATCCATACGCTGAGGGGGTGAGCAATGCATTGCGGACCGTGCTGGAAGAACCCCAGCCCCCGGACCCACCGGTTCGGGTATGGCGGGACTGGGCGCTGCTGACGTTCGTGACGGTCTCCGGGGTGCTTGAGGGTTTCCTGCGTGAGGATCTGCCGCTACCGGGGCTGTCGGTGGTGTTGGCGGTCGGACTGGCGCCGCTGCTGCTGTGGCGACGTACCCACCCGCTCGCAGTGGTCGCGGCCGCCTTCGGCGTGGTCGCGGTCGTGGACATCGGCCTGATCGCATCCGACGCACCGGCACTCGACATGTACACGATGCTCTACTTCATGCTGCTGCCCTACGCACTCTTCCGGTGGGGTTCCGGGCGAGATGCGGTGGCGGGTCTGGCGATCATCCTGGTCGCGGCCACCATGAGTTTCTTCGTCAGCTGGACCGGGGTGGCCGACGCAGTCGGCGGGGTCGCTGTCCTGATGTCCACCTTTGCCCTGGGCTGGGCCGTGCGTTCTCAGCACGGCGCCCGGGAGCGAAGGCTGGAGCAGGTGAAGTCGGAGGAGCGGGTCCTGTTGGCGCGCGAGCTGCACGACACGGTCGCCCACCACGTCTCCGGCATCGTCATCCAGGCCCAGGCCGGACGTGCCGTCGCAATGTCGCACCCCGAGCGTGCCGCTGAGGTCCTTGCTGTCATCGAGGACGCGGCCTCGCGAACGCTGACCGAGTTGCGCACCATCGTCGGTGTCCTGCGCGCTCCCGAGGGGGCGGACTTCGCGCCACGCACGGGCGTGGCTGACCTCGAGCGGCTCGCCGATCAAACCGAGGGAGGGCCACAGGTCGACGTGGAGCTGTCCGGTGAGCTCGACGATCTCAGCCCCGCGGTCGGGGCCGCGCTCTACCGCCTGACCCAGGAGTCGGTCACGAACGCGCGACGGCACGCCCGCCACGCGACCCGGGTAGCCGTGCGGGTCGTGGGTGACGCCGAGCGAGTGCAGCTGACGGTCGATGACGATGGTGCCGTCAGCTCGGCCGGCGGCAACCCGTCGGGCTACGGCCTGGTCGGCATGCGAGAACGCGCCAAGCTGCTGGGTGGCACGTTCGACGCTGGCCCGAGCACGGGCGGTGGCTGGCGGGTCGAGGCGATGCTGCCCCGAGCGGGTGCTCCCCGATGACCATCCGGGTGCTCATCGCCGACGATCAAGACATCGTGCGCACCGGCCTGACGATGCTGCTGAACGCCCAGCCTGACATCGAGGTCGTGGGCGCCGCCACCGATGGGCGACAGGCGGTGGCCATGGCGCGTCAGCTGCGCCCGGACGTGTGCCTGTTCGACGTCCGCATGCCGCTGATGGACGGTATTGACGCCACCCGCGAGCTCGCCGGCCCCGGGGTCACCGACCCCATGCCGATCGTCGTGATCACCACTTTTGACCTCGATGAGTACGTCCATGGGGCGTTGAAGGCCGGTGCCCGGGGTTTCCTCCTCAAGGACGCCGGGCCTGCGCTGCTGACCCAGGCGATCCACGCGGCAGCCGATGGTGATGCTCTGATCGCTCCTAGCGTCACCGTCCGCCTACTTACGGCATTTGCCAGATTACAGAAGAGGCCATCCGCGCAGCCGATGGAACCGCTCACCTCCCGCGAGGAGCAAGTGCTCCTCACGGTGGCGCAGGGCCGAACCAACAGTGAGATCGCCGCCGATCTCCACATCAGTCCCAGCACCGTCAAAACCCATCTGGCCAGCCTGATGCGCAAGCTCGGCGCGCGTAATCGGGTCGAGCTCGCCATGTGGGCTCATGAGACCGGCCGCACCTGACGTTGGATCCGGGTGCCGTATACCCCGCCCGCATCGTCCGAGAGCGGAAGCCGCTATCCGGCTAGAAGCTCTGGGCCATGTTGGTGAAGCGGCTGTAGTGGCCCTGGAAGGCCAGCACGATCGTGTCGGTCGGGCCGTTACGGTGCTTGGCCACGATCACGTCCGCTTCTCCAGCCCGCTCGGACTCCTTGTTGAACGAGTCCTCACGGTGCAGAAGGATCACCATGTCGGCGTCCTGCTCAATGCTGTTGTGCGCCGCGATGCCGTTGACGACGAAGTTGTGGCAGTTCAGGACCGTTGCGTCGTAGACCTCTTCGATGCCGTCTGGCTCGACTGAGACGACAGAGT
Source organism: Luteipulveratus mongoliensis (assembly GCF_001190945.1). NCBI lineage: Bacteria > Bacillati > Actinomycetota > Actinomycetes > Micrococcales > Dermacoccaceae > Luteipulveratus > Luteipulveratus mongoliensis. The sequence continues at coordinate 562,515 of NZ_CP011112.1, read as the reverse complement.
CCCAGAAGATGTCGTTCACTGCCAGAAGCTCGAGCTCGGAGTGATCGAGCACCTGAGCTACGCGACCCAGACGCTCACGCGAGGGCGCATGCTTCCACATCGTCGAACCGCAGAACTGCGTTCCCATGGCTGCTGCGAACTCGCGATGAGTCATACCCTGCTCGGTCAGCACATCGCGCACGGTGTCCCAGACCTGAACCGGCACGGTGTCGACATTGGTGTTGGCTTCCTTGGTCCGCACGATGCTCAGCAGCCGAGCAGCGGAAACACCGCGGTCGCCATGGACGCCGATCTCCTGGAGGAAGCGGCGCTGACTGTCGAGACCACTGATGTCGATCGTGTAGCCGTCCCGGTAACCGGCCTTTCGCGTCGTGCGGGTGCGAGTCGAGATGCCGAAGCGCAGCAGGAGCAACGAAAGATCATCGACAAGCCTCCGCGAGGTCGAGGCGTAGTAGATCCGACCGCCCTGACCGCTCTTGTTGACGGTGACCGAGCCGTCCGTCGCCCAGATGTGCGTGAGGAACAAGGCAATCTGACGCTTCGACGCATAGAACACGGGCTCGGGGACGAACTTCTCGTGGCTGCGCAGCCCGAACAGGCCCAGTCCGTCAAGCCACTCCGCGATCGGGTTGCGTTTGCCGTGCCCGAGCGCGAACGGCGCACGCAGCCGGAGGCTTGTCACGCGAGCGGCGGCGTACTCGTCACGCACGGCGGTGATGCCGAAGCCCATGAGCGCAGCCTTGGCGACCGCCGTCAGGTTCTGCTCATCAATGCTGGCGTAGCGGATCGGCTGCTTCTTGACGAACGATCCGTCCCCGATCATGTGCGCGAGCAGCACCAGCCTGTGGTCGTCCTCCCACGGCTCGTGCTTCTCCGGAGCGGGCACGTGGCGAGGGACGGCGAGACGCTCACCAGTACGAATGTCGCCCAGGGACTGCCAGCCGTCATACGTCAGGAAACGATGGTTCTCCGTCGCTCGCACCTGTTTGCCTGAGGCGAGCGTCAGCTTGAACACCGGCCGTGTGCCGGTCGAGAACGCGTGGGTCAGGGGACGTACGACATAACGGAGCGAGTCGTCCAACGCCCAGACAGGGACGTCCTTCTCGCCCGAGGCCGCCAGGTCGCCGATCGAAACCTCTGCACCAGTGTCGGCGCGTAGCAACCTGGATCCGCCTGTCAGACAACCGGATTCGCGAAGGTCAGACATCTGCGGTCGCTTATCGGTGCGCTGCTCAGGACCACGGTTGAGCTGCGAGATCGCGATGACCGGGACCTCGATCTCCTTGGCCAGCAGCTTTAGCGCACGCGAGAACTCCGACACCTCCTGCTGACGCGACTCGACGCGCTTGCCCGACGTCATAAGCTGGAGGTAGTCGATGACCACAAGCTTGAGGTTGTTGTTCTGCTTCAGTCGGCGACACTTCGCCCGGATCTCCATCAGCGACATGTTGGGCGAATCATCAATGAACAGAGGCGCATCCGAGACTCGGCCCATCGTGGCGGCAAGCTTGGTCCAGTCCTCGTCGCGCATCGTGCCCTTGCGCATGTGCTGCAGCTGGATGCCGGCCTCCGCCGACAGCAGACGCATCGTGATCTCGGTCTTGCTCATCTCCAAGCTGAAGATGACGGCGGCCTGACCGTGCTTCACGGCAGCCGCTCGTGCGATATCGAGGCCAAGGGTCGAGTTGTGCGTCGGGATCATCGCGCGCGATGCGAGGTAGAGGTGCGAATCGTTGTCGACCTCCACGCAGCGCACGGGCACCGACTCGACCGACCGAACTGCCGTGACCTTCCAGGCCTCGGCCACGAGCGCACTGCCCGACTGCGGCGTCCGCTCGATCGTGACCGTGCCACGCGACTCGTGCACCTGAGCCGTCGTCAGCACGATCGGTTCAGCGGAGTCGACCGATACGAGCCACTGGTGCTGCTCGTCGGCGACGATCACCGTGCCGTCGGAGAATTCGACCTCGTAGCAGGGCCGCCCCTCCATGACCCCGGTCGTGGCGACCACGCGCGTCGGACGTCCATCAGCACCGATCAGGAAGTCCCCGACGGAGACGTCTCCCATCGTCGTCCAACCCGAGGGAGTTGGCAGGGGAGTGTCAAGAGCGAGCGCCTTGCCGACAGCAGGCCGCGCCGCCAGCACGATCATCTGGCCGGGGTGCAGACCGTTGGTCAACGTGTCCAGATCGGTGAACCCTGTTGGTACGCCGGTCATCTCGCCTGAGCTGGACGACGCCGCCTCGATCTCGTCGGCCGTCGCCTCGATGACCTCACCGAGTCGGACGTAGTCCTCCGACCCGCGCTTGTCGGCCACGGCGTAGACCTCGGCCTGCGCCGCGTTGACGATGTCCTCGACGTCGCCGCCGCCCTGCGCGTAACCCATCTGCACGATGCGCGTCCCAGCATCGACCAGCCGGCGCAGCACCGCCCGCTCTGCGACGATCGCCGCGTAGTAGCCCGCGTTGGCCGCAGTGGGTACGCCCTGGATCAGCTGGTGCAGATAGGCCTGGCCGCCGGCGCGCGCCAGGTCGCCACGCTTGGTGAGCTCGTCCGCGACAGTGATCGCGTCCGCCGGCTCGCCGCGCCCGTAGAGGTCGATGACCGCGTCCCAGATGAGCTCGTGCGCCGGGCGGTAGAAGTCCGTGCCCTTGACTGTCTCGACGCAGTCCGCGATCGCGTCCTTGGACAGCAGCATGCCGCCGATGACGGACTGCTCAGCGTGCACATCCTGAGGCGGCAGCCGATCGTCCCCCGGACCATCCTCGTGCGGTGCACCGTACGACCCCTCGAGTTCGGCGATCGACACCCAGACCTCCCATGTTCAACCGACAACTCGATGAGACCAGTCACCACCGACAGCCCCCTGCCGAAAGGCGGTTCTTGTGACGCTACGAGTCCCCGGACCAGGGGGCAAGGTGAGACACATCTGCCCTGTGGACGACCTGGGGACAACGTGTTGAGAACCACCTCAAACCGTGTGACTCCACTGTGGACAACCCTGTGCATAACGCGGTAGCCATCCCCAGGGCAAGCCTCTGACCTGCGGAAACGTCATCCTCATCCTGTGCATAAAAACTCGTGGCCCTCCTGTGGGTCAACCGACGTTACCCACAGGGCGACTTGACCGGCGTACGCCCCAGACGAGCCACCCGATGAGCGCCGCGAGGAGCACCAGGACGCCCACGGACCAGGTCACCCACGAGCGGTCCACGTCGACATATCGGACGTCTTGCTGCTGGGTGTCGGCTGCCGTCGAACGGAACGTGTAGTCCGCCTGGATGTCCTGCGGATCCACGCTCTGCCGCAGCTTGGTGAGGAACACTCGCTCGCCACCGCGGCCGCCCACGGCAGCACCATCCACCCAGCGCGCGAACGGCACATCAGTCGTCGTACTCCGCGGAGCCGTCACCGGATCCAGCTCCATCCGATGCGGCGCTGCGACGTAGACGACCACCGACTGCCGGTAGCGCGCGTGATGCGACAGGCGAATCGGATAGACCGGCTTGGTCGCCGCGAAGGACAGCCGCAACGGGCTCAGCGTCCCCCGCAGCGTGCTCCCCCGCGACGTGAGCTTCACGGCGTACAGCCGCCAGCCCTGATCCAGGTACGCCTGCATCGCCGGCACCAGATCAGGCCGCGCGGGATAGCCGTGCGCGGTCAACCAGGTCGTCACGGCCGAGCCGTCGGTGCCGCTCAAGGTCGTCACGTCGAACGGCCCAACCGTCGAGTGGCCCTCCACAGTGACGCCACCCGGTGCACCTCCCGCACGAGGCGCGCCATCACCGGAGCGGTCGTCGTCACCACCGAAAGACGGCCAGTAGTTGTAGCGCTTCTCGACCCTCGGCTTGGTCAGGTCAGTGAGCCGGTCGAACAGTCCGTCCGACCCGAGCGTCACGCGAGTTCCCTTGGGAGCCGGCATGATCCACGCTGCGTCCTTGGTCTCACCCTGCACCACCATCGACAGGTCGAGGGTCTCAGTCTTGCCGTCCCACTGCACCAGTCCGAGCTCCCCCGCGGACCGTGCACTCTCGTCGGACGGGATCATCGCGCCGCACGCACACGCGTACGACGCGGCCGGTCCGACGACTTGCAGCATCGCCAGTACCAGGAGGGTCAGCAGCAGCCGTACGCCGTGTCGTCGCCCTTGCATGGTCGTTCCCCATCCGCTCACAGCCGGCGCCGTACGACGCCCGTCCCTGCCGTACGACGCAGTCTGCTGCCACCCGGTTCTCCCGTCACGAGGCGCGCGGACATGACAAGGCACGGTCGGCGTACGGCGAAGGGTCCGTACGACGACCGGGCCAGGCCCGGGGGCGGGTCAGCGGTTGTAGCTCAGGGCGTACGTGCCGGCCGGGTAGGAGGTCGCGCGCTCGTAGGTGTTGGCCACCTGCAGTGACCGGTAGGACGCGCACCCCACGACGTCGAAGTGGAGGTGCGGACCGGTGGAGTTGCCCGTGGTACCCGACAGCCCGATCAGCTGACCTTGGCTGACTCGCTGGCCGCTCCACTTCTTGATGACGCTGAGGTGGCTGTAGACCGTGCACGCACCCGAGGCGTCCCTGATCATGATCGAGTTGCCCGCGCCGAACGTGGTCATACCCGCGCTGTAGACCCGGCCCGAGCGGGCCGCGACCACGGCGGAGCCGGTCGGCATCGCGAAGTCGATGGCGTTCTTGTCCGACCACTTGTTGTGGCTGAACGAACCGTGCGGACCCTGACTGATCCGGTGCTCGACACCCGCCGGGAAGGGCAGCCGGTAGGGCGCGCTGGGCGAGCCGATCGGGAGGTTGCCGGGCTCGCCGGACGTGCCGCACGGGAAGCCGCCGATCCGGGCCCAGGTGGCCGGGCCGACGACACCGTCGACCCGCAGACCCTTCATGTGCTGGAAGTTCTTCACCGCGTGCAGCGTGCGCGCGCCGAAGTCGCCGTCGGCCGGGATGTTGAGCCGCTTCTGCAGGGCCGTGACGACTGAGCCCTTCCAGCCGAAGCGGAGCACGTCACTGACCGTGCAGGTCGGCGGTTCCGGGGTGCCGCCGCCCGGGAAGCCGTACAGGCGCGCCCAGGTAGCCGCTCCGATGTAGCCGTCCGCGGCCAGCCCGCGGTCGCGCTGGAACTTCTTGACTCTCGCCAAGGTCATCGGGCCGAAGTTGCCGTCGATCGCGAGACCGCCCATGCGAGCCTGCGCGATCCTGACCAGCTGACCCTTCGAGCCGTAGCGCAGCACCACGACCTTGGTCGTCGGCTTCGCCGCCACCGCCGCCTTGATCGGCGTCGCACCGGTCGTGGTCGCTCCCGCGAGCTCGGGTGTCGCGGCCGAGGCAGGCGCGGCCATAGCGATCGCGCCGAAGCCGGCCGGCACGCTCAGTGCAGCGCCGGTGGCCACTGCCGTCCCGCGACGGCTGACCATCATCGGTCGTACGGCGCCCATCTTGCGCGGCTGGGGCTTGAGGTGTCGTGGGGCTGGTTGAGCCGTCCTCATGATCTCCCTTTCAGGGTGCTCGGGGGGTGTCGTCAGACGAGTCGGATGGCCTTGACCGGCGCGACGTGCATCTTGTGGATGGAGATGTCCGTGCCAGGACGAGCTGCGTCGATGAGCCGGCCGTTGCCGGCATAGATGCCGACGTGGTGCACCGGTGAGTAGAAGAAGACCAGGTCGCCCACCTTCAGGTGGTCACGGTCGACTCCAGTCCGGAAACGGGACTGCTCGATCGACGTACGCGGGATGTGGATGCCGAGCTGTCGGTAGACGTACTGCGTCAGACCGGAGCAGTCGAAGCTCTCGGCGGGAGTGTCACCACCCCAGACGTACGGCATGCCGATGTAGCGCTTGGCGACCTCGAGCACGTCCGTACCGGTGACGACACCGTCGGAGCCCGACGGCGGCTCCTCACCGCACGGGTAGCCGCCGAGCGAGCGCCAGGTGGTCGGGCCGACGATGCCGTCGACATGCAGACCCTTGCGCTTCTGGAACGCCTTCACCGCCGTGAGCGTGTTCGCGCCGAAGTCGCCGTCGGCCCGGACGCCGACCTTCGCCTGAGCAGCCTTGACGACGTCGCCCTTGGAGCCGTAGCGCACGACGTAGGAGGTGCAGCCGTGCGAGGAAGGCGGGTCGTCGGTGCCGCTCGGGAAGCCGCCGAGCGCGCGCCACGTGGCGGGACCGACGTAGCCGTCGACCTTGAGGTGCTTGCGGCTCTGGAACGCCTTCACCGAGCTGAGGGTCTGCGGACCGAAGTTGCCGTCCACGCGGACGCCGAGCCGACGTTGGGCCGTCTTGACCAGGTCACCGCGCGATCCGTAGTGCAGGACCACGACCGAGGTGCTGGGGCGCGCAGGCATTGCTGCCGGCTGAGCCTTGGGAGCGATCGTCGGCGCGGTGACCGTCGCTGCATCCGCGGGCGCGGCGATGACCGCAGCGCCCAAGGACGTAGGAACGGCCAGAGCAGTACCCGTGGCCAGCACGGTGCCACGACGCACCTGCAGGCTCGAACGGGCGGGAGTGAGCCGGGGAGGACGCTGACGCAGGTGCTGGGGGGCGTGCGCGGTCATCAGGTGCCCTTTCGGTGTGCGACGACAGAGCGGGCTCGGCGCTTCTGGGGGATAGATCCGAGGACCTCCGCCGTCGGGGACGACATGTCAGAAATATGCCGGACCTGTGGCCAATGTGAAAGGTGTGACTTCTGGGACTCGCGGAGAGTTGTCTTGACCCTGGGGCTGAAGTGACGAAACTACGCCGTTGTTGTTCTCAGCCGTGACGGCTGTTCCTCGTGAATGGACAGTCCTGACGCGGCGCGCGGCGCGCCCGGGCGACTCAGGTTGCCCCCGTCTCGCATCGTGAGACGAAGACCTGCCAGGCGCCGGCGTACGACGGCCGCACGCCAGTTACATAGCCCCTCTCACCTGTTCCTTTGGCCCCGAAAACCGTTGGGGCACAACAACGCGCCCCGGGCGGGGGTACCGGGGCGCGTTGGTGAATCGGGGGGTCAGGCGACGATCAGGGGCGACCGTAGCTGGAGACCTGCGGCTGGTAGACAGCGCGCTTGTTGACGCGCATGCCGGGCTTCGGGGCGTCGATCATCTGACCGCCGCCGACGTAGATGCCGACGTGGTGCGCCGGGTAGCCGTAGAACACGAGGTCGCCGACCTGCGGGGAGGACACGCGACGGACGGCCGCCTGCTGGGCGCGAGCCGAGCGGGGCAGCGACTTGCCGACCTGGCGGAAGACGTAGCTCGTCAGGCCCGAGCAGTCGAAGCCGCGGGGAGACGAGCCGCCGTAGACGTACGGGATGCCGAGGTACTTGTGGGCGATGGAGGCAGCGCGGGCGTTGGAGCCGCTGCCAGTGGATGAGCCGCCACCGCCGGTGCCGCCGCCCGGGAAGCCGCCGAGCGCGCGCCAGGTGGCGGGACCGACGGAGCCGTCACGAGCCAGACCCTTGCGGCCCTGGAACGCCTTGACCGCACTGAGGGTCTTCGGACCGAACGAACCGTCCTGGGCGATGTGCAACCGACCCTGGACGACCTTCACGTAGTAGCCGGTCGAGCCGTAGCGCAGGACGACCACGCTGGAGGACGCCTGCGCGAGGCTGACGGGGGCGGCCGCAGCAACGCCCGTCGCAGCTATAGGAGCGGTCGTCGCGGGCTTCACAGCCTGCGGAGCGAGCGCGGCGTTCGCGGGGGCCGCCAAGGCGATACCAGCGAGTGAGGCGGGTACCGCGAGCGCGACACCTGACAGGGCCTTGCCGTGACGTCCGGTCAGCGTCGACACAACGGACGCGGCGAGCGTGGGCTCGGCCTTGCGGTGGCGAGGAGCGTGAGTCATGCGAGGGACCTTTCCCAGTCGTTCGGTTTACAGGTCACGACAAGCCCTGTCGGAGCGACTCACCGTGTGCAGCCGAGGTCCCCCGACGTGGCAGCACGATCACCGAATATCCACGAGCACCAACGCTTCTCCAACCTGTTCGCCAAAAGCGGGGTGGCCCGAGCCACCGACACGCGGCGCACCCAGTCAATGTGACAAGGCGTGTCACATACTTGATTTCCCCGTCACGGCGCGGAATTTACTGATTCTTGACCTTGTCAATCACACCGGAACGCCGAGGGCGTGATCTCTACCGGCCGGTTGTCCCACATGATGAGACAAGTGCAACCTCGCACTACCGTGGCCGTCATGCATCAGGCGCCTCAACGGCAGATCCTCCGTCTGGCCGTTCCGGCGTTCCTCGCGCTGGTCGCCGAGCCGCTGTTCCTGCTGGCCGACTCCGCCATCGTCGGGCACCTGGGCACCGCGCCACTGGCCGGTCTCGGCGTCGCAAGCGCCGCTCTGCTCACCGCCGCCAACGTTTACGTCTTCCTCGCCTACGGCACAACATCCCTGGTCGCCCGCCGCCTGGGCGCTGGCGACGACCGTGCGGCCGTGTCTGCGGGACTCGACGGCGTCTGGCTCTCGCTCCTCCTGGGCGCGGTGACTGCGGTGGCCACGGCCCTGTGGGCACGCCCGCTCTGCGAGCTGTTCGGTGCCTCGAGTGACGCGCTGGACCAGGCCGAGACGTACCTGCGAATCAGTGCCCTCGGGATCCCGGCCATGCTCGTCGTCCTGGCGGCCACGGGGGTGCTGCGCGGTTTCCAGGACACCCGTACGCCACTGGTCGCCGCCGTACTCGGCTTCGGCAGCAACATCGGGCTCAACCTGCTGCTCGTCTACGGCTTCGACCTGGGCATCGCCGGATCCGCGTGGGGCACCGTGCTGGCGCAGACCGGGATGGCCGCCGGGCTCCTCGCTGTGGTCACTCGTCAGGCGCGGCGGCTGCACGCCCGGCTGCGCCCTCACCCCATGGGCGTCCTTGGAGCCGCGCTCGGCGGCGTACCCCTGCTCATCCGTACTCTCGCCCTGCGCGCGGCGATGCTGCTGACCACCTGGGTCGCGGCCGGCCTGGGTGACGTGCCGCTGGCCGCGCACCAGGTGGCGATGACAGTGTTCGGGTTCTTGGCGTTCGCGCTCGATGCGTTGGCGATCGCGGCGCAGGCCATCACCGGCAAGGCGCTGGGTGCGGGTGACGTCGACGGGACCCGTGCAGCCACCCGGCTGATGCTCTGGTGGGGCCTCGGCGCCGGGATCCTGCTCGGCGCGGTCGTCCTCGCGCTGCACCAGGTGCTGCCGCTCCTGTTCACCTCCGATGAGTCCGTACGCCGGGCCCTGGCGGCCGCGCTGATCGTCGTCGCGCTGATCCAACCGGTCGCGGGGCTGGTGTTCGTGCTGGACGGCGTGCTGATCGGAGCGGGCGACGGCGTGGTGCTCGCGGTCGCTCAGGTGCTCGTGCTCGCGGCGTACGTGCCGGTGCTGCTCCTCGTCCGCGCGCACCTCGACGGTGCGGCGACGCACACGCTGACGGTGCTGTGGTGGTCGTTCGCGGCGTTCATGGTGTTCCGGTTGCTGGCACTTGGCTGGCGGGCGCGTACGGACCGCTGGCTCGTCACCGGCGCCACCCGCTGACCTCGCCGCCATATCTCGGTCCTGGTGGTTCGACGCGGTTATATCTCGGTCGAACCACCGGGACCGAGATGAGTCCTCGCCGGACTCGGAGCCTTGGGTACGACGAACGCCCGGCCCCGCGGTGAGCGGGACCGGGCGTTCGGCTGAGTCGGGTGGCCTTACTTGGCCGCGACGACGTCCAGCTTGAGGCTGGCGGCAACCTCCGGGTGCAGGCGAACCTGGACCTGGTGGGCACCGGTGATGCGGATCGGCTGACCGATCTCGATCTTGCGACGGTCGACCGTGCCGACACCGGCAGCCTTGACCGCGTCCGCGATCTCGGCCGTGGTGACTGCACCGAAGAGACGGCCGGACTGACCGGCGCGGGCCTCGACCGTGACAGTGGCGTTCTCGAGGTTGCCCCTGATCGACTGGGCCTCCTCGAGGGTCTTCACCGCGCGGGTCTCACGGGCCTTGCTGATCGCCTCGACCTGCTTCTGGCCGCCCTTGGTCCACGGGGTGGCCAGGTTGCGGGGCAGCAGGAAGTTGCGGGCGTAACCGGACTTGACGTCGACGACGTCACCGGCAGTGCCGAGGTTGGACACCTCGTGGGTCAGAATCACCTTCATGACTCGCTCCTTGTGATCGGGGCTCAGCGAGCCGAGCTGGAGTACGGCAGGAGCGCCATCTCGCGGGCGTTCTTGACCGCGGTGGCGATGAGCCGCTGCTCCTGGGTGGTCACACCGGTCACTCGACGCGCGCGGATCTTGCCACGGTCAGAGATGAACTTGCGCAGCAGCGCGGTGTCCTTGTAGTCGATCGTCTCGACCTTCGCCGCCTTCAGCGGGTTGGCCTTCTTCTTGGGCTTACGCACAACGGGCTTGGCCATCGTGGTGCTCTCCTTCGTTTCGAGAGCCCGAGCTGAGCTCGGGATGGGGTAGTTCTACGAGAGTGCAGTCCCGAGGGACATGACGCGTTCGGCGACGACCCCGGCTGGGCGAGCCTGCGAGCTCAGCCGGAGGAGGAGCCGAACGAAAAGGAACTAGAAGGGGGGCTCGTCGTAGGACGGCCCGGTGCTCCAGCCGCCGCCCTGGCCACCGCCGGAAGCGCCGCCGGACTGACCGCCGCCCTGCGGAGCACCCTGAGGTGCGCTCGCCGGCTGACCGCCACTCGGCGCCGTTGCCCAGGGGTCGTCCTGCGAGGCAGCCTGACCGCCCTGCTGGCCACCACCCTGCTGGCCACCTCCGCCGAAACCGCCCTGGCCGCCGCCTTGCTGGCCGCCGAAGCCGCCACCCTGGCCGCCACCGCGCTGGGTCTTGTTGACCTTGGCCGTGGCGTAACGCAGCGACGGGCCGACCTCGTCGACCTGCATCTCCATCACCGTGCGCTTCTCGCCCTCCTTGGTATCGAACGTGCGTGATACCAGGCGGCCGGTCACGACAACCCGCGAACCGCGACCGAGCGACTCAGCGACGTTTTCCGCCGCCTCGCGCCAGACCGAGCAACGCAGGAACAGTGTCTCGCCGTCCTTGAACTCGTTGGTCTGCCGGTCGAACTGACGCGGCGTCGACGCAACGGTGAAGTTGGCGACTGCAGCCCCGGACGGTGTGAACCGCAGCTCCGGGTCCTGAGTGAGATTTCCGACGACGGTGATGACGGTGTCGCCTGCAGCCATTGGGGTGCTCCCCTTCTTGGGTCGTTGACTAGAGAACTAGGCGCCGACGCGCAGCAGCTTGGTCCGCAAGATGGACTCGTTGAGTCCCAGCTGGCGGTCCAGCTCCTTGGCCGTTGCCGACTCGGCCGTCATGGTGACGACCGCGTAGATGCCCTCGGGCTTCTTCTTGATCTCGTAGGCCAGCCGACGGCGACCCCAGATGTCGACGTTGTCGACCTTGCCGCCGTCCTTGGTGACAACGGTGAGGAACTTGTCCAGCGAGGGCTGGACAGTGCGCTCGTCAAGCTCGGGGTCGAGGATGATCATCAGTTCGTACTGACGCATGCGGGAACCCACCTCCTTTGGTCTTAGCGGTCACGGTCTCTCCGTGACAGGAGGGTTGCAGCGTGCTCTGGTGTATCCGCCAGCCGGACGGCTGAGGTGAGCCCACCTGAGTCCTGCCGGACCTACGACCACTCACGATGCCAGGTGGCACCGACAGGTGGGCGAGTTATCCACAGGAAGATGAGCTCCGGCGTACACCAGGAACCGCACGAGGATATCGGCGGCTCGGCAGGTTGACCTAATCGGGCCGTACGGCCGTCGCGCCGGCCGGCTCGGGCAACCACCACTCGGGTACGACGTCCGCCACGATCCGCTCGCGCTCCAGCTCTCCGTGGGTCAAGATCGCCCGCCAGACAAGGCCCACGAGAGCGAGCAGCCGAGCCATCGTCAGGATCGAGTACGCGGCACCGGGCAGCGCCTTTTCCGGGTTGAACGAGGTGCCCACATACATCCAGACACCGGCGAAGTAGGCCACCTCGATGCCGGCCCAGACCAAGTGGTCGCGCCAGCTCAGACCGCACAGTGCGATCAGCGGCAGCACCCAGAGGGCGTTCTGCACGGGCATGCTCTTGCCGGTCACCATGACCACCACGAGCATCGCGAGCGCCAGCGGCGCGACGGGCAGGTTGCGCTCGCGGTCAGTGGCCAGATAGACGCCGACCACCAGCGCGAGCACCCAGCCGATCACGGCGAGCGCGGTCAGTGCGTTGGCCGGGATCGTGACGTGCGCGATCTGCGCGATCAGCCAGGGTGAGCCGTAGCCCGCCGCCTGGTCGCTCCACGCCTGGTAGGGCTCCATCGGGTCGCCGCCCACGGCGTACGCCATACAGAGGCTCACGACAATCGCCACTGCGACACCGCCGAGCAGGCGACCGAGGTCCTGACGACGGCCATCCCGCCACGCGACGAGCACCACGGCGATGAGGACGACAGCCGGGAACGTGCGCGCGCTGATCGCGGCCCCCAGCAGAAGCCCGGCGACCAACGGGTATCGCCGGTGCCAGGCGAGCAGGCCGACGGTCATCAACGCAACGCCGAAGATGTCGAGCGAGACCAGGCTCGCGGTGATCAGGACCGGGCTGAGCGCGACGTGCGCCGCCTGCCAGGGCGTGCCCTCGAGGAGGGCCGCCGTCGCAACGACCGTGGCCGCGATCAGCAGTGCGATCACGATGGCGGCGAGCGCGAAGTACCAGCGCTGCTCGGCCAGTCCGACACCTGAGGGCGTCAGTCGCCGCAGCACCCAGGTGAGGAACGCCGTCAGCACCGGCTGAGTGTGCCCCGCGCCGCCGGTCGACCAGGGCGAGGCACCCGGCTGCGACGTCACCGCGGCCGGGAGGTCGGAGTAGCAGGCCCGCCACAGCGAACCCGGCGTACTCCAGCCGGCACTCACACAGTGGTTCTTCTGCACGATCCCCAGGGCGACGAGAACGCTCGCGAGCGCGGAGAGCACAGCGGCGGCGTACGTCCATGGCCGGCGACCGAGCCCGGCGTACCGACCGAGCGGGCCACCGAAGACATCACTGGCCAGGGCGACGACACCGTCCCCGCGGCTGGGCGTGGCAAGGCGGGAGGGCGTGCGAGGCATGGGCGCGAGTCTAAGCAGGCGACCCGTGCGCTGTGGGGTGGATCTGCGGTGTATACCCGCCGCGGAGGGCAGCGATGGTCGACGGCGGAGTGACCAGCTCGACGTCGCCGTGGGCCGGGCGCGGCCGCGCGACTCCATAACCCTGTCTCGTCCAGGGCACGATCGCGTCGTCCAGGACGAGGTACGGCTGCTCCTCCATCCGCACGAACGCGCCGGTCGGCAGGTCTGCCCAGTCGGCCGGGTGCCAGCGGCGCCGGCTGGTGCCGCGGTAGTTGCGTTCGCCGTGCAGCCGGCGGTCCATCTCGGTCGCCAACGGCCGTCGTACGTCGAGTGCCTGGGTCCAGGCGTCGCGGTAGGCGTTGTAGTCCTCACGTCGGCACAGCGCGCACGGCCGGTGACCGGCGGCCAGCGCGACCGCCTCGTCGTGGAAGAACAGCACGGTGAAGTGGTGCGGTTGCCACTGCGGCAGGCGCCAGTCCTTGTGGCTCAGGGTGCAGATGATCCACAGCGCGCTGGCGTGGGTTCGGACGATGTCGCGGCCGTTGTGCAGGATGCCGCGGTTGCCCAGCCAGTCGCCGCGCAACGGGATCGCGACGATCTCACCCAGCGGCGTGACCCGGTTGCGCATCGGCATGTCTCACAGCATGCGCGTCATCGCGTGGGCGTGCTCGCGGAAATCCGACGTCCTCGGACCAGTTCCCGCGACTTCCTGGCGAGCCACCTCACCACGGGATCCACGATCAAGAGCAGGAGCCAAGTCACGAACGTCACGACGCCGGCCGCGAGCGCCAGCACCGGTTCCCACGGAGCGTCTGCCATTCCGCCGCCGTGAATCGGGTCACGAACCGGGTAGAGCGAGGCTGTCAGCAGGTAGCCACCGAGGGCGATGGGCGGGCAGCTCAGCGCCCACACCCAGAAGAGTCGATCTGCGCCACTGAATCCGGCGAAGAGCGAGACCATGTAGGCGCACCAGAGGCCGCCCGCTGTGGCCAGCATCAGTACTGAGATCGCCACACCGACACCCCTATCCGGCCATCAACTCTCGCCAGCGCTTCAATGTCGCGGCCGCGTTAGGGGAACGGGAAGGTTCCCCCGCCGCCTGGCCGGGTCGACGTTCCACCGCCACCGGGCCGAGTCGACGAGGGCGGCGGCTCGGTCTTGGTCGGCTTGTGCGTCTTGGTGGGCTTCGTTGTCCGGGATTCCGTCGTCGTCGAGCTGGGCGGCTCGGTCGACTCGGTGTCCGGTGGTGGCGTGTTCGTGGGGGTGTTGGGCGGCGCAGGCTCGTTGGTCGGGTCATGCGTTGGCTCGGACGTGCCGGTGAACGTATTGGACATGCCCGGCGGCTCTGGGAACTTCGGCGCCGGCTGGCCCTCGAGCGCGGCCTCCATGAAGGCCCGCCAGATCTGGGTCGGGTACTTGCTACCGGTGACCGGGTCGCCCTCCTCGCCCTTCATCTGAATCGCCCCAGTGCCGCCAGGCGCCGTTTTATACATGCCCACTGAGGTGGTCAGTTGCGGAGTGAACCCGCTGAACCAGATTGACTTGTTCTCGTTCGACGTGCCCGTCTTGCCTGCGGCAGGTCGATCGAAACCCTTCAAGGTCGGCGTGGCGCTGCCGTCCGTGACCACGCCCTCCATCGCGTTGATCGCGTTGAGCGCCACGTCCTTGTCGAAGGCGCGACTGGTCTTGGGCTTGGCCGAGTAGGAGTAGCCGCTCGCGCTAGAGATGCTCTTGATGTAGTACGGATCGGACTTCACGCCCTGGGCATTGATCGTGTTGTACGCCGTCGCCATGTCGATGACATGGACGGACGGCGTGCCCAGCACGTTCGACAGCACCTTGTCCTGGCCCTGTGCAAATGCCGTCTTGGGGATACCAGCCGCCTGCGCGACGGCAGCCGTCTTGGTCGGGCCGATGTCCTCGTTGACCTGCAGGAAGACGGTGTTGATCGACTTGGCCGTCGCCTTGCGCAACGAGACGCGGTGCCAGTCAACGCCGCCGAAGTTGGTGACGTTGCCCTTCGGATTCGTGGGGGTGATGTACTGCTTGAACCTCATAGGCGAGTTGCCCTCGTACGTCTTGTCGAGAGTCATCCCGTCCTGCAGCGCACCGATCAGCCCGAAGACCTTGAAGTTCGAGGCGCCTTGCATGACCTGGAAGGTCGCGTTGTTCGCTTCCTTCAGGGAGTCGCGCCCGCCATAGAGGGCGACCACGGCTCCGTCACCGGGCTTCTGCGCGACGAGTCCGGTGTGCAGGTTGGCAGAGTCCTCGGGCAGGTTCTGCTCGACCGCCTTGATAGCGGCGTCCTCGGACTTCTTGTTGATGGTCGTGGTGATCCGCAAACCACCCTTGTCGAGGTCGACGTCCGAGAGCTGGAGCTTGTTCTTGAGCTCGCTCTCCACGAGGTCACGGATGTAGCCGATCGGACCGGGGATGGACCGCTTCTTGCGGGGCTGGAAGTTCGGGAGTCGCTGCTGGTTGCGCACCTCCTGCGACAGCCAGCCCTTCTCGACCATGCCGTCCAGGACGTAGACCATGCGCGGGTTCACTCGGTCGATCGCGGCCTGGCCGTTGGCCGGGTCGAGGCGGTTGGGCGAGTTCACGACGGACGCGAGGAAGGCGCCCTCGCTGACTGACAGCTGGCTGACGTCCTTGTTGAAGTACGCCTTCGAGGCGGCCTGGATGCCGTACGCGCCGCGGCCGAAGTAGATCGTGTTGAGGTAGTCGCCCAGGATCTGGTCCTTCGACATCTTCTGGTCGATCTTCAGCGAGATCATGACCTCTTTGAACTTGCGGGTGACCGTCTTGTCCTGGGTCAGGAAGTAGTTCTTGACGTACTGCTGGGTGATCGTCGAGCCGCCGGCCTTGGACCCGCCCCGCAGGTTGGTCCAGAACGCGCGCACGATGCCGGTCGGCGACACACCCTTGTTCTTGTAGAAGTCGCGGTCCTCCGCGGACAAGAACGCCTTCTGCACGTGGTCAGGGATCTGCGTGACCGGCACGCTCTGGCGGGTCGTGCCGTTGAACCGTGCCAGCTCAGTCTTGCCGTCGTCGTAGTAGAGGACGGACTGCTGCTTCTGCGCGTCGGCGTTCGGCTGGGGGATGTCGGTGCGCTGGTAGATCACGAACAGCGCGATGACGCCGAAGACGAACAGCGTGAAGAGACCCAGCAGCGTGCGGGTCACGATCTTGAAAGCCAGGCCGCGCTCCCTGCGCCGTCGCGCGGGTGGCCGCGGCCCCTCCGGCGGCTCGTTCTCGGCGCGCCGACGCGCCCGGGGGCCCGGTGTGTCCGTCACGTGATGAAACCTCTTCGACATCTGGTGCTTGGCGGGGGCTGCCCTGCCTTGGATGGGGCAGCGGGCCTGACCAGCGACATCGGCGTACGACGGCCCGGCCCTCCAGGGTAACCCTGGCTTGAAGGACGCTCAGCCAAGTCGACCGGTTGTCATTGGTCGTCAAGACATCGCATCTTCGATGTATCGAACGGATATATCCGTGTTACGGTTCCCCTGACAAACACGCAGTTTGTCACCTCTACATCGCTGGTCGAGCAGGCGAGGCGCTAGCCGAGCCGTATCGAGACCACAGCACCGAAGGAGCCGACGATGGCCGGGACGTCGCGTCGTGCGGCTGTGCTCGAGCTGGCTGTCCTCGGCCTGCTGCACGAGTCGCCGCTGCACGGCTACGAGCTGCGCAAGCGGCTGTCCGGTGTCCTCGGTGCTTTCCGCGCGGTGTCCTACGGCTCGCTCTACCCCTGCCTTCGCTCGCTGGTCGAGCGCGGCTGGATCACCGAGCTGCACGAGTCCACGCCGGGAGCACTCGCGAGTCGCCGGGCCCGGATCACCTACGAGCTGACCGCCGAGGGCAAGGAGCAGTTCCAGACCTTGCTCGGCCAGGCCGGTCCCGCCGCGTGGGAGGACGAGACCTTCGACGTGCACTTCGCGTTCTTCGGTCGCGCCTCCAGCGATGTGCGGCTGCGCATCCTCGAGGGCCGGCGTTCCCGTCTTGAGGAGCGCCTCGACACTGCGCGTGCCGCCAACCGCGAGCGCCGCGAACGGATCGATGCCTACACCGCCGAGCTGCACCGTCACGGCCTGGAGTCGACGGAGCGCGAGGTCCGCTGGCTCAACGAGCTGATCGAGACCGAGCGGACTGCGTACGGCCATGAGACCACTTCTACGAATTCCATTGACCCGCAACATGATTGAGGAGCAATCCATGGGTAACGTGCGCGTCGCCATCGTTGGCGTCGGCAACTGCGCGAGTTCGCTTGTGCAGGGTGTTGAGTACTACAAGGACGCTGACGCGTCGACCGGCGTGCCCGGTCTGATGCACGTCCAGTTCGGCGACTACCACGTGAAGGACGTCGAGTTCGTCGCGGCGTTCGACGTGGACGACAAGAAGGTCGGCAAGGACCTCGCCGAGGCCATCGGCGCCTCCGAGAACAACACGATCAAGATCGCCGACGTGCCCACCACGGGCATCGAGGTCCAGCGTGGCCACACCCTCGACGGCATCGGCAAGTACTACGCGCTGACCATCGAGGAGTCGGCGGCCGACCCGGTCGACGTCGTCCAGGTCCTCAAGGACGCCAAGGTCGACGTGCTCGTGTCCTACCTCCCGGTGGGCTCCGAGCAGGCCGACAAGTTCTACGCCCAGTGCGCGATCGACGCTGGCGTCGCCTTCGTCAACGCGCTGCCCGTCTTCATCGCTTCCGACCCCGAGTGGGCCAAGAAGTTCGAGGACGCCGGCGTCCCGATCATCGGTGACGACATCAAGTCCCAGGTCGGCGCGACCATCACGCACCGCGTGATGGCCAAGCTGTTCGAGGACCGCGGCGTCACGCTGGACCGCACCTACCAGCTCAACGTCGGCGGCAACATGGACTTCAAGAACATGCTCGAGCGTGAGCGTCTGGAGTCCAAGAAGGTCTCCAAGACCCAGGCCGTCACCTCCAACCTGACCGGCCCGCTGGCCGGCGTCGGCGCGGACGACCGCAACGTGCACATCGGTCCGTCGGACTACGTCGCGTGGCTGGATGACCGCAAGTGGGCGTACGTCCGCCTCGAGGGTCGCGCGTTCGGTGACGTCCCGCTGAACCTCGAGTACAAGCTCGAGGTCTGGGACTCCCCCAACTCGGCCGGCATCATCATCGACGCCATCCGTGCGGCCAAGATCGCCAAGGACCGCGGCATCGGCGGCGCCCTGCTGAGCGCCTCGTCCTACCTGATGAAGTCCCCGCCCGAGCAGCGCGAGGACACCGAGGGTCGCGCCAAGCTCGAGGCCTTCATCGCGGGCACCGAGCCCCGCTGATCCAGCCTGTACGACGAAGCCCGGCTCTCCCAGGGAGGGCCGGGCTTCGTCGTACTCGCTTCTCGTACAAGCAGATTCAGCCTCTTGGTCCGTGCGACCTCCGCCTTCCAACTGGTCCTCCTGACCCAGCCGCCTCGACATCATGGCCCGGCTGATCGACGCAGTCTGGACGGCGCCGCAGTTAGCGGTTCATTAGCGGCGCCCGCCACGGTGTTCGGCACCACGTCACCTGAGGAGGAGATGACCATGAAACACACCTTCGCGACTGTCGCCGCCGTCGCAGGACTGGTGCTGGCAGGAACGGTCGCGACCGCGCCGTCCGCCAGTGCCCAGAAGATCCCGGTCGGATGCGCCAGCCCACAGCTCATCAACAGTGCCCCGATCATGTACGGCGTTGGGTCACAGACCTGGCGAATCGGCACCATCACGCAGTACTGGGGCTGGTGCAATTCGGCCAAGCGCAACTGGGCCCACGTCCACCTGTACCAAGGCAACGAAGCGTTCGGGTTGCAGATCGCGATCCAGACCCGCGACTGGGTGATGCACGGGCTCAAGACGGTGAACGACGGTCGGGACTTCACATCACGTCCGACGGACACCCTGAGCGTCGACACTCGAGCCCGGGTGAGCGGCAACTTCTGGAATGGCGGCCTGGCCACCTTGACTCCGGTCCAGGTGACCCCTTGGACGTGAGTCATCCTGATGTGCTGGCCCGCTAGCTGAAGGCGTCCGCTGCCCAGCCTGGGAGACGCCACAATGAGGCGTGCGGTTCTGTCTCCTGGGTCCGGTCACGGCTCAGTCGGCCGACCAGGCCATCGAGCTCGGTCGGCGCGAGCGCCTTGCGCTGGCGTACCTGCTCCTGCGCAGCGATCGCCTCACCTCGACCGATCGACTCATCGACATGTTGTGGTCCGACCCGCCGCGCACCGCACGCCAACAGCTGCACAACGTCATCGCGAGTCTTCGGCGCCGGGTGCAGCACGGCTGTGACGAGCTGATCGTGACCCGCCCCATGGGATACGAGCTGCGGTTGGGAGAGCACCAGCTCGACGTCCTTGAGTTTCGTCGCCACGCTGGTCGTGGGCGCGACGCCTTGCTGAACGGCCGATACGACGAGGCCGAGCCTTGCTTCGCCTCCGCCTTGGCGCTGTGGCGGGGTGCCGCCATGGAGGACGTCACTGGCGAGTGGGCAGACAACCTGCGTGCGTCCCTCATGGACGAGCGGGTCGCCGTGGCGGAGGCATGGCTCGACTGCCTCTTCGAGCTCGGCCGGCACGAGGAGGTCATCGAGGCAGCTGGTCCGTTGATCGTCGCATCGCCTTACCGCGAGGGACTGCACGAGCACCGCCTGCGGGCCCTGGCGGCAAGCGGCCGACGTACCGAGGCGTTGGAGGGCTACCAGGCGATCCGCCGGACGATGGTGGACGAACTCGGCATTGAGCCCGGCGCCGGTCTGAGGCTGCTTCATCAGCGCCTTCTGGACGGGTCGGACCTGCCGCCCCGATGGTCGTCTCCTCCCCGCCCTCGGCCGCTTGAGGTGCCCCCTGCGCCCTATCTGTTCGGCCGCGACGAGCTCCTCGACCAGCTCGAGCACGAGCTGGTGCCAACGACCGAGCCGGTCGTCGTGGCACTGACCGGCATCGGTGGCGCCGGCAAGACCAGCCTTGCCGTCGCGGCTGCGCACAGAGTCGAGGGACGTTTTCGTGGTGGCGTCCTGTTCGCCGACTTGCGCGGCTCGAGCGCCCATCCCCTTGTCCCGCACGAGATCGCTGCACGCTTTCTTCGGTCCCTCGGCACACCTGCGGACCACGTACCCGACAACCCTGACGAACGTCTGACGTTGTACCGCAGCACCATCGCCGACTCCCCCGCCCTCGTCGTCCTGGACGACGCGGGTGCCGAGGCACAGGTGCGCCCGCTGCTGCCGGCCGCGGCCGGGTGCGCAGCCCTGGTCACCTCACGCAGGCGCCTGTCCGGTCTGGCTACTCATGCCCGGGCACGGACCATCGGCGCCCTCGGCCCGCAGGACGCGGCGAACCTCCTGATCGCCTCCAGCACCCGCGATGACATCACGCGTGAGCAGGCGTACGCCGCGGCCGAGCTGTGCAGTGGCCTGCCGCTCGCGTTGTGTGTGGCCGGTGCGCGTCTGGCCGTGAGCACACACGTCGACATCGCCGAGATGCTGGCCCAGTTCAGACAGGAGCACGACCACCTCGACGGCTTCGCGCTCGGAGATCTCGATGTACGCGCCGCGCTGTCCACGTCGTACGACAACGGGCTCAGTGTGGGTGCGCAGGACCTCCTGTGCGCCCTCGGGCTCACTGCAGGGCAGTCCTGGCCACGGTGGCTGGCCGACATCGCAAGTCCCGAGAACCGCAGTCTTCCCGCGCTCGAAGAACTCATCAACGTCCACTTCGTCGAACCGGACGGCCGCGATCGGACCGGCCGACCCCGGCTCCGCATGCACCGGCTCGTCGCGGAGTTCGCGAGCGAGCGGGCGCGGGCACGCTGGTCGACCACGGCCGTACGAGAGCGACAGGTCACAGCGCTCCGCGGGTGGCATGGGCTCGCGGCCTTCTGCGACGAGCAGCTGGATCATGGCATGGACACGGTTCACGGACTGCCGCCAGCCACTGCCATCGATGGCGTCATCGGTGGGCGCGAGCACGCCTACGACTGGTTCCAGGTCGAGTACGGCAGCCTGCTCGATGCTGTCGATCGAGCCATCGCCCTCGAGGAGTACGACCTCGCCGCCTCAATTGCGTTGCGTACCAATGGTTTTCTCACCGTTAAGGCCTTCGACGTCGAGCGTGAGGCAATGCTGCGAAAGTGCCTGGCGTTGCCCCTACGAACGCTGCTTCGGGAGCGGCTCCTGCGCGGGCTGTTCGCAGTCTTGGCCCAGCGTGGGCGCGACACCGAGCTTGCGCCGGTTGCGCAGCAGCTCCTGACGGCCGCGACCGAGCATGGAGATCCGATCGGTGTACAGCTCGCACTCGCCCGCTGTGGCAGTGCCGCCAGCTTCGTGAACCGCTTCGAGGAGGCGACGAGCTTCCTGATTCGAGCGGCCGATGCCGCGGCTGCGTTGAACGACCCGGGTGCAGTGGCGGAAGCACGCGGGCGCCTGGCCATGGTCCATCTCGAGACGGGACACCCGTCGGAGGCCGAGCCCCTGCTGGCCGAGGTGATCCGCAGCGAGCGCAGGCTGGGCGCGTCACGGTCGGTCGCAGTCTGGCTGGTTGCCCACACCGACTGCTTGATCGAGATCGGCAGGCTGCAGGATGCCGCCAAGGACATCGAGGAGGCCCACGCCATCGCCGTCGCGATCGGGGACGAATACGGTCAGGCGACCTGCGGTCTGCGACGAGCCACTTTGTTGAACCGCAAGGGCGATGTCGCCGCAGCCTGGCGCAGCTTGGAGCACAACAGTCCGGTGCTGGATCGCCATGCCGGCGCGGGCATCAACCTGGACGCTCTGCGACTCCGCGTGGATCTACTGCTCGCAGAAGGCAACTGGGCGTCCGCCGAGGAATCCCTGACGGCTCTGCTGACGGCTCGCAGACGTAGCCCCAACACGCTCGAGCTGGCGCGGGACCTCGCTCGTTCGGCCCGTCTTCGGCACGCGCAAGGCGACCCCGGCGCGGCATCCGACACCCAACAGGTCGCTCAGATCCTGCGACAGCTCGGACTCGAAAAGGCAACGCTGCGGTTGCCATCCCCATAAAACGTCACCGCCTAGCCGCCGTCGATGCGAGCCTCTGAAGGCGCACTCATCGTGGGGAGCAACGTTGAGCCCGCTCCAACACGTCACAAAGGCATCAGGTCGAGCGCCAATGCGGCGGCTCGGATGTGAATGAAGAAGGGGACACCAGATGAAGGTTCTTGCAGCAGCGCTTCTCGTGGCAGCGGTCGGGGGTGGCCTACAAGCGGCCCACACCTTCGCTTCGGCGTCCACTGACGGCTCCCACTCGCCGATCGTGGCAAGCCGGTGGTGCGGCGGTGGGTGCTCGGACCCGAAGCCAGACCCCGTGTGAGCGGCGACCCGGTCGGGCCATCGTCGAGCAGTTAGCGGTTGAGTAGGGCCGCCTTCCACGATCACTCCAGGTCCCGACCGGGTCCGCTTCATGCACCGATGAGCAAGGAATCTGTGATCACGATGGCCCGACGTACGTACTTGATGGTGGGCGCAGCCGCCCTGGCCCTGACCGGATCGATCGTGGGCAGCACGCCGTCGGCGCTGGCCAGCGGCGGTGGCTACGAGCTGAAGACCCTCCGCGGCGGCACCACCGACGGAGCGGCCTACTCCGGGGGCTCCGTGAGCTTCCCCGACCATCTCACCGCCATCATCAAGATCACCGCGCTGGCCGACTGGTGCGACAGCCACGGCGGCGGCGACAGTGCGGACGCCGTCCTCTTCGTCCAGATCGACAACGACTCCGGTTGGCGGCGCCTGATCTCCGACGACACCGGTTGTGGCGATGGGAGTATCTCGCCGCGGTCGATCCGGCTGACGGCGGGCGGCAGTGTCCGACTCGTCCTGGCCGAGTGCCGCAACACCGAGAGCGACTCCACGTGCAGGTCGCGGATCAGTAACGCGGGCAACCCCGCGACCTCGGTGGACTTCAGCAGGACCTTCACCAACCCGAACTAGCGGGTCTGATCCGCTGATCCCAGCCTGTACGACGAAGCCCGGCCCTCCCTGGGAGAGCCGGGCTCCGTCGTACTCGCTTGTCGCACCATCGGATTCAGCGCTTGTTGGTCCGCGCGACCCACGCCTTCCAACCTGGCACCAGCTCATCGATGGTGTGGCCGTACGTGTTCTTGGCGAACGTGTCGATCTGCCACGCTCGGTTCGTGACGTTGCGGACGAAGGTGCCCAGCTGTCGCGAGCCCTTGATGCTGCAGAGGTAACGCACGAACGACGCGCTCAGCGCGTAGGGCAACCCGGGCTCATCGCCGTACAACGCGTCCTCGTCCGGGATCCGCAGGCGGGCCCCGCGGATGGTCCGGTCGTTCTCCTGGCGCACTCTCGGATCCTGAACCTCGGCAGCGATCTCCGCATAACCCTCGGTGAGCCAGGCTGGCATGTCGCTGTAGGCGTACGACACCGTGGTCAGGTGCATCAGCTCGTGCGTCATGACCGAGGAAGGTCGTTCTCCCACGTACGGAGACCCACTGCGGGTGTCGGGCCCGATGCCGATGTAGGTGGTCTGGTCGGAGTACTGCATGAAGCCGAGCCAACCGCGTGGACTGTCCCGGGCCGCACGCCCGAAGTCACGGGCCGATGCCGGCACGAGCACCAGACGGCGTGGCTCCAGCGGGATCGCATCGCCGTAGACCCGCGTAGTGACATCGATGCTCTTGCGCAGGTCGGCCGCGGAGCGCTGCAGCACCTGGTCCGACACGTCGCCCACGAGCACGATCGGACCCAGCTCCGTGTACTTCATCCCAGGACGCGCCAGCCAGCCGAGCGCGTCCCTTTTCAGGAGGGCGGCGGCCGGAGACCCAGCCGTGACCTGCTTGATCGGGCCCGGCGCGGGAAGCGTGTTGAACGTCTCGGCGGGAGCTGGGCCGAGCGGCGGCGGCATCGTGGTGCAGTCGCCTCCGTGGACCGCCTTCGGAGGCGCCGCAGCCACGGGCGCAGCAGTCTTCGGTGTTGCCGTCCTCGTCGCCGGTGCCGGAGTGCGGCGTTCGGGTGTGGGGTCGGAGCTGCAGGCAGTCAGTGCCAGCAGGCATCCAAGGAGCGCGGCCCCCAGCCGCGGCAAGTTCATGGGCGGACCCTAACCCGAGCGTCCCTCGCGACCGCAAACAGGCGTCCGCCTCGGCGAGTGGTGGCTGGTACAGCACACAGGGCACCTGCGACGGGCCGGCAAGAACGTCACGGTCAACCCTCACCGACCAACCCGCATATCAACCTCCCACCCGCCTGCCTGCCTCCGACTCCCGCCCTACGGGTTCTGAGTTCGGGGGTCTAGACCCACCTCGACTCGGGTAGTGGGCCCAATGCCAAGACCCTCTCGTCGCTGAAGCATGGAGACATCGCTCAACGACAAGGGAGTCATCGTCATGACGCAGCACCAGACCACCGCACGGGTCGCACTCACCGCAGCCGTCGCCCTCGCCACCATCAGCGTCGCCGGACCGGCTGTTGCCGCGAACACGTCGCCTGGTCAGGGATCAGTCGTACGCACCGACGCCGGCAAGGTCCGCGGCACGGTCGACACGAATACCCTTGTCTTCCAAGGCATTCCGTACGCCGCTCCACCGAAGGGTGCTCGTCGCTGGCACTCCCCGGCTCCGGTCACGCCGTGGCACGGCACTCGGAACGCCACGCACGCCGGCGCCAGCTGTCCGCAGACCGCCGGCTTCCTCGGCGATCCAAGCAGCGTCGACGAGGACTGCCTGTTCCTCAACGTGACAACGCCCCGCAGGTCGAGCGCCAAGCCTCGCCCAGTGATGGTCTTCGTCCATGGCGGCGGCTACTACTCCGGATCGGGCGCGCTCTACGGAGCGAAGAAGATGGCCAGCCAGGGCGACCTCGTCGTCGTCACACCGAACTACCGGCTCGGGATCTTCGGATTCCTCGACCACCCCGCCCTCGGACCGACCGCAGGCAACTTCGGCCTTGAGGACCAGCAGGCCGCACTCCGCTGGGTTCGTAAGAATGCCAAGGCTTTTGGTGGCGACCCGAACAACGTGACGCTCGTCGGCGAGTCCGCCGGCAGTGTCAGCACCTGCTCACATCTGGTTGCGCCGAGCTCGGCCGGTCTCTTCAACAAGGCCATCATGCAGAGCGGTCCGTGCAGCGAGGGTGATGCGTGGCCGTACACCCCGGAGGGCAACTGGTTCCCGCGGTCACGAGCCACCGCTGAGCGCGAAGGTGTCTCTGCCGCAACACAACTCAAGTGCACCGATCCAGCAACCGTTCTGAGCTGCCTCTACAAGAAGTCACCCGAAAAGCTGCTCACTGTGTCGGGCGGCGGGCAGGGCTTCGGGCCGGTGTACGGTGGCGGGCTTCTCCCGACCAGTACGCCAAAAGCGTTGGCAGCCGGGCATTTCAACAAGGTACCGGTCATGCACGGCACCACCCGTGACGAGCACCGCACCTTCGTGGCAGCGATCGAGACCTTCACCGGGCACCTCGCCACCGCCGACGACTACCGCAACGACCTGCGGTCCGTACTCGGCCCGGACAAGGCAGAGCGGGTGATGCAGCGCTACCCGCTCTCGGCGTACGACTCCCCGAGCGAGGCGCTCGCTGCAGTGTGGACCGACCGTGCCTTCTCCTGCCCAGCACTCACGTCGGACAAGTCGCTCAGCAAGCACGTGCCGACGTGGGCCTTCGAGTTCGCGGACGCCACCGCCCCCTGGGCAAAGGGCTCGCCGCCGCCGAGCTTCCCGATGGGCGCCTTCCACGCGGGCGAGCTGCAGTACCTCTTCGAGGACGCGCAGTTCCCCGGCCCCAAGACCGACGCTCAGCGCACCTTGTCCGACCAAATGGTCTCGTACTGGGCGACATTCGCCCATCACAGCAGTCCCAACGGCACGGGTACGCCGACCTGGCGCCCGTTCCGTACGACCACGCCGACCGTCCAGTCGCTCGGCACCGGCGCGGGCGGGGTACGTCCGGTCGACCTCGGCCGCGAGCACCAGTGCGGCTTCTGGCAGTCGCTCTGAGGCAGCACACTGGCGGTCGCCACGGGAGGTAGGTCTCCCGTGACGACCGCCAGTTCTGCGTGCTGATCTCTGTTACGCCGGCGCCATGCAGATGGCGTTGCCGACGCCCTTGTGCGTGTCGGTCTGGTGGATCTTGGCGTAGGCGGTGTTCCAGTCGTTCAACCAGTTGAGCGAGTTGAACGGTGACCATCCGCCACCACCGTGCCCGATCCACATGATCCGCAGCAGCGCCATGTCGTTGGGTGCGTCGTGCACCCACAGAGCGTCCCGCGCCTCCGGGTCCGAGGCGAGCGACTCGACGCGGTCCCGCTTGCCTTCGCGGTACATCCGATCGATCCAGTCTCGGACGTCGATGTTGTTCGGACTCCCTTGCAGCTCAGGGTCATTCGGCCAGTCGCCGATCTTGGACGCACGGTCGCGCAGGACAGACAGCGCGTCCCAGCGCATCGTGCCGAACTCATACGGCGTCAGGTCCAGCACCATGTTCTGGTTGCTGGTCACCGGCGTCATGTCGTTGCCGCCGTAGAACTTGTTGTACGCCTGCAGGGCGTTGGCGTCGGCGTTCCGGAGCCGCAGCTGGTAGTTCGACTGGTTGAGGTCACGCTCCCCATCGGGCGCGTAGACGTCGTGACGGACCATCGTGTTGTCGTCGATGCGATAGCTCACATCGTCGATCTGCCGGCCGTCCTTGTACTTCGTGACCATGTACGACATGTCCTCGCCGCTCTCGGGCATGTTGCCCTTGGCGTCGCCGAGCTGGACCTGGATGCCGTTGCGGCGGGCGTACTCCAGCCCCATCACGTCGGAGACGTTGCTCACGCCCGGACCATCGACCTCCGGGGCTTGGCCCGCGAAGACCATCCGGTAGTACGCCGACTTGCCCTCCGGAGTGTTGATGTCGAACTCCGCCTGCACGACGTGCTTGTCGGTCAGGGTGCGGTTGTCGAGGTAGCCGATGTTGTAGTCCTTGGTGCCGATCCCGAGGAATGTCGGGCTGGCGACATAGGACGCCGGTCCGTAGAGCACGCGCACCTTGCCACCAGGCATCTTGGTCACGGAGGTCGTGACACCGTCGCCCTCGGCGTACTCATAGCTCGCCACGATCCCCTTGTAGGTCGCGGTCAGTCCTGCGCCGTCGTAGTACTGCTGGTCCATCCCGACCGCAGTCCCCTCAGGCATGGACCCGGGGTCCAGTGGGTTGGGTGGCGGTGCGAGGTTCTGCGAGAGCTGGCCGGCCTGGCTCTGCACGCTGAAGGTCACCTTGTTGCCGGTGTAGATCTCACCCTTCAGGCCCACATCGCGCAGCTGCACCTCACCCTCGGCCGTCAGCCGCTCGTCGACCGAGATCGACGCCTTCTGGGTCTCGGTGCCATCGCCCTCCATCTGGGCCGGCTCAACAGTCGCCTGCCCGATGATCGCGGCGCTCACGCTCCCTGACGCCTTCTTCGGCTCGGCAAACGGGTCGAAGTTCGCCTCGGTCGGGAACTTCACCTCGATCTCACCCGGCGTCAGACCGCCGGTCGGCTGGGTCTTGCCCGGCCGGCAGACGGGGTCGCGCACAGGCTGCGGCGGGTCGTTCGGGTAGTTGTCGGGGCCGAGGTCGGCAGGCATCCGCGCGCCGGCGGTGTGCGCTGAGGCGGCATCCGCCTGGTTGTTGTTGGCGACCGCCGCGGTGACACCCCCGACGAGCAGCGTGCCCGCCATCACGATGCCGACGCGTTGCCGTGTCGTGGCTCCGGTCGTACGACGCGCACCTTGGCGACGTCGTCTCTCCATTCGCTGTCCCATGTGTCTCCCCTAGGTCGAATCAGACCTCGGTCCGATGGCCAGGCCGCCGACCTGGTTCCTTAGAAGGTTGTTAGGCGGCCCTGCCAGGCTTCCTTGTAAGCGAGCCGCAGGTCGCACCTCGGGGAGGGGGTCACCGTGACGAAGCCAGCGCAGTCGGGTGTCGTGACCCCGCTCGGCGGACGGCATCCGGTGTCGAACCAGTGCCCTCTGTCGACCCGCCAAGCGATGGTCCTGGAGCTCCTCGCGGCAGATCTGATCGATGAAGTCATCGCCCGCAAGCTCCGCGTCACCAGTCGCACGATTCGCAAGGAAGTCGCGGCGCTCTATCTCCACTTCGGAGTACAGAGCCGCTTCAGCCTGGGTATCGCCTACAGCCAGTGGCGTCGTCCAACGGCGTACGACTCAGCCCGCGTTCGCATGTGAACTGTCACACCGTGTCGAGATCGCTGATTCCACGGTGGCCCTCCCGCGCCCATGCCAGGATCCGGCCTGGATAGACGAGTGAGGGGCTCGTCAGCCCCACTGAACATAGGGAGACAAATGAAGATTGTACGAAAGCTGGCGACTGCCGCTGTGCTCGCGGCTCCGCTGGCCCTGGTCGGCATGGCCGGCCCGGCGAGTGCGCACGTTCCTGGCGCGAAGGCCGACTGCGACGGGCTCACCTTCAAGGCCACCAAGTACAACTCTCACGCTGACAACACGGTGACCGTCAAGATCGACGACGCCGTCGTGTCCGGCTGGGACGCCAAGAAGTTCGGCAAGGACGTCGACGGCGCCGTCGCCATCCCGCAGGACGCCAAGACCCACACCTGGGCCGTCATCATCGTCACGTCCGAGGACCCGACCGGGTCGCACGGCTGGACCAAGACCGAGAGTGGTTCGGTCGGTCCTTGCGGCGAGACGCCCACCCCGTCGACGCCTCCGACCACCGAGGAGCCGACCACGCCGCCGCCCACCACCGCGGTGCCGACGACGCCCCCCGCAATGGAGACCCCGACGCCGAGCGAGACCGTCACCGGCCCGCCCGTGCAGACGGACTTCGTCAACGACGGCAGCGCCAACCTCGTGCCGCTCGCCGCTGCAGGTGCGTTCGCATCGGTGACTGCTGCAGGCGCGTTCGTCGCCCGACGTCGCACCCGCCGCTAAGAACTCGCACGACCCGAAGGCCGGCTGATCAACGATCAGCCGGCCTTCGGCGTACTCGCTCGCACGGATCAGGCGACGTACGGCACCCGATCGCGGGCCGTACGCAACGCATCGCCCCACCAGGCGAGCTGGGCGAACATCGCCTTGGCGAACTCGAAGGACATGGGGTCGGTGGGCTGGCCGTCCTCGCCGAAGTTCTGCCAGTACATCGGGAAGCTCAGCCCGGTTCGTACCGGCACGGCGTGCAGCTCGATCAGCACGTTCTCCAGGTGCAGCACCGCATGCCGACCGCCGCTCATCCCGCCGTACGACACGAACGCGACCGGCTTGGCCTGCCACTGCAGGAAGTGCCAGTCGATCGCGGCTTTGAGCGAGGCGGGATAGCTGTGGTTGTACTCCGGCGTGACGATCAGGAAGGCATCGGCCGCGGCGAGGCGCTCGGTCAGCTGGGCCATCTCGGGCGGTCGCGGATAGCTCTCTCCGGCCGCGAGCGGGGACTCCGCCGGGAGCTCCAGCGGTAGATCCTCCTCGGCCAGATCGATCACGTCGATGTCGAAGCCGCCGTGGCCCTGCGCCTGCGCAGCAACCCAGCGTGCGACGACCGGCCCGAACCGGCCGCCGCGCACGCTGCCGACGATGATCGCCAGTCGAAGGGTCTGGGGAGTGGTCTGTGTGGTCATGCATCCAACCGTGCGGCCGCCACGCCAGAAGAGGGAGACCGTGCTGATCCTGGCCCCAGCAGGGCCACGCTCGCGGCAGCCACCCGACCTAGAGTGGATCGCGTGAGCAACGCCAACACGCTCGGTGCCTTCCTACGGTCCCGTCGCGACGCCACCTCGCCGGCCGACGTCGGCCTGCCGCCGGGCGTACGCCGACGCGCACCTGGCCTGCGCCGTGCCGAGCTGGCGATGCTCGCCGGTATCAGCGTCGACTACCTCGTGCGGCTCGAGCAGGGCCGCGACCAGCACCCTTCGTCGCAGGTTCTGGGCGCCCTCGGTGACGCGCTGCAGCTGAGCATCGACGAGCGTGTACACCTCAAGCGTCTCGCCAAGGTGTCATCCGGCGAGTGCCAGTTCAGCGAGCCGGAGACCGCCGAGCCCAACCGCAAGGTGCGGCCCACAGTGCGTGCGCTCCTGCGCCAGTTCGAACCGGGAATTGCGTTGGTAGTCAACATGGTTGGCGAGGTTCTTGCCTTTACGTCAGGCTACGACCGACTCGCGCGAGACACCGGCATCCTCGACCCTGACGTACCGAGCCTGCCGCGGTTCGTCTTCACCGACACTCGTGCGCGAGAGGTGTACGCCGACTGGGACGCCGTCGCCGATCATCACGTCGCGACGCTGTTGTCCTGGCCCCCCGACCCGCACGTCCGCGACCTCATCGACGATCTGACCAGCCTTGCCGGCGCGACATTCTCCGAGCACCTGGAGCGCCACCCCGTGCCCCGCGGCACGGGCGTCGAGCGCTGGGCGCATCCGACGGTGGGAGAGCTGCGGCTGTCGTACGAGTCGCTCGAGCTGCCGGTCGCGGACGGCCAGCGGCTACTGGTCTACCTGCCGGCGGACGAGGCAACAGCCGAGGCCATCGGACGCTTGCAGCGCGGGCGGCCGGGCAGGTTGCGAGCCGTCAGCTCCTGACCGGTCGGGCGCGTACGCGCGCGAAGCCGGCCGTGCGAGGCAGGATGGGCCCATGCCCGTCACGAAGCCGCAGGAGATCGTCTCGGACCTGGTCGCCAACGTCGCTCAGGTCCAGGTCACCGTCGGTCAGCAGGTCGAGGGCGGCGACGAGCTCGTGCTGCTGGAGTCGATGAAGATGGAGATCCCGGTCGTGGCCGAGCTGCCGGGGACTGTGAGTGATGTCCGGGTGCAGCCCGGCGACGTCGTCCAAGAGGGCGACATCCTCGTGATCCTGACCTGATCGTCAGGCGAACGAGCGAAAGCCGGCCGATCCCAACAGGATTCGCGGTTCAGCCGTCAGTCTTGGCGCCGTAGCGCAGACCGTCAAAGACGAGATCGACCAGCGCGAGCGTGGTCTCGGGTGGTGACGTCGGGGCACCCGGTCCACCGCTGGACAGGCAGATGCCACCGAGTGCACGCAGCAGCGCCTCGGCGCTGACGTCGGAGCGGATGCTGCCGGACTTGATCGCGGGCTGCAGGATGCGGTCGGTGGCGCTGCGCATCGTGGCCCGGGCGTCGGTGAAGGCGTCCGGACTGGACTGCATCATCGACCGCAGCAGCGTCACCATGCCCTGCTTCACCGCGTAGTAGTCGACAAAACCACGCATCCACTCGTGCAACGCCTCGGCGGGATCGTGCTGCTTGGGCAGCTCGTGGGAGCGCTGCTCGAGCGCCTCGATCTGGCGCCCGTAGACGGCCATCACCAGATCCTCGCGAGTCGGGAAGTGGCGGTAGAGCGTCCCGATGCCGACGCCGGCCTGCTTGGCGATGTAGTCCAGAGAGGCGTCCGCGCCCTTGTCCGTGAAGGCCTGGGTGGCGACCTGCAGCAGCTTGTCGCGGTTGCGGATGGCGTCAGCGCGCATCGGCTTGCAGGCCGGCGCATTGACGTCGATCGTCGGGCTCTCCTGGGTTGCCACGCCCTTGGCAGCGACCACAGCACACACCACCTTGCACAAACGGAGGGACACTCCGTATAGTACTAACCGGAGTCGCCCTCCGGACGTAGTCCGGACGACGATCACCAGGCGGAGACCATCTCCGTTTCACCCATGGTACCCCCGGATCGGGAAGGACTCCATTCCATGACTTCAGCCACTTCTCGCGCCACGACCGGTCGCACCCGACCCGTCGCCGCGTGGCTGCCGCTGGCCGTCGTGCTCGTCACCCAGATGATGATCGTGCTCGACGCCGCCATCGTGAACATCGCGCTGCCCGACATGCAGCAGGCCCTGAATATCCACCCCGCCGACCTCTCGTGGGTCATCAACGCCTACACGCTGGCGTTCGGCGGACTGCTGCTGCTGGGAGCCCGTGCGGGCGACCTGTTCGGGCGTCGTACGACGTTCGCAGCCGGCATGCTCCTGTTCACCACGGCCTCGTTGCTCGGTGGTTTTGCCACCGCTCCCGGCCAGCTGTTCGCCGCCCGCGCCGCCCAAGGTGTCGGTGCGGCTCTCGTCGCGCCCTCGGCGCTGGCGATCCTCATGTCCCTCTACACCGAGACGAAGGACCGCACCCGCGCCATCGGCTACTACACCGTCGTCTCGGCCAGCGGCGCGGCCGTCGGCCTGATCGCGGGAGGCGTGCTCACGTCGTACGTCTCCTGGCGTTGGGTGATGTTCGTCAACGTGCCGATCGGTGCGCTCGTACTCTTCGCCTCACGCTCGGCGCTGCCCAAGGGTCAGTTCCGCCGCGGCAAGGTCGATGTGCTCGGTGCTCTGCTGTCCACGGCCGGTATGACGACGCTCGTCTACGGATTCATCCGCGCGGCCGCCGATGGCTGGTCCGACGACGGCGCACGTCTGTCGTTCGCCGTCGCCCTCCTGCTGCTCGCGGCGTTCGTCGCCGTCGAGCGTCGGGTCAGCGAGCCGGTCACGCCACTGCACCTGTTCGCCGACCGCGAGCGCTCCACCGCCTACGTCGCTCGACTGCTCCTGGTCGCCGGCAGCATGGGGTCGTTCTTCTTCCTGAGCCAGTACTTCCAGATCGTGCTGGGTTGGTCGGCGATGAAGACCGGGCTCGCGTTCATCCCGTTCCCGATCACGATCTTCCTGTCGTCACAGCTGGCGACGCGGGTGCTGGTCGGACGCTTCGGAGCGAAACTCGTGATGGCGGCCGGTATGGCGCTGTCCACGATCGGTCTGCTGATGCTGGCCCAGATGGGTGCACACAGCACCTACTCCGAGCTGGTCGTCGGCATGGTGGTCTTCGCGCTCGGCAACGGCACGGCGTTCGTGCCGCTGACGGCCGCGGGTATCGCCAACGTCGAGCCCAAGGACGCCGGTGTCGCCTCGGGTCTGGTCAATGTGACCCAGCAGCTCGGTGGTTCGGTCGGACTTGCTGTGCTGGTCACGGTCTTCGCGACAGCCGGTGACGGTGCGGCGACGTCCGCAGCGGCCACCTCGAAGGCGAAGGACATCTTCGTGACCGGAGCTGACCGAGGGCTGCTCGTGGCAGCGGTCCTGCTCGCAGCGTCGCTCGCGCTGGTGCTCGTCGCGATGCGGCCGGCGCGCAAGCAAGAGGCCGTCGTCGAGAAGCCGGCCGAGCAGCTGGTGCTCGAGGCCGAGCCCGCCTGACGGACTCATCCCGTACGACGAGTGGCCGGCTCCGTGGGAGCCGGCCACTCTCGTACGTCGGGGGCTTGGTTCAGAGCTGCGCCCAGCCCCAGCGGTGCAGATTCGGGACGTAGATGAGGGTCCAGCCGCCCTGGTGGGTACCGCTCGGGCGGATCTGCCAGGTGCTCGACACGTTGCCGATGACGAGCGCGCCGCGGCGGTCGCGCAACGTGATGTTGTGCCCGGCTTTGACTTTCTTGGACGGCACGGCGCCGTGGGACGGTCGCCAGACCACGGGGGTCCACCCCGAGCTGTTCTGGCTGCGTGCGGACATCAGCCGCTGCGGGCGCGCCTTACCGGCGGCGATCGCTGGCGTCTTGTGAGACTTCCAGTGCCCGGACTCGTAGCGGTAGTAGGTGGCGGCCGACTGGCCGGTGCTCGTGCCGATGCAGCTGGAATCGACGAATCCCCACCAGGGGAAACCCTTTCCGTGTCCGCGGATATCGGAGACCAGCGCCGTCGTCTTAGTCACGTTGTAGCGCCAGATGATGCGGTCGCCACCCGCGATCCAGGACGTGCCCTTCGCCGGGTAGTTGGGGTAGATCCGGCACGGCTTCGACATCGTGTAGGTGACGAGCATGATCTTGGAGTGACCGCACGTCTGACCCTGGTGCGGATGCTTGATGTGCGCACACGCGGCGGGTGCGGCGAGCGCAGCAGTTCGGCTGGTCCTCTCGTGACCAGCCGCATTGACGACCGCCGAGGTCCCCAGGAGGAGGGCGCCCCCGGCGATGACAGCGCCGGTCGATCGAGCCAGCGCGGTTGCTCGTAGGACTGACATGTTCGCTCCGGTCTCGGTTCGGTGACGGGGTGATGACACTCGCGTGGAGTGGCGTCCATATCGTCGGTCCGTCACAGCGCCCGAGACCACGCACAGGCACCCGGACAACGCACTTGTCCGGGTGGGCGGTGGCCCGTCACAGGTCGGTCACGGCGTTCGGCCCAGGCCGAACGCTGGGCTGCTGACCGCTCGACCTTCACGGTGGGCACACCCACGAAAGGGGTCACCATGAACTCGGTCCGCAGCACCCTCGTCGGTCTGACGACGCTGACACTCACCGTTGCCGGCACGTCGAGCGCCACCGCCAACCCGACACCGCACCCGACGTCGTACACCGTCTCCACCACTCCCGGAGAGCACCTCGAAGGGATCGAGGTCACGCACGACGGCACGATCTACGTCACCAGCGTGGCGACCGGCGCGATCTACCGCGGCAGCACCCGATCATCGCAGCTGAGGCCGTGGTCGCCCGCGGGCGCCGGCGGTCGTACGTCAGCCACTGGAGTCCACGTCGACCGGTGGGGTCGGGTCCTCGTCGCCGGCGCCTCGACCGGCACGTTCTTCGTCTACGACCGCACCGGCCGTCTCCTGCAGACGCGCCACGTCCCCCTGGCGGGCGACTCGTTCCTGAACGACTTCGCCTTCACCCACGACGCGGTCTACATCACCGACTCAGCGTCAGGCACGGTCTACCGGGCTTCGCTGTCCGCCAGTGGCGTCGGTCCGCTGGTACCCGTCGTACGGGCCGACGACTTCACGCCAAAAGCGAGCTTTATCAATGGGATTGCCGTCACGCCCGACCAGCAGCACCTGATCGTCAGCGACTGGGGAGTCGATGTCACCCACCGGGTCGACCTCAGTACGCACCACGTGAGTCCGGTGCGCATCGCAGGTGGCGAGGCGCTCGGCGCGGATGGTCTGCTCCTGCGGGGCCACACGGCGTACGCGGTGCAGACCGACTGGACGCGTGAACGTACGTGGGTGCGGACCGTGCGGTTCGACGCGACCTTCACCACGGCGAAGGTCGTCAACGACTCGCCTGAGGTCGGCTTCGATCAGAGCCCGACGACGATCGCGCGTGACCGAGGACGGTTGCTGTGGGTCAACAGTCAGCTGAACGCAGCAGTGTCCAGGCCGCCGTTCACCGTTAGCGAGGTGCCGGCGTCATGACCGGCTCGAGCCCGGCCGCCGTCAGCAGGCCGTCGCCCAACGTCGTCCGCTCGTAGAACACCTGCCGCCCGTGGCGCCACGACTGCATCAGACCGGCATCGGAGAGGGCGGTGAGGTGTTCGCTGACGGTGGCCTTGGCGCAGCCGATCGAGGCCGCGAGATCGGTCGTGGTCACGGGCAGGTCGGCATCCGCCAGCACGCGCGCACGAGTTGACCCGAGCAGGCGGTCCAGCCCGGCTGGCCGCTCCACGTTTCGCTCCCACAGCTGGCCCGCGCCGCGCGCAGGGTAGGAGATGACGGGGACCTCGCATCCGAACTGCACCATGAGGCCGGGCCACCGGAAGACCGAGGGCACCAGCCAGATCCCTTGTGCTGTATCGATATTCACGTTAGGGCTGCAGGTGATCCGGATCGACTCGTCTTCCCAGGCGAGCCGTTCGTGCAGTCCGTCGATCGTCACGCCCAGCCCATCGGTCGCGGTCAGCAGTGATCGGTGTGCGATGTCCGCCTGTCCAATCGCATCGAGCCGCTTCCACAAAGGCGCCAAGACAGCTTCCCAGTAGCGGACCAGCGCTGCGCCGACAGCGACGACCAGCTCGTCTGCGTCCATTGCGGCTGCCACCGAGTCGGGTTGTGCGATCCGCAGGTCCTCGAGATCGGCTTCCGCACGAGCCGGGTCCACCGACGCGATGCTGCGTAGGTGCTCGAGCGGCTCTCGACCGGGTCGTGGCTGCGGGACCGGGGTGACGAAGTCAGGCAGCCACTCCGGGTCGCCACAGACCTCAGTCAGGAGCTGGATGTCCTCCGGGCGAGCATGGAGCCGCAGATCCGCGAGCCTGCGGTGCATCGCTCGGCTCGCCGGGCGGCGCAGCGCCGCCACGCTCGCAACGGTCTCCCAGATCGGATCAGTGACGAACCGCGCCTTGCCGAGGCTTGTCCCCCCGACCGTCAGCTCGATCATGTCCCGCTCCGGTCAGCGGTCGCGTGACTCGGGCTGCTCGGCCCACCAGCGCAACAGCTCATGACGAGCGCCGTCCTCACCGATCGGCCCCTGGTCGAGACGGACCGCCAGCAGGAACTTGTAGGCGCGGCCGAGCACCGGGCTCGGTTTGATACCAAGGGTTTCGGCGATCTGGTTGCCGTCGAGCTCCGGGCGTACGGCAGCAAGCTCCTCGTCCTCCTGGATCTTGGCGATCCGGACCTCGAGGTCGTCGTACGTGCGCGAAAGGCGTTCGGCCTTACGGCGATTGCGGGTCGTGCAGTCCGAGCGGGTCAGCAGGTGCAGGCGGGAGAGCAGCGGACCCGAGTCGGTGACATAGCGGCGTACGGCTGAGTCGGTCCACTCGCCGCCGCCGTAACCGTGGAAGCGCAGGTGCAGCTCGACCAGGCGCGACACGGCCTTGACGGTGTCCTTGTCAAAACGCAGCGCGCGCAACCGGTTTCGGGTCATCTTCGCGCCCACCACCTCGTGGTGGTGGAACGAGACTCCCCCGCCGGCCTCGAACCTGCGGGTCGGCGGCTTGCCGATGTCGTGCAGCAGAGCAGCCAGGCGCAGCACCAGGTCCGGCCCTGAGACAGGCTCGACCGCGCCGAGGCCGCGGACGGTGCGCGGCCCCTCGAGCTCGATCGCCTGCTCGAGAACAATCAGTGAGTGCTCGTAGACGTCCTTGTGCCGGTGGTGCTCGTCGACCTCGAGCCGCAGCGCCGGCAGCTCGGGCAACATCTGGTCGGCCAAGCCGGTGTCGACCAGCAGCGTGAGTCCGGCCCGGGGTGACGGCGACAGCAGGAGCTTGGTCAGCTCGTCCCGGACGCGCTCGGCGGAGACGATCGCCAGCCGGTCGGACATCTCCGTCATCGCCGTGCGTGTTGGATCGTCGACCGTGAAGCCCAGCTGCGAGGAGAACCTCGCGGCCCGCATCATCCGCAATGGATCGTCCGAGAACGACACCTCGGGCGTCGACGGTGTACGCAGTCGCCGAGCGGCGAGGTCGACGAGACCGCCGTGCGGGTCTTCGAAGGACAGGTCGGGCAGCCGCAACGCCATCGCGTTGACCGTGAAGTCGCGGCGGATCAGGTCGTCGTGCAACGAGGTGCCGAACGCCACGATCGGCTTGCGGGACTCAGGTTCGTACGCGTCCGCCCGGTAGGTCGTGACCTCGACCACGGTGGCGCCACGACGCGTACCGATCGTGCCGAACGTCCGCCCCATGTCCCAGGTCGCGTCGCCCCACTGCTTGAGCAGCTTCTCGGTCTGCTCCGGTGACGCCGACGTGGTCAGGTCGATATCGGGTGACGTGCGACCCAGGAACGCGTCGCGTACGGGCCCGCCCACCAGGGCCAGCTCGTGTCCTTCGCTCGTGAACAGGTCACCGAGCTCGGTCAGCAACGGCATCTCAGGTGCGAGGTGTGCCACGGCACGCTCCAGCAGCGGGGCAAGCGATGGCGACGACACCGGACCAGGGTAGAACCTGTGAAGGTCCGGTCCGACCACACTGGCCAGGGGTCAAACCCACCGGTTGTCGTTACAGTGACTCAATGAGCCTCTACCCGCCCCGACGCCGCACGACGCGGCGGCTGACGGCGGTCGAGGAGAGATCAGCGGGAGGTGTGGTGATCGACGTACGCGGCGGCGCGGCGTACATCGCTCTCATCGCGCGACTCAATCGTGCAGGACGACTCGAGTGGTGCCTGCCCAAGGGCCACGTCGAGCCCGGCGAGACGCTGGTCGAGACAGCCGTACGCGAGGTCGCTGAGGAGACCGGCATCATCGGACGCGCGCTCATCACCCTGGGCACCATCGACTACTGGTTCAGCACACCGAGCCACCGCATCCACAAGATGGTCCACCACTATCTCCTCGAGGCACTCGGCGGCGAGATCGGCGTCGAGGGAGATCCCGACCACGAAGCTATCGACGCGCGCTGGTTCCGGCTGGAGAAGGTGCACGAGCAGCTGACGTTCCCCAACGAGCGCCGCATCGCCCAGATGGCCTGGATGCGCCTCGCCGGCACCGCCTGAGCTCATCGTGTCGTTCCGACGTGCCTCGGCGCACGGCCCTTCCGCTCGCCCGCAGCACCACAGTCCTGTACGCCGATCCCTCGTCCTCGGTCAGGCGCTGGTGGCGCTCCTGCTGGTTCTCGTACCCGCGGCGGCAGCACTTCCGGCAGGTGGCAGTCCCGCTTCCGGCCGCCCCGTGGCCGCCGACCGCAACAGCACCGCCACCCTGTCGCTGACCTCGGTGACCCCAGGCGTCCTCAAGGCCGGCAGCTCGGCGACCATCACGGGCACGATCGGCAACACGGGCACGGCCATGATCGTCCACCCGGTGGTGCACGTCTCGGTCCTCAACGACCCCCTCGACACCCGTGACCGGGTCGATGAGTGGGGCAGCAACGCGCAGCGGTTCGATGACCCCAAGGTCGTCGCGACCGTGGCGCTCCCGCAGGCGCTTGCTCCCAGGGAGTTCGTGGCGTTCACCGTGACCGTGCCGGCTGCCAAGCTGCCCTACCGCTACAACCTGGCGTCGTTGCCGACCACGTTGACCGTCACCGAGGGTCAGGCCATCACCGAGGCCAGCACCCGGGCTTCGGTGCGTACCTACCTGGAGTGGGTCGGCAACCCCGTCGCCACGCCCATCCAGGTCGGCTGGGTCGTGCCACTCACGCTGCCCGCCGACCCGGCACTCTTCGGTCCGTCCGGCCAGCGCCGCACCGACGCGTGGCGCCGGGCCATCGGGCCGGACTCACCGATCGATCAGACGATCAAGGCGCTCGACGGGCAGCCGGTGACCTGGCTGGTCGACCCCAGCATGCTCGAGCCGCCCGGGGCCACGGACGACAACGTGCCGGTGCCGCCCGCTCCGAGTCCGTCGCCCACCTCGACCCCGAGCCCGACATCGAGCACTCCATCCACCCCGCCGCCGGCCACCAGCGGCACGGGCTCCGGCTCACCCAGCACGACGGGCTCCTCGACCGCGAGGCCGACCGGGACCGAGGGCACGACACCGCCGTCCACCTCGAGCAGCACCACCGCGAGCCCCACGGACGAGCCGACCGAGGACGCCCAGCCCCAACCCGTCACCGTGACGAGCCTGTCGACCGAGCTGCGCAACCGCCTGGCCCAGCTCGCTCCGACCCAGCCGGTCTGGTTCCTTCCGTACGCCGACCCGGACGTCTCGGCCCTGTCCACGGCCGGCGGCACGTCCGCGATGCAGCAGCAGCTCGACCGGCCGCTGTCTCCCGAGCTGCGCGCGATCGGCACGACCGTGCCGCTGTGGCCGGCCGCCGAGGTCACATCCACGAGCCTGTCCGGGCTCCTCAAGACGTGGCGTACGACGACCGGTGCCGTCCCGCCCGTCCTGCTGAGCAGCCGTCAGCTCACCGGTGAGCCACACCGCGCCACCGAGAACGTCGGGCAGCGCCTCCGTGATGGCACACCCGTCCTCGCCTACGACGAACCGTTGTCCGACACCGCGACCACGACTGGCGGCGACTCCGGCATCCGAACCCAGCGCTTCCTCGCCGAGACGCTGGCGACCTATCAGCAGCAGCCCAGTCGGAGTCGCTCCTTGCTGATGCTCGCGCCGCGCACGGGTCAGGCGACACCCGCACAGCTCGAGCAGCTCGTCAGCAGCAGTCGGCGCGTGCCCTGGCTGCGGCCGGTCTCGGCCAACGGCCTACTCACACAGGCCCGTTCGGCGGAACGAAGCGCCTCCATTGCCGCAAAGCCTGGCAACCCCAAGGCGAGTCTAGGACCGTCGCCCCTGACCGCCGCGGGCGTGGATCAACTGCGCCGCAACCGCAACCTGGCCACCGACATCGGCACGATCCTGACTGACTCGCAGGACATCTCCAGTGGCTGGGATCGCGCACTCGATGAGGTCGGCTCGACGCGATGGCGCGGCAACGCGACGGCGTACAGCAAGGTCGTGACCGGGACGACCACCGGTCTCGACTCGATCAGCCGCCAGGTCGCCGTACGCCGCTCGACCATCAACTTCTTCGCCAGCTCCGGGACGCTCAGCGTGACGGTGGTCAACAACCTGGACCGCCCGGTGCACGATGTCCAGCTCTACCTGCGGGCCCGCAAGCCGCAGCTGAAGATCAAGACGCAGCCGCGGCCGATCTCCTTGCAGGCCGGCGGCCGCGTGACGATCCGGGTCCCGGTGACCGGCCTCGCCGCCGGACAGGTCCCGGTCGACGCCGTTCTCCAGACTCCGACCGGGACCCCTCTGGGGCTGCAGGACGGCAAGGTCGTCCAGCTCAAGGTCAACGTGCGTCCGACAGCGACCTGGCTCTTCTGGGTGCTGGGTATCGTGGCGGGCCTGGTGTTCGTCGTCGGCTTGTTCCGTAGCCTGCGGCGAGGACCACGCGCACAGACCGCCATGCCGCTGCCGGACGACGTTCCGGAGCCACACGAGGGGGACGATGACTGACCGGCCCGGTCAGGACGGCACGGGTCAGCGACCGAGCCTGGGCGAGATGTACGCCGAGGAGGTCAGCCGACCGAGCGTCATCCCCGACCTCCTGGGCACCATCGGTGACCAGTACTCCTCGTGGATCTTCGAGGACGACGCCGAGCGCGAGCGCAACCCCTGGGACGGGGTCGCGACCACGTTCGAGGAGCTGCACGACGACCCCACGACCTTCCTGCCCTCCCGCAAGGCGCTCCGCGAGGTCAAGGACAGCTACACCAAGCCGGACACCGCGCTGCCGCCCGACCAGCGCGAGCACAGCATCCCGATCCCGATCCCGCGTGGCCCCGACGGTGTCGCAGCTCCTCCGGGGACGCCGATCGGCGAGCGGTCGACGGACGGCCAGCCGACCGTACGTCCGGAGATCGAGCGGCCACGGCCCACCGCAGCCGCCAGCCTGGGACGCGCCAGCGCCCTGATGGCCTCGGGCACGCTCGTCTCGCGCGTGCTCGGCATGCTGCGGGCGTCGTTGCAGGTCGCCGCGATCAGCACGGGGCTGTCGGCGAACATCTGGAGCACCGCGAACACCCTGCCCAACATCATCTATCTGCTGCTCGCCGGCGGTGTCATCAACGCCGTGCTCGTCCCGCAGATCACGAAGTCGCTCAAGCACGCAGACGGTGGCAAGGCGTACACCGACCGCCTCCTCACGTTGGCGATGAGCCTCCTGATCATCGTCACGGTGGTCTTCGTCGTCTGTGCCCCGCTGATCTATCACCTGTACGACCATCAGGCCTCCGGCGACCGCCTCGAGCTCGGTACGACCTTCGCGCTGATCTGCCTGCCCCAGATCCTCTTCTACGGGATCTACGCCCTCTTCGGTCAGGTACTGAACGCCCGGGGTCAGTTCGGCTGGTTCATGTGGTCCCCGGCGCTGGCCAACGTCATCGCCATCGCCGGTCTGGTCGCATTCCTGGTGACCGTGCCCAACTACGGCGACGATGGTCCGCCCGTCGGCGTGTGGGACACCAAGATGATCTGGCTGCTGGCCGGGTCCGCCACGATCGGCATCATGGTCCAGGCGCTCTGCCTGGTGATCCCCCTCTGGCGTGGTGGCTACCGCTACACGCCTGACTTCAAGTGGCGCGGCGTCGGCCTGGGATCGGCATCCAAGGTCGCGCTCTGGGCGTTCGCCGCCGTCATCCTGCAACAGCTTGGCCTGCTGCTCACCACCAACGTGCTCAACACCCAGCCCAATGGTGAGCCGGGCAAGGCCGCCCAGGAGCCGGCGTTCCTGTTGTTCATGCTCCCCCACTCGCTGGTCACGGTCAGCCTGGTGACCGCCCTGTTCACCGCGATGGCCCGAGCCGCCAACGTGCGCAACCACGCTCTCGTACGCCGCGACCTGCGTCACGGCCTGCGTCTCACGGCCGTCGCAACGGTGCCGTGCACGGTGGGAGCCTTCATCCTCGGCTTCCCCTTGGTCGGCGCGCTCTTCGGCAGCGGCAAGGAGTGGGCCATCGGGTCGTTCATGGTCGCGATGATGCTGGGCCTGGCGCCGTTCGGTCTGTGCGTCCTCGTCCAGCGCGTGTTCTACGCCTACGAGGACGCCAAGACCCCGTTCAAGATGCAGCTGGTCTGCACCGCGATTGCCGCAGTCATCACCCTGGGTTGCCTGTTCCTGCCGAACAAGTACATGGGCGTCGGCATCGGTCTGTCGCTGACCATCAGCAACCTGGTCCAGGGCGTCATCGGCTTCCGCTGGCTGCAGGGCAAGGTCGGCCGGATCATGATCCAGGACGTCGTGCAGACCTATGTACGCCTGTTCGTCGCGGCCCTGATCGCCGGCGTGGTGACGCTCCCGCTCGTCCTTGGTGTCGAACTGGTGAGCTCGGGACGGATCGGCGCCATCGCCGCGCTCGTGCTCGGCGGCTCGCTCTTCCTGGTCATCTACGTCTTCTTCGGGCGCCGTTTCCACGTCCGTGAGATCGAAGACCTGGTCGCGCCCGTCACCCGGCGCGTCGGCCGATTGGCACGCCGCTGACCACACGAGGGGTGAGTGGTCTGTTCTCTCACCTAGGATGGCGCGGACGGACAAGTGACCCGGCGTCCCACCTGCGACGCTCTAGGCGCCTGTCCGCACCCACGTGGGCATCAGACGACGAGGAGCATGTGTGGAGGGCATCAGCCGCGGCGTGACGCTGGGGGGCCGGTACGAGCTGAGCCGGGCGCTCTCCAGCCGTGACGACGTCGAGCAGTGGATCGCCACCGACTCCACGCTCGGCCGCGAGGTCACCATCACCTGCTTCGCGGCTGACCACCCGCATGCCGCTGCCGCGCTCGACTCGGCCCGGCGCATCGCCGGAGTCGAGGACCATCGGCTCGTTCGCGTCCTCGACGTCGGCACCGACGAGCACGTCTCGTTCGTGGTCGAGGAAGCCGTCCATCACGCCACGTCCGTCGCAGCCCTGCTGCGCGAGGACCGTCTGCCTGCCGAGGAAGTCCGCCGCATCATCGGCGAAGCCGCCTCGGGCCTGGAGACAGCACGAGCGCGCGGTCTGCACCATCTGATCCTCACTCCGCATCACGTGCTTCGTGCCCGCGACGGCTCGGTGCAGGTCTCCGGTGTCGCCATCGGCGCCGCCCTCGCGGGGCGCGATGACGACCCGTCCGCCGGCGCCTCCCGTGACGATGTCGTCGCGTTGGTCTCCGTTGCGTACGCCGGCCTCACCGGCGAGTGGCCCGGCTCCGATGAGGTGCCTGGCGTACCGAGTGCCGAGCGTCGCGCCGATGGCCAGGTCACGTCACCTGCCGAGGTCGTGACCGGCGTACCCGGAGACCTCGACACCCTGTGCCGCACGACGCTCAACGACGATGAAGGGCCGCTCACTCCGGGTGAGCTCGCCCGCCAGCTGTCACCGTGGTCCTCCGAGCAGGTCTACGGCGCCGGCGGCCGCGAGCCGGGCGCCCCTGGAGCCCCCGCAGCAGGGCCCTCCGGCAATGGTGTCCGTCCTGCTTCGGGCTCGCGACCCGGCCTGTCCGGCATCAAGGCCGGCACTGCCGCGGGAGGCGCAGCGGTGGGTGCCGC
Source organism: Luteipulveratus mongoliensis (assembly GCF_001190945.1). NCBI lineage: Bacteria > Bacillati > Actinomycetota > Actinomycetes > Micrococcales > Dermacoccaceae > Luteipulveratus > Luteipulveratus mongoliensis. Next base: position 518,801 of record NZ_CP011112.1, on the reverse strand, counting down.
CGCCGTGCGAGGCCCGTCGGCGCGTGCCACGCGTACGACCGAGGACGATCCGACGATGGTGCGGACCTTCCAGGAGGACGACGCGACCATGATCGGTCGCCGTCCGGAGTTCGACGAGGACGCCACGACGACCTACCGCCCTGGCCCGCTCCCCGCGCGGATCGACGAGGACGACGACTACGAAGAGCTCGAGCCCCCGATCCCGCTGCTCAACACCGGTCGCGAGGAGCCTGATCGCGACAGCAGCCGTCTCGCGCTCGGGATCGTGGCCGGGGTCGTCGTGATCGCTCTGGTACTGGCCTTCTTCGGACTCCGCAGCATCTTCAGCGGTGGTGACGACTCCAACAACCCGGCTGGACCGACCCTGCAGTCCGGCACGACGAGTGCCTCCCAGCCCGGCTCCTCCTCCGGACGCCCCGCGAGTGGCCCGATCGCCGTCCAGTCGATCAGCAGCTTCGACCCCGAGGGCCGTGGCAACGAGAAGGACGAGCTCGCCCGGCTGGCGATCGACGGCAACCCGGACACCCGGTGGCGCAGCTACATCTACAAGAACGAGACGTTCGGCGGCATCAAGTCCGGTGCCGGACTGATACTCAACCTCGGTTCCGCCAAGGACGTCCGGAGCGTTCAGGTCTCCATCTCCGGAGAGACCACCGACATCACGGTCTATGTCAGCGACGAAAAGCGTCTGAGCGGCGCCAAGGAGCTCGGCAAGATCAGCGGCACGGGTGATCAGACGGCGACTGCCTCCCAGCCGGTCAAAGGCCAGTACGTGATCGTGTGGATCACCAAGCTCTCCCAGGAGCAACGACGCGCCTTCCGCGACCAGATCGCCGAGATCAAGGTGTCCTCATGACACACCTCGACCCGCTGGCCGAGCGCACGGACCGCGACCTGCTCGCCCAGCACTGCGCCGGCGACCCGGATGCCTTCGGTGAGCTGTTCCGCCGCCACAAGGACCGCATGTGGGCCGTGGCGCTGCGGACCTGCCGTGATCCCGAGCTGGCGGCCGATGCCGTCCAGGACGGCTTCATCTCCGCGTTCCGACGCGCCGAGTCTTTCCGTGGCGACTCCCAGGTCACCACCTGGTTGCACCGCATCATCGTCAATGCCTGCCTCGACCGCCTGCGTCGGATCAAGCCGACCAGCGAGCTCCCCGAGTACGAGATGGCCGACCGGCACGACCACCACAGCTCGGTGGATGTCCGGCTGGACATCCAGGAGGCCCTGGCCAAGATCCCCGAGGGTCAACGGATGGCACTCACCCTCGTCGACATGCACGGCATCAGCGTCGCCGAGGCGGCTCAGGTGCTCGAGGTCGCCGAAGGCACCATCAAGTCCCGATGTGCGCGTGGTCGTACGGCCCTGGCGGAGCTGCTGCGCGACAAACGCGGTGACGGCTATCCGCTGCCGCGCTGAGGCCACAGGAGCACCCGGGATGACGCGTACTGAGGCTTGCGTACGACGTGCCGAGATTCAGTGGCCACGATGGGGAACCACGCGGCGTACAGCGGCGTCGCAACACCGATTGATGTTGGCCCACCTCCGTGCAAACCCCACATCCTCAGGTGTAGAAGTTTCTGCAACTGGGACGGAACCCCCACTCGACATCCGTCGTCCTACTCATGTCCTGGCCTGGATCCATCGTGCCTTCCACGCACGTGCGACCCGGTGCCAGACGTCGAGAGCCGCCGCTCTCGTCGACGGTTGAATCGGAGGTTGCCAGTGAATGCACCACAGAACCCCGGAGGTCCCTCGTCGCATGATGACGAGCAGGACCCCACCGGTGTGCGTGCTCTGCTCTCCTCGTTGCCGGACCCCGGACCCATGCCTGACGACGTCATGGCACGGATCCAGTCCGCACTGACGCAGGAGCAAGAGTCCCGCGCCGGCACGTCCGAGAACGTCACTCCCCTGATCGGTCGGCCCGCGCCGGCCGTTGACGGGGCCAGCGTCGTCCCGACCACGACTACTCGTGGTCGCCGACGCTGGCTCGCTCCGGTCGCCGGACTCGGCGCCGCGGCCGCGATCGCCATCGGTGCGGTCGGTGCCACGCAGCTCATGGGCAATGACGACACACCTGTCGGTGCCGTGCCGACGTCGTCCAACCCAGGCGTTGCACCCTCCGACGACAAGGTCAGCATCCAGAACACCGGCACCGAGTACACCGCCGCTGGGCTGTCGACCCAGGCGACGTCCCTCAAGACTCAGACCGGGATGATCGACCCGACCCGAGCCGAGGCCATCGGTCTTGGTCCGGTCGCGACGAGCACCGGCCTGCTGGACTGCCTGAAGGGCCTCGGTCCTCAGCTCGTCACGGCGGACAAGATCGCTGCGGACTTCGGCCAGTACGAGGGCCAGCCGGCCGTCGTGGTCGTCATCACCGACAAGGGCAAGAGCAACGCCTGGGTGTTCTCGCGCCAGTGCTCGCAGGGTGACGGCAAGATCGCCGGACCGACTCAGGTCACCTGACGTTCTCGCCAGCTGTACGCCGGTCGCGCACTCGCGTGACCGGCGTACTTCTGTCTTCGGCCCAGCCCGTGGCCCCGGCGGGACAGGGAGGGAATGGGCACCGCTTACGATTCGTTGAGGGCAGTACGCCCGCCTACAGACCTTTCAGACCCCGGAGGACGACTCGTGACCACAGCCACCGACGAGGTGCGCAACCTGATCATCATCGGTTCTGGTCCCGCGGGTTATACCGCCGCGGTCTATGCCGCGCGAGCCAACCTTGAGCCGCTGGTCTTCGAGGGCTCGGTGACCGCCGGCGGTGCACTGATGAACACCACGGATGTGGAGAACTTCCCCGGCTTCGCCGACGGCATCATGGGCCCGGACCTGATGGAGCAGATGCGCGCCCAGGCCGAGCGTTTCGGCGCCGAGCTGATCCGCGACGACGTGGAGTCAGTCGACCTGACGGGCCAGATCAAGACGGTCACCGACGGCGCCGGTACGACCCACCGGGCTCGCGCGGTCATCCTCGCCATGGGCTCGGCCTACCGCGAGCTCGGTCTGCCCGACGAGCAGCGCCTCTCCGGGCACGGCGTCTCCTGGTGTGCCACCTGCGATGGTGCGTTCTTCCGCGACCAGGACATTGCGGTCGTGGGTGGCGGTGACTCGGCCGTGGAGGAAGCCACCTTCCTGACCCGGTTCGCCAAGTCGGTCACGATGATCCACCGTCGTGACGAGCTGCGTGCTTCCAAGATCATGGCCGAGCGGGCGCAGACCAACGACAAGATCGAGTTCGCCTGGAACAGCGAGGTTTCCGCGATCCGCGGTGACGCCAAGGTCTCGGGCGTGACGCTGCGCGACACGGTGACCGGTGAGCAGCGCGAGCTGCCCGCGACGGGCGTGTTCGTGGCGATCGGGCACCTGCCGCGCAACGAGCTCATCACCGGCCAGGTCGAGCTGGACGACGAGGGCTACGTCCTGGTCGAGGGTCGTTCGACGCGCACCAACCTCGAGGGAGTCTTCGCGTGCGGAGACCTCGTCGACCACACCTACCGTCAGGCCATCACCGCCGCCGGCTCCGGCTGTGCTGCCAGCCTGGACGCCGAGCGTTTCCTCGCCACACTGGACCCCGCGTCCGAGCGTGAGCGTGGAGGCGCCGCCGAAGAGCCCGTTCCTGCCACCATCTGACCAACCCGAGAAAGGACCCCCATGGGTGCTACTAAGTCGACAACTGACGCGACCTTCGAGGCCGACGTCCTGAAGAACCCCAAGCCGGTCCTGGTGGACTTCTGGGCCGAGTGGTGCGGACCCTGCCGCGCCGTTGCGCCGATCCTCGAGGAGATCGCGGCGGAGCACGCCGACAAGATCGAGGTCATCAAGCTCAACACGGACGAGAACCCGGCCACGTCGGCGAAGTACGGCATCACGGGTATCCCGACGATGAACGTCTACGTCAACGGCGAGGTCGTCAAGACCCTGGTCGGCGCGCTGCCGAAGCCGAAGCTGGTGCGTGAGCTGGACCAGTTCATCGCCTGAGCGATCGTCTGACTGCCTCACGGCAACACGAAGGCCCCAACCTGATTCAGGTTGGGGCCTTCGTCATGCTTGTCAACGAAAGTGATTGGTACGTCTAGCGATTCGAGCGTTCGAGCGCGGAACCTGTCGCTGCGGGCTGACGGCCACAGCGACTCGCCAGGGCAACGCCTCTCGACATCACGGCCGCTGAAGACCGAGCTGCTCGACGATGCGGTCGAGGTCGTCCACGGAGGCGAACTCGACGGTCAGCTTGCCCTTGCGCTTGCCGAGCGCGATCGCGACACGCGTGTCCAGCCGGTCCGACAGCTTGGCGGCCAGGTCCTCAAGGTGCGGGTGGCGGGCGCCCATTCGAGGTGTCGACCGGCGAGGCTTCTCCTGGTCCCCACCGAGCGAGACGATCTCCTCGACGGTTCGCACCGAAAGGCCCTCAGCCACAATGCGCTGGGCGAGGCGCTCCATGGCCGCTGCGTCCGGAAGACCCAGCAATGCGCGCGCATGGCCAGCGGACAAGACGCCGGCGGCAACGCGGCGCTGGACCAGCGGCGGCAGCTTCATCAGACGCAAGGTGTTGGAGATCTGCGGCCGTGATCGGCCGATACGCCCTGCGAGCTGGTCGTGCGTGCAGCCGAAGTCCTCGAGCAGCTGCTGGTATGCGGCGGCCTCCTCGAGCGGGTTCAGCTGCGCTCGGTGCAGGTTCTCCAGGAGGGCGTCGCGCAGCAGATCATCATCCGTAGTGCTCCGGATGATGGCCGGCACGGTGGCCTTCCCAGCCCCCTTGCTGGCGCGCCACCGACGCTCTCCCATGATCAGCTCGTACGCACGGCCCTCGTCGTCCGCCTCGCGATCCGTGGCCGGCACCGGGCGTACGACGATCGGCTGCAGCACGCCGATCTCGGCGATGCTGTGGATGAGCTCGGCCATGTCGTCCTCATCGAAGACCTGCCGCGGCTGCTTCGGGTTCGGGCGAATGTCATCGACATCGATCTCAGCAAACTCGGCGCCGGGAACTGGGGCGAGGCCGCGCTGTTCGGACTCATCCTGAGCTGCTGCTGAAGGGGTGCTGCTCTCTTGCGCATCCGACGATGGATCGCTCTCGTCCGACGTGCTCGGACGAGCGGCATCGATCACGGCGGTGCTGGTAGCACCTGTAGAGGCGTCGTCTCCCGTGGAACCTTCGCCCACGCGCTCATTGAAGAAGACGTCACTGGGTCGCGCGGCTCCCGCAGGAGCACTCGGGATGAGCGCCCCTAGGCCGCGTCCGAGTCCCCGCCGTTTGTCGCTCACGCTTCCTCCAAGTCCTGTCGTGGAGCCATCCACGACGTCATACGTTGTGGGCGCTACCGCGCCCTGGTCAAGGTTACTTGCCGTGCAGACTGCTCTCGGGGAGGGCCTGCCGGATCGGCCCGTCCGTCCTCGTTCACAGACGTCGAGCGCTCGCTCTCCCGCTCAGAAGACCGACCTGCGTCAGCAAGTTGGGGACTCCCAGGACGTTCGTTTCCCGTGAAACATTCAGTCCTCGGTAGAGCGCTCAAGCGCCCAAGGAAGCGCCCCGCACCGCGAGCTCGGTCGCCGACTCTGCGTAGGAGAGCGCGCCGCTGCTCGCCGGGTCATACGTCATCACGGTCAGCCCGTGGCTCGGCGCCTCCGAGATGCGCACTGAGCGCGGCACTGTCGTCTTCAGGACCTGATCGGGGAAGTGCGTGCGAACCTCATCGGCGACCTGCGCAGACAGACGTGTACGGCCGTCGTACATGGTCAGCAAGATGGTGGTGATCTGCAGCGCCGGGTTCAAGTGCGCCTTGATCAGCTCGATGTTGGTGAGCAGCTGACTGAGCCCCTCCAGCGCGTAGTACTCGCACTGGATCGGGATGAAGACCTCCTGGGCGGCGACGAACGCGTTGACCGTCAGCAGACCAAGACTCGGCGGGCAGTCGATCAGCACGTAGTCGTACGTCCGCTCTCCGAGCTCCTTGAGATGAGCGGACAGGGCGCGGTTCAGGCGCTGCTCTCGTGCGACGAGGGAGACCAGCTCGATCTCCGCACCGGCCAGGTGGATCGTCGCTGGAGCACACCACAGTCCAGGGATGTCTGGGCACTCCTGGACGACCTCGCCCAACGGCTTGCCTTCGACCACCACGTCGTAGACCGACTCGACCTCGGCGTGGTGCTCGATCCCGAGTGCCGTGCTCGCATTGCCCTGCGGATCGATGTCGATCACGAGCACGCGTAGGCCGGCCTGCGCGAGGGCGGCGGCCACGTTGACGGTGGTCGTCGTCTTGCCGACCCCGCCCTTCTGGTTGGCCACGGTCATGACGCGTGTGTGCGCAGGCTTGGGAATCTCCGTCTGAGCGATGGCTTGCCGGCGACGTGCGTGCTCCTCCAGGGCGCGGGCGATCGGCGTCTCGTCGGAGCCCTCAAGGTCGATGGGTGCGCTGCTCGACGCGACGTTCGGAGCCTTTGGCCGCGTCGCCCTGGTAGCCACGATGCCCGCCGGGACGTCGGAGCTCGCGGCCGACCTTTCGTTGGTTTCACGGGAAACATGCGGCGCTGGGACCGCCGGTGCTGGCACAGGCGATGCCGGCGCGGTCGCGTGCCGCTCCTGGGCTCCGCCCTCCGGCGCGCTGGTCGCCGACCCGTTCGATGTGTCGCTGCTGCCAGTACTTCCCACCATGTGTGACTCCTCGTCAGCCAGTCGGAGCCAACCGACAGGTGCTGGTGATGCTTCGGCCTCGTGGCCCTGCCAACCCACCGGGGTCGTCGTCATTGTCTGCACCTACCGGCTCCGTTCAATCAGTCTTGCGTCGTCAACGACTCACAGCTGAGAGCTCCGTCGTTGTGCTCGCTTGGCGCGCTTCTTCTCGGCGCTGAGAGCTGGTCCGGAACCCACCGGCGTCCGAAGTCGTGGGGAGGTGCCGTCCACCCGGAGAGCCACGACGGTGGTCGGTGGATCGACCAAGCCTTCACCGTAGGTGGCGATGGCCGTCTCCGCGACCCGCAAGCGACGGAGAATGTCGGCGTCCTCGGTGACCTCCACCTGAGCGCGCTCCCCCTTGAGGGCAACCATCCTGCCTTGGGGGCGAAGCAGAGGCAGCGACAGACGTGCCAGCTCGCCCAGCCGGGCGACGGCGCGAGACGTCACAGCATCCACCGACAAGTCGTCCCACAGCTGTTCCGCCTTGCCTCGCCGAACGACCACGTTCGACAGGCCAATGTCTCGCGCCACATGCTCCAACCAGCGCGTCCGCCGTTCGAGGGGCTCCACCAGCGTCACCCGTAGGTCCGGGCGCGTGAGCGCGAGCACCATTCCCGGAAGCCCTGCGCCGGCCCCGACGTCCGCGACCGACGAGTCCTCGTCAAAGGCCGGATGGATGACCGCGCAGTTCAAGATGTGGCGGTCCCACAGCCGAGGGACCTCGCGTGGCCCGATCAGACCGTGGGAGACACCTGTACTGGCGAGGTGTGCGACGTACGCCTCAGCGAGCTCCAGCTGTGAGCCGAAGATCGCCGACGCACCAGACGGAGCCGGTGGCGGGGCCTGATCTGGCCCACGCGCGTCGTCCGGTTCCACGTGAAACGCTCAGCTCGCAGGCAGTACGACGACGTAGCGGCGCGGCTCTGCGCCCTCGGACTCCGAGGACAGACCTGCCGCGAGTACAGCGTCGTGCACCACCTTGCGCTCGAAGGCAGTCATGGGCTCGAGGGGCGCGCTCTCACCGGTCGTACGAACAGTCTCGACGACCGCCTCCGCCTGCTTCACCAGCTCGGCGCGACGATCAGCCCGGTAGCCGGCCACATCGAGCATCAGCCGGCTGCGATCGCCCGTCTCAGCCTGAACCGCCAGGCGCGTCAGCTCCTGCAGAGCATCCAGCACCTTGCCACCGTCGCCCACCAGGCGGCGAGGCACGCGGCCTTCGTCGCTGTCCACGATGGAAACCGCAGCGCGGTCTCCATCGATGTCGACATCGATGTCGCCATCGAGGTCGGCGATGTCGAGCAAGGTCTCCAGGAAGTCAGCGGCAACCTCGCCTTCGCGCTCCAACAGTGACTCGTCGCCGGACTCCTCATCGTCCTCGTCACCGTCATCGTCAGGCTCGCCGTCGCTGTCCGCCTGCGCATCCGCGCTGATCTCGTCGTCCTGCTCGTCGCGATCCTCGGCATCTGCGTCGGGCGCTACCTGCTCGATGCTCGCGATCGCATCCGAGGTCTCAGGCGTCGAGAGCCCGTCAGTCAACTCGTCAGCATCTGCGGCGACGTCGTGGGTGGGGGTGCTCTGGTCTTCAGTCATGGGGTTACTCCAGGAATCTCACACAGCAGGGTCAGGGGGGCGCGGGGCGCGAACTCAGCTCGCTCAGCGTTTGCGCTTGGGCGTGTTGCGCTTGGGCTGGACGCGCTGACCGCTGCCCTTGCCCGCTTCGACGCCAGACGCTGTGGCCCGACCTGGCGCGGCCACCGGCTTGTCGTCATCCGGCTCGTCATCGTCCTTCGATGAGGACAGGCCAGGGACCGTGAGCTTCTTGGTCTCCTTGCCCTTGGCGCGGTTGCGCTCCTCGAGGGCCTTCTCGGCCGCCGATCCGGGTGCTGGCATCCGGCGGATGACGTAGAACTGCTGACCCATCGACCACAGGTTGGTGACCAACCAGTAGATGAGCACGCCGATCGGGAAGTTCGGGCCGGTGATGAAGAAGATCAGCGGCATCAAGTACATGATGTATTTCTGCTGCTTGGCCATCGGGTTGTCCAAGGCGGCCTGCGGCATGTTCTTGGTCATCAGCTGGCGCTGCGTGGTGAACGTCGTAGCCGACATCAGGACGATCAGCACCATCGTGACGATCTTCGCCGAGAGGCCATCTGAGTTCAGGAACGTCGAGGACAACTGCGCGCCGAAGAGGGTCGAGCTCTCGGCCTGCTCGGCCAGGTTGCGGGTCAGCGGCCCAAGCGCTTCCTTCTCACCGTCGGCCATCTTGGGCAGACCGTGCAGCACGCGGAACAGCGCGAAGAAGAACGGGCTCTGCAGCAGGATCGGGAGGCAGGAGCCGAACGGGTTGGTGCCCGTCCGCTTGTAGAGCTCCATCGTCTCCTCGGTCATCTTCTGCCGAGACTCAGGGTCCTTCTTACCCTTGTACTTCTTCTGGATCTTCTGCATCTCCGGCTGGATGAGCTGCAACCGGCGCGACGACTTGATCTGCTTGACGAACAGCGGGATCAGCAGGATGCGCAGCACGATGACGAGTCCGACGATGGACAGGGCCCACGTCACACCGTTGTCGGAGGGCAGCCCCACGAAGGTGAACGCCTTGTGGAAGCCGACCATGATGGTCGCGACGAACCACTCGAGGGGGAAAAGGATGGTGTCGATCATTGAGATCCTCAGTGCGGGTGTGGCATGTGGGTGTCGCGATGCGGAACGTGGTCCACACCGCCGGGGTTCCAGGGGTTACAGCGCAGCAAGCGCCGGGCGGCCAGCCACGTGCCCTTGAACGGCCCGTAGCGCCGTAGCGCGGTCAGGGCGTAGGCAGAGCAGCTGGGGATGAAACGGCAGGACGGCGGAGTCAGCGGGGAGATGAAGCGCTGATAGAGCCGTACCAGCCAGACGAGTGGCAGCGCCGCGACGCTCGCCCGTTCGTGCGCAGTCGGTGCCGGGATGCTCACGACAGCCTCTTCAGCACGGAGCGCAGCAAGCGGTCCAGCTCGCCGCCCAGGTCGGCGGTGGTCGCGCCGGCACTGGCCGGCTGAGCGCGTACGACGAGGTCGACGTCCGTCGGCACCGCACCGAGACGCTCGCGAACCAGGTGCCGCAGGACGCGCTTGGTGCGGTTGCGCACGACCGAGCCCCCGACTGCCTTGGATACGACAAAACCGACACGCGGGAGCGGGTGCTCACCGGTGCCGGCTTTGTCGTTGAACGAGTCTGGGTGGCGAGCCGCGTGGACGACCAGCAGGTGGCCCCCGGCGCGAGCGGCGGAGAGCCGAGCGGAGTCGGTCCGACCACGCAGCACGGCGCGATAGTCAGTGGCCGTGCGCAGGCGATGTGCTGAGGGCAGCACAGTCATCCCTAGGTCAGCCACGACCGCGCGACCGGCGCGCGCTCAGGCCGACAGGCGAGCGCGGCCCTTGGTGCGGCGTGACGCCAGCACCGCACGGCCCGCGCGGGTACGCATGCGCAGACGGAAGCCGTGCTTCTTGGCACGACGACGGTTGTTGGGCTGGAAGGTGCGCTTGCTCACGGCGGTCTCCGGTCGGTCTACAGGCAGGGCCTGCGCTGTGGTCAGGATGACGCCCGCGATGGAGCGCCCGGTTGCGGCCAAGTCACGGCCGCTGTCGGAAGCCCACAGTCCACGGTTGACGCCACCGGTGAGGTGTCGACAGCAGTGCGCTCAGTGAGCATGCGAAAACGGCCATGACAGGCACGGTCGCCACCACGATACGGGCGTGGTGGAAGGCGGGTCAAACTGAGTACGTCCGCCCGAACCGCACCATTGAACGCGCGCCTACCGGACGTGGCCAGACGACACGCCGTGCATCGGCCGTTGAAAACCAAAAGATGGCCGTCACGGTGTTGCCCAGCGCCCTCGGAGTTGTTAGCGTCTGGCCTTCTGACCCGGCTCCACCTCTTCGTACACAGCCTGTGGATAAGCCTGTGGATTGCCTGCCTAGTCTAGGTTCGCTGGAGCAGCGGTAGCCACGACACAGCGGAGGGGAGCACGGTGACTGTAAGCGAGCATCAACCGGATCTTGCCCACGTCTGGCACTCCACAGTGCTAGCACTTGAGGAGACCGGCATCGCCGCTCGCGACCGTGCGTTTCTGCGGTTGACCCGTCTCGTCGGTCTGGTCGACCAGACCGCACTCCTCGCGGTGCCGTTCGATCACACCAAGGACATTCTCGAGACGACCCTGCGCGAGCCGGTGTCCGCCGCGCTGAGTCGACACCTCAACCGCGACGTACGCCTCGCCATCACCGTCGATCCGCAGCTGCGACAGACGGTCGACGGGAGCGCCGAGGCGCGCGAGGCCGGCATCGGTGAGGACGAGGTCGCCGAGACCGAGGCGGAGGAGCGTGCGACCCGCGACACCGTCGTACCCCTGCGGGCGTCAGTCCCGATGACGACGACTCGGCCGGTCGAGCCGGTCACCGATGCGCGACTCAACCCGAAGTACACGTTCGACACGTTCGTCATCGGTGCCAGCAACCGGTTCGCCCACGCCGCGGCGTTCGCGGTGGCCGAGGCGCCCGCGAAGTCGTACAACCCGCTGTTCGTCTACGGCGACTCCGGGCTGGGCAAGACGCACCTGCTGCACGCGATCGGTCACTACGTGCGCAACCTCTACCCGAGCATGCGCGTGCGCTACGTGAACTCCGAGGAGTTCACCAACGACTTCATCAACTCGATCCGCGACGACAAGGCGAGCAGCTTTCAGAAGCGCTACCGAGACGACGTCGACGTCCTCCTCATCGACGACGTGCAGTTCCTGCAGGGCAAGGACGGCACGCAGGAGGAGTTCTTCCACACCTTCAACGCGCTGCACGATGGTGAGAAGCAGATCGTCCTCACCAGCGACCAGCCGCCCAAGAAACTGAGCGGGTTCGCCGACCGGATGCGGTCGCGGTTCGAGTGGGGTCTGCAGACCGACGTCACGCCGCCCGACCTGGAGACCCGCATCGCCATCCTGCGCAAGAAGGCGATCGCCGAGCGGATGAACGTGCCCGACGACGTGCTGGAGCTCATCGCCAGCAAGTTCTCCACCAACATCCGCGAGCTCGAGGGTGCGTTGATTCGCGTCATGGCGTTCGCCTCACTGTCGCAGCAGCCGGTCGATCAGCAGGTCGCCGGCTACGTGCTGAAGGACCTGGTCCCGAGCGCCAGCACCGGCCAGATCACGGCCACCCTGATCATGACCAAGACGGCCGAGTACTTCCATGTGTCGGTCGAGGAGCTCTGCGGTTCGTCGCGATCACGCACGCTGGTGACCGCGCGACAGATCGCGATGTATCTGTGCCGTGAGCTCACCGAGCTGTCGCTGCCCAAGATCGGTCAGCAGTTCGGCGGCCGGGACCACACCACGGTCATGCACGCCGACCGCAAGATCCGGCAGCTGATCGGTGAGCGCCGGCCGATCTACGATCAGATCACCGAGCTCACCAGCCAGATCACCCGCGCTGCCGCGGGCTGAGTGCCGTCGACGCCGCGAGCGTCAGCCGAACAGGCGGGCCACGGCGTCGCGCGCCAGCAGGAAACCGACGATGCCGATGATCCAGCTCGTCGTCTCGCGGCTCGAGCGCTCCATCCAGGCACCGAACCTGCGCAGTACCGGCTCGATCAGCTGGCGTGCTCCGAGCCGGACGACCAGGAGTACCAGCGCCGGCAGGATCATCACCACGCAGTAGAGCAGTAGCGCGCCGACGTGCATGGGAACGGCGAGATCCGCCTTCGCCAGGATCCCGATGGCTCCCAGGTAGGGCAGCATCGTCGCGACCTCCAGGCCGGCCGCAGCCAGGGCCAGCGTCACCAGGCCGCGGTACCCGCGCTCCGCACCGTCCGCCGTCTCCACGCCCATCGCCTGGTCCCGCCAGCGGGTGAGGCGGCCGCCTCCCGCCTGCTGAGGGCGACTCTTGCGGACCATCCAGAACGAATAGGCGAACAGCGCGACGCCAAGCACGAGCTGCACGGCGAATGCGGTCTTGCTCTCCAGGAATCCGTCGAGGTCGTCGACGAACGCCGCCACCCCGGCGGAGAGCAACAGCCCGACCACGGCGTAGAAGGCGGCCACGGTCCCGAGGAAGACCACCACCCGGGCCGGCCGGAGGCGTCCGGGCGCGAGCATCAGCCAGATCGGGATGAGCAGCGTGCCGAACGACGTGGAGTCGATCAGCGCCAGGACAGCGAGGGTGCCAAGGAGAGCGGGGGTCACACCCTCAGCCTGTCGCCTCGGTACCGGGGTCCACAGCGGCCACAAGACCATCAATCTCAGCTGCACCCCCCACCTTGGGCGTACGTCCTTCGTCGCGGCGCGATTGACCCTCGCCTTGAACGTGAGGCCCGACCCGTTGTCCACAGGCTGTGGGGAAGCCTGGGGATGACCATGGGGATAAGCCTGTGGAAAACAATGACCCTCGCGTTCGACCCCGAACCCACGACGGGACGCGGTGCGCCCGCGAAGCCCTCGATCGCGGTGCTGATGACCGCAGCCCGTGCCGTATAAGCCCGCAAAACCAAGGTGTGCGACGGTTATCCACAGCCTGGGGATAGACCTGTGGGCAAGTCACAGCACGCCATTCACGCCACCTACGCCACAGAAGTCACACCTGTTTCGCCGCCGGCACGAGCTGTTTCGATCCCCACACCCTGCGCACAACCTGTGGATCAACAGTCGAATCAGTGGGGACGACGCGTGGACCGGCCGACTTATCCCCAGGTCGAGCAAGTTATCCACACCCTGTCTCCACGCCCTGTGCACAGCCCAGATCACCGAGATGGCGGTCCGTACGGCTGTTGTCCACAGAATCCACAGGTGCGATCACCACTACTACCCTTATCGACCAGCTGACGCCCCGCCCCGCGTACCTGGGGATGACGTGGACAGTGAGCCATTCGTTCGTCACTCATCCAGACCAGGAACGTGCGCCCCAGATGTTGGATTGCCACCAAAGACCCGACTAGGGTCGGCTCGCACCCGGCGTACGCGTGGGTGTCCTCTCTCGCTCCATCACACGACCGACGTCGGTGACCGGAGCGGAGCCAGACGACGAAGGATCGCCGCGCGGTCACCGCACCGTGGCGCGACAGGCAAGGGACGGTGGACGTGAAGCTCCGGGTCGATCGCGACGTGCTGGCCGAAGCAGTGACGTGGGCGGTACGAGGTCTGTCCCCGCGTCCGCCGGTGCCAGTCCTGGCGGGGGTGCTGCTGGAAGCCACGCCCGAGGGCCTGGTCCTGAGCGCCTTCGACTACGAGGTCTCAGCCAGGGTCACGGTGGATGCGCAGGTCGATGAGCCGGGCACGGTGCTCGTGCTGGGTCGCCTGCTCGCCGACATCTCCCGGAGCCTGCCGAGCAAGCCGGTCGAGATCGCGACCGACGGATCCAAGGTGCAGGTGACCTGCGGCTCAAGCCGCTTCAGCCTCCAGCAGATGCCGACGGACGACTACCCGACCCTGCCGTCCTCGCCCGACTCCACGGGCAGCATCAACGGCGATGTCTTCACCCAGGCGGTCGGTCAGGTCTCGATCGCGGCCGACCGTGGTGACACCTTGCCGATCCTCACGGGCGTCCGGGTCGAGATCGAGGGCGAGAAGATCACCCTCCTGGCGACTGACCGCTACCGGCTGGCGATGCGCGAGCTGAGCTGGAACCCGAGCGTGACCGATGCCAGCCACGTTGCACTGATCCCGGCCCGCACGCTGTCGGAGACGGCCAAGGCCCTCGGCGCCTCCGGGTCGGTCGACATCGCACTTGGCACGGCCGCCGGTGGCGACGGCCTGGTCGGCTTCGAGGCCGGTCAGCGGCGGGCGACCACCCGCCTGCTCGACGGTGAGTACCCCAAGGTCACCTCGATCTTCCCCACCAGCGTCGACTCGGTCTCCGTCATCGAGACCGCGGCGCTGACCGAGGCGGTCAAGCGTGTCTCCCTCGTGGCCGAGCGCAACACCCCGATCCGGCTGCGCTTCTCCGAGGGCCAGGTCGCGATCGAGGCCGGCACCGGTGACGACGCGCAGGCGAGCGAGGCGGTCGAGGCGACGCTGACCGGTCCAGAGCTGGAGATCGCGTTCAACCCCCAGTTCCTGCTCGACGGGCTGGGCGCGCTCGGTACGTCGTACGCCCGCCTGTCGTTCACCCAGCCGAGCCGTCCGGCCGTCCTGAGCGGGCAGGCCGAGGCGGACGGCGATGCGGACGAGAGCTATCGCTACGTCCTGATGCCTGTCCGTTTCGCCAGCTGACCACGCCACTCGGCTCGGTCAGCCGGCCCGTACAACTCCTGATGGTGGGGAGTCTTCGCGACCGCTCGCAGCGGGCGTAGCGTTCCACCAGGGCACCACCCGTTTCCGCAGAGCGCGAAGGAGCATTTCGATGCAGCTGGGTCTGATCGGTCTGGGCAAGATGGGCGGCAACATGCGCGAGCGCATCCGTCGCGCCGACCACGAGGTCATCGGCTTCGACCGCAACCCTGAGGTCAGCGACGTTGCTGACCTGAAGGAGCTGGTCAGCAAGCTCAAGGCACCGCGCACCGTCTGGGTCATGGTGCCTGCGGGCGACCCGACGCGCGAGACCATCAAAGAGCTCAGCGGCCTGCTGTCCGAGGGCGACATGGTCATCGACGGTGGCAACAGCAAGTTCACCGATGACCAGGCCAACGCCGAGCTGCTCAAGGACAAGGGCATCGGCTACGTCGACTGCGGTGTGTCTGGCGGCGTCTGGGGCCTGGACAACGGCTACGGCCTGATGTGTGGCGGCGACGCCGAGCACGTCGAGCGCGCGATGCCGATCTTCGACGCGCTGCGACCCGAAGGTCCGCGCGAGGAGGGCTTCGTCCACGCCGGCAAGGTCGGCGCCGGCCACTACGCGAAGATGGTCCACAACGGCATCGAGTACGGCCTGATGCACGCCTACGCCGAGGGTTTCGAGCTGCTCGAGGCCAAGGACATCGTCGAGGACGTCGAAGGCTGCTTCAAGGCTTGGACCCGTGGCACCGTCGTCCGCTCCTGGCTGCTGGACCTCCTGGTCAAGTCCCTCGAGGAGACGCCTCACCTCGAGGGCATCAGCGAGTACTCCACCGACTCCGGCGAGGGTCGCTGGACCCTGGAGGAAGGCATCAACCTCGCGGTCCCGATGCCGGTGCTGGCGGCCGCACTGTTCGCCCGCTTCAGCTCACGGCAGGAGAACTCCCCGCAGATGCGGGCCGTCGCCGCGCTGCGTGGACAGTTCGGCGGCCACGAGGTGATGAAGTTCGGCGAGGAGCCTTGGCGAGCGGCCAAGGAGGGGCACAGCGAGGTCAGCCCTGCTGCTCAGCCGAAGCAGGACGACAGGCCCAAGCCTGGCGCGAAGGCCAGCGAGCACTGAGCCACTAGCGCGGGGACGGGTCGGCCCGTGCGCCGAAGGTGACCTTCCGGCGTACGGATCAACGCCCTTGTCCGATGCTCCGCGAGATGGCGCGAGGGAGGAACGGATGTATCTGCGGCACCTGTCGCTGGTCGACTACCGCTCCTACCCGGTTGCCGAGGTCGAGCTCGAGCCAGGCATCACGACGTTCGTCGGCCTCAACGGACAGGGCAAGACCAACCTGGTCGAGGCGGCCGGATACCTCGCCAGTCTGTCCTCCCATCGGGTCGCGCAGGACGCGCCGCTGGTCCGAGCCGGCGCCGAGCAGGCGATCATCCGGGCGGTCGTCGTGCGCGACGGCCGTGAACAGATCGTGGAGCTGGAGATCAATCCCGGTCGCGCCAACCGTGCTCGCCTCGGCAGAGCGGCACTGACCCGCCCGCGCGACATCCTCGGCGCGCTGCGCACCGTGCTCTTCGCCCCTGAGGACCTGGCACTCGTCAAAGGTGACCCGTCCGAGCGGCGACGGTTCCTCGACGAGCTCCTCGTTGCGCGGCAGCCTCGCTGGGCCGGCGCCCGGGCCGACTACGACAAGATCCTCAAGCAGCGCAACGCGCTGCTCAAGTCCTCGATGCCATTGCTGCGCAAAGGTGCTCGTCGCCCCCGCCGTGATGAGAGCCAGCCCGAGGACGAGGCGCGGGCATCCGCTCTTCACACCCTCGATGTCTGGAACACCCATCTCGCCCAGGTCGGCTCATCGCTGCTCTACGCGCGGCTGCGGCTGCTGCATGACCTGTCCCCTTACCTGGCCAAGGCGTACGACGAGGTGAGCGCGGGGCGCGGAGCCGCGCAGGCGTCGTACCGCTCATCCGTGCACGAAGAGGTGGCCTCGGTGATCGCGGCCGGGGAGGTGCCTGAGCAGGCCGATCTCCAGCAGGCCATGCACGACACCTTCGCGCAGGTCCGCAGCCAGGAGGTCGAGCGCGGCGTCACCCTCGTCGGCCCGCATCGCGATGACCTGGTCCTGCAGCTGGGCGATCTGCCGGCCAAGGGGTACGCCAGCCACGGGGAGTCCTGGTCGTTCGCGCTGGGGCTGCGGCTGGCCGCGTTCCAGCTGCTGCGCACTGACCTCGGGACGGATCCCGTCCTGGTGCTGGACGACGTGTTCGCCGAGCTTGATGCCGGCCGGCGCGCCCGGCTCGCGGCCATGGTGGAGGACGCCGAGCAGGTGCTGGTGACCGCTGCGGTCGCGGACGATGTCCCTGATGCGCTGACCGGTCGGACCTTCCACGTGACGCTCGGGGAGGTTTCACGTGAACCCGCCTGAGGACGCGCCGGCCGCCCGTCAGCTGGGCCCGCAGCCCGTCTCAGAAAACCCGGCCGACGACACCGTCGACGCAGCGGCAGCTGCGCTGGCCCGGGTGCGTAGGGCTGCCCGTGATCGTGGGCTGCGACCCGGCTCCCCCGCGATCCGACGTCGGAAGGCCGGCGACCGGGGACGGTGGTCGGCTCGCGAGGACCGCGCCGGCCGCGATCCCCAGGCTCTCGGCGATCAGGTCGACCGGCTCATGCGCGACCGTGACTGGCGGGTCGACGTCGCGGCTGGAGCCGTCATGGGCCGTTGGGAGGAGATCGTCGGTGCGGACGTCGCACAGCACACCGCGCCCGTCACGTTCCAGGACAGCGTGCTGACGGTGCGCGCCGAGTCCACGGCTTGGGCGACTCAGCTGCGGCTGCTCAGCTCGACCATCCTGGGCCGGATGGAGCAGGCGGTCGGCGCCGATGTCGTGGTCGAGCTCCGCGTGGTCGGACCTTCGGCTCCGTCGTGGTCCCGCGGTCTACGCAAGGTGCACGGCGGCAAAGGCCCGCGTGACACGTACGGCTGAGGGACGTACAGAGAACTTGTCCCTTGCTTTGATGTGCTTGTTCGGGCCGATCCACGTACGGTGACACGTCGGGGATTCAAGGACCGAGACCCGCCCGACCAGGAGAGTGACAGGCACGTGAGCGGACCGGACCGCCCTGACGACAAGGACCGTCGAGTCCTCGACGCGTTCTTCCCCGATCCCGACGCGACGGAGACCGACGTCCACCGCGTCGCCCGTATCCCGGGTGCACCGCAACAGCCTGCCGAGCCTGGCGGCTATGCCAAGCCACCGCGCGGCGGTGCCGACTCGGTGACGCCGCCCGAGGAGGACGAGGTCATCGAGGACCCGACCGACCCCTACCTCACCCAGCCGCGGCAGACGGATCGGCCGGACGGTCAGCCGGACGGCGGCCAGACGCAGACCGCGCCGACGTACCACGAGGACGGTGGGTCGACCGAGACCGCCCAGACCTACAGCGCTACTCCGTCGCAGGGTTACGTGCCACCGCCCGCGGCGCCGGACTACGGCCAGCCGCAGCATCAGTACGCGCCCGCGGCCCCGCAGGGTGGCTACGGCAACCAGGGCTACCAGGATCCGTCGTACGCCGAACCGGCCTACGCCGAGCCGTACACCGAGGAAGCGCCCCGCAAGCGCAACGGCATGGTCGGCCCGATCGCGGTCATCCTGCTCTCGCTCGTCGCGCTCGGCGCTGCCCTGGTGTTCAGCATGTCCGGCGACGACAACAAGAAGGCCGACCCCACTCCCCTGCCGTCCGCGACGGGCACGCCGAGCGATTCCGGCACCGATGCTCCCTCGACCGACGAGCCCGGATCGTCGACCGAGCCGGGCACCAGCACTGAGCCGAGCACGTCGTCCTCGACCAGTACCGCCGCTGGGAGCTTGCCGCCCGGCGTCAAGGTCTGCAGCCCGACAGTCGGGGCGTCCCAGACGACCACCTGCGGCTTCGCCCAGAACGTCGCGGCCGCGGTCAAGGCGGCCGGCCCGAAGACCGGCCCTTTCACCGTGAATGCGCACAGTGACGCGACCAAGCAGGACTACGCCATGAGCTGTACAGGGGGCTCGGTGACGGTCTGCTCGGGCGGTAAGCGCGCGGTCGTCTACGTCATCTGAGGCGGATCCGGCCGAGCGGCTCGCAGGCCGGCTGGGACACCGGGCTGCGATTCCCCCCTCACGGCTGGGTGGGTTTGCGGCTGACACGTGTCCACAGGGCCCTCCACGCGCCCGTTCCAGGAGTGGAGACAGGTAGACTTGGTGAAGGTCCGTGCACCGTGGTCGTTCATGCCAATGCGTGAGTACGCCAGGTGGTGACACGGACCGTCCCACGCCACCTGTGTGGCTCGGCCTGCGCCCTGGCGCAGACCTGTGCCGCGCGCAAGAAGGAGCACCGTGTCTGACGCGCCTCATGAGACGCCCGACCTCCCCGCCGGTGAGGACGCCACCCCGCCCACACCCAAAGCCGCACCGCGCGAGCCGGCCCCGGAGGTCGCGTACGACGCCGATGCGATTCAGGTGCTCGAGGGTCTGGAGGCGGTCCGCAAGCGACCCGGTATGTACATCGGATCAACCGGCGCGCGTGGCCTGCACCACCTCGTTCAGGAGATCGTCGACAACGCGGTCGATGAGGCGATGGCCGGCTTCGGTGACTCGATCGAGGTGACACTGCTTGCTGACGGCGGGGTTCGCGTCGTCGACCACGCGCGCGGAATCCCTGTGGGCGTCAACAAGGACTACGGCATCTCCACGGTCGAGCTGGTCCTGACCCAGCTGCACGCCGGCGGCAAGTTCGGTGGTGGCGGCTACAAGGTGTCCGGTGGCCTGCACGGCGTCGGCTCATCCGTCGTCAACGCGCTGTCGCACCGACTCATCGCGCAGGTACGCCTGGACGGGCGCATCCACGAGATGGAGTTCGAGGACGGCGTCCGCAAGGCGCCGCTCGCCGACATCGGACCGACCGAGGATCCGGACGACAGCGGTACGACGATCACGTTCTGGGCCAACGGCGACATCTTCGAGACGACCGACTACGACTTCGACACGCTGCGGACGCGCTTCCAGCAGATGGCCTTCCTCAACAAGGGTCTGAAGATCAGCCTCACCGACGAACGCCCCCGCGAAGTCGAGGAGGGTGCCGTCGAGGAGGCCGTGGCCGAGGGTCACGAGGTCGACACCAAGCCGCGCACCATCAGCTACCGCTACGACGACGGTCTGCTCGACTACGTCAAGCACCTCAACTCCTCCAAGCGCAGCGAGCCCGTCCACGAGGACGTCATCGCTGTCGAGGCCGAGGACCCAGACCGGTTGCTCTCGGTCGAGATCGCGATGCAGTGGACGACTGCCTTCAGCGAGTCGGTCCACACCTACGCCAACACGATCAACACGCACGAGGGCGGTACGCACGAGGAGGGCTTCCGGACCGCGCTCACCTCCCTGATCAACACCTTCGCCAAGCAGCAGAAGCTGCTCAAGGAGAAGGACGACAACCTCACCGGTGAGGACATCCGCGAGGGACTGACAGCAGTCATCTCGGTGAAGCTGGGTGAGCCGCAGTTCGAGGGTCAGACCAAGACCAAGCTCGGCAACTCGGAGGTGCGCGGCTTCGTGGCCAGCGCGGTGCGGGACGAGCTCGGGCACTGGCTGGAGGCGCACCCCAACGAGGGCAAGTCGATCGTGCGCAAGTCGGTCCAGGCCGCGGCCGCTCGAATGGCCGCTCGCAAGGCGCGTGAGGCGACCCGTCGTAAGGGCCTGCTGGAGTCGGGCGGCCTTCCGGGCAAGCTCAAGGACTGCCAGTCCAACGACCCGACGATCTCCGAGGTCTTCATCGTCGAGGGTGACTCGGCCGGCGGCTCGGCTGTGCAGGGTCGCAACCCGCACAACCAGGCGATCCTCCCGATCCGCGGCAAGATCCTCAACGTCGAGAAGGCCCGCATCGACAAGGTGCTGGCCAACAATGAGGTCCAGGCGCTGATCTCGGGCTTCGGCACGGGTATCGGAGAGGACTTCGACCTCAGCAAGACCCGCTATCACAAGATCGTGCTGATGGCTGACGCCGACGTCGACGGCATGCACATCCGGACCCTGCTGCTGACGCTGCTCTTCAGGTTCATGCGACCCCTCATCGAGGCGGGCTACGTCTATCTCGCGCAGCCGCCGCTCTACCGGCTGAAGTGGTCCAACCACGAGCACGAGTTCGCCTTCTCCGACCGCGAGCGCGACGCGATGATGCAGGCCGGCCAGTCGAAGGGTTGGCGCCTGCCCAAGGACAACGCGATCCAGCGCTACAAGGGTCTCGGCGAGATGAACTACCAGGAGCTGTGGGAGACCACGATGGACCCCGACCACCGGGTCCTTCTCCAGGTCACGCTCGACGACGCGGCCGCCGCGGACGAGATCTTCTCGATCCTGATGGGCGAGGACGTCGAGTCGCGGCGCGGGTTCATCCAGCGCAATGCCAAGGACGTGCGGTTCCTTGACATCTGACGGCGTCGTACGAATTTGCATGAACGACAAGGGAACTCACCGCCCGGTGACGATGCCAGACCGCGAGGAGCTTGCGACGCGCGGCTGGAAGAGGAACGGGCGAAAGGATTCAGATGACTGACGTGACGCAGCCGCCCACCGAGGGCAACCGGGTCGACCCGATTGACCTCAACACCGAGATGCAGCGCAGCTACATCGACTACGCGATGGCGGTCATCGTCAGCCGCGCGCTGCCGGATGTGCGCGACGGTCTCAAGCCGGTGCACCGGCGCATCGTCTATGCGATGTACGACGGTGGTTACCGCCCGGACCGCGGTTACAACAAGTGCTCGCGCGTCGTCGGTGACGTGATGGGTCAGTACCACCCGCACGGTGACTCCGCGATCTACGACGCGATGGTGCGACTCGTCCAGCCGTGGTCGATGCGCTACCCGCTCATCGACGGCCAGGGCAACTTCGGCTCCCCCGGCAACGACGGTGCGGCCGCGCCGCGATACACCGAGTGCCGGATGGCGCCGCTGGCCCTGGAGCTGGTGCGCGACATCGACAAGGACACCGTCGACTTCGAGCCCAACTACGACGGCAAGACGATGCAGCCGTCGGTGCTGCCGGCGCGCTTCCCCAACCTGTTAGTCAACGGCTCCGCCGGTATCGCGGTCGGCATGGCGACACAGATCCCGCCGCACAACCTGCGCGAGGTCGCTGCGGGCGCCCAGTGGTTCTTGGACAACCCGGAGGCCACCCGCGAGGAACTGCTCGAAAAGCTGATCACGATCATCCCCGGCCCGGACTTCCCGACCGGCGCGCTGATCATGGGCCACAAGGGCATCGAGCAGGCCTACCGGACGGGTCGTGGCTCGATCACGATGCGTGCGGTGGTCGAGGTCGAGGAGATCCAGGGTCGTACGTGCCTGGTCGTCTCCGAGCTGCCCTACCAGGTCAACCCCGACAGCCTCGCGGAGAAGATCGCGTTGCTGGTCAAGGAGGGTCGTGTGGGCGGCATCGCCGACCTGCGCGACGAGACGTCCGGTCGTACCGGGCAGCGTCTCGTGGTCGTGCTCAAGCGCGACGCCGTCGCGAAGGTCGTGCTGAACAACCTCTACAAGCACACCCAGCTGCAGCAGAACTTCGGTGCCAACATGCTGGCGCTGGTCGACGGGGTGCCGCGCACTCTGCCGGTCTCGGCTTTCATCCGATACTGGGTGGATCACCAGATCGACGTCATCGTGCGGCGTACAACGTTCTTGCTGAACAAGTACGAAGCCGACATCCACATCCTGCGCGGCCTGCTCAAGGCGCTGGACATGCTGGACGAGGTCATCGCGCTGATCCGTCGCTCCCCCAGCGCGGATGAGGCGCGTGGCGGGCTGATGGCGCTGCTGGATGTCGACGACGTCCAGGCCCGCGCCATCCTCGACATGCAGCTACGTCGCCTGGCCGCTCTGGAGCGCCAGAAGATCATCGACGACCACGATGAGCTGCAGCTCAAGATCGAGGAGTGCAAGGACATCCTGGCCAAGCCCGAGCGGCAGCGGCAGATCGTCACGGATGAGCTCGCCGAGATCGTGGAGAAGTACGGCGACGAGCGGCGTACCAAGATCGTGCCGTTCGACGGCGACATGAACATGGAAGACCTCATCCCCGAGGAGGACGTGGTCGTCACGATCACCCGG
This sequence comes from Luteipulveratus mongoliensis, assembly GCF_001190945.1. Taxonomy (NCBI): domain Bacteria; kingdom Bacillati; phylum Actinomycetota; class Actinomycetes; order Micrococcales; family Dermacoccaceae; genus Luteipulveratus; species Luteipulveratus mongoliensis. Next base: position 495,745 of record NZ_CP011112.1, on the reverse strand, counting down.
GGTGGCTATGCCAAGCGGGTCAAGACGACCGAGTACCGCTCGCAGCGCCGAGGCGGCAAGGGCGTACGCGGGGCGCAGCTGCGGGGCGACGACGTGGTCGAGCACTTCTTCACCACGTCCACGCACAACTGGCTGCTGTTCTTTACCAACCTCGGCCGGGTCTATCGGGTCAAGGCGTACGAGCTGCCCGAGGGCAGCCGCGACGCCAAGGGTCAGCACGTGGCCAACCTGCTGGAGTTCCAGCCGGGTGAGTCCATTGCGCAGATGCGCTCGATCAAGGACTACAACGAGCAGCCCTATCTCCTGCTGGCCACCCGCAACGGGCTGGTCAAGAAGAGCCGGCTGCCCGAGTACGACTCCCCGCGTTCTGGTGGACTCATCGCGGTCAACCTGCGTGACGGCGACGAGCTCGTGGGCGCCGCGCTGGCCAGCGCGACCGACGACGTCCTGCTGGTCTCGCGCAAGGGCCAGTCGGTCCGGTTCAACGCCACCGATGAGTCGCTACGACCGATGGGCCGCGCGACATCGGGTGTCACCGGGATGAAGTTCCGGGGTGGCGATGAGCTCCTGTCGATGAACGTCGTCCACGACGGTGAGGACCCCGACGTGTTCGTGGTCTTCGAGAACGGTCTCGCCAAGCGGACCGCCTCCTCCGACTACCCCGTCAAGGGCCGCGCCACGCTCGGTGTGAAGGTCGCGCAGCTGTCCGATCGTGGAGGCGATCTGGTCGGCGCGTTGACGGTCTCCGAGGACGACGAGGTCATGGTGGTCATGGAGAAGGGCAAGATCGTCCGTTCCCGTGTGACCGAGGTTCGACGGACCGGTCGATCGACCATGGGAGTGCAGTTTGCGACCCCTGGATCGGGCGATTCGATCGTCGCCGTCGCGCGCAACACTGAGCGCGAGGTCGAGGAAGAGGTGGACGATGGCGTAGCGTCTGACTCGACAACGACCCCCGAAGACGTTTCGTCGCCGGTGGAGCCGGAGGCTGCTGGGGGGTCCAGCGAGGCGGGAGACGATGAGTGAGCACGCCAGAGGGCACTGAAGCCGCGCAGGCCGTGACGGCCGAAGCGCCGGCCGCGCGCCTGCCGAATTCGGTGGCGCGCCCGACGACCAAGGGACCTCGTCCCCAGAACGGCGCGCCGGCCACCAACGGTCATGCGCCCGCGGCCGGCCCCCGCCCCGCACCGCGAAGGCCTGGTCGTGCCACGCCCCGCCGCGTTCGGCTGACGCTGTCGCGGGTCGACCCGTGGTCGGTCATGAAGATCGCGTTCCTGCTGTCGGTGGCGGCGGCGATCGCCGGTGTCGTGATGGTCGCGGTCATGTGGACGGTGCTGCAGGGCATGGGCGTCTTCGGTGACGTGCAGGACATGTTCCGCACGCTGGACCAGGAGGGCTCCAACTTCGAGCTGATGGACTACGTCGGCTTTGGCCGCGTGGTCTCGCTCTCGGTCGTCATCGGCGTCATCGACATCGTGCTGCTGACGGCGATCGCGACGCTGGCGGCGTTCCTCTACAACATCTGTGCCTCACTGGTCGGCGGCATCCAGCTGACCCTGTCCGACGAGTAGACACCGCACCGCTGCAACATCAATTGACTCCGGCTACACGCATGCGTGTAGCCGGAGTCAATTCGTGTCTGGGGGCGTTCAGAGGACCTGTACGTCGACGTCAATGTCTCGCAGCGCGTCCAGCTCCTCGGCCGGAGCCTCCGCGTCCGTGATCAGCGTCGTGACCGCGCTCGCCGGGCAGATCTGAGCCATCCGCGTGCGGCCGACCTTGTCGCCCGTCCCGACCACGATGATCCGGGCCGCCCGCGCGGCCATCGCGGCGTTGACCGCAGCCTCCTCGTCGTGCCCGCAGGTGGCGCCGCCCGCCGCGCTCAGTCCGTCAACACCGAGCACGAGCGTGTCCAGCCAGAGCCGCCGCAGCGCGGACACGGGCAGGTCACCCGTCATCTCGTAGGAGCCCGGCCGCGCGACACCGCCCAGGACGAGGCAGCGGATGCTCGGTCGCAGCGCCAGCTCAGAGGCGATGTTGAGCGCGTTGGTGACCACACTCAGGCGAGGCGGCCGAGCCGGGTCGGTCGACTCCTCCGGCTCGGAGGCGAGGGCCCGGGCGACGGCAGTCGTCGTACGGCCGCCGTTCAGACCCACCACGGTGCCGGACGGGATCAGCTGAGCGACCCGCTCAGCCAAGGCGTTGCGGGAGGAGTCGCCAGACGTGCTGCGGTAGCGCGCCGGCAGCGAGTAGGTGACCGACGTGGCGACGATCGCGCCGTGCGTGCGCGTGGCAAGCTGCTGCCCGGCCAGGGAGACGAAGTCCCGTCGAATGGTGGCGGGTGAGACGTCCAGCTCCTGGCTGGCCTCCGTCACGGTCAAGCGGCCTCGCTCGGCCAGCAGCTGCAGGAGGGCCGTCCAGCGGGGCTCGCGGTCTCGCGTCGTTGTCGCCACTTCGCTCCTCGAGGCTATGCGCCCGATAGTGAACGTTTTTAGAATGAATCGCTCACACATGAGCATATCCGTTACGGTGTCAGTTATGTCGACTCAGACCACTGCACAGTCCCACCTTGCGCGCGAAGTCGCCAGCCAACCCGCCCTATGGGCGGCGGCCGTTGCGATGGCGCCGACGCACGCCGACCAGCTGCCCCGGCGTGGAGCGCGGGTCGCGGCGATCGGCTGTGGCACGTCGTGGTTCATCGCCCAGGCCTACGCCTCACGGCGCGAGGAGCTGGGTCATGGGGAGACCGACGCCTTCACCGCGACCGAGTTCCCGACCGAGCGGGCGTACGACGCCGTGCTGCTGATCTCGCGCTCGGGTACGACGACCGAGGTCCTCGAGGTCGTGGAGGCGGTCCGTGGTCGCATCCCCACGTACGCCATCATCGGCACGCCCGGAACGCCGCTGACCGAGGTCTGCGACCACGTCATCACGCTGCCCGAGATGGATGAGCAGTCCGTCGTCCAGACCCGCTTCGCCACCTCGACCCTCGCTCTCCTGCGGGCGTCTGTCGGCGACGACATGACGGCCGCGATCGAGCAGGCGAAGGCCGTACTCGCCGAGGACGAGGCCAGCGCCGTGGGCGATCTGATCGACCTCGAGGAGATCACCTTCCTCGGCCGCGGCTGGGGCATCGGACTCGCCCACGAGGCGGCTTTGAAGCTTCGGGAGTCCTCGCAGTCCTGGGCTGAGTCATACTCAGCCATGGAGTACCGGCACGGTCCGATCAGCATCACGACCACGGGGAGGGCGACGTGGGTGCTGGGCGACGTCCCCGAGGGACTGGACGAGGACGTGGCACGCACGGGAGCCCGGTTGGAGCACCGCGACATCGACCCGTTGGCCGAGCTCGTCAGGGTGCACCGACTCTGCCTGGCCCGGGCTGCAGCCCGCGGCCTCGACCCCGACCAGCCGCGTCACCTGACCCGCTCCGTGATTCTCGATCCCGCCGGTGGCTGACATGAAAGCGCCCACGGTCACCGCTGTCGCGGCCTTCGACGTGGGCGGCACCCGCGTCAAGGCTGCGTTGGTGGACGTCGGGCTCCAGGTCATCGCCTCCGTCACGGTTCCCACACCAGAGGGCATCGCCGACGATCCGGCCACCGCACTGAAGCCCGTGCTGGAGGAGCTGATCGATCGGGCCGAGGAGGGCGTCAAGGTCGTCCACGTGGGAGTTGTGGTCCCTGGACTGATCGACGACGAGAGCGGCGTCGCGCTGCTCGCGGTCAACCTCGGCTGGCGGGACCTGCCCCTGCGGCAGCAGATCACCGACGGGCTCGGACTCCCTGCCGCCATCGGCCACGACGTGCGCGCCGGGCTGCTCGCCGAGCGACGGCTCGGCGCTGCCGTAGGTGCGCAGGACGTGCTCTTCGTGCCCATCGGCACGGGGATCGCGGCCGCTCTCATGATCGACGGGCATCTGCTCAACGCCCAGGGGTGGACCGGCGAGATCGGACACGCCATCGTCGACCCGAGTGGAGCGCTGTGCTCCTGCGGCGCGCGTGGCTGCCTCGAGACCATCGCATCGGCATCGGCGATCGCCCGCCGCTACAGCGCCGTCACCGGTCGCAAGGTGACCGCGAGTGATGTGGCCGCCCTCGTCGACGCCGGCACCGACGATGCCGCACGCCAGGTCTGGGCCGAGGCTGTCGACGCGCTCGCGACGGTGCTGAGCACCACGATCATCGCGACCGGTGCCGACCGCATCGTGATCGGCGGCGGTCTGGTGCTCAGTGGCGACACGCTGCTGGAGCCCCTGCGCCGGGCGGTCGGGGCGCGGATGACGCTGGGACGTCGCCCCGAGATCGTGGCGTCGCAGCTGCAGGACCGGGCAGGCTGCCTCGGCGCGGCCGTCCTGGCGTGGAACTCCTACTCGTGATCCTCACTCTTACCCCCAACCCTGCGCTCGATGTCACCTACACGGTCGACGCGCTCGAGCCCGGCGCAAGCCATCGGGTGCGTCAGGTCGTCCAACGGGCCGGCGGCAAGGGAGTCAACGCGGCGTCGGTCCTGGCCCAGCTCGGCCACCCCGTGCGCGCCTATGGTCCTGCCGGAGGTCCCACCGGCGCGCTCCTGATCGATGATCTCCGACGCCGAGGAATCGACCAGGCGATGACCGAGGTGTCAGCCAACACACGTCGTACGATCACCGTCGTGGCCGAGTCCGACCACAGCGCAACGGTTCTCAACGAACCCGGCACTCTCGACGCGGTGTCCTGGCGCCAGGTGCTGGCCGACCTGCGCCATGGTCTTGAGGCCGGCGCGGAGGTCCTGGTTGCCTCCGGGAGTCTGCCCGCCGGTGTCGCAGACGAGGCGTACGCCGATGTCATCGGTCTGGCGCACGAGCACGGCTGTCCTTGCATCGTCGATACCAGCGGACCGGCTCTGCTGAGCGCACTCGCGGCCAGCCCTGATCTCATCAAGCCCAACCATCACGAGCTCGCTGAAGTCACGGGGACGAGCGAGGCGTACGACGGCGCTCGACTCCTCCAGCAACGCGGCGCCCGCACGGTCGTCGTCTCTCGCGGCGAGAACGGCCTGCTCCTCGTCCGACCGGACGGGACGTCGTACGCCGCCCGGCCGCGAGTTCCGTTGGAAGGCAACCCGACTGGGGCTGGCGACGCAGCCGTGGCCGCACTGGCAGCGGGACTTTCACTGAACTTGTCCGAGCCCGAGATGGTCCGCACCGCCGTGGGGTGGTCGTCGGCAGCCGTCCTCGCACCCGTCGCCGGCGACGTCGACCGCGCGGCCCTGCACGACCTCACCACCACCGTGATCCAAGGAGACGCATGACTCTCGCCCGACTCGACGACGTCCTGCACGAGGCTCGCTCCGCGGGCCGCGGAGTGGGTGCGTTCAACGTCATCCAGCTCGAGCACGCCCATGCGTTGGTCGCCGCGGCTGAAGCAACCGGCCTCCCCGTCGTCCTCCAGATCAGCGAGAACGCGGTCCGCTATCACGGGTCGGTGCTCGGAATCGGTTCAGGCACAAAGGCATTGGCGGCTGCATCATCAGCCACGTGCATCCTCCACCTGGACCACGCGACCGATCCCGAGCTGGTGAAGCAGGCGGTCGACCTGGGATTCACCTCAGTGATGTTCGACGGGTCGCAGCTGCCCGACGAGCAGAACCGTGACCTCACCGCCGAAGTGACAGCCCGATGCCACGAGGCCGGAGTGTCAGTCGAGGCCGAGCTCGGTGAGGTTGGCGGCAAGGACGGCGTGCACGCGCCGGGCGTCCGCACCGATCCCGACGACGCAGCGGCCTTCGTCGCGGACACCGGCGTCGACGCGCTCGCGGTCGCCGTCGGGTCCTCGCACGCGATGACCGAGCGCACGGCCTCGCTCGACCTGGATCTGGTGGCGCGGCTGCGCGATGCGGTGCCCGTGCCGCTGGTGCTGCACGGCTCGTCTGGCGTGCCCGACGAGGAGATCGCACGTGGCGTGCAGGCCGGGCTGACCAAGGTCAACATCGCTACGCACCTCAACGTCGTCTTCACCGGCGAGGTACGTCGGGTGCTGGCTGAGCAGGAGAGTCTCGTGGACACCCGCAAATACCTGGGGCCCGCGCGCGACGCCCTGCGCGACGAGGCCGCTCGCCTCCTGCGCCTCCTGGCCTCTCCCCCGCCGGTCGAGTAGCCGGAGCGCTAGCGGAGGCGTATCGAGACCAGGTGCACGCGGTCACCCGGTCTCGATACGGCTCGCCCTTTGGGGCTCGCCTACTCGACCAGCGAAGGGGCTCGCCTACTCGACCAGCGGTTTGCGGGGTGGGGCGGTGCTGGCGCGCACGATCAGCTCGGGCACCAGCGGTGTCTCCTCGATCGGCTCCTTGGTGATCTGAGCCAGCAGATGTCGTACGGCACTCGCGCCCACTCCGAGGAGCGGCTGAGCCACCGTGGTGAGCGCTGGACGACTGAACGGCGCCAGCGAGATGTCATCGACACCGACGACCGAGACGTCCTCCGGGATACGCAGCCCGGCGTCCTCGAGTGCCCGCATCACACCGAAGGCCATCTCGTCACTGGAGACGAAAACCGCTGTGGCGTCAGGGATTCGGGCGAGCAGCTGACCCGCCTCGTAGCCGGACTGCGGGGTCCAGTCGCCGTGCAGGAGAGGAGCGGGCGTACGACCCGCGGCTTCGACGGTGCGCTGCCAGCCCGCGGTGCGCAGCGATGCCTCGTTCCACTTGTCATCACCCGACACGTGCCACACGTTGTCGTGCCCCAGGTCGAGCAGGTGCTGGGTCGCCAGGCGACCGATCAGCTCCTGGTCCACCATGACCATCTGCGTCGTCGAGGAGATTGCACCGTCCACGGACACCGACGGGACGCGGGCGAGGAGGTCCGCGACGCGACGGTCCGGCTCGTTGATCGGGATGGCGAGCACGATGCCCTCGACGGCCTGCTCGATCAGCGTGGCGAGGGCCGACTCGAGCGCATGCGCCGCGAGCGATGTCACGCTGACCGTGCTCACGGTGTAGCCGGACTCGCGCGCCGCCTGCTCCATGCCGTGCGAGATGAGGAGGCCGGAGTACTGGACCGTGGACCACATCACGGCACCGATCGTGCGGCTGCGTCCGGAGGACAGCACGCTCGCGGCGTGGTTGCGGCGATAGCCGAGCTGTTCGACGGCTGACATCACCTGAGAACGGGTGCGATCGCTAACATTCACATGGCCGCGCAGGACGCGCGAGACGGTCTGGGCAGACACCCCAGCCAGCCGGGCCACGTCCTGCATACCGGGTGGGCGCCCGTCCCCTGCGCCGCCGATGCCCAGATCTTCTACTGCCACCTAGCGATCCTAACCGGCTGACTTTCGGCTTCCGGCGCTCTGCGCGGGACGGATCTTGCGAATCGGTTGTTATCGCTAACATTGCGTGCCATCCTGAAAGCACACCGATCGAGGTCCCGAGGAGTACGCCCATGAACGGCTCGAAGCGTGGGCGTCTCGCATGACCACGAGTCGGGGCCCCGAGCGGGCCACACAGACACGGGATGCCGCGTTGGAGGCTGGGTCCAGCCAGCTCCTCCGGCGCGGCATCCCGCACCAGATCCTGTCGGGCTCGGTGCACTACTTCCGGGTGCATCCGCAGCTGTGGCGTGACCGGCTTGAGCGAGTCCGCGCGCTCGGGCTCAACACGGTCGACACCTATGTCGCCTGGAACTTCCACCAGGATCGCGCCGACGAAACGCCCCGCTGGGACGACTGGCGTGACCTCCCCCAGTTCATCGAGATCGCCGGTGACCTCGGGCTCGACGTCATGCTCCGCCCAGGTCCGTACATCTGTGCCGAGTGGGCCAACGGTGGCCTGCCGACCTTTGTCACGGACACTCCCCGCACCGCGGTCAGGTCGAGCGACCCGGCCTACCTCGCGTTCGTGGAGCGTTGGCTCGACGAGCTGATCCCCCAGGTCGCACCCCTTCAGTCCGTCCACGGCGGACCGATCACGTCGGTGCAGGTCGAGAATGAGTACGGCTCCTTCGGCGACGACGCTGAGTACCTCGCTTGGATGCGAGATGCGTTGCGAGAGCGCGGGATTCGCGAACTGCTGTTCACTGCCGACGGCCCGACCGAGCTGATGCTCGACGGTGGCACGATTCCCGGAGTCTGGGCCACGGCGACGTTCGGGTCGGACCCATCAGGCGCACGGGACCTGCTGAGCAAGCGACGCCCGGACGAGCCGTTCTTGTGCGCCGAGTTCTGGAATGGCTGGTTCGACCACTGGGGCGAGCAGCATCACGTGCGCTCGGCCGAGTCGGCTGCGAAGGTCGTCGGGGATGTGGTCCGCAGCGGCGGATCGGTGAATCTCTATATGGCGCACGGAGGTTCGAATCACGGCCTCTGGGCTGGCGCAAACCATGACGGGGCCAAGGTGCAGCCCACGATCACGAGCTATGACTCCGACGCTCCGATCTCCGAGCACGGCGAGCTCACGGACAAGGGCGCGGCACTCCGCGAGATCTTCGCCGCAGCGACCGGACGAGCCGTGTCGGAGCTGCCGGTCATGCCGGGCATGGCCGCCGTGCTGCCCGCTCAGCGAATCGCGGTCGAGCCCGTGGCCGATCTGTTGACCGCCCTTCGACCGTTGACGGGAAGCGTTGCCAGCGCTGGCGTTCCGACGTTCGCGGACCTGCGGCTGTCGTCCGGCATGGTCCTGCACCGCGCGCGCCCGATCCTGCCGCGCGGCGCGCATCGCATCTATCTGCATGACCTGCGCGACCGGGCGTACGTCTTCGTGGACGGCATCTGTCAGGGTCGCCTCGACGACGTCGACGGTTCTGCAGGCGTGGAGGTGGTCGGCCATGGTCTACCGGTCCTGCTCGAGGTGCTTGTCGAGGATCGCGGCCGGATCAACTACGGCCCGCTGCTCGGAGCAGACAAGGGCGCGGTCGGCGGCGTCTCGATCGACCGTCGACTCGTGCACGGGTGGGAGAGCGTCCCGGTGCCTCTTGCGGGCTGGGGCACCGACGACCTCAACGACCTCGCCGGTGCGGCGTCCGACGAAGCCGGCCGTCCGTCGTACGACTCGGCCGGGCTCGCCCAGGCGAGCTTTGAGATCGACGAGCCGGCGGACACCTTCCTCGCGCTGCCGGGCTTCAGCCGCGGGTTCTGCTGGGTCAACGGCGAGCTGATCGGCCGGTACGACAGCGTCGGGCCCCAGCGGACGACGTACGTCCCAGCGCCTTACCTGAGGGCCGGCGACAACGTCATCACCCTCCTCGAGCTCGAGTCCATCGGGCGCGCGATCGAGCTGTGCGAACGACCGGACCTCGGTCCATCAGAGCCCTACGTCGAGACGTTCGAGTGAGCGCTTCGACGTAGCACCACCGATTGATCAGCCAAGGAGTGTCATGGTTCCCCCCACCGGCAACACCCCCGCAACATCCCGCGACAGCGGTTCGATCTCCAGGCGTACGGTCCTGCGCACCTTCGGTGCGATGGCGGCCGCTGCGACGATCGTGCCCATGGAGTCAGCACATGCGGCAGCGCCCGCCGAGGTGGTCATCCGTTCGCGCGAGCTCGAGGTCCGCGTCGGCTCTGACTTCCCGCGCGTGGTCTCCTACACCGACCGCGGCACGAAGGCGGTCATCCACGGCCAGCCGGACCCGGTCACGTCCGTCCTGATCGACGGCGTCTCGCAGAAGCCGACGGTCAAGGCCGCGACGCGCTCGGACCGGGTCGATTACACGCTCACCTTCACGGGTGGCACCACTATCACCATCCGCATCGCGGTCTCCGGCTGGAAGGTCGACTACCGCGTCACGTCGATCAAGGACACCGACGCACTGCGCGTCGGTCGGCTGCAGATCCCCGAGCTGCGCCTGCTCAGCGTGCGCAGCGACCAGCCGGGCGCCACCGTGCTGGCCGCTCGCGTCGTTCTCGACAAGGCGACCAGTGGCGACACTCTCGTCAAGGTCACCGCGGACACCCCGGCAGACGCAGCGGCCAAGGGCAGTGCGTACGCCGTCGTGGCCACTGACCGTCTCGCCGCCGCTCTGGAGTCCAACGTCGTCTATGACGTCCCCGTGAGCGCCAACGGCACGACCTGGGAGAACGGCCGCTTCTGGCACCAGGCGATCAAGAAGGCGAGCTGGACCGAGAGCGGCCTCACGCCGGGCGAGTGGACGTATCGCCCTGCTACTGCAGGTGTTTCGCAGACACAGCCACTGCCGTACGCCACCGTCATCCTGACGCGCGATCGCAATGGTGACGGCAAGATCGACTGGCAGGACGCCGCCATCGCGATGCGTGACATCGCGGTCAAGCCGCTCGGTGCCGACGACCAGCACCTGCGCGTGATCCCCCACATCCCGATGAACTTCGCCAGCCTGGCAGCGAACCCGTTCCTGCACACGCTCGACAACGTCAAGCGGATCAACCTCGCGACGGACGGGCTGCGCCAGTTCACCCTGCTCAAGGGCTATCAGTCCGAGGGGCACGACTCCGCGCACCCGGACTACGCCGGCAACTACAACCAGCGTGCGGGCGGGCTCGCGGACATGAACACGTTGGTGGACAAGGGTTCTCGCTGGTCCAGCGACTTCGCGGTGCACGTCAACGCGACCGAGTCCTACCCCGTCGCCCACGCCTTCTCCGAGACGCTCGTCGACCCGGCCAACAAGCAGTGGGACTGGCTGGACCAGTCGTACCGGATCGACTCACGTCGTGACCTGGTCAGCGGTGACATCGCCAAGCGCTTCGCCGACCTGCGCCGTGAGGCCCACCCTGGGCTGAACATGCTCTACATCGACGTGTTCCGCGAATCCGGTTGGAACTCCGACGGATTGCAGGCTCACCTGCGCGAGCAGGGCTGGGTGGTCACCTCCGAGTGGGGCCACGGGCTCGAGCGTTCGTCGCTGTGGTCGCACTGGGCGAACGAGGTCGACTACGGCGGCGACACGTCGCGAGGTATCAACTCACAGCTCATCCGCATGGTCCGTCACCACCAGAAGGACGTCTTCGCCGACAAGTGGCCGCTGCTCGGCACCGCTCGGCTCGGCACCTTCGAGGGCTGGCAGGGCAAGGCTGACTGGAGCACGTTCTACGCCCAGCTGTGGACCAACAACCTGCCGGTCAAGCTGCTGCAGGCGTACCCGATCAAGAGCTGGACCGACGAGGAGATCACCTTCTTCGCGCCGGTGCCCCTCTCCGTACACAACGACGGCGGCACGCGGGTGGTGACCGCGGACCGTCGCGAGATCCTGCGGGGCGATGCCTACCTGATCCCCTGGGAGCCGAAGTCGCTCACCTCGCCGCCAAAGCTGTTCCACTTCAACGCAACTGGCGGTACGACGACGTGGCAGCTGCCGCGCGGCTGGGCCGGCTCCTCGTCGGTCTACGTCTACAAGCTGACCGACCAGGGCCGCGTCTCCGTCGGCCAGGTCAAGGTGAGCGGCGGCAAGGTGACGTTGAAGGCCGACAAGGGCCAGCCGTACGTCGTCTATCGTCGCCCCGCGCCGAAGCAGGCCGATCCGAAGTGGGGCGAGGGCACGCCGCTGCGTGACCCGGGCTTCAACGCCGGCGACCTCAAGGCATGGACGGTCAAGGGCGGCGCCGAGGTCAAGCGCAGTGCGCGGGGCGACTACGAGCTGGTGCTCGGCTCCAGCCAGACCTCCGTCAGCCAGCGACTCGGCAGCCTCCCGGCCGGTACCTATGTCGCGTCGGTCCAGGTCGAGATCGGCGCCAAGGCCGGCGACCGCCGCAGGGCGCGGCTGGATGTCTCTGTGGGCGGCACGACCGCGTCGAACTGGACGGACGTCTCGACCGCCGTCAACCAGGTCGCCTCGGACGTCAAGAGTGAGAGCCGGATGCAGCGGATCTTCACCTGGTTCACGGTGCAGACTTCCCGCGAGCCGGTCGTGCTCACGTTGGCCGCCGACGCCGGCGATGCGCGCGTGACGTTCGACAACGTGCGGGTGGTGAGCGGTCGGCGTACGACGAAGGCCGGCACCCTCGCGTACGAGGACTTCGAGAACGTGCCCGTGGGTTGGGGTCCGTTCGTGAAGGGCGACGCCGGCGGAGTGACCGACCCGCGCACGCACATCGCGCAGACGCACGCGCCGTTCACGCAGCGTGGGTGGAACGGCAAGGTCATCGACGACGTGCTCGCCGGTGAGCAGTCACTGAAGTCGCGCGGCGAGAACGGCGGGCTGGTCTACCGGACCGTGCCGCAGACGGTGCGGTTCGAGGCCGGCAAGAAGTACAAGGTGTCGTTCCAGTACCAGTGCGAGACCGCCGGCCAGTACTCCTGGGTGACGGCGGTGGACAGCCCGTCAGCGACGGACCTGTCGGTCACGCCGCTGCCGGTGGCGACCACGACGGCCACGCACTCCTACGAGTTCACCGCGCCCGCGGCCGGCGACGCGTGGGTCGGGTTGCGCAAGAGCGGCGACGACGGATCGGCCGAGTTCGTCCTCGACGAGTTCGAGGTCACCGCCCTCTAGTAGGTCGAGTAGGCGGAGCGTTAGCGCAGTCCGTATCGAGACCAGGTGATCGCGCGCACCTGGTCTCGATACGCCTCGGCTAGCGCCTCGCCTACTCGACCGGCGTAGGCGGAAATTGAACAGTGTTCAGGGGATGGGGCAGACTCCCGGGTGTGACGGCCCCCTCAACCGCTCTCGACTCGGTCATTGCGCGCGACCGTGGTCTGCTCTGGCACCCGTACGCCCCGCTGCACGGCCCGCTCCCCTATGAGGTCGTCGGGGCGGACGGGCCGTGGCTCGATCTGGTCGGTGAGGACGGCGTACGCCGGTCGGCCCTGGACGCGATGAGCTCGTGGTGGTCGGTGATCCATGGATACCGCAACCCGGCGCTGGACGCGGCGGCGCAGGGGCAGCTCGGCCGGTTCAGTCATGCGATGTTCGGTGGTCTGACACATGAGCCCGCGGTCGCGCTGGGTGAGCGACTCGTCGCGCTCTCGCCGGCCGGGTTGGAGCACGTGTTCTTCGCTGACTCCGGCTCGGTCTCGGTCGAGGTCGCGATGAAGGTCGCCCTCCAGTACCAGGTCGCGACGGGCCAGCCCGAGCGCCAAAGGTTCTTGACCGTGCGCGGTGGCTATCACGGTGACACCTTCGCGGCGATGAGCGTGTGCGACCCCGTCGACGGCATGCACTCGGCGTTCCCCGGCATCTTGGCGCCCCAGATCTTTGCCGACCGTCCCCCACCGGCGCGGTCGGCTGCCGAGGTGAACGGCCTGACCCGCCAGACGTCCGAGGCTGTACGCCGATGGGCCGCGTCCGTGGAAACCCTTGCGTCCCAGCATGGTTCGGAGTGCGCGGCGATCATCGTCGAACCGATCCTGCAAGGTGCCGGCGGTATGTACCCCTATCCAGCGGACTGCCTGCGAGTGTTGCGCGAGGTCGCCGACCGGCACGGCATGCTGCTGATCTACGACGAGATCGCCACCGGATTCGGCCGTACGGGAACGCTTTTCGCGACGGAGTGGGCCGGATCAGACGCGCTGCCTGACGTCATGTGCGTCGGCAAGGCGCTGACCGGCGGCTATGTCACGCTCGCGGCGATGCTGTGTACGAACCGCGTCGCGGAGACGATCGAGAGCAGCGCGTTCGGCACGATCCTGCACGGGCCGACCTTCATGGCCAACCCGCTCGCATGCGCCATCGCGGCGGCAAGCCTCGACCTGCTGCTCGAGCGAGGCTGGCAGGACGACGTCAGTCGACTCGAACGCGGACTCACGGATCTCTACTCGGCAGAAAGGCTTTCGTCAGTCGAGCAGGTGCGGGTGCTGGGCGGCGTCGGTGTCATCGCGCTCCACGACCCGGTACGCGTTGTCGACGTCACTCGCGCGGCGCTCGAGCGAGGAGCCTGGGTGCGCCCTTTCCGCAACCTCGTCTACACGATGCCGCCCTACGTTGCGTTGGACGACGACCTACGGACGATCTGCGATGCGATGGTGGGCGCGGTCGAGGAGGTGCACGGATGACGTACGGCCCGAGCGTGCTTGCCAGAGTGGCAGAGCTGGCATCGTTGCGGGAGGCGAGCGGCCTGGTGCGCCAAGCTAATCCGCCCGCTGCGGCCCCCAGGATCGATCTTGCGACCAACGACTACCTCGGCCTCTCCCGTCACCCAGACGTTCTCGAGGCAGCGGCTCGCGCCACGCGCGACTACGGCACCGGCGCGAGGGCGTCCCGCGTCGCACGTGGCACCCATCCGGTGCACGCCGCGACCGAACGAGCCTTGACTGAGCTGACCGGTCAGGAGAGCGCGCTGCTCTTCTCCTCGGGCTATCTCGCCAACCTCGCCGCGGTCACTTCCCTTGCCGACTCCGACACCTTGATCGTGTCCGACCAGCACGTGCACGCCTCGCTCATCGACGGAGCTCGACTGGCGCGCGGCACGGTCGCTGTCTTCCCTCATCAGGATGTCGACGCGGCAGCAACGTTGTTACGCAACAGGATTCAGCCGCGGGCGATCGTGGTTGCCGAGTCGATCTACAGCGTGCTGGGCGATTCGGCGCCCCTAGCGGACCTCGCCGAGGCGTGCCGGACGTACGACGCTCTCTTGATCGTCGACGAGGCGCATGGGCTCGGCGTGGCTGGTGCGGGGCGTGGCATGGTGCACACGCTCGGCCTGGCCGGCGACCCGTACGTCGTCATGACCGCCACGCTGTCGAAGGCGCTCGGCGCGCAGGGCGGTGTCGTGCTCGGGTCACCGATGCTGCGGGGCCACCTGGTCAACACGGCACGCTCCTTCATCTTCGACACCGCGCTCGCGCCGGCAGCGGCGGCCGCAGCCGGCCGAGCGGCCGAGCTGGTGCTCGGTGATCCGGCCATGGCCCCCGGCGTCGGTCGCGTCGCGGAGGTGCTGTGCGCCCGGCTGCGTGCGCACGGTCGTGATCTCGAAGCGCTGCACGACCTGCAGCCCACCGCCGGAGCGGTCCAGTCGGTGCTGATGCCGTCGGCCGACACCGCCGCCGAGGTCGCAGCCAGGCTGGCCGCGGACGGGATCGACGTGGGCTGCTTCCGCCCGCCGTCGGTGCCAGACGGCATCTCGCGGCTGCGCCTGACCGCGCGGGCCACCGTCACGGAAGCAGCGGCCGACGAGGCCGCCGCCCGCCTGACTCACCACCTCCGCACCTCCGTTGGTCGAGTAGACGGAGCGCTAGCGGAGTCGTATCGAGACCCCGTGAGTTCTGCACCTGGTCTCGATACGGACTCCGCCAGCGCCTCGCCCTACTCGACCAGCGGTTGGGGACGTGACGCATGAGTCCGGTGATCGTGGTGACTGGCACCGACACCGAGGTGGGCAAGACCGTCGCCACCGCGGCGATCGCGGCCGCTCTGGAAGCGGCCGGGCGCACCGTGGTGGCGTACAAGCCCGTCCAGACCGGGGTAGGGCGGGACGACGAAGGCGACATGCCGTTCGTACGCCGGGCGGCCGGCGTACCAGCGACCGACGGCGTCCGTCTTCGGGAGCCGATGGCGCCGGTCCAGGCGGCGGCCGCCGAGGACCGCACCCTGCCGTCCGTGGGAGACCAAGCCCTTGCCGTACGCCGGCTCCTCACCAGCGCGGACGACGTGCTCGTGGAGGGTGCGGGTGGACTGCTCGTCGAGCTCGATGGCGCCGGCGCGACGATGGCGGACCTGGCCGCACACCTGGATGCGACGGTGGTCGTGGTGGTGCGCGCGGGCCTCGGCACGCTGAACCACACGATGCTCACGCTGGAGGCCCTGAAGGCCCGCAGTCTCACGGTCGGCGGGCTGATCGTGGGCGCCTATCCCGCTGATCCAGGCCCGATCGAAGCCGCCAACGTGACGCATCTGCGCAACCGCGTCGGGGTGCCAGTGATCGGTGTGATTCCCTCCGGTGTCGGGGCCATGGCGTCCGAGGAGTTCCGCGAGGCGGCGCCCGCCTGGATTGCGGCGTCGGACACTTTGGTAGCACGGCGGCCAGTGAGGTAAAGTTCTGGCTCGCGCGCCGTCCGGCTTCGGCCGAACGGCGCCTGACGGTGTTGGGGCCTATAGCTCAGTCGGTTAGAGCGCTGTCCTGATAAGACAGAGGTCACTGGTTCAAGTCCAGTTAGGCCCACCACCACCGCCACCCCGCTAGTCACAGCGACGAGGAGTCCTGAGATGAAGAAGGCCCTATTGGTTCTTGCGGCGGCTGGCGCCGCTGCTTTTGCCAACACCAAGATCAAGCAGCACAAGACCGGCAAGGAGCTGTGGGCACAGGCCAGCGACAAGCCGGGCGAGAAGGTCATCAGCGGCAGCTCTTCGAAGGCCAGCTGACCTTCGACCTTCAGTCGGGACCAGCAGTCCTGACCGTATGACCTGTGTGCCCGCGGCCAAGACCTGGTTCGCGGGCACTCGGGGGCGTGGCGCAATTGGTAGCGCACCTGCTTTGCAAGCAGGGGGTTGTCGGTTCGAGTCCGATCGCCTCCACCATTGGGTGGAGTATCCACACTGCATCCACAGGCGCCATTTCTGGCTTTTGCCTGTGGATGACTGCCTGAAGTGCGCCATCACAGCGCACTCATCCACACCCTGACTCCGTCTCAGGAGGTCGCAGCATGGCGGAAAACACCGGCGCCGGCTTGGAGGACGTCGAGGCTGCGCTGCGTCAGCGCCACGTCGAGGCCATGGGCCGTTTGGCCGACCTGCGTCGCCTCGAGGCTCAGATCATCGACGCCTCCCAGGACGACAACGCCGATGACGAGCACGACCCCGAGGGCGCGACCATTGCGTGGGATCGGGCTCAGACCCTCGCCCTCGCCGAAGAAGCCCGAGCCCGGATCGACGAGATCGGCTCGGCCCTGGCGCGCATAGCTGTTGGCTGGGACGGGCGTTGCGCGAGCTGCGACCAACCGATCGACCACGAACGCTTGCTCGCGCGGCCCACCACCGACCGGTGCATCCGGTGCGCGTGACGCACCTGCCGTGAACGCCACTGCGCGCCGCCACCCCGAAGGGTCGCGGCGCGCAGTAGTCGTACGAGAGTGGCCTGCTACTGGCCGGAGTCGTCCGAGCTCTCGGACTCGCCGCCGAAGTCGCCACCTTCGGAGCTGTCGGATCCGGAGTCGCTGGAGTCCGAGTCGCCGGAGTCGCTGCCGAAGCCGCCGTCGCCACCGTCAGAACCCGAGTCACTGCCAGAGTCCTCGGACCCGGAGTCGCCGTCGCCACCGAAGCCGCCGTCGCTCTCACTGGAGTCGTCGGACCCCGAGTCGTCAGACCCAGAGTCGCCGGAGTCGGAGGCGTCGCCGTCAGAACCCGAGTCGCTGCCGGAGTCATCGGACCCGGAGTCAGAGTCGCCCGAGTCGCTACCGAAGCCGCCGTCGCCCGAGTCCGAGCCGCTGTCGTCGCTACCGCCGGAGTCGCCGCCGTAGCCGCCACCCTCCGAACCGCTGTCGTTGCTGGAGTCCGAACCGCTGTCGCCAGAGTCGAGTCCGCCACCCTGGGCGTCCGTCTGGTCCGAGCCGGAACCGGTACCGAACTGGTCGTCGCCGCCCGCGGCGTCCTGACCTGCCTGGTCTCCGGAGTCGTCGAAGGTGCTCATGAACTATCTCCTTCGGTTATGGGTTACTCGCAGGCACGCGAGGTTTCGAACGTACACGCGCAGGTCACCCCAGCACATGGGAGGACGCTGGGAAAAGTGAGCGGGAGCCAGGCGTACGACGAACGCTTGACTTCGAGTGCGCTCCGACTTCTAGCGTCGGCCCGGCACGCGCCCGACCGGGCGCTCGAGCTCCTAGGAGAGCCATGCGTTATCGCACCCTTGGCAAGACCGGCATGGAGGTCAGTGCGCACTGCCTCGGCGCCATGATGTTCGGCGCGGTCGGCAACCCCGATCACGACGACTGCGTCCGCATCATCCACTCGGCGCTGGATCAGGGCATCAACTTCGTCGACACGGCGGACATGTATTCGACCGGTGAGTCCGAGGAGATCGTCGGCAAGGCGCTCCAGGGCCGCCGCGACGACGTCATCCTCGCCACCAAGGTGCACTTCCCGCTGGAGGAGGGCCCCAACAAGGGCGGCAACTCGCGCCGGTGGATCGTGCACGAGGTCGAGCAGAGCCTGCGCCGGCTGCAGACCGACTGGATCGATCTCTACCAGGTGCACCGTCCCGACGAGACGACCGACATCGAGGAGACCCTCTCGGTGCTGACCGATCTCGTCCGGCAGGGCAAGATCCGTGCGTTCGGCTGCTCGACGTTCCCGCCCGAGGAGATCGTCGAGTCACATGTCGTCGCCGAGCGTCGTGGCCTGCACCGCTTCCGCACGGAGCAGCCGCCGTACTCGATCCTGGCTCGTGGCGTGGAGCGCTCGGTGCTGCCGACCGCTCAGCGCTACGGCATGGGCGTGCTGACGTGGAGCCCCCTGGCGTTCGGGTTCCTGACCGGCCGCTACCGCAAGGGTCAGGACCTGGACCTCACGTCGGGCCGGCCCCTCATCCGGCCCGAGCGCTTCGATCCCTCGCTGCCCGAGACCGCGGCCAAGCTCGAGATCGTCGAGCAGCTGATCGAGGTGGCCGACGACCTCGGCTGCTCGCTCCCCGAGCTCGCGATCGCGTTCGTGATTGCGCACCCGGCCGTCACGTCGGTGATCCTCGGACCGCGAACTCAGGAGCAGTTCGACGGGCTCAACAAGGGCGCCGGCCTCACGCTGGACGATGCAACGCTCGACCGCATCGACGAGATCGTCCCGCCCGGCACGGACATCTATCCGCCGAACGGCCCGTGGCCGCAGCCCTCGCTGGTCAATGTCGTACGTCGTCGCCGGCCCCTCACCGAGCGCGCGGCTGCCTGAGTCCTGGACGCGCGTTCGCTGGCTTGCCAGTTCGGCAAAGAACTTTGCCAGCGAGCGCGCGTCCAGCGCACCATCGGAGCAGCCGGTCGCGAACCCGCGGCGAGGGCAGCACCGCACGGTTGGAGACACCATGACGAGCGACACCCAGGGACAGACGCCAGAGGACTTCTGGGAGGACTTCTACGACGGCCAGGACGCCGTCTGGAGCGGGCGCCCCAACCCGCTCCTCGTGCGCGGCGTCGAGTCCCTCACACCAGGCAGTGCTCTCGAGCTCGGCTGTGGCGAGGGCGCCGACGCGATCTGGCTCGCGACCTCCGGCTGGGCGGTCACCGGTGTCGACGTGTCGACCCGCGCCCTGACACGCGCGGCCAAGCACGCCGCCGCCGCCGGCGTCGGAGACCACGTCGAGTGGGAGCAGCACAACCTGCTGCGCTCCTTCCCAGAGCGTGAATTCAATGTGGTGTCAGCGCAATTCCTGCACTCACCGGTCGAGGCGGAGGGTGAACGACCGCGCATCCTGCGTCGCGCCGCGCACGCGGTCAAGCCTGGTGGCGCACTGCTGATCGGCAGCCACGCCGGGTTCCCGAGCTGGGTCGACACGGGTGAGCACGAGCACGGTCACTACAACTTCCCCACCACCGCTCAGGTCATCGAGCAGC
The DNA here is from genome assembly GCF_001190945.1 of Luteipulveratus mongoliensis. Classification (NCBI taxonomy): domain Bacteria; kingdom Bacillati; phylum Actinomycetota; class Actinomycetes; order Micrococcales; family Dermacoccaceae; genus Luteipulveratus; species Luteipulveratus mongoliensis. Next base: position 476,323 of record NZ_CP011112.1, on the reverse strand, counting down.
TGGCCCTCCCCACGGACGAGTGGCGGGTCGACCTGGACGAAGAGCTCACCACGGACATGCCGGGGCCGGAGGGAGAGCCGGGCACGCGTACCGACACGATCCTGCGGCTGCGTCGCGCCGGCTGAGCCGGCTCAGGTCTGCGGCGCGTCCTGCAGGCGCATCTCGAGCAGGTCGAGGTAGCGGCGACCATCGGTGATGACCGAGGCGTCGTACGTGCTGCCCGCCATCGCGCGGTTCAGCCACTCACGCTGGGCGTCCAGGGCCTCGCGCAGGTACGCCGCGTAGAGCTCGCGCTCCTGCTGCGCGTCCGGGTCCTCCATCGCCGTCTGGTCACCTCGCCGAGCGATCGCCGACCGGGCCTGTTCGAGGGACCGCTGTGCCACGTCGTCGGGCGCCGCAGAGTCCTCGAGGGCGGCCAGGCCGGCCTCGGTGAGCCCGGTCGTGAGCCGGCCGAGGTCCGCGCGGTGGCGGGCGGGGTCGTCGGCCGGGATGTCGGCCACCCGGATGACGGCCGGGATCGTGAGGCCCTGGACGAGCAGGGTGGTGATGGCGACGACGTACGCGATGAGGATGAGCTGGGGCCGGTACGCCGTGCCCTCGGGCAGGGTCTGAGCGGCCGCGACAGTGATGGCGCCGCGCATGCCCGCCCAGCCGAGTACGAGACCACCACGCCACCCGACGGCTTGGGAGAGGAAGAAGTCGAGGTCGGCGTTCAGCCGACGGAAGCGCACCTCGATGAAGGTCTGCTTGCGCGGTGACAGGTTGTCCTGGCCGGCCTTGAACCGCGGATGCTCGCGCCAGTCCTGGACCTGCGGCTTGGTCTCGGCAGCACGACGGGTCTCGCGCCGGAGCAGCCCCATGAGCGGCACCACGAACGCCAGCCGCAACGCGATCACGAGCACGGCGAGCAGCAGGCCGATCCAGACGGCGCGACCGGCGCTGAGGTGCTCGTCGCTGACCTCGTCGAGCAGCGGCGCGATGGTGAGGCCCATCAGCAGGAAGATGCTGCTCTCCAAGAGGAACGCGACCGTACGCCAGTTGATGGTCTCCGCCCATCGCACCCGGGCGCCGAGGAACGCCGGCCCGACGCTCCCCGTGACGACTCCGGCGACGACGACCGCGAGGACACCTGAGGCGTCCAGCGACTCGGTCGGAAGGAACGCAACGAACGGCACGACGAACGAAATCGCTGTGCTGAGAACGGGATCCGGCAGCAGCGCCCGCACCTTGATCCCGACGAATGCGACGGCGAAGCCGATCACCGCGGCGATCAGGACGGCGAGGACGAAGTCCCAGACGACGTCCAGGATCGACACCGAGACAGCGACAGCGGCGATCGCCGAGCGCAGCAACACCAGAGCGGACGCGTCGTTGACGAGGCCCTCCCCCTCGAGCATCGTCACGATGCGTGGCGGCAAGCCGAGACGCTTGCCGATCGAGGTGGCTGCCACCGCGTCCGTCGGGCTGATGACCGCACCAATCGCGAACGCCATCGGCCAGTCGATCTCGGGCATCACCCAGTGCAACAACGCCCCGGAGACCACGGTCGTCAGCGCGACGAGGACAACGGCGAGTCCGGTGATCGCCTTGATGTTGCGCCGGAAGTCCTGGGCCGGCATGTTGAGCGCCGCCGAGTAGAGCAGCGGCGGCAGGACTCCGCCGAGGATGATGTGCGGCTCGACCGCGATGTCGGGCGCGCTCGGGATGAAGCTCAGGACGACGCCGACCACGACGAGCGACAGCGGCGCCGCGATCCCGAGGCGGGTCGAGAACGCTGTCACCGCAACGATGCTGATGATGCCCAGCACGGCAATCAGGGTCAGGCTCATCGGTGTGCTCCTCGGGTGGTTCGGCTCAGAGCGGCATGCCGGCTTCGAGGAACTTGATCAGGTCGATCTGCTCGCCGATGTCCTTGCTCAGCTGGTCCTGGCCGAGCGCGAAGAACGCCCCGATCGCAGCACCTGCTGTCGCGCGCACCTTGACATCGTCATTGGCGAGGCCGGTGCGTTCAGCGATCATGTCGGCGAAGACATCGATGGTCCGACTCATCTCGCGCTGCACCGCTCCCTTGAGCTCGGGCTGGCTGCGCAAGAGCTCGCTGCGCTGGCGCTCGAACTCCAAGTCCTCCTCGTCCAGCGTGCCGAGGACCTCCTTGGCTGCGCCGCGCAACGCCGCCAGCACCGAGATGTCCTCGGGCTGACGGCGGAAGGCCTTGATCAGCTCCGGGTCGAGGTCGTCGGTCTCGACCAGGGCTTCCTTGGTCGGGAAGTACCGGAAGAACGTGCTGGGCGAGACCTCGGCCCCGGCCGCGATCTGCTCGGTGGTGGTCTGCGTGTAGCCCTGCTCCCGGAACAGCTCAAACGCGGTCGTACGAATGAGCTTGCGGGTGCGTCGCTTCTTCAGCTCACGCAGACCACCAGGCGGGTCAGACGGCATGCAGCGATTCTGCCGCATCAGTCGTCGTCTCCAAGGGAGCCGGCGTCGTACGCCGAGTGGTCACCCGGACGATCACGAACGACACGGCGGCGATCGCCGCACAGACCCAGAGCAGCACACCCATGCTCGACACGAACGCGCTCTGCACCTGGTGCAGCATCGCCGGATCACCGAGCCGCTGCGCGACCGAGACCCCGCCGGTGACGCTGTCGTGCACGGGTCCGTGGTCCAGCGACCCGAGCTCGGAGTGGTAGCGAGTGGCCTGCACCGTGCCGAGGACAGCGATCCCGATCGTGCCGCCCGCCTGACGCAGAGCCGACAGGAGCGCGGCACCCGAACCCGAACGCTCGGCGTCGAGAGCCGACGTCGCCCAGCCCATCGCCGCCAGCATCACGATGCCCATGCCGACGCCCATGACGACCAGCCAGGCCGCCGTGTAGGCGTACGACGTCCCGACCTGGGTGAACGCGCCCAGTGACATTCCGGCGACGACGAGCGCGAACCCGACCATCAACGTGGTCCGGACCCCGCCCCGAGTCGTCAGCCTGTCGGCAAGGCGGGTGGCGACCAGGATGCCGCCGATCATCGGGAGCATGCGCAGCCCGCTGCCGAAGGAGTCGACGCCGAGGACGGCCTGGAAGTACTGAGGGACGCTGAAGAAGATCCCGAACATCGCAAAGCTGAGGATGACCGAGTAGACCGTGCCCCAGCGGAACGCCGGGTTGGCGAACAGGCTCATGTCGATAAGCGGGTGCTGCAGACCGCGCTGCCAGCGGACGAAGATCGCGAGCACCAGTGCGCCGCCCGTGATGCAGGCCCACGAGACGAGGTTGCCCCAGCTCGTCTCACCGATCCGGATGAATCCGTAGGTGAGAGAAGCCAATCCGGCGCTCGACAGGACGACACTGGGCAGGTGGACCGACCGGCGTACGGCACTGCGGGACTCGGGTACGAGCACCGTCACGGCCGCAAGTGCCAGTACGACCACGGGCACGTTGATCAAGAAGACCGAACCCCACCAGAAGTGCTCCAGCATCCAGCCACCCAGCAGCGGACCGAGCGGCATCCCGAGCGCGACACCGGTCATGTTGATGCCGATCGCGCGGCGGCGCTCGACCGGCTCCGGGAAGATCACCGAGATCACCGCGAGGGTCAGCGGCATGAGCGCTGCCGCTCCGACGCCGAGCGCGACGCGAGCCGCGATCAGCTGACCCGGGCCGCCGGCGTACGCGCACCATGCGGACGCGGCGCCGAACACGACCAGGGAGCCGAGCAGGAACCGTTTGCGGCCGAACCGGTCGGCGTACGCGCCCATGGGCAGCATCAGCGCGGCGAGGGCGAGCGTGTAGCCGCTGGTGAACCACTGCAGGGCGCTGGTGCTGGCGTGCAGGTCGCCGGCGAGGGTCGGCAGGGCGATGTTGAGGACGGTCGTGTCCAGCCCGATCACGAGCGACGTCAGGCAGATGGCCGCGAGGGCGAGCCACCGCCGGTTCGAGGTGAGCTCCATGAGCGCGCCTCCTTTCGGTGTCGAGGTGTGCCCAGAGAGGAGCACAAAACGACAGTAACACCGAAATAGGAGTGACTGCCAAAAGATCGACACTGTCACATTGCGGGAGGGTCCGCTCTGGCCCGGGCGTAGGCGGACCGCGACTCCGCTGCATGGGCGCGCGCGATCGCGATCAGCGCTGCACGGTCGGCCTCCCCCAGCTTCACCAGCGCGCTGCTGATGTGCTTCTCGACGGTGCGCGGGGAGATGTGCAGACGCTCGCCGATCTCCCGGTTGCTCAGGCGGTCGACCATCACCCGGATGACGTCGTACTCGCGCACTGTGATGCCGACGTCGCGCAGGTCGCCCGGGATCAGGTGCGCGCCGTCGCGCCGCTGCTGGACGCTCACGCCCATGTCCCGCATGAGTCGGCGGCACGCCGCCGCTGCCGGGGCCACACCGAGCTCATGGAAGTAGCCCTCCGCGGTGCGCGCCCACTCCAGAGGCTCACCCCAGGACGTGGTGGCCGCTTCCTGGGCGCCGAGGCGGAGGATGAGGTGACGCGCGACCGGAAAGACTGCCGCGTCCTCCAGCGCCTGCGCCATGTCAGCTTCAGCGGCGGGCCGGTCGCCGGACCGACCCTGGAGCACCGCTCGCGCAGCCATCAGGAAGGCGCGGTTCCATCGCATCCGTCCTGGGGTCGCGGCCAGCGCGGACGTCACGTGGTCGTGACCGGCCCGGTCGGCGAGGACGGACAGCAGGATCGCCATGCCGTGCGCGCCGTACAGATGGAACGTGGACGGGTTGTCCATGGCTAGGGAACGCGCCTCGGCGATCTCGGACCGGGCGCGATCGGCGTCCTCCTCCAGCAACGAGCAGACCGCCTGCGCGAGTCCCTTGGCCAGCGGGAGCTCGGGCGCGACGGAGTAGTCCAGGGCCATGAGAGCGTCCAGCGCGGACTCCATCGGCGCACGTTGGCCCTGGTGGGCGTGCAGCGTGGCGCGCACGACCATGAGGTAGGCCCGTGGCCGACCCAGCTCGAGCCGCTCGGCCACGTTGGCGGTGCGGGTCACCAGCTCCTGGCCGGCATCGAAGTCGCCGTGCAGCACCGCCTGCATGGCCAGGACGGCGTCGACCTCATGAGCCAGCGTCACCGCACCGGCGTTCCACGCCGACTCACGGGCACTCACGAGAGCGGAGGCGTCACCGTCGCGCAGGCAGGTGGTCCCCGCCCGCAGGATCTGACACGACGCTCGAGGCAGCGGGAGGCGATGGGTGTCGGCGAGCTCGAAGGCGCGGTCCAGGCACCGGATCGACTCATCAAGATCGTCCTCGCGAGCGAGGATGCCTCGCACCTCCCACGCCTCGACGGCGACCTCGATGTCGCCGCTCCGCTCGGCCGCGGCGGCTGCCCGCTGTGCGATCTCGGTGGCGGCCCGTACACGCGTGGGGTTGGGGCGGACCAGCTCCAGCTGAGCGGCAACGATGTCGATGCGGGCGCGTACGGACTCGTCCGTGGCCGCGGTGAGCAAGGTGCGGGCATCGTCGAGGGAGACCTGCGCGTCGTCGTATCGGCCTGCGACGTAAGCGGTTTCGGCCACCTCGGCCTTGAGACGTGCCGCGTCGGACGCGGCGAGACCGCTCGCATAGAGGCGATCGATGGTGGGGCCGGTCGCGAGCGCGGCGGCGAGGTCGCCGTTGTCCCGCAGCAAAGGGATGAGGAGACGCAGCAGCTGGGCCATCTCCGTGACGGACGTCGGTGCGAGTAGGTGCTGTGCCTGGACGAGCAACGGTCGCGCCAGCCGGGCGGCGCCTCGGTCGACGAAGGACAGGCCGGCGCCCAGCAGCAGCCGGCCGCCCTCGTCCGGCTCACCCGCTCGCTGGTAGAGCTCGGCCGCCAGCATGGAGGAGTCCGGTCCGTGATCGCCGTAGGCCTCCCGCACCGCGCGTGCCGCACGCCGCGCCATGGTGGCCGCCTGCGTGGCGTTGACCTCCGCCAGCAGCGCCCGGGTCGTCAGCGGACTCCGGAAGGTGTACCAGTCAGGGGAGGTGGTGTCAGGGTCGAGGATCTGCGCGGCGACCGCTGCCTGGATGACGGCGACGACATCGGCGTCGGTCAGGTCCAGGGTCATCCGTGGCACGAGCAGCGGGAAGCGTTGGCCGCACAACGCTCCGACGGTGAGCACCTCGAGTGCCTGCGGGCCGAGGGAGGTCACGCGTCGACGCATCGCCTGCGCCACCGAGCTGGGCAGCAGCGACGAGGACGACCCGTCGGCGACTCCGCGCACCAGCTCGTCGATCACGAACGGCACTCCGCCGCTGTCGCGCCACAGCTGAGCGACGGTGTCGTCGGACAACGGCGTGCCGAGCTCGTCCGCGAGCTGGTGTGCGAGCGCCTCGGTGGCGTCACGGTCCAACGGCTCGAGCTCGATGAGCCGTAGGTCGCGGCCGCCCGCCCGGGTGAGCTGCTCGGCGACCGCTCGGTCGGGCGAGGTCGTCAGGATCAGGGCGATCGAGATCCCGGTCAGGTGGCGTAGGAGGTATTGCAGGACACCGAGGGTGTCCGGATCGGCCTCGTGCACGTCCTCGATCACGAGGACCACTCCGGACTCCTCGGCCAGGTGGGACAGCAGGCGGAGCAAACCTTCGGACAGGACCACCAACGGGCCGTCCGTCTTGACACCGGGCCTGGCCCAGTCGGGGATCAACGCAGCCAGTGCTGTCCCATAGGGACCGAGCTCTTCGGCGAGATCGGGTAGACCCCCGCGCCGCTGCAACGACAGCAGAGCCTCGCTGATGGCGGCGAGACTCTGCTGGCTGCCGAGACCGCTCGGCGTGCCGCGCAGCACCACCGACCCCGCATCGAGCCCCAGGCCGGTGACGTGCGCGGCAAGTCGTGATTTGCCGATCCCCTCCGCACCGGACAGCAGGACTGCGCGACCAACGCCGGCCCGAGCCTCCCGGACCGTCGTCTCGAGCACGCCGATCTCTCGGTCGCGCCCCACGATGGTGTGGCTCTGGTGTCCCACGCAGCGACTCTAGCCACGCGGCGTCCCCCGGGTGCGGCCCTTCCCTGGGCCGCCGCGCTCTCAGGGAGCGCTGATCGTGGGGAACGTGTGAGGGCACCCCGGGCCGAGCGGGAACAGGTCCTCGATGGCCGACTCCGGACCCTGACCGACGGGCTCGCCGCGCAGGGCACGTCCTCGCGTGTTGGCCTGGAGGCCGGTCGACAGCGTGATCTCGCCGGCGGCGCTCACAGCGGTGGTCGTGATCAGAGTGTTCTTCTGCATGGTGCTCTCCTCATGACTTCTGAATGGATGGTGATGGAGCGCCCGGTCTCGACACGAGGTCGAGCGGGTTGAGTACGGAGCCCACACGGTCCCCGAACCCGAGTCTGAGCAGGCCATGGCCGATGCCGGCCAAGCCGGTGAGCAGACCGAGCGAGCGGACGCCGTACGGCGCAGCGCCCGTCGGTGGTCGATCGGACAGGACGCCGAGGAGGCGTGCCGTCATCCGGGTCACGTGCAGGTTCGCCTCGTGCCCGACCGCGTGGCCTTGGCCGTGCACGGCGACCTGCAGCAGCAGGTCCAGCTCGCCGAGCTCTCCATGGCAAAGGCTGTGGTCGCGCAGGATCTCGCGCGTGCCGATAGACCTCACCCACGGGAGGAGGTCGTCCGATCGGCCTGTCGCCAGCAGGGCCGGCACGACCCCCGCGGCGCCGTGGCACCAGCCGGGCTGAGCCGATGCGGCGAGCTCGGCCAGCGCGTGCAGGGCCCCAGAGGGAACGGCACGACCGTGGTGGGCGAGGACGGCTGCGGCCGCGGCGCTTCCACTGACGTATCCGGGCTCGGGGCGGGTGAACAGCTCGTCCGACCGCTGACCGAGCTCCTGCAGTGCTCGATCACGCAGTCGGGGCTTGAGACCCATCGCGGTGAGCACCGTGGCCAGCTCGGCGGCCTGAGCAGCGGTGAACGTCGACCAGTCGTCCGACCCGGCCGGGCAGATCGAGTCGAGCAGGTCGAGGCACGCGTCGCGCAGCGCGCGGACCTCGGGCACCTCGGGATACATCGCGCTCATCCGGTCGAGGCCAAGGGCCATGCCGGGCAGTCCGTCGAGACCGACCCCGACCGCGCCCGCCATCGCCGGGTCCTGACCGAAGACATCGAGGAGTCGTCCCAGCTGTGGCAGCACGTCCAGGGCGAGGGCACCGAAGCGATCGGCACCGGCGATGGAGCCGGTCTGACCGAGGAACAGGGCCAGCCCGAGATAGCCGTCGGTCAGACCGGCACCCAGTGACTGGACGGTCCAGTGCTGCCGGTCCACCAGCTCGAGGCTCACCCAGCCGACGCGGTCACCGTCTCGCTGCGCCGCGACGAGGATCTCGTCGGCGAGCACCATCGCGCGGTTGAGCAGCAGCTGCGGGTCGGGTACGGCAGACACGGTGGACGTGCCGCGGTCTGCCAGGTGCTGCTCAGGACCGGTCCGGCTGGCCATCGAGGCACCGATGATCCACTCCTGATGGCTCCGGTCCTGTGCTCCGAGCCGGGCGAGCTTGCGTCGAACCGCGGCGACCGGGGACTCCTTCAGCTCGGCGTCGATGACCTGGCCGTTGCTGGTGCGCACCTGCGTCGAGCCGCCGCGTGCTCTCAGCACCGGCACGTCGCCCCGCACGAGGTCGGTCACCTCGTGCTCGACGGTGTCCGCGATGAGCAGCCCGGACCCGCCACCCAGCACGCCGAAGAACTCGCGTCGCGCGTCCGGTGCGCCGAGCAGGCTCGGGTGCAAGGACTCGGCGAGCACGGTCTGATAGACGAACGTCGGGCGGGGCACGAGGCGTACCTCGGCCTCCTCGAGTGCCGTGAGCAGCGGCCCGGCGAGCAGCTCGTCGCGATGGGCGACCAACGCGTCGTACGCGCGGCGGAAGCCTCGGAGCAAGGACGCCAGGTGATCCTTCGGGTCCGGATGCGTGCCGTCGTACGACGGTCGGTTGGTGGCGGGCGCGAGGGTGGCCGGCCGGCGTACGGCGTGCATCGTGTCGAGTCCGGCGTCGGCCCAGTGGAGCGCCCGGCTCGCCGCACCGCCGCCCCCGCCGTCCAGTCCCGAGACATCGCGTACGCCCCCCTCGCCGACGAGGATCAGCGGGAGCAGCGCGGTGCGCAGCACGGAGTCGGCCAGCAGCCGTGCCGCAGGGTCGGGTCCCGTCAGCGCGGACTCGCCGAGGTCGGGGTGCAGCAGCGTCTCGACGTCAACCACGACGGGATACTCGCCGCGAGCGACGACGTTCTCGTAGTGCATGTCGGTGCCGTTGAGGCCGTGCAGCAGTGCCAGGAGCGCGCCGTGGCGCGCGTAGAAGCGGTCGACCGCCGCCAGGTCGGCGCACGCTCCGTGCTCGACGAACTCCGACCACCCGTAGCCGTCCCGGACCAGCAGGTCGATCGTCGGCAGGTCGAGGTCCGCGCGCTCAGCCAGCCATGAGACCAGGCCGTTGAAGTGGCCGTGCAGCTCCATCGGCCGCGGCTTGTAGACCACGCTCGCCGCCGCGAACGTCACGATGCACACGCTTCGTCCACCGGCGTGCAGGTCGCCGGTGGAGCGAACGCCGACGACCGGTCCCGGGTCGGCACCACCGAGCACGGCGGTCACCAGGGCGCTCCGGTCGGACCGCAGCCGCTCGAACAGCTCGACGCGAGCCGCGACCAGGTCGGCAACCTCAGTGCGGATCAGTGTCTCCAGGGCCGCGTAGTCCGTGCTGATCAAGGACGCGCCGGCGGTGCGCACCGACTCGACGAACGCCAGGAAGCGCGCTCGCGACGTGGGGGCATCGAGCCGGCCGGCCCGTCGGGCGACGTCGAGCTCGTGGACGAGGACGCGAGCGGCGAGGCCGGCCAGGCGGTCATCGACCTGCTGCCTCAGCTCGATCGTCACTGCCGACTGGTCGAGCAGGTCCGATGAGAAGTTCGAGATCTCGCGCTCCGCAGTCTCCAGGAGGTCTGCGACCAGCGGACGAACCGCGCCGGCGACCTCCGTGCGCCAGGGCGCTTCGGAGTCCGCAGCAGCGGTCGGGGAGGTCCGGGTCACGAGCACGAGTCCACCGTCTCAGCGGACCACCGATCCCCACATGCGTGGACATCCCCCATATTCGTCGCCCGCCGTCCCCAGGTGCGGGCCGCTGACGAAACACGTATGGGGGTGGACCTCCCCGATGTGCGGGACCTGCCCGCGGCGGTGTGCTGATGCCACGCAGCTCACCGGAGCTGCTCCCGACCACCGAGCGGAGGTGTCCTGCGATGGAGATCAGCGTCCTTCTCCCCTTCGTGCCCAGCACGACGGCCCAGGTCGACGCCGCGGCCAAGGTCCTGCGGCACTGTGCGATCTCTCGGGTGTGGCAGGGCGAGTCGACCCGGTTGGAGACCTACCAGCACCTCGCGGCCGTCCTCCCCCACATCGGTCAGGTCGGGATCGCGGTCAGCCTCATGCCGCTGCGTCACCCCTTCCAGGCGGCGGCCCAGGCCCGATCCCTTGCCGCGCAGACCACCAGCCCGGTCGACATCGCGTACGGCCCAGGCAGCGTGGCGCTACAGCGCGCTCTTCTGGGCGAGACCTATCGCAGCCCGCTGGGCACCTCCCGCTCCTACCTCACGTCCGTACGCCGGTTCCTGGACGACACGAGCGCCGGCGGTTCGGGACTGGCCCACTTGACCCACGCACCGGTGCGGCTCGGGCTCGGAGTGCTCCGACCCGGGATGGCCGCTGTCGCAGGCGAATTCGCCGACTTCGCGGTGTCCTGGATGACACCGCCGGCCTACCTGGAGGACACCATCCGCCCGGCGCTGCGGTCGGTCAACACGTCGTCGAGGACGCGCCTGGTCACAGTCGTTCCCACCGTGCTCGCCGCGACCGGGAGGGACCTGGTCGAGCTCATCGTGGCTGGCAGCCGCGCTCACCTGCAGGCACCGCACTACCGCGACATGCTCCGGCGCGGCGGCGTCGCCCTCGGCGACGACCTGCACGCGATCGCCGGCGGGCTCATCGCCGCGGGCGGGTGTCTGGCCGGGTCGATGGCCGACATCCAGGACGGTATCGCCGCGTACGAGCGGGTCGGCGTCGACGAGCTGGTGCTCAACGTCACCGGTGTCGCTGGGGCCCTAGGCGTACCGGCCGGCCTCAAGGACCTCATCGAGATCACCCATCACGCTGCCGCGGGCAGCACGACATGCCCACCTCTGGAGGCGTCATGACTGACAAAGCACAGCTCATCCACTGGGCGACGGGCTGGGTCCCGGACCACACAGCGGACCGGACGGCGGTCACCTTGGTCGTCGACCCGGACGACGTGGCCGCGGTGCTGGCCGGCTCACTCGGCCACGGACGTACGGTCTTCGCGCCCTCCGGAGCCCAGCTCGCCGGACCGAGCCTCGACGGCCGACTGGCCGAGCCCGGTGACGAGGCCTGCCTCGACGGCACGACCTACATCGAGGTGCAGGCCTACGCGATGGCCGCGTTCCTCGCCGTGCCCGGCCCCACCCTGCTGCGGGTGCACGACGCGGACGATCTGCGGTCCTTCATCGCCGACGCCGACGCCGCCGAGCGCGATGGAACGTTCGCCGAGCACCTGCTCAACCCGCTGTTCGAGCTCGCCGACCAGAACGCCCTCGGTCTGCACTCGCCTCACGGAGGACCGACACACCGCCTGTACGTCGAGGGCGGGCAGGTCAGCACCAGCCCCGGCGGCGCGGTGCTCGGCACCGTGGACGACACCCTCGAGCAGGTCGAGCTGCGCTGGCAGGACGCGGGAGCGTACGAAGCCTTGAGCCGACGGCTGACGCCGGGCGCGCTCGCGGGCGAGCTCGCCGAGCGGCCGTGGATGGACCGATACCTGAGGGCGGTCCGCCTCCTGCGGTACGTCGCCGCCATGGGTCTCGAGGCCACCGCCGTCTCCGGATTCGGTGACGGGCGGGCCAAGGACCTGGCACCCGGCAGCATCATCTCGGTCACCTGCACCGACCGGGTCCTGGCGCACGACCCGCTGACCGGCCGCACCTTCACGGTCAACGCCGAGACGGCGGGCGTGCTGGAAGCACTGACCAGCGCCCCCAGCGCTGAGGACCTCGAGGACGTGCTGCCGAGCGCCCTGATCACCGGCGGACTCGAGCTGCTCGAGCACCACCGGCTCGTGCCGTTCGCCGACGCCCGTGCGGCGCAGCTGGTCGGGAGCGCGGCATGACCGCCATGGCGTCCGAGGACCTCTACAGCGATGCAGGTGCGGTGATCTACGACGACATCGCTCGGCATGACGCCAGCGATCTGCGTGAGATGACGAGGGTCGTACGCGATCACCCGGGGCCGGTCCTCGACCTCGCCGCCGGCGGCGGACGGCTCACCTTCCCGTTCCTCGCGCTCGGGCGTGAGGTGACCGCGCTCGACTACGCACCAGCCATGGTTCGGCTGCTGGGCGAGCGACTGGGACGGCTGCCGCGAGCAGTGCAGGACCGAGCCCAGGTCGTGCACGGCGACATGAGCGCATTCGACCTCGGCACGACCTACGGCGTGATCACGGTGGGTACGACGTCCGCGTCCTTGCTGGACGACGCCGGCCGGGCGGGTCTGTTCAGCTCCGCGCGACAGCATCTCGATCCCGACGGCGTGCTCGTCCTCACGACGGTGCACCTGTCGCCGACCTGGAGGCCGGACGATCCCGCGGTCGAGCTGCAGGGCACGACCACCAGTGGTCGGCCGCTCCAGATGCGCGAGCACGTTGATCCCGGACGAGGCCATCGCGACGTGACGCTCGTCGTGGGTGAGGCACCTGACGCGGTCGATGTCTTCACCACCCGCATCCGCCTGATCCCGCCGGAGCAGATCCGTGCTGAGGCCGAGGAGCACGGCCTGAGTCTGCTTGCACAGCAAGCACTTCCACTCACCGGCAACCACCTGCTCACCGAGCTGATGACCTTCGAACGGAGTCCGCGATGAGTGCCCTCTGGCCCTACTTCCTCAGCCCGTCAGAACACGGCCAGGACGAGCTCTGTCTCGTGTCCGCCACAGGCACGCGAGTTCGTACGGCGACCGGTCGAGAGCTGCTGTGCGCGACGAGTGGTCTGTGGAACGTCAACCTCGGCTACGGCAACGAGGCCGTCGCCCAGGCGTGCGGCGACGCTCTCCGCGACGCGTCGTACTTGGGCGTCTTCCGGTCAGAGAACCCCCACGCTCGTGCGGCCGCCGACGCCCTGGTGAGCCGAGCGGGGGCAGCCCACTTCACGAAGGTCATGTTCACGACCTCGGGCGGTGCCGCTAACGACGTGGTGATCAAGCTCGCGCGCCAGCACCAGCTCCTCGCGGGACGGACCCGCCGACGCATCGTCGTCTCGTTGCGCGACTCGTACCACGGCCTGAAGATGGGCAGCTTCGCCCTGACGGGCGAGCAGCTCGGTCAACGGATGTACGGCGTCGACCAGTCACTGGTCCGACACGTCCCGCCGAACGACTCGGTGGCCCTGCGCGCCCTGTTCGATGCTCAGGGTGACTCGATCGCCGCCGTCGTCGTGGAGCCGGTCATCGGCAACGGATGTGTCGAGCTGACAACCGAATTCGTCGATGTTCTCCTCGCCCTACGTGAGGAGCACCCGTTCGTCCTGGTCGCCGACGAGGTCGCCACCGGATTCGGTCGGACGGGCGTCTTCTTCGCCAGTGATGAGTGGAGTGGACCGCCCGATGTGCTGATCAGCTCGAAGGGCCTGACGAACGGCGCTCAGGCGACTGCCGCCGTCCTCGTGTCCGAATCGGTCTACGCGCCGTTCGTCGACACCGACGCAGGACTCGTGCACGGCGAGACGCAGGGCGGCACCGCTGTGGCGTGCGCCGCGATCACCGCGACCCTCTCCGAGTTCGACCGGCTCGGCGCGCTGGACCTCACCCGCTCCCGAGGCGCAGAGCTCGACAACCGACTCCGGGCACTCGCCGAGGACGACGAGTCGGTCGGAGAGCTGCGAGGCCGAGGACTGTTCAGGGCGGTGGAGATTCGGGGAGCGAACGGCCGCCCGATGCCGCAGGTGGATGTCGGACAGCTGGTCAGCCAGATTCGTGAGGCCGGCGTCGTGGTCTATCCAGGTCGTCAGGGAGTGCAGCTGATTCCGGCGCTGACCTACACCGACGCAGACTTCGACGAGCTCTTCACCGCGCTGCGCGTCGGCCTCAGCAGCTGGCGCTCACTCTCCCACCGGCGCGCGGCATGAACTCAAAAGCGTTGTGGGCCAATGCATCCCACGAAGTCATGTTGCGGACGCAGCAGGCGCCCGAGCATGCGGTCGTCGTCGTCGATCCGGCGCTCGAGTCCTCTCCGGTCGTGACAACGGCCCACGACTGGCTGAACGGCTTCGGTGCCACTGTCTCCCAGCGGACGCATGCCGGGCGCAACAGCCTCGACGAGATCGAGCGCCTGTCAGATCACCTGGACGGCGCTGATGTCGTCGTAGCGATCGGCGGTGGCACGGTCATGGACAGCGTGAAGCTCGCGGTGTCGATGGCGGACTCGGGAACCACCCGCCGGATGCTCTCGCGGCCCGGACGATCCGGCCTGATCGTGCTGCCGGCCCCAGGCGGTCAGCAGCGTCCCGTGGTGGCGGTCCCGAGCACCCTGGGCACCGGTTCCGAGGTCGCGGCTGCGGCTGTCCTGGACCACCCTCGGTCCCGGCATCTCGTGCTCGGTCCGGCGCTGCGCCCAGTGGCGGCCGTCCATGACCCACAGGCCCGGGAGACGTTGCCGCCGTGGCTGATTCACGAAGGCATCGTCGAGGTCCTGCACCGATTGTCCTCAGCCCACATCTCGACGCACGACACAGTGCAACCGCAGGACTCGGTCGTCCTGGCGCTGATCGGAGAGCTGATCAGAGCGTCCAACACTCTTGACCGAGCGGCGGCCGACGGCGAGCCGACGCCGGCCGTGGTGGCCCGCATCAGCGCCATGAGTCATGTGCCGGCACTACACCTCGGGCGACCGCCGTTCGGGATCAAGTCCTGGCTCATCGCCTCTGAGCTCTCGTTGCTCACAGGTACGCGGAAGGTCCCCTGCCTCGCTGCCGTGCTCCCCGCGGTGTGGAGGGCCGTGCTCGCCGGGGACCGCCGCTACGGCTCCGCCCAACGGCTGAGCCAGGTGTGGACGGTCGTGCGGACGCACCATGCGGCACCGCTCGATCCCGATCCGGTGCGTGGTCTGGCCCAGCTCGTCGAGCGGTGGGGAGTCGAGCCCGTTGCGTTGTCCTCGGGCGATCGCGCAGTCCTGGTACGTCGGGTCCATCAGCGCTGGGGTGCCGGTCTGCCCATGCTCGGTGACCTCGACACGGACGACCTCACCGATCTCCTGTCCGTCTCGCCGGAGCCAGCACCGGATCGGCCTCTTCTTACCGCCTAACCCGCCGTTGGCGCGCCGACCCAGGCGTCAGCAGCTCACAGATGTGGCCCGGCCAACCGGTCGGATCATCAACAAAGAGAAGGGATTTCATCATGAACGAGAACTTTGAGCTCGCGATGCAGGAGCTGGAGACGCTGGAGGCCCCGGTCGCCAGCCCGCAGGTCGGTTGGCCGACCGCGATCCTGACGATCTCGATCATCGTCTCGGTCGCCACCTGATCCAGACGGTCTCAATCGTCGCATGAACCACTCGTCGACTGACTGGTCGACGGCACCACGGACCGGCCACCTGGCCGGATCGCCAACAAAGAGAAGGGATTTCATCATGAACGAGAACTTTGAGCTCGCGATGCAGGAGCTGGAGACGCTGGAGGCCCCGGTCGCCAGCCCGCAGGTCGGTTGGCCGACCGCGATCCTGACGATCTCGATCATCGTTTCGGTCGCCACCTGATCGACCGCCCTTGATCGGTGACGGACCGGGGTCGGCGCACGCGCCAATCATGCGCCCGCGTCGGTCCGTCACCGACAACGTCACGTGCACTCACCCGTGACGAAACCGCAGGAGCGACACAGGACGCGGTGCCCGCGCCAATCGCGCACCGCGTCCCGTTCCAGCCAGATCCGCCGAGCACGATCCGACGATGCCAACCACTGTACGGCGCTCGCGCCCGATGACCCAGACCCCGCAGATGCCGGCGTCCGACAGGAAGGACCGACGATGACCACTTACGCTCCGATGCCGACGACCGTCGCCGTGGGACCACAGCTGTGTGATGACGTGACGGTGCACCCACCGATCGCCGAGAACTCGAGCTGGACCATCCAGCGTGGGCCGACCGACTACCTGCGGACGACGTCGTGGATGGCGCAGGCGGCCTCCTTGATGGACGGGAGCCGCGACCTGGACGCCTTGATCCGTGACCTCGGCGACCCGTGGACACGGGACCGGGTGGTCGGAGCAGTCGCCGAGCTCGGTCGGCAGGGGTGTCTGGTCGGTACGTCGCAGCGCAAGCCCCAGCGAGTCCTGTCGGTGCGTCGGCCGTTCACCATCCAGCTCACACTGCTGGATCCGAGCGCGATCATCCGCGTGATCCGACCCGTCGTCCGGCTCCTGGCGCATCGGTCGGTCCGTGCGCTCTCCGCACTGTTGGTGGTCGCCGGCCTCCTCACGATGCTGGTCGGCCACCGGATCGTCGGCGACACGGTCACCCGACCACTCTCGATCTGGACCTACCTCGCCGCGTTCCTGGCGTTCAGCACCTCGAGCGTCGTGCACGAGCTTGCGCACGGGGCCACGCTGAGCCGCTACGGCGGCAAGTCCTCGCGCATCGGGGTCATGATCTTCTATCTCACGCCCGCGTTCTTCTGCGACATCTCCGACAGCTGGCGGCTGCCCGAGAACCGCCAGCGGGTCCATGTCGCACTGGTCGGCATCTACGCCCAGCTCGTGATCGGCGGCATCGCCGCCCTCGGGATCCCGTTCACCAACGGCGACGTCCGCGACACCCTCGTCATCCTGTGCATCGCCACCTACATTGCCGCCGCACTGAACGTCCTTCCGTTCGTGAAGTTCGACGGCTACATCGCCTTGATGACTCACCTCGACGAGCCCCACCTGCGTCGGCGGGCGATGCACGACGCCCGCGGCGCGGTCGGTCACGTCCTGTTCGGCGGGACGTACGAGCGTTCACTCGTACGACATCGCTGGGCGACGGCGTACGGCATCGCCTGCATCGTGTTCCCGGCGGTCCTCGTGACTCAGGCCGTACGCACGCTGGGTGGGGTCCTCGCCGCGCTCGGCACGAGCGGCATCGTGCTCGGCGGCTGCGTCCTCGTCGGGCTGGCCGTCTGGGTGCTGAACGGTCTGCGGCGCATCGCCCGGGTCGCACGGACCGGAGGCGCGAGCCGAGCACGGATCGTCCTGGTCACCGGGGTGCTCGTCGGTGCGGCTGCGTGCGTGCTCGGTCTCGTACGAGTCCCGACGACCGTGTCCGCGAGCTGGACGACAACGGAGCACGGCACCGTCCTGGTCGCCTCGGACAACCGCAACGACACCTTCGCCGAGGGCACTCCCGTCACGCTCTACCGCACGGGGATGTTCGCCCGCGTGACGGTCGGGCACGCGACGGTCGGCCCCGCGGAGACGGTTCGGATGCGGGTCCCGATGAGTGCCCTGGCGCCGGTGCGCGCCGGCCTCAAGGTCCCGGTCAAGACCCGTCCCGTGCACGTCGACGACGGCCCGCGCCGTGACGCGACCTCGGGCACCGCCGTGATGAAAGGACCTGATGCCCCGTTGTGGAAGGGCATCGCCATGAAGTACTTCGGCTGGAGGATCTGAGCGACATGGACCACACCACCTTCTGTCGTGGCGACGGATACCCGTACTACGACCTGCCCGTGACCGACAGCAGCGACTGGCCGACCGAGCTCCCGACGGGATGGGTCACCCGGGACAGCGGCGAGTGGATCTTTCGTCAGCCGGTGGCCTTCCCGATGCCGGAGCAGGGATGGAAGGTCCATGTCTCGGCCACGCTGGACAACGCCGAGGACATCCTCAAGGCCGTCGAGTCCTACTGCCATCGAGCTGGCCTGGCGTACAAGTTCATTCGCAGCCGCACCCTTCTGTTGCGCCGCAACAGCAAGGCCGGCGACCGGACCGCGAGCGGCAAGTTCGTCGCGATCTACCCGACTGACGAGGCGGCTCTCGAGCGGACGTTGACCGAGCTCGACGCGGTAATCGGCGGTAGGGAGGGGCCGCGCATCCTGACGGACCTTCGGTTCCGGTCCGGACCGCTCTACGTTCGTTACGGCGCATTCGTGAAGATGACGACGACCGATGCAGACGGTCGAGAGGTGCCCGCCGTGCGTACGCCCACGGGCGAGCTCGTGCCCGACGACCGCCGTCCTGGGTTCCATCTGCTCGACGGCGTGGCCGTCCCCCCGTGTCTCCAGGAGTCGTACGCCGCTCAGCGTGCCAGCACGATGTCCGACTTCCCGTACTCGGTCTCGCAGGCGTTGCACTTCTCCAACAGTGGCGGGGTCTACGTCGCGCAGGACAAGGCCACCGGCGCGAAGGTCCTGCTGAAGGAGGCCCGCCCCCACGCCGGCTTGGACTCCGTCGGGGACGCGGTCACCCGGCTGCGCAGCGAGCACTGGGCGATGTGCGCGTTGACCGGCCTCGACGTCGTGCCAAAGGTGTACGGCATGGAGCTCGGCCACGAGAACGAATACCTGGCAAGGGAATTCGTCGAGGGCACGTCCCTTGCCGTGCTCGCGGCCGGGAGGAACCCGCTGCTCACCGGGCACGGTAATCCTGCCGCTCTGGCGGACTACGCCGGCTGGGTGACTGGCGTCATGGAGAAGGTCTCGGACGCGGTGTACGCGATGCACGACCGAGGTGTCGTCTTCGGCGACCTGCACCCCAACAACATCCTGGTCGGCGAGGACGGTGCCCTGCACTTCATCGACTTCGAGGCGGCGACCTCCGTCGAGTCGCAGTCCCCGCCGCGGATGGGCGCACCCGGCTTTCAGGCGCCCGTGCACTACCTCGGAGCTGCCGCCGACCGGTTCGGCCTGGGCTGTATCCGGTTGTGGCTGCTGCTGCCGCTCACCATCGGGATCCACTGGGGGCCCGACCAGGCGGACCGGCTGATCGCGGCGGCGACCGAGCTGTATCCGCTGGACGACTCGTTCGCTGACGTCGTCCGTGCCGAGCTCGACCTGGACAACCTGGCCGACGATGGCCGACCGGAGACGTCGCCAGGCGGTCCGGACCGGGAGGTGCTGGTCACCGCGCTGCTGGACAGCGCAGAGCTGGATCGCGCCGACCGTCTGTATCCCGGTGACATCACGCAGTTCCGAGGAGCACACGGCGGTCTCGACCTCGCGACGGGAGCGCTCGGCGTAGCGCTCGCACTCACGGCCATCGGCCAGCACGTGCCCGAGGCTCATCTGGACTGGATGCGGCGGCGCTTCGATGCGCTCGCGCCGGCGGGCTGCGGCAGCGGCCTGCTCGAGGGCTGGGCCGGGATGGCCCTGGCCTGGGCGGAGCAGGGTGACGATGAGCGGACCCAGGTCGCGCTCGACCGGGCTCGCGCCGCCGTGGTCGACGACCTCGACGTCTCGTTGTCCTCCGGGGTCGCCGGCTACGGCCTGGCCCTGCTGGAGCTGCTCGACTCACGGCCGGAGCTGTCAGCGTGGCTTGACGATGCCGTGGACCGCTGTCTCGCCGCACCGCCCGGCTGCGGCGCGCAGCCGGGCCTGTGGCACGGCGACACCGGGGTGGCGCTCTTCCTGCTGCGCGCCCACCAGCGCACCGGGGCGTCGGAGCTCCTCGACCGCGCCATCGAGCTGGCCCTGGGTGAGTTCCGCAGCCTTCCCGGCGGCGCGGGTCCGGCGGGCCTGGCTTCCGGTGTCACCGGTCTGTACGCCGTGCTCCACCTGCTGTCCGAAGAGCGTCACGACGAGGAGCTGGAGACGGCCACTCAGGCGCTGTCGGCGTACGCCTTGGACAGCTTGGCGGGCAGCGGTGGACTCGCCGACGGACAGGCTGGGGTGCTGGTGGCTGCCGCTGTGTCTGACCCGGCCGAGCAGGTCGCCCGCCTCGCGTCCCGGGTGGACTGGCACCTGATCAGTGGTGCGCACACCGGCGTGCTCGGCTCCGGGAGCCTGCGCCTGTCAGGCGATCTGACGACCGGTCTGGCCGGCGTGCTCTGGGCCAGGGCAGCTGCTGAGTCCGGCACCGCGCCGCGACTCCCGCTGCTGCTCGGATCGCCGTCGGCGTAGCCGTGCTGTCACCCTCGACGCGCGTCGAACCAGATCGGGTTGGTGAGCGCGACCATCGGCGCGGGGAGACCGGTCCCCCGGCGTACCTCGGCGCGCACCCAGTTGGAGTAGCGCGCGTACGTCGTCCACGTCAGCGTCGCCTTGCCGGTCGCATCGACCGGGGCGGAGAACGTCGGGCCGGTCTGGTCGATCGCCTGGATCGTGGTGCCCGGGACGCCACTCACCTCGCAGGTCACCGTGATGGGTGTGCCGGTGTCGACCTTGAGGTGGTCGCCGATCTCAGCCGTACGCCCACGCGCGCTCGCGCGGAACGTCAGGTCCACGGCCGAGGACTCCGCAATCCACGAGCGACCGGCCGCGAGGCCCTTCATCAGGGCACCGCGCTCGAGCTTGTCCGCGTGCACGATCGTCTGCGGCAGGCCGATGGTGTTGTCCGGGTTGTGCGCGTCGGAATGGCCCACGGCCGCGACGAACTGACCCTGGCGGAGCATGCCGTGCCACGCGGTCACGGACGCCTCGTCGGAGATGTCCCACGGGCCGTTCCAGACCTCGACCAGGTCGACGTGGTCGTAGGTGAACTCGTAGGCGCAGCCGAAGCAGTTGGCGTACGGATGTGCAGCAACGACAAGGCCTCCCGCGCGATGCGCCTCGGCGACGAAGTGCTCGAACGCCTTCGGGTTCGAGGAGCGGTAGCGCCAGTCCAGCCAGGTGCCGGCGGGCAGACCGATGGCCGGCCAGTGACCCGAGCGAGTGGTGACTTCCTCGCCGTTGAGGATGAGCAGGTCGTCGGTGGCGTGGTCGCCCCACTGGAGCTGGGAGCTGTAGGTGTTGTGGTCCGTCGACGTGACGAAGTCGAGGCCGGCCGCGCGGGCGTCGGCGACCAGCTCGGCCGGCGTGCGACGACCGTCGGAATGCACGGTGTGCAGGTGGCTGTCGCCGCGGTACCAGGCGCGGCCGCGCTCCTTCTTGGGCGCGCTCGTCGGTGCCGGGTTCGGCTTGTACGTCGGGCCCGCGGGGCCGTACGTCAGGGTGATGTTGACGTCGTACGAAAGGCCTTGGGGCGCAACGGTGTACGGGCCGAGGATGACGTGCCAGGTGCCCGGTTTGATCGGGCCGGCGATGTATCCGGGCGTGGCCTCGGAGGCGCTGATCGAGAAGCTGTCGCGGAACCCACCGGACCAGCCGCGGAAGCCGCGCTTGTTGCCCGGCTGGTAGCCCTCGGGCCCGAACATGCCTATGTCACAAGCGTTTCCGCGGGTGCCCTGCGGGACGGTCGGCTTGTCGTAGGAGTACTTCACGTCGATCTTGCTCACGCCACGCGGCACGGTGATCGGCAGGTAGAAGAAGTCCGAGGTGCCCGTCGGGAACGTGCCCTTGACCGTCTTGGTCTCGGTGCCGGTGCGCGGCTTCTCGGCCCCGAACGCGACACCGGGCAGCAGGTTGACCGCGGCGCCGGCGGCGATCGCGCCGCTCGCTGCCAGGACGGTCCGACGGTTCATCGCGCTCATCTCGGGCTCCTCTGACGTCAGTCGACAGTGACTCTGCCGACGTTAGAACCGCGACATGACGCGTGGTGGCCCGCGGCGTGAACAACCGCCGCCACCTCGACCGCTCGCCTACAGGAAGTCGGCGGGCTCGAACTCGTCGATCGGGATGATGCGGACGCGAGGCAGCCGGGCGTTGAACGCCTGCACGTCGTACTCGAGGTCGAAGAACTCCAACCCCTTGTCGGCCAGCCCGACGAACCCGGCGTTGCGGAACTCGCGGAAGGCGATCAGCCCGACCTTGCGTCCGTCGCACAGCTGCTCGAGCTGCGGCAGGAAGTCACCGTCGTGGCTGACCAGCATCATGTCGGCGTCGCGGCTCTGCAGCTCGACGATCGTGCGCTGGATCGCCATGTCGACGACCTTGTCGCCGGGGCCGCCGGACAGCGGAATCGGCTTGTACCCCAACGCAAACAGCGCCTGGATGAAGCTCATCGGCAGCTCGTTGTTGGCCGCCAGGAAGAACAGTCCCTTGGCCGGCTGGCCCCACTGGTCGGCTGCGAACTTCAGCAGCCGGTCCCAGCGCGGACGCTCCTCCGGCTGCGGCCGGCGACTCAGGATGGCGGTGCCGAGGGTGGCGTCGATGTTCTCGCCGTCGATCAGGACATACGTCGTCCGCTCGGCCGTTTCGCTCATGACGCCTGACCCTACGCCCGGAATGCCGGTCGAGCCTCTAATCCGCTGGTCGAGTAGGCGAGACGCTAGCCACCCACCGCTGGTCGAGTAGGCGAGGCGCTAGCCACCCACCGCTGGTCGAGTAGGCGAGGCGCTAGCCGAGCCGTATCGAGACCTGGCGAGCCGTCCGCTCAGCTGACCTCGACGGGCAGTAGCTGTGGACGCTTTGCCTCGCGACCGTCGCCCGAGGACTGGCCGCGCAACCGGCGTACGAGCCACGGCCCCAGGAAGCCGGCCGCCCACTTCGCCTCGATGACCGCGCGCTCCAGGCGCGGGAGCGGCTCCAACGGCACGAGCGGGTGCGTCCATGAGTCGTCCGAGCCGGGCAGCTCGAGCGCGTGGGCCATCGCTGCAGCGATCCGGGCATGGCCTAGCGGGCTGGCGTGCAGCCGGTCGGTGGACCAGATGCGCGGGTCGGTCGTGACGTCGTGGGCGGTGGACTCGACGACGACCACACCGTGGCGAGCGGCCGTCGAACGGATGCGCTCGTTGAGGTCCTCGACGCGGGCGCGCAACGGCTTGGCGAGCGGCGCGATGCGACCGATGTCGGGGAAGGTCAGCGTGGCGACGGTCGCGCCCGCCGCAGTCAGCCCGACGAACATCGCCTCGAGGTCCGCCGTCACAGCATCCGCGTCGTAGGACGGCCGCATGGCGTCGTTCATGCCGGCCAGCACCGTGGCGATATCGGGCTTGAGTGCGATGGCCGCGTCGAGCTGGGTCTCCCGGATCTGTCGGGCGCGGAGGCCACGGACGGCGAGGTTGGCGTACGTCATGCCTGGGTTGGCAACGGCCAGGTGCTCGGAGAGCCGGTCGGCCCAGCCGCGCAGTCCGGTCTCGTCATTGCCGTCCCACAGACCCTCGGTCTGGCTGTCGCCGAGGGCGACGTAGCGGGTGTAGCTAGGCATGAATTGCCTTCCTGCTGTTGAGGATTGACGCGGTGCGGCGACACCAGGCGACGTTTTCCTGCTCGTAGGTGAGGCCGCGGAGACAGGTGAGGTAGGGGCCGATGCGATCGCTGGTGCTGAGGAAGTCGTCCTCGGTCTGGGTGCCGCGCATGCGCTCGAGCAGCCCTTCGAAGAGGGTGACCTTGGCGGCGGCGAAGGTGGCGCGTTCCTCGAGCTGGGCGATGACGGGAGCGGGGTCGACGCCGTCGACGGCCTGGACCATGACGACGAGGTCATCGCGCATGACGGATGGCTTGGCGCTCTTGTCGACGAAACGCTGCAGCTCGGCGTGGCCGTCCTCGGTGACGGTGAAGAGGCGCTTGGTGGGGCGGGTCTCCTGCACGACCTCGCGACCGCTGATCAGGCCCTCGCCCTCGAGGCGGGTGAGCTCGGCGTACAGCTGCTGGGGCAGGGCGTGCCAGAAGTTCGCGACGCCGATGTCGAACGCCTTCGCCAGCTGGTAGCCGCTGAGCTCGCCGGTGAGCAGCGCGGCCAGGACGGCGTGCTTGAGAGCCATGGGCTTCCCTTCTGTTGCTGGTCCGAGCATACTCAAGAATATGACTAATCACGATTCTGACCCTGCAGGCAGGTTCCGGGCGGGCGTGGAGGCGCGCGACATCGACGCGATCGCGGCGACGCTGGCGCCGGAGGTGCGGCTCTACAGCCCGGTGAAGTTCCGACCGTTCGAGGGGCGGGCGGATGTGGTTGAGCTGTTGGGTGTGTTGTTGCGGACGTTCGAGACGTTCCGGTACGTCGGCCAGCTCGCCGGCCCCGTCGAACCGGCCGCTGGTCGAGTAGGCGAGGCGCTAGCGGGGCCGTATCGAGATCAAGGCACCGATGCACAGGTGCTGATCTTCCGAGCGACGGTGCAGGGCAAGGAGATTCACGGGATGGACCTGCTGCACGTCGGCTTGTCAGGGCTGATCGAGGAGATCACCGTGATGGTTCGCCCGCTGTCCGCGACCCAGACACTGGGCGAGGCCGTCCTCGCCAACTTCGCCGCTCCCACGCTGGTCGAGTAGGCGGAGCGCCAGCGGAGCCGTATCGAGACCCCGTGAGGGGTCCAGGATCAGCCAGGTACCGGCGTACTGGATCAGGTCAGGTCGGCGTTCCCGTCAACGATCTTGAGGTCGTACACGAACTTGTCGAGGCGCCAGCCGCTGTCGGTGCGTTGTGCGCCGATGTCGTAGCTGCCGATGAACGTGCGGGTCTTGCCCTTGGTCGCGGACTCCTTGGAGTGCACCGCGATCGCGTCGGCGTGGATCGCAGCGGTGTCGCCATCGATCTCGATCAGCTGGTTGCCGGACTGGTGATGGCAGGAGTCAAGATCGGCGAGGCCGACCTTCCAACCGTCGGCGATGGTCCGGGCCTCGACGGTCGCGGCTGGGTCGCCGAAGCCACCGTCGAAGAAGACCTCCGGCGTGAAGACCTCGTTGACCAGGTCGTCCCATCGTGCCTGATCGGTGTAGACGAACAGCTTCGTGACGAGCTCGCTGATGGCGAGACGGTCAGCGATCGCGGCGAGTGTGGGCTCCATAGGTAGGAGGCTAGACAGACTCCCACGCCGGCGTGACCCGGCTCAGCTGATCGGCGTGATCGTCCTGACCGAGGCCACGACCGTGGACTTCAGGTTTGCCGGCATCCGCACGTAGCCCTTGGACTCGGACGTGGCGGCCGCCGCCAGGAGGAAGGACTTGATCGCGTTCGCCCGGTCGGCGTTCGGCGCTGTCGAGCAGACGATCAGATCGGTCACCTGAACCAACGGATAGGCAGCGGTCGCGGTCGGCCGATAGAGCGATGGCGTGAACAGGCTGGCGTCACCGGCTGACTGCGGGCGCACCGTGGTGCCCGCGATCGCTTTCGTCGGCCCCTGTCCGACGAACTGGGTCGCGCCGTGGCCGTTGTGGATCCGAGCCGGGTACAACGTGTCGACACCGGAGATGCCCTGGGGATCGAGGTACGCGATCGCGCCCTTGGTGGACTTGATCTCTCGTACGACGTCGTCGGCGCCCTGAACTCCCCGACCAGCACCGCCGGTGAAGGCCGTCGTCTCGCCCTTGGTCCAGGCGCCGCTCGACGCGGCCGTGAGGTACTGCTGGAACGTCTGCGTGGTGGTCGACTGGTCCGAGCGGAAGATCGGGACGATCGGCACGTCTGGCAGCGATACGCCCGGGTTCAGCGCGCTGATGGACGGGTCGTTCCAGCGCTTGAGCGAGCCGGTGAAGATCTTGGCGAGGACCGGTGCGCTGAGCACGAGCCCTTCAGGCGCAGCTCGGTTGGGATCGGTCAGGTTGTAGGCGATCTCCAGCGCGCTGAAGTCCATCGGGAGATGGAGCGCCGGCCCGTTGCAGCGGTGCTTCGCCTGGTCCATCTCGGCGACGTTGAGCGGGCGATCAGAGGCGGCGAAGTCGGCCTTGCCGCCCAGGAACTTCTCGATGCCGGCGTCAGTGCTGAGGGGCTCGAACGTGCTCGTGGCACCAGGGCAGCTCAAGTCGTACGTCTTCGAGTAGGACGCCATCGCGGTCGCGAAGGCGGGCAGGCCGGCTCCGGTCACCGGGGCCTTGCTACCGCAGGGCACGGCCGTCGGGGGATCCGTGGGTGAGGTCGACGCTGTGTTCCCCGCGTCGCTGGTGGGACCTGTTGTCGGCGTGGGACTTGCATCGTTCGTAGGACCTGGTGAGTTGGTGCTGCCGATGGCCTGAGGTTTGTCGTCCTCGGGCCAGAGCTGGATCGCGCCGATGGCGCCGACACCGAGTGCCAGCACAGCTGCGGTCGCGACCAGGGCGCGAGTTCGGTTGCGACCGCCCTGCTGCATGCTGACCCCCGAAAGCCTCGCCGTGTTCGCGGACACCATAACGGGACCGCCGCCATCAGCCGGGCGTCGCTGACAGGGACCGTTCGATGTGACTTACGGAGCGCTCAACCGCTCGGTAAGTCATACAGTCAGGACGTGGATCCGAAGCGCGCTCGGGCGATGTGGCAGAAGGCGAACCCGCGCAACATCACGATGGCGCAGTGGTTACCGTACTTCTTCGTCGTGCTGGAGACGACCGGCCGACGTACGGGTGAGGCGCGACAGGTGCCGGTGGCGCGCGGGCCGATCGAGGGCGATGTCGCGTGGTTGATCAGCGTCCACGGCTCGCACGCGAACTACGCCCACAACATCGCCGACGACCCTCGGGTGCGGCTGCGCGTCGGACGAAACTGGCGAGCAGGCTCGGCGCGACTGGAGCCGATGGACCCCAAGATCCTGGCGATGTTCAGCCCGTTTGCGAAGTTCGGTATGCGGATGACGGAACACGACCCACAGCTGGTTCGCATCGACCTCGACCCCCGCTGACTGCTGCCTGGGGCAGTCGACCAGGTTCGCGGCCGACATCTTCTGTCCGGAACGACGAGCAGACAAAGGTCGTACGGTGGCGGCGTGACAGGGACACTGTTTGAAACCGTCGGTTCGTCCTCGGGCTCCGAAGCCTTCGATCGGCTCCGGGGCGCGATGGTGGCCGGTAGCCCCGTGCGCAGCGAGTGTGAGGCAGCCCTGCAACTGCTCATCGACCGATGCGATCCGGGAGATCGAGGTAACCGGTTCGTGGTTGGTGCGGCCGCCGAGTGGGTGGTTGCTTCTGCTGCGTGGTCTGTGGGGATCCTGTCTGCACCGGGCGGACACAACGTTGATGGCTTTGACCTCCAGGACCTCCAGGAGGCGGCGCGGGGACTGTGGTCGATCAAGGCCAGTTTCCAGGAGAAGGCTGCCCCGTTTCGAATCTCAAACGGTCTCGGCGGCGCCGGTCGCGGCATGACTGACCCGACCGTCTTCCTGCATCCTCGTTTGCCTGGCCTTGTGCTCATTGATCCAGAGGTTCATACCGATGTCGCCGCCCGGGTGGAGTCGAAGCAGGACGGAACTGTGCTGGCGTTCCGCCCAATCGCGGACCATGCCGTTGCCCATCCCGAATGCGTCATCGAGATGCGAGTGCCAGCCAATGAACACCGCGGCACCGAAGACGCGGCGCTCCTGTTTACGAAAGGGCTCCTGACGACCGAGCGGTTTCCTCGTCTGAGCGACATCTTTCGGGCATCGGAGCCCCGCCGCGGCGGAACAGTGGTGGACGAGATCCGTGGATTGGACGAGCTCCGGGCCTCCGGCGCGCTCACTAAGGAGCAGTTCGATGAGGCGGTCAAGCAGGTGCTGGCCACGAAATGAGCTCGGACCACGAGGACGGGATCAAGGCATTCTCGATGCCCCCGCATCCCGGTCCGTCGTCTCCCGAGTTGACTCAGCGGTATTCGCGATTGCGGCGCAAGGACACAGCCCCTGAGGTCGCCCTGCGGAAGGCCTTGTTCGCGGCTGGTCTCCGTTATCGAGTGACTTTCCGGGTGCCGGGTCGGCCGCGGAGGTCCATCGACATCGCCTTCCCGAAGCAGCGCGTCGCGGTGTTCGTTGACGGCTGCTTCTGGCACGGCTGTCCAGTTCATGGCACCAGTCCGCGTGCCAACTCAGCGTGGTGGCGGCAGAAACTTGCTACGAACGTTGCGCGCGACGCCGACACCAATCAGGTATTGAGCAATGCTGGTTGGACCGTCGTGCGGATCTGGGAGCACGAGGACCCTGTCGAAGCCGTCGGACGTGTCAGTGAGGTCCTTACCCAGCCGCATCAAGGTCGCTAGTTTGCGCGGCCAAGAGCTTCGCCTCGGCTTCGTGGGCGGCCGGGCTCAGCGCGTCGGGTGAGGGGTTGAGGTCTGCGGCGAGGACGGCGTTGACGAGTTTCGGCGGCAGGTCTGCCCGGTCCCGCTCGACGTGAGTGCGGAACACATGCCACGCAGCGCCGACCGAGACGCCGTTGCCGACCTGCTTGTATGACTGCGCCTCGCGCCGGTTTGCGAACTCGAACTCACGCGGTAGGCCCTGCAAGCGTGCGGCCTCGTGCGGGGTGATCCGTCGCTGCCGGCTACCGATGATCGAGGTCTGCGTGATCGCCACCAGCGCCGGGAGATACGTGGGCGCCTTGGCTCGGATCCCGGATGGTCGGAAGTGCATGACGGTGTCCCACAGGGACTCGATGTCTTGGGCCTGCCACTCGAGCTTGCGGCGCGAGGCGGGGAACGTTTCGAACTCGGGATGAGCCTTGCGCCACCGGTCGATGGTCTTTCGGTGCGCGTCATAGAAGCGGGCGTTCTTGATCAGGAAGTCCCGCTTCCACTTCGGCAGAGCATCGATCTCGACGACGTCGAGTTCATCCTCCGGCCGCCAGTCATCGGCCCAGAGTGGGAAGCCGGGGAGCCGTTCGCCGGTGCTCTCGCGGATGCGCTTGTTGAGGTCGTCCCAGACGTTGATCCAGGCCCACTCATCGTCAGAGAGCTGGTAGCGCTGAAGGTCCTCGATGGTGTCGTCGTCATCGAGGATCCAGTCGACATCCCAGTCATGGGCGTTCCAGTCCTGGACCGGTGCCCGGACAACGGTCGGAGCCACGTCGGTCTCCGCCATCGCTCGGTCGCGGCCGACGTAGGTGCCAAGGATGAAGACGCGGTCCCGCACCTGCGGTGTCCCGCCCATCGATGGCGGGAGGAAGTGCGGCGAGAAGACGCTTGGTGTCGAGGACACGCGGTAGCCGAGCTCGCGGAGCGTCTGGATGATGACGTCCCACTCGTGACGATGGCGCGGGCCGGCGAGGTTGCGGACGTTCTCCAGGAGGACGATCTTGGGGCGGCGAGTCTCGAGGATGCGGGCGATGTTCCAGAACAACGTGCCTCGCGTCTCCTCCATCCCACGCTGGTAGCCGCTCTTGCTGAACGGCTGGCACGGGAAGCCCGCGGCAAGCACCTCATGGTTCGGGACGTCGACCTCGTCGAACTCGGGTGTCGCCAGGGTGATGTCTGTGTTGATCTGTGGAGGCCGACTGAGGCCAGGTCCGCTGACCCAGTTGTGGTCGTACGTTCCGCGCGCCGCGGCGTCGATCTCGGACACGTACACGCAGCGACCGCCCGCGTGGTCGAGCATCGCGTGAAACCCGCCGATCCCGGCGAACAGGTCGATGTATGAGAACGAGCGGATCATGACTTTAGCTTAGCACTAAATAGCTCGATATCGAGCTTATCTGCAGGACTCAACGTCCGGGACATGGCACCTCGATCGAGTGACGCCGGGTGGCGTAGGTATCGCAGCCCGTGCTGCCTGGTTCAGGGAGGTCGAGACAGTGCCACAGAGCACCGACATGAGGTTGGCGTTGCTTGAGGGCTGGGGCACCCGTCGACCCGGGTGGCTTCTGTCGGGGAAGAAATTGAATGCGCCGGCCGGTGCACCGGCGTTATTGCAGAATTTCTGAACAGGCGAGACCTAAACCAGGTACCGTCGGAACGAGTACGCTGCCGATCTTTGAGGACATCGGTTGATGCAAGCAGTATGGGCATGGCCAGAGTTTCTGCATTCTGTACTTCTTACAGAAGGTCGCCAAGAAAGCGTTGGGGGAAAGATGAGCAATGCGCCGTTTCAGCCGCAGCTTCGATCGATCCGAGACATCCTCAAGACTACACTTCTCGACGTACCGAGATATCAAAGGCCGTACTCCTGGACGCCTGAAAACGTGCAGGAATTCCTGGATGATCTTATAGATGCCAAATCTGAGGGCTACTTTATTGGCCCGATGGTCGTCTACAAGGCAGGATTTAGATACGCAATTGTGGATGGCCAGCAACGACTGACTACCATCACCCTTCTTCTCTCGGTCTTGCGAGACTACCTCAACGATCTCGGCGAGACGGATCGAGCTGATGGCATCCACAACTTCATCGAGACAAAAGATGAAGAGAACCGAAAGCACTACGTCCTGCAGTCGGGGGCGGCCGGTGGCCATCTCTACGACAACTACTTGAGCGCGGTGCGCGGCGAACGGAAAGTTGCCACCAATGAGGATCAGCGAAATATTGACGCCGCCGTTAAAGATCTCCGATCGCAGCTGGAAAGTAAACTTGAAGACCGCCGCGTAGGCGACGCGACTGAAGATCAAATTCGCGATCACACGATCGCGTACCTGAGTGATGTGCGGGCTCGAGTATTGAGCCTCAATGTGATCTGGATCCCTCTTGAGTCCGAACAGCAGGCATACGCGATATTCGAGACCTTGAACTCTAGGGGAAAGGACCTGGACACGGTTGATTTAGTTAAGAATCTTGTGTTCAGCGGACTTCCGGCCGAAAATGCCGATCATGACCCGCATGCGGAAGACTGGCGCGAACTGAGACGAGTGCTCGAAGAAGATGGCAAGCGCGCCGTGCCTAACATGTTCATTCACCACTGGTGGTTGTCGTGGGCACCCTTCGTGGCCGAGCGGCGTGTATTCGGCAAGATAAGCGACCATGTCAAGGCAGAGAAACTTAGCCACTCTGACCTGCTGACCGCCCTACTAAATAACGCGCGTCTCTATGCGAAGATAACAAACCCGGCAGGCGCAAAATGGGACAGGGAGTTCAATCCTGTCAAGGAGGCGCTCGAGGCACTTCTGGTCTTCGGCGTTCGACAGCCACGACCACTGCTGCTCGCCGCTCTCCGCGCTCACAGCGAGGATCGACTCAGCCTAAAACAGTTGACGAAACTCCTCGCCGCCGTAGAAAGTTTCCATTATATAACCACGGCCGTCATGCGTCTGAGTAGCTCTGGAGGCGTAAGCAAGATGTATGCGACCTTTGCTCATCGCCTCACCGAGGCGGACAACAAGGATGATGCCGGTCAGGTTCTGACGGACATCCGAAGCGCTCTCAAGGATAGAATCCCTGAGGATGGCTTCGAGCCTGCCTTTCTTGAGCGCCTTCGCTACTCGAAGGCCGAGGCCGATCAGAAAGACTTGGTCTTCTATACGTTGGGCCGCTTGCAGCGCGGACTTCGTCCAAAGCATCCACTTGAGCGAGGATCATGCAACGTCGAGCACATTCATCCGCAGTCAAGTGGGACGGAATGGGCGTCGCAAATTGGAAATCTTGTTTGGCTGCCCAAGTCGTTGAATGATGAGCTCGGCGACAAGTCATTCAAGGCGAAGAAGGCGATTCTCGAGAAACATGTTGATCAACTCGTTCTTGACGGCGCAATGGAGAGCGAAGAGTGGTCTGAGGATGCCGTAATCCAACGGGGTCGTATCCTTGCCCAACTCGCCGTGGAGAAGGTCTGGCTCCTGTGAATCGGCCCGCCTAAGAATACGGGCCATCTGGGGTGCATGAGTGCGGCCGATTTGAATGTGCATGGCCATCGGCCGCGGGTCACTGGAATGCTGAATGCCTGTCTGGGCGGTTCAATTGTCGTGAACCGCGTATCTGCGGAACCTTCGTCTCGCTACGGGACCGGCTGGCACCTCTCGCCCTACTCGGCGAGACCTACTCGTAGTAGCCCCTCTGGGGCGGGGAAGATCCAGGACAGGCCGTCGCGGAGGCGGTCGCGCTAGTTCTCCCCAGGAGTGGCCGTCGCGCGCCTCGACGTAGCGGAGCTCCATGCCGACCGCTTCGAAGACCGGAACCATCGTCCGGTTCGGCACGATCAGCGGTTCGTGCACGCCACATGACTGGAAGGTCCATCCGGTCGGCGACGTGACGCGCCCGCGGGCGCTCGTGGAGCACGTCCTCGGTCACCCCATCCTCAAGAACCACATCTAGGTGACTCGCCTCCTCGCAGATGACTCTCATCGAGGGGAGTCATCTGGGAGGGCGGGAGTCACCTGAGCGCGCCGCGCACCCTGACTACTGGATCGCGTTGACCGTGCTGATCACCTTGGCGCGGAAGGCCGACGGCAACGGCACGAATCCCTTTGCTTCCAAACCGGATTGACCGTCCGAGGCCGCCGACGACAGGAACGCCCGCACCCGCTGACCCGCCGCCGCGCTGTACCCCTTCGAGCAGACGATCTCGTACGTCGGCTGCAGCAACGGGTACGCCCCAGCAGCCGAGGTGCCGTGCATCGTCGACACGTTCAGGTTGAGGTCGCCCGGGGCGGTGAGCGCGGTCGTACTGGCATCGATCGCCTTGCCGGCGCTCGCTGCGCTGTACGCCACCGGTCCCGAGCCGCTGTTCACTCTCGCGAGACGCAGCTTGGCCGCGGCCGCGGAGGCGGTGTCGACGTACGTGATCGCGCCCGGCGTGCTGGCTACCCGCTCAGCCACGCCAGTCCCCCGGGCGACACCCGTGCCGGTCCCGCCGTTGAAGTCGACGCCGGCACCGACGTTCCAGGCTCCACCGGACGAGGCCGTGAGGTACTGCTGGAACGCGTCGGTCGTGCCTGTCTGGTCCGAGCGGAAGACGACAGCGATCGGCTGGCTCGGCAGCGTCACCCCCGGGTTGATCGCCGCGATCGCCGGATCGTTCCAGGTCGTGATCCTCCCCCGGAAGATCTGCGCGGCAACCGGCCCATCGAGGATGAGTGCGTCCACGCCAGACACGTTGTACGCCAACGCAATCGGCGTGAACACCATCGGGATGTTCCACACCGGGTTGCCCCCACAGCGCTTCGCCGCCGATGCCGCCTGCGGCCCGTTGATCGGCGCCTCGGAGGCTGCGAACTCGGCCTTCCCGTCGGCGAACTGAGCTCGACCTGCGCCGGCTCCCATCGTCTCGTACGCCACGGTCGCAGCCGGGCACGACCGTCGGTACGCGGACACGAAGTTCTCGACTGCCCCCTGCTGGAGCGACGACCCGACACCGCTGATGCTCCCGGGGCTGCACGTCGTCGCACCCGGGACGGTCGTCGGCCCGCCGGTGGTTGGCTTGTCGACCACAGTCCCAGGACTCGGCCCGCTCGAGACCGTGTTGGTCGGGCCGGCCGAGGGGTCGTGCTCGTCACGAAGCGTGTTGATCACGACGGCACTGACACCCGCGGTCACGAGGAGCCCAGCGGCAACGCCCAGGACGATCGACGTACGACGTCGGCTGGGTCGAGGGGCCGCCTCACCTGATGCGACTGGAGCGTTGAGCGCGGCTCGGGCCGCCCGGGCGAGGTCGCCCGCGCTCGCAAAGCGTTGCGCCGGGTCCTTGGCCATGCCGCGTGCGATGACCTGATCCATCGCCGGGGAGACTGCGGCCGCCTGGCTGGGTCGCGGCGGAGCCTCGGTCAGGTGCGCGTGGACCTGCTGGGCGACGTCCGCGCGACCGAAAGGCGTTGCGCCGGTGAGGCATTCGTACAATACGCACGTGAGGGCGTAGACGTCGACGGCCGTGCTGATGTCTCCGCGGCGGAACCGCTCGGGCGCCATGTAGGCGAGCGTGCCGAGGGCCGAGCCGTCGTCGGTGATCCGCGTCTGGCCGTGCGTGTGAGCGATGCCGAAGTCGATCAGATAGACGAAACCGCTGGTGTGGACGAACAAGTTGGAGGGCTTGACGTCGCGGTGGATCAGTCCGGCGCGATGCGCAGCGTCGAGTGCGGCCGCGGCCTGCTCGACGACGTCGAGTGCGCGTGGCGGTGCCATCGGGCCCTGAGCTCGCAGGAGCGCCTCGACGTCGGTGCCCTCGATGAGCGCCATGTCGATGTAGAGCTGCCCGTCGATCTCACCGAAGCTGTGGATCGGTACGACGTGGGGCTCCTGGAGGGACGCGGCTACCTCCGCCTCGTTGAGGAACCGGCGGCGGTACTCGTCGTCCTTGGCGTGGTGGGCGGCCAGCACCTTGAGCGCGACGCGGCGCCGGGTGGCCGGGTCGTACGCGACCCACACCTGACCCATGCCGCCGGTGCCCAGCAGCCGCTCGAGGACATACCGCCCGAACCGACCCTCATCGACCACTGCCGCCCCCTGGTACGTCCCGACCGTGCCGGCGTCAGGTTATCCGGCACTTGGTCTCGATACGGGCTCGCCCAGGGGCTCGCCCTACTCGACCAGCGAGTGGCTACTCGTAGTAGTACTTCTGGGGGCCGGGGTAGATCCAGGACAGGCCGTCGCGCAGGCGGTCGCGCCAGTTCTCCCAGGAGTGGCCGTCGCGCGCCTCGACGTAGCGGACCTCCATGCCGGCCGACTCGAACACCGGCACCATCGACCGGTTCGGCACGATCAGCGGCTCATAGACCCCGCACGACTGGAAGATCCGGTCGGCGACGAGACGCGGCCGCGCGCGGTAGCGGTTCATGAACGACACCACCGGGTCGAACACCTCACCACCACCGTGGTCGAACCCGATGTCGGTGAACACGAACGACCCCGACTGCAGCAGCAGCGACCCGAACACAGAGGGGTTCCGGTACGCCACCGACAGCGCCGCCACGCCCCCGAACGACGCGCCCATCAGGCATCGCGCCGACGGCCGGTCGAGGAGCGGCAAGTCCGCAGCCAGGTGCGGCAACAGCTCGGAGACGACGAACCGCGCGTGCCCCGCATGGTTCGGATACTCAGTCTCCCGCGCCCCCGGATCCGTAAACACCACAACGGTTTCCGCGACATCTAGTCGGTGGATGAGGTTGTCCAGCACCGTCTTCATCGACGCGTACTGCAGGTAGTCCGAACCGTCGTGCACGACCAGTAAGGGATAGGACCGCGTACGCCGAAAGCGAGCTGGCAGGTAAACCTGGGCCCGCATCTCGCGCCTGAGCGCCCGCGAGGGCACGGCGATCTCGGTGAGCGTGCCGGGCCGCGCGTCCTCGTCCGGCAGCACCCAGTCCGGCACCACATAGCCCGACGCGTGGCACACCGACGACGACCCCACCGGGCTGTGTGCCACCCGCGGGTTCAGCGGATCGTTGCCCGACGACACATCGGAGCCGCGTCGCACCTCGAGCTGGTACTCCACCCGTGACCCCTCGGGCAGCTCGAGCACGGCGTACCAGAGCGATGTCTCACCCACTCGACGCATCGGCACCCGCTGCGGCTGGTTCACGATCCGGTGCAGCACGTGCACCTCGTCGGCCTGGCCGCGGAACAGGAACGTGCACCGCGCACCCTCGACGATCGGCACCTCGTGCCGGGCCAGGAAGCGATCAACAGCGCTCTCGTCCAACGGCTTTCGCGCTCGGAGACCGTTGATCGCCAGCTTGCGCTGCCCCGCGTCACGTGCTGGGTACGCCTGTGTCTCAGTCATCGTCGACCTCGCCCAGCTGCATCACGGCTCCCGAGGAAGAGATCACCGAGGCGGATGCCGGCAGCGACCGATCGGCGCCAAGAGCGACCCGCGCTCCTGGATCTAGTGGCAGACACCGCGCCGGCGCGAATCGCTTTGAAAGCGAAGCGGTTCGGGGCCGCGAGGACAATGCCAGCCGCTGGTGCGCTGCCGGCAGTGCCACGACGCCGGGCACCAGACCCAGCCCCGCGTCGTACACCTCGGGAAACGCCGGCCCATGCGTCGCGCGGTCGTTGAACAGCACCACGCGATCAGTCAGCACCATCGCCCCGGCCGACCACGCGATCACCGGACGCGTCGCGAGCACTGGCGCGACGTTGAACAGGTGCAGCGTGTCCAGCAGCACGCCGACGTGCCCACCGGTCAGCACCACTGCCGATGACGACTCCTGCAGAGCCGCGACCTCGGCTCGGTGTGCCGCGATCACCGGTCGGTCGTGCGGCGCGACGGCGTCGTAGAAGGCGGCGTGCACAGCAGCCACCCGACGGAGGTGTCGGGCATCGAGGTCGCGAAGCACATCCTCCGCATCCGCGACCGCGCGAGCCACCAAAGACTCTGTGGCAGAAGGCCGTTCGTAGAGCGACAGCAACGCCTCCATCGCATGGCCCACGCCCAGCAGGTAGAGCTCCTGCATCTCGCCAAGCATCGTCCGCCGATCATTGTCGGCGACGGCATAAGCCGGATCCTTCTCGAGCACGTCCTGCAGTCGGTGCCACAGCCCGAGGTTGACCGACTGGTCGGCCAGATGTGCGGACAGCTCAGCGTCGTCCCGCTCGCGTTCTTGCCAGCCGGACGTGATCGTCGCGAACGGACCTGTCAGTCCTAGCGATTCGACGACCCGGTCGAGACCCGGCCGCCGTTGCGGACCGAGCAGTGTGACGGGAGGAGGGGCGCTCAAGAAGCGTGCACCTGGACCAGCTCCCCGACGTCCGACAACATCGTGCGCAGCGTGTCGTAGTCAGGGTGCTTGAGGCGTACCCATGCATTGGCCATGTAACCCGCCTCGACGGGCTGGGTCGGCGTACCGGCGGTCGGGATGTGCGCGTCGATCAGCCACTCGCCGTAGCGATCGTGCAGCTCGTCGACCCCACTCACTCCGTTGATGACTCCGTCGGCCGCAGGTCGCAGCGCGATGATGCCGCTGGCCAGCCGCCGCGATGGTTCGCTCCAGACCTGACCATGGACGATCGCATCCGCCCACGCCCGGTAGACGTCGATGTCGTTGCCCACGCCGTAGAGGTCCCAGCAGCCCACGCCCGGCGGTCGCGCGCCGATCTCGCTGAAGCGCAAGCCTTTTGGCCCGTAGAACCACTCCATGTGAGTCGCCGACGTCCCGATCCCCAGGGCTTCGTGCACGCGCGCACCCATCGAGCGAAGCTCTTCGTAGAACGGCGCCGAGTCGATCTGGTTGGTCGAGATGTACTGCGGGCTGATCCATCGTGACCGCATCGCCTCGAGCACGTTGGGGTAGTAGTGACTGACGAAGTCGAGTGCTGTGTCCCCGCCCACGGACACCGTGTCGTAGAACCCCTCGTGCCCCTCGACGAACTCTTCGACGGCGATCGACGAGACCGAGCCAAGCGAGTCCACGGCAGCCGACAGGTCGGCGTACGACGAGACCTTGGTGGTGGCGGCCGCGCCGGCCCCGTCGCGTGGCTTGAGCACCACGGGGTAGCCGATCGCATCGACGAAGTCGCGTACGTCGTCAAGGTTGTGTGCGGCGATCGACGCAGCGGTGGGTACGCCGGCCGCGCGCAACGCGTCCTTCATCGACGGCTTGTCGCGGCAGAGCCAGGTCGTGTGGACGGACGTGCCGGGTATCCCGGTGGCCTCGCGGACGATGGCCGCCGGCAGCGTGTGCGACTCGATGGTCGCCTCGAGCGCGTCGATCCAGGTCATCCCCTGGAAGTGCTCGACGACCGCGCGCAGCTGGTCGACATCGGTCACCGATTCGACCTGCTCATAGTGATGGATCCACCCGCGCAGCTCGTCGTCGAGCCAGTCCCACGGGGTCTCACCGACTGCAAAGACCGTGGCGCCGACCGCGGAGAGGGCCCGGACGAACTCCCGCTGGTTGCGCGGAAAATTCGGTTCGACGAACACCACGTTCATGGTCCCCGAGCCTAGTCGTGTGGTCATCGACTGGACGCCGCATCCCAACTCGCGATGGACTCTGGGTAAGCGACCGTCTCGGGGCGTCATGATGTTGTCGCTGTAGTCGAGCTAGGAGAAGTGCCATGACCGAGTACGCCGCGCCGTCCCCGTGCAAGGGGGGCGGCCTCACGTGAAGGCTGTTGTCTTCATGTTCGGCAGCCTCCAGTGGGACACCCTGAGCACGCTCGAGCAGCAGACCTACTACGACGACCACGACGCTTTCGCGACCGCAGTCCAGAACTCCGACGGCTGCTCGATCCGCTGTGGGGAGGCGCTGGCGAGCAGTGAGTCGGCCACGGTCGTACGTTTTCCGGGCGAGGCTCAGGCCCTGACCGACGGCCCCTACGCAGAAGCCACCGAGCAGCTCGGTGGCTTCTACGAGGTCGAGGTGCCGAGCATGGACGTCCTGCTCGGCCTGGTGAAGCTGTTGCCGCAGTCCTACACGCTCGAGATCCGCCCCGTCTGGGAGATCCCGGACTAGCGGGCTCGTTGGTCGAGTAGGCGAGGCGCTAGCCGAGCCGTATCGAGACCAGGTGCACGCAGTCACCGGGTCTCGATACGCCTCCGCTGGCGCTCCGGCTACTCGACCAGCGGGGGCTCTACTCGACCGGCGAGAGGTGGGCGGCTTCGACCTGCTCGGCCGCGGGGTCGATCGCTCGGGGCAGCTTGGTCAGCGCGACCACGGCGCCGACGACCATCAGCGCCGCCGCCGCGAGGTCGGCCCAGTGCATCCCGGTGACGTACGCCGACTGGCCGGCTTCGATGAGACTCACACCTTGCGAGCCGGGCAGCTGAGCGGCCACCGTGAGCGCGCCGGCCAGGGTGTCGCCGGCTTCGTGCGCGGCTCCGCCGTCAAGCGACATACCGGCCGGCAAGGTGAAGTCGTGCCGGTAGCCGAGGTTGAGCAGCGAGCCCAGGAGCGCGATGCCGAGGGCGCCGGCGAACTCGGTGGTGGTCTCGACGAACCCGGCCACAGTGCCGGCCTTGTCGAGCGGGACGGTGCCGACGACGTACTCAGTCACCAGGGTGGCGACCACGATGATGCCGGAGGCGACCATGGTCGCCGGGATGAGGCACACCCAGACCGACGAATCCGCCTGTGCCAGAAGCAGACCCGCGAAGCCGACCGCCGCCAGCACGAGCGAGGACCCCATCACGAGCGGCCGTCCGAACCGGGCTGCCAGCCCAGCCGCAGCGGGTGCGACGGCCCCGACGACGATGGTCGGCGCGAGGCTCCACAGCGCGGCCTTCAGCGGTGAGAACTCGAGCACCTGCTGGAGGTACTGAGTCAGCAGGATCGCGTTGCCGATGATGCCGGCCTGGGCGACCACGTTGACCGCGATCGAGCCGCGGAGGCCGGGCCGGCGCAGCAGGTTCAGGTCGAGCAGCGGGTGCTCGGTGGTGCGCTGGCGGCGGAAGAAGGCCCAGCCGAGAGCCGTACCGACCACGAGCGCGACGAGTGCCCGGGCGGACCAGCCGTCGGCGGCGAGCTCCTTGATGCCGTAGATCACGGGGAGCACCGAGCCCAGGACGAGGGCTGAGCTGATCAGGTCGAGGGGGCTGGGGTGGGCCGAGCGGCTCTCCGGCAGCAGGCGTGGTGCGGCGATCAGGAGTACGGCCATCACGGGCACGTTGACCAGGAACACCGCGCCCCACCAGACGTGCTCCAGGAGCACACCGGACAGGATCGGGCCGAGGCCGACGCCGCCGGCCATCACGGCGGACCAGATGCCGACTGCCTTCGCGCGCTGGGTCGGGTCGTGGAAGACGGACCGCACGAGCGCCAGCGTCGACGGCATGAGAGTCGCACCGCCGATGCCCATCAGGGCGCGTGCGCCGATCAGCATCTCGGCGCTGGTCGACCAAGCGGCCACGAGGGAGGCGGCGGAGAACGCGACCGCGCCGATCATCAGCAACCGGCGCCGCCCGATCCGGTCGCCGAGCGCCCCCATGGTCAGCAGCAGGCCGGCGAGCACGAAGCCGTAGATGTCGAAGATCCAGAGCAGCTGAGTCGCACTCGGCTGGAGGTCCTCGGCGATGAACGGGACGGCGAAGAAGAGCACCGAGACGTCCATCGACACGATCAGCATCGGCAGGCACAAGGTGGCCAGCGCGATCCACTCGCGGCGCCCGGCTCGGGGGTGGTCGGTCGGGCCGGATGGTGTGGTCATGGCCGCGGGTCCTTTCTGTGTATGACGTATCGCTGTATGTGGTACACAGAAAGTAACTCAGAACGGTGTACGGCGCAAGCAGTAATTTGATCTACAGTGAACGCATGGCCGACGACGTTGCGCAGTCGCTCGATGAGCTCCCGCCCCTGCCCCGTTATCTCCAGCTGCTCTGGGACCGCGAGGCGCCGGGTCGGCGCGGGCCGAAGCCGGGCCGCAGCATCACCGAGATCGGTGAGGCAGGCGTACGAATCGCTGACCGGGACGGCATCGACGCGGTCTCGATGAAGTCGGTCGCGACCGAGCTCGGACTCACGACGATGTCGCTCTACCGCTACGTGGACTCCAAGGAGGAGCTCAACGCGGTCATGGTCGATGTGGCGCTGGGCGAGCCCGACTTCGCGGTGACGGCGCGTGGGCGTTGGCGGACCCGGCTCGAGGCCTGGGCGCGGGCGGGTGCCGCCAAGCGTCGGGCTCATCCGTGGGTCGTCGATATCGCCGTCCCCGGGCCGCCGCTGACTCCCAACACGATCGCGTGGATGGAGTGTGGCCTACGCGCCTTCGCGAACACGACCCTCGGTGAGCAGCAGAAGCTGTCGACTCTCCTCGCGATCGACAGCTACGTCACCGATCACGTACGGATGTCGGTCCAGTTCGGGCTGCTCGGGCGTGAGCACGGCGGCTCCGAGCACGCGGACACCTATGGGTTGACGCTCGCGCAGCTCATCGATGCCGACCGGTTCCCGTCGCTCACACAGGCGCAGTCATCGTT
The DNA here is from genome assembly GCF_001190945.1 of Luteipulveratus mongoliensis. Lineage (NCBI taxonomy): Bacteria > Bacillati > Actinomycetota > Actinomycetes > Micrococcales > Dermacoccaceae > Luteipulveratus > Luteipulveratus mongoliensis. Next base: position 435,877 of record NZ_CP011112.1, on the reverse strand, counting down.
CGAGGACGATGACGAGGACTTCTTCGAGGCCGAGCTGTCGTTCGGCCTGAAGGTCTTCCTGGACGGGGTCGACGTCCTGGTCGCGAGCGCTCGCTGAGGCGAGGTCGCGGGGAGACGCGAGATCGGCGTACCGAAGATGTCGAGGGCGCTGCAGCCGCTCCGACGTCCCTGCTGAAGGTGGCCGCAGTGGCCATTCGCCGAACCAAGGAGAAGCCATGAAGTACGTCATCCTCATCCACTCCAACCCGCAGCCCTGGGGCCACCCGACGACCGACTACATCCCCGAGCAGCAGGCGCTCCCGAAGGCCGACAGCGACCGGATGACCGCCGAGTTCGAGCAGATCCTGACCGAGATGAGCGAGAACGGTGAGCTGGAGGGCGGGCAGGCGCTCGGCGACCCGACGTCAGCCCGGCTCTACCGCTGGGCGGGCGGCAAGCCGATCGCGACCGACGGCCCGTACGCCGAGGCCAAGGAGCACCTCGCGGGCTTCTTCCTGATCAATGTGGCCAGCCAGGAGCGGGCCGAGGAGATCGTTGCGAAGTTCTCGGGACCGGGCGAGACGGTCGAGCTGCGTCCCATCTGGGAGGGCTGACCCGGCGCCGCGCCGCCCAGGGTCGCCCTTGGGCGGCGAATCGTTGCAAGGATGCGGGGCATGGATCAGGCCCGCACCTTCGCGCTCGAGGACGATCTGCCCCGAGTCCCGCTGCCGACCGTCGAGCGCAGCTGCGAGCTCTTCCTTGAGTGGTGCCGTCCGCTGCTCACGGCCGACGAGTTGCGGACGACCGAGGCCGCCGTCGCCGACTTCTTGAAGCCGGACAGCCCCTCGCACACGTTGCACCAGGCGCTCGCGGCGTACGACGCCCGCCCGGAGGTGGCCAGCTGGCTCGACACGTTCTGGCCCTACCGCTACCTCGGGCGGCGCGACCGGATCGCTCTCAACGCCAACTTCTTCTTCCTCTTCCAGGACCTCGGGGAGAGCCAGGTCGAGCGGGCGTCCGGCCTGATCGCGGGCGCGCTCGGCTACAGGGCCCTCATCGACGACGAACGCCTCCCCGTCGCCACACGTCGCGGCACACCGCTCTCGATGGAGCAGAACAAGTACCTCTTCTCGGCCACCCGCATCCCCGGCGTCGACATCGACACCGCGCGGACGCCGTACGCCGAAGCCTGGCCTGGTCCGTCGCGCGAGCGTCATGTGGTCGTGCTGCATCGCGGGGCGATGTACCGGCTCGACGTGATCGGCGAAGGCGGGCGTCCGCACACGATGGACGAGATTGCTGCGGGTCTCCGAGCGGTGCTCGACGCTGACGCGCCGGGCCAGTCGGTCGGCTGCCTCACCTCGCTGGCGCGTGCAGAGTGGGCGGCCGATCGGCAGGCTTTGCTGCAGCTCGATCCGGCGAATGCGGCAGCGCTCGACATCATCGAGACCGCGCTGTTCTGCGTCTGCCTCGAGGACGACCGACCGGGCGACGCCGAGACTGCCGGCGACCTGCTGCTCTACGGCGGCCGCGGCAACCGGTGGTTCGACAAGGCCCTGTCGTTCATCGTCTTCGCGGACGGGACAGCCGGGATCAACTGCGAGCACTGCTGTCTGGACGGTACGACCGTCGTCAGCCTCGTCGATGCCCTGCACGAGACGCCGGCTCGGGAGGCGTCGGGGCGTTCGGGCGCGGAGGGTCAGGGAACGCCGGCGCCGGTGCCGATCCGCTTCGTCCTCGACACCCGACTGGAGAAGGCCGTCGAGGACGCGGGTGACGCGTTCGCCGACTACGGCGCCTCGACGGCCACGACCACGGTGTCCATGGACGTCGGCACCGACCAGCTCAAGGCGCTCGGGGTTTCGCCGGATGGGTTGGCGCAGATGGCTTTTCAGATCGCGCACCGGCGGACGAAGGGTCACGTGGGCGCGACGTACGAGTCCATCGCGATGCGGCACTACCGGCACGGTCGCACCGAGGCCATGCGCGTCGTGACCCCTGAGGTGGTCGACCTGCTCGTTGCGATGGATGAGCCGGGCGCGGACGACAACGCGCGTCGGGCCGCGCTGCGAGCGGCGATCGACGCCCACGTTGCCCGAGCACGGCAGTGTCAGGCGGGTGACGCCCCCGAGCAGCATCTGTGGGAGCTGCTGATGATCCAGCAGCGGCAGGGTGCCGAGCTGGGCGCCACCGAGCCACTTGCGCTCTACGAGACACCGGGGTGGCGGATCATGCGCGACGACTACTTGAGCACCAGCGCGGTCCCGTCGGCCAACGTGCAGTACTTCGGCTTCGGAGCGACCGGTCAGAGCTGCATTGGCGTCGGATATGCCCTGCTACCAAACCGATTCAACGCTTACCTCTGTACGGCGCGCGAAGCTGGCGAGGCGCTCCAGCTGTTCGCGGACCAGCTCCGCGAGGTTGTCTCCGAGCTCCGAGCCCTCCTCGCCGGCGGCTCGTCCTCGCTGGTCGAGTAGCCGGAGCGCTAGTGGAGGCGTATCGAGACCTGGTGATTCGCAGGGAGACTCGGCGTTCGCGGTTGCGTGGTCTCGATACGGCTCGGCTAGCGCCTCGCCTACTCGACCGGCGTTGGGGCGTGTCGTGGTGGGGGTGGGATGGGGGTGTGTGAAGAAGCGCAACCTTGTTGTAGATCTGTACAACGAGGTTGTACTTCCCACGAGACCCTCTGCCCTCCGCGGGCTGACACGCCGGGCCGCTTGGTTGGTCGAGTAGCCGGAGCGCTAGTGGAGGCGTATCGAGACCCGGTGATTCGCAGGGAGACTCGGGGTTCGTGGTTGCGTGGTCTCGATACGGCTCGGCTAGCGCCTCGCCTACTCGACCAGCGGGTTGGGGCTCCGGTCAGCTGACGTAGCCGTTGGCCTTGAGCCAGTCCTTGGCGACCTTCTTGGCATCCTCGCCACCGACGCTGACCTTCTCGTTGAGCGTGGTCAGGGTCTTGGAGTCGAGCTTGGTCGCGATCGAGCTGAAGACCTGCTCCAGCTGCGGGTACTGCTTGGCCACCGACGCCCGAATCGTGATGGCGGGGTTGTAGACCGGGAAGAAGTGCTTGTCGTCCTCCAGGATGACCAGCTTCTGGGCCGCCACACGTCCATCCGTCGAGGCCACCGAGCCGAAGCTGCAGGTGGCCCCCTTGCCGACCGTCGGGTAGACGATCGAGTCGTTCAGCAGGTGCGTCTGAGCCGTCGGCAGCTTGAAGCCGTACGTCTTCTCGACGCCCGGGAAGCCGTCGTCACGGGCCTTGAACTCGGGCCCCATGCAGGTGGCCGCCTGCGCCGGGTTCTTCTTCGCCAGCGCTGCGTAGTCCGAGATCGTCTTGACGCCGGTCTTCTGCGCGGCGCTCGAGCTGGCGACGATGGCGTACGTGTCATTGGCCGGTGAGCGCGCCCACCACGTGATGCCGTTGGGCTCGTCGGCCTTCTTGACCGCGTCGTAGAGTCCGACCGGATCGGCGATCTGCTTGGTCTGCTTGAGATAGCTCACCCAGCCCGTGCCGGTGTATTCCCAGTAGAGGTCAATCGCGTTGCCGGTCAACGACTTTCGGACATTGTCCGAGCCGGTGATGTTGGTCTTGTCGACGGGCTTGGCGCCGGTGGCTTCCAGCGCGACGATCGCGATCTGGCCCAGCAGGAGCTGCTCGTCGAACTCCTTGGATCCCACGCGGATCGACTTGCCGGCCAACGCATCGATCTTCTTGATCGAGCCCGCGCCTGCGGTCGCCTTGTCCTTGTCCTCGGAGACCGTGCAGCCAGCGGCCGCGGCCGAGATGGCGACGACAGCGAGGAGCGCGGTCAGGGATCGGGTGGAAGTTCGCATGTTCTCAACATCTCCTGGAGTGGATGAGTGGTCGAACGGTCACATACCGCGCGGGCGGAGCACTTCCTCGGCGATCAGCCCGAGCCAGTCGGCGAGCAGCGCGAGCGCCGCGACCATCACGCCGAAGGTCACGCTGAGGATCGGCCGGTTCTGTCCGAGGCCGACGACCAGGCCACCTCCGAGGCCGCCAGCGCCGATGAACGTGGCGAGCACGGCGCTCGCGACGGTGAGCACCAGCGCGGTGCGGATGCCGGCGAGGATGACGGGCACCGCGAGGGGGAGCTCGATCCGACCGAGCACGGCACGGCGTGACATGCCCATGCCGCGCGCGGCCTCGATGAGAGTCGGGTCGACGCTCTCGAGCCCGACGATCGTGTTGCGCAGCACCGGAAGCGTCGAGTAGACGACGAGGGCGATGAGCGCCGTCCTGAACCCGTCACCGATCCACAGCGCGAGCAGCACGATCAGACCGATCGACGGCACGGCCTGCCCAATGTTGCCCAGCCCCAGCCCGATCGGCTTGATGAACCGCGCACCGCGACGGTTGAGCAGGATCCCGAGTGGTACGGCGATCGCGATCGTCAGCACAGTGGAGGCGAGCGACAGCTTGATGTGGTCCATCAGCTCAGTCGTGATCTCGTGTCTGTTGAGACTGCGCGCCTCGATGGAGTCCAGCTGGCGGCCATGGACCGACAGCCACAGGACGACCAGCACCACGATCAGCACGATCGGCCGAATCACCAGACCCTTCCAGCGCGCTCGCAACCGGCCCAGCGCAGAGTCCGCCCCGCCCACTCGGCGGCCGAGCTGGGGGTCGACGGTGGTGGTGGGAGCCGCGGTCACGTCGTACCGCCGCCCGCGTCCTCGTCCTCGTCGCGACCCCGGACCGCCGCCATGATGTCCGTCATCGTGAGCTGGCCGAGGGAACCGCCGTCGTCGGACACGGTGACCGCGTCGGTGCTCGCGCCGAGCATCGCGTCGAGCGCGTCGCGGAGGCTGGCGTCCGCCGAGACGCTGGCACCGGCGTACGCCCCGGCGCGCAGCGGCAGGTCGCCGGCCCGGATGAGGGCGAGCTGCTTGATGTGTCCGCCGGCGCCGATGAAGCTGGCGACATAGTCGTCGGCCGGCGCCGCGAGAATCGCCTCGGGAGTGTCGTACTGCGCGATGACCGACTGGGACCGCAGCACCGCGATCCGGTCGCCGACCTTGAGCGCCTCATCGAAGTCGTGCGTGACGAAGACAATCGTCTTGCGCAGCTCGGTCTGCAGCCGTAGGAACTCGTCCTGCAGGCGCTCGCGGGTGATCGGATCGGTCGCGCCGAACGGCTCGTCCATCAGCATCACCGGCGGGTCGGCGGCGAGCGCGCGAGCGACACCGATGCGCTGCTGCTGGCCGCCGGACAGCTCGCGCGGGTAGCGACGCGCGTAGTCCGCCGGCAGGCCGACCAGATCGAGCAGCTCCTCGACGCGGTCGCTGACCTGCTGCTTGCTCCAGCCGAGCATGCGCGGCACGAGTCCGATGTTGTCCTGCACGCGCATGTGCGGGAAGAGGCCGATCTGCTGGATGACATAGCCGACGTTGCGGCGGTGCTCGTCAGCGTTGAGCTGCAGAATGTCTTTGCCACCAATGGTGATTCGGCCCGAGGTGGGCTCGATCAGCCGGTTGATCATCTTCATCGTGGTGGTCTTGCCACAGCCCGACGGGCCGACCAGCGCCACGATCTCCCCAGCCGGGATGCGCATCGAGATGCGGTCGACGGCGGGAGCCGCCTGGCCGGCGTACTGCTTGGTGACGTCCTCGAGCTCGATCGTCTCCCCGCCGACGCCCTTGGCGCGCGGGCTGTCGGTCGTCGTACGCGTGGTGTCAGCCACGGATCCCCCTCGAGGTGGTGAGTCGGCCCACCAGCACGTACGCCAGGTCGAACAGGAGGGCGACGATGACGATGCCGATGGTGCCGATCAGGACCTGGTTCATCGAGTTGGCGGCGCCGAATCGGCCCAGCCCGTCGAAGATCTGGTTGCCCAGGCCGGGTCCCTTGACGTAAGCGCCGATCGCCGCGATGCCGACCGTGATCTGTGTCGACACCCGGATGCCGGACAGGATGATTGGCCACGCGAGCGGCATGCGGACGCGCCAGAGCAGGCGTCGGCGGCCGAGTCCCATGCCTCGACCGGCGTCGATGAGTGACTGGTCGACGCTGCGCAGGCCGACGATCGTGTTGCGGGTGATCGGCAGCAGTGCATAGACAACCAGTGCAATCACCACTGGCGTCGTGCCGAGCCCGAACGGCCCGATCAGCAGCCCGAGCAGCGCGATCGACGGGATGGTGAGGAAGGCCGCGGTTGTCGTTGTTGCCAGTGATGCCAACGAGATTCGCGTGTAGGTGGCGATGCCGAGTGCGACGCCGATGATGACGGCGAGAGCGACTGCAGCGAGGGTCAGGTCCACGTGCCGGATCGCATCATTGATGATCTCGACGGAGTGTTCGCGGAAGTACTCACTGAGGCTCAGTGGCTCGGCTCCTCACGGTCGATGGCGTGACTTCACCGTAGCAAGGCCTCAGGCGCCGTAGGTCTGCTCTCGGTGCTCGCGCCAGCGTTCGAGCATGGCGGGCATCTCTTCGGCGAGGAATGCGAAGAAGTCGGCCATCATCGCCATCCGCTCGCCGGCGGGTGTCTCGCGGCCTAGTCGATCGGTGCCGTCGACCATGATGTCGCGCCAGCGCTCGATGACCGAGCCGCGGTGGGTGAGCGCTTCGTACCACATGTCATTGGTCAGAGCGAAGACGTCGCGGCGGCTGCCGGGCGGCCTGCTGCGCCGCACCATGTCGACCTGCTCGAGGTAGCGCACCGCCCCCGAGATGGCGGCCGCGCTCGCCTGCAGCTCCTCGCCCAGCTCAGCCGCCGTACGCCGTCCCTCGTCACTGGCGGCGATGGACGCGAAGACGCGAGCGGGCATCCGGTTGAGGCCGCCCCGGATCAGCTCGTCCCCGAACGCCTCGACGAAATGGGCGCGTGCCGCTGCCCGGTCCGAGGTCGTCTGGGTGGTGGACATGTCGTCATCTTGACACAATTTTGACAGTGTTCGGAACTTTCACAAATCAGTGAAATGGGAGTACCGTCGAAGTCATGACAACCGCGATCGAGGTCAGTGACCTCTCCAAGTCCTTCGGTGAGACGAAGGCGCTCGACGGGCTCGACCTGGAGGTGGCCGAGGGCGAGGTGCACGGCTTCCTCGGCCCCAACGGCGCGGGCAAGTCCACCACGATCCGTGTGCTGCTCGGTCTGCTCCGGCACGACTCGGGCACCGTACGACTGCTCGGTGGCGACCCGTGGCACGACGCGGCTGCGCTGCACCGGCGCCTGGCGTACGTCCCCGGTGACGTCAACCTCTGGCCCAACCTGTCCGGTGGTGAGGTCATCGACGTGCTCGGCCGGCTGCGTGGCGGTCTCGACGAGCAGCGGCGCGCGGACCTGCTGGAACGCTTCGAGCTGGACCCGCGCAAGAAGGGTCGTACGTACTCCAAGGGCAACCGGCAGAAGGTCGCCCTTGTCGCCGCCCTCGCCTCAGACGTCGAGTTGCTGCTCCTCGATGAGCCGACCAGTGGCCTGGATCCGTTGATGGAGAACGTGTTTCGCGAGTGCATCCAGGAGGAGAAGGACAACGGTCGCACCGTCCTGCTGTCCAGTCACATCCTGTCCGAGGTCGAGCACCTGTGTGACCGGGTGTCGATCATCAAGGCCGGCCACACGGTCGAGACCGGCACGCTCGACTCGATGCGTCACCTCACTTCGACCCAGGTGCGCGCGACCGTCGAGGGAGAGGTGCCGGCCGGGCTGGACCAGCTGACCGGCGTACGAGACCTGGTCGTGGAGGGCGATCAGCTGGCCGCGCACGTGGACGGGGCGCACATCGGGGAGTTCCTCGAGCGCCTCACCCCGGCTGGGCTGACCTCGCTGACGAGCACCCCGCCGAGCCTCGAGGAGCTGTTCCTGTCGCACTACACGACACGTGAGGACGTGGCGTCATGAGCAGCCGACAAACCGAGCGAACCGCTGGTCGAGGAGGGCGAGCCCCCCAGGGCGAGCCCGTATCGAGACCGGACCAAGAACGCACCGGGTCTCGATACGCCTCCGCTAGCGCTCCGGCTACTCGATCAGCGAAGGACGGGACCCGACCAGCGAAGGGAGGCGGGCTGGTCGGCGTACGACACCTGCTGCGACTGCAGCTGCGGCGCGACCGCCTGTGGTGGCCGATCTGGGCGTTCTGCCTCATCCTGATGCCGCTCGTCACGGTCGGCAGCTACGAGACGCTCTACCCGACCGCGGCCGACCGTGCCGGCGCCACCGCTGACGTGGCCAGCAACCCGTCGCTGCTCGCGGTCTACGGACCGGCGTACGACCTGTCGACGTCCGGCGGCTTCATCTCCTGGCGCGTGCTCGGCTACACGTGCACGCTGGCCGGGCTCGTCGGACTGCTGACGATCATCCGTCACACGCGCGTCGAGGAGGAGACGGGACGACTGGAGCTGCTGCGCTCGGGCGTGCTCGGCCGGCACGCCAGCCTCGTAGCCGGCCTCCTCGGCACCTTCGCGTGGAGTCTGCTGATCGGCGTGGTGACCTTCGTCGGGCTCATCGCTCAGGACCTATCGACCACCGGCTCGCTGCTCACGGGTGCGGCGACGACGCTGACCCTGATGGTGTTCGCGGGCGTGGGAGCGGTCGCCGCGCAGATTACCGAGCACGGTCGTACGGCACGTGGGATCGCCGGCGCCGTCCTCGGCGGTGCGTTCCTGCTGCGCGCGCTGGGCGACAGCTCGGACGGAGTGTCATTCCTCAGCTGGCTGTCGCCGATCGGCTGGGCACAGCAGGCCAGGCCGTACGCCGGTGACCGCACCTGGGTGGTCCTCATCCCGGTCCTCATCATCGTGGCACTCACCGCCACCGCGGTCGCACTGGAGAACCGCCGCGACCTGACCGCTTCGCTGATCCCGTCGCGACTCGGCCCGGCACGCGGCAGCATGTCGACGATGGCGGCGCTCGCTGCCCGCCTGCAGCGTGGCTCGCTCGTGGCCTGGTCGGTCGGACTCGCGATCGGTGGGTTCGCGATCGGGGGCATCGCCGACGGCATCCTCGATCTGCTCAAGGACAACAAGGACGGCCAGGAGATCCTGCAGCGGATGGGCGGCTCGGGTGCGCTGATCGACACCTACTTCGCCGCGATCATCCCGCTGATGGCCGTGATCGCCGCGGTGCACGGCATCGGCGCCATCGGTCGCGTGGCCTCGGAGGAGACCGAGCAGCGCGGCGAGCTGGTGCTCGCCACCGCGACATCGCGCTCCCAGTTCTTCGGCCAGCACCTGCTGTGGGCGCTCGGCGGAGCGATCGTGCTGATGCTGGTCACGGGCGCGACTACGGCTCTCGGCTACCTCGCGACCGGAGCCGACGCCGACCAGATCATGCCGTTGATCGGTGCCACGGTCGCGCAGGTGCCGGCCATCTGGGTCGTCATCGGTGTCGCCGCTCTCGGTGTCGGTGTGAGCGCTCGGCTGTCCTTGCTCGGCTGGGTCGCGGTCGGCGTGTGCATGTTCATCGCCTGGATCGGGCCGATTCTCCAGCTGCCCGACGCGGTCATGGACGTGTCGCCGTTCCGGCACGTGCCGACGCTGCCGGGGGCTGACATGGAGTGGCTGCCGTTGATCATCCTGACCGTGATCGCAGGTGTGCTGACCGCGGTCGGGTGGGTGGCATACCACCGCCGGGACGTCGCCGCCTGACGTTTGCTCCCGCGAGAGCGGCCCACATAGCGCACGACCGGCCCAGCACCTGGTGGGCCGGTCGTCACCTTTCTGGGCCACCGTCAGGCGGTCCAGGGTCCGATGCCGCCGACCTTGTCGATCCGGATGCGGGTGAGCAGGCCGGGCGGCGCGTCCTCCGCAGGGAACGTGACTCCCGGCGCCAGGGTCGCGGCCAGCTCCTTGAGCAGCTCGGGCGCACCGCCCTCGACGATGCGAGCGGTGCCGGTGATCGCGAGGTAGGGACGCATGATGTCGCCCTCGTCCTGCTCCGACGCCAGGATGGTCAACGCCACGCGGCTGTCTGCGCGGACGTTGCGCACCTTCTTGTACTCGCCGAGATGCGCGGTCACCAGCTCGTCGCCGTCGGGCGTGGACTGCAGCGCCACCCAGACGACGGTCACCTGCGGGCTGCCGTCGGGGTTGAGGGTGACCAGGGTGGCGTTGGCGCCGTCGCCAATGAGGTCGCGGGCGGAGTCATCAAGTCTCATGACTGGTCTACTGCTGGGCGACGCCAGATATTCCGCTGGGCGGCGGGCACGGCCGGGTGCGGTCGTCGTACGCGCCGCTTCCGTTGCGTACTGCCGAGGAGTACGCCGGCGATCACCACCGCACCGCCCGCCAGCTCCGCCGCACTCACCGTCTCGCCGAGCACCAGCCAGGCGGTGCTCATCCCCACGACCGGCACCAGCATCGAGAACGGCGCGACCACGCCCGCTGGATGCCGCGCCATCAGCCAGGTCCAGATGCCGGAGCCGACGATCGTGCCGATGACCACGGTGTACGCAAGGCCGAGCACGGCGTACGCCGCCTGCGAGTCCCAGGACGTCATCGAGCGAGCGATCGGCTCGGGTCCCTCGAACACCAGGGCCAGCGCGAGCATCGGGACCGGCGGCACGACCGACATCCAGAGCGTCAGGTGCAACGGGTTCTGCGGCTTGGCCCGGCGGCTGCAGATGTTGCCGATCGCCCACCCGAACGCGCCGGCGAGCGTCAGCAGGAACGGCGTGATGTCGGCGGCCTCGGAGCGACGGACGCCGACGATGGTCAGGCCCCCGACCGCGAGCAGGATCCCGGCGAGCTGACGGCCGGACACCCGCTCGCGCAGCACGGTCGCGCCGAGCACCACGGTGAACGGTGCGGACGCCTGCAGCACGAGCGACGCCAGACCAGCCGGCATCCCGGTCGACATGCCCCAGTAGAGGAACAAGAACTGCAGTGTCCCGAAGCCGATCCCGTAGCCCACCAGCCACCGCAGCGGCACGTCGGGACGCGGCACCAGCAGGATCGTCGGCACCGCGATGAGAGCGAAACGCAGCGCCACCAGGAAGAGCGGCGGGAAGTGCTCCAGCGACGCGTGGATGGCGGTGAAGTTCAGCCCCCAGATGACGGCGACGCCGATGGCGAGAGCGCGGTGACGGTTCGGCATGGCTCCAGGGTCCGGCGGCTGACTCCTGAGGACAAGCGAAAAGTTATGCACCTACTTTGTAGGCTGCCTACATGGAAGCACGGCACCTCGATCTGCTCCGAGAGCTGGCCGACCGCGGCAGCGTCACCGCGGTCGCAGAGGCCACCCGTCGTACGCCATCTGCCGTCTCCCAGCAGCTCAAGACCGCGCAGCGTGAGCTCGGGGTGCGGCTCGTCGAGCCGTCGGGTCGCGGGTTGAGGTTGACGCCGGCGGGCGCTGTGCTCGCGGCTGCCGGCCGAGACGTGTCGGCCGCTCTGGAGCGTGCTCAGGCGCAATGGGACGAATTCCAAGGAGTAGCAACGGGACTCGTTGCCATCGCGGCGTTGCCGAGCGCTGCGACGTTCCTTCTGCCCGGGGTCTTCGATGAGCTGGCGGACGAGCCAATTGCGTTGCAGTGCAACGACTTCGACATCGCAGAGGTCGAGTGGGGCGGCCTCGTCAACGATCACGACATCGTCATCGCGCACAGCATGACCAGTCGGGCACCGGCCGGCACCAAAGGTCTGAAGACCGTCCGGCTGGTGCGCGAGCCGCTCGACATCGCCATGGCCGCGGACCATCCACTCGCTCGACGACGAGAGGTCACGGCTGCTGAGGTGGCGGGCGAGGAGTGGGTCGGGGTGCCGATCGGCTACCCGTTCGACCGCGTGCTGCAGTCGATCGCGCGCGAGACGGGTGCGACGCTGCGCATCAGTCAGCGGCTGCGGGACAACCGCCTGATCGAGTCACTCGTCGCGAGCGGCCACCGGCTTGCGGTGCTGCCGCGTTTCACGACGCCGCAGACGGGCGAGGTGGTGCTGCGGCCGCTGCGCGACATCCCGACCGGCCGTCATGTGTTCGCGGTGCTGCGTCCCGACAAAGCCGAACGCTTCGTCGTACGAAGGGTGCTCGAGGCCTTCGTCGACGTCGCCTCCCGCCGCGCCCAACCGTTGGTCGAGTAGCCGGAGCGCTAGCGGAGGCGCATCGAGACCAGGTGCACACGGGCACCTGGTCTCGATACGTCTCGCGCCAGGGCGGATCTCGATACGGCCTCCGCAAGCTCCGGCCTACTCGATCCAGGTCGCCTACTCGACCAGCGGAATGGGTCAGTTGGCGGAGTGGCGGCCGCTGCGAGGTGTGGCGCCGCCGGGCGCGGTGAGAGCCGCGTCGACGTGACGCTCGGTGTCACCGACGAGGTCGTTCGTGCTGTCCTGCAGCGGGGTGTCGACGGGCTCCGGGCCGTGGCCCGACGCCTGCTGCCACGGGTCGCCCGCAGCCTTCTTCTTCTGCTGGCCGCTGAAGTAGAGCGCACCGGCACCGGCGAGCGCGAGTACGCCCACTGCGATGAGCAGCTTGCCCTTCTTCTTGCGCTTGACCACGGCCGGCGCGACCTTGGCGACAGCGTCCTGAGCGGGCTCGGGCAGCTTGGCGACCGCAGCGGTCGTCGTCGCTCCAGCGGCAGCGATGGCCTGCTGAATGCGCGGCAGCCACTCCTCAGCGAACAGTGAGTGCGCCTGGTCGCGCGTGAGCCCGGCCTCCTGCGCCCGCTCGACGGCGGGCGCGGCAGCCTCGGCGACCTTGGCCTTGGCGCGACCGGCAGCCGGTGCAGCTGACTCCGCAGCCGCAGCGACCTTGGCGCGTGCCGGGCGGGCGAATGATGCGACAGCGTCCTTGGCGGACCCGTCCTTCGCCTTGTCGAGCGCCGGCTGGGAAGCCGCCTTCGCGCGATCCGTCGCCTCCTTGGCACGTTCCGCGGCTGGGGCGGCGGTCTCCTTGGCCTTGTCCAGAGCAGACTTCGCGGCCGGGGCGGCGCGGTCGACGGCGTCCTCCACGAGTGGGGCGACCTTGTCCTTGACCGAGCCGAGCACGCCGACGGCGGCCGACGCCAGATCGTCGGCCGAGTCGCGAACCTTCTCTGAGCGGGACTTGCGGAAAAGCATGAGTCCTCCTGGTCCTGTCGTGTTCCGGCCTATCCTGCCTGGTCAGCCAACAGCGCGGCCAGCACCCCTTGGGGTGAGGCGCGGCGGCGACGCGCGCCGAGGGCCTCGGACCGGCGTACGACGCGTGAAAGACTGCCCGCATGAATGCGACGCTGCATACCAACCACGGCGACATCAACGTGACGCTGTTCCCGAACGAAGCCCCCAAGACGGTGGACAACTTCGTCGGCCTCGCCACGGGTGAGAAGGAGTACAAGGACGACGCCGGTCGTACGAACCCGACGCCCTTCTACGACGGCCTGACGTTTCACCGGATCATCCCGGGCTTCATGATCCAGGGCGGCTGCCCCAAGGGCATCGGCATTGGTGGCCCCGGCTACGACTTCGATGACGAGATCCACCCCGACAAGAACTTCAACAACCCCTACGTCCTGGCCATGGCCAACGCCGGCAAGCGCGGCGGCCGCGGCACCAACGGTTCGCAGTTCTTCATCACGACCGGGCCGACCCCGCACCTGCAGGGCAAGCACACGGTCTTCGGTGAGGTCGCGGACGGTCCGTCGCGCGAGGTCGTCGACAAGATCTCCGGCGTACGCACCGGCGCCCAGGACAAGCCCGTCGAGCCCGTCGTGATCGAGCGCGTCTCGGTCCAGGGCTGACCGCAACTTCTCGAGGCCACTCATGTCTGACCTGACCGGCTCGCCCGCCGAACCTCCCGCTGAGGCACCTCCGACCTGTCCGCGACACCCCAAGGAGGTCGCGTACGTCCGGTGCCAGCGCTGCGAACGCCCCACCTGCCCGGCCTGCCAGCGCCCGGCATCCGTGGGCATCCAGTGCGTCGACTGCGTCAAGGAGCAGCAACGCTCGACTCCTGCCATGCGCAGCGTGTTCGGTGGGCGAGCCGTCCAGGGACGACCAATCATCACGATCGGCATCATCGCCATCTGTGTCGTGGTGTGGGTCGGCCAGCTCGCGTCCGACCGCGTCACCTCCGACCTGGCGTTCGCACCGTTCGTCGGTGACAACGAGCCGTGGCGGTTCCTGACCGCGGCCTTCGTGCACCAGCCGGACTGGCCGATGCACATCCTCTTCAACATGTACGCCCTGTGGATCTGTGGTCAGTACCTCGAGCCCTTGCTCGGCCGGCTGCGGTTCGTGGCTCTCTACCTGATCGCGGCGCTGGGCGGATCCGTCGGCTATCTCATGCTGGCGTCCGTGCCGTCGGTTGGTGAGGACTGGCGCGGCACCGGCTGGTTCACGCCGACGGTCGGCGCATCGGGCGCGGTCTTCGGGCTGTTCGCAGCGGTCGTCGTGCTCAACCGGCACCTCGGCCGTGACGTCACGCCGATGCTCCTGATGATCGCGATCAACGCGGCCATCCCGTTCTTCGTCGACGGCATCGCGTGGCAGGCGCACGTGGGCGGCGCGATCACCGGTGCTGCAGTCGCCGGCATCATCGCCGCGCTCGGGCGTGAGCGGCGACAGCTGCACTGGGGTGCCTTGGGCGGCGTCCTGGTGGTCCTGGTGATCCTCGCGGTCGTCCGCTACCAGACCGTGTCACTGCCGCCCGAGCTGACCGGCCTGGGCTGAGTTACACGCTTGTTGTTTATCCCCAAGCTGTGGATAACCCTGTGGATAACGAGCTAGAGGCGCTCAAGGACGTCCCACCCAATGCCGACCACATGGTCATCGAGCGGGTGCTCTCGGCGGCCGGTTGGTCACGCTGCGGCCAGGGCGACTGGGCGGTCGTCCTGGTCTCACCGAGCGGTCGGCTCGCAGCGCGGGTGAGCCCGTTCGACCCGGTGATGCCGTACACCGCGGACCTGTTCCGCCGTGCCGCCGCGACCGCGCTGGTGCCGGTCCTGCATGCTTCTCGTGAGTTCGAAGGCGGTGCGGTCTACACCGTGATGGAGCGCCTTCACGCCGCGGAGCCGCACGAGGGCAAAGCGTTCTTCCGAGCCCTGGCGGCACGTACGCCGGAGGTCACCGATCTGGCGCGTGCGATCGATGTGGTGGTCGAACGCGCCCGCCGCGAGCTCCCGTGGTTCGGGCCGCTCGATGAGAACCCGTCGAACGTGATGCGACGCGACGGCGGTGACCTGGTGCTGACCGACCCGTTCTATGCCGACGGTCCGAATCTCTACGACTCACTCCTCGCCGATCCGATGAGAGTGGCGCGGGCCATTCCGGAGGAGAAGCGTCGCCACATGTTCGAGCTCCCACTCGCCGAGAGCGGACCGTTCGACCCGGATGCACGCCAGCGCATGGAGCTCGGCCTCGCCGCGGCTGACGCGCGACTTGGCCAAGGCCGTTTGCCCTGATCTCACGTCAAGTGGCCCTGCCGGTCAGGCTAGGTGGGGCCATTTGCCCCGGATGTCACGTCAAGTGGCCACATCGTCCGGCCCGCGACAGGCGCGTACGACAAAGCCCGCCTCCCTGAGGGAGGCGGGCCGTCGTACGAACGGGGTCTGGTCGGTCAGCGCCAGCGGGTCGTCATGGCGAACCCGACCATGATCAGGCCGAAGCCGATCGCCAGGTTGCCGTAGGAGATGCCCGGGATCGGGGCTTCACCGTTGGCGAGGTAGAAGACCACGATCCAGATCAGGCCGACGACCATCAGGCCGAGCATGACCGGAACCCACCAGGTCGGGTTGAGGCCGTCCAGCTTTTCGGGCCGATCGCCGCGGCGAGCCTTCTTGGCCGCCTTGCGGGTGTCCTTCGCGTCGGACTTCGCGGCCTTCTTGGTGCCAGTCGCCTTGGCATCCGCCTTGGACGCGGCGTCCGACTTGGCAGCGCCGGCCTTCGTGTCAGCCTTGGACGCGCCCGCGTCGACAGCCTTGTCGGCCTTCTTTCGGCTGCTGCGCGTCGCGTCCGAGGACACCGTGGACGCACCCGAACCAGCACCCTTGCCGGTGCCGGCCTTGTCCTTCTCCTCGGACGTGCTCACGCCATGACTCCTTCGATCGAATGTCTGCTCACGCCGTCGGACGAATGTGGCGGCCGCGCATCAGGGCGCAGCGGATCGACGGCTAGGCTAGAGAGTAGTTCACGCCGCCCTCCTGCGAGGCGACGATGCCGCCCGGACCGCCCCGGGATCTCCGGCCGCGCCGCAGCAGCGAGACCCGAAGTCAGACGGGAGCACCGCCGTATGGCGTCCACGTCCACGTCCACGCCACGCAACCGGTGGACCTATGTCGTGCCGGTCGTCGCCGCGGCCGCTGGTGTCCTGTTCGGGGTCAGCGCGGGGGTGTCCAAGGGCACCGACCTGCGTCCCGGCACCACCTCGCTCGTCGGTGTCGTTCAGGACGCCAACCACAAGGTCCGCGGCCAGCAGAGTGATGTGCAGCGGCTGCGCAACGAGGTCCAGTCGCTCACCAACGAGAACGGTCCGGGCAGCGCAGAGCTGAAGGGCCTCAACGGCCGCGCGGACGCGCTCGCCCCCGGTGCCGGCCTCACCGCGGCCAAGGGCAAGGGCGTCAAGGTCACGCTCAACGACTCCAGCCGCAAGGTGTCAGAGCTGCCCGAGGGCGGCAACGTCGACTGGCTTGTCGTGCACCAGCAGGACGTCCAGGCCGTCGTCAACGCCCTGTGGCAGTCGGGCGCCACGTCGATGATGCTGATGGACCAGCGCGTGATCTCCACGAGCGCGGTGCGCTGTGTCGGCAACACGCTGATTCTGCAGGGACGCGTCTACTCCCCACCCTTCACGATCACCGCGATCGGCAACCCGGCCGTGCTCAAGAAGGGCCTCGACAACAACGAGGGCGTCAAGCAATACCGCGACTACGTCGACCTCGCGGGAGTCGGCTACGAGGCGCATCAGGTCAACGCGACGTTCCCTGCCTACGCCGGCTCGCTGGCCATGCACCACGCACAACCCAAGAGCTGAGGCGACGATGCGCATCCTGGTCATCGACAACTACGACAGCTTCGTCTTCACGATCGTCGGCTACCTCGAGCAGTTGGGCGCCGACTGCACGGTCGTCCGCAACGACGCGATCACCCCGGACGAGGGCGCGGCGTACGACGGCGTGCTCGTCTCCCCCGGCCCCGGCACTCCCGAGGAGGCCGGCGTATCGATGGCGATGATCGAGGCGTGCGCCGAGCGCTCGCAGCCGATGCTGGGCGTGTGCCTCGGTCATCAGGCCCTCGGAGTCGTCCTCGGCGCGGTCGTCGGACGGGCGCCCGAGCTGCTGCACGGCAAGACGTCGCGGGTGCACCACGAGGGCACGGGTGTGCTCGAAGGACTGCACTCGCCGTTTACCGCCACGCGCTACCACTCGCTGACGATCGAGCCGTCCACCGTGCCGGCCGAGCTCGTCGTCAACGGGCGCACGTCGAGCGGCATCATCATGGCCGCGCATCACGCGACACTGCCGCTGCACGGGGTGCAGTTCCACCCGGAGAGCGTGCTCACTCAGGGCGGCCACCGGATGCTCGCCAACTGGCTGCAGATCTGCGGTGACTCCGATGCCGTCGAGCGCTCGCACGGCCTCGCGCCCCTGGTCCACCAGAACGCCGGCTGACCCTCCACCACCTTCTCGGCCGACAGTGCAAGCCGCGTCGCTACCCAGATTTCGGTAGCGACGCGGCTTGCACTATCGGCCCGGCACTACGACGAAGGCTCCCCACCGTGAGGTGAGGAGCCTTCGTACGTCAGCGGATTCGTACGACCGCGCCGGTCACGGGAACGGGAACCCCGTGGACGAGGTGCCACCGGTCGAGGTTGGCGGTGTTGTGGGTTCTGTCGTCGGCGGATCCGTGTTTGGCGGCGGCGTCGACGGTGAGTTGGTGCTCGGGGGCGGGGTCTGCGTCGAGGTGATCACGATCCGCAACTGTCCGTAGTACACCGTCACCGTTGAGTCGAGCGGGACCTTCTCGCCCTCACCCGGGTCAAGCCTGAGGACGTCGCCTTCCTTGTCGCGGTCATTCGTGATCTCGATCTTGGGGCTGGCTTTCAGACCGAGCGTGGTCAGCGTGCTCTGAACCTCTGAGGCGTTCTTGCCGACAAGGTCCTCAGGAATGGTCACCATGCCTGTGGAGAGGCGCAAGGTCACTGTCTGAGTGCCCGGTACGTCGGTGCCCTGGGCTGGCGTCAGGGACGCGACAGTGTCCTTCTTGTACTTGGTGTCGTCCTGCGGATCACCGATCTCGATGGTCTTGATGCCTCGTTGAGCGAGGATCTGCCTGGCCTGACTCTCGGTCTTGCCGCGCACGTCGGGCAGGTTGACCTGCCCTGGTCCGCTGGACACGCTGATCGTGACCGTTGAGCCAGAGGGTGCCTTGGAGCCGCCGTCCGGGTTCTGGCCGACGACGGTGCCCTTGGCCTGCTGGTTGGTGACTTCCTGCGGCTGGACCTTGAAGTTCAGGTCATCGAGTTTCTTGGTCGCCTGAGCCTGGGTCATGTTGACCACGCTCGGGACGTCGACCTGCGGGTCGTCGCCGTCGCCGCCACTGTTGGCCAGCGCATAGCCGATCCCGAAGATCGCGGCCAGCGCCACGATCGCCGCTAGCACCCACAGCATGGTCCGCCGCGGCGGCTCCTCGTGATGGGCGATGTCAGCGGTGTGGTCGCCGCCGTTGCCATTGCCGTTGAGCGCCGGTGGCGCCATGGCCTCCGGACGACGACGCAGCGCCTCGGTCGGGTCCTCTCCGAAGGCGGCAGCCGTCGCGGTCGCCTCCTCGCTGAGCGGTGCACCCGTGCGGGCCGCCTGCAGGTCGGACCGGAAGTCCGCAGCCGACTGGTAGCGGTCCTCACGCGCCTTGCGCAGCGAGTGCAGCGTGACCGCGTCGAGTGCCTCGGGCACGCCCGGCTCGTACGACGACGGCGACTGCGGGGTGTCCTGGATGTGCTGGTAGACGAGGCTGACCGGCTCGCCGACGAACGGCGTACGGCCGGTGAGGAACTCGAAGAGCACGCACCCGGTCGAGTAGAGGTCCGAGCGCTCGTCGACCGTCTCGCCCTGCGCCTGCTCGGGCGAGAGGTAGCGGGCGGTGCCGACGACGGCCTGGGCCGACGTCATGGTCGCGCCCACGTCGGCGAGCGCGCGGGCGATGCCGAAGTCCATCACCTTGACGCTGCCGCCACGGGTCACCATGACGTTGGCGGGCTTGATGTCGCGGTGGACGATGCCCTTGTCGTGGGAGTACTCCAGCGCCGACAGGATGCCCATCGTGATGCGGGACGCCTCGTCCGGCGCGAGCCGGCCCTCCTCGTTGAGGACCTCGCGCAGGGTCTTGCCGTCGACGTACTCCATGACGATGTAGGGGACGTCGACGCGCGCGCCACCGGTCTCGATGAAGACGTCCTCGCCGGAGTCGTAGACCGCGACGATGGCGTGGTGGTTCAGACCGGCAGCGGACTGTGCCTCGCGGCGGAAGCGCGCCAGGAACGTGTTGTCGCGCGCCAGATCAGCACGCAGCATCTTGATCGCGACCTGACGGCCGAGCCGCGTGTCGTGACCCAGATGGACCTCGGCCATGCCGCCTCGGCCGATGAGCTCGCCGACCTCGTAGCGGCCACCGAGCACACGGGGAGTGTCGCTCACAGGATCTCCTTCGGATTGCCCGTCCCGGCATGCATGGAGACCGGCTTGAACGGAGTCTTGAACGGTCCGGTGTTGACGGACGGATTGTTGCCGGGGTTGTTGCCCGGGTCTTCGCCGCCACCACGAGTCAGCAGGAAGATCAGCAGGCCGACGAGGAGGACCGCGGCGATGGCGCCACCGATGAGCAGCGGCTTGTTGGCCATCAGGCCGCTGCCGGTGCCTCCGGATGTGTGGTCCGGCACGTGCTGCTGCCGACGGGTCTGCTGCTTGACCTCCTCGGGCTGAGTCTTCAGTCGCGAGCGGGTGACCTGGCTGGTGTCGGGATCCCGCGCCGGCGTCGGGCGTGCCACCGGCAGCTGGGCACCGTGGCGCCCGGTCTGCGGGTTGGGTCCGGAGGTGTGCCCGACCTGCTGCTGCGGCCCGGACGTACGGCCCGCGTGCGGGTTGGGACCTGACGGAGGACCGACCCGGTTGGGACCCGAGGCCGGGCCACCCGGCGTACGCGTGGACTGCGGTCCGGAGGAAGCGGCGGGTCGCGAGCCGGTCGGCTGCGGACCGGACGAGGCGCCGGGACCCTGCGGGCGCGGCGGCGGGCCACCGGGGCCCGGGCGCAGTGCACCCATCCGGTCGGCGTCGCGCAGTGCCTGACGCAGCGCACGGCCGTACTCGGCAGCGTTCTGCGGACGACGTGCGGGGTCCTTCTCGAGGGAGGCGTGCACGACCGCACGGATCGTCGGCGGCACGAACGGTGGCAGCGGCGGTGGCGGCTGGTTGACGTGCGCCAGCGCCAGCGCCACCGCTGTCTCCGCCTCGAACGGCCGACGGCCGGCGAGCATCTCGTAGGTGACCACGCCGAGGGCGTAGACGTCCGACAGGTTCGTCGAGGGCCGACCCATGGCGGCCTCGGGCGCGAGGTACTGGGCGGTGCCCATGACCTCACCCGTCTTGGTCATCGCGACCGAGCCGACCGCGCGGGCGATGCCGAAGTCGGTGAGCTTGGCGGTGCCCTCCGGGTCGATGAGGATGTTGGCGGGCTTGACGTCGCGGTGGATCAGGCCGTTCTTGTGGGCGGCCTGCAGTGCGGCGGCCGCCTGGCTGATCAGCTCGACGGTCTCGATCGGCGACATCGGCGCGCGCTCTTCGATGAGCTTGGACAGCGGCCGCCCCGGCACGAACTCCATGACGAGGTAGGCAGTGCCGTCGTCCTCGCCGTAGTCGTAGACCTGGGCGATGTTGCCGTGCGTCAGTGCGGCGGAGTGCCGAGCCTCGTTGCGGAAGCGTTCGGTGAAGCCCGTCTCGTCCGTCAGGCCCGCCTTCAGGACCTTCAACGCGACCGTGCGACCAAGGATGTCGTCCCTGGCCTTCCACACCTCGCCCATACCGCCTGCGGCAATGCGATCAGTGAGCGTGTAGCGCCCACCCATCGTGGTGCCCTGGGCTGGCGTGCTCATTGGGAGACCACCGCTTCCATCACCTTCCGTGCAATTGGTGCTGCCACGACGCCACCGCTGGCCTCGTCTGCCATCGTTCCCCCGTCTTCCACGACGACGGCTACCGCCACCCGTGGGTTGTCAGCTGGTGCGAATCCGGTGAACCACACGTCGGACAGCGCACCCTTGGCGCTCTGTGCGGTGCCAGTCTTGCCTGCCACCTTCATGCCGGGGATCTTGGCCTTGCGGCCCGACCCCGCCTCGACGACGGCCTGCATCATCGTGTTGATCTGTCCGGCCGTGTCCTTGGAGATCGGCTTGGCGAACTCCTCCGGGTCGGTCGAGTCGATCACGTCGAGGTCCTTGTCGCGGACGTTCTTGACGAGGTACGGCGTCATCTCGCGTCCTCCGTTGGCGATCGACGCGCTCACCATCGCCACCTGCATCGGCGTCGCGCGGACGTCGAACTGACCGATCGCGGACTGGGCCAGCTGCGGCTGGTTCAGGTTGGTCGGGAAGATGCTCGGCGTCACGCGCATCGGCACCGTCACCGCCTGGCCGTAGCCGAACTTGTGCGCCTGGTCG
Organism: Luteipulveratus mongoliensis; assembly: GCF_001190945.1. Classification (NCBI taxonomy): domain Bacteria; kingdom Bacillati; phylum Actinomycetota; class Actinomycetes; order Micrococcales; family Dermacoccaceae; genus Luteipulveratus; species Luteipulveratus mongoliensis. Next base: position 414,320 of record NZ_CP011112.1, on the reverse strand, counting down.
CGGATCTTGGTCTGGCCGAGTGACATGCCGAGGGAGCCGTACGCCGAGTTGCAGCTGATCTGCAGCGCGTGGGCCATCGTGGTCTTGTCGTTCGGACCGCAGGGTCGACCGTCGACGTTGGGCAGGTCGACCGTGGTCTGCGGCAGGTCCAGCGCGGCCGGGCCGGGCAGGACGGACTCGGGCGTGTACTGCCCCGACTCCAGCGCCGCGGCCGTGGTGATCAGCTTGAACGTCGAGCCGGGCGGGTAGAGGTCGCCGCCGATCGCGCGGTTGGTCAGCGGCCGGCTCTTGTCGGTGCTCAGCTTGGTCCAGGCCTTGGAGACCCCGGGCAGGTCGTGGCCGGCCAGCACGTTGGGGTCGTAGGTCGGCTTGCTCACCATGGCCAGGATCGCGCCGGTCTTGGGGTCCAGCGCGACGATCGCGCCGCGCTGGTTGCCGAGTGCGTCCCACGCGGCCTTCTGCACCTTGGGGTCGATGGTCAGCTCGAGCGTCGCGCCCTGCGGCGGCTTACCCGTGATCACGTCGACCATGCGGCGGTAGAACAGGCGGTCCGAGCTGCCGCTCAGCAGGTCGTCGTACGAACCCTCGACACCGCGACCGGCCCCGTAGGTGAAGGAGTAGTAGCCGGTGACCGGGGCGTACAGCTGCGGTTGGGGGTACTTGCGCTGCCACTTGAAGTTGTCGTCGACCTCGTCGGAGCGCGCGACGGCGGTGCCGCCGACGAGGATCGAGCCGCGCTCCTTGCTGTACGACGCCAGCAGGGTCCTCCTGTTGCCGGGCCGGTCCTGCAGCTCCTTGGCCTGCACGAACTGGATCAGCGTGCTGGACATCAGCAGCGCACAGAACATCGCGGCCGCCACGATGCCGATTCGGCGGATGGGCGAGTTCACTTGATCTTCACCACCTGAGTCTCGTCCTGGCCGATGTTGCGCCCACCGCCGCCGTCCTCGACGACCGGCCGGCGGGCCTGGTCGCTGATCCGGAGCAGCAGGGCGACGATCACCCAGTTGGCCAGCAGCGAGGAGCCACCGGCGGACATGAACGGCGTGGTCAGACCGGTGAGCGGGATGACGCGGGTGACGCCGCCGACGACGACGAACACCTGCAGCGCCAGCGAGAACGCCAGGCCGGTGGCGAGCAGCTTGCCAAAGCCGTCCCGGGCGCCGACGCCGGTGCGCAGACCGCGCTCGACCATGAGGGCGTACAGGAGCAGGATCGCCATGAGGCCGATGAGGCCGAGCTCCTCACCGAAGCTGGCGATGATGAAGTCGGAGTTGGCGAAGTAGGTCTCCTCGGGCCGCCCCTGCCCCAGGCCGGTGCCGAACATCGAGCCGGATGCCATGCCCATCAAGCCTTTGGCGAGCTGGTCGCTCTGGCCGCTGGCGAACGGGTCGAGCCACAGGGTGACGCGCTCCTGGAGGTGAGCGAAGAGCTTCCAGGCCACGAAGGTGCCGACGGCGAACAGCGACAGGCCGATGGCGATCCACGCGCGGCGCTCGGTCGCGACGTAGAGCATCGCGACGAAGAGCCCGAAGAACAGCAGCGACGAACCGAGGTCCTTCTGGAAGACGAGGACGGCGAGTGAGGCGAGCCAGGCGATCATGATCGGCCCGAGGTCACGCGCTCGCGGCAGGGGGAAGCCGAGGAAGCGGCGACCGATCAGCGACAGCGCGTCACGGGTCTGCACGAGGTAGGCGGCGAAGAAGATCGTCAGCAGGATCTTGGCGATCTCACCCGGCTGCAGGCTGAACGGCCCGAAGCCGATCCAGATGCGAGAGCCGTTGATGTTCTTGCCGATCACGGGGAACAGCGGGAGCAGCAGCAGCCCGAGGCCGGCGAGCGCGAGCGTGAAGGTGTAGCGCGACAGCCGACGGTGGTCCTTGATGAGCACGAGCAGCACCATCGCCGCACAGGCTGCGAGTCCGCTCCACATCAGCTGCTTGAGCGCAGCGCCCTCGCCGATCGTCTTGTCGTTGGCCAGGTCGATCCGATGGATCATCACCAGACCCAGCCCGTTGAGCAGGGTTGCGATGGGGAGGAGCAACGGGTCGGCGTACGACGCCCGCCACCGCAGCACGAGGTGGAAGACCATCGCGATGACACCGATCCCGATGCCGAGCGTGCCGAGGTCCGCCGGGACCCGATCCTGCACAGCCATGCCGACATTGGCGTACGCCAGCAGCACGATGCCGATGGCGAACGCCAGGAGGACCAGCTCGGTGTTGCGGCGAGTCCTCGGGGCAAGACTGGTAATCGTCGTCACGGGGTGCAGGTGCTCCCGTCAGCCGTGCCGGTCTGGCACTTCACCATCTCGGTACGCAGGTCCTCGACGATGCGGATGGCCTCGTTCTTGCTGCTCGCGCTGAGGGTGCTGTCGACGCGGTCGCGGTAGAACTGCGGCAGGTCCGTGGTCGCGATGTCGGTCTTGCTGTCGACCGAGTGGAGCGAGAACGGGCCGAAGTCCTGAGGGACGCCCTGGTAGATCGTGACGAGGCCACGCTCCTCCCCGACGTAGAACTGCTGCTGGCTCCAGCGGTAGCCGACGAACGCGGCGATCAGCAGGACACAGAGGATCAGTCCGCCGAGGGCGCCCCATCGAAACCAGGCCGCGCGCGGCGACCTGGGACCCTCCTCGGCGAGCTGTGGACCGTGCGGGCCCTCGGGCGGCGGTTGCTGGTTCAGCGGTGTGTTGGCCTCGCGGCTGAGCGCGGCGGCCTTCTCGGCCGGGGTCAGCGGTGCGGGTGCCTCGACGGCCTGGTCGCCGGCGGTGCCGAGGGCAGCGGCCGCGCCCACGACCTGCGGCTGGTTGTGCACCGGCTCGGACTGGTCGACGACGTCGGCGACGACGACGGTCACGTTGTCGCGGGTGCTGGCGCGCAGCGCGATCGCGACCAGGCGGTCAGCGGCCTCGGCGGGCGTCTGGCTCCCGCGCAGGATGTCCTCGATGGTCGAGCCCGCGACGTAGTCCGACAGGCCGTCGGAGCACAGGAGGTAGCGGTCGCCGATCTGCGCCTCACGCATCGACAGGTCCGGTACGTCGTCGTCGCGGCCCGTCAGAACGCGCGTCACGAGCGAGCGCTGGGGGTGGTGCTCGGCCTCCTCCGGCGTGATCCGGCCATCGTCGAGGAGGGCCTGGACGAAGGAGTGGTCCTTGGTGATCTGGCTGAACGTGCCGCCGCGCAGCATGAACGCGCGCGAGTCGCCGATGTTGGCCAGAGCGAGCTTGGTGCCGGTGCGCAGGAGGGCGATGAGCGTGGTGCCCATGCCCTCGAGGTCATCGGAGTGGTCCATCTCGTCGCGCAGCCGGTCGTTGGCGCGCTTGACGGCTTCGCCGAGCTGGTGCAGCGCGTCGTCGGCGCCGACACCCTCACCGTCGAGAGCCACCAGCTCGCCGACCACGGTCGAGCTCGCGACGTCGCCCGCCGCGTGACCCCCCATGCCGTCCGCCAGGATGAGCAGGTCAGGTCCGGCGTACCCGGAGTCCTCGTTGCGGCTCTTCGAACCGAGACCCAGGTCGGTCCGGGCCGCGTAGTGCAGCGCGATCGGCATGCGTTGTCTACTTCCTCAGCTCAAGCACGGTCTGCCCGATGCGCAGGCGGGAACCTACGTCGAGCTTGACACCTTGGGTAACGCGCTGGTTGCCGGCGAACGTGCCGTTGGTGGAGCCGAGGTCGTCGACGTACCAGCCGTCGTCGCGACGATAGATGCGCGCGTGCCGTCCCGAGGCGAAGTCGTCCGACAGAACCAGAGCGCACTCCGGGTTGCGGCCGATCAGCACGCCGGCATCGGTGAGCGGGAGCGTGGTGCCACGCAACGAGCCCTCGGTGACCGCGAGGTGGGTCGGGCCCTTGCGGATGGCTCGCGGGGGCCGCCGCTCGTCGTTGCTGCGGGCCGGCGCTCCCCCGCGCCGAGCGACGACTCGGGTGCCGTACAGGTCGCCACGGAGCACGCCGACAATGCTGAAGACGAACGCCCAGAGAAGCGCCAGCAGGCCGAGTCGGATCGCGGTGACGGTGAGCTCGCTCACCGGCGCCCCCCTATATGAATGGTCATGGCCGTACGGCCGACGGTGATGCGGTCTCCATCGACCAGACGGGCGCTGCCGATCGGGTCGCCATTGACGAAGGTGCCGTTGGTGGAGCCGAGATCCTTGAGGGTGACGACCAGGTGCGGGCCGTCGTTGGTCACGCGAATCTCACTGTGGTGCCTGGAGATTCCCGGGTCGTCGAGAATGACGTCGGCGTCGTCGTCGCGGCCGATGATCGTCATTGCAGACATGATCGGGTAGCGCTCGCCGTCGATGTCCAGCCACGGTCGCTCCTGGGGACGCTTGCGCGGCGGCGGTGGCGGAGCCGGCACCTCAGGCGCAGGCTGTTCGTACGCCGGTGGCGCCTGCTCGTACGAAGGCGGCGGTGCGTCGTACGACGGCTGATGGGGCTGGTCGTACGCCGGCTGGGTCGAGTAGCCAGGTCCCGGGTCGTGCCCGGTCTCCTGGGCGTGGAACGCCTGGTCGGGACCGCTGGTCGAGTAGCCCGGAGCCCCCGCGGCGTTGGTCGAGTAGCCCGGAGCGCCAGCGGAGGGCGTATCGAGACCGGGCGTATCGAGACCTGGTGACCGCGGCCCCCCAGGCGCGCCCGGGAGCGGCAACGGCAGTGCAGTGCCCGACTCCAGCGGCGATCGCAGCTCGGGGTCTTGGGCGGGATCGTCCAGCGCCTCGCCCTCGAGGTTGTCCACATGCTTGGCGGTCGACGGGCGGATGCGGAAGACGCCGGTCTCGAGCTGCTCGCTGCGCGTGAAGGTGACCGCGACCGGACCGCCAGGCGTGTAGCGCTGGGTGTCGGCGTGCTCCATCGCGGAGGCGATCAGCTCGTCCGACAGCTCCTCGCGGTAGGCCGTCAGCCGCTCGAAGTCGGTCTCACTCAGCTCGACCGAGAACAGGTTGGGCACGATCGGCCGCTGGTTCTTGCCGATGCTGGATGCGCGGTCGTCCATGGCGCGCCGCATGGCGCTGGCGATCTCGACCGGCTGCACCTCTGCCCGGAACGCTTTGGCGAAGGCGCCGTTGACGGTCTGCTCGAGCTTGCGCTCGAGCTTGTCGAACAGTCCCATCGGATGGCCTCCTTCGCTTGATCCCCGGCATTGGGCAGGCTGGCGCGGCGGCTGGCCTGCAGGTCAGACACTGGATGGTATCCGCACCGCCCACCCAGAGGCGCGACGTGACTACGGTCGCGTCGCCTCCGGGCCACGACCCGGCTCCGATGCTGTGCCGCGGCTGCCGGTTCCAGCCCGGCCCTCGTCGAGGAGCAACGTCGTGTGCGCTCGCAAAGTGCCTCGCTTTCGCGCCCGCGCGGAACGCGACAGACGGCGTACGCCGTCAGACCCCCGGCGTGGGGAGCCGCCGTCGTTCATGGGACAGGGAGAGCAGTCATGAAGACACGTGCACGTCGGGTGCTCGCGGCGGGGGCCGCGACCACCCTGCTGACCGGAGGTCTGGTCGCCGTGGCAGCCGTCACTCACGCGGAGTCGAAGGACCGGCCCCAGGCCGCGGCGCGGTTCCGGGTCACCGCCGATCTCGCCGGGCGGCGCGCCAAGGACACCTCGTCGCCGGAGGTGAAGGAGTACGCCAAGGGCACGCGGATCGCGATCCACTGTCAGAGCTCGGGCGGCCTCGCCAACGGCTCGCACATCTGGGACCTGACGGCCGACAACCTGTGGGTGTCCGACACCTACGTGCGCACCGGCGCCGACGGATTCACTCGCGCGCTGCCGCGCTGCAGGGCCGGCCAAGGTCCGACGGGAGCGTCGGCGAAAGCCTTCCCTGTGCGTACTGACCTCGCGGGCCGTCGGGCGCGCTATGTCGAAGCGCCGGAAGTCAAGGAGTACCAAGCGGGTTCGAAGGTTTCGGTCCGCTGCCAGGCACCGGGCAACGCGGCGAACGGCTCACGCATCTGGGACCTGACATCGGACAACCTGTGGGTGTCGGACCGGTACGTCGGCACCGGCGCTGACGGGTTCAGCCCGAAGCTGCGCGCGTGCCGCGACGAAGAGGGTCCGACACTGGTCAACCCACCGGTCCCGGCCGCGCCGCACGACCTGAAGCTGCCGCCACGCCCGAAGGACCCGCCGTCTCCGCTGCTGAGCATGACGAAGCGCACGTCCAACTCGCTCTCCCAGCGGAAGCCGCGAGTGGTGGCGATGGGCGACTCGTACGCGTCCGGTGAGGGCACGTACGTCTACGACAACGCGACTCGACAGCCCGGCAACAAGTGCCACCGGTCGCCGCTGTCGTGGCAGCGGACGGTGCAGCTGCCTGGCCTCGGTCGCGCTGATTACAGCAACGCCAAGATCGACTACCAGCAGGTTGCCTGCTCGGGTGCGGAGACGGAGGACCTGCTGCGCCGGTCGCGCTATGGGGAGCCGGCGCAGATCAAGGCATTGAAGGGAGGCGCGGACTACGTCCTCCTGAGCATTGGTGGCAACGACCTGGGCTTCGCCGGCATCCTCACGGACTGCGTCACCAACCCGCGCCCGTGCACAGCGAGTCCCGACGTACGCGGCAAGAAGGCGGAGATCGATCGGTTCATGCCGAAGCTGGAGGAGGTGCTGCGCACGATCGACCGGAAGAGCGGTCACGCGACGATCATGCTGGCGGGCTACCCGAAGATCCTGACCTTTGGTGGGCGGCACCTGGACTGCCTCGGGATCTCCGGGACCGAGGCCGGGACCATCGACGGGATCGCCTCTCACCTCGCCATCCAGACCGCGAAGACGGTCCGCAAGCTCAAGGGTGAAGGGCTGAGGATCGCCTACTCACCGACGATGGCGACCTTCGACCTCACTCCTCCCGCGCCACACGGGGGATGTGCGCCGTTGCGCCAGCAGTGGATCAATGGGCTCATCACGGGCAGCTACAACCCTGATGACGGACTGCGGGACAAGCAGGAGCGATTCCACCCCAACGTCATCGGGAACGTGGCGTACGCCCTGACGGCGGCACGGTTCATCTGACCGGGGACCGCGTAACGGCCCAACGGGACGGCGAACTTCGTACCGTCGAGGTATGGGGGACGTGACTAACTGGATCGGGCTGGTGGTCAACGGCGGCGCACTGGCCGCCGCGGGAGCAGCCGGCTTCGCCGCGTGGCGGACACTGAAGGTCGAGCAGGCGCGCGACCGGCGTACAGAAGACGACCGGCGCCGCGAGGAGCCGGGCAAGGTCAACGCGTGGCAAGCGGTCCGGCTGGACGCCAAGAAGCACAAGCACTACGGCCTCGTGATGGCGAACCGCGGCGAGAACCCGGTCCGACACGTGTCGGTGGCCAGTCGGGAGTGGGTGAAGGACGCCTATCCGAAGTCGCAGTCCAGTCCGGTCCTCCACCTGGCGACGCTGCCGCCGGGCACCTACTTCTTCGAGCGCCTCGAGAATGTGTTCGGCTGGGATCTCGGACAGTCGCTGGACGCCGTGTACGGCGCCGTGAGCCCTGTCATGAAAGCGGATCGGCTCGGCATCGACGAGCTGACGTTCACGGACACGACCGGTCAGCAGTGGATACGTGGTCGGGACGGTCTGCTGCGGGAGGTACCCGAGTCGGGTCAGACGGACGGCGGCCAGTTTGGCGATCAGCGGCCGGACGGTGCACACTAGGTCGGCACTCGCGCGAGTGGCGGAACGGCAGACGCGCTGGCTTCAGGTGCCAGTGTCCGAAAGGGCGTGGGGGTTCAAATCCCCCCTCGCGCACGCGGGCAGGTTGCCGCACTCCTCGCTGGAGGGGTGACAAACCCGGAAACGGGTTGACCTGCCGAAACGGCCCGCGACGGTTCTCCGTCGCGGGCCGTTTTCGTTGAGTCGGAGTAGATGCGGAAGGAGCGCGCGGGTTGTCGCAGGCTGACCTCGCTGCCGTGTCGGGCATCGACCGGGTCAGGATCAGCCGCGTGGAGCGAGGCCTCCAGGACCTGGGCGTTGTCCGGGTCACCGCGCTGGCGGCAGCACTCGACTGCGTGCCGGGTGATTTGATCAAGCGACTCTGAGTGGATGCGGCGATCTCGGCGCGAGGACGTGGAGCTTTGGCGATAACTCGATGGGTCACGCCTCGTCGGCTGATGTGGACAAGCCCTGAGGAGACAGCCGCTTGAGGATCTGCATCTCGGGGCACTCGTCGCCACACGTCCGGTCGTCGCTCAGCTCAGTGGTGACGTGATGGAGGATTGTGACGCAGTAGATGGTGACGCCGAGTGCCATCCGCGCGAGGTTGTCTCGGAGGGCTGGCGGGATCGAGCGCACCACGGCGCGTACATCTTCTCGCCGGTCCTGCTCGAACGTGTGGAACAGGCCTTCGTTGAAGTAGACATCCGCGCAGTCGAGCGGAGAAACGTCCTCGCTACCCAGCCCTGCGAGTGGCCGGGCCCCAACACCGGGCCACCAGATCGTCTGGGCCAAGCCCGGGATGCGCATACCGACTGATGCGCCATCGGCCACCAGAAACGGAAACCGCTTCGCGCTGATCTGCTCCCACTGGCTCTCGGCCTCCCTGAGTCCAGTTCCGGTCGCCCCGAGCCGGACTGCTGACCTCAGCACGCCAAGCACGTAGGCAGGGTCCTGTGACGAAGTGAACTTGCGGATGTGGGATGCCAGCAGATCCGCATCGCGGTCTGTGATCGCTGACTGTGTCACTTCGACCATGCCCGTCGCCTTGACGACTCGGAAGCTGACCGTCGCGAGACGGTCCACACGGCCGTGCTCGCGGATGTCGGGCCAGAATGAGCGTCCAGCCATATCGTGGAAGGCGGACCTGAAAAGCATGATCCGGTCTGCATCGCTGTACGCCTTCTTCGTCATGACGCGATGATGCCGCTCCACCTGGCTCCGCACCCCGTGAGGGCAGTCTCGCCGTGACGAGTGCTCCATCCATCGCTTCACCCGAGTGCGAGCGTTGGCTCAGATGACGTCAAGCAAGGATCGAGTGGCCTCGACCGAGATCCATTGACGGACACCATCACTGGGACCCTGGCCCTGCCCATTAAGCCGGGTGCCGGCATCGCCGACCAGACCAACCCCTGTCGTCGGTGTCGCCGCGCCCGTGGTGCTCGACGACGAGTCGTGATCGATGAGGTGGGGCAGATGGGGTGTCAATCGCAGCTTAGCCGACCTCAGGCTGGACAACTCCAGATCGGGCTGTGCCGTCCCCAAGGACGAATCGGCCAGGATGATCGGCCAGATCCGTGACATTCACGAAAGGTGACTCGCGCCCCAGGTTCGAATGTGGCTGCGTCGTCACTACTGCGTCCGCAGCGACTCCACAGGTGAGTGACCCCGGTGCAGCGGGTGTCAGGACTTGGGGCGTTCGTCGCGGAGGACTGGTGCGACAGTCTCGACCAGGGCGCGTAGGAGGTCGGTGGCCTGATCGTTCGGCTGTGTGAGGAAGACCAGGCTCGCTTCGGCTCGGTCGAGCGCGCTCATCGCGGTGGAGCGGGCCTGTTCGCGGTCCAGCTCGGCTTGGTCATCGTCGGAGCCGTGTTCGAGGTGTGCCACTTCTCGTCGGAGTTGCACAACGACGGTCTCGAAGTGCGCGAGCCTGCCCCTCGCTTCCCGAAGGCGCCGATAGGCCTCGCTCCGGCACTCGGTGGAGCAGTACTGCGCGGGCCTCCCTGGCTGCACGGGCCGACGGAACTCGCTCTGGCACCGGACGCAGTACGCCACCAGCCCCTCGCCGTGCGACGGCAAGCTGACGACGCGTGCACCCGAGGACTTTGCCACTCCACCACCAAATTCGCGCGAAACTATCCTCGCATTATGCCGTGAAACCACCGCATTTTCGAGGATGTGGTCGAGAGACGCGCCGCAGTTGGCGTGGATAAATTCGCGTGAAATATTCGAGGAGAAACTTGAGCGGTCAGTAGTGCGCGACCCTCCAGGAGCTGGGATGACCGAGCCGATCGGCGTCTACACCGTTCGAAACGACGCGTATGAGATCGCTACGTTGCCAGGCGCTGGGAGCCGGCCGTTGCTGGTGCGTGACCCAGAGCCCCGCACGTTGGTGTCGGCGTTGACGGCACACGGCAGGGCCAGCGAACTGGTCATCGACCACGGTTACTGGCGCAATGTCGTGGCCACGCCCGCGAAGCCGTCCGCAGGGGTGGGGGCTGGTGGCCTGTTCGCGGCCCACCTCGACGAGTGGGTGGGTTCTGTGCTGACCCGGTCAGGGACTGCCAAGGTGCTCTCACCCTCCTACTTCGTCCAGGCTGGAGATTGGGCCGCGCTCGACGCACTCGTCTCGGCGTTGATGACCGTCTCCGATCCGCGCCTTGTCCCGTTCATCGCCACAGATGCAGTGATGATGGGTTCGGCGAACATCAGCAGATTCCGGAGAGCACTGGCGCCGCTGGATGGGCGTCCGATCGCGCTGCTGTTCGCTGCGAAGTACCGGCCCTTGACCAGCAAACCTGCGTTGACTGCACTCCGGACAGTTCTTGCGGCCCACCCGGGGGCGTGGCTCGTGGGTGTCGAGCCGCTCGTTGCACTCGACGCGATCGCGCACGGTGCGGGGCGAGTATTCGTCGGCACGAGCAGTACGCAGCGGTTCCCCAGGGTGCCTGGTTGCGGGGGCGGCGGCTTCAATGCGGCCGGTTTCGTCCCTGGCCTGCTGCACTCTGAGCTCCTGGAGATGCGCAGCCCCATGATCTACGCCGACTGGTACATCTCGACGCGCGCGCCGCGATGCACCATCTGCAAGGCGCCTGTCGACTCCTTCAGCGCCACCGATCAGTCGAAGAAAGCGATCCGCGACCACAACATCCACGCAATGTCGGCGGTGTACACCGCGATGACAGCGATGGCCCCCGGCAGCCTGCAACTATCGGCTCACAAGCACCGGCTGTCCGGCCTCCTCGCACACACCGCTCTCCTGCCGCGGGTCCCGGTTACCGAGTTCGATACGACCCTTCGGAACCTGATGCGTATCGACGCTCGCACGCTCCCGATCCCACCGGCGGTTCGGGCCCTGATCTGAGCCACGCGCCATAGGCTCGTTCCTCAAACCGCCACATCGCAGGCTTGATGACCTCAGGGCGGAACCGGCCAACAGGCACCAACTCGTGCAGCCCATCAGGCTCGTCAACCCAGACCCCGACGCCGGTGACAGCGGCCTCCCAGATCTCAGTCGGTGGCACATGCGCTGACGACGGGAGGATCAGCACCGTCGGCGCTGCGCCGAGGAAGCGCCCCGCCAGTCGAAGCCCGGGCCGCCACCGCGGAGACCGCACCACGACTGCGCGAACATCCACCGCATGATCCAGCACGCGGGTCGCGAACGCGCCACTGAGCGTCACCGACCCAGCGGGAACGCGACGCAAAATGGTCCGTTGCTCAGCGCTGAGCGCGTCGACTGATACGGGGTACTGCAACGGCAAAGACATGAACAGACGGAGAGCATCCAAGTCATCGACCTGCGCGAGGCGCGCCAGTATTCGTCGCTGGTGCTCGGGCTCACGGGTGCTGAACACGATGTCCGTTCGTCCACCAGACAGACGCGCGCCCCCACGGACGAGGTGCAGCTGGTCGCCGGTCAGGTCCTCCGGCTGAAGCAGGCCCGTCATGACACCGCCTCTGTCTCGAGACTTCTCACGCGACCTCTGACCGCATCCATCAAGGAGTCGAGAGAGACGCCCAACGCGGTAGCCACCTCCGCGACCGCGAAAAAGCCTGGGGAAGCGATCGACCCACGCTCGATCGCACGGAGCGTGTCCACCGCCAACCCGCATTGACTCGATAGCTCCTGCACTGACTGCGCCCCTCGGCACTCCCGCAACTCACACCCCAGGGCAGCGCCCATCCGACGCTCTGCCTTCGTGCGCTCAGGTCGTGCCACAAGATTAAAATACTAGTATTTCAATCGTGCCGCACCCCGCCACAGATCACCGACGGCGGTCAGGGACTCGCAAGGTGGTCAAACCGTGACACGACTGGTCAGTCCGCTCGTACCTCCTCCTCGTAGTCGCGATGTCGATCGCAGTGATGAACTTCCAGGTCCAGGCGAGTGCTCCGCACAAGAGCAACCCGAACACGTTCTGTCGCAACATGGCAGACCTGGAGACGATGCTCCAGAGGAAGCCGATGCGGCGCCCTCGTGCGTGCCGGGACCGAAACCCTTGGGACTTTGGGAGCACGCCTCGGACCAGCGTGAATCTCCCACTCATTGCTCGCGACTCGGTTCAGACCGCTACGCGCCGTCTGCCTCGATCAGACGTGCGCAGCGACCCACGGCACACGTCTAGGAGGTAGGGCGCCAGTGCCGAAACCCCCGGGACTTTCAGACCAAGCCCTCGGGAGCGAGACGCGCGACACGCGATCCGACCTGCGATTGGACACCGCGCACGCGATGTGAATGTCCCCGGCCAGGGTCACCCGGCCGGGGACTTTCGTGTTCCCTCGCTGGCCGCGGCCAGCGAGGGAAGTAGGATCCGGCTCCCGCCTCAGATTGCCCAAGGGGCGCCACGCGAGGAGTGTCGATGAGCCAGGAAGCCCACGAGCCCCAGTGGTTCATTGCCGCAGACGGCACGGTCCTGCAGACCTGGCCACCTGGCCCGGACAATGACCGGTTGAAGTACCTGCGATACGAGACGAACCGGCGGCTCGAGCTCTCCGATCTGTACGCCTTGGACGAGCGTCTCGACACGTTCGGCACCTCGTTTGATCGGCGTTCCAACGCCTTCCTGCTGTTGGCCGGCACCGGTGTCGTGTGCCTCGTGGTCGCGTGGTTGGTCCTGCCACGGTTCGATGTCGGCAGCACCGTCTCGATCGCCTTGACGGTCGTTGCCGTGCTGATGCTCGTCGGCATGGGGCCGATGGCGCGGGCAGTCAGCCGTGGTGGGCGTTCGAGCCTCGACCAGATCTATCTCGATGCCGGCATCGAGTCGTCCAACCCCAAGGTCCTCAAGGACCGTGACGCGCTCGCCCTGATCGAAGCACCGGGAACGGTGGCTGGGCGCCGCTCGGCCTAGGTCACTAGGAGACCGGCCGCAGTACGACGTCGTCGTGCGAGATGTGGCCGGCGCGGCCCAGCGGCAGCACGCGGAGATTGAGGGTGGCGCCGATGTCGTCGAGCTTGACGAAGCCGTACGTGCGCGAGTCGTCCGAGTAGTCGAGGTTGTCACCAAGAACCCAACCCATGCCGACGGGCACGGTGGCTGCGGTCGTGTCGTCCGAACCGCGGCCCAGTACGTCGCAGCAGACGCGGTGATCGTCGGCCGCCTCCCAGGCGGGGTTTTCCACTCGGAGCCACTGCTGCTGACCGGCCGGCTTGAGCTCGACCACGTTGCGCCGACCGTCCAGACGGACGCGCACCTGATCGCCCGGCAGACCGATCAACCGCTTGACCGCCTGCTCACGCTGCGGCCCCAGCCTCACCTGCACGATGTCGAAGCGGTGCGCCTTGCTTCCGCTGTGCAGGAGGTTGACGAACAGGCGGTCTCCAGACCGGAGCGTCGGCTCCATGCTCGACCCGGACACCTGCACGGAGAACACCAGCAGGACCAGCACCACGGTGATGAGGAGCAGCGCCAGAGCGCCTGCCACTGATCCACCGATCACGCGTCGGCGGTGGCGACGAGCAGCCGCGCCAGGTCGCTGGACACGCGCCACTCCGCCTACTGGCTGGCCCACATCACCCTCCCTCGCCGCTTGGTCCTGGTCTGCACGGCCAGGAATTCCAGACCCGTGACCGCGATGCGAACGTACTTCAAACATCCCCTTTGAACTGTCCGTGAGTTGTGTCACACTGCATCGAGTCGACGGATATACAACTTTTGCACATCTGTACAACCGTCGCCGAGGACCGCGGTCCACCGGGGTCGAGCAGCGGCACGTATGCCGCCCGAGCGAGGGAGTACCCGTGATCGAAAAAGGTATGGGCCGCGTCCGCGTCGGCCGGTTCGCGGTCGTGGCAGCGCCTGCGGCCGTAGTGAGCCTCGGGCTCGCCGTCGCCATCGTGGAGGGCATGGTGACCGCATCCTTGTCCGCCGCCGAGCCCTTCTCGCTCACCACGAGCAACCTCAAGGCGGATCAGCTGGGGCTGTCACTCAACGGCGTGTCAGCTGCGTCGTCAGTGGGCGACGACAGCGCAGCCAACAAGAAGGCCGCCTTGGCCAAGGTGCAAGGCGGCAATCTGGCCGACATCTGCATCGGTGCCAAGCAGAAGTTCCCGATCCTGGGCACCATCGGTCTGAAGATCACCTCGGGCTCACCCGTCAAGGTCGGCAACATCGACATCAACGCCGACTCCCTCAACGTCGCCGATGCCAAGCTGCCGGCCACGGACATCGGCACCTCAGCTGGTGACGGTGCAGTCGGTGGGACCCCGGGCGGCTTCGGGTTGCGCACGGACAAGACCAACCAGGGAGTCAACCTCGGCGAGGTGGATGCGAAGGCGTACGGCATCCGCCTTAACAGCGGCATCAACCTGAAGTCGCTCAGCATTTCCCCGCAGCTCGGCGCGCCGAACTGCTCGAACTGATCCCGTCTGGACCAGCCATGACCGACACCCCTCACACTCCCGCTCCGGATGCACCCGATGAGCTGAGGTCGGGAAGCCGCCGCGCCGCGGCTGACGAAACGGTGTCGGAGTGGCGCGTACGTTTCCATCGCTGGCGCAGGACGCGTCCGTTCTGGGGGCCGATCCTGCTCGCGCTCGGCGGCTGGTTCGTCATCCGACCGGTCATCAGCTCGATGTCGGCCGTGGTCGCACTGGGCGCTGGTGGCGTCACGGCCTACGTGCTCGGCGGCGGCATGATCCTGGCGGCAGCCGTCTCGATGTTCCGACCGGAGCAGCGTCACTTCCCCGCTCTCATGGGCGTGCTGTTTGCCGTCGCCTCCCTTCCCTTGGCCAACCTGGGCGGTTGGGTCATCGGCATGATGCTCGGCATCGTGGGCGGCGCCATGACCTTTGCGTGGACGCCGTACGACGACAAGCAGATTGCCAAGATCGAGGCTCGCAAGGCCGAAGCCGCTGAGGCCACTGAAGGCGCGCGAGGCGATGCCTGATGGCGAGGATCTCCCCCGCCAGTCCCGCATCGAGATACGGCACCCGTCGGCGGGTGGCGGTGCCGTTGGTCGCGGGCTTCGCCGGCCTTGGTGTGATGGCGACACTCACCACCCATGAGGTGCTCGCGGTCGACTTCCCGACCGCGACCTCGAACTATCGCGTCTACTCCGACCAGCTGTCCGGTGAGTCCGTCGCCGCGTACGCCGGTGGTCAGGCCGTCAGCGACGGCACGCGGCAGGGCGTCGTTCAGCTGGCCATCGGCTCGGCCGAGGTGCACGGTCTGTGTGTCATCGCTTCTCAGAAATTCGCCGGCCTCGGCAACATCTCGGTCGTGCTGACCGCGGGCGAAAAGGTAGACGGCACACCGACATCGGGCACTCCTGCCCTCAAGCTGGACAAGCTCGTCGTCTCGACGAGCGACGCGATCGGCGAGGGCTCCGGTGTCGGCCGGCTCGAGCTCGGTCGAGCGTCGGAGACGTTGACCGTGGGTGGCGATCCCTGGAAGGGCACACCGGGAACGCAGGGCCTCCAGGCTCAGACCCTGACCCTCGACGCGGCCGACATCAGCGCCGCGGGACTCCAGGTGTCCTCTCCCCTCAAGCTCCCAGGACTGCGGGTCAAGACCGTGCTCGGTGACGGTGGGGTCGCCGACGCGAGCAAGTCCGGGACGACACCGGACGGCTGCCGATGAGCGCCATGACAGCCGGCCAAGTGCGTACCGGCCTGCGCTCCTTCCGCCAGACCCGGCCGTTCTGGGGCGGCCTGCTGCTCCTGCTGGCCGGCGCAGACATCATCTACTTCGCGGGCTATCCCCTGCGGTTCGCGGTCAGCAATGGGTGGAACGCCAGCGCCGGCTACATCCTCGGCGGCGGCCTGATCCTGTTCGCACTCGTCAGCTGGGCCTCGCCGCTCTACGCGCCCATGCTCGGACTGCTCGGCGTGCTGGTGGCTCTCGCCGCGTTCATCTCGACCAACCTCGGTGGTCTGCTCATCGGCACCGCGCTGGGCATCGTGGGCGGGTCCATGGTCTGGGCGTGGGGAGAGAAGGGTCCGAAGGCTGCTCCTGATGAGGACGGGAGCCCCGTATGACCGCCAGCAACCTCACTCCCCGCAAGCAGCGGATCGTCGCGATGGCAGCCGTCGTGGTGTGGGTGCTCGCCTGGGTCGCGACCCAGGCCAACCCGGCGCGAGCGGACGACCCGATCGGGTCGAGCTGCGGGCCGAACGACTCCCAGCGCGCCCACCTGACGGCCTATCACGGCTCGCGCTCGCTCAACCCGTGCATCTCCGGGACCAACCTGCGTCTCGACATCCCTCGCGGCCCGCTCAACCCGGCCTGCATCTGCTACCCCCGCCGGTTCAACGTGCAGGAGATCCGACGGATCGGCCAGGAGGACGTACAGATCGGCGACAAGTTGGTCAAGCTCTGGCACTTCTCCTTCAAGCGGTTCCAGATCGTCGACCACGGCACGATCAACACGACGGACGGCCCGGGATACACGCTGTCCATCAAGCCCAAGGACTTCGCCCAGATCGGTGGCGCCAACGACAGCGGCACCGCGATGTACACCGACCTCTGGATCGACAAGGGGACGTTCTCGATCGCACCCCTATTTGGTGGCATCGACATTCCCGAGGACAGTCCGCTGATCGAGGTCGTCCAGGGGCTCGACCTGGTCGGCACCCGGCTGCAGCTCGACATCAAGTACCTCGTCACCTACAGCGACGCCCCGAGCGATAAGGGCAACTTCCCGGTCCGCCTCCCCAACACAGAGCTGTCCATCTCATGACGGCCGCGAAGCAGATCGCCTACGGCACCCGGTGGCGCCGTGTTGCCGTCATGGCCGTGCCGGCGATCGGTGTGACGATCAGTCTGGCCGCCATGACCAAGAACGATGTGCTCGCCAGCGCGGTCGTCTTCCAGGGCACGACGGCCTCCGTGACCGCCGGCGGTCTCACCGGTGAGCGCGCCGGAATCGGTGTCGTCGAGGCGACCCGCAGCGTCGACGGCAAGCTCACGACCTCCAAGGTGGTCCGCGTCAACCTTGCCGAGCTCAAGGTCGACGGCCTGTGCGTGTCGCAGAAGCAGTCGATCGCCGGCGTCACCTACACGATCAAGGTCCGTGCCGGCGACGGCAAGGCGGGCACGTTCGAGACCGTCGGCAGCCGCGCCTCCCTGGACCTCACCCGGATCAAGGGCGACGGCGACCCGGGCATCAACCTCGACGGCCTGGTGCAGCTCGGCGTCAGGTCCGAGTCGATCACCACCACCGAGACCAACGGCCGTCCTGATCCCAATCCGCTCGATGCACCGTCGGGGCTGGGCTGGTTCGGCATCGACGCCGGTGTCGGACAGTTCCGCAACGTGCGCGGTCAGGTCTACGGACTGACTCTCGACCAGCTGGCCAAGGTCCCCGGCTTCAAGCTCACGCTGCACCGCGGCGACGACCCGTGCAGCGGCGACCCGATCCCGCACTGAGCCCGGGACGAGCCGCTCACCCGAGTCCCACTTCGCCGAGAGGCAAACCGAACACTCGAGGGGCGTACCTGGCAGGTGTGCCTCTCGGTGGAGAGGTATGCCTCTCGGCGGGAGGCTCGCGCGGCGTATGAGCCAGGTCTGAGGTACGCCGACTCAGTGGCCCGCGAAGACCTCATCCCGGGCGACTTCGAGGCCCTTCTCGAGTGCGCCGAGGAGCACGGCGTCCTCAGACAGCTCGCTGGGGACCACGCGCGGACGGTTCGGACACATCTCCTCGATCGCGGCCTCGACCCGGCGAGCGAGCTCCTTGCCGCCCGCGTTTCCGATCTCGCCGGACAGCACGCACAGCTCGGGATCGAGCACGAGGTAGACCCCAGCCAGGCCGAGGGCGAGTCGATGGGCGAGCTCGTCCAGGAACGCATCGCCCTGGGGGTGCCCTTCGATCGCCTTGCGGATGCACTCGCCCGCGCCACCACGCATCCGGTGCTCCCGAGCCAGCTTTCGTACGGCTTCGGCGCCGACAAGTGACTGGAAGGACGTACGGCGGGGGTCCTTGCTGCGGCTGGGCAGTGGCGCGCCGGGCACCGGGAGATAGCCGATCTCTCCCGAGCAACCGTCGGCGCCGCGCAGCACCTTGCCGTCGATGACGACAGCCATGCCGAGTCCGCGGTCGATCCAGGCGAGGACGAAGCAGCGGACGCCGTGCGCGGCGGCGGCCTTGCGCTCGGCCAGGCCGGCAAGGTTCACGTCGTTCTCGATCAGCACCGGTCGGCCGAAGTTCTGCCGGATATCGGTGAGTACGCCGTTGTGCCAGTCGGGCAGGTCGAACCCGAACCGGACGTCCCCGGTGCGGCTGTCGACCATGCCGGGCGTGCCGATGGAGAGGCAGCTCAGCTGAGACATCGAGAACCCCGCCCGCTCGGCGGCCTGGGCGGTGGCCTGGCGGACGGCTGCGACCGGGTCGCTCGACTCGTGCGGATCGACGGAGAACCGGGCAAGCTCGGTGCCGGTGATGTCGGCCGCAGAGCCAGTGATCACGTCAGGGCCGATGTGCAGCGCCGCGACGTATCCACTGGAGGGTACGAGCGCGAACAGCTCGGCGTTGGGCCCCCGGCGGCCGCCGGGCTGAGTGCCGACCACTTCGACCAGACCACGACGCTCCAACCGAGCGAGCATCTGCCCGGCGGTCACCTTGGAAACACCGGCGAGCTCGCCGAGCCGCGTCTTGGAGATCGGGCCCTGCGTCAGCAGCAGGTCGAGTGCCATCCGCTCGTTGGTCTCGCGGATCACACTGGTCGCCGACTGCGCCATCAGGGACCCCTCTCGTGCTCGAGATCAATGGGAAGGGGACTTCACAGTTTAGCCCGCCTGCCCCGGGACCCCGAGCGCGCCACGTCCGCCGGATGGGCTTTGCCAACTCCTGAAGAAAAGGTTCTGTCTCTTTACTGTAAGGAGAGTTAACTGTAAGGCACGTTAACTGCACGCCCGACCAAGGAGGTTCCGGTGTCCAGATCACGAGCCGCGGCGGCGTTCGGCCTGCTGCTCTTCCTCATCGCGAGTGTGCTGGCGACTGCGCCCGCGTCGGCGAAGGAGCGGTCCGCAGAGCTGCCCAAGCACGCGCTGACCGGCTACTGGCACAACTTCGTCAACGACGCGGGTGCGCTGCGCCTCTCGGACGTGCCGGACCAGTACGACATCGTCGCCGTGTCGTTCGGCGAGGCGACTCAGACGCCGGGCGAGGTTGGCTTTCAAGCGGATCCGGGACTCTCCGACGCACTCGGCGGCTACACCGCCGACGACCTGAAGGCTGACGTCGCTGCCCTGCAGAGCAAGGGCAAGAAGGTGATCCTGTCCGTCGGTGGAGAGCGGGGACAGGTCGCAGTCGGTGACGACGCTGCGGCGACCACATT
The DNA here is from genome assembly GCF_001190945.1 of Luteipulveratus mongoliensis. NCBI lineage: Bacteria > Bacillati > Actinomycetota > Actinomycetes > Micrococcales > Dermacoccaceae > Luteipulveratus > Luteipulveratus mongoliensis. The sequence continues at coordinate 394,896 of NZ_CP011112.1, read as the reverse complement.
CGCCGACAGCGTCTACGGACTGACCCAGACGTACGGATTCGACGGCGTGGACATCGACCTGGAGAACGGGCTGCAGCCCGACCCGATGGCGAAGGCGCTGCGGAGCCTGCGCGAGAAGTTCGGCGACGGCCTGGTCATCACGATGGCCCCACAGACGATCGACATGCAGTCGCCGACCGGGTCGTACTTCAACCTCGCGCTGCAGATCAAGGACATTCTGACCGTCGTCAACATGCAGTACTACAACTCCGGCTCGATGCTCGGCTGCGACGGCCAGGTCTACTCACAAGGCACCGTCGACTTCATCACTGCGCTCGCGTGCATCCAGCTGCAGAACGGTCTGCGTCCCGACCAGGTCGGACTGGGTCTCCCCGCCGGTCCACGCGCTGCCGGTGGCGGCGTGGTCGACCCCGCAGTGGTCAATCAAGCGCTGGACTGCCTGGCCTCAGGTACCAGCTGCGGAAGTTTCAAGCCGTCGCAGACCTACCCCGACATTCGTGGCGCGATGACCTGGTCCATCAACTGGGACATCGCCAATGGCGGTGGCTTCGCCGAGACCGTCGGCGGCCACCTGGACACCCTGCCCTGACCGCAACCCGATCACGAGGAGTACCACCATGCGTACGACCATCAAGTTGACCGCGATTGCCGGGCTCTTGGCCGGGCCCGCACTTGCCGTCATGCCCACCAGTCCGGCCAACGCCCACGGCTACGCCTCGAACCCGCCCAGTCGGCAGGCGCAGTGCGCTGCGGGAACGGTCGAGTGCGGTCCCATCAAGTACGAGCCGCAGAGTGTCGAGGGCCCGAAGGGCCTGACCAGCTGCAGCGGAGGCAACTCGCAGTTCGCCGAGCTCGATGACGACAGCAAGGGCTGGAAGGTCAGCGACATCGCGCCGACCACCAACTTCACGTGGATCAACACGGCGCTGCACCGGACCGCCAACTGGCAGTACTTCATCGGCGGTGACCTGGTGGCCGAGATCTCGGGCAACAACCAGGCGCCCGGAAGCACGACCGAGCACACGGTCGACTTCGGTGATCGGCGAGGACATCAGAAAGTGCTGGCGGTGTGGAACATCGCGGACACAGGAAACGCCTTCTACAGCTGCATCGACGTGAACATCACCGACGGCGTGCAAGCCGATCATCAAGGATTCACGGTCAGCGAGCAGCAGTTCAACGATGGCTTCCCCAACCGGAATTCCTTCTACACCTACCAGGGCCTTGTCGATGCGATGGGCGCCTACCCCGGCTTCGCCAACACCGGTGACGAGGCCACCCAGAAGCGGGAGTTCGCCGCATTCTTGGCGAACGTCGGCCACGAGACCGGCGACCTCGTTTACGTCGTGGAGCAGAACACCGCGAACTATCCGCACTACTGCGACACGACCCAGCCGTACGGCTGCCCTGCCGGCAACGATCAGTACTACGGCCGCGGACCCATCCAGCTGAGCTGGAACTTCAACTACAAGGCCGCCGGCGACGCGCTCGGCATCGACCTTCTCAACAACCCGCGCCTGGTCGAGACCGACTCGGCCGTCGCATGGAAGACGGGCCTCTGGTACTGGAACACCCAGACCGGCCCAGGGACGATGACGCCCCACGACGCGATGGCGAACAACGTCGGATTCGGCGAGACCATCCGCAGCATCAACGGCTCGATCGAGTGCAACGGCGGCAACCCCGGCCAGGTCCAGAGCCGCATTGACCGCTACCTGAAGTTCACCTCGATGCTCGGCGTCGACCCTGGCGGCAACCTGTCCTGCTGACCCGTCAATCCTCTGAGCTCGGAAGGAAATCCAATGTCTGCACTCACACGGCGCTGGGCTGCCGGAATCGCCGCAACAGCGGCCATATTCGGCAGTGCCCTGACCGCGACCCCGGCCACCGCCGAGGACACGCCCAAACCAGCGGCTGCACAAACCGCCGCCGGCGACGTGACGATGGGCTATTTCGTCAATTGGGGCATCTACCAACGCAATTACCAGGTCAAGAACATCGAGACGAGTGGCTCGGCCGACAAGCTCACCCACATCAACTACGCGTTCGGAACGGTGGCGGGCGGCAAATGCGGCCTGACCGACACGTACGCCGACTACGACAAGGCGTTCACGGCCGATCAGAGCGTGGACGGGGTCGCCGATACCTGGGACCAGCCGCTCAGAGGCAACTTCAACCAGCTGCGCAAGCTCAAGGCGAAACACCCCAACCTGAAGATCGTGTTCTCCTTCGGCGGCTGGACGTTGTCGGGCGGATTCACTGAGGCGGCCAAGAATCCCGAGGCGTTCGCCGAGTCCTGCTACAACGTGGTCAAGGACCCGCGCTGGGCGGATGTCTTCGACGGCATCGACATCGACTGGGAATACCCCAACGCCTGCGGCCTGAGCTGCGACACCAGCGGTCCGGACGCGTTCCCGCGTGTGATGAAGGCGCTGCGGGACAAGTTCGGCACGAGCAACCTGGTCACCGCGGCGATCACCGCGGACGGCACCAACGGCGGCAAGATCGACGCCGCCGACTACGGCCCCGCCGCGTCGTCCGTCGACTGGTACAACGTCATGACGTACGACTACTTCGGCGCTTTCTCGGCCCAGGGGCCGACCGCCCCGCACTCGCCGCTGAACGACTACGACGGCATCCCGACGCCCGGTTTTAATGCCGATACGGCGATCCAGAAGCTCAAGTCCAAGGGCGTTCCAGCGAGCAAGCTGCTGCTCGGCATCGGGTTCTACGGCCGCGGGTGGACCGGAGTCACCCAGGCCGCGCCGGGTGGCACGGCGACCGGGCCGGCCGCGGGGACGTACGAGCCGGGCATCGAGGACTACAAGGTCCTGAAGGACAAGTGCCCCAGCACCGGGACCGTCGGCGGCACGGCGTACGCCCACTGCGGCAACGACTGGTGGAGCTACGACACCCCCGCGACCATCGGCGGAAAGATGGACTACGCGACGCAGCAGGGACTCGGCGGCGCGTTCTTCTGGGAGCTGTCCGGTGACACCGCCAACGGTGAGCTCATCGGCGCCATGAAGTAGGTCCGATGTCAGTGCCGCAGATCGCGACGAGCGGACTGTTCTGCGGCACTGACATCGCCTGCGGCGGGCCATCGCGGCTCCGACCCCTCCCCGTTCCGACAATTTAACGTCATGACTACGCAGTTTTGGTAACTTCTTTACCTACGGGCCCCCCTCCTGCGCCTAGCGTCCTGGTTTGGTCGCGCCACAGCGTCTGACCACTCCGTCTCAGGCCGCAGGGAGCCCCACGATGCGTATCCATCAGTTCTGTCCGGACGACGTCCCACCTGGACGCGTCGTCGCGTGGCACCCTGACTCGGCGACCATCCGCAGGCTCCGTGAAGCGGCGGTTGACCCCCGAAGGCCGAGTCACGATCAGCTGGCTCGACTACGCGAGGCCGACACCGCTGCGCTCGACTCCACCGGGGGCGCAGGTCGAGGCACGCCATGGCTGGGCTTTCGATGCACCTTGGGCAGAGCCGAACCGCAACGTGTGCGGCGCGTCCTCGAGCGATATCTCGACCAGCACGAGGGGTTGCGCAGCGGGTTCTTCAGGGGCCGGGACGGCGCCATGGAACGTCGAACCCTTCCCGAGGGTCACGTTGACCTCGTGCCCCACGTCCTCGCCGAGCGGGCCGACGCCACCACCGCCGCTGACGTGGTGACCGAACACCTGGCGCACTGGACTGCACCCCTGCGTTGGCCGAGCCATGCCTTCGTGACCATTGAGAACCTGCACGGTACGACCCTGATTGCCGCCTTCGACCACGGCGTCTTCGACGGCTACTCCGCGTATCTCAGCGCCGCGGAGATCTTGCGTTCGTACGCCGAGCCGGAGTCGCTTCTCGAGTCCGTGGCAAGCGCAGTCGATGTTGCCGAGCACGAGCGGGCCAGCGAACGTGAAGGTGAAGCGGTCAGCGCAGGGCTGGATACCTGGAGTCAGGCGCTCGACGAGAACCGTTGTCTCCCAGCGCTGCCCGTGGGGTCGCGGGTTGCCCGCGACGACCGCCACCCTCATCGCCTGGTATCGATTCCGATTGCGACCGCAGAGCAGACGTCGCGCTTCGTGGCACACCTGCGCGCCCTCGATGCCAGCATTGGACTCGGCTTCATCGCTTCATTGGTGGCGGCCATCCTGGCTACCGGGGGCGGCACGAGACTCGACGCGCTGATGTCGGTCCACAACCGTGACCGACCACAGCTGGACACCGCGGTCGGATGGTTCGCCGGGGTCGTACCCGTCAGCATCCAGACCGATCGCTCGACGTACCTGCTCGACGTGATCGATGCGACCCAGCAGGCGTGGGATCGGGCCCAGCCCGCGACCCGGGTCCCCCGACACGTCGCGGCGCGCGAGCTGGCCGCTGACCTTCGCCCGGCGCTGGTGCTGTCCTACATCCACGGCCGGCGCTGCGCCGGCTGGGAGCGGTGGGCGGAGTCCGACGCGACGGTGCTGTTCGGACCGGTCGACGACAGTGCCGAGATGCATGTGTGGGTCTCGGTCGTACCGGGCGGTACCTACCTCGAGGTTCGTTATCCCGACACCCCGAGCTGTCACAGATGGGTCGAGCAGGTCGCAGACACCATGCGATCGGGACTGCTCGACACGGCAAACACCTTCCTTCCACAAAGCCAGGGAGCATGACATGCAGATGACCCGACTCGAGCTGCACGACACCATCGCTGGGCGGCTGATCGTCTGGGAACCCAGTGCGCGAACCCGAGCGGCGATCGAACGCGCCGTACCGGGCGACGATCAACCGTCGTACATGCAGGAGACCCACCTCGGGCTGCGCAGGGCGATGGCCAAGATCGACAAGCGGGATGCGAGCTGGGTGGGTACCGCTTTCGATCTCCCAGGTGAGCTCGACGTCGACGCCATGGCAGCCGCACTCACGCAGTGGGTGCGCCGCCACGCCGTTCTGTGGGGCTGGTTCGTCGTCGCCGAGGACGGCGGCTATCAACGGTTCGACCTGAGCCCGGAAGACATCGAGATCGTGCCTCGCGAGGTGAAGGTCAGCGAATCCCCTTCGGAGACAACCGATTTCATCGGCGGACTCTTCGAGGAGACGTGTACGCCGTTCGACGGGCTCGGCTACGCCTTCGCCGCTGCCGTGGGTGCGGACTCCAGCGTGGTCTATACCGCTGCGGACCACACCTACACCGATGGCTTCAGCGTTCTGGTGACGTTCGAGGAGGTCAACGCGCTCTATCAGGAGGCCATCGGCGGTTCACCCGCCGAGCTGCCACCTGCCGGCAGCTTCATGCAGCATGCGCAGCTCGAACGAGAGGTGGCCGAGCGCGCCACTCGTGATCATCCCGCCGTCGCGTACTGGATTGAGTACGCCCTGAAGGACGGCGGGGGAACGCCCCGATTCCCCATGGACCTCGGTCTGGAGCCGGGTGAGAAGCAGCTCTTGGAACCCGGTCGGTACGCACTGCTGAGCGCCCCTGAGACGGACGCGCTCGAAGTACACGCACGCGCCGAAGGTGCCACCTTTCCCGCCCTGGTGTACGCCGCGTGCGCCCTGGCCGCACGAGACCTGGCCGGCCAGACCTCCTACCGCTTCCTGAACCCCATCAGCACCCGCTACTCCCCCGAGCTGCAGCACGCCATGGGATGGCTGGTCAACCTGATGCCCGTGCACATCGACGTGCCGGACGCCGCCGACCTCATGGAGGTCGCCCGGGCGACTCGGCAGACCTTCCGGGAGGCGAGGGTGACGCAGGAGCTGCCGGCGATTCGTGTACTGCAGATCCTCTCCGAAGCCTTCGGGTTCGACTCCGACAGCACCGAGCGGCCCTCGATCGTGTCCTACCTCGACGGTCGCAAGGCGCCAGGCCAAGAAGCGTGGGCCCGGCAACGGTTCTTCGGCCTGACGGGTGGCGGTCACGACGACGACGTCAACGTCTGGATCAATCGCATGCCGACCAACACCTACGTGACCTGCAGTGTCCCTGGGACCGCTGTCGCCAGGGCGAACGTCGCGCGATACTTCGAGCACGTCGCCGAGCTCTTGCGCGCCGAGCTCGAAGGGGTGCTAGGTCACCGGCTGACTTCGGCCCACACCGCGTTCGTCTGACCAGCCCGCGCCCCCAGTTCAGTGGATTGGTCGGCACAACCTATGGCGACGCCGGTGCGTATGTGGGGCGTGAAGACGAGAGCGAGAGGCTCATGAGCAGCCGCGACGACGAGGCGTTCGTCGGATTCGTGACGGACTACTCGCCGCGCCTGCTGCGGACGGGTCTCGGCGCAGCTGTACGTCGTCGGTCGCCGTGTGGCTCCCGTCGCCTGATGGGGGCGCAGCCACCGAGGACGTTCGACTCACGTCCTCGGTGGCCGCCCGGGAACCCGAAGGGCGGCGCTAGGCGCTGCGCTCACGCCGCGGACCGGACAAGGCCGTGCTGCGAAGCGCGTCGAACGTCCGGCCCAAGCCCTCGCGGAGCCCGACCACGGGGTGCCAGTGCAGCAGCTCTTGGGCGAGAGAGATGTCGGGGCGGCGTTGTGAGGGGTCGTCCTCGGGAAGCCGATGATGGGTGCGTACCTGTGGTCCGCACAGGTCATCGATCTGGTGCGCGAGCTCGTTCATGGTGAACTCTTGAGGGTTGCCCAGATTGACTGGATGTTCAGGAGCGCCAGGCACTTCCATGAGAGCAAGCAGGCCAGAGACGAGGTCGTCCACGTAGCAGAACGATCGGGTCTGGGTGCCGTCGCCGTAGATCGTCAACGGTTCTTCGTGGATCGCCGCGTAGAGGAAGTTGCTGATGACGCGCCCGTCGTCCAGCCGCATGCCCGGGCCGTACGTGTTGAAGATGCGTGCGACCCGGACGTCAACTTCGTACTGGAGACGGAAGTCGTGCGCGAGCGTCTCGCCTCCGCGTTTACCTTCGTCGTAGCAGGAGCGGACGCCCCATGGGTTCACGTGCCCCCAGTAGCTCTCGCGTTGAGGGTGCTGGTGGGGATCGCCGTAGACCTCCGATGTCGAGGCCAGCAGAACGCGAGCCTTCGTGGCACGAGCCAGCTCGAGGACATTGAACGTGCCCCAGACGCCTGTCCGAAAGGTGCGTACCGGATCGGCTTGGTAGTGCGGCGGCGACGCCGGGCAGGCGAGGTGGAAGATGCGATCGACTCGTGCCGGGATGGACAGCGGCTCGATGACGTCTGCCTCCAGCACGGTCAAGCGCGAGTGGGACGGCAGGAGCCCTCGCACTCCGGTGGAGAAGTCATCCACCACGTACACGCGGTTGCCTTCTGACAGGAGTCTCGTCACGAGGTGCCGTCCGATGAAGCCGGCGCCACCGGTGACCAGGACGCTCATCGGCGCGCCCGGTTTGCCTCGGTGGTGACCGCTGACTCACGGATGAGCTCATGGTTGGCGTCCACCTTGACGGTCCGTTCCCAGCGCAGTCCCTGATCGAACAGGAACATCACGAAGCCGCGGGCGATCGGCAGGATCCACCACAGTGCGTAGACCGTCGTGAAGACCGGGTTGACGCGCAGGACGTACCGGATCCGGTCCCGCCTGCTGTGGACCACCGGCTCGATCATCAGCCAGGCTCGGAACCAGCGGAACAGGACCAGCGGTGCGACGACGATCACCGTGATGATCGACAGGATGCCGACCCAACGGGGCAATGAGGATCCGTCATTGAAAATCTGGTCTGCGGTCCCCCAGATCGCTGCGACCAGCCCGAACGGATTGATGAGCAGGGCCATGGTCGGCACGATGTTGAGGCGGGCGCGCCAGCGAGCGCGGGCCGGCATACCCATGGCCTTGAGTGGGCGGCTGAGTGTCTGGAAGAAGCCGGCCATCCAGCGTTTGCGCTGGGTGAAGCCGTTGCGCCACGTGGGTGGCACCTCTTCGATGAGTGGAGAGGGTGCCATGCCCATCGTCGCGCCATTGGTCCAGAGCCGGAGTCCGACCTCCGGGTCCTCGATGGTCAGCCAGGGGTGAAAGCTGCCCAACCGAATGAGGTCATCGAGCTTGTAGAACAGTCCTTTGCCCAGGACATAGAACGGGTGCTTTCCGTGGGCGGTCATGTGCGGGTACAACGTGGCGTCCCAGCCGATGTGATCCATCGCGAAGAACGAGGTCGGCCACGAGGCCAGCAGGTTGCCGGTGATGTTGGTGCTCTGGACGACGTCGTACGTCTTCGAGCCGAGCGCACCGGCGTACCAGTAGTCGGTCGGGATCACGCTGTCTGCATCGATGTACGACAGGAGCGCCCCCTCCCCTGCCTCGGGCGCGAGCTGGTAGAGCGCCCAGACCAGCTGCCGCGTCTTCTTCGGTGGCAGCTCACGCACCTTGGCCCGCCGGCCCTGGTGCCACCAGTAGGCGTGCGGGTTCTCATCCCACGCCTGCCACACCGTGTCCCAGCTGGCGTCGGCGGTCGAGGGCACGATCATCAGCTCGAGCCAGGGGAACTCGCCCTGGAGCTTGCGCAACGAAGCGATGCTCTCGGGGTCATCGTGGTTGGGGATCGCCACCACGCGAAGCAGGTGGTCGGGGTAGGGCGCTCGCTCCATCGCAATGAAGGTGGTGCGCATCGTCTCTTCGAGCTCGTGCAGCACCGGGTACAGCATCACGATCGGCGGCGCATCGGGGTGATCAGCGGGATCCAAGGAGGGCTCGTCGATGACGTCGACGGGCCGCGAGTAGAACCACAGGGCGACGCTTGTCGTGAACAGGTAGAGAACCTGAACGGTCACGGTCAGGACGATCAGCGCGGTACCCATGTCAGATCGCCAGCCCGCGTCGGGACAGCTCGGCCGCCGCATCATCCACTCGATCGGTGGCGGTCTGCTGCTCCACCCACTCGATCAGGTCCTCGACGCCCTTGTCCCTGAACGAGAACTCCGGCACGAATCCGAGCAGGTCCCTGGCCTTCGTCGAGTCGGCCCAGCAGTGTCGGATGTCGCCGACGCGGTACTTCTGGACCACTTCCGGCTCGATGTCCTCTCGGTCCAGCGCCCGAGCCAACAGTTCGGCCACCTCCAGGATGCTGATGGGATCACCACCGCCCACATTGACCGCATGGCCGTCGGCAGCAGACGAGGTCAGGGCGAGCACCGTGGCACGCGCGATGTCTTTGACGTGCACGAAGTCTCGACGCTGCAGCCCGTCCTCCATCACCAGCGGAGGACGGCCGTTCAGGATCCGGCTGCTGAAGATCGCCGCCACACCGGTGTACGGATTGGAGAGGGCTTGGCGTGCGCCGTACCCGTTGAAGTACCGGACGGCGGTCGCAGCGATGTCGTACGCGCCGCAGACGTTCAGCGTCAGCAGCTCTTGGTCCATCTTCGTAAGGGCGTAGACCGAGCTGGGAAGGAGGCGCTTGTCCTCCGGCGTCGGGATGGGCTCCAGGGCAGCACCGCACTGTGGGCAGGCGACCTCCCACTCACGTCGCCGCAATGCGCCTTCGTCGCGCTGACCGGGTGCTTGATCGCCATGCGTGGCACAGCGGTACGCGCCCTCGCCGTAGATCGACATCGAAGAGGCCACCACGACCTTGCCGACGTCGTGCGTGTCGTTCGCCAGCACATCGAGCAGGTTGGCCGTCCCCGATGTGTTGGTGTCGACGTACCGCTTCACCTCGTACATGGACTGGCCGACACCGACCTCAGCGGCCAGGTGGACCACGCTGTCGACGCCCTCGAGTGCTGCAGCCACTGCCGCGCGATCGCGGATGTCCGCGCGGACGAGCTCGGCCTCTGAGGACAGGTACGAAGGGCCGTCGGTGCCGTGTACCTGCTCGATCACGGCATCAAGGACCCGCACCTCCCGGCCCTGTTCCAGTAGGTGGTCGACAACGTGAGACCCGATGAATCCTGCTCCACCGGTCACTAAGACTTTGGCCACAGCGCTCTCCCCTTAGAACCTCGTTCTGGCTGAGCAGCAACAGTGGCAAAAATTGCCCCCTATTCCATCCCTCCTGTTGAAAACTTACCTGTCGCTGAAGAGAGTCAGACCGACTGCCCACAGAAGCCATAACGCGAGCAGGCGCTTCACGAAGGACTCGCCGTCGAAGCCGTACGCGCCGATCGTCACCACCGCGGACGTCACGCGACGGCGGTCCCCTCCAGCTCGACCATCTGGCCGGGGATCGCCAGCCGTGTCACCCCGAGCATCGTGGTGCTCGGCGCCACTTCGGCGGCACCCATCCGCGACGCCAGCCCGCCGTAGTGCTGGAACAGCAGGTCGACGTCGGTCGTGTAGACGTTCAGCCGCACGAGGTTCGTGAGGGACATGCCGGCCTCCCGGAGTACGGCCTCCAGGTTGTCGATGCTCAGCGCCAGCTGAGCCCCCATGTCGTCGGCGTGCTGCGGCTGGCCGTCATCGCTCATCGCGGTCTGACCGGAGCAGTAGAGCGTCCGGGTGTGCCCGGAGACGACCTCGCCCTGGTTGAAGCCCATCTCCACCGACCAAGTCACCGGGTTGACAGCAGTTCGTTCCATCGCCACATCAGCTCCATTTCGGTTCATCAAGAGTCCGTACGCCGTGGGCTCGGTAGCCGTCCGGCGTCGTGTTGGTCAGCCTCACGACAAATCACGACATCCTCAGTCGTGTATTTCGTACGATCTTTCCTGTGCGGGCCGACCGGTTGGTTTCGCTGGTGCTGCTCCTGCGCCAGCGCGGTCGACTGACGGCGGACGTGCTGGCCCGCGAGCTGGAGGTGTCCACCCGCACCGTGCTGCGCGACATCGAGGCACTGTCTGCGGCCGGCGTACCGGTCTATGCCGAACGCGGCCGGCACGGTGGCTTCGCGTTGTTGCCCGGATTTCGGACTGAGCTCACCGGGCTGAACCATGACGAAGCGCTTGCCTTGCTGGCGGCCGGATCGGGTCGCGGCGAGCAGGCTTTCGGCCTCGGTTCGGCGCTCGCGTCCGCCTTGCGCAAGGTCGTCGATGCTCTGCCCGAGAGCCATCAGGCCAGGTCGAGCGACGCGGCCCAGCGGTTCTTGATCGAGCCGGCGGCCGACCTGCTCTCACGCAAGATGGTGACGGAGGAGCTGCCCGACAGCACGATGGTGGAGGTCCGGCGCGCGGTGCTCGCCGGACACAAGCTGCGCATCCAGTACGCGGCCACGGACCAGGCACCGCAGTGGCGCACCGTTGACCCAATCGGCCTGGTCACCGTGCGCGACAAGGGCTACCTGCTGGCCACGAGATCCGGTGAGGACCGCACCTATCGGCTCTCGCGGGTGCTCGCCGCCGAGGCACTCCCCGAGTCGGCGGAGCGGCCGGAAAGCGTTGACCTGCAACAGATCTGGCAGCAGCGCAGCGCTCAGTTCCGGGGCGGTGGGAGCGATCAGGTCACCGTCGTCGTACGGCTGAATCCGGCTCGGCGGGAAGAGCTGGTGACAACCGCGCTGGCTGTCCTCACCGAAGAGCCGGACGCGGACGGCTCGCTGCGGTTGGAGGTGACCTTCCAGGACGCGCGGCACGCCGAGTGGGCGCTGTGGCAGCTCGGGACTGGCGCGGAAGCCCTTGGCCCCCAGTGGTTACGGACCTCCCTGCGCAACCGTGCTGCCACGATCGCCACCCGCTATGAGGAACCCCCTGAGAGGTAGCCGGCGGCCTCCACAGCGACCTCAGCGGTCGCTGCGTGGCCGCCGCAGCGTGAAGGTCTCGAACTCCTCCAGTGCACCGCCCGTGCCGACCGTGTTGTAGTACGTCACCGTGATGGTGGTGTCTCCGCCCGGTCGGCCCGGGTCGACCTCGAAGCCCGCGAAGCCGTACGAGTGGTCCCGGTCCCGCGACGCCGACCAGTCCGCCGGCTCGGTCGTATAGATCGGCGGACGCTTGCCCGTCGTCGGGTCTGGCGCGCCGACGGCGGTGATGACACGGCACTGCGGCGGGTCGAACAACACCTGGTTGGACGTCACCGACGTCCCGCCGCCGCCGAGGATCATGTGCACCGTGCCCTTCGTGGTGTCGACGACCTTCGGGTCGCGCACGGCCGTCTTCGGCGTGAGCGTCGCGTTGGCGGCCTGACCACGGATCGGGTGGCTGCGCTCGTAGTGATGTTCGTGCCCGCACACGACGAGGTCGACGCCGTACCGGTCGAACAGCGGCACCCACTCCTGACGGATGCCGAGGTCGGCGCCGTTGGCCTGATCCGCCGAGCTGATCGCGACCTGGTGCATGCAGACGACGACCCAGTCGATGCCGCGGTCCCTGCGCGCCGCCTTCAGCTCGCGCTCGAGCCACGCCTGCTGCGCGCCGTCGGAGTAACCACGGACATAGGTGTTGCCGCCGTCCTGGTAGCAGACATCGTCGTTGGCGATGCTGATGACGCGCACCGCGCCGATGGTGAACGAGTACCACAGACCTCGCGTCACGCCGCGCGGTCCGCCGCTGCCCGGCAGGCTGAAGTAGGTCTGGTACGCCTCGTACCCGATCGGTCCATTGCCGAGCTCGTTCTCGTGGTTGCCGGCCGACGGCATCCACGGCCGGTTGCGGGCGCTGCGGGAGTTGTTGTCCCAGAAGTCCCACCAGGTGCGGATGCGGTCCTCGGCGAGATTGGCGTAGCAGAGATCGCCGTTGAACAGGTGAAACATCGGCTGGACCCGCTCGACCCCGGCGGTCGTATCGGCGCCGGCCGGGCCGCCCAGGTTGTCGTTGACCCAGGTCGGCTTCGCCGCGCCGGCCAACAGCTTGCCGAGCGTGGGCGTGCCCTGGTCGCCGAAGCTGGTGAACGTCACGCGAGCGCGACCCTTCGGGCCTGTCGTGAACTCACCGAACTGAGGCGCGGCGCCGTCGTGGAGAGCGGCGTACAGGTAGGCGTTCGAGGGTCGCAGCCGACGGAGCGGCGCGTGGTGGGCGTACACCGTCCGCCCGGACTTGGCGTCGACGTACGACACGGTCGTCGCGGCTGCGGTGCGCTCGAACGTGCCACGCGAGTCCCCGAGGAAGACGCGAGGGTGCTGCACCGGCTGGAGCGTGTGCCAGCTCGCCACGACCTCCGTGGCGGCATCGGCGCCGAACTGCAGGTGCAGGCCATCGACGGCCGGCGTCCGGACCGGGTCCGCGCCGTGCTGGGGGCGATTCCCGCGGCCGAGCGGACGCGTGGCCGTGGATGCATCGGCGGGCGATGTAGCGGCGAACGTCGCTGCGGCGACAGCGAATCCAGCACCTGCGAGAAGGTGGCGACGGGCGGTCCCGGGGCGCTCGGGCGCGTCGTTAGGACGAGGAGTCGTATCCATGCACGCCAGCCTTGTGGCGCTCTCTGAGATGTTCGACGCGCTGTGGGTGAACCTCTCTCGAACACTTTGCCTCGGCGGTGAGGAGTGGTCTCACATTGAGACGCCACTCGGCGCGGAGTCCGCGTGCGTCGAGCTCTGGCACGGGCGAGAGGTGACCGATGCTCCGGCGACGAGAGACGTCAAGCGGGATGCGTAGCGACCCGCTACGCGGAGTCATCCTGAGGGTTCGAAGAGACCCGGGACAGACTGGCGTCTTCGGCGAGAAGGCCCGGGTGAGAGGGCAGGGTGATGGTGAACGAGGTGGCGACGTCTGGCTCGCTGGTGGCGGTGAGGGTGCCGGCGTGTGCCTCGACGAGGCGTTTCGCGATCGTCAGGCCGAGGCCGCTGCCACCGGTGTGCCGGCTGCGTGACTTGTCGGCGCGCCAGAACCGGTCGAACACATGCGGTAGGTCTTCGGCGCTGATGCCGCCGCCGGTGTCGGTGACCTCGATCATGACCTGATCGGTGTGCTGCTGAGCACGGAGGGTGACGTGCCCGCCCGCTGGAGTGTGCCGGATCGCGTTGCTGACCAGGTTGCTGACGGCCTGCCGCAGACGCACTGGGTCGGCGAATACCTCTGCGCCATCAGTAATTTCGGCGCTCAGCACGACATTCGCGGAGGTCGCGGCGGTGCGGTGCGCGGCGCGTACGGACTCGAGGAGGTCGGTGATGTCGACGGGTTCGCGGTGCAGGTGGAGCTGGCCGGCGTCGGCCTCTGCCAGGTCTTGAAGGTCGTCGACCAGGTGTTGCAGGGTCAGCGTCTCGTCGAGCAGCAGAGTGACGAGGGCTGGATCGAGATCGGCGACGCCGTCCTGGGTGGCTTCGAGCCAGCCGCGCACATTGGCCAACGGACTGCGGAGCTCGTGCGAGATGTCGCTGACCATGTTGCGGCGCTGCTGCTCGGTGCGCTCGAGATGTTCCGACATCTGGTTGAACGTCCTCGACAACTGACCGAGCTCGCCTCGGGCGCGCACCTGGACGCGAGCCGCAGTGTCGCCGTCTTGCATCCGTTGAGCCGCGAGTGTGAGTGCGTGGACCGGGCGTAGCAACCGGGCAGCGATCAGGGCGCTGATCAGCGCCGCGAGCACGAGAATCACGAGTCCGGCGAGGGCGATTCGAGTCGTGCCCGCCGAGGACAGCCGAATGCTGGGTGAGGGTTCACCTGCGGGCTGGGTGATGAACAGCAGGGCCGGCGCTGCGACGTACGGTCGAAGCTGCGCGCGACGCGCGTTGTTCAGGCAGGTCACCACGGAAGGCACGGTGCTGTCGACGACGGGAGTCCCGGTGGCGTCGACGCTCAGGCGAGGTGTGGCTGTCTGGCCGGCCGGCTTCAGGCACGGCGCGGCCAGGGTGCGGAGCTGGTCGAGCGCGCGCTGCTCGGTGGGCGTGGAGCCCTCGAAGCTGACAACGGGGCATGCGGTTGGAGCCACCCGGTTGTAGCCAGTGACGCGAGCACGACCAGTGGGCGACTCAACGACATTGGCTTGAATTCCGTTGCCACGCAAGCACTTCGCGAGAGTGTCAGCCGCGGTGCGCAGCCTGATCCGGTCGGCCGAGGGCAGTCGGTAGGGCCCGGCCGCACGGGGGTCGATGCGGCTGACGCTGGCGTTGAGGCTGGGGTCGGTCTGCAGTGGGTCGATGACGGAGGAGGCGCGCACCGGCCGCGCTCGGCCGGCAGCCGAGTCTGCGATCTCAGTGCGCTGCTCGGTCGTGATCGCGATGCGCCGACCGCTCTGCGCGGCGAGTGCTCGGACCCTGGCTTCGACGCCGTCCCACGTGGAATGCGTTGCGGCGTAAGCAAGAACGGTGTCATAGATGTGCGCGTCGGTACTGAGGGCCTGACCCTGCTCGCGCTCGATGGATCCCGTGGTGCTGCGCGCGGCCAGCCACGCGGTCGCGGCGATCGTGCACATCGCGACGATGATCGATCCGGCGAGCAGCCGTACGAACAAGCGGTGCCGCACCGGCCCGTCAGCGCGTGACATCGGCCATCTTGTAGCCGACGCCGTAGACCGTCAGCAGGTAGTCGGGCTTGCGCGGATCGTGCTCGATCTTCTTGCGCAGGTTGAGGATGTGCACGTCCACGGTGCGCTCGGTGATGTAGTGATCACGACCGTAGGCCTGCTCGAGCAGCTGGCCTCTGGTGAACACCCGACCGGGTTGAGCCGCAAGGGTGCTCAGCAGACGCAGCTCGGCGGCGGTGCACTCCACGAGCCCGCCGCCCACGGTCACCTCGTGTCGCGCGGGGTCGACGACCAGCGCGCCGACGGTGAGCACCGACTCCGCTGCCCCAGCGGTCCGGCGTACCCGTCTGAGGAGCGCCCGTACGCGCCCCATCAGTTCCCGCGGGCTGTACGGCTTGGTCAGGTAGTCGTCCGCGCCGAGATCCAGCCCGCGCAGCAGATCGTCCTCGGAGACCAGGGCCGTGAGCATCAGCACCGGGAAGTCGAACTCGGCGCGCAGGATGCGCAGCGTCTCCAGCCCGTCCACCTCGGGCATCATCGCGTCCAGCACCAGCAGATCGGGTTGGCGTCGACGGATCTCATCGATCGCCCGCCCGCCGTCGTGCACCACGAGGACGGAATGGCCCTCCCGCTCCAGGTAGCGGCGGACGAGCTCGGCTTGTCGCCGGTCGTCCTCGGCCACCATCACGTGAGCGCACACAGGTTCAGTATCCACAGCCGCACCACCCATGACGCGCTACGTCATCGCCCCTTGATCGATGCCCAACAAGTTCTTCACAACTGCTCGTCAGGGTGAATCTCATGACGAGGACTGGACAGACCCGACCACGCACCATCCTGAGGACGAGCACGCTCGCAGCGACCGGACTCGCTGTCGCCCTGACCCTCGCGGCCTGCGGCGGCGACAAGCCGAGCGGTGTCGCAGCCGTACCGACGACCGCGCCAGGCGTTGCCACGACCTCGGTTCCGACCACCTCATCCGGTGGTGCGAGTACGTCGTCGACATCGTCGACGCAGAACGCCAGTCGGCCGCAGCTTCGGCTGGACACCACTGACGAGGAGTCCGGTCGGTTGTACCGGGCGTACTACAGCTGCATGCATGACCGCGGATATGTCCCGAACCTGGTTGGCCTCCCCTGGCCGTCGGTCCCGGTGAGCGCCGCGACCAGGAAGGCGGCAGAGGGCGCCTGCGCGAGCAAAGAGCCGCTGATCCCGCCGGAGCTGGACTCCAAGAAGAACCCGCACTACGCGGCCCAGTTCCACCAGGAGGTCCTGTGCCTCAACGCGGGCGGTCTGAAGGTGACGGAGCTGCCCAACGCGGAGGGTTGGAACTACGCGGAACAACCCACCATGTCGGAGAAGCAGAGCAACAAGCTGCAGCATGACTGCCAGCGCAAGGCCTTCGGCGGCGGGAAGTGATGGCCGAAACCGCCCGGAATGCAAAGCGATTGATCGTTCTCGGAACGGTGGCCCTCTTGATCGTCGCGACGATCGGGATTGTCGCCTACACCCGTCTCGCCGCACCGAGAGCGGCCGCCGACTCCGCTCCCGCTGCTGCGCAGACCACGGAGGTCACGAGGACCGACCTGTCCGACACCCAGCAGTTCCCGGGGAGCCTCGGCTATGGGCTCGCGCGCGACCTGAAGGGCCGCAAAGCGGGCACCCTCACCTGGCTGCCGGCCAGCGGCACGAGCGTGGATCGGGGTGCACCGCTCTACAAGGTCAACAATCAACCGGTCGTCTTGTTCTTCGGCTCGATCCCGATGTACCGCAAGCTCGAGGCCCAGCCGGGTCACCAGCCGATGGAGGGCCCGGACGTCCGCGTCATCATCGACAACCTGGCGGCCCTCGGCTACGGCACGAAAGGCGACCACTTCACCGAGGCCACGGCGGCCTCGGTCAAGCGGTGGCAGCATCAGCTGGGGCTCCCCGAGACCGGGGCCATCGACCCCGCTGACGTGGTGGTGCAGCCCGGCAAGGTGCGGGTCGAGTCCGTCGGCGCGAGTGTCGGCGACTCCGCCAACGGTCCGCTCATGTCGGTCACCGGCACCGTGAAGTCCGTGACCATGGCGGTCGACCTGTTCCAGGCGAGTCTGGTCAAACCAGGCACCAAGGTCACGGTGACTCTGCCCAATGGCACGACGACGGCGGGCACCGTGCGCGAGATCAACCGCAACGCCGCCAGCGACAAGGGTTCGTCCGGATCGCCGGACCAGCAGGCACCGGTCAAGGTGCAGGCGATCGTCACGCTGGGCAAGCCGGGCGAGGCGAAAGACCTCGACTCGGCACCCGTTCAGGTCTCCGTGACCACCGAGACGAAGCGTGGGGTGCTCGCGGTCCCCATCGGCGCCCTCCTGGCCCTGCGCGACGGCGGGTACGGCATCGAGATCCAGCAGGGTGGTGCCACCCATCTGCTCGCGATCCAGACCGGTCTGTTCGCGAAGGGCATGGTGGAGATCAGCGGCAAGGGAGTGGCCGCCGGCCAGCGCGTCGAGGTGACCTCATGAGCAGCCCCGTCCTGCAGATGGACCACGTCAGCAAGAGCTATCCGGGCGGCGTACTCGCACTCGACGACGTCTCGCTGACGATCGAGACCGGTGAGCTGCTGAGCATCGTCGGCCCATCGGGCTCGGGCAAGTCCACCCTGCTCCACCTGATGGGCACACTGGACCGCCCGAGCGCGGGCACCGTCCGCCTGAACGGTCAGGACATCGCCGAGCTCTCAGACCGTCAGCTGTCCGCGCTGCGAGCCCGCACCATCGGCTTCGTCTTTCAACAGTTCCACCTCACCGAGGGCCTCACCGCGATCGAGAACGTCGCCACAGGCTTGTTGTACGCCGGCATTCCCGGCTCGAAGCGTGGCAGTCTCGCTCGCGAATCCCTAGCTCGCGTAGGGCTTTCCGCGCGGCTCGGACACCTCCCGAACCAGCTGTCCGGTGGCGAGAAGCAGCGGGTCGCGATCGCCCGCGCCCTGGTCAACGAGCCCTCGCTCGTCCTGGCCGACGAGCCCACGG
Organism: Luteipulveratus mongoliensis; assembly: GCF_001190945.1. NCBI lineage: Bacteria > Bacillati > Actinomycetota > Actinomycetes > Micrococcales > Dermacoccaceae > Luteipulveratus > Luteipulveratus mongoliensis. Next base: position 376,662 of record NZ_CP011112.1, on the reverse strand, counting down.
GTGCGCTGGACACCGCCAATGGGCAGGCCGTCCTCGAGCTGCTCAACGAGCTCAACGCCGAGGGCACCACGATCGCGATCATCACTCACGACCTCGACATCGCGGCCGGTACGCCTCGGTCGGTCCGGCTGCGCGACGGCAGGATCGTGACCGACACGTTGGCAGACGCACGATGAACCCGGTCAGGCTGACATCCGGCGACCTGCTGCGGCTCGGCCTGCAACGCGTCCGTACGCGCCCCATGCGTGCCGTGCTCTCCGCACTGGGGATCTCCATCGGGATCGCCACGATGATCATGGTGATCGGCGTCCCGGCCTCCGGTCAGCGCGCACTGATGACTCAGCTGGACTCGCTCGGCACGAATCTGCTGACGGTTCAACCGGATCTGGACCCGAACGACCCGGTCACGCTGTCCGAGGAATCCATCGGCATGGCGCGACGGATCGCTCCCGTCCAGAGCGTCAGCGCGGTCGCCAACACGCACGCGACTGTCCGCAGATCCGATCGGATCGACGAGGACGACACCTCCGGTGTGGCGGTTCTGGCCGCGAAGACCGACCTGCTGACCACCTTGCACGGGTCGATGCACGCCGGCTCCTACCTCTCCTCGGCGACCGAGAAGTTCCCCACCGTGGTGCTCGGATCGACAGCCGCCACCAGGCTCGGCATCACCGAGCTGCGACCGCATGAGGCGGCACCGATGGTGCGGATCAACAATCGGTGGTTCAGCGTGATCGGCGTCCTCAACACGATGCCGCTCGCCCCCGACATCGACGCCGCGGTCCTCGTCGGCTGGGACGCGGCGCGTACCGAACTGCGCTTCGACGGACACCCGACCGTGCTGTACGTCCGCGCGGACGAGCGCTATCTCGACGACGTACGCGCCGTGCTGCCCCGTACCGTGCTCCCCGACGATCCCGGACGAGCCATGGTCAGCCGTGCGTCGGACGCGCTCGCTGCGAAGAAGCTGACGGAGTCGGCGTTCTCCACGCTCTTCCTCGGGCTGGCCGGAGTCGCCCTGCTGGTGGGCGGCGTCGGCGTCGCGAACACCATGGTGATCTCTGTCCTGGAGCGCAAACGGGAGATCGGCCTGCGCCGAGCACTCGGAGCGAACCGCGGTCAGATTCGCGGCCAGTTCCTCATCGAGTCCGTGGTCTTGTGCGGTCTCGGAGGAGGCGCCGGAATTCTGATCGGCGTCCTGGCGAGCGCCGGATATGCGGCCACCCAGGGCTGGCCCGCGGAGGTGCCGCTCGGTGCGGTCGCCGGCGGCTTCGGTGCAGCCATCGGCGTCGGGATTCTCGCCGGCGTCTACCCCGCCATCCGGGCATCCCGTCTGACTCCCACCGAAGCGCTCGCCGCGCCCTGACCTTAGGAGACCTATGTCCCACCTCACCCGATGGTGCGTCGTCGCAGCGTTGGCAGCAGGCACCATGAGTGCGTGCTCGGCTGACGCCGATCCGCCGGCGCAGCAGAGCGCGGAAGTCGCAACGGCGACGTACAACCTCGGCAACACGGCCTTCAAGCCGCCCGGCTTCAGGAACGCGATCGAGCTCGCCGGAGTCGTGCACTATCCGAAAGACCTTGGTACGAAAGCGCATCCGATGGTGATGATGTTGCACGGCGCCTGGACCGCCTGCGTCAAGGAGGGCCAGAGAGCGCAGTGGCCTTGCCCGCCCGGCGTGGCCCAGATCGACAGCTTTCGGGGTTACGACTACCTCGGCGAGCACCTGGCGAAGCGCGGCTACATCGTGGTGTCCATCAGCGCCAACGGCATCAACGAGACCGAGAACGGTGACGGTTACGACGCTAGGCGCGCACTGCTGAACAAGCAGCTGCAGCTCTGGCAGCAGCTCTCGGCAACCGGCCACTCACCGCTCGTCGGGAAGCTTGTCGACGCCACGACAGGCAAGCCGGCCGCCGTCGACTTCGCCCACCATGTCGACATGACGGACGTGGCCACGATCGGTCACTCGCGCGGTGGCCAAGCCGTCATGGAGCAGGCGTCCGACCGGCACCGCAAGGAGTGGCCGCACGGCGTGCAGATCAAAGCAGTGCTCGGCCTGGCCCCGACGACCAACGGCGCCGACGGCCGCGTCGATCCGATCACCAGCCTGCCCCTCCTGACGATCATCGGCAGCTGCGACGGCGCGATCAGTCCGTACGTGACCTCGGAGGCGTACTTCAATGCTGCTCGGGGCAGGAGCAAGGCACGCATCGAGAAGGTCACGGTGCCGGGTGCCAATCACAACTTCTTCAACACCTCGTGGTCGCCGTCAGGGGGGCGACCACGAGCCACCGACGACTCCCCCGCAACCGGACCGCACCAGTGCACCACCAGCGAGTCCGACGCCAAGGACGTCCGCAAGCTCTCGGAGACGGAGCAGCGACAGGTTGCGACGACCTACATCACGGCGTACGTCGACCGATTCCTCAGAGGTGACATGTCCGCGGACGACGTCTTGACCGGCAAGCGCCGACCGGACGGTGTGCCATCGGTGGACCTCACGGTTGACGGACGCTGACAGCTGCCGGTCACTCGCTGGGTCACGTGCCATCGCGAAAGTCCCCGACCGGATGACCCGGCCGGGGACTCTCACGGTGACGGCTAGTTGGTGATGTGGTTGTAGCGGTAGGGCTTGGCGTAGTGGCTGCCCACCGGGAAGTTGATCTCGCGCTCGTACGAGATCGAGCCGTGGCCGTGGCCGCGCTCCTCGAGCGTCTTGAACCTCGTGTGCGAGGAGTTCGCCCAGCCGTTGAACAGCACGACGTGACCGTCGGACCCGCCCGTACCGGCGCCCAGCGTGCCGACCACGTCGCCCGGCTTGAGCTCGTTCCAGCTGATCCGCTGCAGGATGTCGGGCAGGCTCACGGTGCTGTAGCTCTGCGAGACGTGCAGGGCCATGGAGACGAAGCCGGAGCAGTCCGTGCGGTACGACTTCCCGTTCCGGTCGTTGTGGTAGCCGTCCATGCTGTACGGCACGTTGATGCGGACCCAGTCCATACCTCGGCTGAGGACCTCGCTGCGCGAGATCGGACCGTTGACACCGGAGTGGCCGCCACCGCCGCCGGGTGTGGAGGAGCCACCGATCTGATGCGAGGCATTGTTGTTCTTGAGGCCGGGCTTGAGGTTGGCCTTCGAGCCGGCGGCGATCGTCTGGCTGTCGCCGGCGTACGAGCTGTTGAAGTAGACGGTTACGGGCTTCGACGTGCGGTTCCACACGGAGGCCGCGTTGTTCTTCACGCACTTGCCCTTGCCGTTGCCGCCACCCTTGAACTCGAAGCACGATGGCTGCGAGTCGCCGAGATTGCCTACGGACGAACGGAAGTCGGACACCGACCCCTGCTCGTTGCTGTTGAAGAAGTAGCAGAGCTCGCCCGTGTTGCACGATCCGTCACGCTCGGCGGCGTGCGACTGCGGAGCGATCATCACCGCCGCAGAAGTCGCCACTACTGCTGCGATTCCAACCAGTGCTGCGGACCGTCGCTTAGAGATGTTCATCCCCGAATCCCCTTCATTAAGAGTGGTATTGGCCTGTCAGGAAGTCATTTCGCCCGCCTCTGACCGCCGCTCGAGGCAACCCGTTCCCCCGTCTCGCAATGTGAGACGAGGCGCGGGGCCTGGAGCCCTCGCGCCTCGTCCGATTCGCCACATCTGGCGTGAATTCCGTTGATTGACAGTGGCTTTCGAGCCAGATCAGCCGAGCTGGCCGGCGACGTAGCTGCCGCCGCGCTGCTGAGTCATCACGTTGAGTCGGGTGAAGGCGTTGATGAGCGCGATCTGCGCGACGAGCGCCATCAGCTGCTCGTCGTCGTAGAACGTGGCGGCGTACGCCCACGCGTCGTCAGTGATGCCAATGCCGTCCGCGAGCCGGGTGCCCTGCTCCGCGAGCTCCAGCGCCGCCCGCTCCGCCTCGGTGAAGACGGTCGTCTCTCGCCAGGCGCCGACGAGGTTGATCCGCAGTGCCGTCTCGCCCGCCGCGGCGGCCTCCTTGGTGTGCATGTCCAGGCAGCCGCCACATCCGTTGATCTGGCTCACGCGGATGTTGACCAGCTCGAGCGTGGCGGTCGGCATGGTCGAGCGGACCAGGGCGGAGTGCGCTGAGACGAGGTACTTGGCGAACTTCGGTCCGAGGTCGGTGCCGAGCGGGTCGAGTCGGGTCTGCATGACGATCTCCCTTGGTGAGGTGTGCTGTCACCTCCATGACGAGACCGCTTGCGCCGACGTAACACTCAGGCCGGCCGACCCGGGATGTCCATCGCCGCAAGGCGTTCCGGGTCGCGCATCGACACGATCTCCACGATCCGACCGTCGACCACGGTGCACGCCATGACGCTCACCGGCGTGCCGTTCGCCGCCCACGCGACAACCCCGGGCTCACCGTTGACGAGCACGGGACGCCCGGTCACCGTCGAGTGCGCACCGCGCTGGGCTCGCGTCGCGACCTCGGTCGCCCCGAGTCGTACGACGACGCCACGCGTGCTGTGATCGCGCCACACCACGTCCGGGTCGAGCACCGTCAGCAGCCCCTCGAAGTCGCCCGCCTGCGAGGCCGCCAGGAACGCGTCGACGACCGCCCGCTGCTGCCTCGGCTCATCGGACGGTCGGTGCGAGTCCTGCACCTTGCGACGGGCTCGGCTGGCCAGCATCTTGCTCGCGTCCGTGGACCTGCCGATGATCTGACCGATCTCCTCGAACGGCACCCCGAACATGTCGTGCAGCACGAACGCCAGCCGCTCCGCGGGCCGCAGCGTGTCCAGCACCACGAGGAGCGCCAGGCCGACGGACTCGGCGAGCAGCGCGTCGTCCTCGGGACCTTCGCCGTCGACCTCGGTGACGATGAGCTCAGGCAGGCGGTCGTCGTACGACGCCTCTGGCTTGGCCCGTCGCGAGCGCAGCGTGTCGATGCAGACCCGACCGACGACCGTGGTCAGCCAGCCGGCCAGGTTGTCGATCGCGGCCGAGTCCTGGCGCGCCAGTCGCAGCCAGGCTTCCTGCACCGCGTCCTCGGCGTCGGCTCGCGAGCCGAGCATCCGGTACGCCACCGCCACCAGGCGCCCGCGCTGCAGCTCGAAGGCTCTTGCCAGGGCGTCCTCAGTCATGTGATTACCTTCCTCGAACGAGTCCTGTCATGGGGATGACGGGTCGCGAGCGGCAGACGTAACAACCCTGGGAGCCTTCGTGAACGACGTGCGCGTACGACTGCTGCAGCTGAGCGACGCCGAGGACCTGGCGGCCCTGCTCGACGCCAGCCGCGATCACCTGCAGGCGTCGCTGCCGGCCCACGACGAGGAGTACTTCACCGCCGAAGGGCAGCGGGAGCGGATCGGACGGACGCTCGCCGAGCACGAGGCCGGACGGGTGTGGCCATGCGTGATCGTCCACGACGGGGTGGTCGCCGGCCGGGTCGCGCTGAACAACATCGTGCTGGGTCCCCTGAGGTCGACATTCCTCAGCTACTCGCTCGGCGCGAGCCACCTGGGTCGCGGCCTCGCCAGTCGAGCGGTCGAGCAGATCCTCGGGCAGGCGTTCGACGTGCTCCAGCTGCATCGGGTCGACGCGTTCACTCGTGCGGACAACCCTCGTTCGACAAAAGTGTTGGAACGCAACGGTTTTGAGCGGGTCGGGCTGGCGCGGCGCCACACTCACGTCGGCGGCCGATGGCACGACGAGCAGCTCTTCCAAAAGCTCGCTCCCTGGGACGACGGCGTGACTTTGCACCCGCGCTGACGGACCGGCCTGCCGCCCTCGGGAATATTGCGTGGCCGACCACCGATATACCTGGTGGCCGGCAACGTAAATCCGAGAGGAACCCACCATGACCACGCTCTGGAACCCCACGACAGTGGGCACGATGCAGCTGCCCCACCGTCTCGCCATGTCACCGATGACCCGCGACCGCGCCCTGCCCGACGGCACACCCGGGCCGTCCGCGCCGCGTTACTACGCCCAGCGGGCCTCGCTCGGCCTGCTGATCACCGAAGGCACGCAACCGAATGACGACGGGCAGGGCTACCTGCTCACACCCGGCAGCTATACCGACGAGCACGTACGCGGGTGGCGGGCTGTCGCGGACGCCGTCCACGACGCGGGTGGTCACCTGGCCATCCAGCTCATGCACACGGGCCGGATGTCCCACCCGGACAACACGCCGCACCACCGCCAGCCGGTCGCGCCGTCGGCCATTGCACCGGGAGCGCAGATGTTCACGGGCACCGGGATGCAGGACATCCCAGAGCCGCGGGCGCTGACCACCGAGGAGGTGCGCACGACGGTCGAGGACTTCCGCCGTGCTGCGGCACGCGCGGTCGAGGCGGGCGCCGACGCCGTCGAGATCCACGGCGCCAACGGCTACCTCGTCCAGCAGTTCCTCGCCGAGGGCTCCAACCACCGCACCGACGAGTACGGCGGATCTCCTTCAGCAAGAGCCCAATTCGCGATCGAGGTCACTCGTGCACTGGTCGAGGAGATTGGTGCCGAGCGGACCGGACTCCGCCTGTCGCCCGCTTCGGCAGAGGGTGGCGTGGACCACGCCGGCATCGACGAGGGCGAGACGGGGCGGGAGACGTACCGGCACCTGATCAGTGAGATCGCACCCCTGAGGCCGGCGTACCTCCACCTCCTGCACCACGGAGATGAGTTGCTGCTCAAGGAGATTCGCGAACTGTGGCCGACAGCGCTGCTGGTCAACCGACCCGGCCGAGAGCTCGACGCCATCGCCGATGACATCGACGCCGGACTCGCGGACGTCGTCACCGTGGGCGCGTGGGCGCTCGCGAACCCGGACCTACCCGAGCGGCTGCGCAGCGGCGCTGACCTCAACGAGCCGGACCCGGCGACGTTCTACGGTGGGGGCGACGAGGGCTACGTGGACTACCCCACGCTGGCGACCGCTTGAGAGGAACCACGCGTGACCGATGATCTCTCGGCCGGGGAGCGCTACCCGGTGGGCTTCGCGATCTTCGGGCTGGCGCGCACGCACCGTGCGCTCGCCGCCTCGATGCTGCGCGAGATGGGCCTGTTCCCCGGCCAGGAGATCATGCTCATGCAGCTCTGGGACAACGACGGCCAGTCGCAGAACGCGCTCGGCCGGACCCTCGGGCTGGACCACTCCACCATTGCCAAGTCGGTGAAGCGGATGGCCGATGCGGGCCTGGTGACACGAGCGCGCAGTACGACGGACGGCCGCGTCACGGTGGTCAGCCTCACCGATGCGGGGCGCGCGTTGGAGCGCCGGGTCGATGCGATGTGGGCGCGGCTGGAGGAGCTGACCGACGCCGGCGCGACCGCCGAGGAACGCGCCCAGTTCGTCGCTCTCGCGCGCAAGCTCGAGCTGAACCTGCGGGCTGACATAGGTCCGTTGGACTGCTGACCCAAGTTTTCGGACATGCCTCCCGCGGGTGCGCGTGGCCTCTCCTGCGGCGTCCGAGACTGCCGTTCATGACGACCGTTGTGATCCCGCTGTACGACCGGTTCACCGCTCTCGATGTGGTTGGGCCCTACCAGATGCTGGCCTGCACGCCGGGTGTCGAGGTCGTGTTCGCGGCCGCTGAGGCTGGCCCGGTCTGGGACGACCTGCACCTGCTCCAGCTCCAGGCCGTCAGCCTGTCCGAGGCGCCGGCGCCCGATGTCATCGTCGTGCCCGGCGGTCCCGGCACCATCGACAACCTGACGGGCCGGATTCCGGCCTGGCTCAACGAAGTTCATCCGCACGCCCGCTGGACGACCTCCGTCTGCTCCGGCTCGATCGTGCTGGCTGCTGCCGGTCTGCTGAAGGGCCTCCGGGCGACCACGCACTACCGGCACCTCAAGGCACTGGAGATGTTCGGAGCCACGCCGACCGAGGAACGCGTCGTGGAGGAGCTCGACTCGCGCATCATCACCGCTGCCGGTGTGTCCAGCGGGATCGACATGGCCCTGCGCCTCGTCGAGCTGATCGCCGACCGACGCATCGCGCAAGCCGTGCAGCTCTGGACGGAGTACGACCCCCAGCCACCCTTCGACTCCGGGTCGCCGGCCAAGGCGACCGAGGACGTACGAGACCTGGCCGCGGCGTACGAGCTCGCCGCCCGTCAGCGGCCCGCATAACGACGCTGGACGTCGAGCGGCGGAGCTGTCGGCGGGGCACCGTACCGGGTCTCCAGGTGGCCGTAATTGTGATGTTCATCACATATCTGGTGAAACGTATGCGGGACAGGGCACTGCCATGCTGGCCGCCGTGAATCCGGGAGATACCTGGCAATTCATCGGTTCGAATCGCGGTCTGCGCGCTTGCCCAGCCGTGGGCGCCGAGCGTGACCGCGACTCCACGGTCCGAGACCTGTGGAGGCGGCCGAGTGTGCTCGTGCCACTGGTCCGCGTGTCTCGGACACCGCCCAGTGAACGGAGTTCATCGTGAGTACCAATGACTTCGACTGGTCAGGCATGACCGTCAAAGTTGTGTCCGCCGTCGTCATCCTGATCGTCACCTGGATCCTGGCCAAGGTCGTCAAGAACCTCCTCAGCAAGGTCCTGCAGAAGGTGTCCTTCCTCAATCGTCAGACCGACGGCGAGACCCTCGCAGCATCGCTTGGGTCGATCGGCTCCCTCGTCATCTGGCTGTTCGGGCTCGTCGCCGTGCTCAACGTGTTCAAGCTGAACGAAGCCGTCACGCCGATCCAGGGCATGCTCGACGACGTCCTCGGCGCGATCCCGAACATCCTGGCCGCCGGCCTGATCTTCTTCATCGGCTTCGTGCTCGCCAAGATCGTCCGCGACCTCGTCGTCACGGCGTTGCAAGCAGCCAACGTGGACCGGTTCGCCGACAAGCTCAACCAGAAGGCGTCCGCTGAGGTCGCCGGTGTGAGCGGCGATGTGGCCCAGGGCACGGACGGTGCAAGCCGCGTCGGTGACACCTCGACGGGTGGTGCGGGCCAGCTGCGCATCTCGACCCTCGTCGGTCAGATCCTGTTCGTCGTCGTCCTCGCAGTCGTGTCCATCTCGGCGTTCGATGCCCTTGGTATCAAAGCGATCTCGGAGCCGGCTACCGACATGCTGACCAAGATCCTGGATGCCATCCCGGCCATCCTCGGTGCGGCAATCCTGCTGACGATCGGTGTGGTCATCGCCCGCATCGTCGGCAACCTGCTGGAGTCGGTGCTGCGCGGCTTCGGTGTGCAGCGCGCCGTCGAGGGCCTCGGCGTCGAGGCCGGCGGCCGCGACGTCGCGGCCATCGGTGCGAAGGTCGCCCAGGTCGCCATCGTGCTGTTCTTCGCGATCGCCGCGACGAAGATGCTCAACTTCCCCGAGATCACCAACATCCTCAACACGGTGCTGGCACTCGGCGGCAAGGTGCTCTTCGGCGCAGTCGTCATCGTGGTCGGCGTCTTCATCGCCAACCTGCTGGCCAAGACGATCGGCACCGGTCAGACGGCGCAGATCGTGCGCTACGGCACCATCGCGCTGTTCGTCGCGATGGGTCTGAAGTACATGGGCCTGGCGGACTCGATCGTCAACCTCGCGTTCGGTGCGATCGTCGTCGGTGGCGCAGCCGCTGCGGCGCTCGCCTTCGGGCTCGGTGGCCGCGACGCGGCTGCCCGTCAGCTCCAGAAGCTGCAGGACGGCAAGTCCAGCTGACCGGCTGAGGCGAACGAGGGAGGGGCGTCGGGCTTCGGCTCGGCGCCCCTTCGTCGTACGACCTCAGTCACCGGTGGACCGCCCACCCAAGATTTCGGACGGGCATCCCGCGGACGGGCCTCCCGGGGACGCGTATCGGAGCAGACTCGAACGCATGACCACTGCGCCTCGTCTTGTCGCTGACCTGTCCGTGTCGCTCGACGGCGTGGCCGCCGGGCACGACCAGTCGCGGGAGCATCCGTTCGGTCCGAAGGTCGGGGAGCGGCTGCACACCTGGATGTTCGAGCACGCCGAGGACAACGCCGACGAGGTCGCAGCGATCACCGATGCGGGCGCGCACATCATGGGACGCAACATGTTCGGGCCTGATCGTGGCGACTGGGACCTGAGCTGGAAGGGCTGGTGGGGCGACGACCCGCCTTACCACTCACTGGTTTTCGTGCTCGGCCATCGCCCACGCGAACCGCTGGAGATGGAGGGCGGCACGACGTACATCTTCGTCACCGACGGCATCGAGTCCGCGCTGGAGCAGGCGCGCGCGGCCGCCGGCGATCGCGACGTGGCGATCACGGGCGGCGCGACGACGGTCAACGAATACCTCGCCGCCGGGTTGCTCGACGAGCTGCGGTTGCACATCGCACCGTTCACGATCGGTGAGGGCGTCCGCGTCTTCGGCGACGTGCCCGACGTGCGGCTCGTGCCCGTCGCGAGTCGTACGACCCCGCACGTCACCCACGTGACCTGGGGTCGTCCACCGCTGGTCGAGTAGGCGCAGCGCCAGCGGAGCCGTATCGAGACCCGGTGCGCCGAAAACCCCTGTCTCAGAAGTCGATTCGCATGACCACGCGCCGCTTGCTCGGCTGGTGGACGACGGCCAGTCCAGCATTGGCGAACGTCGGCACCGTGCCGACGAGCAGCTCATCCTGGATGACGGCGGTCGTGGTGATCGGGTACGCCTCCAACGCCCGCGCGCCACGCTCACGAGCGAAGTCGACCGCGGCCGCCGCCATCGCCCGGCTCACACCGCGGCGGCGGTGACCTCGGCGTACGAGCAGGCAGGTGATTGCCCAGATGCCGGCATCGGACTTGTCCTCGTCACGACCATCCCACGGCACGCGGAACACTCTGACCAGGCCGTCGTACTCCGGACGTGGCTCGACCGCGCACCATCCGACGGGCTCGTCGTCGAGGTAGGCGACGATCCCGGACGTGACCGGTGCATCCGGGTCACCGCAGGCGGTCTGCTGCCGTAGGTGGTCGGCTCGAACCTCGGCCGGCGTGTTACCGAAGGACTCGCCGGGCTGCAGCTTGAAGCGCCGGCACCAGCACCGGGCGGGCTGGGCGCTGGTGCCGAAGATGGCCTCGAGGTCGGACCAGTCGGCCTCGTTCGCCGGCACGATCCGCAGCTGACCCTCAGCAGTGCTCATCTGGCCAGCCTAGGTCTGTGAGGATGGGCCCGTGCAGCAGCGACGCGTGCCCGGCGGAGTGTTCGAGGTCGGTGAGGAGCCGGACCCGCGGTTCAGCCTCGCCAACGAGCGGACCTTCCTCGCCTGGATCCGCACGGCGCTCGCCCTGATGGCGGCCGGTGTCGCGATCGAGGCGGTCGAGCTCGACATCGAGCCTCACCTGCGCGCGACGGCTTCGGTCATCCTCGTGCTCTCGGGTATCGGTTCGGCTCTGCTGGCATGGTTCGGCTGGGCCGGCTCGGAGCGGGCGATGCGCGCGGGTCAGCCGTTGCCGTCGTCAATGTTCAAGCCGTTGCTCGCGGGGGCCGTCGCGCTCGCGGGTCTGCTGCTCGGGCTGGGCGCCTTGATCTCGTGACCGGCTCCGGGCACGCCATCCCCGACCGAGGGATGCAGGCGGAGCGTACGGCCCTCGCGTGGCGGCGTACGTCTCTCTCCGTGGCCGTCGCCTCCTTGGGCGCGCTGCGGGTCGGCGCGGTCGCGGGTGCGCCAATCGCATTGGTAGTCGGAGGTTTTGGGCTCCTCTGGTCCGCGGCGCTGGGGCTCAGTGCTCGAACTCGTGGGCGCGACGCGTTGGCCCGGATGCGTGCAGCGGCGGGTACGACGTGTGCCGACTGTCCGCCCGCGGCGCCACTCGACGGCGCCCAAGGAGTGCACATCGCCGCGGCTGCCGCCGGGGCAGTCATCTGCGGCCTCGGCTGCCTAGCCGTCGTCCTCCTCCTCTGACACCAACCCCGCCGGTCGAGTAGGCGAGGCGCTAGCCGAGCCGTATCGAGACCAGGGGCGCGGTCGCCGGGTCTCGATACGCCTCCGCTGGCGCTCCGGCTACTCGACCAGCGGGAGCGGACAGGGGTCCCGTGGAGAAGCTCAACGTGGTTGTACATATCTACAACAAGGTTGCGCTTCTCATCGCACGCCATGCCACTCCGCTGGTCGAGTAGGCGAGGCGCTAGCCGAGCCGTATCGAGACCAGGTGCACGCGGTCACCGGGTCTCGATACGCGTCCGCTGGCGCTCCGGCTACTCGACCAGCGGTGGGTGGACGATCAGGTTGCCGACCTTGTGGCCGGAGTCGACGCGCTCGTGGGCTGCGACGATCTGATCGAGCGGCAGCACCTGGTCGATCACGACCGTCAGCTCACCCGACGCGACGAGTCGGAGCAGCTCTTCGAACTCCTCGGCTCGCTCAGGCACCGTGCCGGTCTTCACGTTGCCGCGAGCGCGGATCGTGTTGACCAGGTTGGCGACCACGAGCAGCAGCACGCCGTGATGAGCGAGCAACGCCTTCCAGGCCGCGGGCGACACGTTGCCGACGGTGTCGATGATGACGTCGAAGCGGTCGGTGATCTCTGCGAGCGGCGTTGCGGCGTAATCGATCACGCGGTCCGCGCCGAGACTCGCGACGAGCGCGGCATTCGGCGCGCTGGTTAGTGCGGTCACCCTGGCACCGAGGCGTTTGGCGAGCTGTACGGCGTTGGTCCCGACCGCACCCGAGGCTCCGTTGACGAGCACGGACTGCCCGCGGCGTACGGCAGCCTTGCCGCGCAGGTAGCCCAACGCGGTGGTGCCGCCGAAGAGCACGCCGGCCGCGTCGTCGTGCGTGACGTCCGCGGGCTTGCGGACGACCCGCGCGGTGGGGGCGACGACGTACTCGGCGTGCGCCCCCATCATCCGGAACGGCGTCATCCCGCACACTTCGTCGCCCGCCGCGAAGGCCGTGACGTCGGTCCCGACCGCGTCCACGACACCGGAGAAGGCGCTGCCGAGGACGTGGAGGCGAGGTCTGCGTACGCCGAGCACCAAGCGCGCTCCGGCTGTCATTCCGGCCGGGAAGTTCGAGCCGCGGATGCGCGCGTCCGCGATCGTGACGGCCGCGGAGTGCACCCGGACGAGCACCTGGTCGGCCGCCGGCGTGGGTGTCGGCACGTCCTCGATCCGGACGACATCGGGCGGGCCGTACCTATGACTGACTGCTGCCTTCATGGCTGCCCCCTGAGGGAGGGCGGATGCCCTCCCTCAGAGTGTGCGCCCGCGCTGGTCGAGCCGCACCCTGTTGCTCAGACGGCGACGTCTTCCTCGAGCTCTTCGAGGGTCTCGGCGCTGAGCGCGGACTCCTCGGCGGGTGCAGCGGCCAGAGCGCGACGGTGCTCGACCGCGTTGCCGAGGGCGAGGCAGGCCAGGCCGAGTGCGAACCAGCCGATCAGGATCGCGACCAGGCCGCCGATGCCGACGTTCGGGAAGTACATGATCCGGCGCACCGAGTCGATGAAGCCGGCGCCGATCCAGAACGAGTGCAGCCAGCCGAAGAACGTCGGCTGCAGCTCAGGCGCAAAGACGCCGCCGCTGCTGGTGAAGTTGAGCGCGACGAACACCGCCGAGTAGACCAACGTGCTGAACCGTCCGATCACCGGGTGCAGGCCGACGCCGATGAACAGGATCGCGGCGGCGTACAGAACCGAGATGCCCCAGACCGCGGTGAGGTTGTCGGCGAACATGCCGTAGCCGAACCGGGCGATCGCGAGCGACAGCGTCGGGATGACGACGGCAGCACCGGCGGCGAGTGCGGCGCGGCGACGCATCGGGTGACTCGAGGCGGCGGCGCCGATGGCGATGGAGGTGGCGTACGCACCGACGGTGAGCGCGACGAGGAAGAAGAAGCCGTTCTGCCCGACGGGATCGTTCGCGGTCACGGGCGCGACATCGACCGTCTTGAGCGGGACGCCCTGCTTGAGCGCGGCCGCGGAGCCGATCTGGTTGACGACGCTGCGGGTGGTGTCGGAGGCACCGGACGCGCTGAGCATCTCGGCGGAGGCCGTGCCGGGGACGTACGCGCCGGAGAGGTCGAGGTGCTGCAGCTGCCGCGTGGCCTCATCGACCGTCGGGACGATCCGTACGTCGACGCCGTCTCCCAGCGCGCGCTGCAGGTTGTCGGCGACGGGCTGCACCTGCTGCGTCGGGCCGACGACGGCGAGCGGGATGTCGTGCGGCGCCGGCTTGTGGAAGCCGCCCAGGTAGGCCACGGCCATCACCAGTCCCATCAGAACCGGGACGGCGATGTGGGACAGAACGGTCCTCATGGGTACGGGCTGCTGGCCGGTCACTCGTGATCCTCACTGCTAGAAGTTGCTATATACAACTTTTAGCACAATAATGATCACATGACCAATCGGGACAGCACGCTGGAGGACCTGCGCGTCGAGCTGCGTGAGGTCGCGCGACGGCTACGGCGCGAGTGGAGCGAACGCGTCCCCGACATCACATTCGCCGAGTCGACCCTGCTCAGTGCGGTGGATGCGCACGAGCGGGCGACCATGGTCGACGTCGCGCAGGAGCTGCAGATCGACAAGTCGACGGCCAGCCGTCAGGTGGCGGCGATCGAGCGTCGCGGGCTCATCACGCGCCGTGCGCTCGCGGGTGAACGGCGGGCCCAGCTCCTCGAGCTGACACCGCAGGGGCGGAAGGTGCTGGCGACGGCGAGCGCCACCTGGCTCGAGTCGGTCGGCCGGCGCGTCGAGGGCTGGAGTGACGACGAGGTGGACCAGTTCGTCGACCTCCTCCACCGCTACAACACGGCCCCGCCGGTCGACACATCGCCGGTCGAGTAGGTCCGCGCATACCGCTGGTCGAGTAGGCGAGCCCCCAGGGCGAGCCGTATCGAGACCAACGCCAGTTGACTCCCTACGTCGAGGATGACTCCCCTGGACGAGAGTCACCTTCGAGGAAGCGAGTCACGTTGCAGGAGCAAACGATTCGGCTCGCTGCATTCGCCACCTGATATGCAGTGGCGCCGGGTCAGCCCCTCGAGTGAGTCGACACTCAGTGCGCGCCAAGGGCTCCTACGCGGTCGGTCTACCGGGCCCCAGCGCTAGGCGACATCGGCGAGGGGCCTTCATGCGGCGTACCGGCGACAGAGCGATCGGCACCCAGACGCACGCGAGGAACGCGGCCGAAACGCCCAGCCCCCAACGAATCCCGACGGTCGACGCCAGCACTCCGGCAGCGGCAGCCCCGAGCGCGACCGCGCCAGTGAAGAGCACCCGCATCGTGCCGTTGACCCGCCCCAGCAAACCCGACGGAGTGGCCTGCTGACGGAACGTCATCATCAGCACCGAGTCGAACCCGATCTTGAACAGCACGACCGCCCATCCGAGCGCCGCGACCGGCCCGGGCACGGGCGCACCGACCAGCGGGATGGTCAGCGCCAGCGGCGCGACCGCGATCCCGACCAGCAGCACCGCACGACCAGCCCCGAGCCGATCGGCGAGCCGCACCGCGCACAGCGCGCCGGCCAGCCCGCCGACTCCGCCGGCTCCGAGGAACGCGCCGAGCTCCGACTCGCTCCAGCCGAGCTGCTTCAGCGCGAGCACCGGCACCAACGTCATGACACCCGCACTGCCGACGTTGACCATCGACCCGGCGATGACCACCGTTCGCAGGACGGGCTGGCGTACGACGAACGCGACACCCTCCCGGATCTCGCGTGCCAGATGCCGGCGGGGTACGTCGTCGCGGGGCTGCTCGGCCGTCGTCACCGTGGCGAGCCAGGCCGCTGACCAGAGGTACCCGAGAGCCATGACCACGAGGACCGTTGACGCGGACAGCAGCCCCGCCGCCCAGCCCGCGAGCGGTGGCCCGCCGATGAGCGCGGTCTGCGTGATCGTGGCCAGCCGGGCGTTGGTCCGGGCGAGATGCGCACCGGGTGCCAGGTCCTTGACGAAGCTCTGCGTGCCGAGGTCGAAGAACACCGTGGCGACGCCTTGCACCACCACGACGGCGAACAGGTGGACCATCGTCAATCGGTCGAGCCGGTCCGCGATCGGGATGGTGATCAAGGCGGCCGCCCGGACCAGGTCAGCGCCGATCATGACCGGGCGACGTCGTACGCGGTCCAGCCACGCGCCGACCGGCAGGCCGAGGACGACGAAGGGCACGGTGAGCGCGAGCTTCAGCAGGGAGACGCCGCTCGCGCCGGCGTTCAGGGCGGACACGGCGATGAGCGGCACGGCGACCTGGCCCATCTGCGCGCCCCACAGCGCTACCCCGGACGCCGTCAGGTAGCGCCGCCGATCACGGGTCTCGGCAAGAGGCAGGGGTGTCATCACATCGGTCATGACGGCAGCGTCCGCGCATCGCCCGAGCCGCTCAATGGATTCACGTTAAGGTGAATCCTCATGGCCCCCACGATCACCCTGGCCATCGACACCACCGACCTGAGCCTGCTCCGTTGGGCGATCTCGCCGGCGTGGGAGCTGCTCGCCTCGATCCGCACGCTCACTCGCCCGTCCGGTCACGCGATCCACATGCCGTGGCTGGCCGAGCACCGGGACGACGCCCTCCTGACCGACCGCCGGATGGCGCCCGCGCGTGACCTGACCGCAGGCCCGCCCAGCCACCTGCCGGGTTTCCTCGCGCCGACGCCGCTCTCGCCGTTGACGGCGATCGACGACGAGCTCGACGAGGTGCGGCGAACTCCGGCAGATGTCGTACGCCGTGAGTTACGAGAGGTTTTCGGCGATCAGGTGCCAGTCGGGCTGGCTCCCATGCTCCGCGCGCCACGGCGGGAGCTCGGCTTTGCGATGGAGCACCTGCGTGGGTACTGGGACCGCGCGCTCGCGCCGACCTGGCCACGTCTGCGCGGGTTGCTCGAGTCCGACATCCACTACCGGGCGCGCATGCTCACCGAGCGCGGACCGGCCGCGATGTTCGCCGACATCCATCCGGACCTGAGTCTCGATGCCGGCTCCGGCGAGCTGCACATCACCATCCGCAGCATCGGCCAGCACGGTCGCCGTCGCACCCTGGACGGTCGTGGGCTGGTGCTCGTGCCATCCGCGTTCGCGTGGCCGAGCCTCTACCTCAAGACGGTGGAGCCGTGGGTGCCAGTGATCCGCTACCCCGTCCGCGGGATCGGCACGCTCTGGAGCGCTCCCAGCGACAACGCCGATCTGGCCGCGGCGCTGGGCGAGACGCGAGCCCGCATCATCACGCTGCTGGACAGCCCGGCGACCACGTTGGAGATCGCCTCTCGGACCGGGCTGGCCGCCGGCGGGGTGTCGACGCAGCTGCACAAGCTGGCCCGCGCCGGTCTCGTCGCACCTCACCGGACCGGCCGGTCCGTCCTGTACGCACGGACCGCCCGAGGCGACGCACTGCTCGGCTGATCGATCGGTGGCGATTCTGCGATAAGACCGGTTCATCTCCTGCTAATTGTTCAGTTCGGAGCCTGCTAATTGTATGGTTTGAGCCATGGACTATGCCCGTCGCATCATCGATGACGAACTCGACGACCTCTTCGCGCAGATCGCGGCGATCGCGATCGATGGTCCCAAAGCGGTGGGCAAGACGACGACCGCCGAACAGCATGTTGACGGGCTTCTCAAGCTCGACGCCAAGTCGAACCGCGAGGCGATCCAGGCAGACCCAGAATTGGCTCTACGACGGGTGCGACCGCTGCTCATCGATGAGTGGCAGAAGGTGCCTGAGGTGTGGGACGTCGTTCGGCGCGCAGTCGACGAGGACTCGACGGGCGGTCAATTCCTCCTGGTCGGCAGTGCGAGCCCGGCGCCAGGGGCGACTGCGCACTCCGGCGCTGGTCGGATCGGCCGCCTCCGGATGCGTCCTATGACCCTGTCTGAACGTGGAGTCACCGATCCGATGATCAGCGTGAATGACCTGCTGTCCGGGCAGCGGCCAGAGCTCGACGGGCAATGCGATCTTCGGCTGGCTGACTACGTTGAGGAGATCGTGCGGTCGGGCTATCCGGGTATGCGAGCACTGAGCGCGCGCGCCCTCCGATTTCAGCTCAACTCGTACGTGCGCAACGCGGTCGACCGCGACGTGCCCGAAATGGGACTGGCGGTGCGCAAACCGGAGGCGATGCTCGCCTGGCTGCGCGCATACGCTGCGGCGACCTCGTCGACGTCGAGCTACTCCAACCTGCTCGACTCTGCGACCCCCGGGCAGAATGACAAGCCATCGCGTGCCACGAGCGTTGCCTACCGAGATGCGCTCGCTCAACTCTGGTTGCTGGACCCCGTGCCGGCGTGGCAACCGACAGGCAGTCCCTTGGCTCGGCTCGCGCAGGTGCCGAAGCACCACCTGGCCGATCCGGCCCTCGCTGTGCGCTTGCTCGGACTGTCTACCGACTCACTGCTCGAGGGCCACGGCACGCCACTCGGCCCACAGGCCGGATCGATGCTGGGGCGGCTCTTCGAGTCGTTGGCAACGCTGTGTCTGCGGGTGCCGGCTCAGGCGGCGGATGCCACAGTGGGTCATCTACGCACGCGCAATGGCGACCGCGAAATCGACCTGGTCGTCATCCGCGACGATGGCAAGGTGCTGGCGATCGAGATCAAGCTCGCCTCGACCATCACCGACCAGGACACCAAGCACCTTCGATGGCTAACCGAGCAACTCGGCGAAAGAGTGCTGGACACGATCATCGTGAACACGGGCACCAGTGCCTATCGGCGCCGCGATGGCATTGGAGTCGTTCCGCTGGGCCTCATAGCTCCCTGAGCGCTACTTCACGAAGAACGTGTAGTAGTACGGCCGCTGCATCGGGAAGCTGAAGTTGCCCTCGCGGTCGGTCTGCATCCACCGCGCGAAGCAGGTCGCCGGACTGTTCGGCGTCGCGATCGTCACGGACACGTTGACGGTCGCGCGCGGCATGGTGTCCGGGATCGCCACTCGCTCAGGCGCCCGACAGCCGGGTGAGCCTTCGAAGACGTTGATGCGGTGCAGGAAGCGGTTCTTCCACTCCACGGTGCCGGTGTTCTTGAACTGCCACGTCTTGACGACCGACTGACCACGCGGCTGGGTGGAGCAGTCGGGCACGGTCACGTCCTTCACGAACTTGCTCTGGTCGCCGCTCACCCGCGCCGTGTGCTGGCGCGGCGGTCGCGCGTTGCCCGGACAGCCTTTGGCGACCGTCGTGGTCGGCACGCTCGCGGGAGCGATGATGTACGCCGCCGCGGCCTCTCCCGTGATCGTCGGCGTGCCGGAGGCGCTGGGTCGGGCGCTGTCGTTGTTGAGCGCTGGGATCGCGATGACCGCCGCGAGCGTGACGGCCGCGGCCGCACCGGCTCCGACAAGGAGGGCGGTCCAGGACGCGGACCGCTTCGGCTCGGGTGACACCACGGGGAGCGGTTCCGAGATCGGAGGCGAGGCGACCTCGAGAGGTGCGGGAGGCGTACCGGCCTCTGCATCAGCGACGGGCTGGGACTCCTCGACGGGGCGGATGACCGCCTCGGCCTGCTCCCAGTCCGAGCGGAGGTCCTGTGGGTCGACGCCGCACGCCCGGGCGAACTCGACGGTGGTCTCCCACGACGGCAGCCGGGTGCCCTGAACGGCGTCGTGGAGGGTCGCGTGCGAGATGGCGCCGGACCGAGCTGCCATCGTCCGGAAGGAGGGGCGCCCGGCCTCTTCGCGGATCCGTACGAGTCGCTCGACGAACGCGTCGATGGCCACTGAGCGATCGCTGGTCACGGTCCTACCTCACTGTCAGATGGGCTTGATTCCGCGGATCTGACGCGTCTGACACGGCTCGTGTTCCCCCGTAGATCCGGCGTCTTATGTCGTCCGATGGTGTCAGGAGGGAGCCAAACCTGCCGGACAACACATCAGACCGCCAGCGTTGTCACCAAGCCCGACGTGGTCGAACGGCCGGGCACCAAGCGAAAGGACAGATCGATGCGTATCTCCAAGCGCGGCGCGGTCACCGGCCTCGGAGTGCTGGCCCTGACCGCCAGCACCTTCACCGGCCTGGCCCTCACGTCGCAGGCCGACGCGGCCTCACGTAACGGCAAGTGCGACACGGGCGAGTTCTGCCTGAACTTCAACTCCAACCTCAAGGGCTCGTGGTCGGACTTCACCGGCTCCGTCAGCGACTACGGCGCCAAGCAGCCGGGTTGCTACGACTTCAAGAGCGCCGGCGGCGGCAAGGGCAAGTGCGTCAAGAACGCGGCCGGCGGTTTCTGGAACAAGACCAACAAGTCCGTCACGATCTACTTCAACTCCGGCTACTCGGGCAAGTCCGCGACGGTCAAGCCGGGCGCCAAGGGCAAGCTGCCCGCCGCGGTCTACAACGAGAACGCCGGTCACCGCATCGGTGGCGGCAGCACCCCGCCCCCCTCGGGCGGCAAGTGGGCCTCGCCGGTCCCGTCGACCGCTGTGATCACGGCCGGCATGACCTACCCGAGCGGGCGCTACCACGGTGCCATCGACTACTCCGGCTTCAACGGCAAGTTCAAGTCCGCCTGCACCGGCACCGTCGACCTGGTCGACATCAACTGGAACTACGCGAACAAGAACGCGTACGGCGTCACCGGCTCGACCAACTACTTCTGGGTCAACTGCGGCAACGGCATCCGCATCGGTTACGCGCACTGGTACCAGCGCGACCTGGGCTCGATCAAGAAGGGCACCAAGGTCACGGCCGGCCAGACCCTCGTCAAGGTCGGCAACCAGGGCAACTCCAGCGGTCAGCACCTGCACTTCGAGGTCCGCCAGAACGGCAAGCAGATCAACGGCCACAACTTCCTGAAGAGCAAGGGCGTCAAGGGTCTGCCGAAGGGCTGACCCGCATTCCGGTACGCGCGGTGCCGGGGAACCTTCCCGTCCTCGGCACCGCGACCCGGGCGCCGGCGTACGACGCCCGCCCGTCTCCCTGAAAGGAACCCCCTCATGAGCACCACCGACTCCAACCTCAGTCGCCGCCGCCTGCTCCAGATCGCCGGAGTCGGTGCCGTCGGCGCCACCACGTTCGCCGTGGCCGGCCCCGCCCAGTGGTCGTCCGCCAAGGCCGCGCACCGGATCATCCCGCGCAAGGAGTGGGGCTTCACCGGCTGGCAGGCCGGCGGCCCGCCCGCGATCAACAAGGGCGCGATCACCCACTTCGTCGTGCACTACCACGGTGCGAGCGGCGCCAACATCAACGGACCGCAGGCGCCGCGCAACATCGACGCGATCCACAAGGAAGACCCCAATAACGCGGGCATCCTCTACAACTTCGTGATCACGCAGGCGGGCGAGATCTTCGCCGCGCGGGCGTACGAGTTCAAGTCCGGCGCCACGCGCAACGCGAACGACTTCTCCATCGGTGTGCAGATCCACATCCACGGAGCCACCAAGCCGTCGGCCGCTGCGCTGGCGTCACTGGAGTGGCTGTACCGCAACTCCCACACGGCGCTCGGCAAGAAGAAGGCGCTCAAGATCACCGGTCACGAGGACCACACCTCGACGGACTGCCCCGGTGGTCCGCTGCACAGCTGGGTCGACCACCGCGGGCAGGACCTCTACCGCGAGGTGGCCGCAGAGCTCGGTGGCGGCTCGACCATCCCGGCTTACCCCGGTGCGGCGGCCTTCAAGATCGGCAAGAAGCACGCGGCCGTGAAGACGCTGGACAACGGGCTGATCCGCAAGGGGTACGTCAAGCATCACGACGGTGACGGCTACCAGGCGGGAACGCTGTTCACGAAGTACACGCGGCTCAACGTGCAGGACTTCCAGAAGGCCCAGGGCTGGACCGGCGCAGACGCCGACGGCTACCCCGGCGCCGAGACCTGGAAGCGGCTGCTCAGCTGACGCCCTCCCCCAGTCCCCCGCCCGGCCGATACGGGTCACGTCTCGGCCGGGCGGGCCTCCAACTCCTACCGCTGGTCGAGTAGCCGGAGCGCCAGCGGAGGCGTATCGAGACCAAGGATCGGAGTGGATGTAGCGAGTGTGTAGGGATCTCGTAGACCGCTTCTGGATGGTTGTCCTCATCCAGAACGGCAGTCTCCAAATCCCCTCTGTTCTAAGGACATCGACATGAAACGCACTCTCGCTGCGGCTTGCGTGCTCGGCGCCGGCCTCACTTTTGGGGCCGCCGGGTCCGCGTCCGCGAACAACGCCACGATCAACCTGACCGTCGGCGGCAAGGTCGTCGCTCAGGCCACCTGGGACGACCTGCACGACAACTTCTGCGTCCGCAGCCTCGTGAAGGGCCACACCTACACGGGCACCATCACCCTGCTGGATGGCTCGGGGCCTGTCTGGAAGGTCAGCCACTCCGGCACCACGACGACCCCGAAGTGCACGGGCAACCTGTCCATTCCTGAGGACAAGCGAGCCTTCGCGATCGTTGGCGACGGCAACCACAGCACCGACGGCACGTTCTTCACCTGAGTTGCGGGGAGCACTGGCGAGACCACCCGCGCGACCGCTAACGACGCTGGCTTCGGCAAGCCGTCGAACTGCACGGGCAACCTGTCCATCCCGGAGGACAAGAAGTTCTGGATGAACCTGGAGTTCCGGGGCACATCCAAGGACACGACCTTCTACACCTGATCGGAATCGCTATGGGAAGCAAGAGAATTGGCGCGCTCGGCGTGTTCGGTGGCCTGGCGCTGACCACCGGTCTGGCCGTGGCAACGGTGTGCCCGGCCAGCGCGAATGACAAGTCCGTCTCCCTGACGGCGCCGGGTGGCTCAGTCCACTCGGTCGTCAGCTGGGACGACTCGGTCGACACGCTGTGCCTGACGCTCAAGTCGACCGCGGCCGGCGCAACGTCCAACGCCGACATGACACTGGGCGGGCGACAGGTTGCGCACCTGGAGGTCAGCCCATCGCACCGGAAGTCGTGCACGGGCAACCTGTCGATCGCTGAGGACCAGCTCGCGAAAGCGACGATCTACGGCGGCACCAACACCTGGTGGAAGTCCGTCAGCGGGAGCTACTACACCTGATCGGTTCGGTCACCAGGTGTCGTAACGAAGTCGGTCGGTCTGGAATCCGTGTCCGCCGTTGCTGCAACGGATTCCAGACCGTTCGCTCACGCAGGTGATGAACCCGACGGTCCTCCGATCGCCGTATCCGAGTGATTGCGCTGCTGCCGGCGCTGTGCGGCGAGTGGCTGGGCACTCCAGGCGCGCCGTGCCCTGGGCGTCGAGGACGAAGACGTGTCCCCAGTTGGGCTTTGATTGGCAGCGCGCCGGAGTCGACGGCATGTCGTAGGTGACGCTGGTGGAGTCGCACCGGACTGAGGCCGTTGTCGCAAGGCAGACGGTGTTGCGGTCTGGCGAGAGGAAGGTCGTCGCAGAGTTTGCTGCGGTGCCGTCTTCGGCGGCGTTGGAGCTGCCTCCGTTCGCGTCGAGGGCGATCCAGATGGCAGGCCAGGCCAGCAGGGCGAACATGAGCACCATCACGGTCAGGAGCACGGCACGCAAAGGCCCATGCGACTTCTTGGGCTTGGGCCATGTCGACGGTGGGTTGCCGTAGGGGCTCGGCGTGGATGGTGCCTGGTAGCCCGGTTGCCGGGGCGGGACGTAGGCCCTCCTTGGCACGATGACCGTGGTCGGATCAGACGCGCCGGTCAGGGCAGTGCCGCGACGGTCGTACCGAACCGAATACGCGCCGGCGTCTCGCTCGAATCCCTCGTCCAGGAGCTCCTGCTCCGTGGGGCACGAGTCGATCTCGAGGATCTCGAACAGCTGGTGGACCGCGGGGATATCCCAGACGCTGCCTCGGTAGAGACCGGCTTGGCGGAAGTACTTCAGCGCACCCTTGATGTTCTGGCCGCGCGCATAGACGGCAACGTTGACGCGGGTGTCAGCGACCGTGGCGAGACCACTCTCGTCACGTAGCCGAAGGCGCTCTGACTCCTCGTGCGCCTGCGCCTCCCGGCTCTGCACGATGAGCACCAGGGAGTCGACGTACGCGCCCTCCAGGTGATCCTGTCGAAGGCGTGGGCCGAACGACCGTGCGTACTTCTGCACCTGGCCGATGGGGTTGGGTCCCTCGCCCGTGAGGTGGAGATTGAGGTCCTCGCCGTTGGCTTTCCAGGCGGAGCCTGCGGGGATGTCGACGACTCCACGCGCGGCCCTGGTGACGCCCTTGATCTCGACGATGGTGCACGCGTACGGCGTGACGACGAGGAAGTCGACGCCGGAGGGCGTTGTGGGCTGGGCGATGGCGATCCCGGGCACCGCGTCCTCGCCGACCCACTCTTCGAGGCCGGAGGCGAATTCCTCTTCGCTCCAGGAGTCGCATGCGTTGACCCGGATCAGTCGCATACCTACGACGGTAGCGAAGGACGGCGACACGCGGATGGATGGCCGCATGAGTGTTAGCCGCCGGTCAGGGCACTAGGGCCCCAGTGGGGTTCGGGCGGCTCTCGCAGTGTCTTCACCGCCGCCGGGCTTGGCCCTCCCTCCATGGGAGCGGGCCCGTTCAAGAACTGCTCGGGCAAGGTCGGCCCGGTCGGCGACGGGACCGACAAGCTGTGCGTGCGCAGCTATGCGGGGGCAGATGGCCGCGACCGGAGAAGAGTGCGAGGGACGCTGCGACGTCTACAGATTCGGGTTGGTGGGACTTGGTCAGCGCGGCGTTCTATACCTGAGCCTCGCAAGCTGGCCCGTCGCCATCGCTACTGTGGAACTTAGGACATGAGCACGATATCGAGGCTCGCCGCGAGCACATCCCAAAGGACCAGTGACATGGTGCGATCTGTACCGGAGAAGACGTTCGAACACTGGGCGAGCATGTATGTGTCACACCGATTTCCTACGGGCGGATTGTGGTGGCCGACGAAGGGCGAGGATATCCGGATCGAAGACTTGGGAACTGTCCCGGGAAAAGCCTGCCTACTGGAAGTTAAGGTCCCAGAGCGACTTCCAGATAAACACGTTACGAAGATCGACGTCGCCCAGCTCGAGCGGTATCTGTTGTCGCTGGTTCCCGTTTACTACGTCATACCTGATCCACCGTGGACCGGCGACCTTGCAACTTCCATGTGGTTGAGTCCTGAGCGCCGCGCAGACCTCGCATACCGACGTACCGAGGATCGCTGGTTCGGCCATTGGACATACGTGTGCACTGCGGCAGATCTGTATGCCCATCTTTCTCCCAGCCCCTCGCAAACGACTGCCAGCCTCCTCAGCCGCCCGCCGCACTGGAAGTGGCCGCTGTTCTGGTCCGATTTTGCCCACTGCGGTGGTGTAGAGATGCCGTCACTTTTTCTGTCACGAGACGTCGGACCGCGAGCTTCGAGAGGCCAGCTGGCTGAGTCCTTCTCCGCGCTGCGCTTCGAACTTCGGGGCGCCCGAGGGCGACAGCGTGAAGAGGTGCGTCGCGGCATCCGTGATTCCGTCGGCGAGATGACTGTTTATGTGCAAGAAGTTCGAAGGAGCGATACGTATGCTCGCATTGAGCCCGACAGAAACGTGTTCGAGAATCTGTGGACAGGAGACGCGGACGAAGCGCAGCACTCGCTATGTGCTCTTCCGTTCGACGCACTCAGCTAGGGCATGCGGTCGAAGGCTTCTGAGTACTGCTCCTTGTGCGGCTCGTCGGTTCCAGATCTGGGGGATTGAGGTCTGGGGACCCGTGAGCACCCCGGCGGGTGGCAGAGGTGGCTGGCTCGAGCCACTTGTGTGCCTAGCGTTCAAGCCACGTGTACGCACCCATGAGATGTGCGCACCCGACCCTGCGCAGAGCCACCCGTACGTGGATCGTTGACGCTAACTGGTTTTGAGCCGACACGTCGCTGTGCTGGAGAAGACCCCGGTGACCTATTTCGCCACCTACGCATGAACGGAGTCAGGACACAGATGACTGTGTCGCTCTGTATCGTTCGCCCCGGGGGCCGTGGTCGGGCGTGACACTGAGGAGTTGGCGGTATGTCGGTGGGGGGCGAGCGCTGGGTCGAGGTCAGCCCGTCGCAGTTCACGCACGAGACCGAGGGCCTCGCGTTACTCCGCGCCACACTTCCCGACGAGTCGCCGTTCCGAGCCTGGTCCAACTTTGAGTTCCGTGACTCCCGAGGGCGCTGGCACGAGGTCGACTTGCTGGTCCTGGGTCGCGACCAGCTGCACCTCGTCGAGCTCAAGTACTACTCGGGCACGCTGCAGGGCGACGACCACCGGTGGTTGCGCTCCGGTCACCGCGCTGAGGACTCGCCACTCAAGCTGGCGCGCCGTAAAGCTCAGTATCTGGCGTCCAAGCTGAAGGACGCCTACTACGACTGGGTCAAGGAAAAGAAGGCGCCGGCCATGGACGTGCGGCGCATCGTGCCGTTCGTGCAGGAGTCGGTCTTCCTGCACCATGAGCGCTTCCGTTGCGAGCTGTCGGCGAGCAGTGCGATGGGCCTGTACGGACTCGATGGCGGTGAGCAGCAGAGTCACCTCCCGGGCATCTCCGAGCTTCTTTTCGCCGCGCCGCGCCGTGAGCCCATCGGCCCCAATCAGGAGGCGATCCTGGCTGAGCTGATGGCCCGCATCGGCCTCGTTCAGCGC
This sequence comes from Luteipulveratus mongoliensis, assembly GCF_001190945.1. Classification (NCBI taxonomy): domain Bacteria; kingdom Bacillati; phylum Actinomycetota; class Actinomycetes; order Micrococcales; family Dermacoccaceae; genus Luteipulveratus; species Luteipulveratus mongoliensis. Next base: position 350,315 of record NZ_CP011112.1, on the reverse strand, counting down.
CGCGAACGACAGGCCGGATCGTGGACCATCGCCGACGAGGCGCTCGCCGCGGGAGAAGGCTGGCAGGACTGGCTGGCGCACCACAGCGTTGCCCAGCAGGAGAAGGCGCGCATCCGCTTCCAGGTGACGCCGGCCGGCGCCCCTGAGAGCGAGCAGCGCCGGGTGCGCCGGGTCGCTGAGAACGAGTACGCCGTCATGTCGCGACTTCAGCACGATGGCATCTTGCGGCCCAAGGACTTGGTCCAGTCCGAGCTGGGTGTCGGTCTCGCGTACGACTACTCCGAGTCCTGGCAGCGGCTTGACCTCTGGCTGGCCGGTCGGCCCCAGGGCATCCCTCTCGTCACGCAGCTCTCGATCGTCCGTCAGATCGGTGAGGCCCTTCAGTACGCCCACAACAGCAAGGTGGTTCACCGAGAGCTCGCACCCGACTGCATCTGGATCCGCGACGTGCCGGGCACTCAGGACGACGTCAGAGTGCGCGTGGGCGGCTGGCAGGGCGCAGGTGTGCTGGACCCGGCCAACCTGACGCATACGGCGGCGCCCGGGGTGACTTCACTTCATGGGTCCGAAGGTTCTCTGACCTCGGTGCGCAGTGACGACGGATTCAGCGCGCCGGAGGGCGCATGGAGTCCCACCGCCGACCGTGCTCGGATCGATGTGTTCGGCTTGGGCGCGTTGGCCTTCTACGTCATCGTCGGGCAGGCGCCGGCGACCACTCGCGCCACGCTCATGACGCGCTTGCGAGAGCAAGACGGCCTTGATCTTGCCGTCGAGCTGCCCCAGGTCTCATCCGAGCTGCGTGATCTCGTCCTTAAGGCCACAGCCCCTGCGCCGACCAAGCGCATCGGTGAGGTTGGTACGTTCCTCGCCCTCCTCGACAAAGGCGAGCGTGCCGCCAACACGGGTGACGAGGGCCCCACGGACCCGCTGGAGGCGACGCCGGGCGATGTTCTCGACGGCCGCTTCGAGCTCGAGCGTCGGCTTGGTCAGGGCTCCACCGCCGTTGGCCTCCTCGTGATCGATCACCATGCGACCGGCAAGCCACAGCAGCGTGTGCTCAAGGTCGCTCTGCACGATGACGCTGGCCAGCGGCTCGCGGACGAGGCCGAGGTGCTGCGGACGCTGAAGAGCCCGCGCGTCGTCAAGCTGTTTGAAGGACCGATCACCGTCGGTGGTCGGCAGGCGCTGCTGCTTGAGAGCGCAGGCGTGGGCACGCTGAGCGCCGAGCTTCGCGAGCGCACCCGGCTCTCGCTCGACCGGCTTGAGCGATACGGCAACGATCTGCTCGAGATGGTTGTCGCGCTCGATAAGGCGGGAGTTGACCATCGGGATATCAAGCCGTCCAACCTCGGTGTCCGTCTTAGCCGTGGCGATCGTGCCAAACACCTTGTGCTGTTTGACTTCTCGCTCACGCGTGCGGCCGCGTCAGCGACATCCGCAGGCACACCGCCCTACCTCGATCCGTTCCTGACCGGGGCACGTGACCACTTCGACTCCGCAGCCGAGCGGTATGCCGCCGCGGTCGTCTTGTTCGAGATGGCCACCGGCTGCACTCCCCAGTACGGCGACGATCCGGACGCACCACCGGCCGCAATCTCTGACGACGCGGTGGTCACTCAAGACATGTTCGACTCGAGCCTGGCACCACGATTCACCTCGTTCTTCACGAGGGCACTCGCGAGGGATGCCGCGCGACGTCACGAAACCGCTGACGAGATGCGCAGGGCCTGGGCCGCGATCTTTCCCGACGATGCGACGACGGAGCCTGGAGAGGAGGCCGATGCCCTTGCGGCCGCTGCGACCCTCTCCACACCGCTGGCGCAGTCCGGCCTCACCCCGCGTGCGCTGTCGGCACTGGAGCCGGAACGCATCGAGACCGTCGGCGAACTGCTGGCCACGGATCCCGTCCGTATTGCTCGGCTTGAGGGTGTTGCCGACCGCACGCGCAGGCACATCAACGACCGGATGAAGCAGTGGCGCAAACGGCTCGGTGATGTCGCGGCGCCCAAGACGGCGGTCGACCGTGCCGCGGCCGACAACACCCTCGAGGCAGCTGCCGAGACCCTGATCGCGGTCGCGACGGGCAAGGGTTCCAAGGCCCGGGGTGGCCCCAACCGAGCCGCCACCGTGCGCATCGTTTTGGGGTACGGCACCGACATTGATGCGCTCGCCACACAGGCACAGCTCGGTGCGAGCCTTCCCGACCCCGTCACGCCCGCTCGGGCTAGTCAGATCCTGAGCGAGCTGCAGCGGCTGTGGGCATCCGATGACACCTCGCGCGCCTTGCTCGGAACGCTGGTCGACACCCTGATGACGACCCTTGCTGACTACGGCAATGTCGTCACCGCCCACGAAGCGACCATGGCAATAGAGCGCGCGTTCTCTGGCGCTGAGACGCCGGACCATCGAGTGGCAGCCGGCTTGCTCCGGCTCACTCTCGAGCGTGTGCGCGAGTTGCGCCGAGCCGATGAGGACAGCCACGCGGCGACCTTCCTCCGCCGGCGCGATGGGCTGGTGCTCATCGCGCACAGTCAGTCGCTGCTGGACGCGGCTGACGAGCTGGGCCGCACCGCCGATCTGCTCATCTCGCAGTCGCCCAACCCCGAGCGGACGGTCGTACCTGTCGCCCGAGCATCGGTCGAGCTGGCCGCTGCGGTACGGGCTCACACCACGGAACCACCGGAGACGCTGATCGCACCGGTTCGGCTCGCGCATCTGGCGGCTGCGGTGAGCAGCGATGCTGCTGCCACGGCGTCGGGCGACCTGCACCATCGCGACCTGAGCCCGGCGACCGCGCTGGCGCTCACCTTTGGCGACGGTGTCTCCACCCAACCCATGAAGCCGAGTGAGATCCGGGGGCGTGTGGCGGCCCGCTTTCCCGCACTCGCGCCGCTTCCAGAGCGCCCTGCCCTCGATGAGCTGCTGCGCCAGGCCAGCGTCCAGTTCATCTTCGACGACCGCCAGCAGGCCTACCGTGCGCCCAAGAACGCCGGCGACACGACTGGCCTTGAGTCACGCCAGCCGACGTACGACGTCCGCAGCGCGCCCGTGGCCGTCACCAGCGACCTCGGCCGGCGCATCGAGCAGTCGATTCGCACACGGTCGTTCCTCACACTCGGTGTCCAGGCCGATCGTCTCGCCAGACTTGAGCAGGGCATCGTCGAGACGTACGACGCCCAGCTCGTCGACATCACGGGCGCACTCCTCGATGCGTTGCGTTCGCAGGCGGAGCAGTCGGGTGTGCCGTGGAATGCGGTACGTGCAGCAGATGCTGAGGGTGCCGGCCATCGGGCGCGCCAGGGGCTCGGTGAGCTGGTCAAGCGGTCATGGGCAACCGTGACCGCCGTCATCGACGAGGCGCTGGCCGCCACGGGTTCATCACCGGTGGTGCTGACGGAGGCGGCGCCCTTGGCGCGCTACGACAACATGGCGCTGCTGGCGCGGTGGAGCGATCTGGGCTCGAGCCGCGCTCGCGCGGTGTGGCTGGTGGCTCCGCAGCTCAGTGCCAACCAGGGATCGATGATTGACGGACGGCCCGTGCCGCTTGCCACACCAACGCAATTCATCAATCTTGACAGTGCGTGGGTCGACGCGCTCGCGGCCACCACGGTCACGGCGACGCCGTGACGAAAAGGAGCACCCAGTGCCAGTCTCTTCAGACCTGACCGCTGATCTGAAGAAGGTCGTCCTCTCCTTGGAGGACGACCTCCGCGAACGGGTCGAGGCGCAAGCAGAGGTCAACCGGACCTGGCGTGACATGCACCAGCAGGCGACGGCCAAGGAGCGCACTGCCTTGTCGTGGCAGCAATGGCGCGACGACCAGGTGACCCAGGCTGCGGTGGCATGGGTGCTGACGACGGTGTTCGTCCGTTTCTGTGAGGACAACGCGCTGCTGCGTCCCGTGTGGTTGACCGGCCCGCGCTCGCGTCGACAGGAGGCACTCGACGCTGAGCTGATCTACTTCCGGAGCCACCCCGAGCACACAGCCCGCGAGTGGATCGAGCAGGCGATCGCGCATTTGCGGGGTGTGAAGGCCACTCGGGCTTTGGTCGACAGCCACTCAGCGCTGTGGCCGGTGAGCCCGTCAGGCCAAGCCGCGAAGGAGCTCGTCGACTTCTGGCGCGCGCAGACCGATGACGGTGAGCTCATCCGCGACTTCGCAGACCCCGAGCTGTCGACGCGATTCCTTGGAGACCTCTACCAAGACTTGTCCGATCACGCAAAGAAGACCTATGCGCTGCTGCAGACGCCGGAGTTCGTCGAGGAGTTCATCCTCGACCAGACCATGGAGCCAGCACTCCAGGAACGGCCGCTGGACGGTTTCACTCTGATCGACCCGACCTGTGGGTCAGGACACTTCCTGCTCGGAGCATTCGCGCGGCTCAACGATAAGTGGGCAGCGCAGGCTCCTGGCGAAGAGGTGCAGGCGCGAGTTCAGAAGGCGCTCAACGTTATTCACGGTGTCGACCTCAACCCGTTTGCCGTCGCGATCGCGCGCTTCAGGCTGATCGTCGCGGCGCTCCGGGCCTGCGGATCGACCTCACTCGAAGATGCTCCGGGCTTCACGATCAACCTCGCCGCCGGCGACTCTCTCCTCCACGGCAGTCATCAGGGCTCACTGGATCTCGGCGACTTCGACGCCGACTCGCAGATCAGCGGATTCGCTTACGAAACAGAGGATCTCGATGCGCTGCGCGGGCTCCTGATGCCGGGCCGATACGACGTCGTCGTCGGCAACCCGCCCTACATCACGGTCAAGGACAAGAACCTCAACGCGACCTATCGGGCGCTGTATCCCTCTTGCAAAGGGACCTATGCCCTCACGGTGCCGTTCATGGAGCGTTTCTTCGAGCTGGCGAAGCGGGGCAATGGCGATCAGCCGGCAGGGTGGACCGGGCAGATCACCTCGAACTCGTTCATGAAGCGTGAGTTCGGGTCCAAGCTCATCGAGACGTTCCTGGCAAAGCAAGACTTGCGGCTCGTCGCTGATACGTCGGGCGCGTACATCCCGGGCCACGGAACGCCAACCGTCATCATCGTGGGACGACCTCAGGCACCGGCGCTGCCTGAGGTTCGCGCGGTGCTGGGCGTGCGAGGCGAGCCAGGCCAGCCCAAGGATCCGTCGCAAGGACTGGTCTGGACCCAAATCGTTGAGAACGTGGGCAGTAGCGACTTCGACGGTGAGTACGTGAGCGTGACTGATCTGCCGCGTGAGGCTCTGGCTACACACCCGTGGAGCCTCGCCGGTGGCGGGGCATCGGCATTGACCGCTGCTCTCAGCCAAGGCACTCGCGTTCTTGAATCCGTCATCCAGAAGCCCATCGGTGGTTCGATACGTGCCGGCGCGGATGAGGCATTCATGCGACCAATCGGCTGGTCACCTCGGCGCGATTCGGTTCGGAAGCAGCTGCGACCGCTGGTGCTCGGCGACATCGTCCGTGACTGGGCGGAAGCCGTAGACGAGCAGATCTACTTCCCATACCGCTATGGCGACGGCACTCCTGAGCCAGGAGCGCTGGAGCAGGAATTGTGGCGTTGGCGTGCCGTGCTCGCCGCTCGTGCCACATTCCAGGGCTCGATGGCCGACGCCGGGCTGAATTGGTGGGAATACATGCAATTCACCAAGACGCCATACAAGACGCCGCTGTCGATTGCGTTTGCGGAGGTGGCGACGCATAACCACTTTGTGCTTGACCGTGGTGGCAAGGTGTTCAAGCAGACGGCGCCGGTGATCAAGCTGCCGAAAGAGGCGACCGAAGACGATCACCTGGCACTGCTTGGCATCCTCAACTCATCGACGGCCTGCTTCTGGCTCAAGCAGAACTGCTATCCCAAGGGTGGCGATCCGATGGGTCATGACGGCGCACGCCTCTCACAACAGCCGTGGTCGGACCGATTTCAGTTCAACGGAGCAAATGTCTCGGACATACCTCTACCGAAGCGGCTTCCGCTTGAGCGATCACGTTCGCTGGATCGGACTGCTCAGATGGCGAGCGAGCGGTTCCTCACCGGAGTGCCGCGTGATGGCGAGATCCCGGCGGCTGGGAGGCTTGAGCGCGCGAGAACCGGGATCGACTCCATGAGAGCGCTCATGATCGCTCACCAGGAAGAGCTCGACTGGGAGGTCTATCAGTCGTATGGGCTCATCGAGCAGGACCTGACGTACGCCGGAGACGTGCCCGAGATCGCTCTCGGTGAGCGAGCGTTCGAGATCGCCTTGGCGCGCAAGGTGGCCGCTGGTGAGGAGCAGACAGCATGGTTCTCGCGGCACGGCTCGACTCCAATCACGCAGATCCCGGCGCACTGGCCCGATGACTACCGGGCTCTGGTGCAACGCAGGCTCGACCTCATCGAATCGGACAAGTTCATCCGCCTGCTCGAGAAGCCCGAGCACAAGCGCAGGTGGGCGAGCGAGCCGTGGGACAAGCAGGTCGAGAAGGCGCTGCGTTCTTGGCTGCTTGACCGGTTGGAGGACACGGGCTACTGGTTCGAGCAGGGCCGACCGAGGCCGAAGTCGATCGGCCAGCTGGCCGACCAGGTCTCTCGTGACCCCGACCTCGTGTCGGTGCTTGAGCTGTGGTCAGGAAAGCGCGACCAGTCCGTCTCCGACGCGCTGACCGCACTCCTCACGACCGAAGCAGTGCCCTATCTCGCGGCGTACCGACTGAAAGACTCTGGCCTACGTAAACGTGAGGCATGGGAGCACACCTGGGAGCTCCAGCGCCGCGAAGACGCCGGCGAGACGCTCGCCGAGCCCATTCCAGTGCCGCCGAAGTACACGACCGCCGACTTCCGCAAGACGTCCTTGTGGCAGCACCGCGGCAAGCTCGACGTGCCGAAGGAACGCTTCGTGCTCTATCCAGACGCGGGCCGCGAGACCGACCAGACTCTCGTGATCGGCTGGGCGGGCTGGGACCACGCACAGCAGTTCCTTGCACTGGCGACGCTCATCGGCGAGCGTGAGGCTGAGGGCTGGGACGACGAAAGGCTCGTCCCACTCGTCGCCGGGCTAGTGGAGCTGCAACCCTGGGTTCGGCAGTGGCACAACGAGATTGACCCCACTTTCGGTCTGAATATCGCCGACTTCTGCGATGAGCAGCTGCGAGACCGTGCAGCCCAAGTCGGCTGGACCGTCGACCAGCTGGCCGCTTGGCGCCCCGCTCCCACCACCCGTGGTCGCAAGAAGAAGAGCTGATATGCCAAACAATGCGGTCACCCTGTTGGGGGCGCTGAAGGAGCGCCTGTTTGTCGTGCCTGACTATCAGCGGCCCTACGCGTGGGAGAAGCGCCAGCTCGATGACCTCTGGCAAGACCTCGACCTCATGGCAGACGGGTCGAAGCACTACACCGGCACGCTCGTCCTGAAGGACCGAAGCACCGAGCACCTCACAGATGCTGGTGACACGGTCGTGGAGTGTGAGGTGGTCGATGGGCAGCAGCGCCTCACGACCTGCCTCATCCTGATAGACCGGCTTCGACGGGCGTTCGGCTCGATGGCCAACGAGCAGGCTCGGTCGCGAGCGGACAACCTCGCGCGGACCTATGGCCGCGTGAGCATCGACGGTGTGCCGAAGGCTCGGCTCCAGCTGGCCGACGACCTCAATGAGCATTGGCTGACCTGCATCCTCGGGGACGGGCAGCAGGCCAAGGCCCAGCTCACCGCCGGGGAGGAGCGCCTCGAGCTCGCAGCCGCCTTCTTTGACTCTCGGATCGCCAGCCTGATCGGCGGGTTCGATGAGGAGACCGCGCTCACCACGTTGCAACGACTCCAGACCCGTGTCACGAATGGTCTGCGCTTCCTGGTCTACGAGGTCGAGCCCGAGTCTCATGCAGGCGAGATCTTCGAGACCTTGAACGGTCGCGGGCGCGACTTGACCGAGATGGAGAAGATCAAGAACTACCTTCTCTTCCTTGCGGATTCGCTGCCACCTGCTCGAGCAGCGGCGCTCGTTGGCGAGATCAATCGAGCGTGGTCGAGGATCTACGACCACCTGGCTGGCTACAACGCCAACGAGGACCTGCTGCTGCGAGCGCACTGGCTCGCGACCCAGGACCCGAGTGCGCGCTCGTGGCGGGGAGCTGTGTCCGTCAAGGAGTTCCTCTCGCGCGAACGGTTCATCCCTGGCTCTGCTCGCCTCACCGTGAGCGAGCAGAGCGAGGAGGACGCTGAGCAATTACAGGACGACCTCGTTAACACCGTGGCGGCGTACGTGACGAGCCTCCAGAACTGTGCGCTCTTTACCCGCGAGTTCCTTGACCCCAGGGCGGCGTTCCAGTCCTTCGATGATCATGCGGCGCCGTCGCGGGCTAGCTCCGCGCACCTACGTCGGAGCGGTGTCACAGCCATCTTCCGGCCGTTGCTCTTCGCTGCGCGGCTCACCCATCCTCGCGACGGGCAGCTCTACGTAGACCTCGTCGATGCCTGCGAGCGCTACTCAGCGCGGGTCTTCGCGATTGGGCAGAAGCGGAGTGATTCTGGGCAAGCACGCCTGTACCGGCTCGCGTTCGAACTCTACAGCGACTCACCAGCCAAGGCAGTGCTCGATGAGATCAACGAGCTGACCTGGACGTACGGCGACGATGACACCGTGCGCGCGGGACTCGGCCCCCATGAGAACTGGTACTGGCGCCCGGGCCACAAGTACTTTCTGTACGAGTACGAGCTGTCGAAGGCGGCCAGGCCGTCCGACGTGCAGGACTTTGAGACCCACTTCATCGGATCTCGCAGCCCGCGCACGACCGAGCACATCCTTCCGCAGAAGCCCCGATGGGACTCCGACGACTGGGACACCTTCACCGAAGAGGAGCACGCTCAGCTCGTCAACGGCATCGGCAACCTCATGCTCACGGATGACAACTCCTCCTACTCGCGCAAGCCCTTCGCCAGCAAGAAGGGCGTGCGAGGCCAGCAGACGCCACCCTGCTACGCCGAGTCCAAGCTCTTTCAGGAACGAGAGGTTGCCGAGACCTTCGAGAGCTGGACGGCCGCGACGATCGATCAGCGTCGACGCGCACTCGTCACCTGGGCATTGGAACGCTGGCCGATCACACCACCGGTGACAGGATCGGTGGAAGACGAGATACCCGTGGGCGCCGACGACGCGCTCGAGTTGGACACAGAGGACGACGCGATCACAGCAGCGAGTGAAGAGATGAGTTCATGACGACGCTTCTGAAGGACATCATCCGGATCCCTGAGCGCACCGGCGCCGAGGACTACGTCCTTCGGCTGACCGACTCGGTCGGGCACTCCGCCGCCAATGCGACGATCGACAACTACATCGTCACGGATGCGTTGACCGAAGCATTCGACTCCGCCCTCGGCCTCGTCGGTGAGGCCGTGAACTCCGGAGTGAGCCGCGGTGCGTTCCTCGCAGGGTCGTTCGGCTCCGGCAAGTCGCACTTCATGGCTGTCCTGCACGCACTGCTCACACGCGAGCCGGCTGCGCGCGGCATCAACGATCTCCAGGCGGTCATCGCGCGGCACGACCCGGAACTCGAGGGGCACACGATCCTGCCGCTCGTCTTTCACCTGCTCGGTGCGAACAGCCTTGAGCAGGCGCTGTTTGACGGTTACGTCCGTCAGATCAAAGCTCTGCACCCGGGCGCTCCCTTGCCAGCTATCCACAAGTCGGACGGTCTCTTCGCGGATGCCGATCAGATGCGTCAACAGCTGGGTGACGACACGTTCTTCGCCGGCCTGAACGAGGCGAAGAGTGACGCAGGAGAGTCCTCGTCCGACGACCCCTGGGGCAACGTCCTTGGCGGCTGGGATGCCGACTCGTACCTCGCCGCGAAGTCGGCCGATCCAGCCGACTTCGATCGCCAGAAGCTCGTCAGCGCACTGGTGGAGACCTACTACACGTCGTACGTCCAGCAGGCCGAGTATGTCGACCTTGACACGGGCCTCGCGGCGATCGCCACTCATGCCAAGGGTCTCGGCTACGACGCGGTCGTGCTCTTCTTGGATGAGCTCGTGCTCTGGCTCGCCTTCTCTGTGTCAGACAAGGCGTTCTTCGCGCGGGAGGCGCAGAAGCTGACCAAGCTTGTTGAGGCATCCACGGGCGTACGAGATATTCCCCTGGTCAGCTTCGTGGCTCGGCAGATGGACCTACGCCGATGGTTCGCCGATGCGGGTGCGAGCGGAGCCGAGCAGGATGCCTTGGACCGGGCGTTCAAGCACCAGGAGGGCCGCTTCCACACGATCACGCTGGGCGACGACAACCTGCCCTATGTCGCGAGTAAGCGATTGCTGCAGCCCAAGGACGACAACGGCCGGCAGATCATGGCCGATGCCTTTGCCAACATTGACCGTTCGCCGCGGGTGTGGGACGTCCTGCTCGACGGCGTCAACACCGACGATCAGCACCGAGGCGCTGACGAAGCAGCCTTCCGACTGACCTACCCCTTCTCGCCGGCCCTCGTATCCACGTTGCGCGCATTGGCCGCAGCCATGCAGAGAGAGCGCACGGCGCTCAAGGTGATGCAGCAGATGCTGGTCGACCAGCGTGCAACGTTGACCGTCGACGATGTCATCCCGGTCGGCGACTCCTTCGACTACATCGTGACCGGCAACAAGGCGCTCGACCCCAAGACAGCCGAGCTGTTCAGGTCGGCCAACAAGCTGTACACGGAGAAACTGCGGCCGCTCATCCGCACCAATCACTCGCTCACCGATGCGCAGCTGCGAGACAACCCGGACGCGGCCTCGATCGGGTACCGCGCCGACGACCGGCTCGCCAAGACGCTGCTGCTCTCAGCAGTTGCGCCGAACGTACCCGCGCTCAAGTCGCTCACGGGTGCGCGACTGGCGTCCCTCAACCACGGTTCGATCCTGTCTCCGTTGCCGGGCAACGAAGCCAGCGTCGTGCTCGCCAAGGTGCGCGACTGGGCACGCGACGTCCCCGAGATCCACGTTGACGGATCCTCCAACCCCACGATCCGTGTCCAGCTGTCCGAGGTCGACTACGAGTCGATCGTCGAGCGCGCGAAGGGCGAGGACAACGAAGGCCGCCGTCGTGAGCTCATCAAGTCGCTTGTCGCAGAGGGCCTCGGCGTCGAGCTTGGCAACCAGGACATCCAGGGGGCGTTCCGCCACGAGGTCGTGTGGCGCGGCTCGAAGCGGGCCGTGGACATCATCTTCGGCAACGTCCGCGACAGCGGCTGGCTGTCTGACGACCACTTCCGTGCCAACTCCGGCGCGTGGCGGATCGTCATCGACCATCCCTTTGATGACCAGGGACACTCGACCGCCGAGGATCTGCAGCGGCTGCAGGCGATGCAGGCACGCGACTTCCAGTCGCAGACCGTGGTCTGGCTCCCCTACTTCCTTGCTCCTGAGAAGATCGGTGAGCTTCGTCGACTCGTCATCCTCAACTGGCTTCTTGAAGGATCGGGTGACCGCTGGCAGAGCCACGCCGACCACCTGAGCGAGACCGAGCGGGTGACTGCCCGCAACATTCTCGAGTCCAACCGAAGCGTCCTGCGCCGCGGCTTGGAGGATGCGATTCAGCAGGCGTACGGCGCGGCCGGTATTCGTCCGGGCACGCTCATCGACGACCCGGGCCACGACCAGGTGCTGGTTTCCCTCGACCGAGAGTTTTTGCCTGAGCGGCCGGTGGGCGCGACGCTCGGCGATGCTTTCCACCACCTCGTCGAGCAGGCTTACGACGCAACGTATCCGGGTCACCCACGCTTCGAGCCGACCGACGCAGAGATCCGACTCCCGATGCTGCGCACGGTCGCCGCGCACGTACATCGCGCCGTCGCGGATCCTGAAAACCGAGTGGAGTACGAAGGCGACCACATGGCCGTACGGCGGATCGCCGGGCCGCTTGGTGTCGGCACCGCGTCCGAGATGCACTACATCCTGACCGGAGACCGGTTCACTCCTTGGAGTCTCGAGATCGAGAAGGCCCTCGGCCGGCGAGACAAGGAGATGGGCGCCGACCCTGAAGCACCGATCACGGTGAGCGAGATGCGCCAGTGGATCAGCAACGTGACGCCGGCCAAGGGACTGCTCGACCCGGCCAGCGACCTGGTCATCATCGCGTGGGCGGCCATACGGCAGCGGGCGTGGTTCAACCACGGTGCAGCGCTGCCGAGCGCGCCCGAGCCCGGGCAGCTGCAGCCGAGCATGGAGCTGCGGGCCCAGCCGATGCCGATTCCAGCCGACTGGACCACCGCACGCCAGCTGGCCGGCGAGCTCTTTGGGATTCACTCGTCCGCCTATCTCACCGCTCCGGCGGTCGCCGACTTTGTTGGCCAGGTCAAGGCGAAGGCACGCGACCTGAGCGCGGCGCAGCCGGATCTGGTTGCGGCCATCGAGCGCGCCAACCGCCACATTGGCATTGAGCAGGATGAAGCTGGCGGTCGCCTTGTCACTGCACGGCGGAGCGCCGAGCTCGTCCAACAGCTCAAGAATCTCGACGGAGTCGCGCTCGTTGAGCGAGTCGCGCGGGTGGACCTTGAGACGAGCCCCGCCGCGGCCGGCCGCTCGCTGAAGACTGCCGAGCCAGTGACCGCCGCCCTCCAGTCGTACGCATGGGATCGGATCGAACCGCTGCGCGATGCCACGCAGGGGGAGGGCGAGCGCGCCGCGTCAGCCGCAGGGATCATCCGCGACCTGCGCGACGCACTCCATGCGGATGAGATCGTGACCGGGATCGGGGGCGCGCTCGCGAGGACCGACAACGAGATCTTCGCCTGGCTGGCAGCGAGCACACCGGTCGAACCGCTGGCGCCGGCAAGCCCGAAGCCGGCACCTGCCAACCCGAACCAGCAGGGCTCGAGCCGTCGTGCCGCTGGTGGCTCCAATGAGGACGTGCTCCGACAGGCCAGCGCTTTCCTCGAGTCTCACCCCGAGCGCGAGATCGAGATCAGCTGGCAGGTGCGCGAATGACCGTGGCCATGGCAGCAAGCACCGTCAGCCAGTCGATGCTCTTCGAGATGATCGACATGGTGAGGAGCAAGGGCTACGAGCACGGGGTGGTGGGGGTTCTCGCCGATCCCGGGCACGTTGTACAGGCGGATGTTGAGCACCGTGGTCAGAAGGTTCGCGTCAGACCTGCTGAGTCAGCTCTGGCTGTGCGAGAAGCGTTACGTGAGAACGTGATTGGTGACTGGCTGGTCATTGTCACCAACTCAACTGATGCGGACCTTGGATCGGGGATCCTGTCGCACGTGATCGGCCACAGACTGCGCCGACCAGATCCGTGGGAAGCCATCCGACAGGCCTTCTCCGCCACCGGCATCTCCGCCAACCTGATGAATCATCCCGGACGCCGCGACCTCGCCGCCGCGCTCGTGGCTGCGAAGCCCGCAGATGGATGGCCAGCCGCACCCGCTGGCGTGCTTACTCGAGGTCATGCAATGTCGAGTGTCGCCCGGGCGCACCTCGGACTCGCCGGCGAGATCGTCGACGCGGTGACAGTTCTCAGCTGGTCCGTTCGACCGGACGCTGGGCCAGCCCTGAACAGCCTTCGCAGCAGCTATGGCGATGCGCTTGCCAACGTCATGGTCGACTGGATTGCCAGCCGCGCGGGCGCCTCCGAAGAGCCGGTTCGGAAGCTGCTCGAGGCCGGCTCTGTTGGAGACCTGGTGCCGCTTGGGCTGGCGGTGAGCGCGATGAACGCCGAAGGTCTCACGACAGAGGAGCTCCAGACCGCCCAGCTGGCAAGGGTTCGCCTTGAGCAACAGCTCGGCAAGCCCCTGCCGTTGCGCGAGGCTCTCGGAGCCTACGGCGCAGCGGCGGCTGCGGTCGCCGGTGAGCTTGTGCAGAGCGAACGTCATGGCGTCCAGATCAGTCGCCTGCTCAAACGTGCGGATGAGCACCTGATCGATCTGGAGGCGGCTCCACTCGCGGTCCACTCCGACATACTCCGCAGCGGTCTCCGCCAGCGTTTGGTCCTGCTGGCCGATGCGCTCCTGCGTGGCGTTGCCCTTGCTCAGGCGGGACAGCCGACCGACGAGGCCTCTGCCGTGATCGAATCCGGTTGGGTCAGCTGTCAGCGGCACGTGCTCGCCCGCACCTCATCGCGGGAGGTCAGTGCGTTTGGCTCCGCCGTACGTCTCTGGCGCTGGCTCGCCTCACCTGATGTCGACGGTGATGCTGATCTGGGCGCCCGAGCGCGAGCCCATATCAACGATGGCGCCTGGGCTGACAATGCGATCAACGATGTCTACACCGGTGTGGACGACAAGGGACTGTCGACGGCGCTGAACGCGCTCTTTGTGGCGGCGACCGAGCGGCGCGACCGCGAGGAGCGCGCATTCGCGGCCCAGCTCGCGGTGGTGACCGACCAGGACTCCGACGGCGAGATGTCGGTGAGCTCCGTGGACGGTCCGGTCTGGAACCTCGAGGCCGTCCTTGAGCGCGTCGTGATTCCGGCAGCCAAACGGACGCGGGTGCTCTTCCTGGTCATGGACGGGATGAGCGCTGCTGCGGCCACGGAGATCGTTGCTGACCTGACGGAGACCTCCGGTTGGGTCGAGGCCGGTGCCACCGCCGACACGAAGCGACGTGGCGCGGCTCTTGCCGTGCTTCCGTCGCTGACCGAGTTCAGTAGGGCGTCGCTCCTGTGCGGGACGCTGACTCGCGGAGGTCAAGATGTCGAGCGGACCGGATACGCAGCGCTCACCGAGAAGTCGGCCAAGATCAACGCTCGCCTCTTCCACAAGAAAGGCATCGACACGACTCAACCCGGCGCGCTGCTCGCGGGCGGTGTCGGCGCGGCGATCGACGACATCGACACCCAGCTGGTGACCGTCGTACTGAACACCATCGATGATGCGCTCGACCGCAGCGACCCCGTCCGGACGACGTGGACGGCCGATGCCGTCAAGCACCTGTCGCCGATCCTGGCTCGCGCGCGAGACGCCGGTCGTACCGTGGTGATGACCGCAGATCATGGCCACGTCGTTGAAAGGCGAGGTGGGACGCAGCGCTCCGCATCCGAGATCACCAGCGGTCGATCGCGCGACATGTCGCCTCCGGTCCAGGATGACGAGGTGGCGGTCAGCGGACGACGAGTGCTGACCGACGATCACCAGGCAGTACTCGCAGTGAGTGAAGGCCTCCGGTACGGCCCGCTCAAGGCTGGCTACCACGGCGGCGCGAGCGCGCAGGAGGTGGTCGTGCCGCTCATCGTCCTGCTGCCAGAGCCGGAGGTGAACGATCTCGATCTGCCCCCCTTGTCTCCACAGACTCCCACCTGGTGGTCGATGGCAGAGCGGATCAACGTGCCGGTGCAGCCTGTCATCGGCGCCCAACCGAGCATGAAGCCGAGCAAGAAGAAGCCTGCCGTCCAAGACTCGAGCCTCTTTGACGATCAGCCTCGTGAGAACGAGATCGGTACGACTGCGACGTCCCTCGGTCTTCGCGTCGTGGCGAGTGCTGTCTACGCTGAACAGCGAAATTTGTTGGGAAGGCTAGCAATTCGTGACGATCAGGCCGTGTCCATCATCGATGCGCTGGCCGGCGCCACTGGACTGCGGTTGCCGCGCGCGGTGGTGGCCACCGTGCTCGGCGTGCCTGCCTTCCGAGTCGACGGAGCTTTGAGCCAGGTGCGGCAGCTGCTCAACATCGAGGGCTATAACGTCGTCCGCGTCGACTCCGACGGGCAGACCGTCATCCTTGATGAGCAGCTGCTCCGTGACCAGTTCGAGGTGCCCTGATGGCGGCCGAGGTCTCGAACCGTCGACGGCGGGAGGTGATTGCGGCGCTTCGTCGAGGAACCGTGCCCGAGTCGGGCCTCGATCTTTTAGCTGTCGGGCTTGATCGCTTCGTCCCCGCGCTGGATGCCGAGCTCGAGTCCGTGCGCGACGGCGCCGCTGTCTTCAAGGCTGTGCGCGGCGAGTATGGCGCTGGCAAGACCTTCTTCACGCGCCACCTTGCCGAACGCGCCCTGCGCCAGGGTTTTGCGGCCGCTGAGGTGCAGATCTCTGAGACCGAGACACCCCTCCATCGGCTCGAGACCGTCTACCGCCGGATCACTGAGTCGTTGCGAACGTCGTCACTGCCACCCAGTGCGTTCCGCGGCGTTCTCGACTCCTGGTTGTTCACGCTCGAAGGTGACGCGCTCGCGGCCAACCCGAGCTTGGAGCACGGCGACGAGGTCGCGCTCGGTCGAGCCGTCGACGCGTTGCTGGAGAGTCGACTCGCGGAGGTCAGCACTCGCACACCGGTCTTTGCTCAGGCGCTGCGGGGCTACCGAGCAGCGGCGATCTCTGGTGATGCTGCGACTGCCGACGGACTCGCCGCGTGGATGGCAGGTCAGCCGCAGGTGGCAGCGTCGGCGAAGCGCTCTGCCGGTATTCGCGGCGAGCTCGACCACTTCGGGGCGATGGGCTTCCTGCAGGGTCTCCTGACCGTGCTTCGCGACGCCGGACATCCCGGGCTCGTGCTGGTGCTCGACGAAGTCGAGACGTTGCAGCGAGTCCGAGGCGACGTACGGGACAAGGCGTTCAACGCGCTACGCCAGCTCATTGATGAGATCGATGCGGGGCGCTTCCCCGGGCTGTATCTGCTCATTACTGGCACGCCCGCCTTCTATGACGGGCCTTCCGGGATTCCACGGCTCCCCCCTCTGGCGCAACGGCTCGCTACGGACTTCGGGACTGACGCCCGCTTCGACAACCCGCGCGCCGTACAGATTCGGTTGCCTGGCTTCGATCACACCGCGCTGGTCTCGCTCGGCGTCAAGGTTCGAGACCTCTATGCCGACGGAGCGCATGGCAACGAGCGAGTGCGGGGCCGGGTCGACGACGGTTACGTGGACACCCTGGCCTCTGCGGTGGCGGGTCGGCTCGGCGGGCGCGTCGGTGTGGCACCGCGTGTCTTCCTGAAGAAGCTTGTCGCCGACGTGATGGACAGGGTCGACCAGTTCGAGGACTTCGAGCCGCGTCGCGATTACGCGCTCACGGTCGGCTCGAGCGAGGTGACTGAGGAGGAGCGGGCGGCGGTGGGCGCCCGATCTCTCGACGAGATCGACCTGGATCTCGACACCCATGACTGATCTCGAGGCGTTCGGGGAGCTCCATCCCGTCGTACAGCACCACATCATAAACTCGCTCGGGTGGACCGGCTTGAGGCCACTGCAAGCCGAAGCGGTTGAGCCAGTCCTGCGCGGCGACGATGCGCTTCTCATCGCGCCCACCGCTGGGGGCAAGACCGAGGCGGCGCTGTTTCCTCTGCTCACTCGTATGGAGCATGAGCAGTGGGCTGGCTTGTCGGTCCTGTATGTCTGTCCGCTCAAAGCTCTGCTCAACAACCTGCAGCCTCGCGTCGCGACGTACGCCAGTTGGCTGGGTCGGGAGGCACAGGCCCGGCACGGTGACACGGGCGCTGGTGACCGTAAGCGACAGGCTCTCCATCGGCCCGCGATTCTGCTGACGACGCCGGAGTCGCTGGAGGCCATGCTGGTGTCGCGGCTGCTCGACTCGGCGCACATGTTCGGCGATGTGCGCACGGTGGTGATCGATGAGGTACATGCCTTTGCTGGGGATGACCGAGGCTGGCACCTGCTCGCCGTCCTCGAACGACTGAACGCGTTGGCAGGCAGGCAGATTCAGCGAGTGGGCCTCTCGGCCACGGTCGGCAATCCTGACTCGCTGATCGAGTGGCTCCAGGGCGGAACACATGATCGCAGTCGCACGGTCGTGGCTCCCCCGGCGCCGGGCGCGGCCGCACCCGATGCGTCACTCGACTACGTCGGCAGCGTCGGCAACGCCGCGAAGGTGCTGAGCGAGATGCACCTTGGTGAGAAGCGCCTTGTCTTCGCCGACTCACGCCGGACGGTGGAGTCGCTGGCAGTGAACCTCCGGGACCGTGAGGTGGACACGTACGTGTCCCACTCATCCCTGTCCGTCGATGAGCGACGTCGGGCTGAGGCAGCCTTTGCGGAGACACGGGACTGCGTGATCGTGTCGACGTCGACGCTTGAGCTGGGGATCGACGTCGGCGACCTCGATCGCGTGGTTCAGATCGGCGCACCAAGCACCGTCGCGTCGGTCCTGCAGCGACTGGGACGGACCGGCCGACGACCGGGGACGAGTCGCAACATGACCTTCCTGGCGACCGAAGACGAGGAGTTCCTGCGGGCCGCGGGGCTGCTGCTCCTGATGGGCGACGGATTCGTTGAGCCTGTGGTCGCGCCCCCTGCACCGCGGCAGGTGGCGGCGCAGCAGCTTATCGGTACGGCGCTTCAGAAGGGCCGGATCTCGATTGATGACGAAGCGGCGTGGATCTCGCGCCTCGGCCTGGCCTCGTTAGAAGAGGCCTTGGTGATCGCACGGTGGTTGGTGTCGACGGGTCACCTCGATCACGACCAGGGCTTGGCATTCATCGGCCCTCGAGCGGAGCAGGTTTACGGGCGGCGCAACTTCATGGACCTTCTGGCCGTTTTCACGGCAGCGCCCGAAGTCGCGGTCATTCATGGGAGGCAAGAGATCGGGAGTGTCGACCCGATGGTCCTGATCTCCAAGATCGATGGTCCGCGCATCATTGCTCTCGCCGGCCGGCCGTGGGAGGTCACGCACATCGATTGGCGGCGCAAGCGGGTGTACGTCGAGCCAAGCGAACGGATCGGCGACTCCAGGTGGATGGGTGCGCCACGCGCGTACTCATTTGAACTGTCGGATGCGGTGCGTCGGATCCTCCTCGGTGCCACACCGTCTGGAGCCACCTTGACGAACCGTGCACGGAGCCGGCTTGAGGTTTTGCGCGAGCAGTACGCACGTAGGGTCCGCGACGACGCAACGGTTGTCGTTGACGAGGACGGACGGGTTCGATGGTGGACGTTTGCTGGTTCGCGAGCTAACGCGGTCCTGACGGCAGCATTTGAGCAGGTGGCACCAGAACTCCTCGACCAGTCAAGGTTCGGAAACTTGGATGTCTCCTTGCGGTCCGATGCGACGGCGAGTGCGGTGTCCTCGGCCCTGCGCGCTGCGCGGCACGAGGCCGGGGACGATCTCGCTGGGATCGTCCCGCTCGTCACCGAGCAGGCGGTCAAGAAGCTGAAGTTCGCCGAGCTCCTGCCACCGCGCATGGCACTGATGACGCTGTCAGCGAGGGGGGCGGACTACCGAAACGCGACCACAATCAGCACGAGACCAGTGAGCGCTTCAACGCTGTAGAAGTCTCCATTCCACACCCGACGCGGATACAACGAAGTGTTCGCAACCATGCCGAACCTTGGTGCGTAACGACATCTGCCGCGCGTCCTTTGGGTAGCGTCGAGTGGAGCCGAGGGAGAGCGTAGGGACGATGTTCGGACGCAAGCAGAAGGCCACGACGAGGCGCGATTCCGGTTCCGCTGAGCCAAGTTACGCGCTGGCGAAGAGCCCGCAGGGTGAGGTGCTCGGCCTCTGGACCCGCGAAGAGGAACTCGCCCGCAACACAGGTCTGGTCGACGCGATCCTCGCGCAGCACGACCTGTGGGCCGAGGTGGAGATGGGCCGCAAGATCGTGCCCAACACCATGAACGATCGCGGCGGGTTCCTGGTGCTCTTCGACGCCGAGACCCCGCGCTCCGCAGGCGAGATGGCGATCACGCTCCACGTTGACGGCCAGGAGTACCCGATCCACGACACCTTCGAGACCTTCGCTCAGGATGCCGCGACCAACAAGCTGTCCATCCTGCGTACGACGTTCGCGGACCTCTCCAACGACGACCAGTCGAGGCTCTTCCGAGTCCTGGCCGAGGCGTACGGCGACAACGCCCCACAGACTCGCGCGATCACGCGTACGGCACTGCAGTGTTTGGGCTGTTGGCGCGGATACCAAGCATCCACACTGCTTTTCATCCGCGACACCCGCGCCCAGGGCATTCCCATGGCCGGCGTGAACTCGCGCGTGGAAGACATGCAAGCCTGCCTCGACTGTGGCGGCACGGCCGCGGTCTGGATCTACGATCCGGAGCACGTCCCGGACTGATGACCGTCAACCTGGCCAGGGGCGAACACGTCAGCGTGCCCCGAAAAAACGTGGTCGTCGGCCTGGGCTGGGAGATCCGTCCATCGGCGTACACCGAGTTCGACGTCGACGCCTCGGCGATTCTGCTGGGGCGTGACGGCAAGGTCCTGTCGGACTGGCACTTCGTGTTCTTCAACAATCTGACCAGTCCCGACGGCAGCGTCGTGCACACCGGCGACGACGCAGGCGGCTCAGTCGACGACGAGCAGATCACGGTCGACCTCGCCAGGCTGCATGAAGACGTAGACCGGATCGTTTTCCCAGCCAGCATCTACGACGCCGATCGGCGCGAGCAGAGCTTCGGGCAGCTGGACGCCACCTTCATCCGCGTGGTCGACGCCGCGGATCAGCGAGAGATCGCGCGCTTCACCCTTCCCGACGACGCCACCACGGAGACGGCGATGGTCTTCGGCGAGCTGTACCGAGATGGCGCCGACTGGGCGTTCCGAGGGGTCGGCAAGGGCTACCCGTCCGGTTTGGCAGGTCTCGCGCGCGACTTCGGCGTCAGCGTCTGAGCCGCGAGCGGGTTCGGCATCCACACCCCGTGATGCGCCCGGTCCTTCGTCCACAGGTACGTCCGGCGCACCTTCGTGAGGTCGGTCCGAGGGACCTATCCTGACGCGATGCGACAGGGGGAAGTGTGAGCGATCCGGTGGCCCGGTTCCGGGAGGCGGAGGGCGCTCTCAACAACAAGACGGTGAGCCTCTTCCGGCAGCCCGTCTGGGGTCCGCTGGTGTTGGCGACCTTGATGGACGCTTTCGAGGCGGGTCGGCAAGAGATCCCCGCCGAACAGTTCCATGTGCGGGCGGCGCACGCGTTCGACGCGATTCGCGAGCAGTCCTCGAGTTTTCCGGAAGGGCTGGACGACCCGAAAGCCGTCCGGGACCGGTGCAAGTCCTGGGTCGGCGACGGGTGGATGGAACGGCATCTGCTCAACGGCACCGAGGTGTACCGGCTGACGGCCGTGGCGCGGGAAGCCATCGCGATCTGCCGGCAGCTGTCGAGCACCCGTGCGGCGATGAGTGAGTCGCAAGTTCGGGTGGTGCTCGATCGAGCCCAGGCGTTGGCGGTGAAAGCCACCTCGGACTCGGCGGCGCGTCAGCGCTCGCTGCGGGACGAGATTGCCCGGTTGGAGTACGAGACCACGAAACGACAGGCAGAGCTCGCTCGGCTGGAGGCCGGCGGAGCAGTGGAGACCGTCGACGACGAAGAAGTTCTCAATGAGTACCTGATCCTGCGAGACGACATCGACCGCATCCCGAGCGACCTGAAGCGCGTCGAGGAGTCGTTCAGCGCCATGGCGCACAACATCCGCGAAGACTTCCTCACCGAAACCCGTTCGCACGGCGAGGTATTGGGCGAGTACTTGCAGCGGGCGAACAACCTCGTGGTCGCCGATCGCTACGGTCGTGGATTCGAGCAGGCCAAGCGAATGCTCAGCGATCCGCACCTTCGCACGGAGCTGGCCCGCCACCTTCAAACGATCATGGAGCACCCGTTCGCGGAAGTCCTGGCTGACCGGGAACGGTCCGAGCTGCAGCAGACCGTCAACATGATCGCCGAGAGCGTCTCCGCGGTGTTTGCCCAGCGTCGGGAGATGACCAAGCGGCTCACCTCCTACCTGACCGCACATGACGCCAGTCGCGAGCGCGAGCTCGACGACGCCTTGCGAGGAGCACAGGGGGCCTTGCAGAAGTGGTCGGCCGAGCACGGGATGCGAGACAGGCTGCGGCTCCCGGTGGGGTTCACCCGTACGGACGGTGACGACCCCGACGAGCCGGTCTGCAGCATCGGTGAGGTGAGCACCGCTGACGTCGCCACGATGCGCGAACGTGCGGTGGGCAAACCGGCAAGGACTGGCTTGACCCCGCTCAGCGCCGCCACCGGGAGCGGTGGGACGCCGATATCTCTCGAGGACGTGCGGTCCAAGGGCGGGCCGTTCTACACCGAGCTTGCAGCGGCCGTTGAGATCGCCACGTCGAGCGGCGGGGCCGCAGCCGGTGCGGACATCTACAACCGGCTGCCCAGCAGGACCCGTCGTCCCGTCGACCTGCTCGGGATGCTGGCGATGGCGGCCCAGGAGGGTGCATTCGACTGGGACTTGCCCTTGGAGGAGTACTACGCGATCCGACCGGACGGCACGGAGCAGACGTTCCTCGCGCCGTCCCTCACGTTTGTGGCACAGGGAGCGGACACATGACCGAAGACGGCGCCATCGAGTGGGAGGACGGAGAGGACGGCGAGAGCCCAGCCCTCTTCGAAGGCGACCGAGGCACACTGCCGCTGGAGGCTCGGAAGGCGCTCGTCCTTCTCTTGAAACGCACTCACCTCAACGGCGTATCGCGCCCGGCGGAGTGGCGGGCACTCCTGGCTCACCGTGGTGATGTCACCGCGCGCCTGCACGACATGTTTCTTGAGCTGGTGATCGATGTCGAGAACGAGGTGGCCTACAAGCGCCAGGCCGGCCGAGAGCTGGGGCGAATGTTCACCACGCTGCTCACCGACCGCGCCTATACGCGGGAGGAGGCGGCGTTGCTGCTCCATCTGCGTGGAGAGCACCGCAACGCGCGTCGCCGAGGCGACCCCATCGCGTACGTCGAACGGAACGACCTGGCTGACGCCGTCTCCTACGTCCGCCCCGCGGAGACGATGGACCACGTACGTGCGGACGAGGCCGTCGTACGCGCTATCGACGCCCTCCTGCGGGAGGGGTTCCTGATGAGGGACCCGAGTGACCCGGACCGGCTTCAGGTGTCACCGGTCATCGAGACGCTCCTGACGACTGAGCGGACGAAGGAGTTCGTGCACTCGGTGCGCACGGCGGATGACGTCTCGACGAGCGAAGACGCGACCGTCGAGAGCGACGTTCTCGATGAGGATCTGGGGGTGACCATCGATGAGTGACGACGTCTTGACGCTCGACGGGATGGCGACGGTGACGGAGACCGCCCAGCAGTGGCGGCTCGAATCCCTGCAGCTGTGCAACTGGGGTGGGTTCGGTGGCTTTCACCGGATCGACATCGACGCCGAATCCACATTGCTGTCAGGCAATTCCGGCTCTGGCAAGTCAACCGTCATGGACGCCTACACGGTGCTGATGCACGACACCCGGACGCCCTTGAACTCGGCCTCGAACGACACCTCCGGTGGTCGCGCGAGAGGTGGTGGCAGGGCCACAGGAGAGGGCGCTCGGACTGTCCTGTCCTACGTGCGTGGCCAGTTCAACCGAGGGGACGACCCGGAAGGCGACCTCCGCCCGCTCACTCTCCGCGGCGACACGGACACCTGGTCCGCGCTGGCGCTGGTGTTCGCCTCAACCTCGGGCGCGCGGTACAGCGTGATCCGCACCTTCTTCGCACCGGTCGGTGCCGGCAAGCCCAGCGACGTGAAGACCCGATTCGCGACGTACGACGGTGCGATCGACCTCAGTCGCTTCGAGGCACACGCCGAGAGTGAGTTCCTCGCCGGACCGATGCAACGCGACTTCCCCGGGATCCAGTTTCACGAGTCGTACGTCCGCTACGCCGCCAAGATCCATGACCACCTCGGCATCGGAGCCCATGGCGACGGCGCTAAGGCTTTGCGCCTGCTCTCAGACCTGCAACGCAGTGCACCGGTCCAGACCGTCGACGCGCTCTACAAGCGGATGGTCCTCGAGCGTCCCCGCACCTACGACAAGGCCGAAGCGGTCGTACGGTCCTTCAAGCATCTGGACGGCCTGCACCAGAAGATGCTCCGAGCAGAGGCACAGGTCGGCGTCCTGGACGGGATGGAGGCCGAGTACGCATCGCGGCGCGCAGCAGTGGACGAGATCGAACGTGTCGACACATACAGGCTGGCGGAGCCCGAGTCGTCCCCCTTCACGCTCTGGGCACGGCGGACTGAGTCCGACGCCTACGACGCGGAAAGCGCTGCGGCCAAAGCAGATCAGGCTGCGGCAGAGGACCGTCGCGACCAGATCTCAGCCCAGATCGTCGACCTCGACGACCGGGTCCTGACCGTGCGACAGCTGCGGCAGGACAAGGGCGGCGACGCCATCGACGTGGCCAACCAGGAACTAGCCCGGCTCAACCTGCAGCTGAAAGGCGTGCAGACCGCGCGCGCTCGCTACGAGGAGGACACCCGAGACCTCCACGTTGAGGTGCCTGGCACTCGCGCTGAGTTCGAGGCGGCGCAGAGCGAGGCACAGGCGTTCGTCGACAGCTTTGATGAGCGCTGGACGGGTATGCAGGACGAGCGCGACGAGGCGCAGTACAAGGCTCGCCAACTCACCGAGCAGCGCAACGAGCACCTGAGCGACATCAACGACCTGGAGAGTCGGACCGGCAACATCTCCCGACGTCGCCACGCTGTCAGACTCCAGTTTGCCCAGGCCGCAGGGCTTCGCGAAGAAGACCTGCCCTTCGTGGGCGAGCTGGTCGACATGCAGCCAGCACACGAAGACTGGCGGGTCGCCGCCGACGCTGTCTTGGGCGGCTTCGCCAACACGCTGGTGGTCGACGAACGCCACGGAGACCGACTGCGCGCCTCCATTGACTCCATCCAGGCTTCGGAGCGGCTGGCCTTCGAAGGCGTCCCGATCGACGTGGCAGCGCCGGGCATCACGTCCGAGACCACGCTGGCGGGTCGCCTGATCGTCAAGGAGGGGCCGTTCACCGGCTGGCTCCGCGACCACCTGGACCGCCACTACGGGTACGAGTGCGTCGCCGGCGTCAGCGACCTGCGCGACGACGACACGTCCCGTGTCACGATCGCCGGCCAGACTCGCCGCGGACAGAAGGGCGCGCACGGCGGACACGGCCGACGGGTCATCGGCTTCTCCAACCAGGGCCGCATCGACGAGCTCCGACGCGCTATGGCCGAGCTTGATCGCGATATCCAGGCTCAGGCCGCTCAGGTCTCGCAGCTGGAGCAGGAGATGAAGGACCTGCAGATCCGCCGACACGCGAATGTCCGCATCAGCCAATACCGCTGGACCGACCTGGACCTGGAGCAGGTCCACGATCAGATCTCCGCCGGGGAGGAAGCACGGCAGCGCCTCCTGGATGCCAGCGGCGACCTCGAAGCGCTCGACCGCGAACTTGAGACTCTCGTGCGCGAGCAGCAGGGGCTGTACGGCCTTCGGGGCAAAGAGGACGGGACCATCCAGGACTGCGAGCAGCGTCGCGCTGTCCTTGACACCGAGGTGGACGCCCTCCGGACCCGACTGTGGCGCATGGAAGACGACGGAGTCGCGATCGCGGACGACGATGCAGCCGCCCTTCGAGCGGACCTCGACGAGACCGGCTGGAGCGGACGACTGGCCGACTTGAAGACCCACCTGAGCATCATCGAGCGGGTCCTCAAGCAGAAGCAGACGGTCGCGAGCGCTGAGCGCGATCGACGCGAAAGCGAGCTGACAGCTCGGTTCCAGCGCTACCAGGACAACTGGCCCAGCAACAACATCGGTGCTGGCATCGCGTCCTACCCCGACTATCTCGCCATCCTGCAGAACCTGACCGGGCAAGGCCTGACCCAGCAGCGAGCCGACTGGGCGAAACAAGTGGTCAAGTGGGGAGGCGAGGACGTCTCCGATCTGTACTGGGCGTACGAGCAGACGCTGCAAGAGATCGACCAGCGCATGGAGCCCATCAACAAGATCCTCGCCCACATCCCGTTCGGAGCGGCGCGATCAACGCTGCAGATGAGGGTGAAGCGGCGCGCGCCCGTCGAGGTGCGCACGTTCAAGGAGGAGCTGCAGGCCCTGTCGAGCGGATCATTGGGGCCACGCGCCAGTGACGAGGAGATCGCGGTCAAGTTCGACGCCATCCGCGACGCGATGAAGAAGATCGCGACCGAGCCGGACAACCCGACCAAGTGGACCCCGGAGGCGGATGCCCTGCTCGACGTCCGCCGGCACCTCACCGTGCGCGCCGAGCAGATCACAGACGGCCTCGTGACCGCAGTCCATGCCTACCTGGGTGACAAGTCCGGTGGCGAGACTCAAGAGCTGGTGGCGTTCATCGTGGGCGCCGCGCTCCGGTACCAGCTCGGCGACGAGCTACGGGACCGCCCCCGCTTCACCCCGGTCCTCCTCGATGAGGCATTCATCAAGGCAGACGGGCGGTTCGCAGGACGGTCCGTACAGGCGTGGAAGGACCTCGGGTTCCAGCTGATCATCGCGGTGCCGGAGAGCATGGTCACCGCGCTCGAGGCGTCGATGAACCTCGTACTTGCCGTCACCAAGAACGACGAGGAGTACTCGTACATCGCACCCATGCTGAAGAAGGGTGCGACGTGAAAAACATTGAGGCTATTCGTGATTCGGTCCGGCGCCGACTCGAGACAGGGTGGCATCTGGACGTCACAGGCAGCGCCGAAGACGCACGCTGGCCGCACACGTTCGGGTTGCAGCCACCGTCCAGCGCGGACGTCGCGACCCACTACGCACAGGTGCAGGACTGGGCGCACCGGTGGCACGAGTGGGCGGCTGCTTCGCCGGTCGGCCTGGCCACCGAGCCACGCCGCATCCGCGGCATCCCCGAGACGCTTCCGAAGTCAGTGACGGTCGACTCGGTCGACGCCGCCGCGACGGTCGCTGCGGCCGGCTGGCCCCGACGCATCGCGACAGCCAGGCAGCGGGCCGCGGTCATCGGCGAGGAGTTCCCGGACGCGGACGTACCGACCGCGTTACGCCTCGCTGCCCCGCTCTCGGACGTCGACTTCGGGCTCGCCTGTGACGCCGCCGCGTGGTTCCGACGCACGGACCGGGCGGAGTGGGAGCAGCTCACCCCTCGCCAGGTGCCCATCGAAGGACTGCACGGGAAGTGGCTGAACACGCACAAGCCTTTGGTCCGCGTGCTCGCGAGTCTGAACAAACTCACCCTCGCCAAGCGTCCAACCCGGGTCCACTTCACCTACGCCGACCCCAAGCACCTGCAGACCGGTCGCGCACACGACTCGTTCACGCTGGACGACGTGGCCGAGCCGGCGTACGAGCCGGAGGTGGTGCTGATCTGTGAAAACAAGGACACGGTGGTGCTCTTCCCGCCGACCCCTGGTCTCATCGTGGTCGAGGGCGAAGGTAAGGCCGCGATGCGCTTGCTTCCCCAGGTTCCATGGATTCGGGAAGCGTCCGAGGTGATCTATTGGGGCGACCTGGACGCCGACGGCTACTTCATCCTCAATGGGCTGAAGGAGAAACTGCCGCAGGTGCGGTCGATGCTCATGGATCGCGCGACCTACGAACGCTTCGAACGTTTTGGGTCATGGACCGACGCCAAGGGCGTGCCGCTGAAGGTGGGCCGGCGCGAGCCGGTCAAGGACCTCAACGATCATGAACGCAGCGTGTACGAGAGCCTCACCGACCCCGCGTGGACGAGGACGCGGAAAGTCGAACAGGAGCGCATCCCGCTGGCGTTCGCGACGGCAGCCCTCGCTCGCGCACGGATGCACTGACAGCACGCGGCTGCGTCGCTATAGTTAGGCGTATGCCTAAGTATTACGACGAGCTCGACGACGTGATCCGCGCTCTCGCGGACCCGACGCGTCGGGCTGTCGTGGAGCGGCTGGCGAAGTCGCCGGCCGTCGTGTCCGAGCTGGCGGAGCCGTTCGCCATGGCGCTGCCGTCGTTCATGCAGCACCTGCGCGTCCTTGAGGACGCGGGCGTCATCAGCTCGGAGAAGCACGGCCGTGTCCGCACCGTGACCCTGCGCCCGGGCGCCCTCGACGTCCTGCACCTGTGGCTCGGCCAGCAGCGCACCCCCGCCGAACATCAAGCCGAACGGCTCGGCATCCACCTGACTCGCAAGGAGACCTGACATGACCCGCGTACGGATCGATCTGAACATCTCGCTGGACGGCTTCGCCTCGACCGCCGACCAGTCCCCCGAGAACCCGATGGGCGAGGACTGGGGTCGCCTCACGGAGGCGTACGTCGCGACTCGCACGTTCCAGTCGCGAGTCCTCGGCAACACCAACGGCGCCGGTACGACCGGGGTCGACGACGCGTACGCCGTCGCGTACTTCGAGGTCGTCGGCGCCGAGATCATGGGCGCGGGCATGTACGGCCTGCACGCCTTCCCCGACGACCCGGAGTGGAAGGGCTGGTGGGGCGACGAGCCGCCGTTCGGCTGCCCGGTCTACGTCCTCACCAGCACGGCGCCGCGTCCGTCGATCCCGATGCAGGGCGGCACGACGTTCCACTTCCGCGCCGCCGCGATCGAGGACGTGCTCGCCGAGGCGACCGACGCTGCAGGCGGCCAGGACGTACGCGTGGGCGGCGGTGTCAGCACCGCGCGCGAGTTCCTGCGCGCCGGCCTGGTCGATCAGCTGCACGTCGCGATCGCACCGATCCTGCTCGGTCGGGGCGATCGGCTGTGGGACGACCTGCGCGGCCTCGAGCTCACCCACAAGGTGACGACGGAAGTGGCCGAGAGCGGCACGACCCACGTCACCTTCGCGCGATGACCGAACGCCGACTGGCCCGCTCCGGGTTCACCTTGACTCGCGACTATCCCGTTCCGGTCGAGCGGGTCTGGGATGCGTTCGCCGACGAGGATCAAAAGCTAGCCTGGTGGGGCGCCGGCGACGCCATCGAGCCCGGCGAGTGGGCGTACGACTTCCGCGTCGGCGGACGTGACATCGCTGAGGGCAAGTTCCACGAGGGTCCGGTCTCGCGGTACGTGGCCACCTACACCGACATCGTCGAGCACGTTCGCATCGTGACGACCTACGACATGTGGATCGACGGGGTCCACATGTCAACGTCGTTGGCATCGTTGGAGTTTGAGCCGATCGAGGCGGGCACTCGGTTCACCCACGTTGAGCAGGGCGTGTTCTTCGACCGGTTCTGGGCCGACGGGGCTGGCCGCGAAGAAGGCACCCGAGGACTGCTCGACGCTCTGGGCAACTACCTCGCGTAGAGGTTGCATGCGGCCAGCCAGACGCGTGACAGTAGTGCCGTGGCTGCCAAGCGCTGGATCACCGTCCGAGTCGAGCTGGTCTCCGGTCGTGGCGAAGAGTTCGACCCGCCGCCCGGACGCGATCTCATCCTCCCGCCGCGTACGACCTTCGCTGGGTTGGGCGAAGCGATCGACCTGGCGCTCGCGCGCTGGGATCTTTCGCACCTGCGTCAGTTCGAGCTCGCTGATGGCACCGTGGTCGCCGATGAGGAAGGCGTGGCCGACGCGATCGGCTCGACCCAGCTCTTGACGGCGATCGTCAAGGAGCACGTCAAGCCGGCCGACCGCTTCACGTACGTCTTCGACCTCGGCGATGAATGGACGCACGAGTGCACGGTTCTCGGGTTCGCCGACCCTGACGAGGTCCTGGGCATCACGCCGAAAGTGCCGATGGCGTACTGGGTTGGGGCACTATCCCCGACCAGTACGGTCGGCGCTGGGCTGAGGACGACGGCGAGCGTGAGCCGCCTCCTCGCGTCGCGTTCGACATGCCGGAGCCGGAGCCGGTCGCTCTCGGTGAGGTCCGGCGTACGACTGTGGCCGGTGACGCGGCGGGCCTCATCGAGGCGTTGCGCAACCGCTCCATCGATGACGCGCTCCAGCAGGTGGGCGGTGCGGTTCAGACGGTTTATCTCGCCGAGCCCTCAGACCGGCGGGACGCGCTCGCGCCCTATGTCCTCACCATCGCGCAGCGGTTGGGGATGCGCGCGTGGGAAGGCGACGAGATCTTGGCCGATCAGCTGTTGCGTCTCCTGAGTGGCAAGCCTGCCGACGGCACATCGCTGCGCGTTGACCTGGATGAGCTCACCGATGCGCTGTCTCACTCCGGGGAGGAAGAGGGCGCGTACGTCGACCGAACGACCGGCGAGGTCGTTCCGGCGTTCGTAACCAACGAAGGGACCGTCGGTGAGGATGACGCCATTGACGTCGAGGGCGAGCAATGGTTGTACCTCGACCGTGAGCAGTCGGAATGGCAGGACATGGCCGACTTCGCGGCATCCGTGACTGAGCCGGATGTGCGTCGGGCGCTCGAGCATGCGATCCATGGCAAGGGTGGGTTCTCGCGGTTCCGATCAGCGGTCCACGAGCACGACGTGAACCGTCGGTGGCAGGTGTACTCATCGGACCGCGTGTGGGGCCGGGCGCGAGAAGTGTTGCTAACTCACGGGATTCGTGCCGTCTGAAATTTTCTGATCCTTGGGCTTCGGAAGGGAACGACGCCCGGAGCATCACCGAAGGTCATCCACAACCCAAGGGCGGACCGGTCGCCGTCCACAGGTGGCAACGAGCTCTTCGAGTGGATCGTGTCGGCTCCCTAGCGTGGTCGCATTCCCATCTCAGGAGCGTGATGCCGTGAACGACTTGCAAGAGCAGGCGTGGCTGGACCAAGAGGACGCCAACGTCAGGGACTGCGTCCGCACATATGGGTGCTTTCTGACCTATGTGCTCGCCGGCCGGAAGGAGACCAGCACGAGCTTTTGCTACACGACAGGTCTGTTCGGGATCGGCCACCCGGAGCTGATTGTGTTCGGGCTGTCACAAGCTACGGCTGGCGGTCTGCTGAACCTCTGCTACGCACGGGTGCGCGACGGACACGATCTGATGCCTGGCGAGATCTTCTCCTTCGCTGGTGCGCCCGAGCGGGTGCGAGTCGAGGTGTTTCCTCGACCTGGTGATGTGCTCTACACCGCCAATCGGTTCTATGAGCGACCCGACGAGTTCTCGGTCCCGGCATATCAACTCACCTGGGACGTGGAAGGCGCCTTTCCGGAAGATGCCGGCTATCCGTATGGACCGCATGTACAGCCAGCGCCGGGGACATTCGTTCTCGATGAGGACGACGAGTGTGGCTGTGGCTGTGGCTGCTGAGCGCGATGCGCTGCCTCGCTATCCCGAGCCCCCAAGGTTTGCGCGCCGACGCTTGAGCCCGCGGACCAGGTCGCGTTGGCGGCGGGTGTCGAACGGCACGGCCCCGCCATCGATTCCCTCAATCACTGGCTCGGTCGCTCGCAGCACCTCGTCGAGAGCCCTCACGGCAGCACGCTCAGGCAACCCGATCGTGTCCGCGAAGGTGAGAAAACGCTTGCGGGAGAAGCCATCTCGTCGACCGGCGAGCGAGAGTGCAGCCGTGTGGTCGGCGTACGGGATGGTCGAGGGGATGTCGTAGATCGGGACGACCTGCCACTCGGATCCGCGGCGGAGGACCGAGATGTTCTTGGCGTGTAGGTCGCCGTTGCCGGTTGCCCAGGCGAAGGCAAGCTGCGTGAAAACTGCTCGTAGTGCTAGTGATCGGGCGGCGGAGACCTCGCCGATGCGTTGCGCGACGGCCTCCGAAGTCACGGTGTACTTGTCCGCCGGATGCCGGTCCAGCAGCTGCGAGGCATCCTCGACCGCGTGGGCGACCAGCACATCCCCATCGAGGGACCTGTCGAAGCGGGTCACGAGGAGGCCCGCCCGACCGTTGCGGTCGTGCACGACCTCCGCCTCCGCGACCGGGTGTCGCAATCGTCGGGCAACTGCCAGGAAGTACGCCTCGTTCTCAACGACGTGCGGGTACTCCGGTGGGTTCAGCTTGAGCAGATGAGCACGACCCTGATGCGCGAGTGGCACGGTCAGCATCCGGCCAGACACCTTGTCCTGCGCGCCGGCCAGAGCCGACGGGTCGACGATGCCGGAGTCGGCGAGCAGGTCGGTGAAGTCCAGGTCCGCGAATGATCCCGAGGTGACTACGGGGCTCTCCGGGAGCGATGGCTCGACTCCATGTGGGAACACCTGCACGTCGCCCACCGGATCGCGTCCGACGGCCAACAGCAAGGACAATTCGTCGTCCGCTGACGTCTTGACTGTCTGGCGCAGGTTGGTGAGCCGCCGCCCCTCGGGAAGCAGACCGGCGAAGTACGCCGGCACGGCGCCCCCCACAGAGTGTCGAGGCTCCTCGCTCAGGGGCAGCGTTGTCGCGACGGCAGGAGCGCCCGACGCGAGGTACGCCGGCAAGTAGGCGAACGTCGTACCGCCCGAGTCCCTCGTGAGAGTCGCAGCCAGCCGGCCGGCCTTGTAGACGTCAGCGACTGCGACGTCCCGTGGGTCGGGGGCGCCCATCAGCTGCCTCGGATCTCGACGCGCAGCTCAAGACCGAGCGCATCGAGCAACGAAGTGAGCTTGTCCAGGCGCACGGTTGGCTTGTCGCGCTCGACCTCGCGGACGAACCTCTCGGAGACGTCGGCCAGTTCCGCCAGCTCTTCCTGGCCGAGGTGGAGGTCTCGGCGCCGCGTACGCACTGACTCACCCAGGCTCGTCATCGCGCCTCTCCCGGCTCAGTGTGAGACCGGCACGATCGCGCCGGTTGAGACCAGGATGACGGTTTGGGGGCCTGTTGTCGAGGCAAACCGGCACGAACGTACCGGTTCGGTGTATCTGACCGGCCACAGAGGTGAAACCGGCACGATCATGCCGGTTCTGTCCGGGGCGGCAGCATCAGGGTGTCGAGCGCCGCGAGACCGGTACGCCGACACGTTCCGGGACGTGCCGGTCTCGAGCGCCGAGTAGTCGCTGGTTACAGACCAGACAGTCTCGATGGGTCAGGTCGGTCAGCGCGATGTACGAGACCCGCAGTGGTCCGCCTTCGATCCAGACCGGACCCAGTGTCTTGCCGTGGGGTGACTGCCTGATCCTGGCGACGAGGAAGCGCACCCGCGGCGCCTGGTCGGTGTCCGACACCAGATGCGGCGCGATGACCGGGGCACCATTCATCAGGTGATGCATCCACGCCATCGCATCGGCACCGATCCGGAGGCGTAGACCGCGACTTGCTATGGCGGAGAACGCAATGGGCACATCCGCGAGGTACAACCCCGCGGCCGCCATCGTCGTACGCAGCTCGCTGGCCTGTCTCATCGCGGTCGCCTCTGCAGGCCGCGTCGGTCGTGCTCGCTGAGGCCGCCCCAGACACCGAACTCATGCCCCGCGGCCAGGGCGTACTCCAGGCACGCTCTTCTCACCGGGCAGCCGGCGCAGACTCTGGCTGCGTAGGTGCGGTGCTTGGTACGACTGGCGCGTCTCGTCGGCCACCACCGGTCCGGGTCATCGCTGCCGGTGCACAAAGCCAGGACCACGAGCGAGAGTGGTGGTGCCGGCGCGAGGTCGATCGGCGCGCTCATGACCGGTTCACGCTCGCGCGAGGTGACGGGCCGGGGCACGGTCGGCATCCTGGGTGACCTCGCGGATCACATCGTTCAACCGCCGCGCGGCGACCTGGCGGCGGGTCAGGCGGCGCAACCCCGCCCGTACCCGCACCTCGTTCACGGCCTCAGTCAGCACATCACCCAGCCGCGTGCACCCACCGCCCTGCGGGCCGGCCGGGTGCGGGGAGAACCGCTCCAGGTCCTGCCACACCTGCACCAGCATCGCGTCCATCCCGATGCAGTCGCGCAGATGCTCCACCATCGCCGGATCATCAGCAGCGGCGACCATGTCACCGCGGTGCCGGATCAGCAGCCGCAGCATCGGCGGCTCATCGAACTCATCCGCGTACGGCTCGTACTCGGCGATGATCGCCACCGCCCGACGACACCGCTCCGCATTCGCCTCCACCGACGAACCCCGAACACCCAGCACCAGCAGATCCGCCGGCGCCCAATCAGCCACCTCTTCAAACGTGCGGCCAGTGCCACTCGTCTCCCTCGACGAACCCCCGCCACCTGCGGCGGGGGTGGGCCTCTCCGGGCCCGGCACTCCGTGGACGTCGAATCTCGTCATCGCTCAGACCTCTCGCTCTGCCGTGCCGAAACGCACTCGACCGGACGCCTTGTTGCTCGCCCAGGTCGGACTGGCGTCGGCTCACGAGTCCACGGTGCATCGGCGTAAAGGCTTCCTTCTTCCCGTCCATGGGTGTACCCATGAGGGGGATACGCGCGCCGGCCCGCCACGTCATCGTGGGCTTCTTAAGCGCAGGTGGAGGACGCACAGGGTGCCCATGCATTTGACCGCTGCAATACCAGCGCACGTGCTGGACCGTCCGGACATGCGGGATGCCCTTGCCCGGCACGACTTCGGGCAGGTGTTCGCAATCTCCCGGAAGTGGGCAGGGATCAGCTACTCCAAAACTGGGGCAGCCTGTGGCATCAAGCCCGAACGCGTCGGAACGCTGGCACGCGGCTTGGGCGCCATTACGTCTTTCGAGAAGATCGTCCAGATCGCCGACGCGCTCCTCATACCTGGACACATGGTTGGTCTCGCCCCACGAGCGTGGGAGAACGTGCTGCAGAGCACTGCCAACGGAGAGGCGCCCGCCATTCCGATGCTGGACGGAGATGAGTGCGTGTTCCGAAGGGACTTCATCAAGTCGGGCGCCGTTCTCGGTGCCAGCGTGGTTGTTGGGGGTCCAGCGGGTAGCGGAATCCGTCGCATAGGTTCTGATGTTCCCGCCAGACTTCGACAGCGCACGGCTCGCTTGCGACGACTCGACAATGTGCTGGGCGGAGGCGATACGTTCCGTATCTATCTCGCTGAGTACCGGGCAACGAAGAAGAAAATCAACGAAGGGACCTACTCCGAGGCAACGGGACGCAGCTTGATTTCAGTCCTGGCGGAGCAGGCCCAGCAGGCCGGGTGGGCAGCGTTTGATGCAGGCGAGCAAGATAAGGCTGTACGCCTATATCAAGCAAGCCAAGTCGCGGCAGAGGCCGCGGGTGAATCCCTGCTGGTGGGCAACGCTCTCGCCTTCCTCGCGTACGAACAGATCCAGTCGGATCCGCGTGAAGCTGTGCGACTCGCCACCGCGTCCTGCGAGGCGGCCGGCGCGGCGGCCGTCGGGTCGGCTGGTGCTTTGCTGCATGAACGCCGCGCTTGGACGCATGCCGTAGCTGGCAACGCGTGTGAAGCGGAGCGGGCGTTGGACACAGCACGATCCGTTCACGCTTCTGAAAGCGGCGAGCCTGATCCTGATTGGTCGACATGGGTGGACGAGACCGAACTGCAGATCATGGCCGGTCGATGTTGGACGGAACTGCGTCGGCCCTTGCGGGCCGTCCCGATTCTCGAGAGCGTCCTTGAGACCTTCGATGACGCGTACGCTCGAGATAAGGCCCTATACACGTCTTGGCTGGCAGATTCCTACCTGAGTGCTGGAGAGGTCGAAGAGTCTGCTGCAGCTGCGAACCGGGTTCTCGATCTCTCGGCAGGAGTTGCCTCCGTCCGACCGCGGCGCCAGCTCGCGCGGGTCATCCAGAACCTCGCGGAGCATTCAGAAATTGGTGCGGTCTCTCAGGTTCTAGACAAGGCTCGAGCGAGCTAAGAATCTTCGCTCGGGTCGGTGGCATTCCGGATCCACTCCAAATATTCCGGCGAACCCATAGCAATTCTCATTGCCACAACCTCCGGATTGGTCCACGGGTGGTGCTCAACCAGAGCGCTCCGTAGCTCCTCGAAGCGACTCACGTGCGTGCGAAGAACAAGCCGCCATTCCTCGCCGGTGCCGAACGCATCGAGGTGCCAGAAGGTCGATGTAATCGGGCCCGTAATTTGGGCTCCTGCGGCGAGGTGGCCCTCAACCGCAATACGGGCAAGTTCTACGGCGGCATCTTTGGTTTCGGTTGCCGTACTGACTTCCAGGAAGTCTGACGGTTCGGTGCCACCGACGGTCTGGCCGCTGGCGCCCGGCCGTGGGGCGTCCTGATCTGGTTGGCTCGACTGACTCATCACGCCACTCTCTCCGATCTGTCGGTCGTCAAGGATCCATCTCGCGACCACGTTAGAGGTACGGCAGGCGAGGGCAACTACGTCGAGCGCGTCGTCACCGGAGGCACGGCATACTCGCGAAGCAGGAGGGGGTGAGGTGGCCCTGTGGCATCAACGGTTCAAAGAGCTGCGGCTCGCCCGCGACTGGTCGCTGACCGACGCGGCCATCGCGTTCTGCGCGGCATCGGACCTTCACGCGTCGGACCGGG
The DNA here is from genome assembly GCF_001190945.1 of Luteipulveratus mongoliensis. Taxonomy (NCBI): domain Bacteria; kingdom Bacillati; phylum Actinomycetota; class Actinomycetes; order Micrococcales; family Dermacoccaceae; genus Luteipulveratus; species Luteipulveratus mongoliensis. Next base: position 314,457 of record NZ_CP011112.1, on the reverse strand, counting down.
TCGAGACGGTCCGCCGCCAAATCCCACGCTGGGAGAGTGGTGAGACTGCGCTGCCGTGCGCCCAGAATCGGGCAGCGATCGCGCGCATGTTTGGTCTCCCTGTGCGAAACCTCTTTCCCACCAGGCAGATTGCTGATCCTGCCTTGCCGTCACGTTTGGCACCGGACACCCTGACCGAACTGATGACACGGCTGCATTCGCGACGAGTCTCGGCGTCTGCGTTGGAGCAAGTCGCCGGTGAGGTCGACCGGCTCTGCACCGAGTACGCGAGCCACGACAATCACGTCGTCCTGGCTGAGGCCGAGCAGTGGGGCCAGGAACTTGTCGGGCTCAAAGAGCAGCTGGACCTGTCCGGCATGAAGGAGACCCTGCGACTTCTTGGCTGGCTCTCGCTGCTGCGCAGCTGCCTGCTCTACGACACCGGTGACGAACTGGGGGCCAACCGTGCTCGACTTCACGCGGTCGGTATCGCAACGGATCTAGGCGACATGCGCATGCTGGCCTGGGGCTCGGAGATCACCGCCTGGATCGCCCTCACCAAAGGTGATCTCGTACAGGTGGTCGCCGCGGCCAACGCCGGCGTCGAGATGGCTCCGCACTCCGACGTCGCGGCGCAGCTGCACGCGCAGACGGCGAAGGCGTACGCGCGGATGGGCGACCGCCACAAGACGGAGGTCGAGCTGGAGAAGGTCCGCCGCGTCCTCGATCGCATCGCGATGCCTGAGAACTTGCGCAACCACTTCGCAGTCGACCCGACCAAGGCCTCGTTCTACGCGATGGATGCCTACCGAGTCCTCGGCGCCGATTCATTGGCATCGGCGATGGCCAATCACGTCGTCGCGACGAGCCAGACGCCCTCTCATGTGATCAGCCCGATGCGCCTTGCCGAGGCGGTGCTCACCAAGGCCACCGTGGCTGCGCGCGCAGGCGACGTTGCCGGTGCCGTCACCCTGGCCGAACGGGCGCTCGGACAGGACCGACACTCCGTTCCGTCCCTTCGAATGGTCGCGCAGGAGACCGCGCGTGAGATGGGCCGCACAGACCCACGTGCAGCCGCCGACTTCGGCCACCACATCCGCACCCTTTCGTGAGTGCGACTGAGGGGGATCGCATAAGACAGCCGCCGCTGTTGAACTCCGGACCTTCACCGACCTCGACGTGATCCGCAGCGACATCCTCGATGTGTATGCCGACGTCCGCGCGCCAGTGCTCCACCTCCCGAACTACGCGGTCACTGCGTTCGGTGAACGGCTGGACCGGCACGGCGCAGACCCTGGGTTCACGGCGCTCCTCGCATACGCCGACGAACAGCCAGTCGGATACGCCTACGCCAACACCATCGAGCACGGCGACCGGTACTGGCAGCGTACGAGCCCGACTCCGGCACAGGCGTACACATCGCGAACTACCTTGGCTTTGAAGGAGATTGGGGTGCGGGAGAGTTGGCGGAAGACGGGCACCGCCCGGCGGATCCACGACGCGGTGCTCGCGACCGGTGATGAGCCGTACGTCACGCTGATGGTCAACTCGGCTGCCGGCGACGGGAAGGTCCATGCGCTCTACGAGTCATGGGGATACGAGAACATCGGGACGAGCCAGCCGTCACTGGCCTCGCCTGTCCTCACCGTCATGATCCGAGCGATTCCGAAGGCTACGGAGTCGTCGCCGTAGGTACGCCTGCGTCTCCTCCACCGACAGGGCCTCATTGACCAGACGTTCGAAGAGTCCTCGAAATGCCGCTACGTCGCCTTCATCTGAGAGATACAGGTCCGCGGTCTGTGCCTCTGACATGACAACGGCGGGCTGCTCGTTCGGGAAGGTGTAGATCAGGAATGACGACATCGCGACGGCTTGAGCGCCAGAGCCGTCGGGCAGCACGCGGAGGACGAGATGCTGCTGGTCAAGGGCAGTGAGGTGGCTGAGCTGATCCACCATCACGGAGTCGAGGCCGGGCCAACGGGTCAGTGCTCGTGCGTCCAGAACGACTTCGTAAGGCACGGCATCGCGCGAGCGGAAGTCAGCCTGTCGTTCGGCCCGCCGTTCGGCGATTGCGTCCGTGTCGGCGAGGCCCATTGCAGCGGCCACTGCTCGTGTGTATGCCGGCACTTGCAGGAGTCCCGGGATCGTCGCCATCTGGTACTGCTGCAGTCGTTCGACCCGGCTCTCAACAGCGCCAACTTCGCTCTGTCGCCTGCGAGATCCTCCCGCTCGCACGACCCACGCCCCACCGAGCTCTCCACGTCGGGCGGTGCGTGCAAGAAGTTCTGCCCGCACTTCTTCGGCCACGCCGTAGAAGTCCAGCAGGAGCGCCAGCTCGTGCAGGGATGCACCGAATCGCCCCGTCTCGATTCGCGACAGCTTCGGTTGCGACCAGCCGATCGAGCGGGCGACCTCTGAGCCTGAGAGTCCAGCCTCTTCGCGCATCCGACGTAGCTCGGCCCCGAGTTCAGCAAGCGATTGGTCAGCCACGGTCTCCTCCTATGCAGTAGTGCATAAGAGGAGACTACTGACTTGCCTTCCCATGGGGAAGCGCTCTGAGGCCCGATGCTCAGCGAACGCCATGGCTCGCTTGGTCGGGCTCACCTCCGGAGCGCTCGTTGAGCGCTGCGATCTCGAGGCGTAGTGCCCGGATCTCCTGGGTGAGTGCGTCGACATCGGCATCAGCTTCGGCCCGTACGCGGTCGGAAAGCCACGATGCGAGCGTCGCCGTGACACTGCCGAGAAGGGTGATCCCGCCGATCATGAGGCCGACGCCGATAAGTCGACCGTCACCAGTCGTCGGAAAGCGGTCGCCGTAGCCAACTGTCGTCATGGTGGTGATCGACCACCACCACGCGTCGCCGAACGTTTGAATGTTGGGCTCGGCGCCGTGCCGTTCGGCGTCGAGTACGGCAAGGGCAGCGAGGAACGACAGCAGCACGGCGCCGCCGACGAGATAGGCGACGACGCGACCGCGGAGACCAATCGTGGCGTGCCTGTTGACCACGTTCAGCAGAGCGACGAGACGGAGCAGCCGTAGTGGGCGTAGCAAGGGCAGGGCGATCACGACGAGGTCGAGAGCATGAGTGGCCGCCCAGCGGGCGCGATGCTCAGCCAGGACCAGGCGTACGACGTAGTCCACCGCGAACGCTGCCCACGCCACCCACTGCACGACGTCGCATGTGCGTCTGAGAGACGGCGAGATCCCGACGTCGAGAACCGGCACCGCGTAGGCCACCAAGAAGGCGACGGCGAGGACGAGCAGCGGCCACTCGCTCCACCGCTCCCAGCGGGCTGCTCGACGCGCTCGTTCCGTCATGACCGAACTCCGCCGCTCTACGCCCCTTGTCGGGAGGTGTGCGCGCGTCCGGCGAGCCAGAACCACAGACCGAGGGCGATGAACAGCAGCAGCGGGACCAGCTCGGTCAGCAAGTACGTGTACCGCTCACGGTGCGCCCACTGGTCGGGGAGGTAGTCACCGTCGAACCACTGGTCGCCCACTCCGGGAAGCAGCAGCTGCACCGTGCAGAACACGATCGCGACACAGCTGAGGATGGTCATCGCCGGCAGGGCCGGACAGCGGTACGGCCTGGGCCTGTCCGGGTCCTTGCGGCGAAGCACCCACGCCGCCGGGAAGATGCCGATGTAGGAGATCAGCGTCGTGGAGATCGCCAGCGACAGAGCAACGGTGAAGAACTTGTACGCATTGCCGCCGGTGATCTCGATGGTGGCGATCAGCACGACGGTCGACACGACGCCGGAGACGACGTTGACGCGCAGCGGCGTGCCGAAGCGGGGCGAGAACACCCCGAGCGATCGAGGGCCGGCGCCGTCGTAGCAGGACACCGCGAGCGTACGGTCCGACCCCATGATCCAGGTCAGCCCCGACGTGAACGCGACCAGCGCGATCAGGATCCCCATCAGCCAGCCCATGACGAGCCCGGCGCCGGACAGGGTCGAGACGACCGTGCCGTCGGTGGCGGTCTGCACGTGACCGCCGAACACGGTCATCGCCTGCTTCAGCGCGTCGGGGAAGCCGGCGAGTCCGGTCGCCTGACCGGGCGGCAGGACGAGCAGGATCCCGAGGATGGGGAGTCCGTACAGCAGGCCGGTCGCGATGACCGACTTCGCGATGCCGGCGGGTACGTCGCGGGCCGCGTCCTTCATCTCTTCGCCGGCCGCGCTGGGGAGCTCAAAACCCACTAGAGAGAACAGGATGAGTGGCACGAGCGCCACAAAGCTGGAGTACGTCGGAGAGAAGTCGCCGCCGCCGATGCCGTGCACCCCGTGCTTGGCGGCGTACACGACGATCACCAGCATGAAGAAGCCCATTAGGAGGAAGCGGGCGTAAGCGCCGATCGTCGCGACCCACTTGCCGACCTTGAACGACAGGATCGCGAACAGCACGCCTGCCCAGATGAAGGGGATCCCCAACCCATACAACAGCGGGCGGCTTGCGTCGGAGCCGCTGTCGCTGAAGAAGACGAGCAGCCCACTCGCCGCGGTGGCGACCAGCGTGCCGCCCATCCAGACCGGGTTGGTCACCCAGTAGAAGAAGTTGTTGACCGCACCGGCGGCACGTCCGAACGCGCGCCGGGTCCACACGTACGGACCGCCCTCGTCGGTGTACGCCGCCCCCAGCTCCGCCAGCACCATCGCCGAGGGGACTGCGAAGAGCAGGACGCTCAGCACGAGCCAGGTGAAGCCCGCGCCGCCCTGCGTCGCGAGGGTGCCGAGGCCGTCGATCCCGAACAGCGTGCACACGAGGAAGAAGAAGATGTCGCCGCGGCCGAAGTGCTGCTGCAGCTTGGCCTTCTCCTCGGCGGTGGCGTCGTCCACTGTGGTCGTAGTCATCGCTCGCCTCCGGGTCGTTCGGGTGCCCTGCTTAGTCCGCCAATGTAGAGCGCCACCACCTGCTGAGCACGGCTAATCAACTCTTCGCGCAGCTCGGGCGGAGACAGGACCTCGACGTCGCCGGCGTAGCGGAGCAGGTGGTGCGCGGCGTTGGAGACGGACTCGATCGGTACGTCGACGGTCACCCAGCCGTCGTCGTCCGGTACGACTCCCGCGGCTGCCGCTGCCAGCAGCGGGTCCGAGAGGTCGGGCAGGCGTGAGACGAGCGCCGGGGAGAGGCGCACGGTCGTCGTACTCGTGAAGCGTCGCTTGTCCCACGACGCGACCTGTGTCGCCCAATACCCAGCAAGGTCAAAGGAATCCGGCCGCTCGAACGTCTCACCGGATGCGTCAAGGTCCAGCACGTTCGACACCCGGTACGTCCGCGGCGAGCCCGACGAGGCCAGCGCGACGACGTACCAGACGCCGTTCTTCATCACGAGCCCCAACGGTGACAGCGTCCGCGGCACCTCGCGCGGCTCCTCCCAGCGCCGGTACGTCACCGTCACCACCTGCGACGCGATCACTGCCGCCGCGAGCGGGGCGAGGAACGGCAGGTCGGCGGGCGGCGCGTACCAAGCCGGCAGGTCGAGGTGAAAACGGTCCCGCAGCACCGACGCTCGCAGCCGCTGGTCGGGCGACAGGGCCGCCAGCAGCTTCTGCTCGGCAGACGCCGCCGACTGCCCAAAACCCAACGCTGACGCGGCTGCTGGCAAGCCGACCATGAACAGCGACTCGGCCTCCGACGCCGTCAAACCTGTCAGCCGCGTCCGATATCCGTCGACCAGCTGATAGCCACCAGTCCTCCCCTGGTCGGCGTAGACGGGTACGCCGGCCGCGAGCAGCGCGTCGATGTCGCGGTAGATCGTGCGCACCGAGACCTCGAGCTCGGCTGCCAGCGCGCCAGCCGACAGCCGCCCCCGGTTCTGCAGGAGCAGCAGGATCGAGACCAATCGACTGGAACGCACCAATAAAGACTGACACAACCTGACAGGTTTCGCCGCGACGGTGGGCACATGACCAAAGACTTCGCGTTCCTCACCGGCAGCTGGCAGGTCGACCACCGCCGCCTCGCCAAACCACTCACCGGCAGCGACGAGTGGGACACCTTCACCACTCCGTCGCTCGCCTGGAACTACCTCGACGGCGGCGTCAGTATCGACGAGACCGCCATGGTCGAGCAGGGCGTCTCCGGCATGTCGATCCGCCTCTTCGAACCCGACACCCAGGAGTGGACGGTCCGCTGGATCAGCTCACGCGACAACGTGCTTCAGCCGCCCGTACGCGGCCGCTGGGACGGGCAGGCGTGCCGGCTCAGCAGCAAGGAGGACTACGAAGGCCGCCCGATCGACGTCTCCTACAACTGGAACCTCGAAGGCGCGAAACCCCAATGGGACCAAGCCTTCTCGGAAGATGGCGGCAAGACCTGGGAGACCAACTGGGTCATGGACCTGACCCAGGGAGACCCGACCGCGACCGACGACCCGAGCCTCGGCGTACACCTCCCGAAGCACACCTCCGACTTCGACTTCCTCACCGGCACCTGGGACATCCACCACGAGCGGCTCAAGGAACGCCTCGTCGGCTGCACCGAGTGGATCGAGCTCGACCACGTCCAGCACGCGCGCACTCACTTCAACGGCTCGATCAGTGTCGACGAGAACCACATGCCGGGCCTGTACGCCGGCCTCACCTTCCGCGTCTTCGACCCAGTCGCGAAGGAGTGGGCGATCTACTGGATCGACGGCCGCACCGGCCAGCTCGGCGAGCCTGTGCTCGGCAGCTTCAAGGACGGCGTCGGTGACTTCTACGGGTACGACGAGCACGCGGGCCAGCGGGTGCTCGTCCGCTTCCGCTGGACGGTGGAGAGCGACGTGAAAGCCCAATGGGAGCAAGCCTTCTCGACCGATGAGGGTCAGACCTGGGAGGTCAACTGGCGGCTCTTCCACACCAAGCGTGCTGAGTAGTCAGCGAGGCAGCTCGAACCACGCGTACGCGATCGGTTGGTCGGTGTTCCACTCCTGCTCGGACTTCGCCGAGACTCGTTGGAACCCGACCGACTGATAGCAGCCGATCGCCACCTCGTTGTCGGGTCGCACCCGGAGGAAGACCGCTGGGTGAAACGTGACCGCGAGGTCGGCGAGCGACTGCGTCAGGGCTCGACCGAGGCCGCGTCCGCGACGCTCGGGGTCGACGATCAGCCGCGCGAGCTCGACCTCGCTCTCATCGTCGTCCACCCAGAGCTCGCCGTAGGCGACCGGCTCATCGCCGAGACGCAGTGTGTACGGCTGGACGTCCGCCTCTCCCGCGCACGCGAGCACCTGTCCTGGCGGCACGGGACCGGCATCGACGCGCCACATCCGCGCGTCCAGCGGTGCGCTCGCCCACCGACCGACGGTCGCAGCGAGCGAGTGCGGGAAGCCGTCCCCCTGCGGCTGCAGGCGGGCGGTCTTTGTCTCCATATTGCGACGGTAGATCCGATGGTCGATCCAGCGCAGCAGGTTTGCGCCGGATCGGCCATTGCTCATGATTAGTGAAGGGTCGGCCGGTAGATGAGCTCCTGGGTATTGCCGTCGAGCGTCCGCTGCTCGAGCAGCTCGAGGTCGAAGTCGGGAACGCCCCGGAAGATCGGCTCGACCCCGTACTGACCGTTGATCACCGGGAAGAGCGTGACCTGGACGCGGTCGACCAGGCCGGCGGCCATCAGTGCCCGGTTCAGCGAGAGGCTGCCGTGTGAACGCAACGGCACATCCGACTCCTCCTTCAGGCGAGTGATCGCCTCCACGGCGTCGCCACTCGCGATGGTCGCGTCGGGCCAGTCCACCGGTCCTTCCAGGGTGGAGGACATGACCGTCGCAGGCAGGTCCCTCATCCGGGTGACCCAGGGATCGAGCACCTCGTGCCACTCGCTGCTCGAGCCCAGCATCTCGACTGACTGGCGAAAAGAGTTGCCTCCGAAGACCATTCGCTGCTCCTCGCCGTACTGCGAGTTGCGGTGGTCGAGGAATTCCGGGCCTTGCTTGCCCCAGTAGCCGCGCCAGTCGCCGCCGCCCGGCGACCCGAAGCCGTCAAGGGTGGAGAAGACGTCGAAGGTGTACGTAGCAGTCATGGTGTTTCTCCTCGTGTCTTCGCTCGTGGTCAGTGCATGGTCGGTCGGTAGATGAGCTCCTGGGTGCGACCGTCGAGCGTCCGCTGCTCGAGCAGCTCCAGATCGAAGTCCGCCGCACCCTCGAAGATCGGCTCCGAGCCGTTCTCGCCAGTGATCACGGGGAACAGCGTCACCTGGACGCGGTCGACCAGACCAGCGGCCATCAGCGCTCGGTTCAGCGAGAGGCTGCCGTGTGAACGCAACGGCACATCCGACTCCTCCTTGAGGCGGGTGATGACGTCCACGGCGTCGCCGCTGACCACGGTGGCGTCCGCCCAGTCGAGGGGCTCTTCGAGGGTCGACGAGACGACGGTCAACGGAAGGTTGATCATCCGCGTGACCCAGGGGTCGCGTACCTCGGACTCCTCGGTGCTGGTAGCCAGCATCCCCGCGAAGGCACGAAAGGTGTTGGCGCCGAAGACCATTCGCTGGTTCTCCTCGTACAGGCCGAGGCGGTGGTCGAGCAGCTCCGGGCCCTGCTTGCCCCAGTAGCCGCCCCAGTCGCCGCCGCTGACCGAGCCGAAGCCGTCGAGGCTGGAGAAGACGTCGAAGGTGTAGGTGGCAGTCATGGTGTCCTCCTCGCGTGAGGCAACCCGAGCGGCTGCCTCTCATTCTCTCCACGAACGGGCACGCCTCGCTGCGACAGATCGGCTCGAACCGCGACACATCTGGCCTCGTGCGCCGTCCTCTTAAGTAGACGCACGTTGTCGTTCACGTGTAACGCGGGGTCTCCTTCGTGCGATGCGACAACGCGAATATTCAGTTGACGCGTAAACAGCACTCGGGTGGCCGATGGTGGCAAAGTTTGGCCCGGAGGCCGGAGAGGAGTTGATGCGGTGCGGCAGGCAAATCTCAGGCTGCGCGCTGCGTTGGCCGAGGCCGGCCTAACAGCGCAACGCCTGGCAGAGCACGTCGATGTCGATCCTAAGAGCGTCGAGCGGTGGCTGTCGCAAGGACGAGTCCCGCACGCACGTACCCGACTGGCGGTGGCGACTGTCCTCGACCAGGAGGAGAGCCACCTGTGGCCCTCCCTGCTGGGTTCGGTGCCGTCGGTCGCACCGGCCCCCACCGAGCTCGAGCAGATGTGGCCGTCCCGCAGCCAGGTTCCGGTTGAGATCTGGCAGTCGTTGATCGAAGACGCGCAAAAGCGGGTCGACATTCTGGTCTACGCCGGTGGATTCATTGTCGAGACATTCCGGCTGATCGACCGCATCACCGAGCTGAGTGACGCAGGCGGGTCAGTACGGATCCTGATCGGCGACTCCCAGAGCGACCAGCTCCAGCAGCGCGGCCTTGATGAAGGCTTGCCCTCCTTGCCCTGGCGGGCAGCCTCGACGTGGGAATACCTCGCCGGCGTACGAGACCTGCCGGGCGTGGATATAAGAGTCCACTCGACCCCGCTCTATGTGAGCGTCTACCGATTCGATGACACGCTCATGGTGAATCCACATACCCATGGGCTACCGGCAAAGGACAATCCAGTCCTGCGGCTGCGCCGTATTCACGGGGGCCAGTTGTTCGATTACTACACGGCGGCGTACGAGAGAGTGTGGGACGAGGCACGCGACCCAGCGTGCGAGGAGAGCTGAATGCCCCAGCGGTTCGACTACTTCGACGATCCTGCTGCACCGCCACCGACCAGCGTTGTTCCGTCCGCGACCGCCTTCGTCCAGCACGCCGGGCGCGTGCTGATGATCGAACGGACCGACAACGGGCACTGGTCCATGCCCGGCGGCGCCCTCGACCTGGGCGAGTCACTCCCCGAGTGCGCGGTCCGCGAGACCCGCGAGGAGTCCGGCATCGACGTCGAGATCGTCGGGCTGATCGGGATCTACAGCGACCCTCGCCACCTCATCCACTACACCAGCGACGACGAGGTGCGCCAAGAGTTCACGGTCGTCTACCGAGCGCGACCGAACGATCCCGACCAGCCTCCGAAGACGAGCTCGGAGAGCAGCCGGGTCGAATGGATCGACGTATCCGAGATGCCGAACCTGCCGATGGATCGCAGCCAGCGCCTGCGGATCGAGCACGCGCTGAACCGCGAAGGGCCTTGGCTCGGTTGACTATTCGCGCTTTCGCGCACGGGTCGGTCAGGCGTCGTGTGCGCTGACGCAGTATGCCGGTAACAGCGTGTAGGGACTGAGCTGCTCTTCCCGATCGAACGACGGGAGGGGTCCTCCGAGTCGGGTGAGCAGCGCGCGGTGGCGAGTGACGTGTCGGTGGACGACGTCGTCGGGGTGGTAGCGCTTCAGGATCTCGTCGATGCGCTGATGCACCGTGACGGGCTGACCACTCGGGCTGGTGTTGAGGTCTGCCCACGACAAGGTTCGTCGCAGGTAGTCGGCCGCTGGGTGATCCGAGATGTACGGGTCGAAGAGCGACGGATCGATACCGCGTGCGGCGGCTTCGCGTCCCGCAAGTGTGTGGGTGGCGACGAGGTCGCAGACCGTGCGCGAAAACCCAAGCGCCGCAAGGTGTCTCGCGCCATCGAGGGGATGGAATCCATGGTGCGCCAGCCGAGGGCTGTAGCCGATGTCGTGCAGTACGCCTGCGGTGACGAGGTCGGAACGCACACCGACGGGTACGCGATAGGCGATGGCCGCCACCGTCACGCCGACGGCAAGTGAGTGATCGATTCGCTGCGGTGAGAGCTCGGCGAGCAAGTCGCCGTAGCGAGCGCGTAGCACGTCTCTGTTAAAAATCACGGCCCCCACTGTGCCTGTGTGCCAACCGAATTGGGGCCTGAAGCATGAAGTTTTATGAAGTGTCCGGAAGTGTCCCCAGGTGTCCGAATGATGTGGTGTTGACGTCCCACGATCTGGTCCAGTCTTGAAAACACACCAAACCAAGCGGCAGTAATCGGGGTCTTCCGCACCAGAGGCGTTATGCGTCGTGACTAGCGAAAGGTTCGGACGTGGCCAAACGGATGATGATCCGTCAGTGTGATTTCCAGAAGCTCTTCAAAGATGTCGGCGCGGACCCGCTGACTTTGAATGCGCATCGCCGTGGCCACTCGGCAGCGCCGGTCAGCCGGTGAGCATCATGACCCGAACCCTCAGCGCCTCGACGCGCCCCCGCGCCGGCTTCGGCCGGTTCGTCTCGAGAAGTTCTGACCACGGCAGTCCCGTTGCCCCGGTCGTCGTCCGCGAGTCGCGGCACATCACCGGCGCCCAGGGATGCACCTTCGAGCAGGTCGCGGACTGGGCGCCTGCCGACCTGCTCGGCCTCGGCGTCGAAGGCCCGTCGGCTGTCGCCAACCGCGAGCGGTGCCGTCGGGCCGCAGCGATCCTCGCCGAGTGCGCGCTGTACCCCGAGGAGTTCGACGAGCCCCCTGTCCTGCGGCTGCTGATCAGGCACCGCGGTGACATGGTCGCGACCGCCGATGACCCGGCCCTGGTGGAGCACCTGCGCGGTCACCTCGGCGTGGACGCCCTTCTCGTTCAGGCGTGGCAGGACCTGGAGCGCTTCGGGCCCGACCCGCTCGGCCGGCCGGGAGACATCGGCGACCGGCTGACCAATGCCGTCAACGAGGTCCGGGTCCGAGCAGGACTGCGGATGTTGACGAGGCGGCAGGTCGCCGCGCGCCGGCTGACCGACGTGGTGCACCAGTCGCCGGAGCGCTGGTCGCCCAACTAAACGTCGATTCCCCACCCCAGGGATCGACCCCTGCGCCGTGCCCGAACCTCCGAGCGGGCACGGCGCACTTATGTCCGGCCCCAGCCCGAGCGCGGAGCGGCGCCACTTGACCGGACTATTCATTGTGTGAATAGATACCTCCATGACGACGGGGCATGTAGTGCTGGGGCTGCTGGCCAGGGGGCAGCAGCACGGTTACGACTTGAAGCGAGTGCACGACGAACACTTCCCTGCTGCCAAGCCGCTGGCCTTCGGTCAGGTCTATGCCACGCTGCAGCGCCTGCAGGACAAGGGCTTCGTCGAGCCCGTCGCGGTGCAGCGGGTCGATGGACCGGACCGCACGGTCTACGCCATGACCGACGCCGGGCGCGAGGAGCTGCACCGCTGGCTCGAGGCGCCCGAGGACCCCGCGCCCTACGTCGCCAACCCGCTCGCCATCAAGGTCACCCTGACCATCCTGGCCGCGGGCGAGGACGAGGCGGCGGCGTACCTGCAACGTCAGCGCGAAGCGCACCTGGACCGGATGCGCCACTTCACCAAGCTCAAGACCGACCCGGCCTCGTCGCTGCACGACGTGCTCGCAGCCGACTACGCCATCTCGCATCTGGATGCCGATCTGCGCTGGATGGAGACCGCCCTGCAGCGGGTCAGCGCTCTCACGGAGGAGATCACCGCATGAGTCATCAGCTGAACGACATCGCGTTGTCCGCGCGATCGCTCGTCTACTCCTACGACAACGAGCCGGCGCTCAAGGGGGTGAGCCTGCAGGTACGACGGGGGGAGGTCGTCTCGATCACCGGGCCTTCCGGGTCGGGCAAGTCCACGCTCATGCTGTGCCTCGCCGGAGTGCTCACGCCGGACGCCGGGGACGTCCTGCTCGGCGACCGCCGCATCAGCGCCGAGAACGAAGCCGCTCGGTCCCGGCTGCGGAGGCGTGAGATCGGTGTCGTCTTCCAGTTCGGGCAGCTCGTGCCTGAGCTGACTGCACTCGAAAACGTCTGTCTCCCCTTGCTTCTCAGTGGGTCGAGTCGCCGGGCGGCCGAGAGCGCGGCGCGGACCTGGCTCGAGAGGTTCGAGGTGTCCGGCGTGGCGAACGCTCGGCCGTCGGCCATCTCGGGCGGTCAGGCCCAGCGCGTCGCCATAGCTCGCGCGATGGTCACCGAGCCGACCGTGGTCTGTGCCGACGAGCCGACGGGCGCCCTCGACACGTTGGCCGGCGAGCTCGTCATGAATCAGCTGGTCCGCGTCGCTCGTGAAGCCGGGACCACGGTCGTCCTCGTCACCCACGACGCCCGGGTGTCGGCGTACGGCGACCGCGAGATCCACCTGCGCGACGGCGCGCTCGAGTCGGGCCACGCCGACCTGGTCGGCCTGGCCGGCGACGCGTCATGAGCGTCGATCGGGGGCCGCGACTGAGCACGCTGCTACGGATGGCGGTGACCGGCAGTCGTGCGGACGGGCTCCGGATCGTGCTGACTGCGTTGGGATCGGCGGCCGCGACCGTGGCCCTGCTGCTCGCTGCCGCCGTGGTGTCGATCGGTCCGGGCGACGGGCCTTATCGGCTCAACCTCTTGAACGAGAGCGGTCTGCGCGGTGGCGTCATCACGGCGATGCTGCTGGTCTGCGTGCCGGTGCTGGCGTTCGTCGGTCAGTGCTCTCGCATCGGCGCGCCGGCCCGCGACCGTCGCTTGGCCGCCTTCCGCATGGCCGGTGGCACGCCGAGCGATGTACGCCGAGTGGTTGCCCTCGAGTCCTTCGTGGCCTCTGGGGTCGGCTCGGTGATCGGTGGCGCCGCGTACGTGGTGCTGCATGTCTTCTTCTCCGGCCTCGGACCCGCGCGAGTCGGTCACGGGGAGTTCGGCGAGAAGATCGTGCATCCACCTGCGCGCGTCCTTCCCGCTGATGTCATTCCACCGCTGTGGTTGATCGTGCTCTGCCTTGCGGCGGTGCCGGTCGGCGCGCTGGTCGGCAGTCGAATCGCGTTGCGCCGCACGGCGATCACGCCCTTTGGTGTGCTGCGTCGAGTCGCGCACCGCCCGCCGGCGGTCGCACCGGCGATCCTCTTCGCCGTGGGCGTCCTTGGCCTCGTGCTCTGGTCGACTCTCGTGTCCTTCCTCTCAGGTGATGGCGGCGTCAGCGGGTGGGGCTTCCTGGCCATGCCGGTGCTCGTGCTCCTGGCCGGTCTGGGCCTCATCTTCGGGTCGGCCTCGTGCGCCTACCTGCTCGGGCGGTTCATCGGATCGCGTACTCGCCGACCGGCGCTCTTGATCGCCGCCCGTCGGATGGTCGACGCACCGTTCACGGCGAGCCGGGTGAGCTCGGCAGTCGTGCTCGCCGTCCTCATCGGCGCCGGTGCTCAAGGCGTCCGCGCGAACTTCATGACCTCGGTCGGTGGGAAGGCCGGCGACGAGACCGAACGGGACGGGTTCTTCACCGACTCGTTCAACGCGGTCAACGCCATGCTCGTCATCGCCGTCGTGATTGCTGTTGCAGGTCTGCTGGTGGTCGCCGCCGAAGGTGTCGTCACCCGGCGTCGCACGCTCGCAGCACTGACTGCAGTCGGCGTGCCGCGTCGTACGCTCGCGGTCGCAACCGTGCTGGAGACAGTCCTCCCGCTCGTGCCCACCGTCCTTGTCGCCACCGGGACAGGACTGCTTGCGGCTCGTGGTGTCTTCGGGACGACCGCGTACGTGAGTGGATCGCCCGAAGGCCGTGAGGTAGGCGTACCCGTGCCGTGGTCTGATCTGGCCGTGCTCGCGGGAGGCACGCTGCTGCTCGCCACCGCGGTGACTGCCGTGTCCTTGGTCTTCCTGCGGCGCAGCACCAGCATCACCGAGCTCCGCGCAGCAGCCTGAATCGGGCGGCCCGCTCGGCATAGTCTGCTCGCATGTCGCAGCCGCCGAACGATGAGAACCGCTGGGCCGCAGAGCAGTCCGCGCAGACCCAGCAGGGTGGGCCAAACCCGCCAGCATCCACCTGGCCCGGCGGACCAGGCGCGACATCGACGGTCTACTCGCCCTACGTGCCCAGGGTGACGTCGTACGGGCAGACCACTCCCGTCGGGCTGCGCGTCCTCGGTGCGGCGCTGCTGCTGCCCGCAGTGTTCTTCTGGATTCGTGATCTGGTCGTGCCGTCCTGGCAGACCGCCAAGCTCAGCACCGAGAACCGCAACCCGCTGCGCGACACCGCGACCTCGGTCGGCATGGACAACTACGAGAACCTCGACTACGGCAAGGCGTTGGTGTTCGCGCTGAGCCTCGCCCTGCTGCCGGCCCTCATCGCGCTCGTTGTCGGCCCGATCATCGGGGCGGTCGCGGCCCGTGCCTCGACGCCCCTGCGTCGCGTCATCACGGGCGTGCTCGGCGTTCTGGTTCTGCTGGTCGGCACGACCGGCATCATTCTCGCCAGCCTCCCCGAGCGCTCGCTCGGCGACGGCATGGATGTACGCGTGATCGCGATGCTCTGCGGCCTACCGGTCGTGGTCGGGCTCAGCGGTCTGGTGTTCGTCGCGGTGAGTCGCACCCGGTCCGCTGAGTCGTCGGGGATGGCCCCGGTCGCGACTGCGGTGCTGGTCGGGATCATTGCGCTGATGGCCATCGTCGCCATCGCGATCCAGTCCTTGGCGCCTTCGCTCGTCGCGACGACGGGCGGACCCAAGGGCGAGACGTTGACGCCGAATCTGTTGGCATACCAGTCCGGATTCCAGCGCATGCAGTTCGGGCGGGGTGCCGCATCGCAGACCTTGACCCTCGTGATCGTCGGAGTGCTCGGCCTGATCGCCGGCCTCCTCATCCTCGGCAGCCGCCTCCGTGTTGAACCCGCGGCCGCCGAGGACTCGCCCGGACGGTCCAACGTCAGCGGCATCGTCGCCATCGTTCTCGCGGTCCTGGCCGTCGTCGTGATCGCGGTCCTGCTGCACGACTGGGCGACCGGTCTGTCCGACACCGATCTCCCTCGAGGCGCGTCCACGCCGCCGAACCTGACGAGCAACACGTGGACTCCCGGGATCCCGCCGGCCGGTGTCGCCGCCCTCGTCGCGGCGCTCGGCGGGTTCGGACTCGGGGCGCTCCGGCCCCTCGGCCGCGTCAGTGAGTGGCTCCTACTGCCTTTCATGCCATGGCTTTTCGTCGGTCTGGGCACCCTGTCGATGACCCACTTCATCGATCAGATCGGTGACGACCGCACCTTGACCCCGCCCATGTGGGTCAGCGTGCCGGCACTCGTGGTGTGCACCTTGGTGAGTGCCGGCGTACGACGTCGTTGGGACGAGTCGCAGGCCCGCGGCGGTCCAGCGCCCCTAGCCGCCATCCTCACGCTGCCCGCCGCGGTGCTGCTGATGTTCCTCGGCCTGATCGTCAGCCACGCGCAGAACATCGGCTGGCAGCTGGCGGTCGCCGTCACGCCGGAGGACCGGACCGGCCCCGTCACGCTGGTGCAGCTGCGCAACGAGATGTTCTACACCGGTTCCGGCTCGCTGCCCTACGGCCTGGCCAACCCGCTCCCGCTCACCATCCTGCTCGCGGTCGCCGGCGCCGGACTCTGCGCGCTCCTGGGCTCGCTCACCATCCGTGCCGGGCGACCGAAGTGGATCGCCTGACCGTCCGGGCCTACTCCGGCGACACGATGTCGGGCAGGCTGCGTCGTCGCAGGAGCACCCGCGTCGGGACGATCCCGGCGACCAGGCCGAGCGCCGCCACGCCACCGGCGAGTGCGGCGTACCGCGCTGGGTCGACGATGATCCTGAACGCGCCGTCCTGCGCAATGCTGAACGCTCCCACCACGATTCCCGTCACGATCGCGCCGAGCACGAGCCCGACCGCGACCGTCACGACGGCCTCGCGCAGGGCTGCGCCCCGCACCTGACCGACGGTTGCCCCCGCGAGCCGCAGGTCTGCGTACTCGCGCCGCCGCCCCGACGCCGAGATCGCGAACGTGTTGATGACGGCAATTGCGGTGAACCCCAACGTGATTGCCATCATCACCTCCCACGCTCCCTCCTGGTCCTCGGTGTCGGCCGCGGTCGCAGTCGAGGCGCCCCGAGTCACGGTCAGGTCCGGCCAGCGGGCCGTGATCCGCGAGGCGACGTCGCCGTCGTACCGCAGCGCGACACCGGTCGCCAGCCCGCGCGGATCGTGTGAGGCGACGAGTGCGCCGGGCAGTGCCAGCTCGCCGAATCCGCGTGCTCGTTCGTAGATGCCCGTCAGGCGCAACGTCACCGGATAGCCGTCAGCGAGCCACATGGAGACCGACTCCCCGACCTTCCAGTGGTGTGCCGATGCGAGTGGCTTGCTCGCGGCGAATGTGCCTGCGCCTCCGAGGTTTCCGGCCGTGAAGCCGAGATCGATCGCTGAGTCGCCGGAGTGCTCGATGCCCTGAGCGGGATGGTCCTCGGGCTCGTCCTCCTCCGGCAGGATCACGCTCGTCGGCACCGTCGCAGCAGAGCCGGTCACCCCCGGCTGCCGTACGACGTCCGCCACCGTCGTGAGTGGAATCCCGTCCCGACTGGTCACCTGAGCCGTGGCCACAGCACCACGTGCGGCGGCCTCGGAGTGGGTGACCTTGGTGAGCAGGTTCGAGGTCAGCAGCATCGTGGCGTTGATCGCGAACATCAGCACCAGCGGCACCGCCACGGCCGCGACCCGGCGACTCTCGGCCCGTGTCACCAGGCCCGCGAGCCACGCCGTCACCCCGCCGAGCCCGGCGACGCGTCCGAAGACCGCGGTCAGACCGTGGACCAGCACCGGTCCCAGCGCGGCCACCGCGCACAGCAGCAGGGCCGAAGAGATGAAGCTCATGCCCATGCCCAGGTCGCCACCGAGCGGTACGAAGGTCAGGACGGCGACCGCACCACCAGCGGTGATGAGCGCGATGAGGGTTCGGAGGACGAGCGCTCCTGTCGGCGCGACTGCGGTCTCCGCCAGCGCTTGAGTTGGAGCGATCTTGGCGGCGCGTCGACCGGCAACCCGTGCAGACACGAAGGTCAGCAACACTCCCACCACCACCGCAGCGACGAGGACCGCCGGGTTGGTGCGTACCTCGAACTGAGCCGGAATCGCGTCAATCTCCTTGAACCGCGCAGCAATCACGCGAGACAGGACGATGCCGAGCGGCACGGCTGGGATCGCCGCGAGGATCGCCAGGACGACCGCCTCGGCACCCAGCAGACGTCGCAGCTGACGAGGTGTCGCCCCTGCCGTACGCAGCAGCGCGAGCTCACGCAGCCGCTGCCGCACGCCCAAGGAGACCGTGCCCGTAAGGACGAATACCGCTGCGAATCCTGTGATTCCGATGGTGAAGCCGAAGATCGAGATCGGCCCGATGTAGTCCGGTACCGCCCCAGGAAGGTCTGCCTCGACGCGATCCCCACCGGTCCGCACCGGCAGATCGCCGGCCACCGACCGTACGCCGTCACGCAGCTCACCGATCGACGTCCCACGAACAGCCTGTACGCCGACCGCTGTCGGCCCGCTCAGACCCGACACCTGCCCGATGGCGGAGTCCGCGACGAACAACGCGCCCTGCGCGGGCAAGCCAGCGCGACCAGAAGGTGCCGCGACTCCCGAGACGACCAGCGGTCGGGTGCCGGCGCGAGAGGTGACCATCACCCGGGAGCCGACCGACAGTCCGCCCCGCTGAGCCAGATCGGCGTCGATGACCGCCTCGCCGGCGCGCGGCGTACGGCCGGTGCGGAGGGCGTACGGCGTGAGCTGGGCCGAGCCCCAACCGTGTCCGATCACAGGAGCATCGTCAGCGCCGTGAACGGACTGCCCATGTGGGCCGACCAGCACCACCGGAAATGCCGAATCCGCAACAGTCGCAGCCACACCCGGGACCCGAGACAGTCGATCGGCGAGGTCGGGCGGCAACGTGCCCGCGCCCGTCAGCCGCTCGCTCTTGGTCTTCGTCTTGGTCTTACCCTTCTTCTTCTCGTGCGTGCTCGTCACCGTAACGTGACGGTCGGTGGAGACGACCAGGTCGGAGGCGGCGAACCGGTCCGCGGGCGCCTTTGCGGTCAGCACGGAGAAGAGCAGCAGCCCGCCCGCCGCCAGCAGCGCGACCGCGAGGACCGCTGCGACGAAGGTCCCGACGAACGCGCCGACCCGGTGCCGCAGGGTGCCGAGAGCGAGTCGCAGCATCATGCGCTGACCGCCATCATCTGCGCCGCGATCTGCTCCGACGTGGGATAGCCGAGCTCGGAGACGATCCGACCGTCGGCCAGGAACACCACCCGGTCCGCCCAGGCGGCAGATGCGGGATCGTGCGTGACCATCACGACCGACGTACCGAAGTCGTCGACCGCCTCGCGCAGGAGCGTCAGCACCTCGCGACCGGTCGACAGGTCGAGGGCACCGGTCGGCTCGTCGGCGAAGATCACCTCGGGGCGAGCGGCCAGTGCTCGAGCGAGCGCGACCCGTTGGCGTTGACCGCCGGACAGCTGACCCGGCCGATCATGCTCGCGTCCGCTCAGCCCCACCCGAGCGATCACCTCACGTGCCCACGCCTTGTCCGGCCGGTCACCGGCGAGCTTCCGCGGCAGGAGCACGTTCTGCCACACGGTCAACGAGTCCATCAGGTTGTACGACTGGAAGACGAACCCGACGCGGCGACGTCGCGCCCGCGTCAGGGCCGGCTCCTTCAGCCGCCCGATGTCCTCACCGCCGAGCCGCACGTCGCCGCGGTCGGGCCGGTCGAGACCGGCCGCGCAGTGCAGCAGCGTCGACTTCCCGGACCCTGACGGCCCCATCACGGCGCAGAACGTCCCTCTTGCGAACGCGACGGACACCCCGTCGAGCGCGGGCACTCCGCCCGCACCGGCGTACGTCTTGGCGATGTCCACGACCTCGACCACCGGCTGAACCGGCCCCCGGACTTCCTTGGTTTGCATGTCCTCAAACCTGCCGGGACGCCGGTGACATCACTAGCCAGCCAGCCCGACACTTCGAGGTACGGATGTCCCTACCGGTCACGAGCGAGCGCCTGCTACCCGCGCCGGTCGAGTAGGTGAGCGCCCCAGCGCGAGCCGTATCGAGACCTGGTGAGTGCGCGCACCTGGTCTCGATACGCCTCCGCTGGCGCTCCGGCTACTCGACCAACGGAGCTTCGGTGATGTCGCTAGCGACGTCTAGACGACATCGTGATGACGTCGCTATGGTGTCAACTGTGACGTCACTCATCGCACACCTCGATCTCGGCGCCCCGTGGCGCCTGCTCCGTCGCCGGCGAGACCTGAGGCTCCTCGTGGGCGCCGGGCTCGTCTCGATGACCGGCGACTGGCTGCTCGCGATCGGCCTGACCTACTCGGTGTACGCGCTCACCGGCTCGACGCTGGCGTCGGCGGCGACGCTGCTGGCCGGCTTCGTGCCGCAGGTCCTGGCGGGTCTGGTGGCGGGCGTCTTCGTCGACCGGTGGGACCGCCGACGCACCATGGTCATCGCGCACGTCCTGCTCGCGGCCGGGCTGCTGCCGCTGTTCGCGGTGCAGGGGGTGGGCCAGGTCTGGATCGTCTTCCCGGTGCTGATCTGGGAGTCGGCGATCGAGGTGTTCTTCGCGCCGGCCGAGCAGGCGATGCTGCCCAGAGTCGTCGAGGAGTCCGACGCAGGCGAGCTGATCACCGCCAACGCGCTGAACGCCCAGAGTCAGAACGTCGCACGCCTCGTCGGCGGCGGGCTCGGGGGCGTGGTTGCGGCGGTGGGTGGCATTCCGGCCGTCGCCGTGGTCGACGCCATCACCTTCCTGATCGCGGGCGCGCTGGTGCTGGCGATCAAGACCTCTGGGCGACGTACGTCCGACGACGGCGATGACTCCGCGGAGGACCTCGTGCTCGGCCGGCTCGCCGAGCTGCGTGCTGAGTGGACCGAGGGTCTGCGCGTCTCGTGGGGCTCGCCGACCGTGCGGGTGCTGCTGGTCTTCTGCCTGATCACCTCCGTCGGCGAGGGGATCATGGGCACGCTCTTCGCCCCGTTCGTCCGGTCGGTGCTCCACGGAGGACCGCAGGCGCTCGGCCTCATCAGCGGCATCCAGGCGGTCGGCGGAGTCGTCGGCGCCCTCGTGGTCGCGACCTTCGGCGGCCGCTGGTCGCCGAGACGGATGCTCGGATGCGGTGCGCTCGCGTTCGGTGTGGTCGACCTCGTGGTCTTCCTCTACCCACTGACGCTCGTGGCCACCTGGCCCGCCGCGGTCGGCATGGTCGTGGTCGGTCTTCCCGGAGCCATCGTGTCTGCCGGGATGATGACGCTCTTCCAGCAGCACAGCACCGATCGACAGCGGGGCCGAGTCTTCGCGCTGGTGATGCTGGCCAGGTCGGTGGCGATGGTGGTGGGTACGACCGCGGCCGGCTTCCTCGGCGAAGCCATCGGCATCATGCCGGTCCTGGCCTGCCAAGGAGTCGGCTACGTCGTGGCGGGCTCGATGGTGCTGATCTGCCTCGAGCGTGCCCCTGCCCCTCGTCGGCCTCTGGTCAGCGCCTGACCTGTCTGATCCGTACGGAGCGCTCGAGATCGTCGAGACGGTCCTCCCAGATGCGCCGCAGCACGGTCGGTGGCTCGGCGGCAAGCGCCGTGCGCACCTGCTTCACGGTCTCAGGTGTGGCGGCGTGGACCGGGAACGCGTCTCCGATCTGCTGCGCCACACCTTGGCTGCGAGTGGCGAGACTCGGAGCCTCGTCGAGGTAGCGACCGACGTACGGCGCGACGAGATCCGCGTGCTCGGCCGACCAAAAACCCTTGGCACGGGCCTCGAACGTGCGGTTCGAGTCAGTGGCGCTACGACCGAACAGTGCCTCCCACGCGACGGCCTTCGCCTCAGCGGTGGGTTGCGCCGCAAGGGCGCGTGCCGAACCCTGTTCGCCCTGCGTCGACTTGTCCCGCTGCGCCTCCTCACCGATCCGCTGCTCGTCGATGGCACCGAGCTCGGCCAGGCGTCCCACGATCCGCCAACGCAGGTCCGCCTCGACGTCGACACCGTGACTGGTGCGCTCCGACCTGAGCCAGTCCTCAAGCATTCCAACGTCATTCGTTGATGCCGAGCGGACCCGTGCGCGGGTTGCGGCCAGCAGGATCGACGCGTCAGAGGCACGGTCGAGCACAGAGTCGAACGTCGACGCGAGCTGCCGATGGGCCTGCGCGAGCGCGTCCGGTGCAATCCAGGAGCTGAGCACACCACCGAGCCGATCGATCACCCTCTCGACGATCGAAGCGTGCGACTCGCTCGGAAGATGGGCGGCCACGAGGTCCAGGAGCTCTGTCGGCGTGAGCTCCGAGGAGGCCACCATGTCGAAGGCCGTGGACCACACCACCGCGCGAACGGTCTTGTCCTCGATGGTCGAGAGGCCCTGGCGTACGGCGCCCCAGGACAATGGGTCGAGCAGCACCCGCGCGAAGGTCTCGTCGTGGCTGTTGGGAATGACGGCGAGCCCAGCGAGCTGGGGCAGCGACAGGGAAGCCTGGCTGATCTCGTACGACTCCGTCGAGACCTCGCGCAGCCGGTCGTTGTCGATCGTGTACGCCGCGATCCGAGTTCGGTGCTGCCGGTCGCCTTCGCGCGAGATGACGGGAACGTCGCCGTCTCGGCCCACCCGAAGAGTGTCGAATCCCGTTGTGCGCAGCCAGGACTGGGCCCAGCCCCGGACGTCCCGAGTCGACGCAGTGTCGAGCGCATCGATGAGATCGTCCAGGCTGGCGTTGCCGAAGCGGTACTGGGAGAGGTACGCGTTGACGCCGGCGAGGAACTCGTCCTCGCCCAGCCAGGTCACCAGCTGCCGCAGCGCGGAGTTGCCCTTGCCGTAGGAGATCGAGTCGAAGATGCCGATCGCTGTGTCGACGTCCGGGACCGAGCCGGGGTCCGGAGCCACCGGATGTGTTGATCGACGTTCGTCCGCCCGGTAGGCGAATCCCTTGAGCCCAAGGGAGAATCGGAGCCAAGCCGCATCGAACTCGGTGACGGCCGCGCTCACCTGGAACCCCATGTAGTCCGCGAACGACTCGCTCAGCCACGAGTCGTCCCACCAGCGCATCGTCACGAGATCCCCGAACCACATGTGGGCCATCTCGTGGGCGATCACCTCGGCGCGCAGCCCACGCTCGGCATCGGTTGCCTGCCCACGGAACAACAGCTCGTCGCGGAAGGTGATGCATCCCGGCGACTCCATGGCGCCCCAGTTCAGACCGGGAACCATGACCTGGTCGTAGGGCCCAAACGCGTACGGCTCGTCGAAGATCGTTGTGTAGTGGTCGAAGCACGCGGTGGTGACCTCACGCAGCTCGTCAGCGTCGCGGTCCAGCTGCGCCCCGAGGGACGCCCGGGCATGCCAGCCGAACGAGATGCCTGCGTGCTCGAATCGCACTGAGTGCCAAGGCCCGGCGCACATGGTGAAGAGGTAGGGCGAGATCGGTGGCGTCGGTGAAAAGGTCGTCAGGCCGGACGCCGATGACTCGAAAGCACCGTTGGCCAACACGCTCCAGGCGGTGTTGGCACGCACCGCAAGGTGCACCGTTGCCTTGAGGTCAGGCTGGTTGAAGCACGCGAAGATGCGTTGCGTCGCATCCATACCGCCGAACGCACAGATGTAGGTCGCACCGTCTGCAGGGTCATCGAAGCGATGCATGCCCTCGCCATCGTTGACATACGGCAACGTCGCTTCCACCACCACGGTGTTGGCAGCAGTGAGCGCTGGCAACGTGATCCGCTGATCGGAGTACGCCTGGGCCGGCAGCCGCTCGCCGTTCAGTGTGACGGTCACGGCCGTCGCGTTGGTCAGCTCGATGAACGTGGAGGTGCCCGGCTGACGACACGCGAACGTGACTTCGCTGCGGGATCGGAACGTACGGCCGCTGTCGAGCTCGAACAGTACGTCGTACGACTGGACCGCGATGAGGGCGGACCGCTCCCGGGCTTCAGCGTGAGTCAGCGACACCCATGCACCCTCTCAGTCCACCTGGACTCGCGCGACCGTATAAAGCGCGCTCGGACGGAGCGCCCCCGACAGTGCGGACGTCTACACCCGTACGGTCGGCCAAAGTCGTCTGGTCGCTCTTCTTCTGCGGAGGTCCGCTGTGCCCACTACCCGTCGCCAGGTCATCCGCGGCAGCCTGCTCGTGGCGTTCTCGTTGGCCGCGCTACCGGCGTGCAGTGACGACGGCCCGAGCACCGGCAGCAAGGGGGACACGAAGACGCCGCAGGACTCGATCGCCGGGATGCTCTCCCTCGTGCCGGACACTCCAGCGAACCGCAAAGACGTCACCGTCAACCGGTTCGACCCCGCCTGGAAGGCCTCCGGCTTCGACCGCCACGCCACCGGTGCCGAGCTCGATCGCGGAGGCCTCGGACTGACGATCGGTGGCGGAACGAAGGGCAGCACCATCGGGTTGGCGCCCACGACGTTCTTCGCAGGCAACCTGATTCGGCCGAGCGAGGTGCAGGCGAAGTTCGGGTACGACCCGGGCCGGCTGACCGCCGACATCTCCGCGGGTGCTCCACCGGAGACGCACCAGGTGGTCCGTGGGGTCTTCGACTCGGCCGCGGTGCAGAAGGCCGTCAAGACCTCGGTCGGACCCCAGGCCACCGTGACCAAGATCGGCGGCGTCGAAGCGGTGCGCTGGCTGGACGACCTCAAGATCGACATGTCGCTCGCGGGCAAGTCACCACTGACCCAGATCGGCCAATCCGGCCGCGTCGCCATTCCTGATGGCAGCACCCTCGTCTACGCCCGCACCGACGCCGGCCTGAAGGCGCTCGCCGGGCTCGCCGAGGGCCAGGGCACTTCGCTCGCGAACGCAGCCGATCTCAGAGCCGCGGCCGATGCGCTCGACAAGGCCGGTGCGTACGCCGCATGGCTGAGCACCGAGCGGGTCTCACCGACGTCGGCCACCCGCGGTCGCCCACTGACACCCGAGCAGCTCAAGGCAGCGATCGGGGACCTCACCAAGACGGGCCAACCTCCTTACGCCGCAATGGGACTCGGCCAGGCACGAGACGGCGCGAAGCAGCTGCTGATCGTGACCTTCGTGCACGCCGATGACTCCACGGCCAAGACGGGTGCGACGCGACTGACCGAGATGGTCAAGACCGGTCGTTCGACGAGCACTGCCCAGTCCTGGTCCCAGATGTTGCTCCGACCGGACATCACCACACAGGGGCGCGTCGTGGTCGGGCGTTTCGAGGTCGGCAACGTGACGCTCTGGACCCGGATCCCGCAGCAGCAGGACAGCCTGCTGTACACCGCCTGACCGGGCTCAGCGCACGGTGAGCATGAGGTCGACAACCTCCGCCGGTTCGGACTCCCAGGGACGGCCGAGCGCCAGCCGCAGCTCGCCGTCCCCCGGTTCGGTGGCCATCAGCTCGATGACACTGGTGCGTGCCTGACCAGGGGTTCGCACGGGGCTCTTGGTCGGCCCGAGCTCGGCGTCGGCCCGGCGCAGGACGACGCACGAGGGGACCCGGTCCGCGCTCCATCGATAGCCCGTGCCGCTGGGATGACTCAGCCGGATCTCGAGGCTGTCCTCGACCGACAAGTCGATCTGCTGACCGGGCCTGGGGGACTCCATGACGTGATGCATGAGGGTGTCTCGGTCACCAGACGTACATCGACATGATCGAGCCCGGAGGGTCCTCTTGGGCGACCGGAGCGATCCCCGACGACTGAGCGTGAGCAGCGAGCAGCGTCAATACCGTTGAGCCGGAATCGGTTTGGCGACCGAGCTTCTTCCAGCCCGCGGTCTGCAGGTGGATCTGAGCGTTGCGGTTCGTCTGCTCGGCCCAGAGGGCGGTGACCTTCTGGCCCGTGATCGCCGCCGCCGCGGTCGCCGCGGTGTAGCCGGCCGCTACCGCGGTGCCAGGCGGCTGCATCGTGGGCTCGGGCGCGTACGCGTCATCAGCCGCTGCGTCGGCCGTCGACGCATCGCCGGCCATCAGCTGGAGCTCGGCGTCACTGAGCGGGTGTGGATCGGGCGCGACTTCCGTCGTGGGGGCCGAGTAGGCGGCCGTACGAGGGATACTCGCCTTTGGGGCGGCCTTGCGGGTGCGTGTGGTCTTGGTGGGCATGACGTTCTCCTTGAGTCTCGTGCGGTCAGTACGCGTAGGCCTGGGTGATGAGGCCTTCGTCCTCGTAGGCGTTGACGAAGGCGCCCTTTCCCTTGGCAGTCAGCAGGTCGGCGAACATCGCGACGTGGGCCGTGCTCGTCGTACCTCCGACGTGCAGCCAGCCGTTGTCCTGGACGTAGACCCAGCCGCTGCGGTCGTAGCCCGAGCCGTAGCCACCGAGCACCTTCTTCGCAGCGGTCCACGTGCGCAGCCGGACTCCGGTGACGCCGATGTTGGACCAGGTGTCGATGAGGCACTCGCCGTATCCGATGTAGCCGAATCCGCCCATGCCCCAACCGGTTCCCCAGCTGTTCTTGATGATCCACGCACGCTTGGCGTCGTCGTACCCGACGATGGCGACGCAGTGGCCGCCCTCTTCCGCTCCGGTCACGTGCTTGTAGACGCCGGCGGAGTAGCTGTAGAAGTCGGTGTAGACGATGAAGCAGCCGGTGACCGGACCGACATCGACCAGATGTTGCTTGATCGCGGCGATCTTGTTGGTCAGGTCGGCGGTCCCGGTCGCGCGAGCGCGGTGGCTCTCCCAACCAGACGGAGCAGATCCGCCACCGGAATTGCCTGGTGTGTAAGGGAACTCGGTCTCGTAGGTGATTCCCTTGGTCGTGCAGAACGTCAGCGCGGGGAGGGGCAGCCAACCGGTGAGGCAGGTGACGCCGACGGTGCCGCCGTGTCCGTAGAACAGGTGCGCCTCCGACAGGTCGACCGCGAGCGCAGGCATCCTGCGGGCGTACCGTGCCGTGCCTTCCATGACGGCCACGCTCCCGAAGGACACGCACGAACCGCACGACCCCTGGTCGCGGATCCCACTGACATAGCTCTGTCCCGAGACGTTGCGGAGGTCGAACGACGCGGCCGCTCCGGCATCCGCGGCCGGCCCGGCGTCAAGGGTTTGTGGGCCTGCTGCACGCACGCCTGCTGCTCGCCGCTCGAGGGCGGCGCGATGGCTGTCGTCGGGTACCGGCACGCCGAGGCGGATGCGGCGCTGCTTGGCGGTCAACGCGGTGAGGTGATTCTCGCCGGCCTCCCAGTCAGCGCCATCGGTGTCGGCGACGGCCGCCTGTACGGCCGCAATGTTGATCTGCTCTTTGGCCATGGTCCTGCTCCCTCGTCCCGGCGGTCTCCGGTGCGGGGGCCGACACAACTAGGAGGGCGACGCGGCGCACCGTGATACCGCGATCGCGACCGGGGCGATCACGGGGAATGGCGAAGGCCCACGTGACAACGATGTGACCTGACAGGATCGCTCAGCGTGACAGGGGACATCGAAGACTGGGACCAGCGCATCCGAGCGGCGCTCGAGGTGGGCGACGTGATCGACCTCGCGCCCGAGGTCGAGGACGAGGACCTCTCACCGGAGGACTCATCGTCGTGGCGTGGTGATCGTACGATCCCTGCCGCCGCCCTCCTGAGTGCGCTGGTCAGCACGGGCGGCCGAGCCGCGGACCTGCGGATCCGCGGCGCGCGCATCGAGGGTCAGCTGGACCTGGATGACGTCCCCGCACTGGGTGAGCTGTCGCTGGTGCAGTGCGACGTCCGTGAGAAGGTCCTGGGCTCGGGGGCCAGCATCCGCCGGCTCGACCTGCGTGGCTCGCGCCTGGCGGGGATCACGCTGGTCGGCGCGAACATCGCCCAGCAGATCTCTGCACAAGGGGCCGTCTTCACGGGCGAGTTGCAGCTGTCGGAGATTCAGGTCGGCGGGCCGGTCGAACTGAGCGACGTCCGACTGACCAACCCGGGGGCCACCACGCTGTGCCTCGACGGTGCCCGGATCAGCGGGCCGGTGACAGCCGTCGGCCTGATCTCGACCGGAGTGGTCACGGCGGTACGGGCCCATCTGGCCGGACGATTCGACCTGACCGAGGCCCAGCTGACCAACCCGAAGGGCGACTCCCTGAAGCTGGACGGCGCGGTCGTGACCGGCGCCCTGATCGCGAGAAGGATGTTGGCGCGCGGCGAGGTCCGAGCTCGTGGTGTCGAGCTGGGGCACCTGAGCCTGGCCGGCGCGCGACTGAGCAAACCCCATGAGCGGGCATCGACCACGCCCGACGGGCAATGGAGCAAGCTGCACGCGCTGACGCTGGACAACGCGGTGATCCGGGGCGGTGTGATCGCTGAGGACATGACCGCCTCCGGTGAGGTGCGTGCACGGCTCGCGGAGATCGACGGCGACGTGGTCTTCAAGAACGCTCGGCTCAGCGAGCACGACGGCGACGCGCTGACGCTCGACGGGCTGCGCCTGAGCGGCTACCTGTTCGCCACGGGTCTGACCGTCAAGGGCACGGTGCGTGCCAAACGCGCCAAGATCAAGGGCCCCATGGATCTCACGGGCGTGCATCTGTCACGTGCCAACGGGGATGCGCTGCAGCTCTACCGTGCTGAGATCGCCGCACTCCTGCTTGACCGGCGGCCAGACATCGAGGGCCGAATCAGCCTGCGGCGCGCCGAGATCGGCGACCTGATCGTCAGCAAGACCGGTGAGGAGGATGCCGAGCTGACCAAGGCCAGGCTCGACGCGATCGGGTGGGAGCTGAAGGACCTGGACGGCCCGCTGCGCAGCGACCGTGACGCCGTCGCCCGGTGGCTGGACACCGCACCGACCCCCGAGGGCGGCGATCGGTTCGCCTCGCAGCCCTGGCACGAGGTCGCGTCGGTCTACGACCGCGCCGGCGCGTCCGTCGACGCCAACTGGCTGCGCTACCAGGCAGCGGTTCGCGACACCCGCTACAACACCAAGTGGTACGCCAAGCCCTACGAGTGGGGCTATCGCTGGCTGGTGGGCTACGGCTACCACCCGTTCTGGCCGATGATCCCGCTGGCGCTCGTGATCATTCTCAGCTGCGGCATCTGCGCGACCAACCATCGCGCGTTCGTGATGGCCGACCCTCTGGGGTACGCCGACGTCACTGGCGACACGACCCACCACGGTGAGCCGATCACCGGCAGCACTCCCTGCAAGGAGATCGCGGCCGACTATCCATGCTTCGATCCGGTGCCCTACGCGCTGACCACTGTCACGCCGATCGGCGCGCTGCAGAGTCCGATGTGGGCGCCGAGTTCCGAGAATTACCAATGGATCTCGTGGGGTCTGGTCGTGCTGAAGGCGTTCGGCTGGATGCTCAGCGGTCTGCTCCTCGCCGGGGTCACCGGCCTCCTCAAGAAGACCTAGCCACCACGCCCTCGCTGGTCGAGTAGCCGGAGCGCCAGCGGAGGCGTATCGAGACCCGGTGCGCGCGCTCACCGGGTCTCGATACGCCTCGGCTGGCGCCTCGCCTACTCGACCAGCCTTGGGTCCCACCACACGGCGGGTCGTTCGCGGCCGCTGGTCACGGGGAGGTAAAGACTGGATCACGGGTCGGGACGGTGCGTGCGCGATCCGCTAAATCGGCCAACTGAGTGCCACGATGAGCCCATGTCGTCGAATGCTCTGGCGATCCGTTGCCACACTGTCGAAAACCACCACCTGACAACAGATTTCACTGATCAGGCGGCCATTTTGCTGCAAACTTTGGTGGCCGATGGTGCCGCGCTCGGATGGACCAGTCCTCCGAGCCGTGCCGAGGTCGCAGACCTCCTCTGGGAAGTCGTGGATGACGGCCCGAAGGACGCCCGCCTGGTGATTGCGTCGGTCGATGACCGGCTGGCCGGGATGGGCTTCTGGCGGCGCTATCTGCGGCCGACCTATCGCCCGCACGCTGACCTCGAGAAGGTCGCGGTGAGCCTGGACTTCCGGCGGCGCGGGGTGGCCCGTTCCTTGGTCGAGGAACTCGTGCTCACGGCGACAGACGCCGGCGTCGAGATGCTGACGCTGGACTTCCGCGGTGACAACCTCGGGGCTGAGCAGCTGTACCTGTCGTGCGGTTTCCGCGAGTACGGGCGACTCCCGCACTTCGTCGCACCCGACGATGTGCACCGCCTCGACCGGGTGCTGCACGTCCGCGACCTGCGCCCCGCGTAACCGCTGGTCGAGTAGGCGAGGCGCTAGCCGAGCCGTATCGAGACCAAGGTGCGGCATGCCCGATGGGCGTGACCCCCTCCAGCAGCCACGCCCATCGGTCATGCATCGGCGGCCGAAAGTCCCCCAACCGTGGGCCGCCTTCCCTCGAGCCAGGCGCTAGGCGGCGCCGGTAGGCCGAGGTGTCACGCTGTCATCAGCTGACATGAGGGAAGAGCGGCCCGATTCACCGGTGATACGCCCCCATTCGCCCGTCTCACATATTGAGATCGAGGTCTGAGCGACCTACCAGCCGGCGCCGAAGCACATGAACGAGCTGGGTACGTCGAGGTCCAGCTCCGCGGTCGCCTCAGCCAGGGCGTACGACGGGAGCCGGCCGGCCGCCAACCTCGCGTGCGTCCCGGCCAGGACTTCGCAGGCGACGTCGTCATCGACGCTCGCGGGAGCGGCGATGACGGTCTCTGCGCCGGCATGCAGCCAGGCGACGGTCATGCCGATCGCTTCCTCACCCCATCGAACCGTGGAGCGGCCCAGCTCACATGACGAGAGGACGACGGTGCGCGGCACCGAGGCGAGCCGGTCGATGTCGTAGCCGAACCACGGTCCGTCGGCCAGCTCCAGACCGGAGAACAGGGGGTTGTCCGCCGAGTGACGCCCGTGTGCGGCGACGTGCAAGACGTCGGCCTGCGCCGCGCCGGCGCTGACCTTCTCCGCGGTCGCCGCCGACCCGGCGAGCACAGACGCGCCACGACCCCAGGCTGCAGCCGACCGGCGTACCTCCTCGTCAGCACGTGCCACGCGCGGTCCGGCGACGAAAGCCGCTGTGCCCGGGGGCTTTTCGCCAGCTTCCTGATGCGTGAGCCAGAGCGACGCTGATCGCGGCATCGTGAGCGGATGGCCGGCGAGATCCGGGAGAAGGGTCCAGGGCGTCCCGGCGAGACCGCCTGTCGGCACAACGAGCACGGGCCGGTCGGCGATCAGGTCCGCGGCCGGCGCGATCAGATGATCGGAGAGCGTGGCGAGACGATCGGCCAGGCTGGCATGGACGACTTCGCGCAGCTGGGCGGGCAGGTGCGCGGCAGACATGTCGAGGTCGGCCTGCAGGCCTTGGAGGATGCGCTTCACAGGTTCGAAACGGCCGAGATCGACGAGGCGCGCCTCGTCTCCGGTGGCGACCAGGAGTCGCAGCTGCCCGCTGTGCGTGACGAGGTGGACGAGCATCACACCGTCGTGGATCGCCAGCTGAGCCATCAGCGTGTCGAGGGTGGCCGGTTCGGTGACAAGGCCGGATCCTGGGTCGTGCCAAGCTCTTTCGCGGATCTGCTGCTGCAGGCGTGACGACTTGCGCACGAGCCCGGTGACACTGTCGCCAGCGGTGTCTGCCGCCCGGATGGCCGCGTGGATCTCGCGCAGCTCCTGCAGCTGCTCCACACCTTCGGGGTTGTCCGGCGGTCGCACTGGAGCGACGCGAGTCGTCAGTGCACGAGCGCGTTCGGTCCACTCGAGCACGACCCCGGGGTGCCCGTCCTCGACAGCGAGCCGAAGGCCGGCCTGCGCGAGCGTGCGACCGTGACCGACGACGGAGCTCTGCAGGTCGAGGCTCCCGAACGACGACTGCCAGTCGTGCAGCTCGGCCAGCCCATCGCGTACGTGCTGCATGGCGTCCGCGCGCCGCCGCCCGGCGAGGGACAGCTCGGCCCGTACCTCGTGCTGCAGCAGCCGGTTCTCGAGGGGAGCGTCAGCACGCTGTCGTACGCCGCGCACGCGACGCCGCGCCTCCGCCAGGTCTCCCGTGCGTACGGCCATCCGGGCCGACTGCAGCAGCACGGCCGAAGCGTCGTGAACCAGACCCTGCTCGCGCAGCCGGCCCGCGATGTCGGTCGCCTCCTCGAGCAGCGCAGGACGTCGTACGCCGGCGGCCACCTCGGCCGAGAGCGCGACGGCCTGAGCGCGAGTCGCCCAGGCATCGCTACCGCGGTTGCTGAACAAGCGCGCCGCCCGACGAGCGATCTTGCGGGCCTCGCGCGGCTCGTCGTTGCCGATGTTGAGCCGAGCGAGCACGAGCAGCGCCTCGGCCTGGCTCTGACGGAGCCCCCGGCGACCGAGGACTCCGCTGGCCTCGCGGAGGCTGTCGGCCGCCTGGTGGGGCAGACCAGCCGCGATGAGTGCTTCTGATCTGTCCTGTGCGCTGACGGCCTCGTAGACAGGGCCGAGCGAATCCATCCCGGTCCGCGCCTCCTCCATGAGGCTGACGGCTCGGGCTACGTCGCCAGCGACGAGTCGGGCGTACCCGAGGTTGTGGCGTGCCTTGTCGCACGCCTCCGAGAGCTCGGCTCGTTCGAACTGTTCAAGGGCGCGCTCGAACTCGTCACTCGCGGCGGTTCCCTGGCCGCGCTGCAAGTAGACGAGACCGCGATTGAGATGAAGGTTGCCGATCGCCTCGTGCTCCTGCAGGTCGAGGAGCGGCGAAGCCGTCGCAAACGACTCCAGCGCGGCTGACCCGTTGCCGGCCAACGAGTGCAGGAGCCCCTTCTGGGACCAGATCAGACCGACAATCGGATCAGGCACACCGGTCAGCTGGAGTGCGTGCTCGCACAGATCGATGCCGTCCTGGACCGTGCCGAGCTCGGACTCAGCCCACGCCAGACTCAGCTCGATGTGCGCGATCGTCGCGTTGTCATTAGCCCGCGACAGCGCAACGCTGAGCGTGCGGCGCGCCTGGGCATGGCGGCCCGCCCGACTCTGGGTCAGGCCACGCTCATGCAGCTCCGAGGCAGTCAGCACCCACCAATCATGGCGTGATGCCGGTGACTTCGCGGACTGCCCTCCAACCCCGTCGAACTGCGCTGCGCGCATCGTCGGCCTTGGGAGGCAGATCCTTGGCCAGGACCTGAGCGATCCGGCCGGCGACGTAGGGCGCGGCGAAAGACGTCCCGCTCCACAGCGCGAAGCCGCTGGTGAAGTCGTCGGGGTCGATCGAGGCACGCTCCTCGCCCTCAGCGGACGTCCGCGCGATGGGCTCGAGCCCACCTTGGAACGGTGGCGTCGTGCTCATCACGGAAGCCCCCGGAGCGTACGTCCGCACCCAGCTGCCGCTATTGCTGAACAGGGCGACCGTCGTGTTGTCCGGGTTGAGCGCCCCGACCGAGACGATGGGCAGCTTCTTGCGTGTCGCGTTGAGCCCACCATCGTGTGGTGCGAGGGCGGCCGGATAGAACGGTCGAGCGGTGGCGTCGTTGCCGACTGAGCACACGACCGTCGTGCCGCTGGAGGACAGGACATCCAGGATCTTCTGCAACGTCGAGTCGAACAGAAGGTCCTCGGGGGTCTCGTGGTAGTAGCCGAAGGACAGGTTGAGGACGTCGATCGGATGGCCCCCGGGCTCTCCGGAAGCATGGCGTCGGGCCAGCTCAGCGATCTGCGTCAGCGCGGTCAGCCAGGTCGACTCCACGATGACGCCGGCCGAGCTGATGAGTCGCCACGAGACGATGTCGGCGTCCGGGCACGCCTGGTGGACCAGACCGGCGATGAACGTGCCGTGACCCGCCAGGTCATCGAGCCCACCGTCGAGCGGTCCGGTCTGATCGGGATTCCGCTCGCCGTCCGTTGCGGCGTCGATGTCGCCGATCGGTTTGCCGTCCAGCCTGACTTCGGTCTTGACGATTCCGTCGAGCCAGGGGTGCGAGCCACAGCCTGTGTCCAGAATCGCGACGACCGGGCGCCTGCCCTTGATGTCCCGATCAGCACGTCGATGCGGAGCCGGGCCAAGGAACGCAACCGGCTGGCGCCCGCCGCTGCCGGCCAGCCCGTACGACGCGACGGCGTAGCTGGTGGCCGCCTCATCGGCTGGGTTGCCCCGCCCTACGGGGTTGCCGCGTCCTACGGGGTTGCCGCGTCCGACGGGGTTGCCGCGTCCGACCGGGTTGCCCCGCCCTACGGGGTTGCCGCGTCCTACGGGGTTGCCCCGCCCTACGGGGTTGCCCCGTCCGACCGGGTTGGGAGTGATTCGCATCGCGGTCGGCGTCTCGGAGTGGCTGGCCACCAGGACGTGGTCCAGCGCGACGCCGGCCAGGTCCTCGAGGGAGTGGTTGGCGCGTGCGCGTTGCAGCAGCGTCCAGCCGTCCGGCGTCTGCGCGACAGTGCCCTTCTTGACTCCGATCGAGACCGTTGCCACGCCGAGCGGGCCGCTCTCGTCGTGGAGGTACGCCGTCTGTCGCGCCTTCTTCGCGCGTCCCCGGCCATCGCCCGGCGTGTCCTCAGCGAGCTCCCACCCGAGCTGGTCGGCGGCTTCCTCCAGGATCGGCATGACCTTGTCCCGATCCGTCTGCAGCGAGATGGTCAGCCGGTGTCCGACGTAGGCCGTTGAACGCGGACTGACACCCGCCACCGACGCTGCGTTACGGGGATCGAGGATGCGACCATCCGCATCGCCCATGACCTTCCGTGACGGAAGGTCAGGGTCATGATCGTGCCGCTTCGGCGGAACGATCAGATTGGGCGTGTTGGACTCGGTCACAGCTCTCCCCTATCAATGCGATGTCATGGCCTGTGGCAGGTCGCCGCGCAGGACAGTGTCTGCGCGGGCCCGGTCAGAGTTCGAACGATGGTGTGGCGAAAAGGTTTTGGGTGTTGTCGTCGCCGGAATCCGGCGCAAGATCGTTGACGATCATGCGGCACAGCCCCCCGTGCACGCGGTCGATCTCGAAGCGGCCCTTGGAGTCGGACTCGGTGGACACCTCGGAGTCCTGATGCTTGACCGTCACGCGCACGCAGCGCGGCGGTGACACCCAACCGTCCACCCGACGCATCGACGCATCGAGTGAGCTCACGCGCATCATCAGCGAGCAGGTGCTTCCCGAGAACACGATCGTCA
Source organism: Luteipulveratus mongoliensis (assembly GCF_001190945.1). Classification (NCBI taxonomy): domain Bacteria; kingdom Bacillati; phylum Actinomycetota; class Actinomycetes; order Micrococcales; family Dermacoccaceae; genus Luteipulveratus; species Luteipulveratus mongoliensis. The sequence goes on along the minus strand of NZ_CP011112.1, from coordinate 279,879 downwards.
GCGTCTCGTCGTTGTCGCGCCGGGTACCGACCAGCTCGCGGCTGCGTTCGACGAGGTGTAGGAGCTCGTACTCGGCGTCCATGTCCTCCATGGCCACGGAGACCAGCACCTTGTCGACGAGCCTGTCCGGCATCGGGTCGTGGGCCGACCACATCGTGGCGAGGTCGGCGTACGTCACGTCAGGCTTCATTGGGGGCCCCTATCGGTCGGTTCGGCGAGGAGGGTCCTCAGCTTGTCCAGGCATCGGCCTCGGGTCGGGCCGATGCTGCCTACGGGCATGCCCAGCTCCAAGGCAAGTCCGGAGTAGTCGGGTCGGTCGGAGAAAGCGATGACACGCAGCAGCCGCTGGCATCGTTCGGACAGCTGCGAGACGCCGGCCCAGAGGCGGTCGCCCTCGTCGTGGGCGATGGCTTCGGACTCGGCCGATCGCAGCTCGGGCGCCCGCAGCTCGATGACGTCGTCGCTCACCGGCTCGGTGCGTCCCTCGAGTCGCGACACGCGCCATGCCTCGCGGCGGGCCGTTGTCGTGAGCCAGGAACCCACTGCCTGCGCGTCATTGATCGAGTCACGTCGGCGTACGAGCGCGAGCCAGGTGCTCTGGACGACGTCTTCAGCGCGGTCACGGTCAAGCCCGTACGCGCGAACGACCTGCCACAGCACCGGGCTCAGCACCCGCACCATCTCGTCGAGACCTTGAGCATCCCCATTGCTCCACCGTCGGAAGCAGCCGGCCGCTTGAGTCCACACACTCTCCCCCGGTGGAGCCGTGGACGTCTTTTCAATGGTCACGCTGACCTCCTCCCGGCCTCGACGACGAGACCCCGGTCGGAGCCTCTCATCCGCACAGGAGCAGGTCGTCGCGCCGTTGATACAACTGAGTTCAACGAATTTACGCCGGTACGCCGGACGCGGCCTCCCGATTTCGCAGGCCAGCCGTCCGCGCAGGTATCCGAGACCGCACCCTAGGCTTGCTTCTCGTGAGCGAACCTTCCCTTACCGGTCTGCGCAGCCCGTGGTTCTCGACGGCCCTGGCAGTCGCTGTCGTCTTCCTACTCGTCACGAAGCTCATCGACCTGGCAGGTGGCGCAGACTGGGGCACGCTGTCCTGGGTCTTCTTCGTCCTCAACGTCGTGGTGGCCGTGCTGGTCGTCCAGGACGCCGTCAGGACCTGGCGCAAGCACCGGCAGGCCTGAGCCGTGGACGGCACCGGCCCCAGTCGTACGGCGTGGTCTGCAGCGGTCCATCGCGCGACCCATCAGGTTCTCGAGTCCGGCACGATCTTCGCTGACCCGCTCGCCGTCACGATCCTCGGCGACGCTGCAGCGCTGGATGACCCTCGGTCTGCAGATCGCAGTCGGATGCGGCTGTTCATCGCGGCCCGGCACGGCATCGGGGCGCGGGTCGTGGACCGTGCTGTCGCGGCCGGCACGACACAGGTCGTGATCCTCGGCGCCGGACTCGACACGACGGCGTACCGCCCCGTCGCCCCGCCTCGCGTCTTTGAGGTCGACCACCCCAGCACCCAGGAGTGGAAGCAGGCCCAGCTCGCGCAGGTCGGCCTCGAGCCGACTTCCGACGTCGCGTACGTCGGGGTCGACTTCGAGCGGGAGTCGTTTCTTGAGCGGCTGATCGCCTCGGGGTACGACGCGTCGTTGCCGGCCGTCTATCTCTGGCTCGGTGTCGTCCCCTACCTGACAGCGTCGGCGATCGCCGAGACCCTGTCCGTGGTGGGCGGTCTGCCGGGGGCCGAGCTGGTCCTCGACTACGCGGCGCCACGTGAGCACCTGGATGACGCTGACGCACAGGCACGCGATCGTGCCATCAGCAAGGTCGAGGCCATCGGGGAGCCGTGGCTGTCCTTCTTCACGCCGCCGCAAATGCGAGACCTGTTGAATGACAACGGTTTTGGCGAGATCGATGATCTGACGGCGCGGCAAGCCATTGATCGCGTCCTCGGTCGCGAGGAGATCCCCGAGCAGCGATCCGCCGGACACATCGTGCACGCACGACGTTGAGCCGTACGCCGGTCGGTGACCGACCGACGTACGCCACGTCTGCGGGGCCGGGCTCAGTGCCCTTGCCGATACTGAAAGGAGCCTGCCGAACACCCTTCTGATACGGGCATTCTCGTTCGCTTGCGGGCGTTCGTGGGCGGGGTGATGATGGTTCGTATGGCCGACACTTCTCGCCTGCACCGCCCTCGCTACCCGATGCCGGACGACGTCCGCACGGCGCTGTCCGACGAGGGTGTGCTCAAGGCGTACGACGAGCGGCCGGCGTACCAGCAGAACGACTACATCGGCTGGATCGAGAAGGCCAAGCAGCCCGCGACCCGGCAGAAGCGGATCGACCAGATGGTCGATGAGCTGCGCGAGGGCGGCGTCTACATGGGGATGGCCCACAAGCCCTCGACGAAGACCCCACACGCCCGCCGCTGACCGAAACTCAGTCAAGGTCCTGGGTAGCGCGCGCTCCAACGCGCGGGCCTCAGGACCTTGTTCGTCGTACGCCGGACGGAGCGCGGACGTACCGTGAGCCATGTTTGTGCAGAAGCCGCCCGGGGGACCTGACGTCGACCGCCTCTACGAGCGCGATCGAGCCGGTGATGGCTACGTCACCAACTACACGCAGCTGTGGGCTTGGCGCCCGGAGGTCTACGACGCCTTCGTCCAGCTGCGCGGGATGACGACCGGCCCGTCGACGCTGAGCGATCGCGAGCTGGCGGTGCTGGTCTGCGCGACCGTCTCGACGATGCGCGACTCCTACTGCTCGTACGGCTGGGGCGAGAAGCTCAACGCGCTCGCCGGGGCGGACCTCACGGCCGCGATCATCGCGGGCGGACTGCCCGAGGAGCTCTCCGCGCGCGAGCGGGCCATCGCGATCTGGTCCCGGCGGGTCGTGGCCGACGCCAACGGCACCTCCCAGAAAGAGGTCGACGCGCTGCGCGACGCCGGCTTCGAGGACCGCGAGATCGTGGAGGCGACGATGTTCATCGGCTGGCGGATCGCGTTCTCGACCGTCAACGATGCGCTCGGTGCCGGACCCGACGTCCAGCTCGCCGAACGTGTCCCTGCGCAGGTGCGCGACGCCGTGACGTTCGGCCGTCCGGTCGGTTAGTCGGCGGCCGGCGCCTGACCCGGCCGCAGTCGTACGGCACCCGGGTATCGACGGCTCGGACGGTCGGGTGAGGATGAGGGCCCGACCGCTCAGCTGGAGGTGCGATGACTCGCGTGGTGGTGCTGGACGACTACCAGCAGGTGGCCCGGACGTACGCCGACTGGGACGCCCTGGGCTGTGACGTCACGTTCGTCGACCACCACGTCCGCGATGTCGGGGCGCTGGCCGAGCTGCTGAGCGGAGCGGCCGTGGTCGTCGCGATGCGGGAGCGGACGGCGTTCAGCCGGGAGGTACTCGCTCAGCTGCCCGATCTGCGGCTGCTCGTCACGACGGGCGCCAAGAATGCGGCCATCGACATGGCGGCCGCGGCTGAGCAGGGCGTCATCGTCTGCGGCACCGACTCGCTCCCCCACCCGACCGCCGAGCATGCGCTCGCGCTGATCCTGTCGCTCGCCCGGCAGATCCCACAGCAGGATCGTTCGTTGCGAGAGGGTCGTTGGCAGACGTCGGTCGGGGTCGCGCTGTCCGGCGAGCGCCTCGGCGTCATGGGACTCGGGCGGCTCGGCTCGCGCGTGGCCCAGCTGGGCGCGGCGTTCGGGATGGACGTCGTCGCGTGGTCGCCGAACCTCACGCCTGAGCGCGCGGTCGAGGTCGGGGCCGCGGCTGTCTCCAAGGAAGAGCTGCTTGCCACGTCACGATTCGTCACCCTGCACCTCAAGCTCGGCGACCGCAGCCGCGGCGTGATCGGCCAGGCCGACCTGAGGCGGATGCGCGCCGACGCCTACCTGATCAACACGTCGCGCTCGGGCCTCGTCGATCAGAACGCGCTCGCCGAGGCGTTGCAGACCGGGGACATCGCCGGCGCGGCCGTCGATGTCTATGACGACGAGCCGATCCCGTCGGACGATCCGCTGCTGGCCGCGCCACGCACGATCCTCACGCCGCACCTCGGCTACGTGGTCGAGCAGGGGTACGCCGTCTACTTCACCCAGGTCGTCGAGGACATCGCCGCCTTCCTCGACGGCGCGCCCGTACGCGTCCTCGCCTAGCCGCGTATCGCGGACTCTAGCGTTCGCCCTAGACAAGCGAAGACGTACCGATCGAGCGGTGCTGTTTGCTATCGCAAGACGACTCGCTAACGCGTAGGTGCCTCCCCTCGAGGGGAGGCACCTACGAGTTAGCGAGTCGTCTTGCGATAGCAAAGGTCGGTGTACGACTCAGCTCGGGTCGGTGGCGGTGGGCTCGACGACGATCTCGACCTCGAAACCCTCGGAGCTCTCCAGGTAGAGCGCGGTGTGCTCGTCGCCGCCGGCATGCGGGAATCGGTCGGCGAACAGCTCGTGCCACCCGTGGCCCGAGGACTCGGCGCGCATCCGGTCGAGCAGCTCGCGGTCCTCGATCACGAAGGCGATGTGGTTGACGCCTGCACGCATCCGGTCGTGCTCACCGGACTGATCCGACGAGGACTCCATGAACAGATACGTGCCGTCCGGGTGGGCCCACGATCGTCCCGACTCCCAGGACAGGTCCGACTCCCAGTCGAGATGCCCGAGCAGCCAGGCCCACTCGTCACCCGCGGTCGCGTAGTCGTCGGCCCAGAGGTCAAGGTGGTGAATCGCTCGCGCTGCCATGGAGCCATCTAACCGTCCGGCCTAGCATCAGGCGATGGCCGCGCGGAAGACCACCCAGCTGGCCTCGGACCTCCTGGTCGAGCTCGACCGGGCAGGTGCCGAGCCGATGCACCGTCAGATCGAGTCCGCCATCCGCGACCGGATCAGGACCGGCGGGCTCCCCCTTGGTACGTCCGTGCCCGCCTCTCGCAGCCTCGCTGCGGATCTGGGTGTGTCGCGGGGAGTGGTGGTCGAGGCGTACCAACAGCTTGTCGCGGAGGGCTACCTCGCGAGCACGCCAGGTGGTTACACCCGCGTCGCGGCGGGGCCGGGCACCCCGACGCCGGCGCCCACTCCGGAGGCGAGGCCGTCGTACGTCGTCGACTTCGGCTACGGACGCTCGGACGTCGCGAGCTTCCCGCGCGCGGTCTGGCTCAGGTCGTTGCGTCGGGTGTTGACCGAGGCGCCGAACGACCGACTCGGCTACCTCAGCGGCAACGGCATGCTTGAGCTGCGCGAAGGCATCGCCGACTATCTCAACCGCGTTCGGGGTACGTGTGCCGACCCGGAGACCGTGGTCATCACCGCCGGGTACGCCCAGGCGAGCCACCTGCTCATGGCCGTCCTTGCGGCGCGCGGTGCTCGCGTCGTGGTGGTCGAGGACCCGTCCGCCAACGACGACGTACGACCGCTCGCGGACGCCCACGGGATCAAGGTCATCGGCGTACCCGTTGACGATGACGGCCTGCGCGACGACGCGCTCGCCAACGTCGAGGCCGACGCGATCATCCTCACCCCGTCACACCAGTGGCCGACCGGAGGCGTGCTGACGGCGGAGCGTCGTGCCGCGGTCATCGAGTGGGCGAGATCGCGCGATGCGCTGGTCATCGAGGACGACTACGACGCCGAATATCGTTACGACAGAACACCTCTCGGCGCCATGCAGGGTCTGGCGCCCGATGTCGTCGCGTACGCCGGATCGTCCAGCAAGACGCTCGCGCCCGGTCTCCGCGTGGGCTGGCTCATCCTGCCTCCGGACCTGGTCGGTCCTGTTGCCGAGGCGAAGGTGCTGGCCGACCGAGGCGCGCCGGCGATCGATCAGCTCGCGTTCGCCGACTTCCTCCAGCGCGGTGAGCTGGACCGGCATCTGCGGAGGATGCGTCCGGTCTATCGGACACGTCGCGACGTGCTCCTCGCGGCGCTGGCCGAGCACTTGCCCGACCTGGAGCCGACCGGTATCGCGGCGGGTCTGCACGTCGTCACCTGGCTGCCCGACCACCTGGATGAGGACGTCGTGGTCGAGGCTGCCGCGCGGGCGGGCGTGCACATCGTCGGGCTGCGTCCGTATCGCTTGAGTCCCGGCCGCGGTGGGCTGATCTTCGGCTACTCCAACCTGAACGAGCGGGCCATCGTGCAAGGCGTCCGCCTCCTCGCCCAATCGCTGGTCGAGTAGGCGAGGCGGGTCTCGATACGTCCTCCGCTAGCGCTCCGGACTACTCGACCCAAGTAGCCGAGCCGTATCGAGACCTGGCTACGGCGAGGCCCGAGTCTCCCTGCGACGCAAGGGGTCTCGATACGCCTCCGCTGGCGCTCCGGCTACTCGACCAGCGGTGCGGGTTAGCGCTCCGGCTACTCGACCAGCGGTGCGGGTTAGCGCTCCGGCTACTCGACCAGCGGTGGGGCTGGCGCTCCGGCTACTCGACCAGCGGCTTCGTCAGGCGGCGCGCTTCTCGGCTGCGGCGAGGCGGGACGGGAGCGCGGTGGGCACGATCGGCGTACGACGGCTGGGGCGCTTGACCTTGGCCGCGATGTGGTTGGGCAGCGACAGCCGGATCACCTTGGACCAGGCCGACGCGACCTGCCGCGGCAGCGAACCCGAGGTGTACTGCAGGCCGTAGCGCTCACAGATGTCCTGCACCTGGGGCGCGATCTCCTGGTAGCGGTTGCTCGGCAGGTCCGGGAACAGGTGGTGCTCGATCTGGAACGACAGGTTGCCGGTTGCGATGTGCATCGCCTTGGAGCCGTGGATGTTGGCCGAGCCGATCATCTGGCGGAGGTACCAGTCACCGCGAGTCTCGCCCTTGATCGACGTCTTGGTGAACGTCTCGACGCCCTCGGGGAAGTGGCCGCACATGATGACCGAGTGGGTCCACAGGTTGCGGCCCAGGTTGGCGGTGAAGTTGGCCAGGAGGGTCCGACGGCCGGAGCCGGTCAGGGCGGCCAGCGCGGGGTGCACGACGTAGTCCTTGGTCGCCTGCTCGCGGATCTTGTTGACCACCTTGGTCATGTCGCGCTTGAAGATCGCCTTGTCCTTGCGGCCGGCGAAGTACTTGCCGAGCTCCAGGTCGTAGGCCGCGATGCCGTACTCGAAGAAGCACGCGTTCACGAAGTTCCACGCCGGCTGTCCGAGGTAGAAGGGGATCCACGGCTGGTCCTCGTCGACGCGCATGATGCCGTAGCCGAGGTCGTTGTCGCGGCCGAGCACGTTGGTGTACGTGTGGTGCAGCTCGTTGTGGCTGTGCTTCCACAGGTCGGCGGGCGACGCGTTGTCCCACTCCCAGGTGGTCGAGTGGATCTTCGGGTCACGCATCCAGTCCCACTGGCCGTGCATGACGTTGTGCCCGATCTCCATGTTTTCCAACACCTTTGAGACCGTGAGGCCGATGGTGCCGGCGACAAAGGCAGGCTTCGACTTCGAGAACAGCAGCACCGCGCGGCTGGCCATCTCGAGGGTCCGCTGAGTCTTGATCACGCGTCGGATGTACGCCGCGTCGCTGGCTCCGCGGGCCTCGATCACGCTGGCGCGCACCGCGTCGAGCTCGTTCCCGAGCGACTCGATGTCCTCTCGCGTGAGGTGCGCGATCGGGTTGTGCTCCTTCTTCTGCAAAGCAGTCATGGTGCGTCCTTTCGGTGGACGAGTCAGGTCAGAGGTCGATGTCGCAGCGCCCGGCAGCAGCCGAGATGCAGGTCTGGATGAGTACGCCGTCGCCGGGCTGGGCCGTGGTGACGTCGCCGCTGCGCAGGTCGCGGACGGACCCTTCGCGCAGGGGCAGCACGCAGCCGAAGCAGACGCCCATGCGGCACCCGGACGGCATCAGGACGCCGGCTTCTTCGCCGACGTCGAGGATCGGACGTGAGCCGGGTGACTCGACCTCGCGGTCGAGCTTGGTGAAGCGGACCGTGCCGCCTTCGCCGGACGCCTCGCGGAGCGCGGGGCGGAACTTCTCGATGGTCAGCAGATCCGCGAGTCCCGCTGTCTCCCAATGGGACTCGAGTGCGTTGAGCATTCCGCCGGGACCACAGGCGAACGTCGCGCGCTCGCGCCAGTCGGGCACGAGGCTGTCGAGCTCTGTCGCGTTGAGCATCCCGTCAACGTCAGTGTGCCTCTCCTGCAAGGAGATTCGGCCGTCGGCAGCCAGGCCGCGCAGCTCGTCGGCGAAGATCACGTCTTCAGGGCGGGGTGCGGAGTGCAGCAGGACGACGTCATCGAGGCGCTCGACCGTGTGTCGCAGGATGCCCATGACTGGAGTGATGCCGCTGCCGCCGGTGAGCAGGAGGACCTTGCGCGGCAGTGTCTGCGGGAGGACGAACTCGCCGGCCGCCTGCTCCATCTGGATGACCTTGCCGGCCTGGAGCGACTCGACGAGGTGAGTGCTGACCGCGCCGCCACTGATCGCCTTGACGGTGATCGCGATGCAACTGTCGGTGCGCGGACCGGAGGTGATCGAGTAGGCCCGCCACATGCGTACGCCATCGATGTCGACGCCCACGCGGGTGTACTGGCCGGGCACGTGGCCGCGCCAGCCTCGCCCGGGGCGGATCGTGACGGTCACGGCATCAGTGGTCTCGGGAGTTACGGCCTCGACGCGGCCGCGCAGCTGGGTGGTGGAGCGCAGCGGGTCGAACAGGTCGACATAGTCCTCGGGCAGCAGCGGCGTGGTGGCCGCCTTCACCAACCGGAAGGCGTGGTTACGCCAGCCCGGGCGCCCTTCGAGAGGGCCGTCAGCCGGCGTGCGGCTGGTTGCTGGAGCTGTCATGAGACCAGAGTGCTGCCCGGTGGGGTCTAAAATCTTGCCCACCAGGCGTGAACCGAATGCCCTGAATTGTTCGGAGCGATCAAGATGCCCGATGCTGAGCTGCCACGGTCGACCGATCTGGTGCTGCCGCCCGACGTGATCGACCGGCTCCGCGACCAGCTGCCCCACGTGGCCGAGCGCGTCGTCGCGGCCGTCATCGATGAGGTCCCCAGCTACGCCAGCGCGTTCGCCGGCGGCATGCTCGAGACGATCGAGAACGCCGTTCAGCTCGCCCTCGCCGGCTTCCTCCGCATCGCCGCCGCTGGTCCGGGAGGCGATCCAGCCCGCCCGTTGCGCGCGTCGGTGGATGGTGCGTACGTCCTCGGTCAGGGCGAGGCCAGCAGCGGTCGTTCGATGGATGCCTTGCTGGCGGCCTATCGCGTCGGAGCGCGGGTCGCGTGGCGCGACCTGGCCGAGGTGGCGGTCGCGGCAGGACTCGACGCCTCGTCACTGGTCCGCTTCGCCGAGCTGGTCTTCGCCTACATCGACACCCTGTCTGCGTCGAGCGTGTCCGGGCATGCCGACGAGCTCGCGGCTGCCGGCCGAGTCCGTGAACGTCGGCGCGAACGCCTGGCGACAGCCCTGCTCGCCGAGCGTGACGAGGACACCTTGATCGCCCTGGCGGAGCGCGCCGAGTGGCCGGTCCCCCAGACGCTGACGGCCGTCGTCCTGCCCGCCGAGCGCATCAGCGCGATCACCGCCCAGCTCGGCTCCGGCTGCCTGCGTGCCATCGACGACACGGGCGAGCTGTCGAGCGCGATCCTCCTCGTCCCCGACGCCGACGGGCCCGGGCGGCGACATGTGCTCCGCGCATTGGCCGGGCGGTCGGCGTACGTCGGGCCGGTGCGTCCCTGGCGGGCGGCCGCGGTCTCCTACCGCCGCGCGTTGAGCGCCCAGGCCCTCGGCCTCGCGGACGGCAGCCCTCTCGACACCGAGGAGCACCTGGCCGAGCTCGTGCTGTACGCCGACCGCGAGGCTCATGCGGACCTGCGGGCTCGGGCGCTCGCGCCCCTCGCAGGCCAGACCCCTGCGACGGCGGCGCGGTTGGCCGAGACGCTGCGGTCGTGGTTGCTGCACCAAGGGCGGCGCGATGACGTGGCCGCCGAGCTGCACGTCCACGCGCAGACGGTGCGCTATCGCATGGGCCAGGTGCGAGAGATCTTCGGCGACCGGCTTCAAGACCCGGATGCCGTCCGCGACCTCGTCCTTGCGCTTTCTGCGCCGGAACCATGACTTCTCTGCGCAGGCCGGACTAAGTCAAAGGTCTTGGTCGATTGACTCATTTATGCATGTGGGAGTGCTCGACCTGGCTAGCCTCGGGCGGAGGCCCCGGGTTCGGCCCGTGCGCTTGAGCTGGGCGAATCTCGACGAGGAGACACCATGCATCCGGTCAGGACTCTGGGCGCCGCGTGTGGCGTGGCAGCCATCGTGCTTGGCGGAGCAAGCGGCGCGGTCGCGGCCCATGCGGCAGGGCACCGCCCGACATCCAGCGCCGCCGATGCGCCTCGGTGGCAGACGTCCGGTCGATGGATCGTGGACGAGCACGGCCGGGTCGTGATCACTCAGGGCGTCAACGAGGTGCAGAAGTCGCCGCCTTACGCGCCCGACGGCGCGGGCTTCGGCGAGAAGGATGCTCAGCTGCTGCAGCGTGAGGGATACACCAGCGTGCGCCTCGGTGTGTACTGGAACGCGCTGGAGAAGCAGCCGGGGACGTACGACGATGCCTATCTGGCTCGGTTGCGCGGCACGGTCCAGACGTTGCAGCGGCACGGCATCTCGACGCTGCTGGACTTCCACCAGGACATGGCCAACCCGAAGTACCAAGGGTTGGGGTGGCCCGACTGGGCGGTCCTGGACGACGGCCTGCCCAACGACGCGACCTACGGCTTTCCGGCCAACTACTTCAGCAGCAAGGCGTTGCAGCGGGTGTACGACAACTTCCTCGCGGACAAGCCGGCGCCGGACGGTGTCGGGGTCGCGACGCACTACGCGCGGGCGATCGGGCACACGGCGGCCTACTTCAAGGACGCCAAGGGCGTCTTCGGTATCGACCTCTACAACGAGCCGTGGCCGGGCTCGGACTTCTTGCCCTGCGTCTCCTCCAACGGCTGCCCCACGCAGGACGCCGCCCTGGCCGCGGTCCAGCAGAAGGCCATCGACGTCGTCCGACATGTCGATCCGCACACGACCGTCTACTACGAGCCGCAGGTGACGTTCAACCTCGGCTTCCCGACTCACGTGCGTCAGCGGGGCAACAACCTCGGCATGTCGTTCCACGTGTACTGCGCCTCGTTCGACCAGACGGGTACCTACGCCGGCTGCTCCGAGCCGGACGGGCGAGCGTTCGACAATGCTGACCGTCACGCCGCTGATACCGGCCATGGACTCCTTCTCACCGAGTACGGCGCCACCGAAGATCGCGGCGCGCTGGCAGGCGTGACCGACCTCGCTGCCCGACACCGCGTCGGCACCATGCTCTGGGCGTACAACGAGACCGACACCGCCTCCCTGGAGTACGTCGCGGTCCCGCACCCGGATCGGGTCTCGGGAACTCCGCTGAGCTACGGATTCGACCGGGCCGCAGGCAGATTCACCATGAAGTACAGCCCAAGGCGGGTCGGCGGTGGCAGCTTCGGCGCGGGGTCGAGCACCACGATCCTGATCCCCGCCTCCGACGCTCCGCACGGCTATGACGTGCGGGTCACCGGCGCCCACGTGCGCTCCGCGCCCAACGCGCGCGAACTCGTCCTGTCGCTGGCTCCCGGCGCTTCGATGGTCGACGTCACCGTGACCGCGCGACGGACGTCGCCGACCTCCAGTGCGCCTCCCTCTGCCACCGTCTCGGGCCCGCCGGTCGCCACCGACGGACCCGTGCAGCCGACGTACGACAACGGTGACGTCGTGGCGCTGACCACGGCCTTGGGCGCTGGTGGCCTGGGCGCCGTCGTGGTGGCCGCGAGACGCGGCCGGCGAGCCCGGCACTCTGCGACTGACTGAGCTCAGGCCCGGCTGGCGAACGACTCGGCGTACCAGTCGATGGTCGTGCGCAGACCGTCCTCGAGCGGGGTTGGTGTCAAACCAAACTCGCGCTCGAACGCGGCCGACACCATGTTCTGCGGCAGGACGTGTTGATAGAACATCTCCTCGTACTCGGACATGAAGAGCTCATCGAACGGACCGACCGGTTCGGGCTTGGCCACTACGTCGACCGAGACAGCGCGACCGAGGATCTGACCGACCAGCTCATGCACGCGAGCGGTGCTCACAGCCGGGACGGTGGGCAGGTGCCAGATCCGACCGAGCCCGCGGTCCGTCGTACCGAGCTCAGCGAGACCGCGGGCGACATCGGGCAGATATGAGTAGCTGTGCGGCAGCGTGATGTCACCGAACGCCAGGGCCTGGCCACCACTGAGGGCGGCGGGGAAGAAGGCGCCGCCGAGAGTCGAGTTCAGCACCCGCGGCCCGTAGAAATCGGCGGAGCGGCCGAGGACCACCTCGACCGTGCCGGCGTGATGTGCGTCGAGGTACATCTGATCGAGCTCGGCCCGCATCAAGCCCTTGCGCGTGGACGCCGCCCACGGCGTCTGCTCGGTGATCGCCGTCGGATCCGCCTCGCCGTACGGGTAGAGCGTGTCGAGCACGACGAGTCGCGCGCTGTGCTGTGCGGCGGCAGCGACAACGGCCTGTCCGATGCCCGGCATCAACGAAACCTGTTGGTGGTAAGGAACATTCACTGCGTGATAGATCGCTGCGGCGCCCTCGGTCGCCCGAGTCGCCTCGGGGACGGACGAGACGTCCGCCTCCACGGTCTCGACCTCGTCAGGCGCGTCGTCAATCGGGCTGAGGTTGACGTGCCGCACTCGCAGCCCGCGCGATGCGAGTTCCCGTACGAGGGTGCTGCCAGCGGGGCCGGCGCCGAGGACGACGTGCAGTGGTGAGGTGCTCATGATGCTCTCCTGATGGTGAGTGACTGGTCATTCACTTGCTGGCCCATGCGGAAGCCCCGCATGGGGTTGGGGGGTCAGGCGGGGTGGCGGAGTCCGAGCGTGAGGGTCTGTGCCCACTTCTCGTCGACGTCGAAGGCGCCGGTGGCCGTGAGCAGGTGGCACAGCTGGCCACGCGCGATGAAGTCCTGGGCCTGGCGCTCGGACGTGCGGGCGCGCGAGGTCAGCAGGGTCGTGATCGCGCCCGTCCCCCGGCGTACGGCCTCGGCCACCTCGGGGATCTGGGCCGCGGCGAGCGCCTGAACCTGCAGCAGGAGCAGGTCGCGGTCGGCGATGAGCTCGGCGTAGGCCCCGCCCATGCGATCGAGCAGCTCCTCGGTGGTGCCGCGCTCGGCGCCGTCGGCGGCCTGCTCGAGACAGGTGACGATGCGCTCGTAGCAGTCGTCGATCGCGGCCACGAACAGGTCGACCTTGCGAGGGAAGAGCTTCATGACGTACGCCGATGAGATGCCGGCGTGCTCGGCCACCTGGGTGATCGGGCTGGTCGCATAACCCGAGCGGGCGAAGACCTCGACGGCGCTGCGCGTGACGGTGTGTCGACGGGCTTCGGAGGTGGATCGAATGCGCTCGGTCTGCATAGTGAGTGACCGTACACTCACTTTCTCGAACTGGCCAGTCCGGGGCCGGCCCCCGCCGGCCGGTTGCGGATTGTTACTTGGTCAGGTAACTTCTTACTCATGCGAGTAACAGACACGGCCGTCACCGACCGCCGAGAGCAGATCCTGCGGGCCACTGTTGAGGTCGTGGCCGAGCAGGGCTACCACGCAACATCATTCGCTCGGATCATCGAGCACGCGCAGCTGAGCAGCACGCGGCTGATCTCCTACCACTTCGAATCCAAGGACGCGCTGATGCGCGAGGCCCTGGCGTACGTCGTGGTCGAGGCCCAGCAGTTCATGCAGCCGCCCATCCAACGGGCGCGCACCTCGCGGACCCGGCTGGCGGCGTACATCAGGAGCAACCTCGACTTCCTGGCCGAGCACCCGACGTACGCCCGTGCGGCCCTGGAGATCGTCCCCAACCTCACACCCTCGGAAGACGACGCAGAGGCCGCCGACGTGTCGGTTGCCCTGCTCGAGCAGTTGTTCGTGACAGCACAGGAAGCAGGAGAGATGCGCGACTTCGACCCGACCGTCATGGCCGTCACGCTGCGGGCGGCGATCGACCGAGCCGTCGGCCGGGCGGCCAACGGTGACACCGACCTCGGTCACTACGCAGATGAGCTCGTCGAGATCTTCGAGCGGGCGACGCAGGTGCAGCGATGACCGCGGCCACGCAGTCTCAGGCGGCGCTCAAGCGCCAGCTCGTCGTGCAGCTGGTCATCGACGTGATCCTGCCGCTCGCCGTGTTCTACCTGTTGCGCCAGACCGGCGCCTCGATCCTGCTCGCGTCGGTCGTCAGCGGTGCCATCCCCGGAGCGCGGGCTGTCCTGTCGCTGCTGCGCGGGCGGATCGACGTCGTCGGGCTGGTGATGTTGAGCCTGTTCGTGGTCGGTGCCGCAGTCGCCTACCTGGAGGGTGATCCGCGGATCATCTTCGCCAAAGACGGCTGGCTGACCGGCATGCTCGGGCTCTGGATCATCGCGTCCTTGTGGATGAGGCGGCCGTTCATGCTGCACCTCGGTCGGATGATCGCCACCGTCAAGAAGGGTGACGGCGCAGGCGAGATCTGGGAGCAGCGCTGGCACGACGAGCCTCGCTTCCGTCGCGACCTGAGGCTGGTCAGCTGCGTGGTCGGTGTCGTGCTGGTGCTCGACGCGATCGTTCGAGTGGTCATCGCCTACACCGTGCCGCTCGACGCGGTCCCGCTCGTGACCAACATCCAGTACGTCGTGATGCTCGCCGGTCTGCTCGGCTGGTTCTTCCCGTACACCGCTCGTCACGGCATGCGAGCGTGACCAATGAGGTTGGCACTGCTGACGATTCCGGCCACCGGCCACGTCAATCCAACGCTCGACCTCGCCGCTGAGCTGGTCCGGCGCGGGCACCAGGTGACCTACGTCGTGCCCGAGCCGTACGGCTGGGCGGCGCGGCTCACGGGAGCCGGGCACGTGGCGTACGACTCCACGCTGGTCCCGGCTCCGGCGGAGACTCCGCCGGGGCCGGAATTCGCGGCCTGGCTGCCTTTCGTGCTCCTGGAGGAGACGAAACACGTTCTGCCGCAGCTAGTTCCGCTGATGACGTCGCTCCCACCGGACGTCCTCGTGTTCGACCGGACGACCTATGTGACGGCGCGGGCGCTGGTCGACATCGTTGGCTGTCAGTCGGTCGAGCTGTTCCCGTCCTTCGCCTACAACGAGCACTTCGACATCGCGGGCGACCTGGAGCGCGCGACGATCCTCAACCCGGGGCACGACGCGTACAGGCAGCTGAGTGACGGCTACGCCGGTCTGGCAAAGGAGTGGGGTACGACGGCCGTGACCGTCGAGGAGTTCGCCGTAGGTCGGGCGGACCGCGCCGTCGTAGCGATCCCGCGCGAGTTCCAGCCAGCCGGGGGGACCTTCCCCGCGAGCTACGTCTTCGCGGGGCCCGCGCTCCGGACGCGGCATGCGCCCAAGCCGTCCGCTCAACGCCGCGGCGTCTACGCCGCCCTCGGTACCTCGTTCACACAGCGAGCTGACACGTTCCGCGCGATCGCGAGGGCGATCGAGACCACCGGTCGCCCGGGGTTGCTGGCCGTCGGCGACCTGGCGCCTGACCAGGTGCCGCCCAGCACCGAAGCGGTGCGAGTCGTGCGGGAGGCAGATCAGCTCGCGGAGTTGGCGAGTGCGGAGGTGTTCGTGACCCACGCAGGGATGGGCAGCGTGCAGGAGGCGCTCGCGCTCGGGGTGCCGATGGTGTGCCTGCCGCAGACGACCGAGCAGCACGCTGTCGCTGCTCGGGTGGCCGAGCTCGGGCTGGGCGTGGCGTTGGGGGACGCGCCCAGTCCGGCAGAGGTCGGCGCGGCGATCGACCAGGTGAGCGGGGACGAGCAGGTGCGGGCCAGGGTGGACGAGTGGGCCTGGCTGCTGGAGTCGCTCGACGCGGGAGCGCTGGGTGCCGATGCCGTGCAGGACGCCCTCGCGGCCTCGGTTGCTGACTAGCGCAGGATTGGCCCCATGCGCACTATCGGGATGCTGGGCGGGATGAGCTGGGAGTCGACCGCGATCTACTACCGACGGGCCAACGAGCTGACCCGTGAGCGGCTGGGCGGCCTGCACTCGGCGCCGATCCTGCTGCACTCGGTCGACTTCGCACCGATCGAGCGGCTGCAGGTCGCCGGCGACTGGCACGCGGCCGGGGAGATCCTCGCAGAGGCTGCGGTCGGGCTCGAGCGAGCGGGCGCGGGTCTCCTCGTCCTGTGCACCAACACGATGCACCTCGTCGCGCCGCAGATCGAGGACGCCTGCGACATCCCGCTGTTGCACATCGTCGACGTGACGGCCGATCACGTTGCCGCACAGGGCATCTCGCGAGTCGGCCTGCTCGCCACCGCGTTCACCATGGAGCAGCCGTTCTACGTCGAACGGATGGCCGAGCGTGGCATCGAGTGCATCGTCCCGGACGCGAAGGACCGCGCCGAGGTGCACCGGGTCATCTACGACGAGCTGTGCCAGGGCGTCGTACGCGAGGAGTCACGGGCGTCGTACCGCACGGTCATCGAGCGACTGGTCGCGCGGGGCGTCGAGGGCATCGTCCTCGGCTGCACAGAGCTGGAATTGCTTGTGGGGCAGGATGATTCGCCCGTTCCCGTCTTTGCCACCACGTCCTTGCACGTGACAGCAGCCATCGACGCGGCTCAGACGTAGGCGAGCTTGTCGGGGTTGGCGAGGATCAGGATCTCGGCCACCGCTCCGTCCACGATGCGCAGCGCGTAGATCCGCCGGACGCCATCGACCGAGAACTCGACCGCCGGCAACCCATTGACCTGGATGATGCGCGTTGCGTACGGATGCTTCGCAAAGATCCCGGTCATGAATCGGGCGACGCGGTTCGAGCCGAGGATCGGCTTGTACGCCGCCGCCACCTTGCCACCACCGTCGGACCACAGCACCGCGTCCTCGTGCAGCACGCGCTCGAGGTCCTCGACGGCGCCCTGGCGAGCGGCCGCGAGGACAGCGATGAGCAGCCGCTCGTGCTCGGCCGGATCGGGCTGGAACCGCGCGTCGGCGTCCATCCGCTCTCGCGCACGGTGATAGAGCTGCCGCGACGTCGGCTCCGTGCGGTCGAGGATCAGCCCAATCTCCTTGAAGGAGTAGGCGAATCCCGTGCGCAGGACGTACGCCGCACGCTCGGGCGGCGTGAGCCGTTCGAGCAGGTGCAAGGTCGCGAGCGACATCGAGTCGCGGTCGACAGCAGAGTCCTCGGGGAGCCGCTCGGTGGCGACGGGCTCCGGGAGCCAGGGTCCGGCGTACGTCTCCTGCCGCCGTTGGCGTTGTCGCAGCCGATTGATCGAGAGCCGGGTCATGGCGGTGGTGAGGTACGCCGCGGGGTTGCGCACCGGCGTACGGTCAGCGGCCGCCCAGGCGATCCACACCTCCTGGAGCACGTCCTCGGCGTCGTGCCACGAGCCGAGCATCCGGTAGCCGAGCGCCAGCAGGTGCGAGCGCTCGGCGACCCAGTGCTGCTCCGACGATCGTTCCGACATCACGCTGACCGTCGTTGACGGACTGTCAGGTCGATCATCGGGGTCAGCGGTGCGCCGGCTCGCGCCGAGTCGGGACACAGATGCGGTTCCACACGTTGATGGTCGCAATCGCGACGAGGAGATTGGCGACTTCCTCATCGGTGAAGTGCGACGTCGCGTTGTTCCAGACCTCGTCGGTGACGCCGTGCTCGCCGAGCCGAGTCGCCTCGTCGGTCAGCGCCAGCGCGGCGCGCTCCTTGTCGGTGTAGAACGGACCGTCCTCCCAGGCCGCGAGCCCGAACAGCCGCTGTGCGGTCTCGCCCGCCTCCATCGCGTCGTGGCTGTGCATATCGACGCAGTACGCGCAGCCGTTGATCATCGACGCGCGCAGCTTGACCAGCTCATAAAGAGTCGGGTCGACGTGGCTGCGGCTGTACTTCTCGAGGCCGAGGACTGCCTGGTAGGCGTCCGGGATGACGGCCATCAGGTCCATCCGCTGCAGAGTCATGAAGGTGCTTCCTTTCGTGGTGGGGTCGTTCATCTATCCCGACAACGCGCACGACGAGAACGTGACAGGACCGCGCTCCCGAGCGCTGGCCGCCAACCGCCGGCAGGTCTAGCGTGACGACGACGGCGACGCTCGGCCGCCGCAGGACGGAGCAATGCCATGGCCAATCACGTGTACTCCATCTCCGAGGTCGTCGGGACCTCACCGGACGGTGTCGAGGCAGCCGTTGCCACGGCCGTCAGTCAAGCCTCCAAGTCGGTGCGCAACCTCGACTGGTTCGAGGTCGACAGCATTCGAGGCCAGATCGTTGACGGCGCGATCGCGCACTGGCAGGTCACGGTCAAGCTCGGCTTCCGCCTCGAAGGCTGACGCGCGACGAGCAGCTGGCAGCGTCCTGGGACGCGCGCGCTCCAGCGCGCACCTGCCAGGACCTACTGCGAGAGCCGGGAGGTTCGCGACGCGAGCACCGCCGCCGCGACCATCGCCACCGCGCCGGCCGCGAAGGCCCGCGCGTAGCCCTGGGTGACATCGACCGCACCCGTCGGCGACCCGGCGGCCGAGATCGACACCCACGCCGCGAGCCCGAGCGTCGCGCCGAGCTGCTGAGCCGTCGTCAGCAGCCCGGACCCGAGCCCGGGCTCGTCCGCGGGCGTCGTCTCCGCCACCGCGATGTTGGTCGCGATCGACACCGTCGGCAGCCCGAGCGCGAGCAGCATCGTCGGACCGAGGACGGAGACGAAGAACGAGCCGTCCGCGGAGATCTGGGTCAGCCAGGTCGCCCCCAGCGCGACCAGGATGAACCCACCGACCATGACCATCCGCAGACCCCATCGCGCCATCGCGCGAGGCACCTGCGGTGCGATGAAGCAGATCGCCACCGACATCGGCAGCAGACCCAGGCCCGCGGCCGCGGGCTCGTAACCGAGCACGTGCTGCAGGTAGAGGCTGATCACCAGGAAGGCCGGCACGAGCACCCACTGCCCGATGCCCGCGAGCACGAGCGCCCGCAGCAGCGCCGGCGTACGCCAGACGATCGGGTTGACGAGCGGCGGTCTCATCGGACGCCGTTCGGACCTCAACCACGCGAGCAGCGCGACGACCGCGACCGCGGCCGAGGTGAGGACCTGAGGCGAGAGCCAGCCCACGTCGGCAGTCGACGTCACGGCGTACGCCGTCGCTGCCAGCGCAAGAGTCATGCAGGCGGCTCCGACAGCGTTGAACGTACGAGGACGCCCGCGGCCGAAGAGATCGGGCACCCAGCGCGCGGCGATGGCGAGCGCAAGAGCCGCGATCACGTTGAGCCAGAACGTCGCTCGCCAGCTGATCCACTCAGTCAGCACGCCGCCGAGCACGGTCCCCACCGCGCCACCCAAGCCCGCCATCGCGGCGACGAGACCCAAGGCACGACCACGCGCCGGACCCGTGAAGCGGGAGAAGACCAGCGCCATCGCCGATGCTGCCGCCAAAGCCGCGCCGGCCCCCTGCGCCGCACGGCTGGCGATCACGATGGCGCCGGTCTGTCCCACTGCACCCACGGCTGCGCCGAGGGCGAGAACGAGGAGGCCGGCGATGAGCACCCGGCCGGGGCCGCGAGCGTCGGCCAGACACCCGCTGAGCAGGAGCAGACCGCCGAACGCGACGACGTACGCGTTGAGCACCCAGGTCTGACCGGTGGCGCCGAGCCCGAGGTCGGTGCCGATCGCCGGGACCGCGACGTTGAGCAGCGCGGTGTCCAGGATCAGCAAGAACTGGGTGAGCGCCAGGAACCACCGCGTGGTGGTCCCGGCGTCCACCGTGGTGCTCGCCACCGTGTCGGTCATGTTTTCGGGCTGTCGATCCCGGCAGCCTCACTCAAGGCTCGCCCGGCGAGGTCCGCGCACTCGTCGGCGCCTCCCGCGAACGCCATCTGGGTCAGGTAGACGTGCGGCGCGCCTTGGTAGAACTGCTCGTAATGCGCGTGACGCGAAGCGAACTCGGACCCGACGGCGTCCCACGCGAGCTTCATCAGCGCGACCCGGTCCTCGGTGTCCTGGGTGACCGACCGGGCGTACGTCTTGAGCAGCGGGCCGACGGTCGCGTCGTGCAGGTCGTGCCAGGACGCCGGCACCTGGGTGAGGCTGCCGCCGCTGAACATCTTGATCTGGTGGACGAACTTGGGATAGATCTCGCCGGCCAGGATGCGCTGGGCGTACGTGATCGCGGCGTCCGGGCGTACGGCGCCACCGTCCTCGGGCTGGGCATCGAGCGCCGCCTCCGAGGCGAGCACCATCGACTTGGCCATCTGGACGTAGCCGAGCAGCCGGCCGACCTCGGACCGCACCGCAGGGTTCTCGGCTGAGCCGTTGGCGCGCGTGACCAGCACCGCAACGCCGGCCAGGAACTCCATCTTGGTCCAGAACCGCGTCGAAGCCTGGTGTGCCATATAGGTGTACGCCGGTGTCTGCCACCACATCCCGAACGTCGACTCGACGTTGCGATAGGTGAGGACCCGCTCCCACGGGACGAACACCGACTCACACACGAGGAGCGCGTCGTTCTCGTCGAACCGGGACGACAGCGGGTAATCCTTGCCGGACGCGGCCTGCGCCTCGTAGGACATCCGGGAGATCAGGCTGACGCCGGGCGTCGACGGGGACAGCGCAAAGCTGAACGCGAAGTCCTGGTCGTCGGGCCCCAGCGGCTCGATCGTGCCGACCATGATCTCGTCGGCGAACACCGCAGCCGTGCCGATCATCTTGCTGCCCGACACCACGATGCCGTCGTCGCGCTCCTGGTCGACTGACAGGAACAGGTCCGGAACCTCTTGCTCACCAAGGGTTTTGGAGCGGTCACTCGCCGGGTTGGTGATCGTGAATGCCGGGAAGATGCTGTCGCGACTCCACCGCTGGTGCAGCGCCCGGACGTTGTCGGCGCCGTCATAGGTGTCCGTGGTGAACACCTGAGGCCGCGCCAGGAAGCCCGCCGCACCGGCCGCCATGTAGTCGGGCGAACGCCCCAGGAAGCCAAAGCTGTCCGCAGCCCACACGCGGTGCGCCTCACGCTTGGCGACCAGGTCGTCGTACGACTTCGGCACGTCGTACGCCCGCAGTGTCCGTCCGCTCGGCGAGGAAACGGTGAGGTCGTCGCGGTGCTCAGGATCGTTGGTGAGGTCGTACAGCCGCGCGAACGAGCGTGCCGCCTGGGCGAACGCCGGGTGTGTGGTCACGTCGTCGACGCGCTCGCGCCCCAGCCACACGGTGCGTCCGTCCTGCAATGCCTCGAGGTATTCCTGCCCGTTCCTGGTCATGCATGACTCCGTTCGAACAACCGGGCAGCCGTCGTCGGTGCCGGGTAGGGACTGTCGGTGTTGGCCTGGTCCAAGGACGTCGTACGCGCGTAGCGGCTGGCGATAGCCGCCAGCTCGCCGTCCTCGAATGCCTCTGCGACAGTAGTGAACTGGCTTGGAACCCGTGCAGCGGCCAGGTCGACGACGACCTCTGGCCCCTGGGCTCGGTTGGCGGCCTGGATCGGGCGAGTGGCCGTGCGGCGATCCAGCTCGTACGCCGCCAGGCCTTCATCGAGCGTGTGGTGGGCGGCGAGGTGGTGGGCCAGTGCGGCCCCGTCGATGATCGACTGCGTCGCACCGTTGGACCCGACGGGATACATCGCGTGCGCGGCATCACCAACGAGGGTGGTCCGCCCGATGCTCCAGTGGTCGAGCGGGTCGAGATCGACCATCGGGTAGGCGAAGCAGTCGTCGCTGGCGAGCATCAGCTCGGCAATGTCGACGCCCTCGACCTGCCACCCCTCGAACCCGGGAGCGAAGGCCTTCGGGCGGGCCGGCATGTTCCAGTTGCCGCCCTCGGTCTCCGACACCATGGGCTCGGCTGCCGCCCAGTTGATCAGCGCGCGACCGTTCTTGTGGGCGATCGGATAGAACACGACCTTGCGGGTGCCGTCGCCCGCGATCACCATCGAGCTGCCGTCCAGGAAGGACTCACCCCAGGCCATCCCGCGCCACACCACCTGTGGGTTGGGCCGCGGCCCGGGGTCCTCCGGAGCGACCGCCTGCCGGACCTCGGACCGGATGCCGTCGGCACCGATCAGCAGATCGGCGGGGAGACTGCGGATGGAGCGGATGCTGCGGTCCTCGTACCGCACGACACCGGCCTCGAGCCCGCCCGGCTCGGCCAGGACATGAGAGCTCGTCACGATGGTGTCCGGTCCGAGCCGCTCGGCAACGTGCCGCGCGAGGCACATCTGGAGCCAGCCCCGGTGGATGGACAGCTGCGGCCAACGGAACCCTGCGCGGCGACCACGCGGCTCCCGCCAGATCTCCTCGCCGCCGGCTGTCGCGTACACCAGCTCGGTGGTCTCGACGGAGATCGCCCGCAGGTCGTCCAGCAGGCCCAGCCGATCCAGCTCGCGGACGGCTTGCGGCATGACGTTGATCCCGGACCCGAGCGGCTCGACCGATCGGGCGCGCTCCAGGACGGTGATGTCGCGGTGGCCGGTCGCATGGAGCGCCAGCGCGGTGCAGAGCCCGGCGATTCCGCCGCCTGCGATGACGATGCGTGACATCACGCTGCTCCTGCCGCTCGAGGTGCCGGCCGGTGCCGCGACCGGATGAGGTTCTCGTTCTCCCGCGTCAGGTCGAGAATCTCCTGCAGCAGCGCGATGGGTGCTCCGCCGCTGCCGTTCTCGTAGAGGCGGACATCTTCGGCGTACGCCTTCTTGGCGATGGTGATGTGCCGCCCACGGAAGGTCTTGAGCGTACGAAGGAGGTCACCGACCGCTTTCGCGCTCTCGATCAGGGCCGGCGAGGTCCGCCGCGGGTCGGCCATCATGAGGTTGCTCAACCTCGTCACCAGCGACGGTCGGTGGTGGTGGCGGCCGTGGAAGTCACGCCAGTCCGGCAGGGCGTACTGCAGGGATTCCGAGAGGAACGAGCCATACGCGTCGGCATTGCGGTCCGAGGCCCACAGGCACAGGTCGACCAGCCAGAGGGGGACCTGGGCAGCGGCCGGGCCGAGGTACTCCGTGCCGTCGACCGTGATCTCCTCGAAGTAGGGCCGCATCTCCTGGGCGAAGAAGATCGGAGAGACTCGAGCGGTGACCGAGTCGATCGCCTCGAGCATCGAGTGGACGGTCCGGGCCAGTAGTCGCGCGTTCGCGGCGAATCGGGTGTCGCGTGGGTCGAGGTCGACCAGGGTCTCGCTGATCGAGAGGGATGCGCTGAGGTCGGGGAACACGTGGGACACCGAGTCCTGCAGCCAAGTCTCCTGCTCGTCATCGGTGTAGGTGCGTCTTCGCGCGCCTGGTGGGTTCCAGGACGTGTAGTGCTGGACCGTGTCACGCGGGACCAGGTCCGTCTGCCGGCCGAGCGCCAGCAGCAGCGGTGTGAGCTCGGGCACCACGTCCAGGGGTTCGGTGCCGTGCCGCTTGATCGAGCCGAGCACGATCCCGAGGTCGCGCATGACGGCCAAACCTTGGACGGGTGGTGGAAGGCGGTGTGCACAGAGGGCGCGGGCACGTCCGCTGAGCGTTATCAGGAGCTCGGCGAGCTCGCGGGTGTCGGCGGCGGCGTTCATGGCCGGTAGCTCGGCGAGGAGGGAGTCCGCGATCAGCGGATCAGCCTCCTGAACCGAGACCACGTCGTAGTGGATGTGAGCGGACGATGAGGTCATCATCGTCTCCTCCCGGAGCGTTGACATCAGGCGGGTGATCAGATGCTGCTGAGGGCAGGCCAGCGGGCACCTGCCCACTCGGTGGCCGAGCCCGGCGTCACGCCGAGCGTCCGCAGCGACTCGTAGCCGCCGCTCATGGTGCTGGTCTCGGGGTGAACGTTGATCCAGTGGTAGAGCCCGGCGACGCCGTGCGCCGCCTGGGTGCCGATGGCCAGCGCGAGACCGTCCTCGAAGCGGGTCGGGTCCATCGCCTCGAAGGTCACCGGGCGGTCCAGCGCGCGCTGCAGATGCGACGCCAGCTGCGGCCCGGTGAGGTCCTCGCCGCCGATGTTGATGTCCTCGCCCGTACGACCGTCGTCGAGCAGCGCGCTCGCCACCGCCGAACCGAGGTCCTTGAGGCTGATCCAGGCGATCGGCGTCTCGGCCGGCACGGGGTAGCGAAGGACGCCGTTGGAGATCACCTCGGCCGCGACCGTCGGCGCCAGGAGGTTCTCGAGGTACATCGCCGGCCGCACGATGGTCAGCGGGATGCCCGACTGGCGCAGGACGTCCTCGACGACCCGTCGCGTCTCGAAGGCTGGGACTGCAGTCAGTCGCGCCGGGATGCGGGTGTTGGTATTGAAGACGACCCGACGGACGTCGTTCTGCTTGACGGCGTGCGCGATGTTCTCGGCGTACAGACGGGTACGACGCGCGTCGTACTCGAGCGGGATGGTGAGGCTGATGGCCTCGAGGCCCCGGAGGGCTGCAGTGACCTGCTCCTGCTCACCCAGATCCACCCGGACGCTCTCGTGGGCCTGCCCGTGCATGCGGGCTTTCGTGCCGAAGCAGCGCACTGCGACGTCGCGGCTCTCCAGGGCGCCGGCGATGGCTCCCCCTTGTGCTCCGTAGGCCCCGAAGACCCCGATGGCAGCAGACCCGTTGAACATCTTGAGCTCCTCTTTCCCGCGTGAACATGGCCCCGCGACCCGGGTTTTTTGGCCCGGTGACTGGGGTTTGAAGTGTTGATCCTGACCTCGAATAACGGGATCTTCCATAAAGAGGACGCGCGGGACTCGTAGAATTCGTCTTATGTGGGACCAAGGCGACTCTCTGAGCCACCTCCTCCGCCCACTGCGGTTGCGCGGCGCGTATGTGTCCGACTGGCGACTACGGCAGGGCTGGGGGGTGCGGGGCGAGCGCGAGCCCAGGGCATTGCTGCACTACATGCTGCAAGGCAGCGGAGTGGTGCGGATTACAGGCGAGCCCATTCGCTACCTGAGCGCCGGCGACCTCGCGATCTTTCCCCGCGGTGCGTCCCACACCATCGCCGAGGACGTGAATGCCGTCCCGCGAACCATTGATGAGCTGCTGCCCGATCGAGAGCCCGGTGGCGCCGACGTCCTCAACCTCGGGCGCGGTCGGATGGTCGGCCGGATGGTCTGCGCCGGCCTCGACTACGCGCCGCAGGGTGAGTACCCGCTCTACCGCACGTTGCCCAACGTCCTGATCGCCCGCAGCGACCAGATCCAGGCCGATCCGACCATGGCCCACACGCTCGCCGGCCTGATGTCCGAGCTCGACGAGCAGGGTTCAGGCACGCACGCCGTGCTGCTGCGGATCTTCGAGATGGTGTTCGTGCTCGGGCTGCGGTCCACGCTGCAGGCGATGGACCCGCCCGCCCCCATCAGCCGCGCGCTCGCGCACCCATCGATCGGCCGCGTGCTGATCGCGATGTACGAGGACTACGCCCGGCCGTGGTCCATCCCCGAGCTGGCCGCGATCGCCCAGATGTCGCGCTCGGCGTTCGCGATCGTGTTCAAGGACATCGTCGGCGAGACGCCGGCCCGCCACCTGCGTCTCCGGCGGCTGGCCGAGGCGCGGCGGCTGATCGAGACGACCTCGCTGTCGCAGGAGGCCATCGCCCACCGCGTCGGCTACCGCAGCGCGGTCGGGCTGCACATCGCCTTCCGGCAGACCTATGACGCCTCGCCCGGCTCGTTGCGCGGCGACTCGGCCGCTCAGGTCAGCTGAGCGGCCGAGTCGACGTCGCGGTGGTCCCGGCCGCTCAGCTGCCGGCCGCGACCAAGCCGTCCCCGAGCGCGGTGCGCCAGTAGAGCACCTCGCGCCCGGAGCGCCTGCGCAGGACCAGCCCGCTGTCGAGCAGCACCTTGAGATGGTTGCCGACCGCCCCGAGAGGTAGGTCGGTCCGGGCGGCGAGCGCGGTCGTACTCGCCGGGTCCGCCAGCTCGAGCAGGATGCGAGCCCGGTTGGGACCGACGAGCCGGCCGAGCCCGTCGGGTGATCCACCCGCCAGAGGGGCGAGGGCGCCGGTCACCGGGTAGTAGACGGCGTACCTCTTCGGGAGCGCCCAGCCGACCCAGCTCGCGACCCAACCCACCGGGATGAACGTCAGCTGCGCGTCGGCGTCGAGGCGTCGGGTCGGGTACTCGGCGCGGTTGATCCGCAGCTCCTCGCCGTCGAGCCACTCGCGATTGCGTCCGAGATCGCGGAGTACGCCGGCCCACCCGTGGGTAGCAAGGCGAGAGGTGCGGGCCACGATGTCGGCGCGCAGAATGCGTTCGCGGCGGGGCCAGTCGCTCGCGATGGTGTGGGTCCACAGCCAGTCCAGCAGCTCGACGGCATGGGTCGCGACGCCAGGTCGGGTGAGGACGCGAGGCAACGTCGACGGCGACGACTCCCGCAGATCCGCGCGAATCTGCTTGTCTCCCAATGACTCCACGAGGGCCAGCTCGTCGGCGAAGGTCGGTGACGGTCGGTCCGGGGGCAGCGACAGGAAGTCGGCGAGCCAACCCTTCCGGAAGTGGTGGTCCACCACGGCGGCGCGCCCCGGGTGGTCGGCGAGCATCTGGTCGAAGGCCTCCGCATGGGCTGCGACGAAGGCTCGCTCACCACGGCTGCGGTCGCGCGACAGATGCCCGAGCGCTCCCGCGACCTCGGCCATCGGCGAGACGTCGAAGCGAGCGTTGGCCAGGACCGACGCCGGGACCTGCCATGTACCCATGTTTCGCCTCCACGCGAAGAGATGGCGTCCTGCTCTCGTGCGCGTCAGAGTACGTCTAATGACGACTTACCGTGAGATCTTCGGGATCCGAGAGTTCCGAGTGCTGTTCATCGCTCGCCTGTTCGCGATGGTCGGCATCGTCGTCTCCAACCTCGCACTCGGCACGGTCATGTACGCCGAGACCGGCTCTCCCCTGCTGACCGCCATCTCGCTGTTCGGTGGCCCGCTCGTGCAGCTCGTCACCGCCCGCTACCTGCTGGCCTCCTCGGACCTGATGCGCCCGCGTACGGCCATGGTCTTCACGGCGGCCGTGACGACGTCGACCGCCGCGCTGCAGCTGCTCCCTGGCCTCACCTGGTGGATGCGGTTCGTCATCCTCGCCGCCGGCTATGTCGCGCTGGCCGCGACCTCGGGCACGGTCGTCGCGCTCCTGTCGGACATCGTGCCGAAGGACGCGTTCGTGCTCGCCCGCGCGACCATGAACATCACCGTCGGCGGCATGCAGATCATCGGGTACGGCGTCGGCGCCGTCCTGCTCGCCGCCATGTCGCCGTCGTGGCTGTTCGGCATCGCAACGGTCACCGGCGTGGTGTCCGGCTCGATCGTGCGACTCTGGATCAGCGACCACCCTCCGCGTGCGGTCGGCAAGGTCGTCGAGCGCAGCCGTCGCATCAACCGAGAGCTCCTCCGGTCCCCTGTCCTGCTGCCGCTCTACCTGATGATGTGGGTGCCCAACGGGCTCATCGTCGGGTGTGAGGCGATGTTCATCCCGTACGCCGCCGACGACGCCGGCTACCTCTTCGCCGCGGGTGCGGTCGGCATGCTGGCCGGCGACATCGTGATCGGGCGGTTCATCCCCGAGGCCGTGCGGGATCGCATGGTGCTGCCGCTGCGCCTGCTGCTCGCGGTGCCGTTCTTGTTGTTCCCGCTCGACCTGCCGCTACCCGTCGCGATCATCCTGATCACGGTGTCGGCGTTCGGCTACCCAGCGGCCCTGCCGCTGCAGGAGCGCCTCGTCTGGCACACACCGGATGACGCGCGCGGCCAAGCGTTCGGTCTGTCCGGGACGGGTCTGATGGCGGGGCAGGCGATTGGCGCTGCACTGGCCGGCGGGATCGCGCAGGTGCTCGACGGTCCAGGTGCTGCCGGGTGGTCGATCGCCGTGATGGCGGGGCTCTCGCTCATCGCGACCGGGGTGTTGATGCCTCGCCTGAGCCGGTCCGCCAAGCCAGTGTCGGCGGTCGTCCAGGCTGCATGATCAATCGGCCGCCAACTTCTTGGTGACCTTGCCGTTCATGTCGGTCTCGAGGCGTCCCGCCTTGTTGCCCTCGAGGACGGATACCGACATGGTCGGCCTGGGGTTGCGATAAAGAGAGACGGACGGCGTGCCGCTGCCGGAGATCCCGAACTCGGTGCGCGCCGCCTTCAGGAGATCCGGTAGCGCGTCCCAGTTGTACGCAGCCGGATCCACGTCCGACGTCGTCTTGTTCAGCGCGATGGGTGAGCCGCTCAGGGCAATGTCGCCGTGCACGTAGGTGTATCGCTGCGTGGCGTACTTGTTGCCATTCGTGCCCGCCACCAGGACATCCATCGATGCGCTGGAGTTGTTGAGATCGAAGGACGTGACCGTGCCCGGGCCGCTGGCGGCTCGCAGGGCGGCGATCACCTGGCGTGCCTTGTCAGAGGTCAGGAGCGGTTCGGCGATCTCGGTCGGTGCGGACGAGGCTGACAGCTTGCCGGACGCCGTGGTCGGCGTCGAGGAGAAGGCATACGTCACGCGAGTCTGGAATCGATAGACGACGAATCCGCCGGCAGAAGCGAGCAGCGCCACGACGAGCGCACCGACGATCGCGATCGTGCGAACACGACGCCGACGCCGCGGTGCTGGCGGCGGAACGTGGGCCGGGACCGAACCACCCTCGTACGGCATGAGATTCGCGGATTGAGTCTCCGCCAGATGGAGTGGCGCCGCGGCTCGCGTCTCGGTCCCCGAAAGCAGGCTGTCGAGCTCAGCGGGCGCGGCTCGGTCGGCAGGGTCGGGTACGAGCGTGGCGGCCAGGAAGTCATGCAGCGGGCCCGCGTGCGCGGCCTGGGGTACGGGTTCGGTCAGGACCGCGGCCAGCGTCGCCATCGCGGTGGGTCGGCTGAACGGGTTGCGGCCCTCGACCGCGACGTACAGCGTCATGGCCAGAGACCAGAGGTCTGAGGCCGGGTTGCCCTCCTCGCCGCGCAGCCGCTCGGGTGCGATGTACTCGGGCGAGCCCAGCACCTGACCGGTCGTTGTCAGGTGCGTGGCCTCCTGGCCGGCGGCGATGCCGAAGTCGGTGAGCACCGGGCTGCCGTCCTCGCGCAGCAGCACGTTGGCCGGTTTCACGTCGCGATGCATGATGCCCACGCGATGCGCGGCGGTGAGGGCGGACAGCACGCCACGCCCGATGCGCGCGGCCTCGTCGGGCGGAATCGGCCCGGACGCGAGACGGTCCGCCAGCGAACCACCGGTCACCAGCTCCATGACGAGCCACGGATGAGGCAACGACGGGTCGTCGAGGACCTGGTGGATGGTGACGACGTTGGGGTGGTTGAGCTGCGCCAGTGACCGAGCCTCGCGCATGACGCGCTCCCGCAGCTGCTCGGCGGCATCGGCCTCCTGTTCAACGGTCGGGTGGGGCGGGCGGACCTCCTTGAGGGCGACCTCGCGGTTGAGCGCTGTGTCGCGCGCGCGCCACACCAGACCCATCCCGCCACTCCCGAGCCGGTCCAGCAGCTCGAAGCGACCGTCGATGACGCGATCGATCTCCCCGGTCATCCCCTGTCGATCCTTCCGTCCCTGTCTTCCGCGCACTCCTCGTGCCGCTGCGAGAGTGGCCCACTCCGGGCACGAACGGCCCACCACATGATGGGCCATCGGTGCCTCGAGTGGGCCACTCTGGCGCTGCCGGCCAACGCAGTTGATGCGGATCCGCAGTTTATGCGGTACGGTCGGGTCATGCCTGACGATCTGGATGACATCAGGGCTGAGCTCGACGCCGCCGAGCACGTCGCGGCGGCCGAAGCGTTGCCGCACCTGCGTGCTGCTGCGGAGCGGCTGAGCGGGCTCATCGATGAGTCCATGGCGCAGGCAGTGCTGAGTGAGGGTGCATCCATCCGGTCGGCGGGCGCCAGTGCGGGTCTGTCCGAGAACGCGGTTGGTCCGCGGCTCGCGCGCACCCGCTCATTGGGGGCGTACGCCAACGCCGACGGTCGGGTGACTGCGACCGGCGTACAACGTGCTCAGTACGACCACGAAAATGGCGAGGCGCGGGTCGCGGACGATCGAAAACCGTTGCGGTTCAAGCCTCGTCGCAACACCTGAGGAGGACGGCATGACGCGTTCCGACCTGACCCACATCTATTTCCTGCTCGACCGGAGCGGCTCGATGCAGACCATCAAGTCCGACACCGAGGGCGGGTTCAACGCCTTCATCGAGGAGCAGCGCAAGGCGGACGGCGACTGCCGCGTCACGCTCGCGCAGTTCGACGACGAGTACGACGTGGTCTACACCGACAAGCCGGTGGCCGACGTACCTCCCTTGGCGCTTCAGCCGCGCCGGTCGACCGCGTTGCTGGATGCGATGGGTCGGCTGATCACGGAGTCGGGTACGACGCTCGCCGGTCTCCCCGAGGACCAGCGGCCCGCGACGATCATCGTCGCGATCATGACCGACGGGCTCGAGAACGCCAGCCGCGAGTGGACCCGTCCGGCCATCAAGTCGTTGGTGGAGCAGCAGACTCGCGACTACGAGTGGCAGTTCCTTTACATGGGTGCGGACCAGGACGCCATCGAGGTCGGCGCCGGGCTCGGGGTCGCGCGGGAGCACTCGATGTCGTACAGCCGGGGTGCGGTGAAGGAGGCGATGACGGCGACGTCGGGCAACATCGCTCGATACCGGGGAGCGCGGGCCGGCGGCGCGGCCGCCAAGATGGAGGGCTACACCGACGAGCAGCGCCGCGAGGCCGAGGGCAGCTGACGCAGTCAGGGAGCATCGGGGAGGGCACAGAGGTAGCGGCGGCCGAGGACGCGCAGGTGCTCGACCAGCTCGTCGAGCTGGTCCGCGCTGTACTAGGCACCTGAGGTGCAGCGGCGTCGGGTCAGCCCTCGAGTGAGTGTCCACTCAGTGCGCGCCAACGGCTCCCTTCCGTGGGTCTGGAAGCCCTTCGTGCGCACTGAGTGCGCACTCACTGCCGAAAATGCGCAGTGAGCAGGCACTCATCGCGGGGGACTCGCGGCGTGCGGTCAGCGGGCGGGCGCGTGGCTGGGAGAGGTAGCCACCGGGCGATCCGGGTCAGTTCTCGCCACGGAACCGGTCGGCGGGGCGAGCATCAATGAGGACGCAGCGGCGGGCGTACTCCGCTGCGGCGTCGGCGTCGAGCACGTCGCGGCTCGGTGGCGTCGCGAGGGCAGGCTATGACCCCTTGATCGTCACGCTGGGTCGGGGAGGGCGGCGAGGTAGCGGCGGCCAAGGACGCGCAGGTGCTCGACCAGCTCGGGCGGCTCGCTGACGTGGAAGTCGAGTCCGAGCATGCCGATCCAGACGGCGACCGTCTCGAGTGTGTCGGCACCCGTGACCAGGACGCAGTGCTCGCTGTCAATGGTCTCGACGACGCCGACTGCTGCGTGGATGCGTGAGAGCACCTCCGCGGCGGGCGCATCGACCAGCACCCGGGCGTGCACCTTCCATCCGGTCGAGGCGACCTCGCGCAGGACGAACGCCGAGTAGTCGCCGCCACCAAGGGGATTCGGCGTGAAGCGACTCGCACCGGGAGTGCGTAGCGCCATCCACTCGACACGGAACGAACGCCACTCCTGCGACGGCCGGACGCGGGCGACGACGTACCAGCGCCGCTGCCAGCTGACGAGCCGATAGGGGTCCGCCTCGAACCGCTCCTCGTCGTCGCCGTAGAAGAACCGGAGGCCCTCGTGATCTCGTACGGCGGCGGCCAGGTCGGCGAGAACCCTGGTGTCCACGACGGGTTCGTCCATGTTTGTCTCGGTGTCGGACGGCCCGAGGTCGGTGCTGTCGGCGAGGGCGCGGACCCGACGTCGCAGCCGGTCCGGCAGGACCTGCTCGAGCTTGGCCAGGGCGACGGCGCTCGACTCGGCGACGCCGGGTGAGTCGCTCACCGCACTGAGTCCGACCGCGACGGCGACCGCCTCGTTGTCCTCGAGCAGCAGCGGTGGCATCTTGCCGTGGTTGCCGAGGCGATAGCCACCGGCCGGACCACGCACCGAGTCGATCGGATAGCCGAGTGCGCGCAGCCGTCGGATGTCGTTGCGCAAGGTGCGCTGCTGCACGTCGAGCCGCCCGGCGAGCTCGGGACCGGACCAGCTGCTGCGTGACTGCAGGAGGCCGAGCAGAGCCAGCAGCCGGGCCGAGGTCTCGATCATCGCGGGCTCCTCGAAAGAAAGTTTTGAACGGCCGAATAATCAGGAACGAAACGTGCCGGAACCCTCCATAGCGTAGCGGTCATGACGAACTCACAGAACACCCAGAACCCGTTGCAGTCCCTCACGATTCGCCCGTTCCAGGTCGCGATCCCGCAGGCCGACGTCGATGACCTGCAGTCGCGTCTCGAGCGCACTCGCTTCGCCACCGAGGTGGCCGGCGACGGCTGGGAGCAGGGCGCGCCGGTGTCGTACCTGCGCGAGATGGTCGACCACTGGCGTACCTCGTTCGACTGGCGCGAGCAGGAGGCGCGAATGAACGAGTTCCCGCACTACCTCACCGAGATCGACGGACAGCCGATCCACTTCATCCACGTCCGCTCGCAGCACGCCGACGCCACGCCCATTGTCCTGACCCACACGTACCCGGGCTCGTTCGTCGACTTCCTCGACATGATCGGCCCGCTCACCGACCCCGAGGCGCATGGCGGCAAGGCTGAGGACGCGTTCCACGTCGTCATTCCGAGCCTCCCCGGCATGGGATTCAGTACGCCGATGGTCAGCGGTGACTGGACGATGGCCAAGGTGGCGCGCACCTGGGACACCCTGATGCGCGGACTCGGGTACCCGTCGTACGGCGCGCACGGCTCGGACGGCGGCGCGATGGTCTCGCGCGAGCTGGCGATGCTGAACCCTGAGGGCTTTCTCGGTGCGCATGTGCTGCAGCTGTTCGCGTTCCCGTCGGGTGATCCGGCCGAGTTCGAGAAGATGACACCGGAGGACTACGCGGCGCTGGAGTTCGCGGGGTGGTTCCAGACGGTCAATGGCTTCGCGCTGATGAACGCCTCGCGGCCGCAGACGATTGCCGCCGCGCTAAGCGACTCGCCGGTCGGGCAGCTGGCATACAACGAACTCTTCGAGAACTTCGGCAGGACGGAGAGCCTGCTCACCCGGGATCAGATCCTGGCACAGGTCAGTCTCTATTGGTTGACGAACACCTCGGCCGGCGCCGCGCGCTACCACTACACCGAGAAGTCGGTCGAGGCCCGCGTCAACGAAGGGGCCATCGGCGTCACCGTCTTCGCGGACGACTTCCGGTCGATGCGGCCGTTCGCCGAACGGGACAACACCCAGATCGTGTCGTGGACCGAGCGGCCCGCCGGTGGCCACTTCGCCTCGATGGAGGTGCCGAACGACCTGGCGGAGGAGATCCGGGCGTTCTACGCAGGGCGCTGAGATCGCACGCCGCTGGGACGTGGTCAGCCCGGGAGCCAAAGCTCCCGGGCTGACCTCCTAGTCTGCCTCGATCAGGGCCTCAAGTGCGCGGATAGGTGCGGGTGACTTTGCCGTTGAGTCCGGCCCGCAGGGAGACCGACCCGTGGTCGTCGTTGGCGTAGACCATCAAGGACGGCACGTGATCGATGAGCCCGAAGTCCACGACCACATAGCTCGACGTGACCGACCGCAGTCCGAGCCCGGCCTGAGCCGTCTTGAGCAGCCCGGGCAGGGCATCCCAGTTGACCGTGCTCAGATCGATCGTCCGGTCGTCGCTGTCGGTGCTTCCCGAGGCGATGCTCTTGGTCGCCGCGCCGTCTCGATAGTCGTAGCGGTCGTACAGCTTGGCGTTGCCCCGGACCGGCGCCTCGATCGAGGCGTACTGGTCGTAGAGCATGAGCCGCTTGACCTTGGTGCCGATCTTCGGCTTGATCGTCGCGATCATGCTGCGCACTCCTGCTGGAGCGAACAGCTGGTCTGGTGCCTGGGCGGATAGCGGTGAAGGTGCGACGGTGACCGGCTGCTCCGTCGCCGTAGGGGACGACGTGATGCCGCTGGGTTGTGGCGCCCTCGCAGGGCCGGCGCCCGCTGTGGTTGCGGGATCGGCGCCCGCGCTGGTTGCGGGGGCGTCGTCCGCGCTGGTTGCGGGGCCGTCGTCCAGGAGCCCGGGTACGACGGCCAGGGCCAAGGCGGCGACCAGCGTGGCTGCGATCGACGACCCGCCCAGGACCATGTTCCGGCGCCTGCGGGCCCGCGCGGCTGCTGCCTTACGAGTGGTCGACCGCAGGACCACCGCAGGCGGCGCAGTCGCCACGGGCAGGTCACGCTCGGTCGGTGGTGAGTCAGCGCCAGCCGATCGCGGGGCCGTGGACCCATCGATGGCCCACGTGAGCAGACCGTCGAGCTGCTCGACAGCGGGTCGCGCTGCGGGATCCCTCACCAGCGCGGCCGCGAGGAACGAGCTCAGATCCCGGGCGTGGGCCGGTGGCGGGATCGGCGCCTCCAGAACGGCCGCGAGCGTGGCCGTGGTGGTCTGGCGGCGGAGCGGATGGTGACCTTCGACGGCGACATAGAGGGTCATGGCGAGCGACCAGAAGTCGGATGTCACAAGACGTTCCTGGCCCCGGAGCCGCTCCGGGGCGATGTACTCCGGGGACCCCATCACGTCATCGGCAGCGATCAGACCCGTCGTCTCAGGCAGCGCGGCGACGCTGAAGCCGGTCAGCACGGGGCTGCCGTCCGTGCGCAGCAGCACGTTGGCGGGCGTGATGTCGCGGTGCAGAATCCCGGCCGTGTGCGCAGCGCGAAGAGCCGAGAGCACGCCGCGCCCGATGGTCGCGGCCTCGAAAGGGGTGATCGGCCCGGAGGTGAGTCGGCCACTGAGCGATCCGCCAGAGACCAGCTCCATCACCAGCCACGGATGAGCCAGCTGGGGTGAGTCCACGATCTGGTAGATCGTCACGAGGTTCGGGTGGGTGAGCCTGGCCAGGGATCGGGCCTCCCGGAGAACGCGCCCAGTCAGCTGAGCGGCAGCCTGCGGATCGGACTCTGCCGACGTCAGGTCCGGAGGACGTACTTCCCTGAGCGCCACCTCGCGATGCAGGGCGAGGTCGCGGGCGCGCCAGACCCGACCCGTGCCACCGCTGCCGAGCGGAGTGATCAGCTCGAAGCGCTCATCGATCACGCGACCTGCGGACGATCCGCTCATGTCACCCTCGACCCCATGGGTACGACGCCAGTCAGCTGTCGACGGACGGCACCCCGATGGCTGGCCTGTCAGAGCCAACGTATGCCCGTTCGGCGGGCCTGTCATCAGGGGCGGCGCGTCAGCTGCTGGAGACTCCGTGCCGGGAGCAGGCGGCCGTCCAGCCGGTAGGGACGACCTGGACCTTCATCCGGCGACCGCACTCCACGCAGAAGCGAGGTGGCTCGAGAGCCAGCAGCGACGTACACCGTTGGTGGTCAACGGCATTCGCGTCCTGCCCACAGTGTCCGCAGTACACCCCGCTGGTCTCGATACGGCTCGCCCTAGGGGGGATCTCGATACGGACCTCCGCAGGCTCCGGCCCTACTCGATCCAAGTCGCCTACTCGACCGGCGGACATCACAAGGTCTCGTTCAGCGCCTTGATCGGCATCTTCAGGTCATCCAGCAGCGACAGGTCCTCGCGCGGGTCGCGGCCGAGGGTCGTCAGGTAGTTGCCGACGATCACTGCGTTGATGCCTCCGAGCAGACCGTCCCGCGTGCCGAGGTCGCCGAGGGTGAGCTCGCGCCCACCGGCGTACCGCAGGATCGTGCGCGGGAGAGCCAGGCGGAAGGCCGCGATCGTGCGCAGCGCGTCGGACGACTCCATGGGCGGGAGGTCACCGAAGGGCGTACCAGGCCTGGGGTTGAGGAAGTTGAGCGGCACCTCGTGCGGCTCGAGCTCGCCCAGCTGGAACGCCAGCTCGGCCCGCTGCTCCAGCGTCTCGCCCATGCCGACGAGCCCGCCGCAGCACAGCTCCATGCCGGAGTCCTTGACCATGGTGCAGGTGTCCCAGCGCTCCTCCCACGAGTGGGTGGTGACGACGTTGGGGAAGTAGGACTTGCCGGCCTCGAGGTTGTGGTTGTAGCGGTGTACGCCCATGTCGACCAGGTCGTTGACCTGCTCCTGGGTGAGCATGCCGAGCGAGGCGGCGACGTTGATCTCGACGGCAGCTCGGATGGCGGCGACGCCCTCGCGCATCTGGGTCATCAGCCGCTCGTCCGGCCCGCGGACCGCAGCGACGATGCAGAACTCCGAGGCGCCCGTCTGCCGCGTCTGCTCCGCGGCGCGGACGAGCTCGGGGATGTTGAGCCAGACCGAGCGTACGGGCGAGGTGAACTGTCCCGACTGCGAGCAGAAGTGGCAGTCCTCGGGGCAGCCGCCGGTCTTGAGCGACACGATGCCCTCGACCTCGACGTCCGGGCCGTTGTACTTCATCCGGACGTCGTGGGCCAGCGCCAGCAGCGCCTCCAGGTCGTCGTCAGAGGTCTGCAGCACCTCCAGGATCTGTGCCTGGTCGAGGGCCACGCCACGGTCGAGCACCTGCTCCCGGGCACGGTCGAGGATGGACGCGGTCGTCGTTGGCGCGGTCACGTCCGAGAGTGTGCCCCATCTCCTGAACAGTGTTCAAGTGAGTCCGAGACTCAGGCCGGCCGAAGGGCCCGCGCAGCATCGTGGTCGTGCGTGGGGACGACCCGCACCTGGTCGCGGATCGCGTGCAGCCGGTGCAACGAGCGGAAGGTCTCGTCGCGGTCCTCATCGGCCAGGACGCCTGGATAGGCCATCTTCTGCCGGATCTGCTCGACCTGGAGCAGGTGCCACGCAGCATCACCCGCGATCAGCACCCACTCCGTCGCCGTGTGCAGGAGGACGCCGACGCTGCCCGGGGTGTGCCCGGCGAGGTCGACCAGGACGACCGACCCGTCACCCATCAGATCGTGGCTGCGAGGGAAGGTGAGCACGGGTGGCCCGTCGAGGACGTACTCATCGATCGGACGGTCAGCCAGCGCCGGGCGTACGCCCCCGACAGGCGCGACAGGCCCGGTCATGGCCCACTCCCGCTCCGGTGTGTGCAGGCGTACGGGCAGGCCTGGCAGGTCGAGCAGACCACTCACGTGATCCCAGTGGAGGTGCGTCGGGAGCGCGAACGCCAGATCGCTGCGGACCAGCCCTGCGTCATCCAAGGCAGCACCGATGTCGACAAGGTCGGCGGGCGGTCGGACGCCGAGCCGCAGCATCAGGGGGAGCTCGTTGAACGCCCGGTCCATGACATCAACGCAGATGCTCGGATCCACCACGAATGTCGCCGTCGGATGCTCGACCACGAACGCGGTCATCGCGATGCGCAGACCGCGCGGACGGCGTACACCCTCGGCGACGAACGGCGTCGGCACCGTCTTCGAGGCCTGGCGCAGCGCCCGCACTGTGACGGTCGCGCTCGCGTTGGGGAGACCCGCGTCGTGCAGGGACTCGAGGTACGCGTGGTCTGGCCACCGAGGTCGTACGAGGCCCCGGGCCGTGCCGACGGCCGCGGCGCAGTAGGTGGCCAGGTCGGGTGAACGAACGGTCTGCGTCATGGCTGCTCCCTGAGGCGTACGAATGCTGCTGTGTGGGAGGCTAGAACTTCAGGTGGACCTGAAGTAAAGGGAGCACGCGGTGCGGATCGGTGACGCGGCGGATCAGCTCGGCGTCGCCGCGCACGTCCTCCGTCACTGGGAGGACGTCGGAGTGCTGGTGCCGAAGCGCGCGGCGTCGGGGCATCGGGTGTACGACGACGAGCTCGTGGCGCGGGCGCGTCTCGTGCAGGTGTGTCAGCGAGCAGGCCTGTCACTGAAGGAGATTCAGCGCCTTGGCGCCAGTGACCAAAGCCATCGGGTGGACCTCATCGAGCAGAGGCGAGCCTCGATCGCCACCGACCTCGCCGCCCTGTCGCGCGCGGACCGCTTCCTCGAGCACGTCCTCGAGTGCCGCCACCCGCTGGTGTCGGAGTGCCCCGACTGCGCCGGGTTCGCCGCCCCCTGACTTGGCCGACAGTGCAAGCCGCGTCGCTACCCGGAACTCGGTAGCGACGCGGCTTGCACTGTCGGCCGAGAAGGGTCAGGGGAGGAGGAGGGCCGAGTCGCCGAACTCGTGCCACAGATAGCCCTCGTCCACGGCCGCGTCGTACGCCGCCTGCGTCAGCTCCGCGCCCGCGATCGACTCCACGAGCAGCAGGTGAGAGGCCTCCGGGTTGTGCCACCCGGTGATCAACCCGTCCACCACCCGCGCTGGGTCGGTCGGCGAGATGACGCGGTCGGTCCAGCCACGCGCCGCGACCACACGACCGTCAGAGGCGACGGCCGACTCGAGGGCCCGCGTGACCGTCGTACCGACGGCGATGACCCGGCCGCCGGTCGCACGCGTGGCGTTGACGAGGCGAGCGGTCACCTCTGGCACGTCGAAGCGTTCGGTCTGCGGTGCCTCCCCCGCGTCCTGCGAGGACACGCCGGTGTGCAGCGTGATCGGAGCGACACCGATGCCACCGGCGACCAACCGCGTGATGATCGAGTCAGTGAATGGCCTTCCGGCAGAAGGCATCTCAGCCGATCCGGGCACGGTGCTGAAGACCGACTGATAGGCGGACAACGGGTACGCATGGTCGAGGTAGCCGTACGCGATCGCGCGTCCGTGCCGGGCGAGGACGTCGTGCAGGTCCCCGTCGACGGCGACCCGCCAGAGCCGGTTGCCGGAGCCCGTCGGCGACGAGCCCTCGTACGGGTAGGGCGCGATGAGCGTCAGGACGAGATGGCCGACCTCGACGTGCTCGCCGGAGATGCCGTCGAGCACGGGCGAGGCGGCGTCGGGTGCGGTGCGCAGCTCGATGACCCAGGTCCCGTCGTCGAGTGGCGTCGCGGCGTGCACGACGACGGGGCCGTGCCCCGCACGCCAGCCGTCGACCTCGCCGGCGATGGTGGCCGAGTTGTTCACGACGACCAGGTCCCCGGGGGCGAGGTGGTCGGGTAGGTCGCGGAAGCGTACGTGGTCGATGCCGTGCGCCCCAGCGACCATGAGCCGTACGCCGTCGCGCGCCACTCCCCGCGCCTCCGCCGGCGCGGGCGCCGTGGTGTCGTCCGGCGCTCGGAAGTGCGTGGTCGGATGGTCGGTGAGCAGAGTCATGCGAGGGCTCCTTGGTCTCGATACGACTCCGCTGGCGCTCCGTCTACTCGACCAGCGGAGGGAGGGAAGTCGGCGGCCTTGTAGCGACCGGACTCGGGGTGCTGGGCCAGCAGCTCGAGCAGGTGCGGGACGACGGCGTCCGGCAGTGGCCGGTCGGAGATGTCCTCGCCCGGGAAGGCGTCCTGGTGCATCTGGGTTCGCATGTCGCCGGGGTCGACGGCGTACGCGGTGATGTCGGGGTTCTCGGCCGCGAAGGTCAGCGTCACGTGCTCGAGTGCGGCCTTGCTGGCTCCGTAGAGACCCCACGTCTCGTAGTGCTCGGCGGCCGCGTCCGACGTGATCGACATGAGCACGCCGCGGGCGGCCGTCAGGTGCGGCAGCAGCGCGCCGGTGAGGATCAGCGGCGCGCCGATGTTGGTCTGCCAGAGGTCGCGCAGCTCAGGGATGGTGGTCTCGCGCAGCGGCCGCATCGGTAGGCGGCCCAAGGTGCTGGCGTTCTGGACGAGCAGGTCGAGTCCTCCCGCGCGCTCGACGGCGGCGACCAGCTCGTCCTTGTGGCCGGCGTCGGTGATGTTCCCCGGGATCGCGACCACTCCATGGAGGTCGGCAGTGGCGGCGTGCAGGCGGTCCGCGTCGCGGCCGTCGGTGATGACGGTCCAGCCCTGGTCGGCGAGCGCGCGGGTCAGAGCGAGGCCGAGGCCGGCCGAACCGCCGGTGATGAGTGCGACAGACATGGTGTCTCCTTGCGATGGATGCGTCTATCAGGCATCCTGAAACTTGAAGTCAACTTGAAGTCAAGAGGTGATCTCGATCGACAAGCACGATGTCCTCCCCGTGGGAGTAGTTGCTCATCGCAGCGGCTTCGCGCCGTCGGCCCTGCGCTACTACGAGAGCCAGGGCCTGATCACGGCCACGCGCAGCAGCGGTGGCCAGCGTCGCTACGAGCGGGGTGTGCTGCGCCGGCTCGCGTTCATTCGGGCGGCCAGCAACGTCGGGCTGTCGTTGGAGGAGATCCGCGTCGAGCTCGACAAGCTGCCCGATGGCCGTACGCCTACGCGCGCCGACTGGGAGCGCATCTCCCACCACTGGCGCGGCCGGCTGGACGACCAGATCCGCGCGCTGCAAAGGCTGCGCGACGGTCTTGAGAGCTGCATCGGCTGCGGCTGCCTGTCGCTGAAGAGCTGCGCCTTCACCAACCCGGAGGACTGGGCTGCAGAGGACGAGCGCGCCCCCGGCGCGGCATTCCTACCTCCGCTGCTCCGCAAGCCGCACGTCGTGCGCTGACCTCGCTTCCGCTGACCTCGCCTCCGCCGGCCAGAGAGCGTGGAAGTGGTGGACCGGTCCGGGGCCGTGGCCGATCGCGAGGTCGTCAGCTGCCTGCAACGCCCCCGTCAGCCACGTCTTCGCCGCGCGCACGGCGGGCAACCATTCGT
This sequence comes from Luteipulveratus mongoliensis, assembly GCF_001190945.1. NCBI lineage: Bacteria > Bacillati > Actinomycetota > Actinomycetes > Micrococcales > Dermacoccaceae > Luteipulveratus > Luteipulveratus mongoliensis. The sequence goes on along the minus strand of NZ_CP011112.1, from coordinate 239,479 downwards.
CGTACGCCGGTCGCAGGGCTGCGATGGCCGACGAGAGTGTGCATCCGGTCCCGTGCGTGTTGGGGGTGGCGATCCGCGGCGCGGTCAGCTCGACCAGGTCCGACGAATCCGCCCACACATCAACGGCATTCGCGCCGTCAGCATGGCCACCCTTGAGCAGCACGCGCTGCGCGCCGACCTCATCGATGAGCCGGCGAGCCTGGACGCTCATGGCGTCCAGGTCCTCCGCGACACCACCGCCGAGGAGCGCTGCAGCCTCGTGCAGGTTGGGGGTGACGACGTCGACCAGCGGGACCAGCCGGCGTACGGCCGCCATGGCGTCCTCATCCAGCAGACGGGACCCGCTCGTGGACACCATGACCGGGTCGAGCACCACCGGACAGGCGAGCGAGGCGATCAACGAGCCGACCGCGTCCGCGTTGGCGGCCGAGGCGAGCATGCCGATCTTGACGGTGTCCAAGCGCACGTCCGCGATCAGGGTTTCGACCTGACGACGTACGAAATCCGTTGGTACGACGTGGATTCCGGTGACGCCCTGCGTGTTCTGCGCAGTCAGCGCAGTCATCGCCGCGCAGCCATAGGCGCCGAGTGCACTGAACGTCTTGAGGTCCGCCTGGATGCCCGCACCACCGGACGGATCGCTGCCCGCGATGGACAGCACGATCGGGACGGTCATGGCTGCTGCCACGCGTGCACCAGGCCTTGCGCCGCAGCACCGGCGTCGGCCTGAGCGCAGATCGCGCTGATGACGGCCACACCCGAAGCACCGGTGTGCCGCAGGCGGCTGGCCCGATCCGCAGTGATGCCACCGATCGCGACGCACGGCCAGGGGCTGGCGCGGACGATGTCACGCAGCCCGTCGATGCCGATCGTGGCCGCGTGATTCGCCTTGCTCGTGGTCGCCCAAACCGGACCGACACCGATGTAGTCGATCGCATCGGTGTGCTGGCGTGCCAGATCGAGCTGCGCGAGCGTGTGCACGGACAGCCCGACGTATGCCGAGGGGCCGAGCAGCGAGCGCGCCTCCTCGACCGGGATGTCGTCCTGACCGACGTGCACACCGTCCGCGCCGATGGCGTCCACCAGGTGCACGCGGTCGTTGACGATCAGAGGTACGCCGGTGCCGTCCAGCACCTGCCGCACCAGGAGGCCGAGCGCGACGAGCTCGTCATCGGAGGCGTCAGGATCGCGCAGCTGGACCGTCGTCACACCGCCGGCGATCGCGTCCCGGACGGTACAGACGAGACCGCGCTCGCCGCACTGGTCCGTGTCGGTCACGAGATAGAGCGACAGGTCGAGTGGTGCGCGGGTCATGTCAGCGCGGCCAGGGCAGGCGTGGGTGATGACATCGCGACCAACGTAACGCGCTGCGGGTGGCCCGGCGGCACACACCTACCCTGGATGCGTGACGAAGCCTGCCTGGATCGACCTCGACGGACTGGCCAATATGCGTGACCTCGGCGGTCTCCCCACGCAGGACGGCGGCCAGATCCAGCCCGGCCGACTCGTGCGCTCGGACAACCTGCAGGAGCTCACGGACGCCGATATCGAGACGCTCCTCGAGCACGGCGTGACCGACATCGTCGACCTGCGCAGCAAGGCCGAGCTCCAGATGACCGGGCCCGGGCCGCTCATCGACCTGGAGTCGCTCACGCATCACCACCACTCGCTCTTCGCCGATGACGACATCGCGGTCGAGGACGCACTGGTGCTCCCGTGGGCCGACCGGGTCGAGGAAGAACGCGACGACAACCACTGGACGAGCCACTATCTCGGCTACCTCGCCGAGCGGCCTGACTCCGTGTCGGACGCGCTGAGGGTCGTCGCCCGCGCCGAGGGTGCTGCCGTCGTGCACTGTGCGGCGGGCAAGGACCGCACGGGAACCGTTGTCGCGCTTGCACTTTCGGCAGTCGGCGTCAGCGATGAGGACGTCACCGCGGACTACCTCGCGACCACGGAGCGGATCGAGGGGATCGTCGAACGCCTCCAGGCGACACCGGCGTACGCCGACAACCTCCGGGACCGCCCGATGTCCGACCACATCCCCGACCCGGAGACGATCCCCCGACTCCTCGATGCCGTACGCCGGACCGCCGGCTCCGTGCCCGCGTTCCTCAAGGCGACGGGCTGGTCTGACGAGGACCTGGAGCAGCTGCGTCGTCGCCTCACCGACCCGGCTGGCTGAGCGCCCTCCGGTCCTTGACGCGGTCTCCCGCGGGCGCAAGGCTCCCGATGAGGGGCAACCCAAGGGAGGAGTAGTCGTGGACTACTACACATCGGTCATCAAGAGATACGTGGACTTCAGCGGCCGCGCACGCCGCAAGGAATTTTGGATGTACACCCTGATCAACTGGATCATCTCGATCGTGCTGTCGATCGTCGACAAGATCATCGGGACGGACTTCGGCAACGGGGGCGGGCTCCTGGCCGGCCTGTACGCGCTGGCCGTCTTCCTGCCCAGTCTGGGCGTTGCCGTGCGACGACTGCACGACACGAACCGGTCCGGTTGGTGGGTGCTCATCGGCCTGATCCCGGTCATCGGGTTCATCGTGCTGATCCTGTTCTGGATCAAGGAAGGGGACCCGCACCCGAACGAGCACGGACCCGACCCCAAGGCCGGAGAGCGAGCCCTCCCCGCCGCCGGCTGAGCCACGCTCCGCCGGCTCAACCAGCGATGTGACCACTCGTCGCGTGCCCCATGTGATGGGGCGCAAGTCTTTGGACGTAGTGGTGCGCGCACTGTGCACTGCCCCACCTCGTGGGGCAGTGCACAGTCTCCGACGACACCCCTTCGCTGCGACGCGCCCCGGCCAGTGGGGCACTCTCGCCGCCACCGCGGGTTGAGCCCGACCTCGCGGGTTGAGCCCGACCTCGCTGGTAGCGCCTCGCCTACTCGACCAGCGGGACGGCTGGAGTGCGGGTCCTGGAGAGCAGGAGGGTGATGCCGGCGGCCAGGGCGGTGGCCGCGCAGACGGACCAGACGACGTAGTAGCCGTGCAGCGGCGCATGGTCGGACGGCTCATCGAGTGAACCCGTCGACGCCAGCGCGATCGCGAAGACCGACGAGGCCACCGCACCGCCAATCGTCTTGGTGGTGTTGGTCATTCCGGTCGCGAAGCCGGTCCGGGTGATGGGCGCAGCAGCCGCCGCCGCGGCCGGCAGAGCAGCCACGAGGACACCGGAGCCGACACCGACGAGCAGCATGTTCGCGAGCAGGTTGGCCAGGTGGTCGTGCCACGGCAGGAACAGCAGATAACCGAGACCGACCAGTCCACAGCCGCCGACGAGCGTGATCCGGGGGCCGAGACGCGCGGCCGCCCAGGGCAGCAGTCCCGCGCCCAGAGCCATCGCGAGGACGTACGCCGCCACGAGCACCGAGACCATGCCCGCGGACGCGTCCAGGCCGTAGCCGGTCTCGGCCGGATCGGTGCGGGCGTATGTCGACAGAGGGATCTGGGCGCCCAGCACGGACGCTCCGAAGAGGCCGGCCGTCAGCTGCAGGGGCCACTGCTCACGCTGGCCGAGAACCCGCATGTCCACCAACGGCTCAGCCACCCTCAGCTCGTGCCGGACGAACGGGCCGGTCAGCGCTGCCCCGCCCAGGATCACCAACCACGGCCAGACGCTGCCGGTGCCCTGGAGCCGCAGCAGGATCAGGCCGGCCATCATCAACGCGAGAGCTCCGGTGAGGTGAACGAAGCCGACCCAGTCGACGGTGCCGCCACCGCGCTGTTCGGATGCCCCGACCCCGAACCACACCGCGACGAACGACAGCGAGACGGCCACAGCCGGCATCGCGAGGATGACCGTCATCGGTGGACCGCCGGCGAGCGCGCCGGCGACACCGGCACCGAGGATCACGCCGACCTCGAGGGCGGCGACGAGCACTCCGGCGCCCACTCTCGTACGACGCGCGTCGCCTTTGGTCCGTCCGTGGATGATGGCGATCTCCAGGGGGAGCCACACGACGTAGAAGCCTTGCAGCGCCCACGCGACGAGGAAGGTGCCGAAGCTCGGCGCGATGGCCACGCACCAGGACGCGGCAGCTGTCGCGGCGGTTGACCAGAGCAGCACCGTGCGGTGACCGACGATGTCGCCGAGCCTCGCGAGGAGAGGTACGAGGAGTGCTGAGACGACCAGCTGGGCGGCCTCGAACCAGTTGACGTCTGCGTCGTGGATCGACAGGTGTCGCGCGATGTCGGTGTAGAGCGGCGTGTAGTAGCCCTGCAGCACTCCACTCGCGAGCTCGACACAGACGAGGAATCCGACGAGTCGGGCGATTCCGTTGCCGGACAACGGCGTTCGCACACAGCCTCCTCTAGGGCACCTGGGGTGACGTGCCGGTCACGCTAGAGGAAGCTCACGCCAGGCGCAGCCCGTTCGACCGCATCCCACGCGTCGGGCAACGCAGCTCGTACGACCGCACGTCGCTGGTGCTGGTGCTCGATGATGCGGCCGGCCAGCAGCGTCTCGGGCGTGGCTGCCGCGCGGACGAGCTCCTCGCACACGACGGCATCCTGGTGGTCGCCGAGCTGCATCTGCAACGACTTCAGCGCTCGCGCCAGGGGTTTCGTGTGCGCGTCGCCGACCAGGTCGAGCGAGTAGCGGGCGTGCTTCACCGCGATCCGCAGATCGTGCAGCTTGTGGTCGGTCGGCTCGCGACCGAGCGTCCCGTACGTCCCCCGCAGGCGGGCGAGCTCCGTGCGGCTCGCGTCCTCGGCCCAGGACGCGGTACCCACGATCCTGATCGACGCCACCTTGTCGCGGAAGTGGTCAGCGAGCTCGGTGTAGCGGTCGCTGGAGAGGGCGTTGGTCAGGTCGGCTCGGCGGCTCGTGAGGTCGGCGTCGAGGATCGCGAGGAGGACCGGCCCCGCGGACCGGTCCGGTCCGAGGCCCGGGATCCGGGACTGCACCTGGGCGATCGTGACGTCAAGGTCTCGCACGGGCGACGTCGTCCGCGCCAGCCAACGCAGCTCGCGTGCGAGTGGTTGAAGGCTCGGCCGGACGGCTCCGCGAGAGGAGCGGATCAAGGCTCGCGACCGGCGTACGGACACGCGAAAGTCGTGGAGATCCTCAGGATCGGCACCGGATCTGACGCCGGGCTCAGCACGCACCAGGCGCCGCTGCTCCCGCTGGAGCCGGTGCCTGAGGAGGGTGCTGGCCGATCCCACCTCCTGATGCTAGGCGACCTCCGCCGGACCGCCCGGCGAGATCGTCGCCTCGGAACGTTCCCAACGGACTGACTCGGGAGTAACTTGAGGCGCCATGACTGAAACTCGGGTCGACACACGCGTCCACGCCTTCACCGACGATGCGCTCGGCGAGCACGACGCCACCGGTGTCGCAGAGCTGATTCGTGCTGGGCAGATCTCCGCTCAGGAGGCTGTCGACGCCGCGATCGCGCGCAGCGGTGCTGTGGAGTCACGACTCACTGCTCTGGAGTTCCAGGACTTCGACCGTGCTCGGGCGCGCGCTCAGATGACGCGTGCCGGCGGACTCGCAGGCGTACCAAGCCTTTTCAAGGACAACGTGCCGGTCGCGGGAGCGCCGATGACGGAGGGGTCACACGCCCTCTCGCGCACCCCGCAGAAGTCCGACGGCAAGATCGTCGCGCAGATCTTGCAGACCGGAGTCATCCCGATCGGCACGTCCCGGATGCCGGAGTTCGGGTGGATCCCGACGACCGAGCGGGTCGATGGCACCGTCGTGCACAACCCTTGGCACACCGACCACTCGGCGGGCGGTTCGTCCGGTGGTTCGGCGGCCTATGTGGCCGCCGGCGTCGTGCCGATCGCGCACGGCAACGACGGTGGCGGCTCGATCCGCATCCCCGCCGCCGTGTGCGGGCTCGTCGGTCTCAAACCGACCCGCGGTCGGTTGCGCATGGGTGAAGCGGCGGCATCGATGCCGGTGCGGATCATCAGCGACGGGGTGCTGACGCGCAGCGTGCGGGACACGGCGCTGTTCTACGCCGAGGCCGAAAAGACCTACCGCAACACGCGATTGCCCGGTGTCGGACTGGTCGACCGCCCCCTCGACCGACCCCTGCGGATCGGTCTGACCCTTGACTCGCCCTTCGCACCCGCGACCGACGACGAGACGCGAACAGCGTTGCAGGAGCTCGCATCCACGCTCGAAGGCCTGGGTCACCGGATCGAGCCCTACGTGCCGGACGTGCCGACCAGCTTCAAGACCGACTTCGTCGACTACTGGTCGATGCTCGCCATGTCGGTCAAGGACACCGGCCGCCTCGTGTTCGGCTCCTCCTTCGACTCGTCGCAGCTGGAGCCGATGACTCTGGGGCTCGCCGCCCATGCGCGCCGACGCCTTTGGCGCGCACCGGCGTACATCAGTCGGCTCGCCGCGTCGGGGCGTCAGTACGAGCGCAGCTTCGGCGACGTCGACCTCGTCCTGTCGCCCGTGCTCTGTCACACGACGCCACGGCTCGGCTACCTCGACCCGACGCTCCCGTGGGAGGAAGCCTTCGGTCGAGTCCTCGACTACTGCGGGTTCACGCCCCTGCACAACGCGACCGGCGCACCGTCAATCTCGTTGCCTACCGCGCAAACTCGCGACGGGCTACCGCTCGGCGCCATGCTCTCGGCACGTCGCGGAGCAGACGCTCTGCTGCTGGAGACCGCCCTGCAGATCGAAGAGGCGGTGCCGTTCCGGCGGATCAACGAGTGAACGCCGGCTGACCGCGGCGCGGCACGCAGACGGACGTCGTACGACGATTCGTCCAGTTCGTGATGCCCGGACGCGACCCGCGATCGCGTCAACGGTGTACAGCGTTACCAAAATCTCGTAATTCGTTGGGAATTGGTCGGTCTGGAACGTCGACACGACCCTGTGGAGCCGACATGATGTCTCCGGTCAATGAGTCACGAAGGCATCAAGTCTTGGTAAATCGCCAGATCGATACCGCGAATTGCTGCATTCGAGAGTCGCCAGGCCGAGCGGGACCTCCTAGGTTCCCGTATGCCTGATTCCTGAGAGCGGAGGAGATCGCTGTGGATCCCACAGGCGACGCCCAGTCGCGAAGCAACGCTGATCGGCGCGGGAAGGTGGATGGCTCGACGTCGTCCACGTCACGCACCACCCACGAAGTCGAGTACGACACTGTCACCAAACGCGTTCGACGCGGGCTGGGCGGTTGGTGGTGGCTGGCTCTGCTGGCTGTCCCGCTGCTGCTGGCCGCGCTGGCGACGCTCATCAGTCGCGGTGGCATCGAGGACGACCTGAAGGCCGATACGACCAAAGCCCTGAAGGGCCAAGGCATTTCGCCGACCAAGGTTGACTTCGACGGTCGCGACGGCACCATCACGCTGCCGGCCGGTGCCGACAGCGCGAAGGCGAAGAAGATCGCCGAAGACGTCGACGGCGTACGCGTCGCAGACGTCAAGGGCGCCGGCGCAGCTGCTCCGGCTCCGACCGAGACTGCGTCTCCTGCTCCGACGACCGAGTCGCCGAGCCCGTCCGAGTCCGCGTCCAGCCCTGCTGCTGCGGCCGGTCCGTTCACGCTGACCAACGAGGGTGACTCGATCGTCGTCGAGGGTGTCGTGCCCGACGAGGCGACCAAGAAGTCGATCATTGACGAGGCCACCAAGGCCGCCGGCGACAAGAAGGTCGTCGACAAGGTCACGGTCACGGCGGGCGCTCCGGCTCCCGACGTTGCCAAGATCACGGCAGGTCTCGGGACTCTCCCGGCCGCTGACGGCGTCAAGCTCGCCTATGGCGACGACAAGGTCACGCTGACCGGCGAGGTTGCCGACGACGCAGCCAAGACCGCTGCCGGCGACGCTGCGACCAAGCAGTTCGCCGGTCTCACCGTGGACAACCAGCTGACCGTCAAGGGCGGCGCTGCTGCCGCTGACTGCGCGACCGTCAGCACCACGGTCGCCACGCTGGTCAAGGGTCAGAGCCCGGTCTTCGCGGACAACTCGACGACGCTGCTCGCGACGTCGAAGCCGACGCTCGACAAGGTTGCCGACGCGGTCAAGGCGTGCAAGGACGCGAAGGTCACCGTCTCGGGTTACACCGACAACACCGGTAGCGCCGCCAACAACAAGCGGCTCTCGCAGGGACGCGCCTCCGCGGTGCGCACCTACCTGAGCGGCAAGGGCGTCAACGCTGCCAACATCACCGCGACGGGCTTCGGTCAGGACAAGCCGATTGCCCCGAACACCACGCAGGCTGGCCGCGATGCCAACCGTCGTGTCGAGATCACGGTGGGAGGCTGACATGGCTTGGTTGTTCGGACAGACCTGGTTCTGGCTGCTGATCGCGTTCATCGTGGGCGCGCTCGTGGCATGGCTGCTGGCCGTGCTGCTGCTGCCCAGCGAGCGCAAGGCATTCGAGGGCCTCGAGAACGCCGTCGATGACAAAGGAGGGCGATCCTGATGGGTTGGCTCTTGGGTAAGGAATGGCTGTGGCTGCTCATCAGCTTCCTGCTGGGTGCGATTCTCACCTGGCTGTGGCTGGTGCGGAAGGTCACCAAGCGGGTGCCTCGCGCGACCACGCGCACTGAGCGCAACCTCAAGGTCGGCGCGGGCGCCGCGGCGGCCGGCGCGGTTGGTGCCGGTGCGGCAGCGGCCGTCAAGGGCAAGCGCGGCAAGGTCGACGTCGAGAAGCCGGACGTCGATGTCAAGAAGCCGGACGTCAAGGCCCCCGAGGTCAAGGCGCCTGAGGTCACGAAGCCGGACGTCGACATCAAGAAGCCCGACGTCGACATCCGCAAGCCCGAGGTGAAGACGCCGGACGGCGAGCTGTTCGACCAGGACCACGAGGCGCACGCCTCCGGTCTCGGTGCCGGTACGGCTGCTGCCGGAGCAGGTGTGGTCGGCGCGGGCGCCGGCTTCGCCGCTGGTCGCCACAAGGCGTCCGACTCCGACGTCGACGACAAGCTGCACCCGATCGAGGTCGAGGACGCCGAGGTCGAGAAGTTCGACAACGACGCCCCGACCGCGTCCATCCCGGTGGTCAAGCCGGAGGCGGACGTCGACCACGAGGCACCGACGGCGGCCATCCCGGTCGTCAAGCCGGACGCCGACGCATCGTCCACGACCGACACCAAGGCGAGTTCGTCGTACGGCTTCGCCGGTACGACGGCTGCAGCTGCGGCCGGCGGTGCGGTGGGTGGCGCGGCCGTGGCCGGTGGCCGCGACGACAAGGCGGAGACCTCCAAGGTCGACGCTGCAGCGCCGAAGTCCGACACGGTCAAGGCGGACGCTCCGAAGGCGGACGCCGAGGACCCGATGGTGGGTCGCTTCGGTGCCGGTGCGGCATCGCCCAAGGAGGACGGCTCCGCCCCCTCCGGTGACTACGTCATCAAGGGCAACGCCGACTCGATGCTGTTCCACACGCAGGACAGCCCGCGCTACCAGGCCACCAAGGCCGAGGTGTGGTTCAAGGACGAGTCTGCTGCTGAGACAGCAGGATTCGCGCACTGGGACCGCAACAAGCGTCGTGGTGCCGGTGGTACGGCGAGCTCCAGTGCCTCCTCCAGCACGGGCGGCGGCACCACTGCCGCAGCCGGTGCCGTGGGTGCTGCTGGTGCGGCCGGCGCTGGTGCGGCGGCAGTGAAGGGTTCCGATGAGGACGACACGATCGACACCCCCACGCTGTTCGCGTCGGGTGCTGACTCCGCGTCGTCGGGCAAGGACCCGCTGACCGAGAAGTACGGCGCCGGTGCGGCATCGCCCAAGGAGGGTGGCGCTGCTCCGTCGAGCGACTACACCATCAAGGGCAACGCTGACTCGCTGCTCTACCACTCGGAGAAGTCGCCGAGCTACCGGGCGACGATCGCTGAGGTCTGGTTCAAGGACGAGGCTGCAGCTGAGGCTGCCGGCTTCAAGCCGTGGGACCACAAGCGTCGTAACGGCGGCGGCTCCTCGGCTGCCGGCTCCTCGAAGGCTGGGGACGCGGCGGCCACGGGCACGGCTGGTCTCGTTGACACCAAGGCGAGCACACCGGACCCGCTGACCGAGAAGTACGGCGCGGGTGCGGCGACTCCCCAGGAGGGTGGCGCTGCTCCGTCGAGTGACTACACGATCAAGGGCAACCTTGACTCCGAGCTTTACCACTCGGACAAGTCACCCAACTACCGGGCGACGATCGCTGAGGTCTGGTTCAAGGACGAGGCCGCGGCTGAGGCTGCCGGCTTCAAGCCGTGGGACCACAAGCGTCGTGCCGCTGCGGCCGGCTCATCGGGTACGACTGATGCCGCAGGCGCGGCTGGCGCGGCAGGCGGCGCTTCCGGCGTCTCCGGTCTCACCGGTTCGGCTGCGGACGGTGGCGAGGCCAAGTCCTCGACTCCGGACCCGCTGACCGAGCAGTTCGGTGCCGGTGCGGCATCACCCAACGAGGATGGTTCTGCTCCCTCTGGCGACTACACCGTCAAGGGCAACACCGACTCGATGCTGTTCCACACCGAGGAGAGCCCGAGCTACCGGGCGACCAAGGCGGAGGTCTGGTTCAAGGACGAGGCGGCCGCTCGTACGGCCGGTTTCCGTCACTGGGACCACCGCAAGCGCTGATCGTGCGCTGAACGCGCAGCGGGGCCGGTGACCTTCGTGGTCACCGGCCCCGCTGTCGTACGCCCCCGCCAATCCGCTGGTCGAGTAGCCGGAGCGCCAGCGGAGGCGTATCGAGACCGGGTGACCGCGGAGGTCAAGCCTCCCCGCGACTCACCGTGGTTTCGACTCGGCTCGCCCAGGGGCTCGCCGGCTCAACCAGCGGTGGGGCGGGTTGAATGGGGGCATGGCATCGGTTCCTCGGCTCTCGCGCGCGCAGCTGTCCGCGACCTGGCGGGGACCGCTCGACGTGCCTCGTACGCCGCTCGACCGGCGCACGCTGCAGCGCGAGACCTGGCTGGTGCTCGGCGTCAGCCTCGGCGCCTCCGCGATCTACGCCGTGCTGTCGATCATGCGGCGACTGGCCGACAACCGGCCCCTCAACCAGCAGGCTTCGCAGCTGAACGTCAGCCAGGCGGCGCAGGCGTGGCTCGACCTGCTCTATCAGCTCGCCGACATTGCGCTCGCACTCGTGCCGGTGCTGCTGGTGTTTCACTTGCTGCGGCGCGAGATGCCTTCTCCCGCAAGCTATCTCGGCCTCGACCGGTCACGCTTGAAGCCGGACATCGCCCTCGGGGCGGGGCTCGCGGCGCTGGTCGGCATCCCGGGTCTGGGGCTCTATCTCGTGGCTCGCGCCGCCGGCCTCAACACCCAGGTGGTCGCGTCCGATCTCGGCGACCACTGGTGGAGTCTGCCGATCCTCGTGCTGTCAGCCGTGCAGAACGCCGTGCTCGAGGAAGTCATCATGATCGGCTACCTCTTCACCCGGTGGACCCAGGCGGGCTGGCGGCTGCCGCAGATCCTGATCGTGTCCGCGCTCATCCGGGGCAGCTATCACCTCTACCAAGGGTTCGGCGGCTTCGTCGGCAACATCGCGATGGGGCTGCTGCTCGGGCTGGTCTATGCGCGTACGCGCCGCGTCCTCCCCCTGGTGATCACCCACGCACTCCTCGACACCGTCGCCTTTGTCGGTTACGCCCTCCTGCACAATCACGTCTCCTGGCTCTAACTCGCGAGTAGCGCTTACGGTCGAATCATGGCGACCTCGACCTGGACCAACGCAGCACTCCTCACCGAGCTCGAACCGGTCGTGGCGCAGAACCTCGATCGGCACCTCTCCGTGGCGAAGGAGTGGATGCCGCACGAGTTCGTCCCGTGGGCCGACGGCACCAACTTCGAGCGGCTCGGTGGCAAGCAGTGGTCGCCCGGCGACTCCCAGGTGTCCGACGTCGCCAAGACGGCGCTCATCGTCAACCTCCTCACCGAGGACAACCTGCCGTCCTACCACCACGAGATCGCCTCGCTGTTCAGCCGCGACGGCTCGTGGGGGACGTGGGTCCACCGCTGGACGGCCGAAGAGGGCCGCCATGCGATGGCGATCCGTGACTACCTGCTCACCACGCGTGCCGTCGATCCAGAGGAGCTCGAGCGCGCGCGAATGACCCACATGGGCAACGGGTATGCGAGCAGCCATCCGGATGAGGTGCTGCACAACCTCGCCTACGTGACGTTCCAGGAGCTGGCGACGCGGGTGTCCCACCGCAACACCGGACGGATCACGGGTGAGCCGATCTGCGACCAGCTGATGGCCAAGATCGCGAACGACGAGAACCTGCACATGGTCTTCTACCGCAACTTGATCAAGTCGGCGCTCGAGATCGCGCCCGACCAGACGCTGCGAGCCATCGTCGACGTGGTGCAGGCGTTTGCGATGCCCGGTGCCGATCTGCCCGGTTTCCAGCGCAAGTCGATCGAGATGGCGATCGCCGGCGTCTATGACCTGCGTCAGCACCATGACGACGTCGTGATGCCGGTGCTGCGGTTCTGGAAGGTGTTCGAGATGACCGGCCTCGGCCCGGAGGGTCAGAAGGCGCAGGAGGAGCTCGTCGCCACGATGGGCGGCATCGACACGCAGGCCGCGCGGTTCGAGGACAAGAAGGCGATGCTCGCCGAGCGCATGAAGCGCTGATCCACGGGCACGCGCTGAGAAGTTGTGCCAGGATCTGCCCGTCACGTGGTAACGATTGCCATCACCGTGGAGGGCATCTCATGCCGAAGTCGCTGCGTTCCGTCCTGGCCCTTCTGGTCGCCGTGCTCTTCGCGACCGGGGTGAGCACTGCTCACGCGAGCACCACGGAGGCGAGTACGCCGAAGAGTGCGGCAGCCGTCGTACCCCAGCCTGAGCCTGGGTCGTGTCCCACACAGGCGACCACGCCGAAGCGGGACCTCCGCGCGATGTGGGTGTCGTCGGTGGTCAACATCGACTGGCCGTCGAAGACCGGCCTGACACCGCAGCAGCAGAAGGACGAGCTGATCGGCTGGCTCGACCTGGCGGTCAAGCAGCGGCACAACGCCGTGATCCTCCAGGTCCGGCCGACGGCGGACGCGTTCTGGCCGTCGGCGTACGAGCCGTGGTCGAAGTACCTCACCGGCACGCAGGGTCAAAACCCCGGCTGGGACCCGCTGAAGTTCGCGGTCGAGCAGTCGCACGCGCGCAACCTCGAGCTGCACGCGTGGTTCAACCCCTACCGAATCTCCATGGATACCAACGTGAATGCGCTGGTGCCGACCCACCCGGCCCGGCTGCACCCGGACTGGGTGAAGGCGTACGGCGGCAAGCTCTACTACAACCCGGGCAACCCGGACGCGCGGCGGCAGTCGGTCAACGCGATCCTCGACGCGGTCAAGAAGTACGACATCGACGGCGTGCACTTCGACGACTACTTCTACCCGTATCCCGTTGCAGGACAGACGTTTGACGACTCCGCGGAGTACGCGAAGTACGGCAACGGCATGTCGCTGGCCGACTGGCGGCGCAACAACGTGACGACCTTCATCCGCGAGGTGCGGGCCGGCATCCAGAAGTACCGGCCGCAGGCGCAGTTCGGCGTCTCGCCGTTCGCGATCTGGCGTAACAAGGCGACCGACCCCGAGGGCTCGGACACGACGGCCGGCGCGCAGACGTACGACGACCTCTATGCCGACACTCGCAAGTGGGTGAAGGACGAGCTGCTGGACTACATCACGCCGCAGGTCTACTGGTCGCGCGGCTTCGCGGCGGCCGACTACGAGAAGGTCACTGACTGGTGGGCCACGCAGGTCACGGGCACGCACGTGCACCTCTACATCGGCCAGGCGACTTACAAGGTTGCTCAGAACGCAGACCCGAAATGGTCTGAGCCGCAAGAGCTTTCGTCGCATCTGGACTTCAACACGAAGTACCCGCAGGTGCAGGGCAACATCTACTTCTCCGCCGTTCAGGTGAAGGCGGACCGGCTCGGCGCAACCAGCCTGCTCAACGAGAAGTGGTACTCCCGTCCCGCCCTCACACCCGCTTCCCCCTGGCTCGATGACCGCCGAGGCGCGCCGCGACCTCCGGTGGTCGTGAAGGCGAGTGGCGCGAAGGTGACGTGGGTCGCGACGCCGGGCGCGACGTCGTACGCGATCTATCGGGTGCCGACGGCGAAGCCCAGGCCATGCGACCTGGCCGACGCTCGCAACCTGGTGGCGACCGTGCGTGACGAGCGAGGCGCCGTGCAGCAGTGGACGGATCCGGCGTCCGGCGCCGGCACCTACGTGGTCACCGCGATCGACCGAGTCAGCAACGAGTCCGCCGGCACCGTCGCCCGCTAGCCCAAACCGCTGGTCGAGTAGCCGGAGCGCTAGCGGAGGCGTATCGAGACCGGGTGACTGCGTTGGATGAGTCTCCCTCGCGCTCAACAGGTCTCGATACGGCTCGCGCCAGGGCGCTCGCCTACTCGACCAGCGGACCGCTGGTCGAGCGCCTCGCCTACTCGACCGGCAGTTACGTGACGGTGATGGCGATCGTGGTGGGCGGCTTGTGGGGTGCGTTGTCCGGGCCGCCGGCGCACGTGGGGCCGCTGGAGCGGAAGCAGTACTGGACGGTGAGTACGGCCTTGCCCGGCTTCACACCGGTGACGAAGTAGGTGAGCCGGCCGCCGCATCCAGGCGCTGGTTCGTCGCAGTCGGAGTCGACATGGCCCTTCACGGTCGCGACTCCCGCCGGCGTGATCGAGTCGTTCCAGTTGTCGCCGATGCTGGAGTTCTGCCGTCCCACGTTCACCGCCACCGTCTCGCCTGGCTTGAGGGCGATCGGCTCGCCGGAGCTGAGCGGGATGCTGCGGGACGCCTCGGGGGTGGGGTTCACGGAGGGCTCGTCCTCCTGGCAGGCCGCGAGACTGAGCGCGCCGACGAGCGCCAGCGCGGCGGCGAGGGGCCGGCGGTGGCGCTTTGTGAGGTGCGCGAGCATGGTCATGCTTCTGGGACCACCTCGCCTCAGCTCTGGTTCCTTTGTTTCCGGCTGTGCCGCCTATCCCGGATGACAGTGTTCTGACAGCCCTCTCGTTCTAGGGTCTGCTCCGGGACGTGCACGGGGGTGCGCGTACATGTTCATCGGGGAGCGTCATGCAAGCGGATCTGAAGCAGAAGGATGCGGTCGAGGCCACCACGCCAGATCCACTGCCGTCGGTCGAGTCGGTGATCGAGGTTGCGTGCGCGAGCGTCTACTGCGCGACTAGCTTCCGCATGGTCAGTCACGGCAGCGGCCAGTCGGTCGACATGGCGGGTCAGGCTCTGACGCGCAACCTGCGGTCCATCATGCTCACTTCATCGATGGCCGTGGACCGCTACGACATCGAAGGCATGTCGTACGAGACCCGCCTTCCGACGCATCTCGCGTCGTCCGCTCCGGGAGGTCCGCAGCAGGTGACCTACAAGAGCTACGTCCGGCAAGCCCCGGGCACGATGGGTGAGCTCTTCGAGTCGATGATGTCGGGACTGGCTCTGACGTCCCAGAACTCCACGGCTGCGTGGGCCACCCAGGGCGACCGCGAGGTCGTCGTGATCACCAAGTCCGATCCCCCGGCCATCTCCGTCGCGTTCACCGCGGACGCTGAGCACCTTCCTGTGCAGATTCGATATGGCGAGGACCAGGTCACGTGGTTCACCAGCTGGGGCGAGGTCCCGGTCTTCTCTGCTCCGCCACGCGAGTCAGACGATCGTCAGCCGGGTGGGCACTGGTCCGGGATCGGGGAGACGAACGGGCCGATCGCCGAGGTTGATCCGGCCCAGGACTCGCGGCTCGTGTGACCCGGTCATCCCCGGGAGTACACCGGGCACCTGATGCCACGTCAGGTAGCCGACGAGCGCCATGAGATACGCCTCCTTGTCGTCGGCTGGCAGCCCGAGGTCATCCGTACGCCGCACGTCGACTCCCGGCAGATGTCGCCTCAGCGCGTCCATCAGCGCCGGATTGTGTACCCCGCCTCCGGAGGTCACCAGGTCCGAGATGCCGTACGCCGCAAGGGAGTTCGCGACCGTCGTCGCTGTGAGCTCGGTCAGGGTCGCGACGAGGTCTGCGTCGCTGACGAGAGGGAGCTGCGCGAGGAAGCGATCGGCGTACGACGTCGTGAAGAGCTCCCGTCCCGTGGACTTGGGTGCGGGGAGGGCGTAGTACGGCTCGTCGAGGAGGGCCTCGAGCAGGTCGGTCCGCACGGTCCCCGAGCGAGCCAGCCGCCCGTCGGTGTCGCGCGACTCCCGGCCATCCGTGATGCGCGCGACGGCTGCGTCGATGAGGCAGTTGGCCGGTCCGGTGTCGAACGCCACGGACCGGTCACCGTCGAGGACCGTGACGTTGGCGATCCCGCCGAGGTTGAGCGCCGCCCGCGGGCCGTCGCCCGGCAACCCCCGCAGCCAGAGGGTGTCGAGCGTCCCCGCGAGAGGTGCGCCTTGACCGCCCGCCGCGATGTCACGCGCTCGGATGTCGGAGACCACGGGCAGACCGGTGGCCTCGACGATCGGCGCCGGCTGACCGAGCTGGAGCGTGCCCTGCGCGCGTCCGTCCGTGACCCAGTGGAAGACGGTCTGGCCGTGGCTGACGACGAGGTCGGCACCGTCGTACTGCTCGATGACGGCAGCGGCGGCGCGCGCGCACTCCCGCCCGACCAGCTCGTCGAGCTGGGCGACCTCCTCGATCGTGGTCGGGGCCGGCGGGAGCAGGGCGAGGAGCCGCTCGCGCAGCACCTCGGGCCAGGGCCAGGTGCGCGCGCCCAGCGGCCGCAGCGTGAGCGCTCCGGTCGACGCGCCGTCGAGCTCGGCGACGCCGACGTCGAGCCCGTCCATGGAGGTGCCCGAGATCATGCCGACGACGATCATGAGGTGGGACGGTACCGTTCCCTCGTGCTTGTCGTCCGGACCATCGCTGACCTGCGTGAAGCGCTGCGCCCTGCCCGTCGCGAAGAGGCCTCCATCGGCTTCGTCCCGACGATGGGCGCGCTGCATCACGGCCACGAAGCGCTCATGGAGCGCGCTCGGACCGAGTGCGACGTGGTGGTCCTGTCGATCTTCGTCAACCCGACGCAGTTCAACGACCCGACCGATCTCGAGCGCTATCCGCGCACCGAGGAGGCCGATGTCGCGATCGCCGAGAAGAACGGTGTGGACTTCGTGTTCATGCCGTCGGCCGAGGAGATGTACCGCCCGGGCTCGACCATCGAGGTCCGTCTCGACGGGCCCCTGGTCGACTCGCTCGAGGGCGCGCACCGCGGCTCCGACCACTTCCACGGCGTCACGACCGTCGTCACCAAGCTCTTCAACATCGTGCAGCCCGAGGTCGCCTACTTCGGCCAGAAGGACGCCCAGCAGGCGCTCGTGATCCGAGCCCTGGTGCGCGAGCTCGACATGCCCGTCCGCATCGACGTGGTGCAGACCGTCCGCGAGGACGACGGCCTGGCCATGTCCAGCCGCAACATCCATGTCAAGGGACGCGACCGCGAGCGAGCACTCGGCCTGAAGGCCGCGCTCGACGAGGCGCAGTCGGCGTACGACGGGGGCGAGCGTGACGCCGCGGCGCTGACTGAGCGGGCGGTCGCCGCGATGAAGCCGTTCGAGGTCGTACCCGAATATCTCGCCATCGTCGACCGGGTGACGCTGCAGCCCGTCGAGACGGTGGAGCCGGGTGCGCTCGTGGTCATCGCCGCGCCCGTCGGGCCGGTCCGACTCATCGACAACACCGTCATCAAAGACACCGCACAACTGACACGGAGCGCCTGAATGTCCAGCCGTCCCAACGCTTCTGCTTCCGAGTCCGACCGCGCACCGATCACGTTGCCTGGCCTGCGCGCGATGAAGGCCGCGGGCGAGCCGGTCGTGATGGTGACGGCATACGACTACCCGTCGGCCGTCGCGGCGGAGCACGCCGAGGCCGACATCGTGCTGGTCGGCGACTCGGGCGCGATGACCGTCCTGGGCTACGACTCGACCGTCCCCGCGACGCTCGACGAGATGCTCATGCTGACTCGAGCCGTACGCCGTGGGTTGCGCACGCCGATCCTCATCGGTGACCTGCCGTTCGGGTCGTACGAGGTGTCGGACGAGCAGGCGATCGAGACCTCGATGCGGTTCGTCAAGGAGGGCGGCTGCCACGGGGTCAAGCTGGAGCGGGGCGGCCGTACGTCGGTGGCTCGCGCTCGCGCGATCGTGGACGCCGGGATCCCGGTGATGGGTCACGTCGGCCTGACGCCGCAGACCGCGACCGCGCTGGGCGGTTACAAAGCGCAGGGCCGCACAGGTGCCGAGGGCGCGACCATCGTCGAGCAGGCGGCGGCGCTGCAGGACGCCGGCTGCTTCTCGATCGTGCTCGAGTGCATCCCGAGCCCCGTCACCGAGGCGCTGATGCCGCGGATCAACTCCTCCGTCGTGATCGGTATCGGTGCCGGGCCCGCGACCGACGGCCAGGTGCTGGTCTTCCACGACCTGCTGGGTATCCGTGAGGGCAAGGGCGCGAAGTTCGTGAAGCGCTACGCCGACCTGCAGGACGCGATGGATGCCGGCGTGCGGGCGTACGCCGAGGAGGTGCGCTCACGGGCGTACCCCGCGCCCGAGCACGGCTACGCCATGACGGATGACGAGATCATCGCCCTGAAGGTCGCGCTCGACGACTGGCGTCACGCTGGTTGAGCCGCTCTCGTGCGGGCGTGTCGCAGCCACGGGGCTATGGGGTGCGTGGAGAAATACAACCTGGTTGTAGAGATGTACAACGACGTTGTACGTCTTCACGACACCTGTCTCCCCGCGCAGGCGACACGCCCGTCAGCGCTCGAGCTCGTGGCCGCGCACCGGCGATCCTTTGGCCCGCCTCAGGCGCGGTGGACCAGGTGCTCGTGCGGCAGGTCTCGCCGCTCCAGCAGCAGAGCCGCGCCATCCAGCGCTGATCCGCTCGCCTCGCGCAGCCGCATCGGAGCCAGAGCCCGCTCGAGCGGATCGAGCAACAGCTCGCCGAGCCCGCTCAAACCGCCGACAAGAGCCACCTCGGACGCTTCGCTCACCGGGATCGCCACCTGCGTCGCCGCCTCGCGCACCGTCGCGGCCAATTCCCGAGCGGCGGCCCCGAACAGCTCACTCGCGGCTGCATCACCGGACCGGGCGAGGTCGGCGAGATCCGGCACCAACGACGCCCGCCGCTGGGCGTTGTCGTACGACCGGTCACCGACGAGCGCGCGCCAGTCCGGACCGAGCCGGCGCAGTACGACGGACTCCCACCCCGGCGTACGACTCGCCTCTCCCAGCATCGAGGTGCCGAGCCAGGCGCCGCTACCGCGATCACCGAGCTCGGGACCGAGCCCGTCGGCGACCGCGACCTCGCCGGTCGGAGACACGGCGACCGCGACAGCCCCGGTGCCGGCGACGACCACGACGCCAGGTGCGCCGCCGAGAGCGCCGAGATGGGCGGTGATGGCGTCGCTGGTCACGGCGACGGACGCCCCGTACGCCGCACGCAGCCGGTCAGCCAGTTCCTGAGCAGCCGATGGCGCGGCGAACGCGCCGGCCGCGCCGACCGAGATCTGGTCGACAGGAACGCCACCCAGCCCGGATACTGCCTCGTGGATGCTGGACAGCGCCGCTTCAACGCCGTGCGTGGTGCTCAAACCCGGCGCTCCGCCCGACCCGGCGGACCGCTCGGCCACGCGGACGCGGCATCGGGTTTTGCCGAGGTCAACCACGGCGGCGCTCATCGCGCGATCCTGGGGGAGACATCAAGAGATGTCAACGATTTCCGGCGTACTTGGGGAAAGGTTGGTTGTTGCCATTTCCGGTGGTTAGGGTGACTCCACCGGCAGTGGCGGTGCCGACCCCGATGTGAACCCTCACGACGGGTTGATAACCGAGCGTCGGCAACGCGAAGGACAAGGCGGAGGTATGGCATGCCACATGCGATGAGTGCAGCGGGTCCCGCAGTGGATGGCCATCCGGGTGACGTGCTGGTCAGGCTGCGGTCCTCGTTGCCCAACCTCCAACCGGCCGAGCAGCGGGTCGCGCACGTCGTCATCAGCGACCCCGCCTCCTCCGCGCATCTGTCGATCACCGGGCTTGCCGAGCAGGCTGCCACGTCGGTCGCGACCGTAGCCCGGTTTGCCCGCAAGGTCGGCTTCAACGGCTACCCCGAGCTGCGCATCGCACTCGCCGGGGCAGCGGCTCGCGAGGACGTCCTCGGTGTCAACGGGCGCCAACCGCCGGCTGAGCTCGACGAGTCCGCGTCGCTGGCCGACATCGTGTCCTCGATCGTGCATCACGAGACCCGCGCCCTCCAGGAGACCGCCGAGCACCTCCAGCTGGGCGCCGCGCAGGCCGCCGTCGACGCGATCAGCGCGGCATCACGGGTCGACATCTTCGGCATCGGCGCCAGTGGTGCGGTGGCCGACGACTTCCGCCAAAAGCTGCACCGCATCGGCCGAATCGCCTTCTCCTGGAATGAGATTCACGCCGCCTCGACGGCCGCATCGCTCTTGGCCAGCGGCAACGTCGCGATCGGCATCTCGCACAGTGGCGCGACGGTCGACACGGTCGAGCCGTTGACGCGGGCGCACGAGGCCGGTGCCACCACGATCGCGATCACCAACTTCGACGGTTCGCCGCTGACGAAGTCCGCCGACATCGTGCTGACGACGGCCGCCCGAGAGACCACCTTCCGCTCGGGCGCGACCGCGAGCCGGACCGCTCAGCTGGCCGTCGTCGACATCCTCTTCGTCGCCATCGCCCGCCAGAACCTCGCCGCATCCACCGAGGCGCTCAGCAAGACGCACGACGCCGTGACCGGTCGACGGCTCGCAGCGTCGCGGGGTGTCGACAGCCGGGGCCGCGTGTGACGTCCCACTCCCTCGACGAGGTCCTCGCGCACCTGGCCACCGAGTCCCGCAACCCGGCGTCCCGGGGCCTGGACGCGATGACGACCACCGAGGTCGTCGCCCTCATGAACACCGAGGACGGCCACGTCGCCGATGCCGTACGACTCGTGCTCCCGCAGGTGGCCGCGGCGGTCGACCTGGTCGCCGCAGCCCTTCGTGAGGGCGGGCGACTCGTCTACATCGGCGCCGGCACCAGCGGTCGGCTCGCGCTCCTCGACGCCGCCGAGTGCCCGCCGACGTTCAGCACCGATCCGAACCAGATCATCACTCTGCTGGCCGGCGGTGAGCGCGCGTTCGTCCACGCGGTCGAGGGCGCCGAGGACGACACGCACGCAGCCGCGGTCGACATCGAAACCGCGCACGTGGGGCCGAGCGACACCGTGGTGGGCCTGACGGCCAGCGGGCGGACGCCGTACGTCATCGCCGGACTGGACCGCGCGCACGAGCTCGGCGCGCGCACCGTCTCGATCGCCTGCAACCCCGACTCCGCCGTCAGCGCGCACGCCGACATCGCGATCGAGGTCGTGACAGGTCCTGAGGTGCTGACCGGGTCCACGCGGCTCAAGGCCGGCACCGCTCAGAAGATGATCTGCAACATGCTCAGCACGGCCGCGATGGTGCGCAACGGCAAGACCTTTCGCGACCTGATGGTCGACATGCGCCCCAGCAACGCCAAGCTGCTGGACCGCGCTCAGCGCATCGTGGCGGCGGCCGCCGAGGTCGATGTCGACACGGCCGGCGAGGCGCTGGACGCGGCCGACGGTCGTACCAAGGTCGCCATCGTGATGCTCCTGACCGGCAGCGACGTGGCCGAGGCAGAGGCGCTGCTGGACAGCAGCAATGGCATCGTCGCCGCCGCCCTCACCAACCCGCTGGTCGAGTAGCCGGAGCGCTAGCGAAGGCGTATCGAGACCCGCTGAGCCGCAGGGAGACTCAGCCCTCGCGGTCGCCCGGTCTCGATACGGCTCGCCCTAGGGGCTCGCCTACTCGACCGGCGGTGGTGGGTTATCCACAGGGGTTGCGGCCGCCATGACGCGAGTCAGCTGCCTCTCGGCAGACTCCCACCATGGCGTGGACGTACATCCTTCAGTGCAGCGACGGGAGTTACTACGTCGGCAGCACTCAGGATCTCGATCGGAGACTGGCCCAACATCAGATGGGTGAAGGCGCGGCGTACACGCGCTGGAGGCGACCGGTAGAGCTGGTCTGGTCGCAGGAGTTCGCGCGCGTCGATGAGGCATTTGCGCTGGAGAAGCAGGTGCAGAACTGGAGTCGTGCCAAGCGAGAAGCACTCATCGCCGGTGAGTTCGATCGGCTCCCCGCGCTGGCTCGCAAGCCTCGTCGTGTCCGCCGGCCCCCGCTGGTCGAGTAGCCATCCACCTCCGCTGGTCGAGTAGCCGGAGCGCCAGCGGAGGCGTATCGAGACCTGGTGCGCGCGGTCACCGGGTCTCGATACGGCTCGGCTAGCGCCTCGCCTACTCGACCAGCGGTTGGGCTCGCCTACTCGACCAGCGGTACGGGTCTGTCGGCTAAACCAGTGACGGCGCGTCTGTTCTGGGAGAGTGGCGCGATGGGCCAACGCATGTTCGTGGCACTCATGCCACCTGCGCCAGTACGCGAAGATCTCGCCGCATTCCTCGAGCCCAGGGCCGAGCATCCCTGGATCGCCGAGGAGCAGTGGCACATCACGCTCGCCTTCATGGCGGACGTCCCAGACCGTGCCGTCGATGAGCTGATCGACGGCCTCGCGAGCGCGGCAGCGCGGCGTACGCCGCTGAACCTGCAGCTCGCGGGAGCCGGTGCGTTCCCTGACCCCTGGTCGGCGAAGGTGCTGTGGATGGACGTGCGGGGCGATGTCGAGGAGCTGGAGCGGCTGGCCACCAACGTCCGCAACAGCGCTCAGCATGCCGGCGCGGACCCGGATGGGCGAGCGTTCCGGCCGCACCTGTCGGTCAGCCACCTGCGGCGGGTGCAGGAGCAGACGCGCTGGGTGCGGGTGCTCGACACCTACTCCGGTCCGACCTGGACCGCATCGGAGATCTGCCTCGTCGAATCGCATCTAGGGTCTGGCCCGCACGGCCGCCCGCGTCATGAGATTGTGGCGACCGCGCCGTTGATCGGGAGGGAGTCAGATGCCTTCGCTGAGTGACGTGGCGATGTTCCTGCTGGAGCTCGCCGTCTATGTCGCCGTGGCGTGGTGGGCGTTCAACCTCACCGACACCTTCCTTCTCGGGGTCGTGCTCGCACTCGTCGCGATCGCGGTGATGGGTACGATCTGGGCCGCGTTCGGCAGTCCGCAGGCGAGGTGGCCGGTCTACGGCTTCCCGCGAATCATGTTGGAACTGCTGTGGTTCGGCGCGGGAGTCCTCGCACTGTTCGCTGCCGGTACTCCGATCGTGGCCGTCATCCTCGCGGTCGTCTTCGTCGTCGTGATGTGGCTCCGGTTGCGCCCTGCCCGCACAGGGCCCGCGCCGGACGACGACGTGGAGGATTTGAGCGGCTGAGCCGCGAATCCATCTGCGCTGACTAGGCTCCTGCGGCATGACGAACCTTGCGGCCAACCTGGCTCGGACGGTCAAGCAGTACGCCGACCACGTCGCCATCCGCCTCGACGACGCGACCCTCACCTATGCCCAGCTGGACGACGCGTCGGCTCGGCTGGCGTCGTACCTGCGCGCTCAGGGCGTACAGCCCGGCGACCGGGTGGCGCTGTCGCTGCCCAACGTGCCGGCGTTCGCGATCGTCTACTACGGCATCCTGCGGTCCGGCGCGGTGGCGCTGCCGATGAACCCGCTGTTCAAGCCGCGTGAGGTCGAGTACTTCCTCAAAGACGCCGAAGCCTCCCTCATCTTCGGCCTCGCCGGCGACGCCCAGGCGGCCGCCGAGACCGTCGGTACTCCGTTCGTCGAGGTGGGTGCAGACCAGCTGCAGGACCTGGTGAGCCAGCACGAGCCGTACGCCGAGGTCGTCGACCGAGCGGACGACGACACCGCGGTGATCCTCTACACCTCCGGGACGACGGGTCGGCCCAAGGGCGCTGAGCTCACCCACGGCGCGCTCAACACCAACCAGGAGGTCACGGCGCGCACCCTGATCGAGGTGCAGCCCGACGACGTCCTGATGGGCTGCCTGCCGCTGTTCCACGTCTTCGGGATGACCTGTGGCCTCAACACCGCGGTGGCCAACGGCGCCACGCTCACCCTGATCCCCCGCTTCGACCCGGCCAAGGCACTGGAGGTCATCGCGCGCGACAAGGTCACGATCTTCCTCGGCGTGCCCACGATGTACGGCGCGATGCTGGCCGCGTCGGCGACGGTCGACGCCGACCTGTCCTCCCTGCGTACGTGCATCTCGGGTGGGTCCTCGATGCCCGTCGAGGTGATGCGCAAGTTCGAAGACCGTTTCGGCGCAACGATTCTCGAGGGTTACGGCTTGTCCGAGACCTCGCCTGTCGCCTCGTTCAACCACCCGCACGTCGAGCGCAAGGCCGGCTCCATCGGTACGCCCATCGAAGGTGTCGAGATGCGCCTCGCAGGCGAGGGTGGTGCCGAGGTGCCGGCCGGTGAGATCGGCGAGATCGCGATCCGCGGCCACCTGCTCATGAAGGGCTACTGGAAGCGTCCGGACGCCACGGCTGAGGCCATCAGGGACGGCTGGTTCTACTCCGGCGACCTGGCGCGGCTGGACGAGGACGGCTACTACTTCATCGTCGACCGCTCCAAGGATCTGATCATCCGCGGCGGCTACAACGTCTACCCGCGCGAGGTCGAGGAGGTGCTCTATGAGCACCCGGACGTCGTCGAGGCAGCCGTCGTCGGCGTACCCCACGACCACTACGGCGAGGAGATCAAGGCGTACGTCGTGCTCGGTCCCGATGCGACTGCAACTCCTGAGGACCTTCAGGCGTTCACCAAGGAGCGGGTCGCCCCGTACAAGTACCCGCGCACGATCGAGTTGATCGAGGCCCTACCCAAGGGCCCGTCGGGCAAGATCCTCAAGCGCGAGCTGCGCGACGCGGCATCGCCGCAAAGTTGACTAACTTAGACAACCTATATAAATTGGGTTGGTATGACTCCCAAGACCCGTCGCGGTGACGAGCTGCTCTCCGCCGTTGCCCGCCTGCACCGATGGGCGACCCGCCACGCTGACCTCGACCTCCCGTCCGCGCAGGGTCGACTGCTCGCCCTGGTTGCCGAGATGGGCCCGGCGCGCATCGGCGACCTGGCCGCCGCGGACCACTGCAGCCAGCCGACGATGACCACTCAGGTGCAGCGGGTCGAGGCTCAGGGCTGGCTCGCTCGCGAGGCCGACCCGGGCGACGCTCGCGCCTGGCTGGTTCGCCTGACGCCCGAAGGCAAGGCCGTGCTGCGGACCGCGCGCGCTGCCCGGGGCAAGGCCGTACAGCCCTTGCTCGATGGGCTGAGCCCCGAGGATGCCGCCACGCTCGATCGCGCGGCCGAGATCATCCACAGCATGGTCGTCGCCGCACGCGACTGAGTCCTTGCGCCAGAACTGAGTACCGGTGGCTCGGTCAGCGCGACTCGCGACCGAGCACGCCGGCACGTCGGAGCACGGCGGCGGCGACGATGCAGGTCGACATCACCATGAGCGCGGCGCTGCCGAGCGATGCGCCACGGAGTCCGGCCGTCGCGAGCAGGCCACTGACCACGATGATTCCGACGGCGGTCGACGTGCGCAGCAGAGCGAAGATCTCGGCGCGCCGACCGTCGGGCGCCAGGTCGTCGAGCACGAGTGAGTAGTGCGTTCCGAGCAGGGGCAGGAAGAACCCGATGAGGACCGCGCCCAACAGCGTGGGCGCGAGGTCCCAGCGGCTGCTCACGAGGACAGCGCCGACCATGGTCGCCGCCAGGAAGCAGACGACCTCCGTGGGCCGAGATCTCCGGTTGCGCACGCTGACGCACACGCCACCACTCACTGAAGCGACACAGACCGCCCCCGTGAAGACGAACGCCCAGGTCGGATCGAGGTCGAAGGAGAGGGCCAGGGCCACCGCGCTGATCTCGACGGATGCCACCGCCGCTGAGCTGGCTGCCGCGCACAGCAGCCACATCAGGACGGGCGGGGTGAGCAGGGACATCCCTGACCCGGCCGGAGCTGACGACTTCGCGTCCGGAACGCTCGGGACCAGCACCAACGGCAGCGCACCCAGGACGACGATCGCGAACATCGCGAGCGTCGGTGACAGTGAGCCCAGGACGGCCGCGAGCACTGGAGCGACGGCGAAGACGACCTCGTTGAGCGTGGCCGCGATCCCCAGCGCACGGGGGAGCGACGACGGCCGCACGAGATGGTTGAGGATCGATCGCTGGTAGCCGTACGCCGCACCATTGACGACTCCACCGATCGCCGCCGAGCCGATCAGGAATCCGAGCGGCGCGCCCAGGGCGGCGAGCAGGGCGACCAGCCCGAGCGCGATCGTACGGACCGCGATCAGCCACCGCAGATAGGTCACGGCGTTGAAGCGGCGCCCGGGCCGCGAGACCGGAATCGCTCCCACCACCTGGGCGAGGGTCATCGCCAGGACCATCGTCGCGCCGTCCTCGGCGCGGCCGGTCAGCGGGAGCGTGAGAAGCGCGAAGGCGATGGGCGTGGCCGCCTGGGGGATGCCGAAGGTCCCGAAGGAGATCAGCCAACGGACCAGCGCCGACCGCCCCTGCAGCCGAAAGGCGTCGCGCGAAGACCTCCGCACCGGAGGAGACGCCAGCTGATCGTGTGCCACCCTGCGCAATATAGTGCTCACGACCTCGGAGTGGACCATCATGTCCACGTGGAGGAACGCCTGTGAGTGACGGGATGAAGCCGGATGTTGCGGCAGCCATCGGTCGGCGGATCCGGGACCTTCGGACGGCCCAGGACCTCAGCGTCGGCGCGTTGGCCGAGCTGAGCGAGGTCAGTCGCCGCATGCTGACCCAGGTCGAGCTGGGTCAGGCCAACCCCAGCGTCGCGCTGCTCGACAGGGTGGCCGCGGGTCTGCGGACGACCTTCGCCGAGCTGATCGGCGTGACGGCCGCGGCGCCGTCAGGTGGGATCGAGGTGTGGAGCACGAGTCAGGGCAGCTGGGCCTATCTGCTCAGTGCGACCGACGTCGGTACCCACTCGGTGGAGCTGTGGAAGTGCCACCTCGTCCGGGGAGACAGCAGCGAGGTACCCGGGATGCCAGGCGCCCCAGAGGTCATGCACCACGTCCTCGAGGGCGCGCTGGAGATCGTGCTGGACAGTGGCGAGCAGTTCCAGGTCGAGGAGAACGGGTCGTTGCGTCTCCCGGGTGAGGTTCGACGGCGCTACCGCAGCGCAGGCCCAGCGGGGACGACGTTCATCCGGGTCTTCGCGATGCCGGCGGCGAGCTAACCCGCGGAGGTCAGCGGGAGGCCGCGGCCGAGCAGGACCTGTTCGTACTCGTCGTGCGTGATCCATCCGCGGTCGACCGCTTCGGCGACCTCCTCCCACGGGTGATCGCCGGACTCGTCGTCACGGGGCGGGTACGGCCAGGCCGTGAGCTGGCGTACGAGCGTTGTCTGGTCGAGCTGACCGAGGGCGTACCGCTGGGCGATCTCGCGCGGTGACGCGCCTGCGAAGCCGTCCGGCACGGCGGACGCGTCGCGCGCGATCTTGAGGCGCTGGCTCACCGCACCCTGCGAGACGCCGAGCGCTTCGGCCAGGGCCTGCTGTCGTACGCCGGCCTTGATGGCCGCCACCATGGCGCGCTGCGTGTCGAGCCGGTCCAGGTCCTCGCGGAGCCGGCTCCTCTGTGCCTGCGAGATCAGCGTGTGCTGCTCCGGGCTGATGGGGTGGAGAGCCGCCTTCATGGTTTCGCTCCTGGTCTCTGGCGGTGTGTGGTCCGAAGTCCTGACGGCCGAAAGGAGTGAGTCGTTCCTCCCCTGTCGTCATGGAACCAGTTCCAGGGCCCTCGCGTCGGTTTTGACGGGCCTGACCGACAACCACAAGGGAGAACCACGGTGCGCAAGGGGACGCAGGTCACTGCGCAGGAGTGGCTCATCGGAGCGATCCTGGTGGTGGCCATGACCGTGGTTTCCGTTGGTGTCGGCGTCTTCGTCAACAGCGCCGACGCCTGCGAGGTCAACCGATCAACGAGCACCTGGCGCCCGCCGTTCCAGCAGGCCTACCGCCAGAGCAGCCCCTTCGGCTACCGCAACCACCCGATCACCCACACCCGCAAGCTGCACGCCGGCATCGACCTGGTGTCCGAGCCCGGCCCGGGGCCTGTGGTTGCCGCCTCCGCCGGCAAGGTCGTACGGGCGGGCCACTACGGCGGCCTCGGCAACACCGTGCAGATCCAGCACAACGGCGGCATCGCCACGTACTACGGCCACATGGCGCGCATCGACGTGCGGGTCGGCACCCGGGTCGCGATGGGTCAGCGGGTCGGTTTTGAGGGCAGCACCGGCGACTCGACCGGCGACCACCTGCACTACGAGGTCCGCCGCAACGGCTCCCCGGTCGATCCGCTGACGTTCATGGAGCAGCGTCACGCGGCGCTCGACGGCCGTCCGGTCGGCAAGTCCTACACCGGCACCGCCTTCGTGCTCCCAAGCGCCGGTACGCCGCGCCAGGCTTCCCTGGCCAACAAACCTCTCCCCGTCCCGGCCGGCATCAAGCGGCTGTACGTCAACGCGGCCAACCGCTACGGCCTCCCGTGGACGCTGCTCGCCGGCATCGGCATGGAGGAGACCGCACACGGCAAGAACAAGGGCACCTCATCCGCCGGGGCGAAGGGTCTGATGCAGTTCATGCCCGCGACCTGGCGCTGGATGGGTGTCGACGGCGACGGTGACGGCCGCGCTGACATCAACAACGACGCCGACAGCGCGATGTCGGCCGCCAACTACCTCACCCGCTCGGGTGCGAAGAAGAACCCGCAGGGCGTGCGTGACGCGATCTACTCGTACAACCACGCTGAGTGGTACATCAACGACGTCCTCTACTACGCGCAGTCCTACGGCGGCGGCTACGTCGGCAAGCCCCCGATGGGTTGCAAGGCGACCAAGAAGGCCGCCGGTCCGAAGATGCCGCAGATCGACAACAAGCGGATGGCGACCGTGGTCGGCTGGGCCCGCTCGCACGTGGGTGACGCGTTCGCCCTGGGCGCCAACGGCCCGAACACCTGGGACGCGTCGTCGTACAGCAGGACGGCGTACGCCCAGATCGGCGTCTCGCTGCCGCGCTCGTCCAAGGACCAGCGCAACTACCTGGCCCAGGGTCACGGCACCCGGATCCAGCCCGGCCAGGAGCGCCCCGGCGACCTGATCTTCATCAACAGCTACCGCGACCCGAGCACGATCGGCTACGTGGCGCTGGTCCACGACCCGAAGAAGAAGACGACTCTGGAGGCCAAGAACCCGCGTACGGGCGTCATCTACGGCTCGTACAAGGACTTCGCCAAGACGCAGCGCATCTTCGAGATCTGGCGTCCGGCCGACCCGAAGCCGGCGGTGAAGCCCGCCGCGAAGCCGGCACCGAAGGTCGCGCCCACCGCGTCGCCCAGCTCGACAGCGACAGCGACGCCGAAGCCGTCACCCACCCCGGAGACGCTGCCGCTCCCGGTGCCGACCGAGGCGCCCAGTTCGTCCGCCACGGCCAAGCCTTCGCCGACCTCCAAGTCGACTGATGCGAAGCCTTCGCCCACCTCGAAGCCGAGCCCGAAGCCGACGCCGAAGTCCATCCCGATCCCCACGCCCGACGGTCTGCCGCTGCCGCCGGCGCCCACGGAATAGCACCAGATCGGCACCGTCTCAGCGGCAATGCGCGCGTTCCCCCTCGGAACATCAAGAGAACATCTGAACTCTCGCCGTCCCCTTCCGGCTCGCTCCTCAACCATGCATACTCACGGGTACAGAGCTCGGCCCGCCACGACGGCGGCCGCGAGGAGGGGCGCGTGGCCAAGCAGTCTGCATCGTCCCGCCACGCACGGCCTTCGGCAGCCCCTTCCGCACTCTCTGTCGACGTGCCGTCCGACCCGCTGGCGCAGCGTGCACCGGCATGGTGGACGGATGGATATGTCCCCAAGCACCTCATCGAGGCCCAGTCCTCTCGGCTGAGTGGCGTCGCGACCTACGCGGTGGCGCCGGCGCTGCTGGCCGGGTTCGGCGTCGCCATGAGCACATCGCAAGCGGCCGCGAGCACTCCGCAACCTCCGCAGCCGGGAAGCAATGCCCAGCGATCTACCCTCCGGCCTGCAGGTGCTGAGCCCGCCAAGGGCAAGGCCAAGCCGGCCGCCGCCCAGTCAGCCAGCTCTTGCCAGGTCAACGTCGGTCTCGGTCTCGGTGGGTGGCGTACCCCGCTGAGCACCGCCTACACCGTGACCAGCCCGTTCGGGATGCGGATGCACCCGATCCACAAGGTCGAGCGGCTGCACTCCGGGGTCGACCTCTCGAGCCACCGCAACGACCCGGTCCTGGCCGCCGCGGACGGTGTCGTCGCGCGCAGCGGGCCCTACGGCGGACTGGGCAACTCGGTCGAGATCCGCCATGCGGGCGGCATCACGAGCATCTACGGTCACCTCGACTCCATCGCCGCCGACCTCCGCCCGGGCACCCAGGTCAGCGCCGGACAGCAGATCGGTGTCGAGGGCGCCACCGGTGACGCGACCGGGGTGCACCTGCACTTCGAGATCCGGGTCGACGGCAAGCCGGTCGATCCGATCCCCTTCATGCAGCAGCAACGGGTGTCGTTGGACGGTCGTCCGGGCTCCGCGGTCACGGTGGCCTTCGCCGGCGCAGTCCCGGCGTACGGCGCCCCGCGCAGGGCGTCACTGGTCAACCCGGCGGTCTCGATCCCGCAGGATGTCCTCGCCCTCTACAACGCCGCGGCCCAGCGCTACCGGATCCCGTGGAACCTGCTCGCCGGCATCGGCATGTCCGAGACGGCGCACGGTCGCACGAGCGCGGTCTCGTCGGCGGGCGCTCGCGGGCTCATGCAGTTCATGCCGGGCACCTGGAAAACCATGGGTGTCGACGGTGACGGCGACGGCAAGGCGGACATCAACAACCGCGCCGACTCGGTCATGTCGGCGGCCAACTACCTGACCCACTCGGGCGTCGCGAACGGCGCGGACGGCGTACGACGAGCGCTGCTCGCCTACAACCACGCCGACTGGTACGTCAACGACGTGCTCTTCTACTCGGCCGCGTACGCCGGTGCGGGCAACGCGGGTGCCGTTCCGGCCGCTGTCGAGGCCTCGCCTGACCAGTCGCCGGTCCCGACGCCGTCCAAGAACGCCGCCGTTGCCAAGGCGGCGCTGAAGCCGAGCTCTGGCAAACGGTCCTTCGAGCAAGTCGCGTTCGCCGTGCCGGCGCCGGGTTCGCCCCGCAAGGCGTCGCTGGCCAAGAAGGCGCAGCCGATCCCGCGAGCCATGCTCGAGCGCTACGTCGTGGCTTCGCAGAAGTACCACGTCCCCTTCTCGGTGCTCGCCGGCATCGGGATGGAAGAAAGCGCCCACGGCCGCGGCACAACGGCCTCGCCGGACGGCGCCAAGGGTCCGATGCGGCTCACGCCGGCGACCTGGAAGACCGTCGGTGTCGACGGCAACGGCGACGGTCGCGCGACCATCGGAGACGCGTCCGACTCGGTCATGGCAGCGGCCAACTACCTGTCCCGCGCGGGTGCGGCGGGCGGCCCGACGGCCCTCCGGCGGGCGCTGTTCGCCTATCACCACGCACAGACCTACGTGAACGACGTCCTCTACTACGCGCGTGTCTACTCCGGTGGCGGCGGGCCGGTCGATCACGGCACGTTCACGATCACGGACATGCCCTCGGCGGCGCCCGGCGCTGGCACAGCCGCTCCGGTGTGCGGACCGCCGGCCCTGGACACCGCGGCCGTCGTCGACTGGGCCAAGTCCCAGCTCGGCGACACGCACCGGATGGGCGCGACCGGCCCGGACGCCTGGGATGCCTCCTCGTTCGTGCAGAGCGCCTACGACCAGACGCACGTCAGCCTGCCGCGCACCGCCCAGCAGCAGCGCGACTGGCTGGCGGGCGGCAAGGGCGTACGCGTGGTGCCCGGGCGTGAGCGGGCCGGAGACCTGATCTTCGTCGACAGCTACCGCGGCCCCAAGCGCATCGGCAACGTGCTGAT
This sequence comes from Luteipulveratus mongoliensis, assembly GCF_001190945.1. Lineage (NCBI taxonomy): Bacteria > Bacillati > Actinomycetota > Actinomycetes > Micrococcales > Dermacoccaceae > Luteipulveratus > Luteipulveratus mongoliensis. Next base: position 207,591 of record NZ_CP011112.1, on the reverse strand, counting down.
CGTGGTCGACCCGGTCAAGAAGATCGCGATCGCGGCATCCGACCCGACCAAGGGCGTCAGCTACCGCGGCTACGCGGACGCGCGCAAGAAGCACCACATCTTCGAGACCTGGCGCGTCAGCCCGACGACCGCGCCGGCACCGGTGGTGGCGATGCCGACAGCGCCAGCAGCAGGGCAGGTCGACCAGACGGCCACCCGAGGCAAGCACTCCGCGTCCGCGAAGGCGCATTCGAAGACGCACTCCAAGGCCGAGCAGCGACGCCGGGTGAACGCGCCCGTCAAGCAGGACGAGAAGCGCTCAACCAGGCACCGTCACCACAAGCACACCAACGGCGGCGAGTCCTACCAGAAGCCGGCCAACACCCACCGCTGAACCTGCCTGACCTTCGTTGAGCCCAGGCACTAGCCGGTTGAGCTCGGGACTCGGCTAGTGCCGAGTCCCGAGACGTGTTGGCATCCGAACAGACTCAGACCTCGCGATCGCCTTCCGCTGTCGGCAGGTCCTCCTGCGTACGGCGCTTCGCGGCGTACGCGGCGCCGCCGCCTGCCGCGGCGAGTGTCGTGGCCGTCAGCACCGTGACGGCGTTGCCGCCGGAGTCGCCGGAGTCGCCCATCTGGTCGGTCTGGACGGGCGGCCCGCTGACAGTCTGAGTCGGGGTGGCAGTCGGCGTCGGCTGACCGTGGCCAACCGGACCGGCGAGCTGTGGATCGCTGGTGGAAGCACGACCGTTCTCGACTCGTCCGGCGAGGTGACGCGCGAAAGAGGTGTCACCCGCCGTGGTGACGAGCACGTCGTACCACCCATGCTGTGCCGTCAGGTCCATGACGACCACCTGCGGACGTCCGCCGACGATGGTGACGGGCCGTCCTCCTGAGCGGGAGTACGCATCAGTGACCGTGACGGTGGCCGTGCGTGAGCTGGTGAGGGTGAGCCGGAGACGGTGACGGGAGTCGACGCCTGATGTGACCTCCACCGGCGTGCTGGCGGTGGTGCCTGCGTAGCGACGGAAGAATCCGTTGGGTCCGTGCAGCTGCAGGTCGTACGTCGGGCCGAGCGGCCAGGTCGGTGACAGGCTGTCCCCGGCGCCGATGGTGTACGAGAACGGTGCGCCTGCGACATCGCGAGACCGTGCTTGGAGGTGGACGCCGAGCCGCCCGGTGTTCTTGAGCGTTGCGCGAAGGGTCTTGCCGTCAACCACAGCAGCAGCCTCGACAGCGTACGCAAGAGCTCTTGAAGGGCGAACTCCCTTCTCCTGCTTGGGAATCAGACCCTTCGCGGGAGGTGTCGGGACGTAGTCCGGGTGCCGCGCGTTGTCCTGCGGCTTGTACGTCGTGGTGCTCGGCAGTGACGGCACCGTCGTGTGGGTGCGGCCGAAGTCGAAAGCGGAGGTCAGGTCGCCGCAGACGGCTCGCCGCCATGGAGTGATCTGGGGCTCCTCGACCCCGAACCGCTCCTCCATGAACCGGATGATCGAGGTGTGATCGAAGGTCTCAGAGCAGACCCAGCCGCCGGTGCTCCAGGGAGACACGACGAGCATGGGGACCCGCTGGCCCAGGCCGTACGGACCGGTCGCTCCGGCTGGTCCGGAGTAGATCTCGTTCTCGGTCGAGACCGTCGAATTCCCTTGCAGCTGAGGAGAGTTCGGGTAAGCAGGCACGACGTGGTCGAAGAAGCCATCGTTCTCGTCGTACGTGATCAGCAGTGCCGTCTTGCTCCAGACCTCGGGGTCGGAGGTGAGGGCGTCGAGGACCTGCGAGGTGTACCAGGCGCCGTAGTTGACGGGCCAGTTCGGGTGCTCCGTGAAGGCCTCCGGTGCGGCGATCCAGGAGATCTGCGGCAGCCGGCCGCCCTTGACGTCAGCGCGTAGCTGGTCGAAGAAGCCCTCGCCCTTGGAGGCGTCCGTCCCAGTACGCGCCTTGTCGTAGAGCGGGTCGCCGGCCTTGGCGTTGCGGTACTTGTTGAAGTAGAGCAACGAGTTGTCGCCGTAGTTGCCGCGGTAGGCATCTCCGATCCAGCCCCAGCCGTGGTCCTTGTCCAAGCCGTCGCCGACGTCCTGGTAGATCTTCCACGAAAGCCCAGCAGCCTCAAGGCGTTCGGGGTACGTCGTCCAGTCGTAGCCCTTCTCATCGTTGCCGATGACGGGTCCGCCGCCCTTGCCGTCGTTGCCGACCCAACCGGTCCACATGTAATAGCGGTTGGGGTCGGTGGAGCCCATGAACGAGCAGTGATAGGCGTCGCACACCGTGAAGGCGTCGGCCAGCGCGAAGTGGAACGGCATGTCGGGCCGCTTCAGGTGCGCCATCGTGGTCGTGCCCTTGGCCGCGATCCACCCGTCGTACTTGCCGCCGTTGAAGGCCGCGTGCGCGTCGGGCCAGTTGTGCGGCAGATCCTGGACGAAGGCGAGCCCGAGATCATCGTGGTCCGGCCGGAACGGCAGCGTCTCCATGGTGTCCCGCGCTTGGTGCCACACCGACTTGCCGCTCGGAAGGACGGCCGGGTGTGGGTCACCGAAGCCCCGGACCCCGCGCAGCGTCCCGAAGAGGTGATCGAACGAACGGTTCTCCTGCATCAGGACGACGATGTGCTCGACGTCCTTGATGGAGCCGTTCGTGCGGTTGGCAGGAATCGAGGCCGCCCGCGCCACGCTGGCGGACAGGGTCTCGGACAGCGCGGTGGCGGCTGCGGTGGCTCCTGCAATTTGCAGGAACCGCCGGCGATCGATCGTGGGCATGGATGGCTCTCTCCTGTGAGACGCGGGCAGCCCTCCCACAATGCACCCGGCGCGCAAACCATGTGCGACGTCCTAGCGACTCCTGACCGAAACTTGGCCGACAGTGCGATCCGCGTCGCTTCCCGAAACCCGGTAGCGACGCGGATCGCACTGTCGGCCAAGTCGGTCAGGCGTGGAGCTCGTGGAGGGTGAGCAGGACGAACGCCGCGGTCCAGGACAGGGGTGCCACGGCGGCCGGTGAGCCGTCGGCCAGCACCTTCTCCGGGAACGAGCCCACGCTGGTCCGGTGATCGGTCAGCCAGCGCAGCCGGCTCTCCGCTGCCTTGCGGTCACCGGTCGCCGCGGACGCCAGCGCGAACGCCGCGGTCTCGGGCGTCCAGCTGATGCCGTCCTTCTTCCAGTCGGCGCCGGGGGCGAGACCGCCGGCCGGGCGGATCATCTTGCCGGCCGCGGCGTCGAGCGCGTCGGTCGCGCCGGGTGGAGCGGTTGCTACGAACGGCGGTAGGGCGAACGCCACCGCCGCATCCTGCTCGTCACCGTCCTTGTCTCGTGGCCACTCGTGCTTGCCGAAGTGGGTCTCCACGGCCGCCGCCAGCTCGGTACGCCGGTCGCGGGCTGCCGCCGCGAGCTCGGTCTCCCCGAGCTCGGTCAGCAGCGTCGGCGCTGCCTCGAGCCCAGAGAGGAGCGGCGCCACGGTGCCGAGGGTGAGGTCGTCCTGCTCGATCTCCCAGTAGTCGGGTGAGGGAGCGGGCAGGTGGTCAGGAGTGTTGGTACTGATGAGGATTCGGCCAACGGACCGCATCAGCATGGTGCGCAAGGACCGCACGAGCTGCGCCGCGTCCGCGGAGGGGAGCGACCGGCGTACCTGCTCGGTCGCCCAGATCACCCAGCCGGACCCGTCGAGCTGCCGCTGCCGGTCGTCCGGCGCCCGGTCGGTGCCGGGCACGTAGCGGGCCTCGAACCAGCCGTCAGCGCGCTGCACACGCTGGAGGTAGCGGAGCGTCGAGGTGGCTTCTGCGGTGTGACCGGAGCGAGCGAGGGCCACGGCGGTTGCCGACGAGTCGCGGGGCCAGACGTAGCGCCACAGGGGTGACCAGCCGGCGACCGTGGCTCCCCCGGGTACGCCGGCCGTCAGCACGTGGAGGTCGAGCAGTGCGGAGCGGGCCAGTTCGGCATGCTCACCCAGGTTGCGCGTCCACGGCGCTGAGGACGAAACCCATTGCTGCTGCTTGGTATTGAGCGCCTGAGCGCCGGACGCAGCGCGCATCACCCGGCTGCCGGGGAAGATCAGGCGTCCCTCGCCGGCAGGCACGAGGTCACGTGTGGTCGGCGAGGTCAGCGCGACGGTCTCGGAGTAGAGGCCGGGTTGGTCGTGCCGGCCGCGCAGCCACCAGGTCGCGCCACCAGCGCCCGCCCCGGCTACGACGAGCCCGGCGGCACTGGCGCGCAGCACCGTCCGGCGCGACGGAGGGCCGTGTTCCTCCCCGACCGCACGCATAGGGGGAGTCTAGGTCTCGATACGGCTCGGCTAGCGCCTCGCCTACTCGACCAGCGCCTCGCCTACTCGACCAGCGGTGGGCGGATGGCGCCTCGCGTACTCGGCCAGCGGTGGGGTGGATGCGGCATAGGGTGTGTGCATGGTGAAGCCGCACCCCGCAGCTCGCGCCGAGGACGCGTTCAATGCGCAGGTCGCTCGACGCCTGGGCGGACGCGGCTGGACTCACCAGATCTTCCCCTACACCGGCTACGGCAACCCCCGTCTCGCGCGCGTGCTCGGTCGGGTCGCTCTCGGTCGGGACGGTCAGCCCGGCACCTCTCCCACAGCCGACGAGGCGCCCGTACGCCGGGGCATCCGGGTGTTCTTCGCGGCGCCGGTGTCCGAGGTGGCCGTGAGCGTGACCTTCGGTGACGCCACGATCGACACGGTCTCCGACCGAGGCGGCTACTTCGACGTCGACCTGAAAAGCCATGGCCTGCAAGCGGGTTGGCACGAAGCAACCATCACAGCGGGCGACGTCGAGGTCCGTGCTCCCGTGCAGATCATCGGTGACGACATCCGGTTCGGCATCGTCAGCGACATCGATGACACCTGCCTGATCACGATGCTTCCGCGGCCGATGCTGGCGGCGTACAACTCCTTCGTGCGCCAGGAGACTGCGCGACGTGTGGTGCCCGGAATGGCAGCCATGTACCGCTCTCTGCTGGCGCACCACCCAGGCGCGCCCATCGTCTACGTCTCGACAGGTGCTTGGAACACCCACGCCGTGCTGACGAGGTTCTTGCGGCGGCACGGCTACCCAGCGGGCGCGCTGCTGCTGACCGACTGGGGTCCGACCGAGTCGTCGTGGTTCCGCAGTGGCCAGGCTCACAAACGGGCTCAGCTGCGCCGTCTGGCGACGGAGTTCCCGCACATCCGGTGGGTCCTGGTGGGCGATGACGGCCAGCACGACCCGCAGATCTACGAGGACTTCGCGCTCGAGCACCCCGAGAGCGTCGAGTGCGTCGCCATCCGCCAGCTGACCCCGACCCAGCAGGTGCTGTCACACGGTCACCCGCTGTCCCACGACGACGTCTCGGGTCGTCCGCAGCAGGTGCCGACCCTGGAGGGCCCGGACGGCTACGCCCTGCACAGGCTCGTCACCTGGACCATGCGAAAGGCCCGCAGCGATGCCTGAGCTCCCCGAAGTCCAAGCCCTGACCGACTTCCTCCGCGGGCGGGTCGTGGACCTGGCCGTGACGGGAGTCGAGCTCGGCTCGATCAGCGTGCTGAAGACGTACAACCCTGCGCCGCAAGCACTTTCGGGCTTGATGGTCACGGACGTGCAGCGGCACGGCAAGTGGATCGACATCGACGTCGACGGGTTGCACCTGATCTTCCACCTCGCGCGCGCGGGCTGGCTGCGGTGGTCCGATGCGTTGTCGACCAACATGCTGCGGCCCGGCAAGTCCCCGATCGCGCTGCGTTGCCGCTTCTCCGACGGGTCGGGGTTCGACCTCACCGAGGCGGGCACCAAGAAGAAGCTCGCGGCCTACATCGTGAAGGATCCGCAGGAGGTGCCGGGCATCGCGAGCCTGGGGCCGGATCCGCTGAGCGAGGCGTTCGACGAGGCGGCGTTCGCGGCGCTGGTGAGCGGTCGGCGTACCCAGATCAAGGGACTCCTGCGCGACCAGTCGGTGATCGCCGGCGTCGGCAACGCCTACTCCGACGAGGCGCTGCACGCGGCCAAGCTGTCACCGTTCGCGATGGCCGGCTCGCTCAAGGACGACGAGGTGGAGCGGCTCTACACCGCGCTGCGTGAGGTGCTGCAGGGCGCGATCACGGCCGCGGAGGGCAAGCCGGCCAAGGAGCTCAAGGACTCCAAGCGCGCGGGGATGCGGGTCCACGGGCGTACCGGCGAGAAGTGTCCCGTCTGTGGTGACGTCGTACGTGAGGTGTCGTTCGCGGACCGGTCGCTGCAGTACTGCGCCACCTGCCAGACCGGCGGCAAGCCGCTGGCCGATCGCCGTATGTCGCGACTGCTGAAGTGACTCGCGGGTAGGTTGGTGCTCGTGAGCGAGTTCGACGATGCCCTCAGCCTGACGCCGACCGAGACCCCCGGCACCTACGAGGCCAGGCTCGACCGCAGCTGGACCATCGGCGGCGGCATCAACGGCGGTCTGCTGCTGGCGGTCATCGGCAAGGCGCTGTCCGAGACACTCGGGGCCGGCGGCCACGCCGACCCGCTGTCGATCACGGCCTACTACCTCGCGCCCGGCCGCCCCGGGCCCGTCACCATCGAGACGACTCTGGTCCGCAAGGGCGGCAGCGTCTCGGTCGGCAGCGCCACGCTGGTGCAGACCGACCAGGAAGGCAACCGGGTCGAGTCCATCAAGGTGCTCGGCACGTTCACCGACCTGGACCGGGCGCCGACCGACGTGGACAACCGCATCGAGCCGCCGCAGATCCCGGCGCCGGAGCAGTGCGTCCGCAGCACCGACGCACCACCGGAGTCGCTCAAGGGCGCCGAGCTGCTCCATCGGACCGAGCTGCGGCTCGACCCGGCCACCGCGATGTGGGCGCTGGGCAAGCCGAGCGGCAAGGGCATGATCCAGGCGTGGATGCGGATGGCCGACGGGCGTGAGCCGGACCCGCTCGAGCTGCTCTTCGCGTGTGACGCGCTGCCGCCCGCGTCGATGGATCTCGGCAAGCCCGGCTGGGCGCCGACGATCGACTTCACGGTGCACGTGCTCGGCAAACCGGCGCCGGGGTGGCTGCGGCTCAAGCACTACACCGAACACATCGCGTCCGGGCACTTCGTCGAGGACTGCGAGGTCTGGGACAGCGAGGACCGCTTGGTCGCGCAGTCCCGCCAGCTCGCCCGCCTGCCCCGCTGACGTCGTACGCGCCGCCCCGCCTTTCGACTACCCCGCCGATCTGTCCACCACCCCTCGTGAGGTGACCGGTCACGTCACGAGGGGTGGTGGACAGATCGGCGGGGTAGTGGGCGGTCAGAGGACTTCGGGGGCCTTGTCGCCGGTGCTGACCACGGACTTACCGCCCTGCTCCCACGCCTTCATGCCGCCTTCGACGTTGACGACGTCGTAGCCCTGGGCGCTCAGCCACTGCACGGCCCGGCCCGAACGGCCACCGCTGCGGCAGATCACGGGAAGCGGCTCGGCGTCGGGCAGCTCATCGATCCGCGCCGGCACCTCGGCCAGCGGGATGTGGACGGCACCTGGCGCGTGGCCGGCGTCCCACTCGTCCTGCTCGCGCACGTCGAGCACGACGGCGTCGTCGGCGAGGTCCTGCGGTGTTGTTGCCTGTTCGCTCATACGGCCCATCGTGCCCTGCCGGTCCATTAGGTTCCGAAACGCGGCCGAGACCCGGTCGCAGGAGCAGAACCGGAGGAGCCATGCGGACCCTGAGCACCATCGCGGCGGCCGTCGCCATCGGCGCGACCCTCGCCCTGTCCCCCACCGCATCCGTTGCGGCCGAGAAGCCGACGCCCGGCCCGACCAAGGGGCCCTGCGCGTACACGCCGTTGGAGGACCAGACGTACTCGACCTGGGTCGGGCTGCCGAAGGACCCGAAGCACACACCGAGCCACGGCTGGAAGCCGATCACGCTCAAGACCAACCGCGGCGACATCCCACTGCTGCTGGAGCGGTCGAAGGCTCCGTGCACCGTGCAGAACTTCGAGTTCCTGACCCGCAAGAAGTACTTCGACGACACCAAGTGTCACCGGCTCACGGCCTACCAGACGCCGCCGTCCGCGCTGTCCGTCCTGCAGTGCGGTGACCCGCTCGGCACCGGCTGGGGAGACCCGGGCTACTCGTTCAAGGACGAGCTCGCGAGCGCCAAGGAGCTCCCGAACTGGCCGGGCTTCCCCGACGGCAGCCGCAAGAACTACACCCGCGGCACGCTCGCGATGGCCAATGGCGGTCCGGACACCAACGGCAGCCAGTTCTTCCTGGTCTACCAGGACTCGCGCCTGCGCCCCGACTACACAGTCTTCGGGCACATCAGCGAGCGCGGCATGAAGGTCCTCGACAAGATCGCCGCGGGCGGGATCGACCCCGGCACTGAGGGGACGCCCGAGGACGGCAGCCCCAAGCTCACCACGATCATCAACCGAGCCAAGCCTGGTTTCTGACGGCCATCGCCGGTGGAGTAGGCGGAGCGCTAGCGCAGCCGTATCGAGACCCTGGTACGTCCGTCGCCGGGTCTCGATGCGGCTCGCCTACTCGACCAGCTAGTCGGCGAGGTAGCCCGTTGCGGGGTCGATCTCCGCGAGGAACGACTGGATACCGCTCTCCAGTTCGGCGCGCTCTGACCATCGGTGGTCGCTGCGCACGGTGGTGAAGCCGTAACCCGGGTTGGGTCCGCTCAGCCACGTCAGGTGCCAAGCCCCCGGCTGGTCCGGGTCGGCTTCGGCGCTGAACGTCTCGCCGTTGACGACCAAGGTCATGGGTTCAGGGACATCTCGCACCAGCCCAGTCTCCCTGGCAGGTACGAGGACTACCCTCGCGCGAGTGAAGATCCTCTCCATCCAGTCGTCGGTGGCGTACGGCCACGCCGGCAACAGCTCCGCCGTCTTCCCCCTGCAGCGCCTCGGCCATGAGGTGTGGCCGGTCTACACGGTGCACTTCTCCAACCACACCGGCTACGGCCAGTGGAAGGGTGTCGTGTTCGAGCCGTCGACCGTCGCCGATGTCATCAGTGGCATCGAGGAGCGCGGCGTCCTGCCCGAGTGCGATGCCGTGCTGTCGGGCTACCAGGGCGCGGAGGCCATCGGCGAGGTCATCCTCGACGCCGTGGCCAGGGTCAAGGAGGCCAACCCGAAGGCCATCTACTGTGCCGACCCCGTCATGGGCGACGTCGGGCGCGGCTTCTTCGTGCAGCCGGGCATCCCTGAGTTCATGCGCGACCGGGTCGTCCCCGCGGCCGACATCATCACGCCCAACCAGTTCGAGCTCGAGTTCCTCACCGGGTCCGAGGTGCACTCGGTCGCGGACCTCGTCGCTGCGGCAAATACGTTGCGGGACAAGGGTCCTCGTACGATTTTGGTCACCTCGGTGCAGACCGACGAGACCCCGGCCGACTCCGTACAGATGGCCGTCGTCAGTGACGAGGGCGCCTGGCTGGTGACGACTCCGCTGCTGCCGCTCTACGTCACCGGTGGCGGTGACGCGACGGCCGCGATCTTCCTGGCGCACGTGCTGACCGATGGCCCGGCCGAGGCGCTCGCCAAGACCGCCGACTCGGTGTTCGGGATCGTCGAGCGGACGCACGAGGCAGGCACTCGCGAGCTGCAGCTGGTCGGCGCTCAGGAAGCGATCGCCCACCCGAGCGGACGATTCACGGTCGCTGAGCTCACGTGAGCGACGTCGTCACCTTCGAGCTCCTCCACGCTGACCAGGCCCAGCGCTCGGTCAACGATGTCGCGCTGGTCGCGCCCACCGACGTACGCGTCCGGCCGGGCCGGGGTGTGGTCCTCCGTGGTCCCAACGGAGCCGGCAAGTCCACGATGCTGCGGATGATGACGGGGGCGGCGTTGCCGAGCTCCGGCACGGTGACGCTCGACGGCAAGAAGGTCGATGAGCGAGTCCCGCGAGTGCGCGAGGTGATCGCTGCGCTGCTCTGGCCGATCACCGGTTACCGCGAGCTCACCGTGCAGGACCACCTCGTCCTGGTGGACCAGACGTGGGGTGGGCAGCGTGAGACCTGCGCGGACCGGGTCAACGCGATGTTCGACCTGCTCGATATCGAGCCGCTCCGGCACCGCTTCCTGCACGAGCTCTCCTCGGGTCAGCGCCAGCTCGCCGACCTCGCGATGACGCTGATCCGACCGAGCGGCGTGCTCGTCCTGGATGAGCCCGAGCAGCGGCTCGACAGCGACCGCCGCGCTCAGCTCGCGCGAATCCTGTTGGCACGCAAGCAAGCCGGCGCCGCACTCCTCGTCGCCTGCCACGACGAGAGCGTCATCGAGGTGATCGCGGACGACACGGTCACGCTGACACCGGTGCCGTTGTGAGCGACTCCGTCGGTCGACTGGACGACACCGAGCGGCTCTTCGCCGTGACCGAGCTGGCGTACGACGGGCACTCTCAGCTGGGCCGGGCGGCGTACAGCATCTACATCTCCGCACTCTTCGCCGGGATCTACGGGACCACGCTGTCCCAGGCCATCTTTCAAGCCGTCGTGGACAACGCGACGGCCCGCGACCGTTGGGACACCTGGGCGCTGCCCGTCGGTCTGCTCCTGGTCGTCGTCCTGATCGCGGGACTGTTCCGGCTCGGTCGGCTGCGCGGGCCGGTGCTGCCGGACCTGAGCCTGGTCGACCTGGTGCTGCCCGCGAGCATCGACCGCCGCCGCGTGCTGCTGCCGTGGTGGCAAGCCACCGACCTGGTCGCCACGGTGGGAGCCGGCGTGGTCGGCATCTCGATCGGTGGTGGCATGGCGGTCGCGCACCTGACCTCCGGCCTCTCGGCGGTCATCGGCGCTGTCGGTGGGGCCCTGCTCGGCTGGCTGTCGGTCCAGGTGTGGTTGCGCGGTCAGGTGCTCGGTGCGGAAGGTCCGCCGAGTCCTCGAGACATCGCGCGGTCGGGTGCGGCACTCGCACAGCTCCGGCAGCCCGAGTTGCGCGAGCAGGTCGTGCTCAGCCAGACCATGACGGCTGCGCTGTACGCCGGGGACGCGTCGTACCTGCGCCGCGAGGTCCAGCTGGGCAAGCCTCGTTTCCGACGAATTCGCTTGCCTGCGTGGGGATCTGGACCATCCGTGCTCGCGGCCGACGTGCTCGCCCTGCTCCGCGCACCGTGGTCGACCGCGGTCGGGTTGGTGCTGCTCTGCGTGGGTGCGCCCGCGGCCTGCTGGGCGGTCGGCCAGGACGACCGGCTGGCTCTGCTGCTCGGTCTGTCGCTGCTCGTGATGGGCGCCGGCGTCGGCCGTCTCGTGCGCGGCCTCCGCTCCCTCGCCGATGGCGCGGGCAACGTCACGCTGCTCGGGATGTCCGCGCCCCGTGAGGCCACCCTGCACCTGGTGGTCGGGCTGGTGCCGGTCGTCGTGATCTGGGGTGTGGCCACGATCTTCGTGGGCGGTGGCGTGGCGCCGTCGTTGGTGTCGCTGGTTGCCGTGGTGCTGCTGCTGGCCGCTCAGCAGCTGCTCGTCGCGTTCCTCGGCGGACTGCCCTCCGAGCTGATGGGACTGGGCGGCGGTGCTGGGCTGGTGCTGTTCTGGGCGCTGCTGCCACACCTGGGTGTTCTCGTCGTGGGCCTGATCGCTGGCGGACTCGCGGCGCTCGGTGGCGATGCGGTGGGGCCACTCGTGTCGCTGTCGGCTCTCCTGCTGCTGCTCGGCGCCCAACGCTTGCGCGCGCGTACGGCCCCCGAGCGCTAGCCAACGCGCGTTGCGCGGGCGGGCGGGTCTAGGACCCGACGCCGTCCGTGGATCCGACCTCTGCCCGATCCTGCGACTAGCACATCATCGGGGAGAGCTGAAAATAGCACCAGCTCATGCTGCAATTGTAACGCCTAGATGTTACAGTTGCAGCACTTGACGTGAGGAGCAAGGATGTCGGCCGTGCTTGAGGTGAGTGATCTTGCTGCGAGTCAATGGGGCCTGCTCACCGCTGCGCAGGCACATGCCGCCGGGATCTCTCGGATGGCTCTGACGCGCATGGTCGATGAGGGGATTCTGGAGCGTCCTCGTCATGGCATCTACCGTCTCGCTGGCTCTCCGGCGCACCGGTTCGACTCCCTCAGGGCGGCATGGCTCAGTCTGGATCGTCGCCCCCTGCTCGCATCCGAGCGTGTCCTTGGCTCATCGCCGCCGGCGGTGGTTTCTCACCGCTCTGCTGCGCTGCTGCTGGACATGGGCGATATCGACGCCGATATCCATGAGTTCAGCGTCGCTACCCGGAAACAGACACGGCAGCCGGATGTGCGGCTGCACCGAGCTCAGCTGGACCTCGAGCGCTGGACCGTCGTGGACGGTCTGCCTGTGACCACACCGGTGCATACCGTCGTCGATCTGGCCCGTGGCCGCCTCGATGGTGGCCACCTCGCAACGGTCGTACGCGACGCCACGACCAGTCACGGCGTCCACCCGGACGATCTCGCCGAGGCGCTGCGCCCGTACGCGCACTACTACTCCGCCCCCGCCGGCGACGGCAACGCCCTGGTCGCCCGGCTTCTGCAGGAGGCGGGCATCCCTGATGCTCTCGACCGCACCGTCCGCCTCGCTGGGGCATCCGCCGGGCTCGAGGAGCTGCAGCGGGCTGTAGACAGTCTGCAACTAGATGTTCCGAGGGCAGCACTGGAGCCTTGGCTTGCAGCTAGTGCACAGCTGTCCGCGTCGCCAGCGCTGCAGCAGGCCACTAGCCCGCGCGCCATCGAGAATCTGCGCCGGGCCCTGGCTGTTCTGGTCGATGAACAGGTGCCGCCGGCGTACCTGGAATCGCTCCGTCCGGCGCTCAAGGCCCTGGCTGAGCAAGCAGCGGCCACGGCCGTGCGCCCGCGATGATGCTCGAGGTAGACCGGTGATCAACGGCTCCCCTCAGTACCGCACCGCGGAGGCGTTCCGCCGCGCCCTCCATGCTCATGTCAAGGCCGAGCACGACCGCACTGGCCGTCTCTCCGAGCACCTCAATCGCGAGTTCGCCTACCAGCGCTTCCTGGCACTGGTGTTTGCCGCCGCGCCAGAGAACTGGGTGCTCAAGGGCGGCGGCAGCCTGATGTTCCGTCGACCTGGTGCCCGCTTCACGCGAGACCTCGACCTGTTGAACCTCGACCCTGTCACCGCCAACGAGGCCGTCGCCGAGCTGCGCGACCTCGTCCGGCCCCAGCCCGGAGACCACCTCACCTACGTCTTCAATCGCGTTGAGACACAACAGGATCGCGACCAGGCATCCATCAGGGTCATCGCCTCGATCGGCACGACCGAGTTCACCCGCTTCGACATTGACCTCGTCCTCAACCGCCCGCTGCGCAGCGCGCCCGACCGCGTCCACCCTGAACCTGTCATCGACATGCCGGGCCTGCCGGCCATGCCCGTCGTACTGCTCCACCCCGTCCCCGACCAGCTCGCCGACAAGGTGTGCGCGATGTATGAGCCCCATCACGGCGGACACGCCTCCAGCAGGTACCGCGACCTGCACGATCTCGCCCTCATCATCGACACTGAATCTCTCGATGCGGCAAGGGTGCTCGCCGCCCTCACGCATGAGAGGAAGCGCCGGTCCCTCGAGCTGCCAGCTGCGGTGACCAGCCCGGGTCTCGCCTGGGCGAAGGGTTACGCCAAGGTCGTCGACGGCACCTCGCTGCCCGACCACCTGCGCACCCTCGATGGCGCGCTCACCGCTGTCGGTGCGTGTATGGACCCGCTGCTGTCCGGTACGCGTACAACGGGTACGTGGGAACCGCGTCAGGGCTGGAGGACCTAACGCACGACCACCCGGCAAACCTTCCGGAGTACGCGGAGTCGCGGACGGCGCCGGAGGGTTAGTCGCCCGGGACGTACGACGCGGGCTGGGGAGCGGTTCGGCCGCCCCACTCCATTCGGCACCACGGCAGGACGAGCTCGTCCGGCTCAGCGACCTGCCTCGGCGCGTAGTCAGTCAGCGGCCGGACGTCGCCGTGGCGGGCGTGCACCGTGGACGCGTACCGGTGCCCGGTGTCCGGCACGACAAGCAGTCGGGCGCGCTCCTCGTCGCCCTCCCGGCCGGCCTCGGCCCCGGCAGCAGCGTGGACCGCTCCGCTGGACAGTCCCGCGAACAGCGCATGCCGGCGCAGCAGGTCGACCGTGCCCGAGCAGGCAACCTCGTGCGAGATCCAGTGCACGACGTCGTACGCCGTGTGCCGGACGTTGCCGAACGGGATCGAGCTGCCGATTCCGGCGATCAGCATGTCCGGGTCGTCGACGTGCTCGGACCCGAACGTGACGCTCCCGAAAGGCTGTACGCCGACGAGTCGCGTTGGCAGGGACCGCGAAATCCCTTGGGAGAGAGCGAAGCTCGAGACACCCGAGCCAACGGCCGCCACCACGGTTACCGCGGCGTGTCCCCGAGCGGCGAGCGCGCCGCCGACCGCCTCACCGACCGGCGCATAGCCGTCGTCATGGATCGGGTCGTGGTACTGCCGCATCCAGTGCACCCGCGGTTCGGCGGTCAGGATCTCCTGAATGCGTGCCACGCGACGGTCCTGGTCCTGGCGAAGGCTGTCGGTCGGCGGCATCTGCTCGAGCTCGACACCGAGCAGCTCGAGCTGTGCCCGCTGGACGGGATCGATCGTGGTGGATCCGATGATGCGACAACGGATTCCGAGCTCATGGCAGGCCAGCGCCAGAGCCTGAGCGTAGATGCCGCTGGAGCTGTCGATCACCGTGTCTCCGACCGCGACGCGGCCCTCGGACAGGAGCCGCAGCAGAGCACCGCGCGCCGAGAGCACCTTCATCGACTCGAACCGGATGGCGTAGGTCGTGGCATCGAGAGCGATCAGGTCCGGACGGCCGATGGCCTGGCCCGCATGGGAGAAGACCTCCATGTCAGCGGCCGGTCGGGACGTCGTACCAGCCATGGACGCGTACGCCGGCGCGTTCCAGCTGCGCCGCACATCGCCGGACTCCCGGCAGGATCCCGGCCGAGCCGCCGGCGAACAGGACCCCGGCCACGTTGCCGCTGTGGGCGACCTGGACGCCGACGCCGCCATGCCGCAGGCACGCGGCCTTGAGGTGGCCGAGCTCCACCTTGGGCAGCCGCTCCTGGTTGAGTTCGGCGCTCTCGGTTGCCACAGCGCCCAGCGCAGCGGGGTCAGCCGTCGCCAGCGCACTCCGGACGCGGGCCCGAAGCCGTTCGTAGTCGGGCAGATACGCGTGGTCCGGCGCCGCGCAGCCCTCGGTCTCGACCGGCCGACCGGCCCCGGTCTCGCACGACAGCACGACCATCGGCGGGAGGGCCGCACCGAACTCCTCGATCACCCGTCCCTGGCGCTGCGCGAACAGCACCGCTCGTGGCAGATGAGCCAACGGGTCGCAGGCTCCCTCAGCGGCGGCTCCGAACCGGCACAGGTCCGCGTCCTCCACGGTCGCGCCGACCGCGTCCATCGCCGCGCGCATCGCGGCCAGGACGTCGGCCGAGGATGAGCCCATACCGACGCCGACCGGGAGACGCCCGCGCAGATGCAGCACGCCACTCACCGCGGGCGCTCCATGAGCGGCGCGCAGGTGGGTGAGGAGCTGTTCGGTGGCCAGACGTGCACGAGTCTTGTGCGGCGGGTTCACCACGACCGAGACGCCCTGGCCGATGGCGGTCGGCCGGAACGTTGCTGTCGCCCCGACGCGATGCCACGGCAGCGTCAGCAGTCCGGGTCGACAGTCGCCGCCGTCGTCGAAGACGCCCTGCAGCAGCTCACCGTGATGTGCCGGAGCTTCGCCGGTGCCAGTCCGTACGAGTGTGCCGGCTGTCGTTGTCATGTCGGCTCTTCATGGGACGAGTCGCGCAATCGCATCGCCATCAGCAGTGCGCCGGCCATGATCACAGCGAGCGTGCCTCCCACTGCGTGCCAGCCGCCGAGACGCAGGGCCAGCGCGACGAGTGCGGCGCCGAGGAAGACCCCGAGGCTCTGCCCAGACGCGTTGAGGCTCAAGGCCGTTCCGCGGACCCGTCCAGCCCGACGCACGACAAGCGTGACCACGGTTGCGGCAATCATCGCGTGACCGGCAGCGACTGCGGAGACCGCGACCAGAGCGACGATCAGCGACGGACTCATGAACAGCGTCGCTGCCCCGACGGCGCCGAGGGCACAGCCGCGCCGCAACAGGGTGCCGGCGTCCCCGGATCGACTGAGGTGACGTCCCGTCCACCAGCTGCCGAGGAAGAACGACAGCCCCGACAACGTCCAGACCAGACTGAACGTCGTTGCCGACAGACCGTGCCGATCGTCGAAATAGGCTGCTACATATGCAAGTTGGCCCATGAAGCAGGTCGTCCGGGCAGCGGAGATGAGCAGCAACCCCGGCACACCGGGCAAGGACAGGACCGTTCGGAATGCCTCTCGATAGCCCACGGCAGCTGACGGCTCGACGATTGGTGCCGGTCGGCGTACGACCAGAGCGGCCACGACCACGCAGGCGACTGCCGCGACCACGAAGTCGCCCTGCCAGCCCCACCACAGCGCCGGCACGGCGAGCAGCGGAGCGGCAAGCACGGCTGTGAGCGTCGTCGTCGAGGACACCAGGGTGGCGGCCCGCCCGGAGGCCGCGGCGCCGGCGTAGTGATCGGCGGCCATGACCGACAACGCCGGGTTCAGCAGCGACGTCCCGGCGCCGATGAGCAGGCTGAACACGACCCACGTCGCGGTCGAGCTCGCAAGCGAGAGAAGGCAACCCGCTGCCAGCAGCGCGAGTGCCCCCGCGGCGATGTGTGCACGGCTGAGCCGGTCGACGACCGGTGCGGCGAGGGCGCCTACGGCCAGTGCGGCCAGCCCGCCGAGCCCCCGCAGTGCTCCGACCACATCGATGTCCGAGCCGGCATCGGATGCGATCGGTACGAGGAACGTACTGAAGACGGTGAACGGCACGAGGCCCAGAGCAGCAGCGACAAGTAGCGGCCAGAGGGCGCGAACCATCTGTCGATCGGGAGGCACGACGTCCGCCCCGCCGACGGCCGTCCCGGTCGTCACGAGCTCCCCTGGGGGTAGAGGTAGAGCGGGGAGGCGTCAGCGCTCAGCTGGGAGAACGGCATTGGCTCGGCCGAGAGCGCGGTGACGCCCGAGCCGAGGAACTCTCGTACGACTGCTGCCGCGCTCTGGGCGTACATGGTCAAGGGGATACCGCGGCTCTGGCAGGTCTCGCGGATCACGTCGAAGGAGCCGTTGCCCACGGTCATCCCAGTCGCGAGGACGGAATCTGCTTGCTGGAGAACGGCATTCATGTCACGCGTCACCGGATCGCCCCAGTGGGTCTGCTCGAGGGCGAGGTCACACGGGAGGCACTCACCGCCACGCTCGCGGATGGCGGCGACGAGCGGGTTGACCACTCCGATCAGCGCGACCTTCTGACCGGGCGTGATGTCCAGCAGCGACGTGACTGCCGCATCGCGAGCCACCGCACGCTGGTCGGGTGTGCCCGTGGGCAGCGTGACGAGCTCGGCTCGCGGGTCGTCGCGGTGGGGTCGGACCGCACCGAGGCAGGCGTCCAGCGCGGCGATGCGCACCGGCAGCGCCGGGTGGGCAAGCAGCTCGGCGACGGTGCTGCCGGACAGGTCAGCGACGGCGCCGTCCAGCTCGCCCTCCTCGACCGCGCAGGCGCCGAACGCTGCCTCGACGCGGACGAGGACGTAGCGGTTGCGGAAGAGCTGAGGGCTACCGGCGAGCCGGGTGCCGTGCTGCACCCAGAAGACACTGCGAGCCCTCAGGTCGGCGTACGCAGGGTTGGCCAAGGTGGACGCGATCAGGTCGTCGACCGTCATGTCAGAACCCCTGCTTGTCGAGGTAGTGCGTCAGCGCCTCGGCCGCATCGAGGTTACGCGGTCCGCTGACGGCCTGGCCATAGTCAAGGACGTGAATCCGGTTGTTGCGCACGGCCTTTGACGTCTTCAACGGCGACTGGTTCTTGAGGTAAGCGAGCTTCCGGGTGAGCGGCTCCTTGTCGTAGTCCACGACGACGATCACGTCCGGCTCGGTCTTGACGACCGACTCCCATCCCATGACGTCCCATCGAGCGTCCAACGAGGCAGCCGCGTTTCGCCCGCCGGCGAGGGTGATGATGTCGTTCGGTGCCGTACGCCGGCCGGCCGTGTAGGGCTCGCTCGTCCCGGAGTCGTAGACGAAGACCGTGGGCGGTTTCGTACGTGCCGGCCGGGCCTGCAGCGCGCGTTGCCGCTTCTGCAGCCCATCGACGACCTCCTTCGCCTTGCCCTCGACGCCGAAGACGTCGCCGAGGTTGGTGAGGTCTCGATAGGTGGCATCGAGTGCGAGCAGGCCAGACGTCGTACCCCTGGTCTTGGCCTTGTCGTAGGAGAAGCACGTCTCCTCCTGTAGATATGACCGAATCCCCAGCTTGGACAACGAATCTGGCGTGATCCCACGCTCGGGGCTGAAGCCGGCCTGCCATCCGGCGAAGACCCAGTCCGACTTCGCCGAGACGACCTGTTCCTGGCTCAGCACGTCCGTGCCGATGGTGTCGACGGCCGCGTAGTCCTTCGCATAGGTCGAGGACTTCGCCACGCTCTTCACGCTGGCAGGCAGAACGATGCCACGCATCCGGTCGGACAGGCCGAGGGCGAACATCTTCTCGATCGCGGAGACGTCGTACGCGACCGGCGCCTTGGGCGGCGAGTACGACTGGGAGACACCGCAGTTCGTGACCTTGGACGGTGCGGTGGTCGACTCGGAACGATCGACCTCTGCACCGCACGCGGTGACGCTGACGGGAACGAGAGCTAGCGCCAAGAGGCGGCTAGGACGGGACATGGGCTTGCCTTTCATCAGGTGACACCTGCAGGTCAGGTGTGAAGAGGAGCTGGGGCCGGCCGGACTCGGGGTGGCTGACGAGGTCGGGGCGGATGCCGTAGACGCGTTCGATGAGCGCGGGCTGAAGGACGGTGCCGGGATCGCCGCAGGCGACCACTCGGCCGTGCTGCATCACGGCGATCTGGTCGCAGATCGAGACGGCCAGGTTGAGGTCGTGGAGTGCCACGAGCACGGTGCGTGCGGAGGCGGCGATACGCGCCACGACACGCAGCTGGTGGCGCAGGTCGAGGTGGTTGGTCGGCTCGTCGAGCACGAGGACGGGCGTCGCTTGAGCCAGCGCCCGCGCGATCATGACGCGCTGCCGCTCGCCTCCAGAGAGGGTCAGCACGCTGCGCCCGGCCAGGTCGCTGACCTCTGTGAGCTCCATGGCCTCGCGGATGACCGCGTCGTCCGTGTCGGCATGGCGAGGATGCGGATGGCGACCGAGCGAGACGACCTCGCGCACGGTGAAGTCGAGCTCGAGCGACTCCTGCTGCGCGAGGGCGGCGACCGCGCGAGCGTGATCGAGCAGCGACCGGGCGCCGACCTCGACGTCGTCGACCAGTACCGCACCGGTGCTGGGTTGCAGCTCCCGATAGAGGGCGCGCAGCAGGGTCGACTTGCCGCTGCCGTTGGGGCCGACGACCCCGAGCGTCGATCCTGACGGCACGTCGATCGTGACGTCCTCGACGAGTCGGCGGCCGCTGACGTCCAGCGAAACGCCCTCGATGCGTACGTTCACTGGCTGCCGCCGAACGTGTAGCCGCGGCGCCGGATGAGGTGCAGGAACACGGGTACGCCGATCGCCGCCGTCACGACGCCGAGCGGCAGCTCACGCGGGGGCACCAGCACGCGGGAGAAGAGGTCGACCCAGACGAGGAAGACGGCGCCGACGAGAGGTGCGAGCAGGAGAACGGCACGGTGCCGCGGACCCACGAGCAGTCGTACGACGTGCGGCACCACGAGTCCGACGAACCCGACCGCGCCACTGACCGCGACGAACGCACCGGTCCCGACCGCGGTGAGCACGAACAGCTGGCGACGTAGGCGGTCGCAGTCGACACCACTGCTCAGCGCCGTCGCATCGCCGAGTGCCATGACGTCGAGATCGTCGGCGTGCCGCATCAACCAGGCGATGACGACGACGAGCGCACCGGCAGCGATCGGGACCGCGGACCAGGTGGCGCCGCCGAGGCTGCCCATCATCCAGAACATCACCGTCCGGGCGGCGTCACCTCGGGGCTCGACGAAGACGATCAGGCTCATGAGCGACTGGAAGCCGTACGCCAGGACGACTCCCGTGAGCACCAGCCGCATCGGTGACATGCCACCGGATCCACGCGCGCAGACGTGCACGGCGGCCGCCGCCACCAAGGCGCCGACGAAGGCCGCGACCGACAAGGCGTACATCCCGAGACTGGCGAACGCCCCGAGCGCGACCACGGCGCTGGCGCCAACCGACGCCCCGCTCGAGACGCCGAGGATGAACGGGTCGGCCAACGCGTTGCGCACCATCGCCTGCGTGGCCACCCCGAGCACGCCCAGACCGGCGCCGACGATCGCGGCGAGCAGGACGCGAGGAGTGCGGATGTCCCACACCACCGTGTAGTTCGTGACATCGGTGGCGTCGATGCTCCCGCCGGTCAAACCCGCCAGGAGGTGCCGCACTGTCTCGCCGATCGGCAGGGATGTCGCGCCGGCCGCGATCGCGAATCCCGTTGACAGCACAAGGAGTACGACCAACGCGCCGACCGTGGACCAGCGACTGACGCCGGACTCCAGCGGGCGGCGCGGCTCGGCTGCGACGACGGCGTTCACAGAAGAGAACGATAACGATTCTCAAATCGAGCGCAAGTCGAGCGTCGCCGGTCGAGCTCACCTCGCTGGCCCACCACCGCTGGTCGAGTAGCCGGAGCGCTAGCCCACCACCGCTGGTCGAGTAGCCGGAGCGCTAGCTGTTGCGGGTCATGAGGTTGGTGACACGGCCGGCGGGTTAAGGACGGGCAGGTCCCTGCGGCGACAGGATGAAGGTGTCTAGCCGTTCATCACGTCGAGTCAGCCGAAGGAACCTGCCCTATGCCTCACGGTAGTGCCGCCCTGTCGTTCGAGGGCCGCCGTCGTCTTGTCCGCCGCTGTCAGCACCGGCCGATCGCGCACGTCGCGGCCGAGGCCGCGGTCTCTCGTCAGTGCCTGTCCAAGTGGTACGCCCGCTGGCGGCGCCACGGCGACGCTGGCCTGCACGACCGGACCAGCCGCCCCGAGCACTCACCGACCGCTACACCCAAGGCGGTCATCGAGCAGATCATCGAGCTACGCAAACGCAAGTGGTCCGCGCGCCGGATCCATCTCGAGCTGGCCCAGGAAGGCACCGACGTCGCGGTCTGCACGATCAGCCGGATCCTGGTCCGATACGGCCTGAATCGTCTACGCCACCTCGACGTCGATGGCGAACCACTACGAGCACCGGGAAAGATCATCGCTCGCTACCCCGGTCACATGACCCACCTGGATGTGAAGAAGGTCGGACGCATCCCCGACGGCGGCGGCTGGCGAGCTCACGGCAAGCACTCACCCCAGGCCAAGGCCTCTGACCGGGCCCGTAAGAAGGGCCAACGGATCGGGTACACCTACCTGCACTCGGCCGTGGACGGCTTCTCCCGGCTGGCCTACACCGAGGCCCACGACGATGAGAAGGCTGCCACCGCCATCGGGTTCATGTTCCGCGCCCGGGTGTTCTTCACCGCGCACGGCATCACCCGCTTCACCCGCATCGTGACCGACAACGGCGCCTGCTACCGCGCGCATGACTTCACCCGCGCCGTGCACTCCTTCGCCGCCAAGCACCAACGGACCAAACCCTTCACGCCTAAGCACAACGGCAAGGTCGAGCGCTACCAACAGACCCTGGCCCGCGAGCTCCTGTACGCCGCCGTGTTCGAGTCCGAGCAGCACCGCCGCGATCGGCTTCGGGTGTGGCAGGTCCACTACAACTACCATCGGCCCCACACCGCCGCCGGAGACCAGCCACCAGCCTCACGCCTCCCAGCCCGTGTCACCAACCTCATGCGCAGCAACAGCTAGCGGAGGCGTATCGAGACTGTGAGGCTCGTGTCGCGGCCTTGTTGGTGCTGGGCTGTGGTTGGTGGCCGCGGGTGTGACCCGTATCGAGACTGGCTTGGTGCCTTTGCCTGGACTTGTCCGCTCGTGGTTGCCGACCCCGGCCCGGTCGGAGTTGCTGGCCTGATCAGGAGCTTGACCATCGAGCGTTAGCGGCGCGCGATGTGTCCCATCACAGTCCTGCCGACTCTCCGATCCGGACCGGAGCACGTCCCGTTCCGACAAAGGAGAGAACGCATGACCAGTCTGACTGATGTGGTCGATGTCGTCATCGGCGTCGATACTCACGTGGCCACCCACAGCGCGGCTGCTGTTGATGCTCGCACCGGTGGTGTGCGGGGTGAGATCACGGTGGAGGCCACCGCGGCCGGTTACGCCCGCCTGGTGGCGTTCGCCGACGAGCACGCAGTGCTGCGGGCTTGGGCGATCGAGGGCACCAGCAGCCATGGCGCCGGCCTGACGCGGCTGCTGAGCGGCCGGCAGGAGATGGTGGTCGAGCTGGACCGCCCTCAACGCGCCCAGCGCCGAGGCGGTGCCAAGTCCGACCCGCTGGACGCGGTCCGCGCGGCCCGAGAAGCGATGGCCCGACCCCGGCTAGGCACCCCACGAGCCAGCGGCGACCGGCAGGCACTGTCGGTGCTGCTGGCCGCGCGACGCTCCGCGGTCAACGCCTCCACCGACGCCCAACGTCAGCTGTTCGCGCTGGTCATCGCCGCCCCTGAACCCATCCGAGCCCGGTTCCGCGGGCAACGGCTGCCCGCGATGATCGCCACCGCGGCAGCCCTACGCGTGCGCACCGCAGCGGACACCGAGACCACCACCACGATCACCGCACTACGGGCCCTGGCACGCCGCGCCCGCACCCTGGCCGCTGAAGCCGAGCAGCACCAAAAAGCAATCCTGGCGATCGTCACCTCCTGGCGACCAGACCTGCTGACCCAGTCCGGCATCGGACCGATCGTGGCCGCGACCATCCTGTGCGCCTGGTCCCACAACGGACGCATCCACTCCGAGGCAGCCTTCGCGATGATCGCCGGCACTGCGCCGATCCCCGCCAGCAGCGGTCAGATCACCCGGCACCGACTCAACCGATACGGCGACCGCCAGCTCAACCGGGCCTTGCACACCATCGCCCTCACCCGGATCCGCTACGACCAGAACACCCGCGACTACGTCGCCCGCCGCACCAGCGAAGGCAAGACCAGACGCGAGATCACCCGCTGCCTCAAGCGCTACATCGCCCGAGACATCTACCGACTTCTCCAACACCCCGCAACCACTTGACGACCCATAGGAGCGTCCAGGTGCGCGCGGTCACCAGGTCTCGATACGGCTCGCCCTTGGAGGCTCGCCTACTCGACCGGCGGTAGGGCCTCGGCGTGTCGCGACTCGGCTGGTGTGGGGTCTGTGGAGAAGCGCAACCTTGTTGTAGATCTGTACAACAAGGTTGTCCTTCTCCGCGAACGATCACCCCTGGTCGAGCAGGCAACCACCGCTGGTCGAGTAGCCGGAGCGCCAGCGGAGGCGTATCGACCCCGTGCGTCGCAGGGAGACTCAGCCCACGCGGTCACCGGGTCTCGATACGGCTCGCCCTTGGGGGCTCGCCTACTCGACCAGCGGCGATGGCTGGTGCTCGACCGGCGAGCGCCGCGCCGCCGCGCTGGATCTCGAACGCATCGCAGTCGCAGCTCAGGTAACGCACGACGCCCTCACTGGTGCGGTGCGACGAGGCGACCCGCCACAGATGCGGGCCGCGCGAGACTGGGCATTGCTCCATACCCCTCAGCGTGATGTCATGGTCCTATGCGTGTAAACCCTTACGGCGAAGAACCGGTACGCCTCGCCGTTCGACTGGTCGACCGGCCCCCTACGACGGGGGCTGAGCTCGCCCGCATCTGCAACGACGCCGGCATGATCGTCGACTGGACCGTGACTGATCAGGAGCTCGCCGACACCCTGCGGTTCCTCGACGAGTGGCAGGCGCTCGCGGATGTGGTCGACGAGCAGGACCGGGCACGCGTGCTGAACGAGAGCCTCGCCACCTACGCCACCCACCCCAGCCTCACCGACCACGACGGCGGTTGGCACCTGCACTATCGGCCCAACGGGCTGAGCCTCGACCTCGTCCTGCGCAGCATGATCAGCGTTGCGACCGCACTGCATCTGGTGACCCGCGGCATGCACCGACTCGGCCGTTGCGCGGAGCCGCATTGCACTCGAGTCTTCGCGGACTTCACGCGGCCTGGCACGCAGCGCTACTGCTCACCGCGGTGCGCGAACCGAGACGCCGTACGCCGCCATCGCAAGCGCGCCGTCGCCCCGCTGGTCGAGTAGGCGAGCCCCTTCCGCTGGTCGAGTAGGCGAGCCCCTTCCGCTGGTCGAGTAGGCGAGCCCCCAAGGGCGAGCCGTATCGAGACCCGGTGACCGCGTGCACCTGGTCTCGATACGCCTCCGCTAGCGCTCCGGCTACTCGACCAGCGGGTTTATTGACTACTCGACCAGCGAGTGCAGCGGGTGGCCGTCGAGGCGGCGGGTCATCTGTACGTCGTCGCGGTCTCCGAAGCTGAAGCGCAGCCCTCCGGGAACGCGACCGGTCTCCACGTAGCCGCACGACTCGTAGAACGCACCCAGCCCGGTGCCGCCGCGATAGGCGATCTCGACGAGCTCCCGGCCGGCCTCGCGCGCCTCAACATGAAGCGCTGCCAACAGGATTCGGCCGAAGTTGTGCCCCTGGCGGTCCGGGTCGACCATGACGCGGAGCAGCGTGGTGCGGTGCGCGATCTTGCTGTCCGCCGGCAAGGTCAGGAAGCCGAAGCCCAGCAGCCGTCCGTGCGCGGACGGGTCGCTCCAGGTGGCGGCGGTCGGTTCGGCGATCCGCACGACCTGCGCCTCGCCGGCAGCACACGCAGCCAGGTGAACATCCAGCACGGCACGCACGTCGTCCAGTGGCGCACCCGCCTCGAACCCAACCGCTCCACCAGCAGAGTTGACCCGGTCCCACAGACTCACGACCTCGTCGTACGCCGGAGTCGCCTTCTCGACCGGACCGGACAGGGCGACGGGGCTGAGCATGACGCGTTCGCTCGGGTCGCGCTCTTCGGAGGCCTCCGGCGGCCAGTCGCTCACGTCGATGCAGCCCGCTCGCTCACCCGTACGGACGGAGGGGATGTTGCGCCTCGCCACCCGGCAGACCACAGGGATGTCTGGGATCCACTCGGCAGCGAAAGCCGTTGCAGCGGAAGCGATCTCGCGACCGTAGCCCTTGCCTCGAGCGCTCGGGTCCAGGCGGTAGGACACGTTGAGGTAGTCGCCACCTTGAGGGCGTACGACGTGGCGCACCCCGCCGACACCGACCAGCGTGCCGTTGTCTGAGGCGGCCCAATAGGAGACGCCGCGCTCGTTCCAAGCCGTCACCCACGACGCAACAAGATCGCGCGCCGCATCCGGCCCGGGCGGCGACTCGTTCATCAGCGCGTAGCCCTCAGGGTCGGTGAACCAGCGCAGCACCTCCGGCCGCTCGACGTCCTCCGCGACCAGACGTCGAAGCTGCAGGTGAGCGGTTCGAGGCTCGGTGACGTGCGCGGGTGGGCGAGAAGACATGGTCCCGAGCGTAAGCAGTTGAACCGGTAAGGAGTAACCACCTACCAAGGACGACGATGCGGGGTTACCGTCTGATGGGGGCACACGGGGAGGCGGCTTCGGGCCGCCCAGATAAGGGGAAAGACGAACATGCGCAAAACCAGGGGACTCATCGCGGCGTTCGCACTGACGCTCGCCGCAGGTATCACCTCGACAGGGGCCGCAGATGCGGCGCCGCACGGCAGCGGCGGCGCGGGAGGGCGGCTGCTCTACATCGACCTGACCGGCTCGACCAACGGGGTCGGCGCGCTCAAGAGCTCGACGCCGAGCGGTCAGGGCGTCCAGGACTTCGGCCGGCAGCTGCCGTGGTACTCCTCACCGTCGTACTCACCCGATGGCACTCGAATCGCCTTCGTAGGCGGCGATATTGGGTTCTCCGTCATGGTGATGAACGCTGACGGCACGGGCGACCAGTGGCTGATTGACGGGCCGTCGGTGCCGTCCTACCCACGATGGGCACCGGATGGTCAGTCGGTCGCTTACCAGTTCGACGGCATCGGCCGGATCGGCCTCGACGGCAGCCGCAGCACGCTCTCGCCGTCGGAGGACAACGACCTCGCGGCCTCCTGGTCGCCCTCGGGCACCAGGCTCGCGACCGCGTCGCCGAGAGACATCGAGACGCCCTGGCCCGACGACTCGACCGGCAAGATCCGGATCCGTTCGGGTGACGGCCAGGTCGTACGCCGGACCATTCCTCTCCCCGGCGCTGTCCGGGTCGCGTGGAGCCCTGACGGACGACAGATCGCAGCGGAGGCGCGGGGCGACCTCTACCTGATCAACCCCAACACGGGCTCGGTGCGACAGGTGACCGCCACTCCCGACGTCCAGGAGTCGGATCCCACCTGGTCGCCGGATGGCACCAAGCTGGCGTACGCCGTTGAGCCAGGCAGCAGCTCGGACACCGGACCTACGGCCGCGTCGAAGATCTGGACCATGGACCGCGGTGGACGGCACCAGCACAGCACCGGGATCAACGGCGTCCCGACCAGCTGGAAGGCGGCTGACTGACCGGCTCAGACGCCGGCGCGTTGCACGGAACGAAGGCTGGCAGCGAGCAGCTCGTCGAGGTTGCTGCCTTCGTGGGCGGGGTCGACCACCAGGTCGGCCCCGTCCGGCACGTGGTTGCTCAGGCCCACGCCGAGCAGTGGTCCATGCGCTGTGCGGTCGTCCCACGAGTCGAGGGTCGGCTCGGCGAGTCGCACCAGGTGAGCCGAGCCCGCCGCGCACGCTGACAGGTGCTTGTCCAGCTCGACCGGCGCCGCGGGGGCCGAGTGGCGGCCGACCGCCTGGCCTGCCTGACCGGACGGCCGGGTGCGGTTCCAGAGACGGGCGAGGTCGTCGTACGCCGGGCTCCCCGGCTCGACCGGCTCGGTGAGGACGTCGGGTCCGCGCAGCAGCCGCGAAGGCGGTTGGTCCTCGGGGTCGGAGGGCTCGCGCCACTCGCCGATGTCGCGCATGCCCGCTCGCAGAGCGGTGTGCAGGGAAGGCTCGTTGCGCGGGTTGATCCGGCAGGCGACGTGCATCCCGGGAAGCCACTCGTACGCGAAAATCGCTGCGGCTGCTGCGATCTCGGTTGCCAGGTGCTCTCCGCGAGCGGCCGGATCAAGCCGGTAGTAGAGGTTGTTGTACGGCTCGCCGCCCGGTCCGCTCACCTTGCGGATCCCGCCGATGCCAACGAGCTGACCTGAGTCGCGACGCTCGGCCAACCAGTAGCCGTACCCGTCGCGATCCCACGCCTCCACCCATCGGCCGAAGATCTCGCGAGCGTCCGCCTCGCTGTAGGGCTCTTCGTTCATCAGTGCGTAGCCCTCGGCGTCGACGTGCCACCGCAGCACGTCCGGCCGGTCGAGGTCCCCCTGGCGAATGCGGCGCAGGCGGAGGTGTGGGGTGAGCGGCTCGGTAGCGTGGGCAGGCGGACGCGAGGTGGCCATGGTCTTGAGACTAGGTCGCCTATGCGCCTTCTCCGCACCGGTGGTGCGGAGAAAACGACCCAACGTGTTGCCCGCGCCCGCCGAGAGGCAAATCGAACGATCGAGAGGCGTACCTGGCAGGTGTACCTCTCAGTGGAGCGGTATGCCTCTCGGCGGAGATCAGGGATCGACGTCGCGACGGCCACCCATCCACGCTGAATCCGTACCTCTGTCGACGCGCGCCTGAGACGATGTCGGGAACGCCATGACCGAAGGGGCTCAGATCATGACGAACGAGGCGACCGCCGAGACGGCCGAGGGCAACGCGCAGGGGGCGGGCGCGTACGGCAAGGATGTCCGACTCGGAGGCTTGGTGACCATGCTGCTGTTGGACATCGGCCTGCCCGTCGTGGGCTACTACGTCGCGCGCTCGGCGGGGATGAGCACATTCAACTCGCTGCTCGTGGCCACGGGTGTCGCCGGAGTCCGTCTGCTGTGGGTGATGTGGCGTACCAAGGAGATTGACGCGTTCGCCGCCTTCATGCTGTTCATCTTCGCGGCCGGGACAGCAGCATCGTTCCTGACCGGCGACCCGCGTTTCATGCTGCTCAAGAACGCCGCCGTCACCTTCGTCGCCGGTGTCGTCTTCCTCGGTTCGTGCGTGTGGGGCAAACCCCTGACGTACGCCGTCGCGCGCCGCCTCGCCGGCGACCAGGAGTCGAAGGCTGAGCTGGCGCAAGGGTGGGCGGAGTCACGGGACTTTCGGCGCAAGTTCGTCCAGCTGGCCGCGATGTGGGGACTCGGCCTCATCGCCGAGGCCGTCATCCGCATCGTCATCATCTACGCCACGTCCGTGGACGTGGCTGTCGCGGCCTCGGTCGCCGTGCAGGTCCTGGCACTCGCCGTGATGACCGCAGTCACGATCGTCGCGATCCGCCAGGCACGCCAGCAGGCCGTCGCGTCTGCCGCGTGACGGAGGTAGTGGCTGTGACGGACTATGACGTGCTTGCCGACGTCTACGAATGGCTCATCTCGGAGGCAAAGCTGCCTCCAGCCGAGTTCGTTGCGACGTTCGATGACGTCCTCAGTCTCCTGCCGCCGAACGCTCACGTCCTCGACTGTTCGTGCGGAACCGGACAGTTGGCAGTTGGCCTCGCCGGTCGTGGCATGCAGGTTGTCGCAACTGACGCCAGCGAAGCGATGGTTCGTCGGACTGCAGAGTTGTCTGAGGAGTTCGGGGCATCCGTCCGGGCCGTGCGGGCGAACTGGGAAGAGTTGCCCGACCATTTCGAGGACGACACGTTCGACATGGTGTTCTGCGTTGGCAACTCGCTTCACCATGCCGCGGGCGCGACAGGGAGGCGTGCTGCTCTGGAGTCGATGGCACGACTGCTGCGCCCTGGCGGGCGCTTGGTACTCACATCCCGCACCTGGGAACTCGTGAGAGCCAGAGGTCCCCGGCTGGACATCAGTGACCGACTCGTCCGCCGGAACGGTCGCGATGCCGTCGTGGTCTACCGCTGGGACATTGCGCCGCAGTGGGAGGAGGAGCACCACATCGAGATTGCGATCGCGCAGCTTGATGCGACTGGGTCGGTTCTTGTCCGCTCGGAGCTGCTGTCCTGCTGGCCCTACCGGCACGAGGAGCTCGAAGTCGAGCTCCACCAGGTCGGACTCCGGACGGACGTGAGCACGTTCGATCTTGAGGCCGAGAACTACAGGGTGGTCGCGACCAAGGTCTAGACACGGGGCTTTCAGACGGGGTCGTCCCACGGTCCGGGCAGGCGCACTTGTACATCTAGCCTCTTTTTGTACAGTGGTGTGGATCACACACGCCAACTGGACGGGCAGGCACCCCATGGGACTCCTTGATCTCGGCAGCAAGCCGCTCAACGCCGCTCGTCGGACGGGTGGCGCAGTCGCCCACCTCGTTCGGGGGCACGAGGTCGAGCCAGCCGCGGACTACGGGTTCTTCGGGCCCGACTCAGTCGCGTGGAAGGTCTGGGCCTACCCCACATCGCTCATGGTCGGCTTCTCCAGAGCGGTCACGGTGGAGGAGCTCGATCCGCTGCTGGTCGCCTCGGTGGATCACAGCGGCCAGGTGAAGCAGCGCCCCTACCTGCGCTACGACCGCACGCTGCAGTACTTCGCGACGGTGATGTTCGCGGACGCCGAGACGGTGCTGAAGTCGTCCGAGATCCTGATGAAGATCCACTCTCGTGCGATCGGCATCGACCCGGAGACCGGGCAGCAGTACGACGCCAACGACCCCGAGTCGCAGCTGTGGATCCACCTGACCGCCTGGCACTCGATCCTCTACGCCTACGAGGTCTACGGACCGGGCCGGCTGTCGGCCGAGGAGGAGGCGCGCTACTGGGAGGACTGTGCGGTCGCGGCGGAGTTCCAGACCATAGATCCCGACTCCGTGCCCCGCACCCGCGAGGGCATCCGTCAGTACTTCGAGGACTACCGCCCGCAGCTGATCGGCTCCGAGGTCGCACAGGACATGTTCCAGTTCCTGGCCAACGGTGCGCTGTACGCCGTGCCACCGTCGACGCCCGACCCGATCGCGTGGCTGGTCAACGCCGTCGTCAGCCGGGCGGTCATCGCGACGCTCCCGAAGTGGATGCGCGAGATGGGTGGCACACCGCAGAGTCGCGTCGTCGACATCGCGGCGGTCACCGTCGCCAAGCCTGCCCATCGAGTCGTCGGCTCCAGCGCCACGCTCGAGCGTCTGCTCATCGGGTTCCTGTCACCGAAGACGGCCGCGATCGTCGACCCTGTGCTGGCGAACGTGCCGGCGATCAATCCGCGCACCTACACGCCGGCCGAGGCCCGCAAGGCGTTCGGTCACTCACAGACGCCCCGGGAGATCTACGCCGACATCCTCGCCGAGCGCGAGCACCAGGCGGGACCCAAGCCGTACGCCGAGCACCACCACGACTCGGTCGTCGAGTTCGCCGCGCCGACCGCTTCATAACCAAGACTTCATAACCCAAAGACCCGGGGCGGGCAGGAAGCCGCCACACCGGCCTGACTCGGTGTGGCGGCCTTTCCTGTCCTCCGTCCACACAGCGGGAAGGTCTGTGGGAACGGGCCCGGCTCGCAGCGGGAAGGTCCGCGAGCCGGAGTCGGTGGTCAGCCCTGCCCGTACGGCGGCTGCCAGCTCTGGGTGGGGTACTCACCGTTCGCGTCGGGCTGAGTCTCCTTGCGGCGCAAGGCAATCCACGCGCCGCCGCCTCCGAGGAGCGCCAGTGCCCCTGCGCCACCGCCAAGGATGAGCGGCATCGGCAGGCCGCCGTCGTCGCCGCCACCCGCGACGGGAGCGCCGGCCTCGGTGGCCGCGGTCGAGGGAGAGGTGGCTGACGTCGTACCGCTGGAGGTCGGGCTCGGCGTCGGGTCGTCGGTCGACGGTGCGGTCGGCTGGGCCGTGCCCGGCTCGGCGTACTGCGGCTGGCCGGTCGGCGTACCCGACACGTCACCGCGGATCAGGAAGTTGATCGGCGCACCACCGGTCGGGACGTTCTGCGCCGCAATGGCGATGTAGTAGTCACCGGCGAGGTACGACGGGCTCGAGCCCACCTCGCGGTTGCGCCAGGTGACCGGCCGGATGCTCCGGGCCAGGTCCTGACGGTCGTCGGTGTACTCGCCGATGGTCACGGAGTCATAGCTGTTGTAGGACTCCCGCTCCGGGTTGAACAGTGAGATCCGTACCCCGAGTGACTGCTTCGAACCGGTGATGGCCGACTTCATGGCCAGCGACGGTGGTGCCACGTTGGCACGACCGATCAGCGTCTGGCCGTACTGCACCGACACCTTGTAGATCTGCACCTCACCCGGCAGCAGCGTGCCGCTGAAGGTCGTGTTCGCGGCGATCGTCGGAGCGTCGCTGAAGCCGGCGCCGCCGGTCTTGGGGAGCCCGTTCAGGGCGTACGTCCAGTCGCTCGGAGTCGCGTAGTCGTCCTTCGCGGGCGCCGGCAGGGTGGCCACATTGGTGACCGGCTTCTCCTCGACGATCCGCAGCTCGAACGGCATCGCGTCCCGGCCGAGAGTCTCCTGCGGCTGGCCGCCGCTGTCGGTCGTCACCTTGATGGTGAGGTTCTCGACGTGGCCGCAGTCCTTGTCATTGGCGTCGACTCGGGCGACGGCGCCAATGGGCATCGCCGTCGTGCTCCAGTCGTAGCCCCAGGTCGAGTCGCTCGCGTAGCACGAGTCGCCATCTGTACGCCGGACCGAGACTCCGATGGACGGGTTGCGGTCTCCCTGGAGACCGGGCCGACCGGCGACCGACACGTGCAGCGTGGTGCCGGGCGTGTGCTTCACCTGGTAGTAGCGCTCGTCCTTGGTCTCGCCGATTTTGGAGACCCACTGGCCGGGCGTGACGGTGGGCGCGCCGTCGATGATGGGCGTGCCGGCGACCGGCTTGCCCGTCACGGTGAACGGCCGAAATGCCCTGGTACTCAACGTTTTCAGGCTTGTGGTGAGGTCCTGCGCGTTGTCCGCGTCGTAGTAGGAGCCACGGCCGACACCGGCGATGCACTGGAGATCCTTCTGGGCCTTGCCAGTGACGCGGAAGCCGACGACATCGATCTTGAGGTCGATGCCCTTGTCGGCGATCTGCTGAGCGACCTTGCACGGGTCGGGGCTGCAGGTGTCCTCACCGTCGGAGACGAGGATCATGCTCCGCTGACCACTCGGGCCGAGGTCGTTCGCGGCCTGCTGCATGGCGTACGCCATGGGTGTCTCGCCGAACGGCTTGTACGCGTCGACGGCCTTGTTGAGAGCGGCGGTGTTGCCAGTCCCCAGGGGGACGGCGAGCTGGGAGTCGGTGCATGCGCTCGGGCTCTGCTTGTCCTTGACTGTCGCGCCGAAGACGCGCATCCCGGCCCGGGCGCCGGACGGCAGGCCGTTCACGACCTGGTGCAGCGCGGAGCGGGCGGCGTCGATCTTGGGTTTGCCGGTGGAGTCCTTGGCGGACATCGAGCCCGAGGAGTCCAGCAGCATCATCAGCTTGCCGTTGGGGTTCTCGACGGGGGTGATTGTCGGGGCGGTGGAGGCGAGCGAGGCGGGAGCCGAACCGGTCGACGCGGCGGCGCCAGGCGTCGTACCAGCCAGGGCTCCCAGCCCGCACACCACGAGCAGTGGGGCGGTGAAGAGGCGACGAGACATGAGGATCAGCTCCTGAGGTTTGCATCAGCAAATTTACAGAAGCAAAGACGACGCCGTACGCCGGTCGGTTCCGTCGGTTCCGAAACTCGTGTCGGGCGATCCCGCTGTGAACGGACCTGCGTGAAGGGGCGGGGAGGTGTCCTCGCGACAGAGCTGAGGGGTTCGGTCGTCTCCATTAGTGGGGATGGGTGTCTTCCGTGGGAACGGGTTGGCGCCCCGGTCGTCCCGTGTCAGCGCGCTGTGGCCGCGAGCTGACGCGGGGCGGCTGCGTTTTTCCCCCTGTTGATGTCAACGATGCGAGAAGGAGTCAGCGCCTCATGACGGAGTGGATCCGCCAGAATCGCGCTTGCACCAGCAGCTGGCACATCTGCCGTGACTGCGGGATGCCCGTCGAAGACCTCGTCCACCGCTGCCCCGCACAGTGGCTGGCGCCACCGGCGGCGAATCAACCGCCCCGCCCTGCATGACCGGTAGCGGTCCGGCACGATGCGGGTATGCCGTTGACCAACCCCTGGCTTGCCGGACCGTCTCCTGACCAAGACCTGCCTCGAGAGCGGCTTGAGGAGCGGATCCTCAACCTGCTGTCGACACAGAACATGGCCGTGATCGCCACGGTCGCCTCCGACGGGTCGCCGGCGGCAACGCCGGTGCGGTTCTACAACCTCGCGCTCGAGATCATGTACACCAGCTGGAACGCCTCATCGAAGTCACGCAACCTGCGCCGCGACCCGAGGGTTTCGGTCGGCATCTTTGCGCCGCTGGTCGGCCAGGCCAGTAGCCGTGGCGCGCAGGTCTTCGGCACCGCACGCACGCTCGAACGCGATGACCCCGGTGCCGACGACTACTGGGAAGCATTCCGATGGCAGTCCGACCACGTCGAGCGTGGCCGTCCCGTCGACGAACCACCCCGCGACCCGCTCACGATCATCACGCCGACTCGGATCGTCTACACCGAGCACTGGCTACGCCGCGACGGATACAAACCACGGCAGATCTGGCGCGCGCCCTCGTAAACGTCGGCACCCGCTCACTCTGAGACGGTCCGCCCCATGCGCGGGGCGCGTTCGACCAGTTCGAAGCCGAGGTCCTCGTTGATCGAGACCATGTGGGCGTTGTTGTCCGCATTGCTCGTCCGCACGAGGGTTCGTCCGGGGAAGTGCTCCTGCAGGTAGCGCAGGTTGGCGACCTTCGTCGCCATGCCGAGCTGGTGCCCCCGGTGATCGCGGTGCACGTACGTCCCCCACTGCCAGACCTGGGTCGATGGCGCCGGCGGGACGACGAGGTCTGAGTGCGCTGCGACGGCCCGAGTGTCACGCGCGATGGCCAGCGCAGTCAGGCGTACGCGCCCCTGCTGTTCCTCGAGGGCGTCCCGTGACCGCATCCGCTCGGGCGTCATGGCCCCGGCCTCGAACTGCACGCTCCCGGTCGGTGCATCGACACCGAGCAGGCTGTGCAGCTCGCACCTCCCGGGCAGGTGCTCCACCGGCACGCGCCCCGCAAACACCTGGATGTCGTACGCCGTCGCGGCCTTCGCGGACCTCTCGCCCGTCCGGTCGAGCAGGTCGTCGGGCACGGGCAGCGGCAGGTGGCGGACGTTCTCGACCCAGATCGGCTCGAATCCGCGAGCTGTCGCGAAGCGGCGGTACGGGTGGCCCTCCAGGTCGTCGCCCGGCACGTGGAACTCGACCATCAGGCTGGTGCGCCCGAGCTCGCGGGTGCGCTCGACGAGGGCTTCGACCAAGGCCGTGCCGTGGCCCTGCCCGCGGAAGTCGGGGTCGACGTGCAGCGTCACCCAGACCACCCACGTGTTGCTCCACAGCGGGACGGAGGCGTGGGCGGTCCCGACGACCTGACCACCGTCGTACGCCGCCCACCACTCCTGGCGCTCGCCCGCGTCCAGGTGCCGCACCTCCGCGACCCACTCGTCGTACGGCTGTGGCTCGAACCACGGACGGTCGACGGCCGCGGACCGCTCGGTCGCTGCATGGGCCTGCCGAAGGGCGGCTTCGTCGGTGACGTCGAGCTGGTTGACGGGCACCACAGCAAACTACGTCGCCACGAGCTGCGCGACACGCGATCGGGTTCGCTAGGGAAATCTCGGGTTCACGCTAGAGCCGCCCATACGCTGCAATCGTGGACCCGATCAGGAACCCGTACGCCCCGGGCGCGGGCCAGCGCCCACCCGAGCTGGCCGGTCGCGACAGCGAGCTGGAGACGTTCGCGGTCGTCATCGAGCGCATCGCGCGCGGCCGCCCCGAGCGGTCGGTCGTCCTCACCGGTCTGCGCGGCGTCGGTAAGACGGTGCTGCTCAACGCGCTGCGCTCGGCCGCGGTCCGCGCGGACTGGGGCACCGGCAAGCTCGAGGCGCGACCCGAGCAGCGCCTGCGCCGACCGCTCTCCGCGGCACTCCACGTTGCCGTACGCGAGCTCGGCCACCCGCAGGCTGACGACGTCGACCACGTACTTGGCGTCATCAAGTCGTTCGCCCACCGCGCGGTCGAGCCGGGCGCCAAGCTGCGCGACCGTTGGAACCCGGGCATCGACGCGCCGGCCGTGTCGGGGCGCGCTGACTCGGGCGACATCGAGATCGACCTCGTCGAGCTGCTCTCCGACGTGGGCGGGCTCGCGGCCGACGTCGGCAAGGGCATCGGCATCTTCATCGACGAGATGCAGGACCTGCACCCGGACGACGTGTCCGCACTGTGCGCGGCGTGCCACGAGATCAGCCAGTCGTCGCTTCCAGTGATCGTTGTCGGCGCCGGACTGCCGCACCTCCCCGCAGTGCTCTCGGCGTCAAAGTCCTACAGCGAGAGGCTCTTTCGGTACGCCCGCATCGATCGTCTCCCGCGCGACGCCGCCGACCGGGCGCTGCAGATGCCGGCCAAGGAAGAGGATGCGGACTTCACGCCCGAGGCGTTGGAGGCGATGTACGTCGCGACCGGCGGCTACCCGTACTTCATCCAGGCGTACGGCAAAGTCGCCTGGGACGTGGCGCCGCGGTCGCCGATCACGGGCTCCGATATTGCCGTTGCTGCTCCTGAGGCTGAGTCGGAGCTGGCGGTCGGATTCTTCGGATCCCGTTACGAGAGAGCGACTCCCGGCGAGCGCGAGTACCTCCGAGCCATGGCCGATGCGGCCGTCGCGATCGCGGAGGACGCTGACGAGCAGCTCGACGAGATCGAGTCGGTGCCGACGTCCGACGTTGCGGTGATCCTGGGTCGGAAGCCCCAATCCCTTTCTCCTGCAAGGGATGCGCTGCTGAAGAAGGGTCTGATCTACTCCGGAGAGCGCGGCCGGATCGCGTTCACCGTCCCCCACTTCGGACGCTACCTCCGCGCCCACACCTGAGTGGCGGTCAGCGGGACAAATTTGGAACTTACTGACGAGTTCGAGACACGTGAGACAGAAGACACTTGATCGATCGACGACCAGTTGAAGGAGTCGCGCGTTGCCGATTTGCGCCGCTCGCACGGCCTGGGTCCAGAGCCGTTCATCCGATCTGTTCAAGGTGTGCCTGCACCACCCGAACGCGGCAGGGATGATGTCAGTCAGCAAGCTCGTCTACAAGCAAGTCACGGTGAGAACCTGCTGGTGACGACGATCCGGTCAGCGCCGAAGGTCTGCCCGGCCACGTCGGCTGAGCATAACTTTGCAGTTGGCGGCCGGAAGCGTCCGGGACTGGCGCACCGTTGGTGGACTTTCTCGGTCGAGCAGCAGGCCCGACCACTGACATATCGAGCGCGTCATGACAGTCGGAGTCACCGAGGGTCGCCGTGGGCCCGATTGATGGCTTCGGCAAGATGTTGCTCATGCGAAATCGTGTTCCCGTCTGGCTCTACCTCGGGGTCGCCCTCATGGTGATGGTCTTCCAAGCAGCTCGCGGCGAGGCGGCGGGAAAGCTTGACACTTTCCTGTCTCTGACCTTGGAAACAGGAGGCATCATCGGGGCAATCCACGCGCGGATAACAAACGGCGGCGAGCGTCCCAGCGAATCAGCAATCGTCGCTGCCGCGCATGCCGTTGGACTAGAGTCGTGGCGAACAATGGACTCTCGCATCGCTGGCCCTGAGGACCACCTGAGCCTCTCATGGACCTCCTCCAGATCGGGCCGACCAGTCGATTCACCTGTCCTGCGGTCGCGCCTCGCGTCGGCAGCCGGACCAGCGGTCGTGGTCGGCCCGGAAGGGTCAGGAAAGACCACCCTGGCGCAGGAGATAGCCTTGGGCAGAGCACGCGAGGGTGATGCGGCCATCAGGGTGGCGCTTAGCACGTGGAACTCGGCCGAGGACGTCGGCGACTGGCTTGCGCGGAGGATCAACGAAACCTTGCGGCGCCACACGGGATCTCGGAGTGACCATGAGCAGATCGCGAGGATGCTCGCACAGGGAAAGATTTATTTACTCCTTGACGGCCTCGACGAGATGGCACTCGAGCAATCGGAAGACTTCGTCGAAAAGCTGCGCGAGTCAGGACTCCGCAACTGGATCATATTCACGCGAGAGAGCCGACTGCGTCTAATCGAATCCCCCCATGACAACTTGGTTGAGATCATCACCATAGAGCCACTCGACGAGGTTCTCGTCGCCCGAGAGCTCAGGATCTCTGGCGCGCAGAACTCTGACTGGCTTAGGGTCGCAGATCGAATTGAGGGCGGCAGAGATTCGGCCGCCTACATGGTCCTCAGCCGTCCGCTCTACCTCACGTTTGCGCGGAATCTCGCCCGAGCGGGCCATGGCGCGCCGGCGGAACTCGTTACTCAGTCGGCTACGCAGGTCGAGGTTGAGGCGTCACTCATGGCGGCTGGGGTGGAGTCGATGCTCAGTTCCGCAACGAGCACTAGGTCTCGCAAGGAACGAGACCGCAGGAGTTTGCGCACCATTGCGAAGGTTCAGGACCGAACCGGACTCGACGACTTTGCATGGTGGGATGTAGGAGATGTCGCGCCGTACTGGGCGACGATTCTTTTGGGCGCCACTATTGCTGGAGTGGTGTTCGGCGTCCTTGACGCTGTCCGAGTCGGCCTACTCAGCTACTGGTATCAGATCGATTCCCAATACTCAGATCTTGCCACGCCGTTCGGAATAGAGTTGGCCGCAATTGTTTTGGCGTGCGTTCCGAGGAAGCGGATCACTGAATCGGCGGTTGGTTACGTTTTGACATCCGTTCCGATTCGATTGGGCGCCACGATGGGGGTGATCGTGTTCTTGGAAGGGCTTTCGGAGTCATTCGGCACGGCCACGATAATGGCGGGCGTTGCGGCCGTCGCCATTGCCCTGAATGTGGCAATTGCCATGGGTATCGTGATGTTTATGGCTGATGCGCTCGATTCTCACCGAGAGCTTCTTGGCCGGATCGGTTTCCGGCGTTCGAGTGAGGGTCGAACGGTGCCAAGGAAAGTGGGGTTTCGCTGGTCATGGGCAACGATACCTGTCGCGATCCTCGTAACTCTCATTCCGATATTGCCGGTCATTCTGTCGGGGCATCGTTCGGATGGTTCGCTGTATTATCGGCCAACAGCGCAGGCCGGATCATTCATTCTGGCCACCCTATTCGACCGCTCTTCTTCTTAGCGCCAACAAGCGACCAGCGATAAGTTCTGGAATATCAAGCAGCCGCGATATTCATAGCAACATCGCGGCCGGGGCACTCGCGGCGGCTTTGTGGACTACCACCTTGCTCGGATTCGTGTGGGCAATCAACAGCTTCGGCGGAACGAGGCCGTCCATGCCATGGGACGACTGGTGGATCGCACCTTGGACGAGCTCACCGCAGGGCATCATCCTGCTTGCCATTACCGTTTCGCAGTTGATCATGTTTCCAGTGATCGGCGGGGTCCTTGTGTCGGCAGGTGGACGCTACTACCTCGGCCTACTGTGGTTCTCGGTAACCCGGCAGCTGCCGTGGAATTTGCTGGAGCTGCTATCTCGAGCCAACGACTCTGGATTGCTTCGGCGGTTCGGCATGACCTATCGCTTCAGACACGCACGGGTTCGTGAGACGCTGCGGCGCTGAGAGCCGCACACATCAAGCGACCAGTGACACGGCATGTCAGCGGTGCCTGACAGCTTCAAAGCCCGGACGACCTGAGAAGCTCAGCGAGGAGGTCTGACGGGCTCATCCGACTCGGTCAGCGCGGTAGCCGGCGGCTCAGTCGGGTACGAAGCCACAGGTTCCAACGGCGGAGGCGTACGACGATCGCCCTGGCCAGGAAGGTACTCGGGGTGCACAGCAGCTCCAGCAGAGTCGGCAGCGGAGTTGACGGTTGTGGCTCGATCCCGTTGAACGCCAGCAGGATTCGGGGGGCCGCCCGCACCTTCACCTCCCAGGAGTCCCGCACGTCCGGCAGGCCCTGGATCGCTGCGTTGGCCAGCTGGACGGACTCATCGAAGCCGGTCAGGTGGGCTCGTCTTTTGAAGACGATGTTGATGTCGGTGTTGATGTGCTCGAGGTGTTGGTACAGCAGTGCCGTCTCGTCGACGACGAGCGCGGTGCCCTGGATGACCTTGCGGTGGAGCGCGAGCCGTTGGATGCGCCAGAGCAGCAGGAAGACGTCCTGGCGTATCTGTGCGTCCGAGATGTCCTTGCCGGTCAGTTCCTCGTCGTGGGCGGCGGTCGCGATGCGGGTGCGCGCTGCTGCGGCGTCGGTGGAGGTGAGCTCGGTGAGCAGACCTCGGATGTCGGCCTGAACGTTGCGCCGGAAGGTGTGGACGGCGGTGCCGACCGAGACAAGGAGTGCCAGGACTGAGATGACGATGGGGACCACGAGTTTGTCTCCGTTTTCCTCTGTTGACGGCGTGGTTCAGTGTCTCGGTCTTCGGGTCTGGTCCAGGAGCGCGTGGTGCCCTATCGAACATGGGTGTGAACGTGCTGGCTTGGCGGCGCAGGGAAGACCGTGGATGACATCGAGGCCCGATTCGACGGCGGGACAGTGGGATTCGGCGCCATTGGACTGCGTGGCAGGCGGAGATGGGAGACGCGCCGCGAGATGCTGTCGCGTCAGGCGACGACACGGTGGGCGAGCTGCGCGAGGTCAGAACCGGACCTCCGGTCGAGTGCGTGCCGACGCAACGTGCGGCCGAGGCGGTGCTCGTGTTCGCCGATCACTCCGTCCGGGTCCACGCACTGACTTACGCTGCGGTTCTAGGGGTAGGTGGAGGGGGACGGCATGTCGACATCAACTGCTGCGCCGGGTTGGCACCCCGATCCTTGGGGCCGGTATGAGTACCGGTGGTGGGACGGCTCGTCCTGGACGAACCAGGTCTCCCGTTCTGGGCAGGTGACGCAGGACGAGATCGACTCGGCTCCCGCGCCCGATCGAACGACGTCCACCGACCAGCCATCCGCTGCAGTACACAGCAGCAGCCCTGGTGGCGGCGCCACGAGCTCACCGGCGCTGCAGGTGCAGTCGGATGTCAAGGTCACCGCCTTCAACGCCAAGAAGGTCGCCGGTCAGCTCCTGCAGGAGAACCGCGGCCTACGCCAAGAGGTGGCCACCTTGCGGTCGGTGGTCGATCAGTTCGGTGGCCTCGAGGCGGCCGAGGTCGCCCGGCGCACCGAACAGCTACGCACGACAGAGACCGACCTGACCCAGCAGGTGACGGCGACCCGCACCGAGCTCGACCAGATCCGTGATGAGGTTGTCGTCAACCGCGACCGCGTCGAGCTGGAGAGCGAGTTCGGCATCTACGACTACGAGCACCCCGCGGAGGCCTCTGCCACGCTCGCGACCGACTTGGAGGCGGTGCGCGCTCAAATCAAGGCCACCAACAAGACCGGCATCGCCACCGTTGCCACCACCAACTTCACCTACAACAACTCCTCGGCCAAGGGCCGCACGTTCGTCGGGCAGATGAGCCGCATCATGCTGCGCTGGTACAACGCCGAGGCGGAGAGTGCGGTGAAGTCAGTCAAGGCCGGCAACCTCGAGTCCGCGCTGAAGCGCCTGACCAAGGTGCAGGAGCAGGTCGCCAAGCAGGGCCGGATGATCGACCTGACCATCACCGCCGATTACCACCAGCTGCGCCTGCGCGAGCTGGAGCTGGCAGCCCGCCACCTCCAGGCCGTCGCGGCGGAGAAGGAGCGCGAGCGGGAATACCGTGCGCAGCTGCGCGAGCAGCGCGTTGTCGAGGCCGAGATCGCCAAGGAGAAGGAACGGTTGGCCAAGGAGCGAGCCCACTACGTGAACTCGATCCAGCGGCTGCGCGACAGCGGCGACGAGGCTGCGGCAGTGGAGCTGGAGGCTAAGCTCGCGGCCATCGATGAGGAGATCGCGCAGGCGGACTACCGGGCGGCGAACATCCGCGCTGGGTACGTCTACGTCATCTCCAACGTCGGCGCGTTCGGTGAGCAGGTCGTCAAGATCGGGATGACACGGCGGCTGGAGCCGATGGATCGGATCCGGGAGCTGGGGGATGCGTCAGTGCCGTTCAGGTTCGACGTGCACGCGTTGTTCTTCAGCGATGACGCTGTGGGCGTCGAGACGATGCTGCACCGCACCTTCGCCGCCGAGCGGCTCAACAAGGTCAACCTGCGGCGGGAGTTCTTCCGAGTCTCGCCCGATCGGGTCCTGCAGGCGCTGCAGACGCACGACGTGGCGGTGTTGGAGTTCCGGCTGGAGGCCGCGGCAGACGAGTACCGGGCCAGTCGGCCCGGTGAGGCATTCGAAGCCCACATCCCGACGCCGTAGCTCCTTTTCAAGGCTGGTCCTCCTCGGTTCGCCTGAGTCGTCGGCCTCAAGGTGGTGGCGGGCGTTGTGGTCGTCCCACGACTCCGGGTAGACCGCCGGCAGCGGTGGTAGCCCGTCCGCGTGCGCCTTGCGCAACGCCATGACGTGCCCAGGGTGTCCGGCAGACGGCTGAGCCGTGAGCAATCAGTAACGGTGCCAAAGCTTCTCGTAGAGACGGCCCTGGCCGATGCCGTGCCGGCGGAGACGATCACCGAGTAGCGGGAGAACCCGACGCGGTTGCTTGAGCTGTCCCGGTCGCTGGGGAATCTGGGCAACAACGTGATTCAGATCGTGCGCCACGGCCACCCCAATAAGGGTTTGTCGGACGCCGAGCGCGCCGAGTTGGTGACGTACCTGGCCGATCTGCGGCAGGTGTGGGAGTCGGTCGAGGCCCCGACCCGATGGAGTCGTTTGCGGTGATGCCGAACGTGACTCGCGGTAGCCGAATGGGCGGTCTGATCACCTACGTCGTCGACACCCGGGAGCACGCCCATGACGAGGAGCGGAACGTGCACACCGACCCTCATTTGGTCGCCGGCGACACCCCAGTGATGGCCTGTTACGGCGGCCACTCTGTCGATGAACGAGGCGACGTCGATCGGTAACTACCTGGATGCGGCGGCCCGCAACTTCGACACCAAGGTGCTGATAAAGGACCGCGACGCCTCCGGCGCGGATGTGCTCGACGCGCGTACCGGCCGGGCCGCAGATGGTCGATGGCCCACGTGTGGCACCGCTCGTTGTCCGTCAAGCCCGAGGACGGGCGTCCGAGGTGGTCGGTCACCGGCCCCACCGAGGATGGCCGGGGTGTGCCGAGACCTGCCGGCAGGTACGGCGCGGACCTGACCCTGCCGCGGCTGTGTAAGGCGCACGGCAGGCCCGAGCAGGAGGAGGCCGCGGCGGCGGAGTGGGTCTTGGCCAACGATGCGCCGCCGTCGCAGGACGACCAGCCAGTGACCCCGTCGAGTGAGTGGGAGCACCCGGAGTTGGAGCAGCTCGCCGATGGTGTCCGCGATGACGCAGACGTTGGTCGGCACTCAAGTGCCAGCAAGCGTCTCCGAGTGCCGAACACCGGGCCTGGAGCAACCCGGGGCCGCGACAGCCGCTGAGCGACGTGCATCCGTCGTAGCGGCTTCGCCCTTGTACCTCAAGGACTCACGCGGCGATCGATCGAGCAGCCGCACGTGCGCGCCGTACGCTCGGCCGCACGGATGAGCAAACTGCTCGATAGCTGAGGCGGGGCCAGTCATGAGTGCGTCATCAACCGCGATCTGGCATGTGAGCTGGGTGCCTTCGATCGCCACCCTTGTCGCCGTGCTGACGGCACTGACCTCCATCGCCGCCGTGTACACACAGCGACAGCCCTACCGCCGCGCCAAGGCCGCGGTCGAGATGCAGAAGCTGCTGAAAGAGGCGGACTCGGCGCCAGAGGACATCGAGGCGTGGAAGCGACACACGAGCAAGCTCGTCACCCGGGCCCGGGTCGGCCCGGGCCCCAGATGGCGCCGAGGCTTCTTCACGGTCCTGCTCGTCGCCTACAGCGTGTTCGCTCTGATCGGACTCGTGGTCTTCGGCACGGGAGTCTTTGAGCTGGCGCGGCTGGGAATCAGTGGCGACGGCCCCGTAGAGATAGTCCTCGGGTCGATCGCCATGTGTGTCGGCGGAGCCACGGTCTGGGCCGCACAGGAGCTTCGAGCTACAGAACTGACGCCAGCGGTCGTGGCGAAACTTCGACTCAAGGCGGCTCGCAACATCATGCGTCGACGCAAGATTCAGACGTACTCGAGTCGGCGCGCCAGGGTCATCGATCACGTGATCCCCCCACGGTCGGCGCAAGCGGACCAGCAACGACGAGAGCGCGCGAAGGCGCAGAAGCTGAGCGCGAAGGCTGACAGCTGTCTGGGACGCGAGTAGGTCTTGCCCTTGGACCGTCGAGGTCGCCGGCCCTGGTGCCGGCGGGGACAGGTCGGGCGGGGTGACGGCGTACAGCTCGGCCGGCGGATCGCTGCACGGCAAGACCTTTTCGCTCGCTGCGTGCGGCACGGCCCTTGTCCTGGCTGCATCCGGCGAACGCGACGTCGCCGGACATCATCACGCTCATGTGGTGGTCCATGTGGTCACGCCACATCACTGATGGTCCGGTGGCCGGATCGAGCCGCAGGTGCTCGCACGCCTTCCACAGCGCGGTCAGCCGCCCGACCACCGGGCCAGGTCTCGGTCGCAGCCCATGTGCGTCACGGCACGGGTCGGCGCTCGGACGCCGCTGACGGCGACGCCACCACCTGATCCCGGCCGCGCCGAGCAGCAGCGTCGTCGTTACCGTCCAGGGCCGTGAGTCGTCCAGGACGGCGAAGAACGCGAATCACGCTTGGATCCGTACCCATTGGGTAGGACCGAGCAGGCGCCGAAATCTCCGGCCCTCTGAGTGCCTGCCTACGTTTCAGTGCTGCAGAGGAATACATCCGAATCCTAAGGGCACCTGACCGGCGCCGTCAGCAGGCAGACCGGCAGTCGCGAGCCCGGCCCACTTCCCTCGCCGAGCGGTGATCTCACCGACCCGCATCGCTCGAAGATCGTCGCCTCGCTCGCACTCAGCCCAGCCTGCGGCCCTGCGCCCGGCTACGTCCTCAGCGGACACGGGCTGCGCGTGTATCGACAAGCACGATCTAGGCTCTGTCGCGTGATTCGTGCGGTGGTCTTCGACGTTGGTGAGTGCCTGGTGGACGAGACCCGGGAGTACGGGACTTGGGCGGACTGGTTGGGTGTGCCGCGGCATACGTTCGCTGCTGTCTTCGGGGCGGTCATCGCGCAGGGACGTGACTACCGAGAGACGTTCCAGGTCTTCCAGCCTGGGTTCGACCTGACGAGGGAGCGAGTCAAGCGCGCCGAGGCCGGTCAGCCGGAGTGGTTCGGTGAGGACGACCTGTACGCGGACGTCCGAGCAAGCCTGAGCCGGCTCCGTGCGGACGGCTTATGGGTGGGCATCGCAGGCAATCAGACAGTGCGGGCCGGAGGCCTCCTTCGCGGCCTGGAGCTGCCGACCGACATGGTCGCGACCAGTGATGACTGGGGCGCCTCCAAGCCAGACACGGCGTTCTTCGATCACGTCGTTGAGGCCGCGCCCGCCGCAGCTGGCGAAATCTTGTACGTCGGTGATCGCCTCGACAACGACATCCGCCCTGCTGCCGCGACAGGCCTGCTGACCGCCCTGATCCGGCGAGGCCCATGGGGCACGATCCAGCAGGACGACCCAGCCGCTGATGCGATCCCGACGATGCGGATCGACTCGCTGGTCGAGCTCCCACAGCGGGTTGCAGCCTTCAACGCAGAAGTGCGTTGACCGTCGTCCCCCAGTCATAGAGCCGGTCATCCAGGTCGCGGACGCACGACTCGTTCTGCCAGTCTGCGAGAGCTCGTCGCACCTCTCTCACGCGGTCCAGTCCCGTTGCGTACCAAGTGATCGCGAGTTGATCGAGCGCTTGAGACGCGTAC
Source organism: Luteipulveratus mongoliensis (assembly GCF_001190945.1). Taxonomy (NCBI): domain Bacteria; kingdom Bacillati; phylum Actinomycetota; class Actinomycetes; order Micrococcales; family Dermacoccaceae; genus Luteipulveratus; species Luteipulveratus mongoliensis. The sequence continues at coordinate 162,820 of NZ_CP011112.1, read as the reverse complement.
TGGCATGCTTGCTCCGGCTGGCCATCGGTAGCTTCGATCATCGCGAGGTCGCCGAGGATGACCGTACGCTGCTTGCCGTCCTCAGCAGGCAGGTCGTTCAGCACCTGTTGAAGGGTCTGCCGAGCCTGCGGAAGGTGGCCGACGTTGAGCAGGGTGTTGCCTTTGAAGGCCGCGAGACGTGTCGGGCTGAACCAGTCCATCCAGTCGGGTGTCGTGTGCTGACCCGCCTCACGCCCCATCCGGTCTTCAGCCTCGCTGATCAACTTCAACGCATTGCGCGCGTGGCCGCAACGCGTTTCGCATTCCGCCTCGACCGCATCCAGCCATGCCCAGAACTCGGCCGATGCCTCTTCACGACGCGCGTAAGCACGAGCGGCCACCATGCGCTCGAGTGCGGCCTCTGGATCTCCCGCCCAACCGGGAATGAACGCAAGGTGGGCGAGAACCGCAGACCCGAGTAATGAGTCGTCTGCTTGGCTCGCGGCCTGGAGCGCTCGCATCAGAGTCTCGGACGCCTGGTCGGGCTGACTCAGATCGAAGAACTCGATGCGCCCGGCAAGCAAGTAGGACTCAGCGAGCGCAGCCGCAAGAAGCTGCCGGGCAGGACTCGCCGTCTCCTCCAGAAGCGCGATGCCGAGACGAGCATGCTCCAGCACCGCGGGATGAAGGACGGACGGTGTCACGGACCAATACAGGTTCCGATGTGACCGCGTGATAGCCCGAAAGTCCTTGCCGACCGTCGGGGGCTGCAAGCTAGCCACCGGCATATGAGGCATCGGTCCGGCATCTCGTCGCGACGCGACGTATGAGGCCCGATCGGATCTGCCCTCGCGTCCCCACGGTGGCGTAAAACCGAGATCTTCCAGACTCAGCCCCAGCAGGTCGGTCAGGACGACCTGCACGTCGGGCTGCGGCCAGGGCGGCGTCGCAGACTCCCAGCGCCGAATCTGTCGAACGCCAACAGTCAGGCCTCGGACACTTCGCTGCTGAGCTGCGCGAGTGATGGCGTCCGCGAGTGCCTGCTGGGAGCTGTACCCGGCAGCAACCCGGGCGGCCTTCAGCCGTGTGTTTCCAACGGAGCGGGGCACAGCGCACCTCCACGAATACGTCTCTGACTCGAGCCATCGTGTCCTATTTCTGTCGTTCAGGGCTACTTCGGGCTAATAAGTCCTCTGTACGTCCTCTGAGGGCCCTCGCTTCCCGACATGGAAGTCCTCACTATGGCTCTTCACGGACCCATCTCAAGTGGTCACCAGTTGTCAGGGGAGCGAACATGAACGGCGTGGGGAAAACGTTCGAAGAGGTAGCGGACTGGGTGCCGTCGGATCTATTGATGCTGGGCGTGCCTAGGTCGGACGCACCAGCGAATGCGGAGCGGCGTCGACGGGCCGCCTCGATCATCGCGGAGTACGAACCGTGGGCGCATGAGTACGACGAGCCACCGATGCTGCGGCTACTGATCAAGCACCGCGGTGACATGCTCGCCGCTGCGGATGACCCAGCACTGGTGGAGCATCTGCGTGCGCACCTGCGGTTGGACGGATTCCTGGTGCAGGCGTGGCAGGACCTGGAGCGCAACTCGCCGCACCCACGCGGGTTACAGATCGGTCCTTACGCGGTCCTGGGCGCCCGGCTGACCGAGGCGGTCAATGAGGTCCGGGTCCGTGCGGGGCTCGGCCGGTTGTCGTGCGAGCAGGTCGCCATCCGGTGGCTGCGCGACACCATCCGGGAAGCCACCGAGGCCCGGCACTGCCCCCGCGGGCGACACCTGGCTGATGAGGACGACGAGCCACCCACGGCCGCCCGGCAGCTCTCGGTCTCAAGGGTGTGATCACAGTGAGTACCAACACTTTTCACACGATTGACGTGGCTCCCGCACCACCGCCGTGGCTGGTGGCCGGCGCGCTGTGCAACGGGGCCGCTGACCCGGACCGGTGGTGGCCGACCCGGCGCGCAAGTCGTCGCAAGCACCGCGCCCATGCCGCTGCCGTGTGTGCAGGTTGTCCGGTGCGTGCGGCGTGCCTGACGTACGCACAAGAAGCCGGTCAGGAGTACGGCATCTGGGGCGGACTCAGCGAGCAGGACCGACGCGACCTGAGGCGTACACCATGAAACGCCGCGTGACAGGACTGCACTCGCGGCTCGCGGCCGCTGGGCTGCACCTGGTCGACGTACCCGTCGAGTTCTCGACGATCGCCAGCCGTGGGCTACGTCGCCGGATCGGCGCCGACGCGATGGCGCGGATGCACCACCTCATGAACGGCGCACCCGTCCACGCACCGCACCTGGTCACCGACGCAGGACGGGCGCTACGAGTGCGGTTCCTCGTCGCCCGCATCAAGCGGGCGCCGGACGGCACCATCCTCGGGCCGGTCTGGATCGAAGGCGGTCCACTCCGAGCCACCTATCTTGCTCTGGCCGACCTCACTCACCGCGACTGCATTGTCTGCGATTGGCGGCCTCACAGAGTCGGAAGTCATTCGCCAGCAACCGAATTCGCTGAATCGACGCACCTAGGGACGCGATAGCTGTCCCGTCGGCTCAAAGGTCGCGCTCCTGACTCCGACCGGGCGCTGTCTGCATCTCACGGCCCATGCGTGCCAGGTAGGGCTGGCCCAATCCGTCGCCCGAGGCTGGGCCTGCTTGTTGCCCGCGTTGCGCAGCGACACGGGCGCCCAATGACGTCTGGTCGCCCAGTCTTGCCCGTTCGCCCCGCTGAGCGCGCACGATCGCGAGGTCGTTCTGTATCTCCTGGCGTTGAGCGGCCACCACGGCCAGCTCTTCTTCGGCCGCACTCGCTTCTTCTACGAGTTCGTCGCGTCTCGCACGCCTAGCCGCGATAGTCAGCTGCGCCTCACGCATGGTCCAGTGCTCAAGTTCCTTGGTACGCAACAACTCTCGCAGCTCCTCGAAGACACGTCCCTCGTTGAGATCGGTAATCTCCCGAACGATGAACGTGCTCGGGTACGCCTGCTGCAGCTCATCCAATCGGTCGCGCACCCGGGGTGGGAACTTGGATATGTCCCGCACCAGCCACAGCATCGTGCCGCGGTCGGCGAGCACGATCGCGTCCTTGTCCAGCTGCCGCAACGCGTGCGTGGCGTTCGTGCCGCCGGCCTTGGCCTCGACCGCCAGCGGCTTGTCCAGCCGAACCCGGATGTCGTGGAAGCGCGGACCAAGGTCAGTCCGGTCGAAGACCTCACGGCCGTACCCACGATCATCGCGGCAGTCGAGCCCGGCGTGGATCCGAACGACCCATGCCTCGCCGATAGCGCGCCGGCTGGTCCACGCCTCGCGTTCGGCCCAGTAGTCGTCGCGGTCCCGCGGTTCCTCACCTCGCGCTACCTTGCGTGCGACGTACCCGAGGAACTCGCGCTCCCGCTCATCCTGCTCAGTCGTCGTCATCGCTGACGCCGAGCCGCTTCATGTCCTGCTTGACCCGGTAGTCCTCCCAATCCTGTGGGGCCAAGCGACCCGCAGCCACCCATGCGTCGTGGAACCTGCGGGTGTTGCGGAACAGCTCTGCCCAGGTCTCGCCCGAGCGTTCGGACACCGCGGCGCGGACCTGGTTGGCGACCTCGAAGTAGTTGGGCATGGACGGACGACGCACGACGGGCGCCTTTCCATCGCCACGCACATCGATCCATTTCCAGGAGCCCTCGAAGCTGCGCGTGAACACTTCGCCCAGGTAGCGCGCGAACCGCACCTCCCGCTCCGGCCAGTCCAGATCGTGCGCCCAGAAGAACGACACCGCCGCCTGCTCCGCGTGCCGCAAGCCTTCCTCTGACCACGGGTTCTCAGGCATGTCCGGCACGTCCTGCTCGAAGAAGACCCGCAGGTCCTCATCCATCGCCGCAAGCCAGGCCACGAACTCGGGGTCCTGCTGATCGCGCTCCATCTGCGCCAGCTCTTCAGCGGTGTACGGCCGATCGTCACCCACGTCTCGTCTCCCCTTGTCGTCGGCTCAGGGACGCCTGGGCCGAGAGCGCATACCTGTCCCTGATTGTTGCTCACTGCACCCGCTCCATGTCAGAACGCCCACTCCCGGAGCGCGCATGAGATGCCGAGCCTGCATCGCCGTGGCACAACGGGATCGCTCTGTGGCGATCCGTTTCGGACCGCACCCGGGTTACGGTGCCGTGTGGCTGCAGCAGACTTTGACCCGGTCGCGCACAACCGTGCTGCCTGGGATCGCCTGGCCGACAACGACATCGAGTGGTCTCGGCCGGTGAGCCCGGAGGTCATCGCTCGTGCCCGTGAAGGCGAGTGGTCCGTGGTGCTCATCGGTCATGAGGCCACACCGCGCGACTGGTTCCCCGCCGAGCTGGCCGGTGCCCGCGTGCTCTGCCTCGCGTCGGGCGGGGGACAGCAAGGCCCGGTCCTCGCGGCTGCGGGTGCCGTGGTGACCGTGCTCGACAACTCGCCCAAGCAGCTGTCGCGCGACGACGAGGTCGCCGCTCGTGAGGGTGTGGCGCTGCGCACCGTCCTGGGCGACATGCGCGACCTCGGTGCCTTCGACGACGCCGAGTTCGACGTCATCGTCAACCCCGTGTCGAACGTGTTCTGCCCCGACCTCACGCCGGTCTGGGCCGAGGCGTTCCGCGTGCTGCGCCCCGGCGGGACACTGATGACCGGATTCATGAACCCGGACGTCTACCTCTTCGACGAAGCGGCGCTCGACCGTGACGAGCTCGTGGTGCGCCACCGGCTTCCCTTCAGCTCGCTCGATCTCTCGGAGGCCGACCGGATGCGGGCGTACGGGACCGGCCCCATCGAGTACAGCCACTCGCTGACCGAGCAGATCGGCGGGCAGCTGGCCGCCGGATTCATCCTCACCCACCTCAGCGAAGCGCCGCACCACGCCGATGTCACGGCCCAGCACTTCCCCGCCTACATCGCGACCCGAGCGGCCAAGCCACCCTCGACGTGAGTGATTGCTCGTCCTCAGGTGGCGAACTGGTGGATGCCCGCCGCCGTAGAGAAGACCGCGCAGTCGACCCGGTCCACAAGAGATGAACTCTCTAGGGCTTCATGGGCATGTCATACGCTTCCCGATGCTGATCTGTACGCGCGCCGCACCTGGGCGAATATCCTTCTCACACAACGTGATTGGCTCGCGTCGTGCAGCAGCATGGTCAATCACCCCGTCGATCGGGCCTTCTTGCCGTGGTTGGCGTTGAAGCGCGCCTTCTTTTCGCGGTTCCCGCACGTACCCATGTCACACCATCGGCGCGTACGACTTTGGCTGGTGTCGAAGAACGCGGCCTGGCAGGTCGGTGACGCGCATAGGGCCAACTTCCCGGCTCGTTCGCCCGCAATGATGCTGATCGCGTCGGCGGCGATCACGCTGAGGGCATCTTCCACACTGGACGAGCCGAGCCGCCACTGCCACTCGCCCTCGGGTGTCAGGACCGCTGCGGCCTGACCCTGCACGCTGCGGTCATTGATGATCTCGACAGCAGCGGCCGGGAGCGTGTCCTCGGTCGCGGCTGCTGTCGCGGCGGCGTGGATCGACTCCCTGAGCCCGCGTGCGCATTTGAGCTGAGCGGCGGTGCAGGAGTCCACGGCCAAGCCGTAGATGGCCAGCCAGTCGATGAGTCGCTGCGGCGTCGGGATGCGCTCCACCGAGTCGCCCTGACGCTCCGTCAGCGTCGCCGTGAAGCTGGTCGCCAGCACGCTGCCGAGGCGGAAGTCAGGGAGCTCAACAGGCATGGAACCACCTTAGGTGGTTGTGGGACGGCTCGGAAACCTGTTAGAACCGTCTTAGCCGGTTCCGCGCAGAAGCCGGCCCAACGATGGCCAGGAGGTCGCATGTCCAGCCCAGCCGACGACGTACACGCCTTTGAAGCCCACGCACCTGACGCCGAACTCGATGAGCTGCGCGCACGACTGGCCGCAGCGCGGCTACCGGAGCCCGAGACGGTCAGCGGCGCCGCGCCCGGCCCTGGCCGATGGGCGCAGGGCGTGCCTCTCGCCGACCTCGTCGAGGTCGTGGACTACTGGCGCACGACGTACGACTGGCGAGCGTTCGAGGAGCGCCTGAACGGGATCGGTCAGTTCCGTACGACCATTGACGGTCTGGGGATCCACTTCCTGCACCGCCGATCCGCGCGTGCAGATGCCACGCCGCTGATCCTGACGCACGGCTGGCCGGGCAGCGTGGCTGAGTTCGTCGATGTCGTGGACGAGCTGGCGGATCCGAAGGATGCAGACGCGCCGGCGTTCCACGTCGTGGTCCCGTCGCTCCCCGGCTTCGGCTTCAGCGACAAGCCGGCCACCACCGGGTGGGGCGCCGAGAAGATCGCGGCCGCGTGGGTGGAGCTAATGGCGCGGCTCGGCTACGACCGGTTCGCAGCCCACGGCGGCGACTGGGGAGGCAACATCACCACGGTGCTCGCCGGTCGATACCCGGCGCACGTCCTCGGCATCCACAGCACTTTCGCGGAGGGACCGCCCGGCCTGACCACGGACGGGCTGACGGCAGTGGAGCGCAGGTGGACCGAGGAGACCCGTGACTTCTACGAGGGCCCGAGCGGCGCGTACGCGAAGCAGCAGGCGACTCGGCCACAGACCATCGGCTACTCACTTGTCGACTCACCGGTCGGGCTGCTCGCCTGGATCCTCGACAAGTTCGCCGAGTGGTCGGACACCGAGGACAGCCCGTTCGAGACGATCTCCAGAGACCGGATCCTGGACGACGTCACCCTCTATTGGCTGACGCGGACGGGCGCATCAGCCGCCCGCATCTACTACGAGAGCCACAACTCGCTCGACCCCGAGCTGCGGGTCGACGTCCCGGCGGCCATCACGATGTATCCGCGCGACATCGAGAAGTGCCCGCGCCCGTGGGCGCAGGAGCGGTACCGCCAGATCGTCCGATGGAACGAGCCCGAACGCGGTGGACACTTCCCGTCGCTGGAAGTGCCCGAGTACTTCGTCAAAGACCTGCAAGAAGGCCTCGCGGCGGTGCTCGCCGGGTCTACGTTGCCTTGAGTTTCAGGCCGGCTTCGGCCAGCGCTTCCTTGAGCCGCGTCACAGCGATCGGGCCGACGCCGTGCATCGCGCGCAGCTCGTCCTCGGAGTACGCCGTCACGGCCTCGAGCGAGCGCACCCCGATGTCGCGCAGCGCACGGGTGGCCGGGGCGCCGATCTTCGGCAGCGGGGTGCCGTCCGGCCGCGGCGCGCGCTTGCGCGGTCGGTCCAGGCGGGCGTCCACCACGGCTTCCCCACGCGGTGAGAGCCGGTAGCCGATGTCGAGCGACTCGGTCAGGCCGAGCTCCTTGAGCTTGCGGACGTCCTTCTTGAAGTCGGCGGTCTCTCGGCCGACCAGCGCGGCGAGTTCGGGCGCTCGGCGTTCGGGGTGCGCGTCGACCAGGTCGAGGGTCTCGCGCGTCCAGGCGCCGTACGACGACGCGCGGTCGAGGCGGGCCAACCGCTCCTCGATCTCGGCGATGCCTGCCGCGTCGGGCACGGTCGAGCGCAGCGCCTCGCGCGGGTCCGGGCCGGCGTACGTCAGACCGACCCGCCAGATCGGGTCGTCCGGGCGAGCAGCAAGGCCCGCGAGCAGCGACGACAAAGACTCCGCGCCCGCGCGCCGGCCGTCGTCCTCGGTCAGCTCCGACTCCGCGACCTCGTCCACCGACGTCACCTCGACCAGTCCGACAACGGTGCGCATCCGCGTACCAACCACGACGCGAGGCGACGTCCACCGACGGAAGGCGACATCGATGTCGCCGCTCTTGATGGCGGCCAGCTCGGCCACGCGAATCATCATGCGATCACTCTGGCAGTGCGAAGGCGCGCGGGCTGGGCGATCGAGCGGGTGCAACGATCAGTCGGTGTTGAACCGGTCCCGAGTCCGAGAAGCATCCGCCCTTGACGACGGCGTCGTGCTCGAGCTGATGACCGAGTACATGACGTGGGCGCTCGCCACGTTCGAGCGCACCTACGGCTTCGCGATGACGGGAGATGCGCAGCACACGGCTGCTGCGCTCGACGCGTACCGCAGACCGTCCGGCCTCATCGCGCTCGCCGAGGTCGACGGCGCGCCCGCCGGCGTCGCCGCGATGCGCGTACAGAACGACGGTGCCGTCGAGATCAAGCGGATGTTCGTACGCCCCGAGCACCGTGGCGCGCATGTCGGTTCGGCGATGCTCGACTGGATGTTGGCGCTGTCACGCGACGAGCTGCAGGCGCAGACGGTCCGGCTGGACAGCAACCGCTTCATGGACGACGCCCACCGGCTCTACGAGTCGCGCGGTTTCGTGGAGCGGTCGGCGTACGACGGTTCGGAGATCCCTGCAGACCTGCAGCACCTCTGGCGGTTCTTCGAGCTTCGCTTGGGCTGAGGGGCTCGAGCCTGACTGTCGCATTCGGCGGCTCCTCTTCGTGGAATGGGTGAGAGGCGGCCGATTGGCCGCCCCGGACGTGAGGGCTTCGGAAGTCCTCTCCACGAAAGGAAGACCGTCATGCGTGAGGTCGTCTTGTACATGTCCATGTCGCTGGATGGGTTCGTCAGTAGCGACCGCGAGCACCCGGGTATGGCGGTCGCCGATGCCGAGGTGAAGCAGTGGAAGCTGGAGCAGATCCGCAAGGCGGGCGCCCATGTGATGGGGCGTAAGTCGTACGAGGAGATGTCGCCCTACTGGCCGACGTCGGACGACGCGTACGCCGCTCCGATGAACGACATCCCGAAGGTCGTGTTCTCGAAGACCCTCGACGATGCTGACGCCACGTGGGCGGAGACCAGGGTTGCGCGTGGCGACCTCGCGACCGAGATCGCCGCCATCAAAGCCGAACCCGGTGGTGACGCCATCGTGTGGGGCGGTGCGACGTTTGCGGGTGCGCTCGCGGCCGAGGACCTCATCGATGAGTACCGCCTGTTCGTCCAGCCCCTGGTGCTCGGCCGCGGTCAGGCCCTCTTCGACCAGCTGCCAGCGTCGCGGCACCTCGACCTCGTGGAATCCACGCCCTATCCCAGCGGGATCAGCGTGCAGATCTACCGTCCTCAGCGCCGTGACGGAGGGAACTGACATGGGCAAGGTTCAAGCGCAGGCGATCATGTCGCTGGACGGGTACGTCGCCAAGCAGGACAACTCCATCGGTCACCTCTTCGACTGGTTGCAGAACGGAGAGGTCGCCGTGCCAGCTCCGGCCGGGGACTTCACCGTCCACGTGAGCCCGGCGAGTGCGGAGCACTGGAAGCGCTGGACTACCTCCCTCGGTGCGCTGGTCTGCGGCCGTGAGCTGTTCGACGTGACCAACGGCTGGCAGGGTCGCCACAGCCTGGACGCTCCCATCTTCGTGGTGACCCACCACGTGCCGACGGCCTGGGTGGAGGAGCATCCCGACGCGCCGTTCACGTTCGTGACCGATGGCGTGGAGTCCGCGGTCGCACAAGCACAGGCCATCGCAGGTGACCGCGTCGTCGCCGTCGCCGGAGGCACCATCGCCCGGCAAGCACTGAACCTGGGGCTGCTCGACGAAGTGGCGGTCGATCTCGTGCCCGTGATCATGGGAGAGGGCAATCGTCCATTCTTCGGAGTGCTCGACGCGGACGGCGTCCTGCTGGGCAACCCGACCACCTGCATCCAAGGTGACCGAGTCACCCACCTCGTCTTCCCCGTGATCCGGTGACCGTGTGTCCGTTTGTGGGACCGGACAACTCCGCTCGGTCAGGCGAGTCGTAAGCAGAAGTGCGCTCGGCCGCACTTCTGCTTACGACTTCGCAAACGGCTCAAGACGTCTGCAGCGCCAGCATCGCGGTGGCCACGTCATCGGCAGCGGAGGCCGGGATCGCGGTCCCGGCCTGTTCGAGTACGAGAAGCCGGGCGTCGGGGATCTCGCGGGCGAGTGCTTCGCCATTCCCGACCGGGAAGAACGGGTCGCGACGGCCGTGTACGACAAGGGTCGGGATGGCGAGCTCGGGCAGACGCTCGCGCCAGCGCGGAGTGCAGTCCAGCCTGGAGAAGACCATCCCCAGCTGGTTGGCCATCTGGACCGACGGCTCCGTGCCTGGCGCACGGTCGAAGATGCGCTCGGCAGTCGCGCGCGCCGCGGCCGGGTCATTGCCGAGGATCTCAGCGCCACCGGCGGCGTACTCGGCCACCGCAGCCCGGTCGGACCAGTCGGGAATCGCGCGCTCGAACAGCGTGCCCATCGCTGCCGTGTCGTGGTCGGGCAGGTCGTCATCGACCGGGCCCGGCGCGACCGGTCGCGTGCCGACGAGGGTGAGAGCCGAGAACGCGTCGGGGTGGTCGAGCGCGGCGACCTGAGCCACCATCCCGCTGACGCCGATGCCTGCCAGGTGCGCGGGCCGGTCGTCCAGTCCGCGGGCGAGTGTCGCTGCGTCCGCGGCAAGGTCGCGCAGTGTGTACGCCGGTGCCTCGGGGTCGATGGTCGTCGACGTCCCGGAGTCGCGCAGGTCGTAGCGCACGACGTGCCGACCGCCGTGGGCGAGCGCCTCGCAGAGCGGGTCGGGCCAGGACAACATGGTGGTGCTGCCCGCGAGCAGTACGAGAGGGGCCGCCTCGTCACCGAAGTGCTCGACCCCGAGCGTGACGCCGTCAGGCGTACGGAACGAATGCATCGTCAATCCTCCAGCCAGCCGGATGCTCACGGAACACGCTACGTGCGAGCGTCGCGATACTGGACGGGTCGAGAGTCTCGAGGTCTCGGGCGCCGGACATTGGAGGACGGATGCACTTCACGCTGACCTACACCTACGCGAGCGACTACCTCGAGAAGCGCGAGGCGGTGCGGCCCATTCACCTGCGCTACGCCTGGGCGGCCGCCGACCGTGGCGAGCTCGTGCTCGGCGGCGCCGTGGGCGATCCGCCGGCCGAAGGGCTGCTCGTCTTTGATGTGCCGGACGCCGCGGCCGTGGAGGCCTTCGCCGAGGCCGACCCGTACGTCCTCAAGGGAGTCGTGCAGAGCTGGCGCGTCGAGCCGTGGACGACCGTCGTCGGTCCCACGGCGGCAACGCCCGTCCGCCCCGATGCCGAGTAGAAACGGGGCTCGCCGCTAGCTCTTGGCGGGTGGGATCTCGAGCAGGTTGTACCTGAGCATGCCGTCGACTCCACGTGAGAACGTGTCGGCGGCCTCGACCGGGTCGCCGAGGTAGCCGGCCGCCATCACACCGTCGCGCAGCATGACGAAGTGCAGCGCGAGCCCGACGGGTCGTACGTCGCGGTTCTGGGCGAACAGGTCGGTGATCAGGTCCAGGAACCAGCGCCGATGGCTGAGGATCACCTGGTGCACTGAATGGTCCGGATCGGGATATTCGGCCGCCGCGTTGAGGAACGCGCAGCCACGAAACCCGGGCGTCCTGATCTCCTCGACGATCTGCTGGCCGATGTCCCGAATGACGTCGGGCGCGGGCTTGCCGCTGGCCACGGAGTGCTCATAGTTGGCGCGGACGTGCTCGTGGATGCCCTGGAGATAGGCGACCACGAGATCTTCCTTGCTCGCGAAGTGCCGGTAGAAGGTCGCCCGCGTCACCTTGGCCTCGGCGACGATCCGCTCGACGCCGACGGAGTGGATGCCCTGGGCGTAGAAGAGCCCCGTCGTGGTGGCGAGCAGGCGCTCGCGGGCCTCGGAAGGGCGTCCTGATGACGTCGTGGCAGCCATGCGGGCAGGCTAGCGGAAAGAACGATCGGTCTTGACAGTGGTCGCCGGGCGTGGCACGGTCCTTGGTGGGAGAACGACCGTTCTCTCTACCTTGCTGGAAGGGCCGCCATGTCTCCCACGACTGACCACACGACGTCCGACCCGGTGCTCGAACAGCCGGCCACGGAGTCGACTTCGGCGACAGCCGCCACGCTTCGCCGCCTCTACCTCGCCCGCTTCGGATTCGCCGTGGTCTGGGCCGCGCTGCTGGCGCTGACCGGGTCCGACCTGGGACTCGTGGCAGGCGTACTGCTCGTCCTCTACCCGTTGGTCGACGTCGCGAGCGCGGTCATCGATGCCCGAGCGTCGCGAGCTCGGGAGCTCCGGCTGAACATCGTGATCAGTGCTGTCGCCGCGCTCGGACTCGCGCTCGCAGCGGCATCAGGCGTGCCCGCCGTCCTAAGGGTGTGGGGCGCCTGGGCGGTGCTGGCCGGAGTGGTTCAGCTCGTGCTCGGTCTTCGGCGACGTCGGCTCGGTGGGCAGTGGGCGATGATCTTCAGCGGCGGCATCTCCACGGTCGCTGGGGCGTCGTTCATCGCGATGGCCTCGCAGGATGACCCGGCCCTGACCAGTCTCGCGGGGTACGCCGTGCTCGGCGGGATCTTCTTCCTGATCTCTGCGCTCCGCGTGAAGCCGTAGTCACAGCTGCGCGTCGTACGCGTGCTCTACTGGGCAGACCGTCTCGCCGAACCGGCGCGGACGCTGGTCAGGGAGGGACCGACATGCTGATTGCCATTGCTCTAGTCGTCTTGATAGCCCTCGGTGTTGGAGTCGTCGCGGCGTTGTCGACGCGTCGACCCACGGCCGCGGACGCGGACAAGAAGGACATCCAGGGGCTCGTCGGCGACACCAACGAGTGGTCGATTCCGCCCGTGAGCGGCAACGGCCTCTGATCAGATCAGGTGCGGCTCGGCCGTCAGCCGATCTGCTGCGCCAACGAGACGATGATGCCTTCCGGGCCGCGGACGTACGCCATCCGCCAGACGTCCTCGTACTCACCGATGCCGCCAACCAGCCCGTAGCCGTCTGCGGCTAGACGGTTGACGGCCGCCGGGACGTCGTCGACCACGAAGGCCACGTTGCGCAGCCCCAGCTCGTTGGCCATCGCGGTCGGAGACCCGGGCTTGTGGTCGGGACGCTCGAAGCTCGACAGCTCCAGCGTCGTACCTCCGCCAGGCGCTTGGAGCATGACGATCTCGGTGCGGGAGTTGGGGATGCCGATGACCGTGTCGAGGAACTCGCCCTCCACGAACATCCGCGATCCGACGACCTCCAGGCCCAGCTCCACGAAGAACGCTGTCACCCCATCGAGGTCCGCAACGGTGATCCCGACGTGATCAAAAGCTCGTATCTGCGACATGCGCCCATCCTGCTCCGGGAACGTCGGCCGCGGAGTCAGACCAAAGTCGCGTCGTCCAACGACTTCCGATTCGCGACACGAGCCTCGTGGTTGGTGTGCGGACCAGTCGGGCGGGCCAGGCTGGCACGGACAAGAACCGGCGACGAAGGAGTGAACGATGGCGAACGACAGCTGGGAAGGCACCGTGGTCAAGAAGTCCCGCGGCCTGTTGGATGGCTCGAACATGTACCGCCGCCTGAAGATTCAGCTGGCTGACGGCAGCACCACCAAGGTCAAGGTCGACCGCAAGCTGTGGGACGCGGTGGCCGAGGGTGACACCGTCAGCAAGGCGGGCGGGCAGGACCCCGTCAAGAGCTGAGCGGGCGGGCTCAGCGCGTGGCGCCCGCATCGGCGATGGCGGCAGCGAGCTCGCGCGGCCGGCTCCACATCGGCCAGTGCCCGGTGGGCAGGTCGACCAGTTCCAGGTCACGCAGCTCGGCCACCTCGGCCATCATCGGGTTGCCTTCGCGCGCCATCCGCATCAGCACGTCCGACGGGTACGAGCTCGCGATGATCGTGGTCGGCACGTCACGCCGGGCGTCGTTGGAGAGCTCGACTGGCTCGCGTACGACGCCGCCCGGCTCCGGGACCGCCCTCTCGCGGAACGTCCGGAGCTGCTCATCGTCGAGGCCGTCGAGGCTAGCCACGAGGTCGTCGTACGCCGGCAGCGGCAGCTCGGTCACGTCGGCCGGCAGGGTCGCGTCGAACGCCGAGCCGTCCCCTGACGGGCCGCTGTCGACGTAGACGACGCGCGTGACCGAGGTCGGGTCACGGTCGAGCACGATCGACGTCGGGGCGCCCGCACCGCTGTGGGCTACGAGTACGGGCGGTGACCCCTCGGAAGCAGCCTGCACCGCGGCGGCCAGCGCATCAGCCTGCATGGTCAGGGTCGCCGAACTCCGTTGAGGATCATCAGGATCCAGCCCTGGAAGCGTCACGGCGACGACATCTCGCCCGCGACTCCGCAGCTCGTCGGCGACGGCATCCCAGGCCCATGAGCCGAGCCAGTGGCCGGGGACCAGGACGATCGTCGGCGCGGTGCTTGTGTGCGTTGTCATACGTTCATGGTCGCCCGGAAAGCGGACAGCCGGTGTCCGCATCGTTGCCCGTGACTTCCCGCAAGCGATGGGTGAGCTGCCGCTGCTCTGCGATGTTCGTTGCCTGCTCGATCGCTCGGCGGTAGGCCGCAGCTGCGGCCTCACGGTCGCCGACGCGCTGGAGCAGGTGGGCCCGCACACTGCTCAACCGCGGCACCTCAGGGTGGTCGGCCTCCAGGCGGTCCAGCTCACGCAGCCCGTGCGCGTTGCCGAGCACCATCGCCTCGGCCGCGATTCGGTTGAGCCGGACCGCGGGGTTGTCGGGGCTCACCTGCTCCAGCGCGCGATAGAGCGCCGCGATCTCGCGCCAGTCGGTGGTGTCCGTGTCAGCCGCCGATGCGTGGATCGCGGCGATGCACGCTTGCAGCAGGTACGGACCGGGCGTCGCTCCCGGCACCGTCGCCTCGAGCAAGGCGAGCGCCTCCGTGACGAAGTCGCGTCGCCAGAGGCTGCGGTCCTGGTCGGCCAGCGGCACGAGCTCGCCTTCGCTGATGCGGGCGTCGCGGCGTGCGATCGTCAGCAGCATCAGCGCGAGCAGGCCTGTCACCTCGGAGTCGCGGGGGTGAGCGCGATGGACAAGGCGAGTCAGGCGTACGGCCTCATCGCCGAGGTCCACGTCGTACGCCGGCTGGCCGGTCGCCGTGTGGTGCGCCTCGGTGAGCATCAGGTAGAGCACACTCAGGACCGGATCGAGTCGATCATCGGGTGAGTCGGGCGAGGGAAAAGCATTGCCAGCGTTCACGATTCGGCGCTTGGCGCGAGTGATGCGCTGCGCGACGGTCGCCTCGGGCAGCAGCATCGCCGCGCCGATCTGCTGAGTGGTCAGTCCGGCCACCGCCCGCAGCGTCAGGGTGATCTGTGCCGACGGTGTCAGCGTCGGGTGGCAGCAGAGCTGGAGCATCTCAAGGCTGTCGTCCTCCTTGCCCGGCGCGGCGTCGAGCAGCGGTGAGAGCAAAGCGGATTCGCGAGTTTCTCGTGCACGGCGACGGACATCGGAACGTACGTGATCGACGTACCGCCGGCGAGCGACGGTCACCAGCCACGCGAGGGGGTCGGTGGGAGGCTTCGCCGGCCACGCGACGTACGCCTCGGCCATCGCCTCCTGGACCGCGTCCTCACACGCGTCGAGCTGGTCGCTGCCGTACGCCCGCAGCAGCCGAGCGAGGACCTGCGGCGCGAGTGCACGCCACTGGTCCTCGCCCGTCGTTGCCACGGTCAGCTGCTCAGCTGTCGGCGTCGGCGGAGAACATCACCGGTCGGATCTCTAGCGCCAGACCGTCGATCTGCGCGTCCGGGATCTGCTGAGCGAGCTCGATGGCGCGCGCCTCGTTCTCGACGTCGAGCAGGTAGTAGCCGCCCATGAATTCCTTCGACTCGAGGAACGGCCCGTCGGTGACGACCGGCGAACCGTTCGTGGAACGTACGACCTTGCTCTGGCTGGGGTCGCCGAGCGCGTTGGTCGCGATGAACTCTCCCGACTCTCGCGTGGCCTTCATGAACGCCTCGTGGCCGGCGCCGATCTGCTTGCCCTGCTCCTCGGTCAGGCCCTCGAGAACGGCGGGGTCGACCTGCATCAGGATGACGTACTTCATGGTGTGCCTCCGGTGATTCGTGACGCCCGGGTGGCGCCGTGTGCCTGTTGGTCGTCACGGGTCCGGGAGATTCGACACCTCATCCTGACAAGTTTGTCGACACGTAGGTTGGCCGCATGGACGAACGCCTCAGCTCATCGTTCGGCACGGCAGCGGCGGCGTACGCCGAGCACCGCCCTGACTACGCGGAGGCGGCAGTGCGGTGGGCGCTCGAATCTGCGCCCGGCATGCGGGTACTCGATCTCGGCGCCGGCACCGGCAAGCTCACGGCCGTGCTCGTCGAGCTGGGTGCGGACGTCGTTGCTGTGGAGCCGGACGTCAAGATGCTGGCTGAGCTGCGTCGAGCGCTCCCGGCTGTACGCGCCCTGCCGGGCAGTGCCGAGTGCATCGCCTTGCCGGACGGTTCTGTCGACGCCGTGGTGTCCGGCAACGCGATGCACTGGTTCGACATGGACGTGGCAGGCCCGGAGATCGCCAGAGTCCTCGCGCCCGGAGGTGTCCTGGCCGGGCTGTGGAATGTCATGGACGACCGCGTCGACTGGGTCGCCGGACTTGAGCGAGTCAGCGGGCCGGCGGCGATCGGGCCGCGCGACACGTTGACCAGCTGGCGCGGAGCGACGGACGGCATGCACCTCCCGGGCGCTGGCGTGACGGCCCGGTTCGGTTCTCCGGAGCAGGCGGAGTTCCCGCACGGGCAGCGCCGCACCGCCGACTCCCTCGTCGGGACGCTCGGCACGCGCGCCGGCATGCTGGTCATGGCCGACCAGGAGCGCGAGGTCGCGCTCGGCCTGATCCGCGCCTTCCTCGCGAGCGAATCAGCCACTGCTGCAGGCGAGTTCACGCTTCCGCTGCTGACCGGCGTCCTGCGGACTCGGCGGCTGTCACCGGAAGGCTGAACGCGGTCGCCCACGCCCAGACCGCAGGCTACGTCGTACTCACCTGCAGGTGCCGGCTCTCGCTCTCGTCGTTGATCGGGTCGACGATCCACGCCCGTTCGGAGTCGGACCCGCCGAGCTGACCTCACTCCGGAAGAGGGAGGCTGCCCGGCGTCTTGGTGTAGCCGAGCTGCTCGATGACCTGACCACCGCTCACGCGCGTGACGTTCACGCCCAGGACGGACTCGGCATCGGTGGGCCCGAAGCGGTATCGCCACTGCACGGTTGCCCAGTCGCCGTCCGCAAGCACGCGCTGGACCTCGAAGGTCGTCGACTCGTCGTCCATCAACTCGCCCCAGAACGCGACGCACGCGTCCTTCCCGACGTAGGGAGTGCCGTCCGGGGCCGGCTGGACCGACACCATCAGGCAGTCGTCATGGACCAGCGCAGCGAGGGCCTCCTTGTCGCGAAGCCGAAAAGCCTCGTTGAACAGGGCGACGGTCTCGGCGGTGTCCGTGGCTGTCGGCGCATCTGAAGTGGTCATGGTGTCCTCCTAGATAGGTAGACCGATTGGTCTATATTGGACGTTATAGACCAATCGGTCTACCGTCAAGACCCCATGAGTCGAACAAAGGGTCAGGCATGAGCGGGACGTCACCAGCAGGACCACGCGAGCGCCTGCTCGTCGCAGGACAACAGCTCTTCTACGCGCGTGGTGCCTCGGTCGGTGTGGACGCGCTCCTCAAGGACGCCAATGTCGCGCGCAGGTCGCTCTACGAGCACTTCGGCGGCAAGGACGGCCTGATCGAGGCAGTGCTACGGCGGGCTGCCGAGGAGGATCTGGCGTGGTACGAGAGCGCGTTGGCCGCCGAGGCGGAGCCACGGGACCGCCTGCTCGGCCTCTTCGATCGGCTTGATGAGCTCGTCTCGAACCCGGACTTCCGCGGCTGTCGGTACTTCGCGACGGACCTCGCGCTCGCGGAGCCTGATCACCCGGCGCACGCGGAGACCGCGTCATTCCGACAGCGGCTCCGTTCCCTTCTTGTGCGCGAGCTGAAGGCCACAGGTCACGACCGGCCGGAGGGCGCGGCTGAGCAGCTCCACCTACTGATCGAGGGGACCTTGGTGATGGGGGCGACGCAAGACGGCCGCCACCCCGGTCACGCGGCGCGCGACCTCGCCGCCGCGATCCTCGACTGACCGCTCAGCGTGGCGTCAAGGCGAACCGCGGCGTCCGTGGGAGCGGGGCGGGTCGTACCCGCCCTCTGGCGGCACCATCTCCGCGCGTACGCCGAGCAATCGGATCGGGCGGTCGTCGTCCAGCTTGGCGAGCAGCGCGAGTGCGGTGTCCGCGATGACGGCCGGGTCGTACGTCGGCTCGTCCAGCTTGCGGATCCGGCTCGCCGTGAAGAAGGGCGCGAACCGCACCTTCAGGTGGACCCGCATGCACGCGCGCCCCTCGGCGCGGATGTCCTCGACCACCTGATCGGCGAGCACGCGGATCGCCGCAGCGATCTCCTCCGGGGACTGGAGATTGTGCTGGTACGTCGTCTCCCGCCCGTGCGCGCGCGCCACCCACGGGGTGTCGTCGACGGTGGCACTGCCGGCGCCGCGACCGAGTCGGCCGATGTGCGGCCCCGTGTTGGGTCCGAACTCCTCGATCAGCGGCTCATCCGGTGCGCCGGCCAGATCGCGAACCGTGCGAATCCCCAATGATGCCAACCGCTCTGCGATACGCGGACCCACTCCCCACAGTGCCTTCGTCGGACGGTCGCCCATCACCTCCATCCAGTTGTCCTCGGTGAGGCGGTACGTCCCGCGCGGCTTGCCGAAGTCCGTCGCGACCTTTGCGCGCACCTTGGTGTCGCCGATCCCGACGGAGCAGTGCAGCTGGGTCGCCTCGAGCACCGCGGCCTGGATCGCGCGGGCGGTCACCTCGGGGTCGTCGGTGTCGATGCCGACGAACGCCTCGTCCCAGCCGAGCAGCTCGACCACCGCGCCGGGATGGGCACGCAGCGTCTCCATCACCCGCGCGGACGCCGCCTCGTACACCGGGAAGTCGACGGGCAGGAACACCGCGTCCGGGCACTTGCGGACGGCGGTCTTGAGCGGCATGCCGGAGCGGATGCCGAACTCGCGGGCTTCGTACGACGCCGTCGAGACCACGGCCCGCTCGGTCGGGTCGCCGCGACCGCCCACGACGACGGGCTTCCCGGCGAGCTCAGGGTGACGCAGGATCTCGACGGCAGCCAGGAACTGGTCCATGTCCACATGCAGCACCCAGGCCGTCATGCGCCCATCTTGCCCGGACCGTCAGACAGACACGGCGGACCGTGTCGTATTCGGCCCAGCCCGTTCGTGGTGTTGGTGAGGAGCGGCCAACGAGCCGCACGAGCCGCAAGGAGCGAGCGATGACCACCACAGTCCACGAGGACCAGCCAGCAGCTGAGTTCACGCCTGCGAACGGCGCTGCCACCTTCCGCCGGATCCTCGTCAACGTCCTCATCGCCAACGTGACCGGCACCTTCCTGTCGTTCGCGTTGACGTTCTGGGTCTACCTGGAGACCAAGTCGGTCCTGGCGGCCGCGCTGCTGTCCGGCTTCTCGATGATCGCCGGCTCACTCACCGGACCGTGGTTCGGAGCGCTCGTCGACTCACACCGCAAGAAGTCCGCCATGGTGGCGGCCAGCGTCACGACAGCGGTGGCGTACGCCGGAGCCGCCTTGGTCTTCGCGGTCATCCCGACCGCGCAGCTGGTCGACTGGTCGGGCGCCTGGTTCTGGATCTTCTGCGGGTTCGTCGTCGTGGGCAGCCTCGCCGGCGGACTGCGCGGCATCGCCCTCTCGACCACGGTGACGCTGCTGATCCCAGCGGACCAGCGCGACAAGGCCAACGGCCTCGTCGGCACCGTGAACGGGCTGGCCCACATGACCACGAGCGTCTTCAGCGGACTCGCGGTCGGACTGCTCGGGATGGGCGGCACGGTCGTCATCGCGGTCGGCCTCACCGTGGTCTCGCTCGTCCACCTGCTGCCGATCCGCATCGACGAACCGCAGCCATCACGCGCAGCAGACGGCACCTCCAGCATCAACATCCGTGGCACATGGGCCACCGTCCGCGCCGTGCCCGGACTCGTCCCGCTGATCCTGTTCTCGACGTTCAACAACCTGGTCATGGGCGTCTTCATGACGCTGATGGACCCGTACGGTCTGACGCTGTTCTCCGTCCAGTCGTGGGGTCTCGTCCTGGGTGTCACGAGCACCGGCTTCATCGCAGGGGGAGCGCTCGTCGCGCGATATGGCCTGGGACGCAACCCCATTCGTACGCTCCTGCTGGCCAACGTCGGCATCGCGCTGGTCGGGATCGGCACCGCCGTGCGCGAGTGGCAGCTGCTGCTGGTGGTCGGCATGTTCGGCTTCATGATCTTGATCCCCGTCGCGGAGGCCGCCGAGCAGACGGTCATGCAGCGCGTGGTCCCGTTCGAGATGCAGGGCCGGGTCTTCGGGTTCGCCCAGAGCGTCGAGACCGCCTCAACACCGTTGGCAGCCTTCGTGATTGGTCCGATGGCACAGCTGTTCATCATCCCGTTCATGGCGTCCGATCAGGGCCGGTCCACCTTCGGCCCGATCCTCGGCGATGGTGTGGCGCGCGGCATGGCCCTGACCTTCGTGGTCGCCAGCCTGGTGATGCTGATCGCCGTTTTGCGAGCGTTCTCCAGCCGGGCGTACCGGCAGCTCAGCGCGTCGTACGACGACCAGCCCGAGCCCGCGCACGTGGCACCTCAGGAACTGGCAACGGCAGTGTCCTGATACTGCAGGTCGATCCACGGAATGGTCTCTCCCGGCAGCACGTAGCGCTCGGTCTCGACGAACCCGTGCTGCAACGCAAAGTGGAGTCCGTCAGGGTTGGACGACAGGACAACGGATCCGAAGGTCGTCGCACCCATTGCTCGCGCCCGGTCGAGCGCTCGTCGATAGAGCTGCTCGCCGAAGCCCTGCCGACGATGCTCCACGAGCACCCGGGCGATCACTCTCGCTGCCGGTGTCTCTTCCGACGGCGGCCACACCGTGCAGTTGCCCACGAGGACGTCACCCAGGTAGGCGACCTCGAGATGGTTGCGCTGGGTGCGCTCGCGGACCTCGTCCAAGGACAACGAGACGGTGGGGATCACGACGTTGTGGACGTACCGCCAGTCCTCCAGCGTCTTGTCGTCCACGGCCCGTTCGAAGCGCAGCATGAGGTCAGCGAAACGAGATCAGCGTTGGGCGTCAACCGCTTTGGCTCTGGCCCGCCCGTCAGCCGGCCAGAGCTGGATGGCTCCTCGGGCGAGCGTGCGACGGGGACAGCTGCTCGGCCAGGCGATGCAGGATGTCGGTCAGCAGCCGCGAGACCTGCATCTGGCTGACACCGATACGTTGACCGATCTGGCGCTGGGTGAGGTTGTCCACGAACCGCAGTCGGACGATCAGCTGCTCGCGTGGACTCAGCTGCATCAGCAGGGGTCGCAACGACACCACGGAGTCGACCCGGTCGAAGTCCCGGATGTCGTCGGCCAGCGTGTCGCGCAGCGGCGAGGAGTCTTCGCCGGCAACAGGCGTATCCAGCGAGATCGACCGGTACTGGGTCTCGACCTGTTGCGCAGAGCGCACGGCCTCGAGGGAGCATCCGACGACCTCGGCGAGCTCGTCGGCGCTCGGGTCCCGTCCGAGCTCTTGCTGGAGCGACTCGCGTGCTTCTCGGATCTCACGGTGGGTTTCCTGCAGGGCGCGCGGAGGGCGTACGGCCCAGCCGTGATCGCGGAAGTAGCGCTTGATCTCTCCTGTGATCGTCGGCACGGCGAACGCCGTGAAACCGTGGCCCTTGTCGGGACGGTAGCGACGGGCGGCGAGGACAAGGCCGAGCAGGGCGACCTGCTGCAGGTCATCGAGCTCGACGCCGCGGCGATCGAAACGGCGGGCCAGGTTCATGGCAAGCCCGCGGTGCTGGACGACCACGTGATCACGCAGGCGCGCGGCCCGGATGGGATCGCACTCGGAATTCGCTTCTCGCAGAAGCGACTCGGCGTCGACGTGCTCGGGGGCGGGTGATTCGGTCATGACAGACATGGCGACTCGCTTCGCGAAGAAGAGGCCATGCCAACCGCGCTGCTCGAGCTGGCGTGTTGGCCTCAGCACAACACAGTCACGCGCTGCACACAAGCCCCCGGCCGGCTGCTTGATTCTCGTTCGTCCGGACGACGAATAGCCCTCCAGATCCCATGCGACGATGGCTCTACCAGGTCCACATCCCGGTGCTTGCCGCGGCGCGCAACGGTGCACGAGCGCGGAGGCACGATGAGACCGGACTTTGCAGAAGAGTTCGCGGCGATCGCCAAAGACCTGCATGCGGCCCCGACCTCGACGGAGACCGCAGAGCAGGTCGTCGCGTACGCCTGCGAGCAGCTCGGGGCGGACTACGGCGGCATCACGCTCATCAGGCGAGGGGGACGCCTGGAGACCGTGGCCCCGACGGACACGTTGGTCGAGCGGGCCGACGCCCTGCAGATCGAGCTCGGCGAGGGACCCTGCCACGACAGCGCGTGGGAGCAGGAAACCATGGCGTCGCCCGACCTGGTTCACGATGAGCGGTGGCCGCAGTGGGCGCCCAAAGCGGCTGCCCTCGGCATCGCCTCTGCCCTCGGCACGCAGCTGACCGGCATCGACGGCCGCCGCCTCGGCGCCCTCAACCTGTTCTGGCGCGAGGCCCATGCCTTCTCGCGCGACGACGTCGCTTTCGCGGGCATCTTTGCCCGGCACGCGGCCATCGCGCTGCACGCCTCACAAACCGAAGAAGGACTGCAGACGGCGCTCGACGCCCGCAAGCTGATCGGCCAGGCGCAGGGCATCCTGATGGAGCGATACCAGCTCGATCAGGACAAGGCGTTCGACGTGCTGCGCCGCTTCTCGCAGGACCACAACCTCAAGCTGCGCGATGTCGCCGAGCATCTCGTGACCCGGCGCGAGCTGCCCACCGCAGACGGCTGAGCACTCGTCAGGCACACATCAGTGGTTGCGCAGCGCCTTGATCAGCTCGTCCTTGTTCATGTCGGAGCGACCCTCGATGCCTACTTCCTGAGCGCGCTCCATCAGGTCGTCGCGGGTCCAGTCCTCGTAGTCGCCGTGCTCGCCGCCTTTGCGGCCAACTGACGAACGCGACGTGTTCGCAGCGGCATTGGCGATACGCGCGGCCTTCTCCTTGCTGTTCCCCTCGTCACGAAGGGACTCATACATCTCGTCGTCCTTCACAGACGGTCCTGGATCTTCGCGCGGCATCACTACCTCCTCGTTTCAGGAGCCTTCATCAGAGACGAGGCCCTCGCGTTCGGCCCGGGCAACGATCTTCTTCACCGACGTGATCGACCCACAGTCGTCATCGAGCAGCTCGCTGCGTCGCGCGAGCCACCGACCTCCGAGGTCGTGGCGCACCTGCTCGCCGACTTCTGTACGAGCAGGATTGAGGATCGTTTGCTCCTCCTCGCCGATGTGGTGGTTGAGCGCCTCGGCGAGCTTCTCGACCGCGTCGTCGAACTTCTGCGTGTCCGTGCCCTTGCACTCCAGCAAGTCGAGCAGCGCCTGGTTGCCCTCGGCGTGTTCTTCCTCGCCGTGCTCCTGCTCGTGCTGGTCGATCGCGTCCTTGCGGCGCAGCTGGGGATAGACCATCTCCTCCTCAGCCTCGCCGTGCGCGATCAGCACCGCGGCCAGGGTCGCTCGTGCCTCGCTGCGATCAGCAGTTGCATCACGCAGGTCGCGCAGCAGCCGTTCGAAGAATCGGTGGTCATCGAGAATCAGCTCGACGACGTCACCCTGAGTGGGGCGCGGGATCGTGGTCATGTCGGCCTCCGCTACTTGTCGAACACATCCTTGATGTCGTCGCCGGTCTTCTTGATCTTGGCCTCCACCTGGTCCTTCTGGCCCTCGGCCTGCAGGTCCTCGTCGTCGCCCGCCTTGCCGGTGGCCTCCTTGGCCTTGCCCAGCGCATCCTCCGCAGCGTGCTTCGCCTTGTCTGCGATTCCCATGATCTGCTCCCATCCGGTTGGTCGATTGCCGTCTTCTCATACCCACCGAACGACAACGCAAACCGAAACCGCGGAATGAGTCCGCTGGCCGGGTCGCACCTATCGCCCGCGGATCAGGTCCCAGTAGCGCAGCAGACGACGCTCGCTTTCGAGTCCCAGGGGCGCGACGTCGGCAATGGGTGGCGAGCGCTGAATCTCGTTGGCAGTGAACGTGGTCGACAAAGATCCGTCCTTGTTTCGGACTCCGGCGAGCGGCACGGCCCGCAGTCCTCGAACGGACGTGACGTCAACGAGCAACCACTCGGGTACGCCGTTGTCGGCGTCCGTCAGCACGTCACGGACCGCACCGATCCTGTCGCGCTGGGCCGCGTGGAGCGTTCGCCCCAACAGATGAAAGACGCTCTGGGACATCACCGTGACCTCCCTCCCGGTGGCATGCATCTGTCCAGGGCTACCCGCATGTGGGTAGCCGAAACCGGTGACTTCGGAGATGAGGGGTTTCGGGTTCTGAGCGCTGGGTAGCCGAGGAGTACGCACAACGTCAGGAGTGATCGGCCATGCCCCCTTAGACAGCAGCCGCCGACCGGACAACACGAAAGGAAGCGAGACAGCATGACTATTGCCCAGCAGGACATCTCACGGATCCTCGACCAGCCGGTGCAGACCAGCAGCGGGGAGAAGATCGGCAAGGCCGGTCAGGTGTATGTGGATGACCGGACCGGCGAGCCGGCCTGGGTCACCGTGAACACCGGCTTGTTCGGCAGTAAGCAGAGCTTTGTCCCGTTGGCGAAGGCTCGAGTCGATGAAGGCGGCCTCACCGTCGGCTATGACAAGGACCGGGTGAAGGACGCGCCACAGGTTGACGGCGAGGAGCATCTCTCGCCTCAGCAGGAGGAGCAGCTCTACCGGCACTACCGCCTGGAGTACGGCGCTGACGATTCCGCACCTGCCGCGTCCGGCTCGGCGACCGATGATGCGACGCGTTCGGAAGAGCGACTGAACGTCGGCACGAGGCGACAGGAACGCGGCCGCGCGCGGCTGCGTAAGCACGTGGTCACCGAGCAGCAACACGTCAGTGTCCCGATCACTCGAGAGGAAGTCACGGTTGAGCGAGAGCCGATCACGGCTTCCGACCGCGAGGCGGCTCTCCCCGGGCACGAGCTGTCCGAGGAGGAGCGGGAGGTCGTGCTGTACGAGGACGCACCCGTCGTGGAGAAGGAGACGGTGCCCGTTGAGCGGGTTCGGCTGGCCAAGACTCAGGTCACGGAGCAGGCGCAGCTGAGCGAAGAGGTGCGTTCCGAGCACATCGAGGTCGATCGTGACCCGCTGTAGAGCCATGGCACCACCAAGACCTTCCAGGTAGAGGCCGCAGCACGTTCGCCTGGAGGCTCGGGGGCTCTTGGCCGTGATCTCTTCGGTGCTCAGCGCATCTCACGATCAAGGGCCCTCGATGGTGGACGGCTACGACGCTGTCGAACCCACTGGTGAGGAGATTCAGTGAACCCAGGTGCCCGGCCCGTGAAAGAGTGGCCAACCATGAGCATCGTTGGCAGTGAACAGAATTCGTACAGCTTTGGAGCGCCGTGTTGGGTGGAGTCGCTTCAGCCTGACCCGTCCGCTGCTGAGGAATTCTATGGTGCTCTCCTCGGCTGGAACTTCGACGAGGCCAACCCTGATGGCTACCGCGTCGCGCGACTCGGCGGGCAGCGCGTGGCCGGTATCGGTCAGGCGCCGGCGATGCTGGACCGCGGCGCGTGGGCGACCTACGTCCTGGTGGCTGACGTCGAGGCGACCGTCGCGGCCGTCGTTGCCGCCGGAGGGGGAGTGCTGTTCGGCCCTACCGGCGGAGACGAGCGGACGGCGCTGCTCGCAGACCCGAGCGGCGCGCCGTTCGGTGTCCGCCAAGGTCGTACGCCGTTGGTCGCCGACCTGGTCGACGTGCCGGGCGCGTGGCAGATGAGCTCACTGCACAGCCCTGACCCCGCCGTTGCGGAGTTGTTCTACTCCGCTGTCTTCGGGTGGCGGCTCGAGCAGGCACCGGGCGGCATCGCGCTGTGGCGGCTGGCGGGGAGCACCCGTCGCGTCGATGACCCGACGCTGCCCGACGACGTGATCGCGGTGGCGACCGCGATCGAGCCAGGAACCCCTGTGCCACCCCACTGGGCCGTCAACGTACGTGTCGCCGACGCGGACGCCGTCGCCGCGCGTGTCAGTGAGCTCGGTGGCGGACTTCTGCTGCCGCCGACCGACGCGCCCGGGTTCCGCAACGCGGTGCTGGCCGACCCGGCCGGTGGCGTCCTGGCGGTCAGCCAGCGAGTCGGCTGACGACCGCAGGCGCTCACGTTGGCAAAGAGTTCCTCAGTTTCTGCATATTTGTGATCGATTTCTCTATCATTCGATCATGATCAGTCACCGGACTGCAGTGATTGCCACGCTCCTGTCGACGTTCACGCTGCTGGCGCCAGGAGGTCTGGCGTCGGCTGCGGGCTCAAGCCCAGCCGTGCCACCGACGGTCAACGCGAAGCCTGCAGTGGTCCCAGCCCTGCAGACCTGGACGGGTGCGAGCGGTCAGCTGCACCTCACGTCGGCCAGCCGGATCGTCCGCGAGGACCCCGAGCTCACGAGTGTGGCCAACGAGCTCAAGGCCGATCTGCGCGACGTGGCGGGTCTGAAGCTGCCGGTCGTGGCGGGCGTCCGACCGAAGCCCGGCGACGTCGTACTGAGCCTCGACGCCGGCGCGAACGTCGGACCGGCCGGCAACGCGGTCGCCGCGCGCGAGGGCTATCGCCTTGATGTGACCAACAAGGTCACGATGACCGCCCGCACCACGACCGGGACGTACTGGGCGACGCGGTCACTGCTGCAGATGCTGGTCTCCGGCTATCCGGAGCGGACGGCCGTGCCCAAGGGCTCCACCGTCGACTGGCCCAACGTCGCCGTCCGAGGCTTCATGCTCGACGTCGGTCGCCGCTGGTTCGGTGAGGCCTACCTGCGCGACAACATCAGGTACCTCTCGTGGTTCAAGCTCAACACCTTCCAGATCCACTTGAACGACAACGAGATTCAGGCTCCAAGTGGGGACTGGTCGAAGGCGCAGTCAGCCTTCCGGCTCGCGTCGGACAACCCAGCGTTCGCGGGTCTGGCGGCCAAGGACGGGTCGCTGACCAGGACGGAGTGGAACGGCCTCGAGGACCTCGCCGCTCAACGTCACGTCAGCCTGGTCCCCGAGATCGACAGCCCGGCCCACGCTCGGGCGTTCATCAACTTCAAGCCGGAGATCGGGCTCAACGGCGGCAACTCCGACCACCTCGACCTGTCCAAGCCAGAGACGACGACGTTCATGAAGAGCGTCCTCGCCGAGTTCGTCCCGTGGTTCCGCTCGCCCGTCGTGCACGTCGGTCTCGACGAGTACCCGCGCAGCCTCGAGCCGCAGTACAAGGCGTACACCAACACCATGGCGGCGTACGTCCGCTCACTCGGCAAGACACCTCGCGCTTGGGGCAGTCTCACCGAAATGGCAGGCGGCGCAACGGGATACGACCGTGGCCTCGAGATGGTCTCGTGGAACAACGGCTGGTACGGCGGCAAGAGCTCCGTCGCAGACGGCTACCCGACGATCAACGCCAACGACGGTGACCTCTACATCGTCCCGTTCGCGAACTACTACCACGGGCACGGTCTCGACGGCCCCTCGTTGTACGCCGGGTGGGAGCCGCATGTCTTCGGCGGCGGCCAGGACGTCGACAAGGGCAACCCGCTGCTACTCGGCGCGATGTCGGCCGTCTGGAACGACCTGGTCCACGAGAAGTACGGCCCCGCTGACGTCCATCGACTCGTCGAGCCAACGTTCGGGCTGCTCGCGCACAAGATGTGGCGCGGACCCGAATCAGGGCTCAGCTACAGCGAATTCATGACTCGCGTCGGGCGCCTCGGGGTCGGGCCACGGACGGAGGAGCTCACCAGCACGCTCTTCAATGCTGGTGACCCGGGGCTGCCGGTCACCCTGACCACGCCGAAGGTGGTGGTGCAAGGCAAGCCGGTCACGCTCGACGTCCAGGTACGCAACACCGGCGCGGGCAAGGTCACCGCACGTCAGCTCGTCCTCACGCCTGCGAAGGGCGCTCCGCTGACGAAGTCGCTGGGCTCCGCAGTGCTGAAGCCGGGCGACGGGATCGTACGAGCGTGGACGGTTCCAGCAGGGACTGACGTCTCGACGTTCACGGTGACGGTCAAGGGCTCCCGCGGCACGCTCGCCACGTCGGCGTCCGCGCGAGGTGGCATCCCCGTCGTACCCGCTCCGCCGGCCGGTTCCGAGTACCTCTCGTTCGACGCCAAGGTGACGGCGTCCTCCGTCGAGGGCGACCTCGAGCGTCTCGCTGCTCCCAACGCCGCGGACGGCAGCCTGGAGACACGGTGGGCGTCGGCGTACACGGACGGCGAGTGGCTGCAGCTGGAGCTCGCCCGCCCGGCCAAGGTGACGTCCGCTCGACTGACGTGGGAGGAGGCGTGCGCGAAGGCGTACGCGATCCAGACCTCCGTCGACGGCTCGACCTGGACGGACGCCGCGACGGTCGACGCGTCCACCTGCAAGACCGACGAGGTCACCCTGACCGGCACCCAGCCCGTGAAGTTCGTCCGGATGAAGGGCGTCAAGCGAGCGACGACCTACGGCTACTCGCTGTACGAGTTCTGGGTCTTCGGGACGCCCGCCGCCCTCACCCCGAGCGGCAGTTGAGCGGGGGCGTGATCATGCGCTGGTTCCGCAGCAGACCGACGCACTCCGGCCTACGGTGTGTGAACCCTGATCACCAGCACGACACCACCACACCTGGAGTCCGGATGCGCCGCCCTGTCACTCGTACTGCCGCTGCCCTGCTCACGACGGCTGCGGTCGCTGCCGCTGCCGGCGCGATCGGCGCGCCCACCGCCGACGCCGTGCCTCGTACGCTCGGAGCGAGCGCCCGTGAGGCCGCACCGGCCGACATCGCAGACCAGGTCAGGGCGCTGCCCGGCGTCGCCAAGGTGACGGAGGCGACGGCGCCCGCGGGCTACCGCTTCTTCCTGATCGACTTCACCCAGCTGGTCGACCACACCAGCCCGGCCAAGGGCACCTTTACGCAGCGAATCACGTTGCTGCACAAGGATGTTGGTCGGCCGATGGTGATGTACACCGGCGGCTACAACGTGTCGCAGAACCCGTCACGCAGCGAGCCGACGCAGATCGTTGACGGCAACCAGGTGAGCATGGAGTACCGCTTCTTCGAGCCCTCCCGCCCGGCGAAGCCGAACTGGAAGCGTCAGCTGACCATCTGGCAGGCCGCGACCGATCAGCACGTCATCATCGAGTCGTTCAAGCGCCTCTACCGCCAGAGGTGGCTCACGACAGGCGGATCCAAGGGAGGCATGACGGCGACGTACCACCGCCGTTTCTACCCGCGTGACGTCGCGGGCACGGTGCCCTACGTCGCCCCGAACGATGTGGTCGATAGCAAGGACGTCTACAACACGTTCCTGAACAAGGTCGGCAACGACCCGGCCTGCCGGCAGACGCTGACCGACCTGCAGCGCCGCACCCTCAAGGACCGGTCCTGGTTCCTCGCCAAGACGCGCGCGGTCTCGAAGGCGAACAACTACACGTACGAGATCGTCGGGACCACGGACAAGGCGATGGAGTCGTCGATCGTGGACGCTCCGTTCGCCTTCTGGCAGTACTCCACTCAGGCCGACTGCGCCACGCTGCCCGACCCGAAGACGGCGACGAACGACCAGATCTGGGACTTCTACGAGAACACGTCGTCCCTCACGGGGTACGCCGATCAGCTCGTGAGTGCGTACACCCCGTACTACTTCCAGGCGGCCTACCAGCTCGGCTCGCCCGAGCCGTTCGAGAACCACATCAAGGACCTGCTGCGTTACCCCGGTCTTGATGTGGCAATCTCTTTCGTGCCCAAGGACATTCGGCCCAAGAAGTTCGACAAGACGGCCATGCCGGACATCGACAAGTGGGTCTCAACGGAGTCGCGTCAGATGCTGTACGTCTACGGCGGCAACGACCCGTGGGGCGCCGAGGCGTTCACCTGTGGCGCCAAGGCGGCGCAGCGTGAGTGCGCTCGCTACTTCGTCGCCGGCGGCAACCACGGCTCGCGCATTGGTCAGCTGCCCGACGCCGAGAAGACCCGCGCCACCGCACTGGTGCTCAAGTGGGCCGGCCTCGGTGGCGGCGACCAGGCGTCGAAGCAGATGGCCGCAGCGGGCCGTCCGAAGCAGGTCCCCGCGCTCGACAACGTGACGCCCGACTACCTGCGCCGCGGCGGGATGTAAGCCACCTGAGGCAGCGCTCCGCGGAGCGCTGCCTCAGGTGCGGGTCTGCTGCGCCCAGCTCTCGTAGTGGTCGACCAACGTGTCCTCGATCGGGCGGTACGTGATGCCCAGCTCGTCCCGGCTGCGGGCGTTGTCGACGGTGAACCGGATGCCCAGGTGCTTGCGGATGTAGTCCTGCGTCAGTCCGAACCGCGGGCCGAGCACACGCACGGCGGCGTCCGGGACCTGCCAGCGCGGGAGGACGTACGAGCGGTGGTGCGCCGGCCGAATGAACCGCGCGAAGTCGAGCATGGAGGTCATCTCCTGCTCGGCCAGGACGTAGCGGCCGCGTGCCTCGGGGACCTCAGCTGCGCGGATGTGCGCGGCGGCGACATCGCGGACGTCGACCGTGGTGAACGCGAAGTTCGGAGCGCCGTAGAAGAAGTAGCCCTTCATCAGCTCATCGAGGAGGAACAGGCTGCCTGACTGTGAGGCGGGAGTCAGCGAGGGCCCGAGGATCAGTCCTGGGTTGATCGCGACCATGCTCCATCGCTGCTGTGCGTCGCAGATGTCCCAAGCCGCTTGCTCTGCAACCGTTTTGGAGTAGTGGTACGGGTTGTTGTCGACCGTGCTCGTGGTGTTGAAGTAGTCCTCGCTGAGCACCTGGTCCTTCATATCAAGGACGTCGATGTAGTCGCCGAAGATCGCGCCGACCGTCGAGGTGAGGACCACCCGCCGCACTGTGGGCGTCTCGTTGACGGTGTTGAGCACGCTACGGGTGCCCTTGAGCGCCGGTTCGACGAGGTCGCGCTGGCCGTCCTTGATCTGCTCGGGAAGCAGGAACGGCGAGGCCACGTGATGGACAACGGTGCAGTCGGTCATCGCCTCTGCAAACGAACCGGGCGACAGCAAGTCAGCCTCGAAAAGGCTTAGTAGCCCAGGGAACTCGCGTTGCAGGTCCGTCAACGGCGCGATCTTGGCCGCGTTGGACGTACTGCGCACTGTTGTGTGCACAGCGGTGCCCTGTTCGAGCAGCTGACGCACCAGATGGCACGCGACGAAGCCGCTGCCGCCAGTGACCAGAGCGGCATCCATGGCTCTCCTAGATGTCGTGGGATCGAGTCGCGTGGCCCACCCGCTCGATGAGTCCGCGCTCGACGGCCGGCCAGTCCTGCGCGGTGATCGAGAACAGCACAGTGTCACGCACAGTGCCGTCGGGCCGCCGGTCGTAGCGGCGGAGGGTTCCCTCGTACGCCGCGCCGAGTCGCGCGATCGCGCTCTGTGACCTGGTGTTCCGCACGTCGGTACGGAACTGGACACGACCGCACCCCAGCTCGGCGAAGGCGTACCGCAGCAGCAGCAACTTGGTCTCAGGGTTGACGTGGGTCGACCACACGGAGGGGTTGTACGCCGTCGCGCCGATCTCCAGTCTCGCGTCGCCCTCGGAAACGTCGTAGTACGAGGACATTCCGAGGACTTCACCGGCCGTCGCCACCTCGGTCGTCTCCCGTGCGATCACCAGCCACTGGAACCGACCAGGCAGTCCGCCGAGGTAACCCAGCCCTCCGGCGAGCGCTTCGGGCGTCGGCGGCCGGGGTGCTCCGAAGACGCTCCACACGGCGTCGGCGTCGAGAGCGGCGAACAGCGCGCTCGAGTCGGCCTCCGGGGAGATCTGGCGGAGGCGTACGAACTCGCCCTCCAGCTCGGTGCCAGCGGCGGGCGGCCAGGTCATCGCGCCCCACGGCTGGTCGTCGGGACGGCTGTCCTGAATCGGTTGGAACACGCGCGCTTCTGTCTGTCGTGTGCTCATGGCGAGCAGCCTTCCAGTCGGTGGCTGGTCAGGCGACTGAGACGCTTGACCAATTCGATAGTACGCGCCACTCTATGTGGGCGCGCTCACACTCGCCGCGCGTTCCTGCACAGGATCGAGATGCCATGAGCCACGAGCTGAACCGTCGAGACGCGCTGCGGTTAGGGGTCGCAGGCGGCGCCGCGTTCGTCGCGACTCAGCTGCCGTCAGCTGCAGTTGCCGCACCGCCGAGGTTTCGTCCACACGGGTCTCCGAAGGGCACCACTCTCGATGCGACCGTGAGGCTGGGCAGCCCTGGACGCAACGGGTACCGCCTCCTCGTCGCTGGTCCTGGCGAGCCACGCGTCGTGCGCGACGACCTGCTCGCACACCGGCCCCAACGCAAGGCACGACCGCGCCCGCTGCTCGCGTTCGGGCAGCTGACCGACACCCACCTGGTGGACGCGCAGTCTCCGGGCCGGGTCGAGTTCCTCGATCGATACAGCGACCCGGACCAGCTCGGCGCGGCTGCTCCTCTCGACGGCCAGTACCGGCCGCACGACATGCTCACCGTCCAGGTCGCCGAGTCAATGGTTCAGGCTCTCAACCGGGTACGCCGAGGCCCGGCGACCGGCGTACCGATGGCGTTCACGATCTGCACCGGTGACAACGTCGACAACACCCAGTACAACGAATTGCGTTGGCAGATTGACGTGCTCGACGGTCAACGAGTTCGTCCCGACTCGGGCGACCCGCGTCGATACGAGGGCGTCGCGGATCCCACGCACTACGACACTCGCTACTGGCATCCCGAGGGCGCGCCAGGTCGCGAGCACCCCGACCTGCCGCGCACGCGCAACGGATTCCCAGCGGTCCCAGGGCTGTTGGACTCCTGCCGCAGACCGTTCCATGCCACCGGACTGGACATGCCCTGGCTGACCACGTTCGGCAACCACGACGGGTTGATGTCAGGGTCAGTGCCGCCCACGGCAGGGGGCCTGCGGGCCATGACCACCGGTGGTCGCAAGGTCATCGACCTGCCGCCCGGCACCGACGTCCTCCAGCTCCTCGACGGGATCAACACCCTCGACCCGGGCGCCCTGGCCACCTTGTTCGCCGGCCCCGCCAGGTCCGTGACCCCGGACCTGCAGCGTCGCCCGCTCTCGCGCGCCGAGACGATCGCCGAGCACTTCCGGACCGCGTCGTACCCCCGTGGGCACGGCTACACCGACTGGAATCGGCGCACGGGCAACGCCTACTACGCCGTCGATCACGGTCCGGTCCGTTGCCTGATCCTCGACACGGTCAACCCCAACGGCGGACCCAACGGGTCGATCGACGAGCAGCAGGCGCGTTGGCTCGCCGCCCAGCTCGCCGCAGGGTCCAGCCGGCACCTCGACCAGCACGGTCGTACGGTCCAGAACCGTTGCCACGACAAGCTGTTCGCGATCTTCAGCCATCACACGCTCGACACCATGGACAACCTCGCCGCGCCCGAAGGCGTGACGCGCTACGGAGGCGCAGCGGTGCGGGACCTGCTGCTGCGTCATCCCAACGTCATCGCCTGGGTCAATGGTCATACGCATGAGAACACGGTCACTCCGCGCCGTCGGCCCTCGAACTCCACTGTGGCGGGTGGGTTCTGGGAGATCAGCACCGCCGCGCACATCGATTGGCCGGTTCAGTCGCGAGTCATCGAGGTCGCGGACAACCGCAACGGCACGCTGTCCGTCTTCGGGACCATCGTCGACCTTGCTTCTCCGCTTCGGTACCGCCACGGCGCGACCGACCCGATCAACCTCGCGTCGTTGGCGCGGGAGCTCTCGGCGAACGACTGGCAGCCGCCTTCGGGAGGTCTGGACATCCGTCGTGGATCGGTCGAGGACCGCAACGTCGAGCTCCTCCTGCCGGCGCCGTTCGGCCTGGGTCTCACCGAGCAGTAGTCCGCGCGAGGTGCGTTCGGGTCGGTCGCGTAGGTGAGATGGTCGTCGCATGAGTCAGCCCGAGCCTCGAGATGGGTCTGCCGAGACGACGAATCCCTGGTGGGTGCACGTCGAGAGCGATCGGGGCCTCCTGCTGCGGCGCGTGACCACCGCGGACGCCGCGGGTGTCCTTGCCGTGCACGGTGATCCGCGGGTCTACGCGTACGACCCGCAGGAAGTACACCCCGATCTCGCTCATTCGCGACGGTTCGTCGTACCTATGCTCGACCACTGGGCGGAGCACGGGTTCGGCTACTGGTCGGTGCTCGTACCCCGCGAGTGGTCGCCGGACGGCCCGCGCGGGACCGGGTCTGGCGACGCCGACCGGGCGTACGCCGGGCTCGGTGGCATCCAGCATCACCAGGTGTCGGGCCAGCCGGTCCTCAACGTCTACTTCCGACTGGCTCCGGCGGTGCAGGGTCGCGGCGTCGCCGGACGCATCCTGAACGAGTCTGTCCGGATGGCCGCCGCCGTGGCGCCAGGGCAGGACGTCGTCGTACGAACTCGGCCGGCCAACACGGCCGCTCGACGGGTCGCGACCAGGGCTGGGTTCGTCGACGAGGGGCTGGAGCCCGGGACTACGGACATGCAGCTGTTGCGTCTCAGTCGCTAGGGCTCGCGCGCAGGCCGTCGATGATGAGGCCGACGAGGCGTTCGGAGCGCCCCTCGTCCTTGGCCGGGTCGATCCGCCAGAGCATGCTGAGCTGCAGGAGGACGTCCTCTGGGTCGACGCCGGCCTTCAGGTCGCCACTGCGCTCGCCGGCGTCGAGCAGGACAGCGATCGCGTTGACGAAGGGCTCGTAGGCGGGGTCCTCGAGCGCTCCGTTGGTGGCCGCGTGGATGACCTCGGCGACGCCGTACTTGAGGCGCGCATAG
The DNA here is from genome assembly GCF_001190945.1 of Luteipulveratus mongoliensis. Classification (NCBI taxonomy): domain Bacteria; kingdom Bacillati; phylum Actinomycetota; class Actinomycetes; order Micrococcales; family Dermacoccaceae; genus Luteipulveratus; species Luteipulveratus mongoliensis. Next base: position 128,189 of record NZ_CP011112.1, on the reverse strand, counting down.
CGAGCGACCTCGCCGAACCAGCGCCGCAACGCCTCCATGGGCGGGTGCTCGTCGGCGAGCGTCGGCGCCAGGTCGATGAGCGTGCCGATGTCGGTGCGGTAGACCTCCATCACGAGGGCCTCCCGCGTCGGGAAGTGCCGGTAGAGCGACCCGATCCCGACGCCGGCGCGCTTGGCGATGGCGGACAGGGATGCGGAGCCGTCCTCGGCCAACGCCTCGCGGGCCGCCGTCGCGATCCGCTCACGGTTGTGGACTGCATCGGACCGGGTACGCCGGCCTGTCGCCTCTCCCATGTGTCTCCCTCGCATTGGCTAAACGGAGACCCCTCCGCTACGGTCTGATGTTAACCGGAGTGCTCTCCGGTTAAAGACTACAACGCGAAGGATCTGATCATGTCCGGAGTCACTCTGGTCACCGGCGGCAGCGGCTACATCGGCGGCTGGGCGATCGCCGAGCTACTGCGTCGAGGCGACACGGTCCGCGCCACGCTGCGCAACCCGGCTCGCGCCGCGGAGGTGTCCGACGCCGTACGCCAGGTCGCCGGCTCGACCGGGCGACTCGAGTTCGCGACGGCTGACCTCTCGTCCGACGACGGCTGGGACGCCGCGATGGACGGTGTCGAGAAGGTTCTGCACGTGGCCTCCCCGATGGGCATCACGACCGAAGGTGACGCTGATTCGCTCATCCGGCCGGCGGTCGACGGGACTCGACGCATCATGCGAGCCGCCACCGAAGCCGGCGTGCGGCGCGTGGTCATGACGTCCGCCGCCAACGCGGCCAGCCCCTCGTCGTATGCCGAGGAAGGCGTGACCGACGAGACCCTCTGGACTGACCTGAACGACTCGTCATTGATCCCTTACCGCCGCGCCAAGACGATGGCGGAGCGGGCCGCGTGGGAGATGGCGGAACGGCCGGGAGCGCCCGAGCTGACGACGGTCCTGCCCGGCGCAGAATTCGGTCCGATCCTGTCCGCGTCGACGACGGGTTCGGTCAGCATCGTGGCGCGCATGCTCGGTGGCAAGGTGTCGCGGGTGCCGCGAATTGGGTTCGAAGTAGTGGATGTTCGCGATCTCGTCGATCTGCACCTGCGCGCCATGGGCGCGCCTGAGGCGGCCGGTCAGCGGTTCCTCGGCACGGGTGAGTTCATCTGGATGCGCGACATGGCCGAGGCGCTGCGCGTGGGTCTCGGCGATGACGCGACGAAGGTCTCCGTCCGAGGCGTACCCGACTTCCTCGTGCGACTCGCTGCTCGTCGCGACTCAGCGCTGCGCGAGATCGCGCCGGCCCTCGGCCGCAAGAACCGGCACAGCACGGCGAAGGCGTACGAGGTCCTTGGCTGGCAGGCTCGGCCTGCCCGCGAGACCGTCGTCGACTGCGGCCGTAGCCTCCTCGACCACGGAGCCGTCTAGGTCAGCCGGCGAAGGCGCGACGCAGTCGAGCGTGCGCGTCGTCGGGCGCACCCACCCGGCGCAGACCGAGCCGGGCGGCGCCCAGGACGGGCGGCGTCGCGACAACTCGAGGGACCGCGTGCGGCGCCTGCTCCGCGAGCCGGAGTCGAATCTCCTTCAGCAGCAACGGATTACGACTCGTGAGGACGCCACCGCCGAGAACGACGTCGAGCGGTTCGTCGACCGCGTCGAGCCGGCGGATGGCGGCAGCGGCCAGCGCGACGATCTCCTGTCCTTGTCGGCGGACCAGGTCGATGGCGACCTGGTCGCCGCCGTCGGCCACCTTGAACAGCACCGGGGTCAGGGACATGCGGTCGTGCTCGGCGATCTTGTCCAGGTGGACGGCCTCGATCAGCTCCGCCATCGTGCTCAGGCCGAGGTGCGAAGGCAGAGCGGTGCGCAGTGCGGTGTCCGGTCCCCGGCCGTCCTCCGCGCGGGCCGCCCACCACATCGCTTCCTGCCAGAGGAATCCGCCGCCACCCCAGTCTCCGGAGATGGTGCCGACCGCGAAGAACCGCGCGACGGTGCCGTCGGCCAGGACGCCGCTGCAGTTGGTGCCGGCGCCGCAGATGACGGCCACGCCGACCCCGGTCTCGGTTCCTGCGTGCAGCAACGCGAACGTGTCGTTAACGACCTCGGTGGAGGGCGCCCACGCCTCGTCCCGGATGGCAGCGTCGAGCGCCTCGTGCTCGACGGGCAGGTCTGCGTTGGCCAGACACGCTGCCACGTGGCAGATCTCGACCTCACCCGCGGCACGGCGTACGTCCTCGACGAGCGGAACGAGGGTGCGGACGGCCGCGCGAGCGCCGACCAGGTGGGGACGGAACCCGCCGCCGCGGACCGTGCCGAGCAGCGTCCCGTCGACGGACACGAGTGCGACGTCGGTCTTGCTGTTGCCCGCGTCGATCGCGAGGATCGCGCGCGTCACGCCCATGGAAGGTGCTCGCGGTTGTGGGCGATCAGCCGGTCGGTGAGGCCGTCGGCCAGCTCGGCCTGACCCACCAGCGGGTGGGCGAGCAACGCTTCGAACACGCGCTGGCGGCCGCCCCGCAGGGCAGCGTCCAGCGCGAGGTGCTCATACGAGGTGACGGCGGAGACCAGTCCGGCGTACAGCGGCTCGAGCGGTGCCACGTCGACCGCGCGTACGCCGGTGTGGTCCACGTGCGCGGGCACCTCGATGACCGCGTCGTCGGGCAGGAACGGCAGCGTGCCGTTGTTGCGCAGATTGACCACCTGAGGTGCGGGCGTCGCGCCCGTGCCGAGCAGCGAGGCGGCGAGCTGGACGGCCGCCTCGGAGTAGTACGCCCCACCGCGCTGGGCGAGGAGGTCCGGCTTGGTGTCCAGCGTCGGGTCGGCGTACAGGGCGAGCAGCTCGGTCTCCACGGCAGTGACCGCGGTGGCACGTGAACCGGCGGCACCGGCTTCGACCAGCTCACGCACGACCTCGTCGTGGGCGTAGAAGTAGCGCAGGTAGTACGACGGGATCACGCCGAGGCTCGTCATGAGACCGGCGGGCAGCTTGATGTCCTCGGCGAGCTCGGCCGCGTGGCCCGCGAGGATCTGCGGAAGCCTGTCGGTGCCGTCGACGCGTGCCGCGCGCTCCCAGGTGAGGTGGTTGAGGCCGACGTGGTCCAGCTCCAGCTGCTGGGGCTCGACCCCGAGGATGCTGGCGAGCTTGCGCTGAAAACCGATCGCGACGTTGCACAGACCGACGGCTCGGTGTCCCTCGTTCAGGAGGCCGCGGGTGACGATGCCGACCGGGTTGGTGAAGTCGATGATCCACGCGTCAGGCGCGGCCTTGCGTACGCGTTCGGCGATGTCGAGGACGACCGGCACGGTGCGTAGGGCCTTGGCGAGCCCGCCGGCGCCGGTTGTCTCCTGACCGACGCAGCCACACTCCAGCGGCCAGGTCTCGTCCTGGTGTCGAGCAGCCTGGCCGCCGATCCGGAGCTGCAGCAGCACGGCGTCCACACCGTCCAGAGCCGGCTCGAGCTCAGCGCTCGTGGTCAGCGTGCCCGGATGCCCGAGACGGTCGAGGATCCGCTGGCCGAAGCCACCGACCAGCTCGAGCCGATCCTCCGCGGGGTCGACCAGCACGAGCTCGTCGAAGGGGAGCACGTCCTGAAGTCGGCCGAGACCATCGACCAGCTCGGGGGTGTAGGTCGACCCACCGCCGACGACGGCGAGCTTCATCCCTTCACTCCCGTCAGGGTGACGCCCTCGATGAAGGCCCTCTGGGCCAGGAAGAACACGACGATGACGGGTGCCATCACCAGCAGGGTCGCAGCCATGGTCAGGTTCCAATTCGTGTGATGGGCGCTGCGGAACGACTGCAGCCCGTAGCTGAGTGTCCAGGCGCCGGGATTCTCGGAGGTGTAGATCTGCGGCCCGAAGAAGTCGTTCCAGCAGTAGAAGAACTGGAACAGAGCCGCCGCTGCGATGCCCGGCCGCGCCATCGGCAGGACGACGCGGACCATCGCGCGGAAGTCGCCGCAGCCGTCCACCTTCGCGGCCTCGATGTACTCGCGCGGAATGGTGAGCAGGAACTGTCGGAGCAGGAAGATCGAGTACGCGTCGCCGAAGGCCAGCGGGAGGATCAACGGCCAGAGCGTGCCGGAGAGGTGCAGGTCGCGGGCCCAGACGATGTAGAGCGGGATGACGGCAACCTGCGGCGGCAGCATCATCGTTGCGATGACCACCATCATCGCCAGGTTGCGGCCGCGGAAGCGGAAGTGCGCGAGGGCGTACGCGACGGGGATGCTCGAGAGCAGCGTCAGCGCCGTGCCGGCCACGGCGTAGATGATCGTGTTGCGCCACCAGGTCGAGAAGCCTGGTGTGTTCCAGACGTCGACGAGGTTGTGCCACACGAACTGGTGTGGCCACAGGTCGCGGGTCAACGCCTGCTGGTCGCTCATCAGCGCGGTCAGGATGACGAACAGGAACGGCAGCGCGAAGAACAGGGCTGCGGCGATGGCCAGGGCGTGGAGTGCGATCCACTCCAGCGTCGGTCGAGCGCGGGCGGGCATCAGGCGTCATTCCCCAGGAAGCCGCCGCCGCGTCGCATCAGCAGCGCTGCGAACACCATCGAGAGCGCGAAGAGGACGAGGGCGATCACGCAAGCGGCGCCGATGTCGAACCGTTGGAAACCCAGGTGGTAGACCAGCTGCGGCAACGTCAGCGTCGACTTGTCGGGGTAGCCGGGCTCGGTCTGCTGGCCGGATCCTCCGATCTGACCGCTGGCGATCTGACCGGCCACGAGTGGCTCGGTGTAGTACTGCATCGTCGCGATGACGCCGGTCACGGCGGCGAAGGTGAGGATCGGACGCAGGTGCGGCAGCGTCACGAAACGGAACTGCTGGAAAGGCCCGGCACCGTCGAGCTGGGCGGCCTCGTACTGCTCCTTGGGCACGTCCAGCAGCGAGGCCATGAAGATGACCATCAGGTCGCCGATCCCCCACAGCGCGAGCAAGGTGAGAGCCGGCTTGGACCACGCGGGATCGTTGAACCACGCCGGCTCGGGCAGACCGACCTTGCCGAGGATCGTGTTGACCGGACCCGTGCCCGGGTTCAGCAGGAACACGAAGGCGAGCGTGCTGGCGACCGGCGGCGCGAGGTACGGCGCGTAGTACAGCGTGCGGAACAGGTTGGCGCCGCGCTTCAGCCGGATGACGAGCATGCCGACGCCCAGCCCGAAGATGACCCGGAGCGTCACCATGACCACGACGAGCCAGAGGGTGTTGCGCAGCGCCGGCCAGAAGAACGGGTAGTCGGAGAAGACGAACCGCCAGTTCGAGAGGCCGTCGAACGTCGGTGACCCGAAACCGTCGTAGTGCGTGAAGGAGTAGTACGCCGAGGACACCAGGGGATAGAAGAAGAACAGTCCGGTGCCGAGCAGCCAGGGGGACAGGAACGCCAGGTTGCGGAGGGTCTCTCGGCGCCGGCGTCGGGATCCCTTGCGGACGGGTGGGCGCGCTGGCCTCGGCGGGGTCCTGACGGCCAGGTTCTGGCTCATCGCCTATCGGGCCTGAGCGATGTCGGTGTCGATCTGCTTGGCCGCCTTGCCCAGACCCTGCGGCAGATCGGTGAGCTTGCCCGACTCGTACGCGTAGCCGACGTCCTGCAGGGTCAGCTGGTACGTCCCGCCGTTCGGGCTGGCGGGCGTGGTGACGCTGTGCGGGTTCGAGGCGATCTTGATGAAGGTCTGGAAGGCGGGGTTCTGGTTGACGTCGGGCGAGGCGAGCGCCGCCTGCGTCGACGGGACGTTGTGGATCGCGTTGGCGAAGTCGACGACGGCCTTGGTGTCGGTGGTCAGGTACTTCACGAACCGCCAGGCGGCGTTCTGCTTGCTGCTGGTGCGGGCGATGCCGATGATGGTGCCGCTGACGTAACCCTTGCCGTACTGCGCGGCCTGGTCGTCGGGCACCGGGAAGGGTGCGACGCCGTACTGCAGGCCGTTGTGGGAGTCATCGATCATCCCCGCACGCCACTCGCCGTCGATCGCCATCGCGACCTGGCCGGTCATGAACGGGTTCTTCGAACCGAACTCGTCGCCGAAGGTCGTCCGGTACTTCTCCAGCTTCGCGTAGCCACCCAGCTTGTCGACCAGGCCCTTCTGCCACAGGAAGGACGCCTTGATACCGGGGTCAGTGGCGATGCTCGACTTCCCGTTGCTGTCGAAGTACTTCGGTGACCACTGGGCGTTGAAGTGCGTGGTGGTCGACTCGTAGCCGTGGTAGTTGGGCATGAAGCCCAGCTGGGAGTAGCCGGTGCCGTTGGACTTGGTCAGCTTGACCGCGGCGGCGTCGAACTCCGAGAGCGTCCTGGGTGGCCGGGTGATGCCGGCCTTCGCGAACATCGTCTTGTTGTAGTAGAGGCCGTATGCGTCTCCCAGGAGCGGGAGCGAGCACTGCACTCCCTTGAACTGGGTGTACTCGAGCTGCGTCGCGGTGAACGTGGTCTTGGGGTCGACGTTGCTCTTCTTCAGGAACGGCGCGAGGTCGATGAACGCCTTCGAGCTGCACAGCTGGCCGACGTTGTCGGTGGTGAAGGAGGAGACCACGTCGGGTGCCTTCGGTCCGCCGGCGCGTAGTGCCTGGTTGATCTTGTCGTCGGTGATGTTGCCGACGACGTTGACGTGGACGTTGGGGTTGGCCTTCTCGAACGTCGCGACGTTGGCCTGGATCGCCTTGACCTCGTTCGGGGCGCTCCATCCGTGCCAGAAGGTGATGGTGACCTTCGCGTTCGGGTCGTCCTTGGCGCCACCCTCGTCGCTGCCGCTGCAGCCGGCCACGCTCAACGTGAAGGCCAAGGCGGTCGTCACGCCGAACGCGCAACGAACCTTCGTGGTGATCCTCATGATGCTCTCCTCGTCGTGCCGGTCCGGGTGGCCGCCGGGGGTCGGCGCGCCGTCATGTCAGGAGGGTTGGGACGTGTGCGCCGAGGTGGCGTTCGCCGCTCGTGGAGCGCCGGCGCGGCGCGCGATGGTGTCGAAGACGTCCTCGCGGGTGGCGCTGACCGCGGTCTGGAGTGCCCCCGCGAGCACCGGGTGATCCGTGACGTCGGCGAGCTCCAGCCGGGGATGTGCAGCAGCCAGCGAGCCGACCTGGTCGCTGATCCGGTCGCGCAGCGGCTCGCCACCGGCGGCCAGGATGCCGCCCGCCAGGACGACGAGCGTGGGATCGACGACCGCGACGAGCGCGGCGATGCCGAGCGCGAACCGTTCGGCGAGGGTCGAGAGCAGGACGTCGCCCTTGCCGGGCAGCGTGTGCGCGCGAGTAACCGCGGCCTCGGGCGTGCTCGCCCGGATGCCGAGCGATCGGGCGAGCGTCAGCACCTGTTTGCCACCGGCGAGCTCCTGGAAGCCGCCGGTGTTGCCGCGCCGGACGTCACGAACCAGGGGCGTGCCTGGCAGCGGCAGGAACCCGATCTCGCCGGCACCACCGGTCGCGCCGCTGTGGATGCGGCCGGCGATCACGATCGCCGCACCGATGCCTTCGTCGGCCCAGAGGAGTACGAAGTTGTCGACGCCGCGCGCACGGCCGGCGCTCTGCTCTGCACGGGCGGCGAGGTTGACGTCGTTGCCGACGTCGAAAGGCACCTTGACCGCCTCGGCCAACCGGTCCAGCAGTCGCGCGTCGTGCCAGCCCGGGAGGTGGCGGGCGTAGAACAGCCGGCGGGTGCTCGGGTCGAACGCGCCCGGGGTGCCGATGACCATCCGGTGGAGCCGGGACCGGGGGATCCCCGCCGCCAGACACGCCCCGTCCAGAGCGGACTGCACATGCTCGACGGCGTCAGGCTTGGCGCGGCGCGGGGTGGGCAGCTCGTACTCGCCCACGGTGCGGCCGGTGATGTCCGTGACCGCAGCCAGGACGCGCGTCGGCGTCACGTCGAGCCCGGCGGCGTACGCCGCGTCCGGGTTGACGGCGTACAGCTGGGCGCGTGGGCCCGGCCCACCGTGGGTGTTGCCGGTGTTGATGACCAGTCCCGCCTCGGAAAGACGGGTGAGGAGCTGGGAGGTGGTTGGCTTGGACAGACCGGTCAGCTCGCCGAGCCGGGAGCGCGAGAGCGGTCCGTGCTCGATCAGCAGGTGGAGCGCCGCGCGGTCATTGATGCCGCGCAGCATGCTCGGCGTTCCGGGGTTCGCCGTGTCTCGTGTCATGACCTCGACCTAATAGATAGGAAAGTTTCCTAATGGTCGGTGATCGTGCCACTGGACGGTCGGGAGCGCAAGCATTTCGAGCAGATACGTCGAACGCGAAAGTCCGACCCGTCAGAGGGCTGTCAGCCGAGGACGAACTCGTGTGCCCTCGACCAGAACGCGGCACGGTCCGACTGCCCGGCAGCAGCCTGGCTGAGGGCGCCCATGGCTGCCACCGCAGGATCGGCGCCGGTCGCCATCCTGATCGCGGCGAGTGCGGCGGCCTCTCGCGCGATCGGGGGCCGCGTCATCTCAGACCTCTCGGACATCTCGGCGGCGGTCACCCGGCGGATCTCGACACGGGTGGGTCCGGGAAACAGGAGCTCATGGACACGTGACTCGTCATCGAAGGGCGGCGGCAGCGTACGGCCGTCCGCGAGAGCCTCGAGCGCGATCCCGAAGTCGACGACATCCGTCGGCAGTCCTTGGATCGCTTCCCTGACGGCCCAGACTGCGATCCGACGCTGCTGCTCCTCGTTGGCCTCTGCGATCGCGTTGGCGAGCTGCCAGTCAGCCCGGGCCACTGGACCTGATTCGGGGCCAACGGCCTCGAGGCTCGGGGACGGCTCGCGGCCACCCCACGTCGTACGCCTGTGCTCCGCTGCCACCGAGTCGTCCCACGCCTGCCATCGCCGCGCCTCTTCGTCCTGGCGTTCGCGTTCGGCTGCCTCGACCCGAGCACGCGCGGTCGTCGTGAGGGACACGCCAGATGCGGCCGGCCACAGCTGCAGCAGGTAGAACTCGTGCACTCGGTCGGCGCCGGTGTCGTACTCGGCGCCCCAGGTGCGGCGATGCGCGCGCAGCTCGTAGTCACCGGGAGTGATGTCAACGGGGTGGATCGGACCGCCACCCCAGGACTCGAGTTGGCGATCGCCGATGACCGGGATGCTGATCTGCTCCACGGCTTCCCAGCCGTCGTTCCGGTCAAGCTGCCCAGGCGCTTGATCGCGCACGTCGACGAGCACGGCGACCGGTCCCATGCGGCACACGGTTGAGACGACGACGTTGCCCAGCGGGTCGGCCTCGATGAGGTCGTGGTCGAAGTTCCACGCCATCTCTTCGCGGGGTCCCGCGAAGTAGAACTGGTGGTAGTCGGGGTGCACGACCTGGCCAGGCCCGGCCCACGATCCGTCCGGCGCGCTGTACGACTCGAACAGGTCATCATCCAGAGGCAGCTGCACGCCCGGAGTCTCGCACGGGCGCCACACCCGACAGGCTTGCTTCGACCTCCCAAGCCTGTCAGGCCCGGCCGCTCAGAGGCGGTCGAGGAAGGCGATCGAGCGCTCGAGCACGAGCTTGGTCGCGGCCTCGTCGTACGACGGCAGCGAGCTGTCCGCGAACAGGTGCTGGTCGCCCGGGTAGAGGAACATCTCGACCTCGTCGTGCGAGTCGACGAACTTCTGGGCGGGCTCGATATCGCCCTCGCCGACGAACATCGGGTCGTTGTCCATCGAGTGGATCTGCGCCGGCACGCCTTCGGGCCAGGTGCCGAACTCGGACGGCTCGACGAACGTGTGGAAGAACAGCCCGCCGAGCGCGCCGGGTCGGGTCTGGAGCAGCTGCTGAGCCGGCATGCCGCCGAGGGAGAACCCGGCGTACGCGAGCTGCTCGGGGAGCTCCTCCGCCGCCTTGATCCCGCGGGCCCGGATCTCGCCGAAGCCCACCTCGCCGCAGTACGCCGCGCCCTCATCGATGGAGTCGAAGGTCCGGCCCTCGAACGAGTCGGGTGTGTGCACGGTGTGGCCGGCCTGCCGCAGGGTGTCGGCGAACGCCTCGACTCCCTTGGTCAGACCCTGGATGTGGTGGAACAGTACGAGCTCGGTCATGGCGGGGCTCCCCGTGTAGTGAGTGGTCTTTGCCGACCGTAGGACTCATTCCGGACAATCGGCGTCCGAAAAGGTGCGCGTCCTGGAGACATCTCGCAATGCCTGGACGCCACGACCGGGCCGGTCGTATGAAGGACGGACACCACACAGGCAGGAGCACCATGGACGCCAACCCGATCGCCGCCGCACGGCAGCTCATCGACGCCAACCAGTACGTCACGCTCGCCACCGCAGACGCCGACGGCCGGCCGTGGGCCTCGCCCGTGTGGTTCGCCCACAAGGGCTACACCGAGTTCGTCTGGCTCTCCCGGCCGGAGGCGCAGCACTCACGCAACATCGCGCAGCGGTCCGAGGTCGGGTTCGTCATCTTCGACTCCACCGTGCCGCCGCTCACCGGGAAGGCGGTGTACGCCGAGGCGCTCGCCCAGGAGGTCGAGGAGTCCGACGTGCCCGAGGCGCTCGCGACGTTCAACGCCCGCGAGGCAGCGGTCGGGATCGGCCGGCTCGGTCTGGGAGACGTCACCGGCGACGGCAACTTCCGTCTCCACAGGGCCCGCGCCACCCAGCTCTACTACCTCGACGATCACGACCACCGCGTCCCGTTCGACCCGGGGGCCTGACCCCCGCCTACGAGGGCGCGACGCCGAGTGCGCGCAGCACCGCTTTCGTGGCGTCCGCGACGGCGGCATCCACGGTGGGTGCATCCGCCTTGTCGCGAGCCGTCAGCACCGAGAGCACCACGGGTGAGCGGTTGGGCGGCCAGATGACGGCGATGTCGTTGCGCCTGCCATAGCTCGCGCTTCCGGTCTTGTCGGCGACCGGCCATCCGTGCGGCACGCCTGCCCGAATTGTCTTGTCCCCTGTAGTGTTTCGCCACATCACGTCGCGCAGCAGCGCCTGCTCCGGCCGAGGCAACGCGCTGTCGAGCAGGACCGCTCGGAGGTCGACGGCGAGCTGGCGCGGGGTGCTGGTGTCGCGCAGGTCTCCCGGCGCGCCCGAGTTCAGGTCGGTCTCCCATCGGGTCGGCCGCGTGACCTGATCGCCCAGGGTTGTCTGGAGCGTACGACCGAAGCCGGTCGGTCCGCCGAGCTCGGCCAGCAGCTTGTTCCCAGCGGTGTTGTCGCTGAATCTCAGTGCAGCGTCGATGATTTCGCGCAGCGCCATGTCGCCGCCGACGTGCTTCCCGGTCACCGGAGAGTTGTCGACGATGTCGCTCTGAGCGATCGGTACGCGTCGCCCCAGTCCCGGCAACCCCACCTTCCGCACCACCATCGCCGCGGCCAGCGCCTTGAACGTCGAGGCGTACGCGAACCGCTCGTCTGCCCTGTACGCCACCTCGCGCTTCGTGCCGGTGTCGATCGCATAGACCCCGAGCCGTACGCCGTGCCGCGACTCGAGCGGCTGGAGGCTGGCGGCCGCTGGTGCCGCGGTCCGGGCTGGCGTCGACGAGGGCGCCTTGCTCGGCACGGCAGCCTTCGAGGGTGAGCCGCACGCTGCGAGCAGGCCGACCGGCGCAGCAGCGGAGGAGGCGAGGACAGCTCGCCGTGTCGGGTGCATACGCCCAGCATGCCTCGCTGGCGACTAGCGGCCATGGCGACAGGCCGCCAGGCGAATCATGGCCGGAACCTGCCGCGCTCCAGGTAGACAGAGGTGTGCCGTTGGCACGCGTCACGATCCTGGGAGCACACCATGATGCGAAACCCTTTAGTAACACGCAGAACTCGACGAGTTGGCACGCTGCTCGCGCTCACCACTCCGGTGGCCATGGTGACGTCCTCGGCAGCACTGGCGCTGCCCGCGATCCCGTCTGAGGGAGACGCCTTCACTCCGGCCTCCAGCGCCAAGGAAGTGACGCTCCCCAGCGGTGACACGGTGCACCTCACCCAGCTGGCTAACGGTACGAGCACGGCAGCCATCGACCCTGCGCCACGTGCGAGTGGCGTACGACCAAGCTTTCTGGTCAGCAAGAGCGGCGGCACGACTCAGGTGGTCCCGTCCGACGCCTCACCTGAGCCCAACGCGTTCACCGTCGGTCCGACCAAGAGCCAGCCGGTCGCGAAGGCGCCCGCCGGCGTACCCCTGCATGACCTGCACCTGAACACCATTGCGCGAGACGGCCGTCCGGCGACCGGGGTCGTGACGGTCTTCGATGTGAAGACGGGGGCCGTACGCGCTCGCCGCTACCTGCCTGGCAACCCGAGCCTGCCGTGCAGCTCGACGTCCTCGGACAGTCCGTGCGTGCAGGTGCCGGCGGGGACGTACTCGGTGATGGGTTTCGTCTACACGATGCCCGCCGACAAGCCGAGCACGAAGTCGGGCCGCACAGTCCTCAACACCGCCCTTGTCGGTGACCCGGAGCTGACGATCACGGAAGGTTGCAGCTTCACGCTCGACGCTCGGCTCGGACGTGAGGTGACGGTCTCGACGCCAGGTCGTTCGACCCGGGCCAACGACGGTGGTGCGATGCAGATCGCCTATCACCGCACCGCGGCCAACGGCGAGGACCTGATCGAGCAGCTGCACGAGTCGCCCGGCACCCAGCTGGAGCAGCGCTTCTTCCTGCAGCCGACCCGCAAGGTCACCCAGGGCGCGCTCGAGGCCAGCACGCGGTGGCGTCTCGAGGCGCCCGCCATTGAGATGGGCGCGCTCGGCGTCGGCACGCTCCACCCGGAGTACTACGACAGCGTGTGGTTCAGCGATGTGGCGAGCCAGTACCCGCGGCTCGACGGCTCGGCTGTCCTGCCGATCGTCGATGTCGGTACGGCGACGCCGGCTGAGCTGGTCGGCAAGAGTCTGCGCGGGTCGCTCGCGCTCGTACGCCGCTCGGACGCGACGCCGGTCGGGGAGCAGTCCAACGCCGCGGCCGCGCTGGGAGCCCGAATGGTGTTGATCTACAACGACAATCCGGGCGTCAACAGTGACCCGGGCAAGACTGGAATCCAGCTGAAGGTGCCCACGCTGCGGCTCTCGCACGAGGAGGGGCTCGCGGTGCTGCGCCGTCTGGGCGGCGCGTCACAGCGGCCGGGCTTGGTGGCGGCCGTCCGCGGGGAGACGGCGAGCCCGTACCTCTACGACCTCGTCTACACGCACCGCGGGTCGATCCCGCAGAACGTGCACCAGGTGGCCGACCCGAAGAGTCTGGCGACCGTCACCCGTCACTTCCATGGGCAGCCCACGACTGGCTCGACGTTCAGCGAGGCGGCCTACGAGTGGCAGTCGTACGACGACGCGTCCTACACGGTCGTCCTCCCGCTGCTCGGTGGCGCGCGGACCCGTACGGACTACCGCCTGGCGGATCCGAACACACGCTGGGCGTACGCGGTGATGACGCCGGAGTCGGAGTACAACCACATCTTCCCGGACGCCGACACCGCGCGCATGGACCTGAATCACGTTGGCTCCGAGACGTATCGGGCCGGTGAGCGCGCGTCGAACGCGTGGGGCGTGGCGCCGATCGCGCCGGGGATCAGCCCGTACCAGCCGGTCCAGCGAGCGGGCGACAAGATGCGTCTGCGGCTCGCCGCGTTCGTCGACGCCGATGGCAATCAGGACGAGGCGGCCTCGGACAGCTTCGCCGGCGGCCTCGACACGGACTTCACGGTGTACGCCGATGACCAGCTGCTGACGCAGACGCCGAAGCTGCCGAACGGCGTGCTCACCGTGCCGGCGGCGGATGCGACCTACCGCGTTAGCTATCGGGTCGACAACAACGCGTCCTGGGCGCAGCTGTCCAAGCACGCGCAGAGCGACTGGACCTTCCGGTCGGGGCACACGCCGGACGGTGTGGCGTTCACCGAGCCGCTGCTGATGGCCGACTACGACGTCACATCCGACATCCGCAACCGGGTCAAGACTGACCGCGCCGGCCGAATCTCATTCGGGCTCAACCTGACTCACCAGGTGGGCGCCACGACCGCGACGCCGATCACGAAGGCCGGCGTCGACGTCTCGTACGACGACGGCAAGACCTGGCAGACCGCGCAGGTACGCCGGGTGACGGGCGGCCGCTACCAGGTCACCCTGCCGGCCCACGGGTCACGATGGAGCGGGTTCGTCTCGCTGCGGATGAGCGCAGCTGACCAGGCAGGCGGCACCCTCCAGCAGCTGATCACTCGAGCGCTCTACGTCGACGGTCAGTCCTGAGCGGAGAACCAGCCGAGCCGCGCGGCCTGGATGCCGGCTTGGAAGCGAGTTCGAACGTTGAGCTCGTCCATCAGCTCGGCCACGCGACGGCTCAGCGTGCGGGTGCTGATGTCGAGACGGCGGGCGATCGCATCGTCCTTGACGCCGGCAGCCAGAAGTGCGACGAGCTCGGCGTCGACGTCGCTGCTCAACGTGTCCGGCGGGAGCAGCGGAGTGGCCTGCTGCCACAGCAGATCGAACAGCTGCACCAACGCGTCCAGCAGGGCCGACGGATGGATGGCCAGTGCGACGTCGACGACTTCCTGGACGGCGAGCGGCAGGATCGCCAGTGACCGGTCGCCGATGGCCAGCTTCATCGGCAGATCGGGGTGAACTCGGGAGAGCTCGCCGAAGCGCGCTGCATCCTGTGCTTCGTCCAATGCACCTGGCATTGCTAGGGATTCGGGTGCGTAGAGACCGCGTACCTGCACCTGCGACCGCATCAGCTGACGCACCGTGGTGTCGGAGCGGTTGGCGTCGGCGACGTAGGGCGGCCGGTCGAACACCATCAGCTCGTTCCGGGTGCTGGTCAGGAGCTGCTCGAACCTTGTCGCGATGGCCTGCCGCCCGACGATGACCTCGACGACCTGCTCAGGACGATGGCGTTCCTCGGTGGCGACCTCCGCGAGCAGCTCCCGCGCCGCGAGCTGGGCGCGTCCGAGCTCTTCCTGCCTGCGGGCCACGAGGACGTCGACGGCGACATCCGGGCGGGCGGCGAGCAGGCGTACGGGCCGCCCGGCGATCCGACTCACCAGGCCCATCTGCTCCAGGGAGGCGAGCGACCGGCGTACGGACGAGACCTCGCGACCGACCCGGGCGGCCAGCTCGGCGACGGTCGACCGTGGCAGACCCAGCAGGGCTCGGTAAACGTTCTCTTCCGCCTCCTGCACACCCAGGGTTTCGAGCATCTCCGCATCTTTGCACTGCGGCGCAAGGGGATTCCGGGGCTTTCTGAGGAGCGCCTCGAGTGGCCGCACCTCAGGCGGAAGTCGCCGCCTTCGCCTGAGGACTGCGTCGAGCGGTCGCTCCTCAGATGGCGAGGGCGCCCAAGTGGCCGGCGCGGATGATGGTCGGCTAAAGTCGTTTCGTGCCGCAACGAAATGATCGAGAAGAGCTCGCCGAGGCGGTCATGGCGCTCATCGACCAGGGCCATCGCCGGATCTCGCGGCACCTCGACCTGACGAGGGTCCGGGTGCTGGGGACCGTTGCTGCGCAGGGCCCGATCCGCCCGAGCGCGATCGCCGCCGGGCTCGGCCTCACCGCATCCGCGACCAGTCGGCATCTGACCGCGCTGGAGCGGGCCGGGCAGGTGACCGTGGAGCCGGACTCACACGACTCTCGTACGTTCCTGGTCCGGCAGACCGAGCGCGGCACCGCCGAGGTCGACACCACGATCCAGGCTGGTTCCGCGGTCTTTGCGGAGGTCATCGCCGACTGGTCGGACGAGGACGTCGCCACCGCACGAGACCTGATCACTCGCCTCAACGAGGCGTGGGAGCAACGCGGCGAGTCGGCCGCTCCGGCAGCGGCGCCAGGCGCCGGGCCGAGGTGGCGGCGCACGCGTCTGTCGATTGCCGACAAGGAGAACCCGACATGACCTCGCGCATCCCGTCGCCCGTCCAGCTCGCCCGAGCCTTGCTGGTCGCCGGGCCATAAGCCACGTCGTGGTGCCCATCGTGATGTGGGCCGACAAGGACGAGGTACGCGACCAGATCGCCTCCCAGCATCCTGACTTCGGCGCGGACGAGGTCCGAAAGTCGGCCGACATCGCGGTCGTCTCCGGCGCGGTGTTCCACGGCATCCTGCTCGTGCTGTGTCTGGTGCTGGTGGCGAAGCTGGCCACCGGCCGACCGTGGACTCGCCGCCTGACGGTCGTGTCCCAGCTGTTGTCCGTGGTGTTCAGCGCCTTCTCGTGGTCGTCGTCGCCGATGTTCCACGTGGTCATCCCGGTCGTCGGCGCCGTCCAGCTCGCCATCGTGGCGTTGCTGCTCGTGCCCCGCGAGGCTCGCGACTTCTTCGAGCAGAGGGCTCCGTCGGACGCGTCCGTCTGAGGAGCGCGTCGAATGGTCGCCCGTCAGGCGCAAGCCTGCCTAGCGGCCTGAGGAGTTGCTCGACTGGTCAGTCCTCAGATCGGTGCCGGTCTCCCTCGCGGTCACCGGGTTCGGCGGACGGCGCGGAAGGGGCTGGTAATGCTCGTGATTCGATGATCAGGCGACGGCGTACCCGGCGGTAACGACAAGCGTACGGCCTGCGCGGGAAGGCCTCGCGCTTTCACTTCTGTTGTTTTCATTGCACCTCCAGTTACGCAGTCTTACGCTCCGACAACACCCAACGGCGGGTGTCGATGCGGACGGAGGTCCTCCCGTGGCGTCACTGAGCGAGTTCGATCGCGAGCAGGCGATCCTCCTTGAGCTGGATGAGAACGGTCGCGTCGAGGTCAGCGCGCTCGCTCAGCGGTTCGGGGTCTCGGCCGTCACCGTGCGCAAGGACCTCGAGAGTCTCGAACGCCGTTCCATGCTCCGCCGGATCCGCGGGGGAGCCCTGGTCGCGCCGCGCTCGGACGAAGGCGCCTTCGAGTTCCGCCACCGTGTCGCACCCCGGGCCAAGCGGGCCATCGCGCAGCGGGCCGCGAGTCTCGTGCAGCCCGGCGACGTGATCGTCATGGACTCCTCGACGACGTGCTTCTATCTCGCCGAAGAGCTCGTCGACATCCAGCCACTTACCGTTGTTACCAACGGACTTCGCGCATCGGCGTTCCTGCTGGCCAACTCGCGCGCGACCGTGATCATGCCCGGCGGCGTACTGCGGCGGGCGTCGGAGTCGATGGTCGGCTTCTTCGGTGACGTCCTCGCCGGACGAGGTCAGGTCGACAAGGGGTTCTTCGGCCTCGTCGGGCTCAGCCTCGAGCGCGGCCTGCTCGACATCACCCCGGAGGAGGCGCGCGCCAAGGACGCGATGGCTGAGATCTGCCGCGAGGTGTACGCCCTCTTCGACTCCACCAAGATCGAACGCTTCGGGACACACCCCTTCGTGACGCTCGACCGCGTCACCGGACTGATCTCCGACACGGGCGTGCCCAAGGACGTGCACCGCGAGTGGACCAAGGCCGGGGTCCGCTGGGACCTGGTCGACCCGGATGCCGCCGAGGTCCCGGTCCGTCCGGTGAGGCGGCTTCGATGAGTGCGGCCACCACGGTCGCAGCCGTCGACCTCGGTGCCGAGAGCGGCCGAGTCGCCGCGGTGTCGTACGACGGAGCTCGCCTCTCCCTCGACGTCGTCCACCGCTTCACGCACACCCCACGCCCCGTGGACGGCGTACTCCGCTGGGACATGAAGGCGCTGCAGGACGGTGTCGAGCAGGGGCTCGGTCGGCTCGCGGCAGGAGAGGTCCCGGTGGCTTCCGTGGGTGCCGACGCCTGGGGCGTCGACTACGGATTGCTAGACGCTGCAGGCGAACTCGTCGACGAGCCCACCTGCTACCGCGACCCACGACAGACTCCGGCCCTGCGCCGAGCGCTCGACCTACTCGGCCCGAAGCGCCTCTACGCCGCCACCGGCGTACAGATCATGGACATCAACACGCTGTTCGCGCTGATGGCTGATGTCGAGTCGATGCCCGAGCGGCTGGAGCGAGCCAGGACGCTGGTCATGCTCCCCGACGTCATCCACCACCTGCTGTCCGGCTCGCGGACCACGGAGTACACCGCGGCGACGACGAGCGGGTTCTACGACACCACGCATGCCGCCTGGGCGACGTCCCTGCTCGACGAGCTCGGCGTACCAACGCATTTCCTGCCCGAGGTCGTGCCGCCCGGCACCGATGTCGGCCCGCTGCGCGGCGATCTCGCGACCGGCGCACTCGGAGACGCGCGGGTCACCGTGCCGCCCGGCCACGACACGGCCAGCGCGGTCGTCGGGACGCCCCTTCGGGACCCGGCCGGCCTCTACATCTCCTCGGGCACCTGGTCGCTCGTCGGCGTCGAGGTCGACGCGCCCGTCATCAGTGACCGGACGCGTGCGCTCAACATCACCAACGAGGGCGGTTACGCCGGAACCGTGCGTCTGCTGCGCAACGTCGCCGGGCTCTGGGTCCTGCAGGCGTGCCGCCGACAGTGGGCCGAGGACGGCGTGGACCTCAGCTATCCGGACATGGTGCGGCTCGCTGCCGACGTGCCGGGGCTGCGTTCGGTCATCAACCCTGACGCCCACGAGTTCCTCGACGGCAAGGACACGCCAGCGCGCATCCAGCAGAGCTGCGAACGCTCTGGTTTCGTTGTGCCCCAGTCGATCCCGGAGATCCTGCGCTGCGTCCTGGACTCACTCGCGCTCGGCTATCGCGCGGTCGTCGAAGACCTCATCGAGGTCACCGGGCGAGCCGTGCCGAGCATCAGCATCGTGGGTGGTGGGGCCAACAACGCCCTGCTGTCCCAGCTCACCGCCGACGCCACGGGCTTGCCCGTGCACTGCGGCCCCGTCGAGGCCACCGCCCTCGGCAACGCGGCGACCCAGCTGGTGTCGCTGGGCGAGCTCTCCGGTCTGGCGGACATCAGACGCGTCATCCAGGCCACCACCCCGACCACGACGTACACCCCGCGCACTCACGAGGGGTGGGACGCGGCGTACGCACGCTTCACCGAGCTCGTGGCTCGCGAGCGCGAACGGCAAGGACTTGCCGTGAGCTGACGACTTTCCGGGGCACGCCCCCATCCCTGACCCGCCAACCGGTCGGCCAGGCAGCACACGATCACGAGGAGCCTCACCATGAAGATCTCGACCACGGGCAAGGCCGCGGCGGTCGTCGCCTGTGCCGCCATCACCCTCAGCGGGTGCAGCAAGAAGAACGACAACGGCGGCGGCGGGTCGGCTTCTGCTGCGGGCGGTTCCACCGCGGCTCCGGCAGCGGGCGGCGGTCAGAAGAAGATCGCGTTCGTGCCCAAGCTGCAGGGCATCCCCTACTTCGAGGCGATGAACGCGGGCGGCAAGGCGGCGGCCGGCGCGTTGGGTATCCAGTGGCTCTACCAAGGCCCGACCACGGCCGACGCCGCCGCGCAGACCCAGATCGTCCGGTCGTACATCCAGCAGAAGGTCGACACGCTCATCGTGGCGCCGAACGACCCGAACTCGATGGCGCCGGTCCTCGCCCAGGCCAAGGCGGCCGGCATCAAGGTACTCACGTCGGACACGGACGCACCCACATCGGTGCGCTCCACCTTCGTGTCGCAGGCATCCACCGACGGCATCGGCACCGGCCTGACCGACCAGATGGCGACGGCCATGGGCAAGAAGGGCAAGTACGCGATCGTGTCCTGTGGTGAGACCGCCGAGAACCTCAACAGCTGGATCGCCGTGCAGAAGAAGGTCGCCGCTCAGAAGTACCCGGGCATGCAGCTGGTCTCCGTCGTCTACGCCGGTGAGGACCAGAACAAGGCCACCCAGATGGCGACCGACCTGATGAACGCGCACCCGGACCTGACCGGCCTGGTCGGGGAGTGCACCTCGTCGGCTCCGGGCGTCGCGCAGGCCGTCAAGTCCGCCGGCAAGATCGGCAAGGTCCACACGGTCGGGCTCGGCACGCCGAAGTCGATGGCGCCCTACCTCAAGGACGGCTCGTCCTCGGCATCGATCCTCTGGGACGTGCAGAACCTCGGCTACCTCACCGCGTGGGCAGGACTCCAGGCCGCCAGCGACAAGCCGTTCGCTGCGACCAACAACGTCAGCTCCAAGATGCCGGCGGTGAAGTACGACGACGCGACCAAGACCCTCTTGCTCGGCCCGCCGCTGGTCATCACGAAGTCCAACGTCGACCAGTTCAACTACTGAGTCGCCAAGCAGGAGAAGGGAACTCATCGTGGATGCCCGGCTCGAGCTGCGGGACATCTCCAAACGCTACGGGGGTGTGCGTGCGATCCGGCACGCCGACCTCGTGGTCGAGCCGGGCTCCGTCCACGCCATCGTCGGTGAGAACGGCGCCGGCAAGTCGACGCTGATCAAGATCGTCGCCGGTGCCGAGGGCGCCGACACCGGGTCGATGGCCTTCGAGGGTGCCCCGATGCACCTGGCGTCCACCCAGGACGCGATGGCGTACGGCATCCAGACCGTCTATCAGGAGCCGCAGCTGTTCGCCGACCTGACGGTCTCGGAGAACATCTTCATCGGCCGTGAGCTCACCCAACGCGGCCGTGTCGACTGGGCCGAGCAGCACGGTCAGGTGCTGGATCTGCTCGAGCTGCTGGGTCTGCCCGAGCGCTATGCGACCAGGCCGGTGCGCGAGCTGTCCATCGCCGAGCAGCAACAGGTTTCGATCGCGAAGGCGCTCGCGGGCAACGCCAAGGTGCTGATTCTCGATGAGCCGTCGGCGATCCTCACCGACTCCGAGATCGAGGTGCTCTTCGGTGTCGTACGGCGGCTCACCGACTCAGGTGTCTCCGTCATCTACATCTCGCACCGGCTGGACGAGCTGCCGCGCATCTGCGACCGGGTGACCGTCATGCGCGACGGCCGCACCGTAGGCACCTGGCCGATCACCGAGCTCACCATCCGGCAGATCGTCGAGCTCATGGTCGGTGGCGAGCTGGAGGACCACACCGAGGCGCGCACGCCGCAGGACTCGGAGCCGCGGCTGGCGCTCGAGAACCTTGCCGCTGCAGGCCATTTCAGTGACGTCAACGTCGAGGTGCGGCCGGGCGAGATCGTCGGTCTGTACGGCCTCGTCGGCTCGGGTGTCGCCGAGATCGCCGAGGTGGTCTATGGCATGCGGGACCAGACAGGTGGCCGGATCTTGTTGGAAGGTAAGCCGATCCACCCCCGCAGTCCGCGCGCGGCACAAAAGCTCGGCATCGCACTGCTGCCGGCCAACCGCAAGGCGCAGGGCATGTTTGCGTTTCAGTCGATCGCGTTCAACATCGGCGTCGGCAACCTGAGCCAGCTGTCGAGAGGCGGTTGGATGAATCGCGGCAAAGAGACGTCCGTCGCCAAGAACATGATCGACCGACTCGCGATCAAGACTCCGACCGAGCAGGTGCCCGTGTCGGCGATGTCCGGCGGCAACGCCCAAAAGGTAGTGCTGGCAAGGCAGCTCGTCGAGCGGCCGCCAGTCCTGGTGCTGGCTGAGCCGACTCAAGGCGTCGACGTCGGCGCCAAGGAGGAGATCCACCGGATCATCGCCCAGCTCGCCGACGACGGCACAGCAGTCCTCGTCGTGACCTCAGACCTGTCCGAGGCGCTGCGCATCTCTGACCGCATCCATGTGGTGGTCGCCGGCACGACCGCAGCCGAGTTCGCGCCGGGTGCGAGTCAGGCGGACGTGCTCGCTGCGGCAGCCGGTGCCGACGCCGACGCACGGCACGCCTCGACCGAGGACGGAGTCTCCGCATGACCGCCCAGCTCGAGACCCGAGAACCCAGCACTGCCAAGGTCGCTCGTCGGATCCTGCCTTCCCCGGTCACCGGTCAGGAGTGGGTGCTCGGCGCGGTGCTGGTGGCCCTGTGGGTGATCCTCTCTTTCACGACACCCGCCTTCGCGACCTCCGGTTCGTGGCAGCCGCTGCTCGCCTCCGTCGCGCCGGTCGCGGTCATGGGAGTCGGCATGACCGCGGTCATCATCACCGGCGGCATCGACGTCTCCGTCGGTGGCGCAATGATGGTCACCGGCGTGACGACCGCCAAGATGCTGGTCGATCAGGACGTCTCCCTGCCTGTTGCGGTGCTGCTGGCGATGGCGCTCGGTGCGGTGCTCGGTCTGGTCAACGGCCTGCTCATCGCGTACGGCCACGTGCACGCGATCATCATCACCTTCGGCACTGCCAACGTGCTGCAGTTCGTCGGGCGGCAGATCTTCAACAGCCAGACCGTCAACGGCATCCCGGACACGTTGGACTTCTTCAGCCGTGGCGAGAACGGCCGCACGCTCGGCATCCCCCACAGCTTCGTGCTGACCCTCGTCATCGCGGTGCTCGCGTGGATCTACCTGCGGCACATGCGCGGTGGCCGCCATCTGTACGCCATCGGCGGCGACCCGCTCGCCGCGCGGCTGGCCGGCATCCGCGTCCAGCGCTACGTCGTCCTGACGTACGCCGTCACAGGCTTGCTCGTCGGACTCGCCGCGGTCTTCACGATCGCCTCGGGCACGTCGACGCTCGACCAGTCGATCGGCAGCGGCCAGGAGCTGGCGGTCATCGCGGCCGTCGTGATCGGTGGCACGTCGATCACCGGCGGACGCGGATCGGTGCTCGGCACTGTCCTCGGCGCGCTCCTGGTCCAGACGGTCTCTTCCGGAGTCACCCAGCTCGGCTGGCCGAGCCAGCTGTCCGACTTCTTCGTCGGTCTCGCCATCGCGATCGCCGTCGGCGCCGACCTCCTCCGCCAGCGAACGCGGCAGCAGCGAACGGGGCAGCAGCCATGACCCAGACGACGACCTCACCCGAGACGCACGACCCGGCCACCGATGACGGCGACCGCGGCCCCGGACTGGCGGCCCGCGCCGTACGCGCGCTCCTCACCCAGCGCATCGTGCTGCTCGCAGCGCTGCTCGTGCTCGTCCTGGTGTGGATGACGCTGCTGGACTCGGGCGGCTACCTGACGGGCGCGTACGACTCGGACTACCTGTCGGCTGCCCTCGTCGACGCGGTGCCGATGTGCATGCTCGCGCTCGCGGAGCTGGTCGTGATCGTGTCGGGCCGCGGCGGCATCGATCTGTCGATCGGGGCCATCGTGTCGCTGGCCGGCATGGTGTTCGGGTTCGCCTACGGCCGGTGGGGATGGAGCCTGCTGGCCGCGATCGTGCTCACGGTGCTCGCCGGTGCGGCGCTCGGAGCGGTCAACGGACTGCTCGTGGCGTACGTCCGGTTCCCCGCCCTGATCGCGACGCTGGCGACCTACTACGCGTACAAGTCGCTCGCGCTGGTCATCACCGACTCCAAGCCGATCTCCGACACCGAGGTGGCCGAGCTCTACTCGATCACCCGGTCCGTCGAGATCCCCGTCATCGGCCACGACCTGCCCGACGTGCCGCTCGGCGTCTTCACGTTCCTCATCCCGACGGTGATCGTGATCTGGCTGCTGACGGCGCGTACGACGTTCGGCCGCCGGCTCTTCGCCATCGGCACCAACGACGTCGCGGCCGAGTGGTCAGGGCTGGACGTACGCAAGACCCGCTTCACGTCGTACCTCCTCGCCGGCGCGATCGCGGGGCTGGTGGCGGTGTACATCTCGGCACAGTTCGCCTCGGCCCGACCGGACGCCGGTACGAGCGGCAACGGGCTCGCGCTGCCCGCCATCACGATCGCGGTGCTCGGCGGTGTCGCGATCACGGGCGGCATCGGGCGGGTGTCCGGTGTGGTGCTCGCGACGTTCCTCATCACCTGGCTCAACGCGGGCATCCTGCTGGCCTTCACGGGCAACGACGGCACGCAGTACCAGCTGCTGGCGCTCGGCGTCGTGCTGATCTTCGCGGCGCTGCTCAACGGTGTGACCCAACGTCGCTACGGCGGGAGTCGCTGATGCCGACCACCTGGTCGCCGGAGCTCGTCAGCCCCGACCTGCTCGATCTCACCCACACGCTCGGTGAGCCCGCGCGGGACCTGGCCGTGCTCGCCGAGGGCAACACCTCCGAGCTGCTCGACGACGGCCGACTCGTCGTGAAGGCGTCCGGCGCCAACCTCGCTTCGGCGACCGCGGAGGACTTCGTGGTCGTTGACGTGGCCGAGGTGATGGCGGTGGTTGAGTCGCCGGACTCCACGCAGTCCGAGCTCAGCGCGGTGCTCGTCGCATCCGACGGCGTGCGGCGCGCGTCCATCGAGACGGTCGTCCACGCCGCGGTCCACGCGGCCGCCGGCGGCGCGCGCTTCATCGGTCACACCCACCCGACGGACGTCGTCGGGCTGCTCGCGAGCGTGCGCGCGAAGGAGGCCTGGCAGCAGCTCGTCTACTCCGATGAGGCCGTCGTGGTCGGCCGCCCGCTGTTCGTCCCGTACGCCTCGCCCGGCTTGGCCCTCGGCCGCACCTACCTCGGTGCCCTGCGCTCGTACGTCGCCGAGCACGATGCTCTCCCGCAGCTCGTCCTCCTGGCCAACCACGGCATCGTCGCGATCGCGCCCACTGCGGTCGGCGTCGAGGCGGTCTCGACTATGGCGGTCAAGGG
This sequence comes from Luteipulveratus mongoliensis, assembly GCF_001190945.1. Classification (NCBI taxonomy): domain Bacteria; kingdom Bacillati; phylum Actinomycetota; class Actinomycetes; order Micrococcales; family Dermacoccaceae; genus Luteipulveratus; species Luteipulveratus mongoliensis. The sequence goes on along the minus strand of NZ_CP011112.1, from coordinate 103,900 downwards.
CGCCCTGGTGCGAGCGACGGCATACGCCGTGGGTGGTCTCGCCCCGCTGACCGACGAGCAGGTCACGACGTTCTTCGCGCGCGACGACATCGCCGCGCGCCGCACCGACCTCGCCTACGGGCGACCCTCGTTGGTTGAGCCGGGCGAGCGCCCTGGCGCGAGCCCGAGTCGAAACCAGGCGACCGCGGAGATCGAGTCTCCCCAGATGGCACCAGGTTTCGACTCGGGCTCGCCTAGCGGCTCGCCCGGCTCAACCAACGGGGTGGCGGCTCAACCGAGGGGAGGGTGTCCCGTCAGGTGGGGCGCGAGTCCGTGGATGGGGTGCTGCGCAGACTGTGCACTGCCCCATCTCATAGGGCAGTGCACAGCATGCAACGACACCCGTTCGCCGGCGACGGCCCCATGTGGTGGGGCGGAGTCGCCGCGACCTGCGCTAGCGCTCCCGCCGGCTCAACCAACGGGATGGGCGACTCCAATGACCACGTTCTCTGAAGGGGGCATCCACCATGACTGACACCGACGTGCCGCAAGGCGTACGCGACCTGCTCGCTCGTAGCAACCGCCTCGGCTCCGACCCGACCGTCACCAACTACGGCGGCGGCAACACGTCCGCGAAGGTCACCGTGACCAGTCCGGCGAGCGGTGAGCCGGTCGAGCTGCTCTACGTCAAGGGCTCCGGGGGAGACCTCGGCACGCTGAAGGCGGCTGGACTCGCGGTGCTCGAGCGGGGCCGGCTCGTCGAGCTGGACCGCGTCTATCGCGGTGTCGAGCACGAGGACGAGATGGTCGACCTGTTCGCGTTCTGCTCGCACGGCCCCGGCGGCGCGGCGCCCAGCATCGACACCCCGATGCACGGCCTCGTGGACCACGCCCACGTCGACCACCTCCACCCCGACGCGGTCATCGCGCTCGCCTGTGCGGCCGACGGCGAAAAGCTCGTCAAGGAGATCTGGGGCGGCGCGGTCGCGTGGGTGCCCTGGAAGCGTCCGGGCTGGGAGCTCGGCAAGGCCATGCGCGAGCTGTCCGCCAAGGACGGTGTCATCGGTGCCGTACTCGGTGGGCACGGCCTGACCGCTTGGGGATCGACGAGCGAGGAGGTCGAGGAGCGCAGCCTGCGGATCATCCGCGAGGCCGGCGAGTACCTCGAACGTGAGTCGACCGCGGAGCCCTTCGGTGCGTACGACGACGCTCGCTCTCCCCTCGCGCTCGCCGCCCGCCGTGCTCGCGCCGCCGAGCTGTTTCCTCACTTGCGCGGTGTCGCGTCCCGGGACAGTCGGCAGGTCGGTCACTTCACCGACAGCGACGTGGTGCTGGACTTCCTCGCACGCGAAAAGGCTTATGACCTGGTGCATCTCGGCACCAGCTGCCCGGACCACTTCCTGCGCACCAAGGTGCGTCCACTCCTGCTCGACACTGCTCCGGATGCACCCGTGGAGACTGTGGTCGCGCGGCTGCACGAGCTCGAAGAGGAGTACCGCGCCGAGTACCAGGCGTACTACGACCGGCACCGCACCGACGACTCACCCGCGATGCGGGGTGCCGCTCCGGCGATCGTGCTGGTGCCCGGCGTCGGGATGTTCTCCTTCGGTGCCGACAAGCAGACCGCGCGGGTGGCCGGTGAGTTCTACGTCAACGCCATCAACGTGATGCGCGGTGCCGAGGGTGTGTCGACCTACGCCCCGGTCGACGAGGCGGAGAAGTTCGCCGTCGAGTACTGGATCCTCGAGGAGCGCAAGCTGCAGCGGCGGCCCAAGCCCAAGGAGCATGCCGGTCGGATCGCCCTGGTGACGGGTGGTGCCTCAGGGATCGGGCTCGCGACCGCCCGGGCACTCGCCGCTGCCGGCGCCAACGTCGTTGTCGCTGACCTCGACCAGAGCAAGGTCGAGGATGTGGCGGCCGAGCTGGGTGGCTCTGACCGGGCGGTCGGCATCAAGATGGACGTCAGCGACGAAAACGCTGTCGCTGCAGGGGTTCTGGAGGCGGTCCTGGCCTTCGGCGGCATCGATCTGATCGTCAACAACGCGGGCATCACCCGTGCCGGCTCTCTCAGGGACACCGCGTTCGAGGACTGGGACCTGCAGTACAAGATCATGCCGCGCGGCTCGTTCGTGGTGGCCAAGGCGATCGAGCCGGTGCTGCGTGCTCAGGGGCTGGGTGGCGACCTGGTCAACATCTGCTCCAAGAACGCTGTCTTCGCCGGCCCCGACAACGTCGCCTACTCCTCCGCCAAGGCAGCGCAGGCTCACATGGTGCGCCTGCTGGCGGCCGAGCTCGGCGGCATCGGCGTGCGGGTCAACGGCATCAATCCCGATGGCATCGTTAAGGGTTCGGGCATCTTTGCCGGGGGATGGGGCGCGTCGCGAGCGAAGACGTACGGCGTCGCGGAGGAGGACCTCGGCAAGTACTACGCGCAGCGCACCGTCCTTAAGGAGGAGGTGCTGCCCGAGCACGTCGCGCTCGCGGTCGTCGCACTCACCAACGGCACGCTGCCTGTGACGACCGGCCTGATCATCCCGGTCGATTCCGGGGTGCCGCAGGCCTTCATGCGCTGACGAGAGGACCGGGATGACCAATCAGATCGGCGTACACGCTCTTGTATGGGTGGGCGGCTGGAGTCCGGACGAGGCACGCAAGGCCATTGAGTCGACCAAGGCTGCCGGGTACGACCTCATCGAGCTGGCAGCCATCGATCCGTCGACCTTCGACACGGATCTGACCGCAAAGTTGTTGCAGGACAACGAGATCGGCGCAGCCGTCTCACTCGGTCTGACCGACGACACGGACGTCTCGAGTGAGGACCCCGACGTCGTGGCACGTGGTCGTGCACTTCTGCTGGACGCTGTCCACCTGGTCCGTGACGTCGGCGGCTCGTATCTCGGCGGAGTGATCTACTCCAAGCTCGGGCGGTACGCCGCGCCCGTCACCGAGCGTGGTCGGGCGAGCTCGGTCGAGTCGATCGCCTGGCTCGCCGACCGCGCGGCTGATGCCGGAGTGACGCTCGGCCTGGAGTTCTGCAACCGCTACGAGACCAACGTCCTCAACACGACCGAGCAGACGCTGGCGTTCATCGACGACGTCGATCGACCGAATGTCGTTGCGCACCTGGACGTTTACCACATGAACATCGAGGAGGTCTCGTTCAGCGAGGCCGTGCACCGGGCCGCTGATGCCGGTCGCCTCGGCTACGTCCACCTCGGCGAGTCGCACCGTGGTGCGCTCGGCACGGGGTCGATCCCGTTCGAGGAGTTCTTCACCGCGCTGCACGATGTCGACTACGACGGCGTGCTGACGTTCGAGTCGTTCTCCTCAGAGGTCGTCCATCCGACGCTGTCGTCCAACCTGGCCATCTGGCGCAACACCTGGACCGACAGCATGCAGCTCGCTCTGAACGCGCGCGCGTTCATCCGCACCCACTACGGCGCCTGATCGGAGCCCACCATGTCCTCACCGGCCGACCTCGACACCTTCACCATCGAGCTGCCCTCGTGGGCGTTCGGCAACGCCGGCACACGGTTCAAGGTGTTCGCGACGCCTGGGGTGCCGCGAGACCCGTACGAGAAGATCTCGGACGCTGCCCAGGTGCACCGTTACACGGGCCTGGCGCCGCGGGTCTCACTGCACATCCCCTGGGACCTCGTCGACGACTACGACGCACTGGCGAGGCACGCGGCCGACGAGGGTGTCTCGATCGGGGCGATCAACTCCAACCTTTTCCAGGACGACGACTACCGGCTGGGTTCACTCGCCAACCCGTCCAAGGCCGTACGCGACAAGGCGATCGCGCACCACGCCGCGTGCGTCGACGTGATGCGCGCGACCGGGTCGACCGACCTCAAGCTGTGGCTCCCGGACGGCACCAACTACCCCGGTCAGGACTCGATCCGTGCGCGACAGGACCGGCTGGCCGACTCGCTCCAGCAGGTCTACGCGCTGCTGGACCCAGGCCACCGGCTGCTGATCGAGTACAAGCTGTTCGAGCCGTCGTTCTACACGATGGACATCCCCGACTGGGGCACGGCGCTGACTCACTGCCTCGCCCTCGGCGACCAGGCGAACGTGGTGCTCGACACCGGTCACCACGCACCCAGCACCAACATCGAGTTCATCGTGGCGATGCTGCTGCGCGCCGGCCGGCTCGGAGCGTTCGACTTCAACTCGCGCTTCTACGCCGACGACGACCTGATGGTGGGAGCGGCGGACCCGTTCCAACTGTTCCGCATCCTCAACGAGATCGTCGAGCAGGACGCCCACCTGCCAGCGTCCGGCGTGAACTTCATGCTCGACCAGTGCCACAACATCGAGCCGAAGATCCAGGGTCAGATCCGTTCGGTGCTCAATGTCGAGGAGGCCCTCGCCAAGGCGCTGCTGGTCGATCGAGCCGCGCTGACCGCCGCCCAGCAGGAGGGTGACGTGCTCGGCGCGCACGCTGTGGTGATGGACGCGTACAACACAGATGTGCGTCGATCGCTCGCTGACCGGCGCGAGGACAAGGGCCTGGAACGCGATCCTGTCGCGGCTTTCCGGGCTTCTGGCTACCTCGACCGAGTCAGCGCGGAGCGCGTGGGTGGTCTGCAGGCGTCATGGGGCGCATAAAGGGTCCACACTAGAGAGTGCGTGGGATCCCGCGCCGTCGGCAATGACAGGACACCTGGTGACCCAGCACGCGACCGAACCCGTACAGACCATCACGTCCGCCGAGGGGCGGGACGTCTGGGCCGAGTACTCCCACGAGGTCCTCATCGAGACCGCGGGACGCTACAACGGCCTCATCACCTACACCGAACTGGCCGCCGAGGTTCAGGCGCGCTCCGGCCTGCGCACCCGCAGCCCGATGCGCAGCTGGATCGGTGGCGTACTCGGCCTGGTTGTGACCCGCTGCCACGAGGCCTCCGAGCCGCCCCTCACCTCGCTGGTCGTCCGCAAGGACGACGGTCATGTCGGCGACGGCTACGACGCCGTCCTCGAGATCGGCGGTCTGGACCCCATCGAGGACGAGGCCGAGCGCGAGAACCACGCCGCCGGCGCCCGGCTCGAGTGCTACCGCCGCTGGTGCGACAACGTGCCGTCCAACGCCAAGCCGACGCTGTCGCCCAAGGTGGTCGCCAAGCGTGACGCCACCCGCGCGGCCCTGCCGGCTCGTCGTGGTGCGATCTGCCCGACGTGCTTTACCGAGACCTCCGTCACGGGTGTCTGCACGCGCTGCAACGGCGGCTGAGCAGAGGCTCGCACTTTCCGGACGCGCCTCGTCCGGAAAGCCTCTTACGCTGCGGTGATGGCCGATCACATCACCGCACGCGCGTTCCATCACGAGGGTCTGTCGGACTGGCGCGCCTGTGACGGCGGCGTCAGTGCTTGGTACGACGCCCCTGACCTCGCGACCGCGCTGGGGTTCGCCGTCGCGGTGGCTGCCCTGCCCCAGTGCGTGGACCATCCGCCGGATCTCGATGTGCGCAGCACAGGTCTCATGGTGCGGCTGAACACGTTCATGCCGGGGCCGGCCGGCCTCAGCGATCTCGACGTCGCCGCAGCCCGAGCCATCTCCGACGTGGCCCGCGAGCACGCCCGCGTCGCCGACCCGTCTCGGATCGGCAACATGGTGCTCAACATCGGGTCGACCTCCCCGGCGGCGATCGTGCCGTTCTGGAGCGCCGTGCTGGGGCTGGACGAGGTCGACGGTGAGCTGAACGACCGGCTCGCCCGACAGCCTGTCGTCTGCTTCCAGCACCTCGAGGAGCCACGTCCAGGACACGGCCGGATCCACATCGACGTATGGGTCCCGCACGACCAGGCCGAGCCGCGCATTGCCGCCGCGCTCGCTGCCGGAGGTCGACTGGTCAGCGACACGATGGCGCCGTCGTGGTGGATCCTCGCCGACCCCGACGGCAACGAAGCCTGCGTCGCCACCTGGATCGGCACCGACGGACAGGGCTACCCGGACTGACCCATCGCCGAGAGGCAAACCAACGCACCCACGGGCGTACCCCGGAGGTGTGCCCCTCGAGCGATCGGTATGCCTCTCGGTGGATTGGCCATCTATATAGATCAGATATATAGTTGCCTTAAGCACAGAGTCGTGCCGATCCCATCTCCGTCACTCGAGGTCCCGCATGTCCGTCACCAGTCCTCACGAGCGCCTTGTCGACGCACTCTCGGCCCTGGGCCGAGCGACCCGGGCGACGGCCGCGCACTGGGAGAGCACCAACGGCACCGTCGGCCGGTCCGACCTCGGCGTCCTGAAGTGCATCGGGGGCCACGGTGAGGTCCGGATGGGCGATCTCGCCACCGCCCTCCAGGTCCACCCCTCGGTGATCAGCCGCCAGGTCTGCGCGCTCGAAAAGCTCGGGCTGGTCGTACGACGTGCTGACCCGGACGACGGTCGCGTCGGTCTGATCCGTGTCACCGAGGAGGGCCGAGTCCAAATGCATGACAGCACAAGGGCTTTCGCGGCTTTCCTGAGTGACCGGATGGCCGGTTGGGACCCCGACAAGGTCGCGCTCGCGGCCGATCTGATCTACGAGATCTCGGAGAGCCTCGGCGCCTCCGAGCCAGCAACAACCACTGAGGAGCTCACCACCGTATGACCACCGCCGTCGCCGAACCTCGACAAGACGGCCAGATGACCCACCGCGAGATCCTCGAGATGCTCGCCGGCCTGCTGGCTGCACTGTTCACCGCAATCGTCAGCTCGACGATCGTGTCCAACGCGCTCCCGACCATCATCGGCGAGCTCAAGGGCAGCCAGACGCAGTACACCTGGGTCGTCACGATCTCCCTGCTGACGATGACGATCACGACGCCCATCTGGGCCAAGCTGTCCGACCTGTTCAACAAGAAGCTGCTCGTGCAGCTGGCGATCGTCCTCTTCGTGATCGGCTCGATCTTCGCCGGCATGTCGACCAACGTCCCGATGCTGCTGGTCTTCCGCGGCGTCCAGGGTGTCGCCATGGGCGGGCTCACCGCGCTCGCTCAGTCGATCATCGGCTCCGTCATCCCGCCGCGCGAGCGTGGTCGCTACAGCGGCTACATGGGCGGCGTCATGGCGCTCGCCACCGTGAGCGGCCCGCTGATCGGCGGCATCATCGTCGACACCAGCTGGCTCGGCTGGCGCTGGTGCTTCTACGTCTGCGTCCCGCTCGCCGTCTTCAGCCTCTACATGCTGCAGCGCTACCTGCACGTCTCAACCGTGCGCCGTGAAGTCACCATCGACTACCTCGGCGCAGTCCTCATCGCCATCACCGCGGGCCTTCCCCTCATCTGGGTCTCGTTCGCCGGCAGCTCCTACGACTGGCTGTCCTGGCAGACCGCGGCCTTCCTGGGTGCGTCTCTGGTCGCCGGCATCGGCGCGTACGTCCAGGAGACCCACCACCGCGAGGCGCTGGTGCCGATCACAGTGATGCGGACGCGTACGACTGCCCTCGCCATCGCGGGCAGTCTCGCCGTCGGGATCGCGATGTTCGGCGCCCCGGTCTTCCTCGGTCAGTACTTCCAGATCGCCCGTGACCACACGCCGACCGAGGCCGGACTGCTGATGATCCCGCTGATGCTGGGCTCGCTCGTCGGCACTGCGGGCTCCGGTCAGTTCATCACCCGCACCGGGCGCTGGAAGAACATCATGGTCGGCGCCGCAGCATTGCTGATCGTCGGACTGCTCCTGCTCGGCACGATCGACCACGCGACTCCGCTGTGGCACGTCTCCTGCTTCATGGTGCTGGTCGGTATCGGCATGGGCGGCCTGCTGCAGAACCTCGTCCTCGCGGTGCAGAACACCGTCGACGTCACCGAGGTCGGCGCGGCCAGCGGCACGGTGTCGTTCTTCCGCTCGCTCGGTGGTGCGATCGGTGTGTCCGTCCTCGGCGCCGTCCTGGCGAACGATGTGAAGGACCGGATCGCGACCGGCCTGACCGGTCTGGGTATCGACCCGAGCAAGGCGTCCAGCGGCTCGACCAGCACCCTCGACGTGCACGCGCTCCCGGCTCCGGTGGCGCATGTGGTGCGCGGCGCGTACGGCGACTCGACGAGCGTGATCTTCCTGGTCGCGGGGATCGCGGCCATCGTGACGCTGCTGAGTGTCCTGGCCATCAAAGAGGTGCCGCTGCGTCGTACGGTCCACAAGGCGGCCGATGATGAGCCGGCCGTCGAGGCGGAGGTGCAGCACGTGGGCTGAGCCCGTCGAGCGGACATAGTCGATCGGGCCGCGCCATGTGGACTTTGGCAGATATCAATATCGCCAAGGTTCGGAAATGGTGGCGCCGATCCACCAGACTCGGCGTCGACTCGACCGGATCGTTCGCAGGGAGCTGTGGCCATGAGGACTCGTCGCGCAGCGCGCGAGGTGCGCCGGCGCCAGGCCCGCAGGACGACAGCTCTCCTGTCCACGCTCGGGGCGGCTCTCCTCGCAGGCGTCCTCGTCGTGGTGGTCGCGGTCGGGCTCGGAGGCGGTGTTCGGCCGACGCCGCTCGCGGGCCTGCTCGGGACGGCCGAACCGACGGCGCCATCGGCCTCGGCTTCGACGTCGTCCTCCGCCACGGTGACGGCCGACCCACTGGGCGTCCCCGCCGATGCGAGCGACTGGACCACCAGGTCAGCGCCGCGACGTCAGCTGACGTCGAGCCCGCCCCACCGCAAGACGACACCGCCACGCAGTACGCCGACCGCGACCTCACCCCGGACGAAGCCGCCCAAGCCGAGCCCGACCTGGACAGGCTGGCCGACCTGGACGATGCCCGGTCCGGGCTGGCCGACATGGACCAAGACGCATGGACCGTGGCCGACCGGCAAACCGACTCGACCGCACGGCTGGTGAGCGCAAGCCCCTTCACCTGTCTGCGGCCCGCTGTTCGATCCGTCGACACGCCCTGATCTCCCGAAGGCCCGGCAAAGGTGGCGCCGATCCACAAGACTCGACGTCGAGTCCACCGGATCGTTCACAGGGAGCCGCCGCATGAGCACACGCCGCGCTGAGCGCGAGGTGCGTCGGCGTCGGGCTCGTCGCAGGTCTGCATTGGGGGCAGCACTCGGTGCGATTCTCGTGGCCGGCACCGTCGTCGGGGCGGTCGCGCTCGGATTCGGCGACACCGACCGGCTGCCCTCGCCGCCTGCCACGTCAGCGGCGGCCGAGTTCAACCCGTTCGGGACGGTTCGGCCGACGACGCTGGCGTCTGCGAGCCCGACGAGCGAGGTCGCCCCCACCACGACCTCCGCGCCCAAGACTCTCGCGGCGGCGGACGCCAGCGTCCTCGAGGCATCCCCGCTCATTCGTCGCTCGGCAGCCCACCATCGTCGTACGGATCGAACTGACCCGCCGCGCAGTACGCCCACACATCACCGGACCACGAAACCGACGCACAAGCCGACCCGGACGAAGTCGTCGTCCGACAGCTCGACGTCCTAGGACACCTGTGCTGCGAGCGACTCGGTGAGCCGGGTGAGCTGTTCGGCGGTCACCGGGGCTCCGGACGCCGTGACGGTGATCGCGCCATTGCCCTCGGGCCGTACTGGAACCCGCGCCGCGGCCACGTGCTCGACCGCGACGAGGGCGGTGCCGAGACTCGATTTGCCCACGCGCTCGAGGTAGCGGCTCAAGGCGGTGACCGTCATCTCGTCTTCGCGCTGGATCTGCGGCGCGGCGAGGTTGATGGCCGAGCCGCGTCGGACGGCGTAGGTGCGGACGACGACGGTCGTCTGGCCGACTCGATAGCTGCAGTCGGCGTACACGCCGTCGGACATCTCGAGCGGGGAGAGCGTCGAGTGGGCGGGGTCGGCGAGCGCGGCGCTGGCCTTGTCGTCTGGTGCGGTCGCCTGGTCGCCGGTCGCTGTCGTCGGCCCCGCGGCCGCAGCCACTCCCGTCAGGTGCGCGGCCCGCGCTGCCGCGCCGATGTCGTATGCGACCGCGCAGTGGTCGCTCTCACCCGGGGCGTTGGCGCGAAACGCCACCAGGTCGAGGGCTCGCGCAGTACTTGTCGTTGACGTGGGCGCCGCCGAGTCGTCGGAACAACCCGTGAGGGTGAGGATCAGGCCGGCGGCCACGGCTCCTGCTGCTCGGTATCGCACTCGGGCCATGCTAGGGCCGCCCGGTGTCAGGCCCCGTGTCACGGCCCGGTGCCACGGCCCCGTGTCACGGGGAACGGCGTCAGGTCGGGACGCGGGTCCCGGTGAGCTCCTCGGCCACGGCCCACAGGCGAGCGCCCACCTCCGCATTGCGTCCTGGACGCGGGATCGCGGCCTTCGTGGTCGGCCCGACCAGACCGAAGCGGCCACCGGGCCCGTAGTAGATGCCGTTCTGCGCACCCGGGTCCGCGGCGGCGTACAGCAGCGGCTCGGCGCCCTGCTCGACCTCCTGCTTGGGCATGACGTCCAGCAGACCACCCGGCGACAACCAGCTCGGCCGGTCTCGCCCCATCAAAGGCCCGGACGTCTGCAGGTTGGTCTTGGTGTAGCCCGGGTGCGCGAGCGTGCTGCGCAGCTCCCAGCCCTGGGTGGTCGCGTGGGACGCCAGGTGCAGAGCCATCAGCATGTCGGCGAGCTTGGACTGGCTGTACGCGCGCCACCGCTTGTAGCCATGTTCGGACTGCAGGTCGTCGAACTGAATCTTGCCCCAGTTGGCCATCCCACTCGACATCGTCACGACGCGAGGAGCGTTGCCCTGCAACACGATTGGCAGCAATAGGTTGGTCAAGGCGAACGGTCCGAGAAAGTTGCTGCCCAGCTGCATCTCGAAGCCGTCGGCCGTTTCCATGCGTGTCGGTATGGCCATCACGCCCGCGTTGTTGATGAGCGTGTCGACCGGACGACCGTCCGCGATCAGGCCCTCCGCGAACTCACGGACGACGGCCAGGTCGGCGAGATCGAGCCGTCGTACGCGCAAGGTGGCGTCGGGAGACTCGCGCAGGATCTCCGCCTTGGCCGCCTCGCCCTTGTCCGGCGTTCGTACGGCGAGCACCACCTCCGCGCCCGCCGCGGCCAGGCGTCGGGTCGCCTCCTTGCCCGTGCCGCTGTTGGCGCCGGTCACGACGACGTAGCGTCCAGTTTGATCAGGGACCTCGTACACGGCGGCTCCTTCGAGAGGCAATAATAGACCGGCGGTCTGTTTCTCGTACGACCGTAGCAGACCACCGGTCTCTTGTGCACCCATGGGGAAGGACTCGACGATGACTCCGGCAGGGCAGGCCGACTTCCGACGGGCGCGGACCGACGAGCAGCGCGCCCAGCGGCGTACCGAGATCTTGACGACCACCCACGACCTGCTCACCCGGACGAGTGCTCGCGACCTCAGCCTGAACGAGATCGCGCGCCAGGTCGGGCTGGCCAAGTCCAACGTGCTGCGCTACTTCGAGTCGCGCGAGGCGATCCTGCTCGACCTGCTCGACCAGGAGTACGACGGATGGCTGACCGACCTTGAGGCAGCGCTGGCTGGCTCGACCGTTCGTGTCGGCCGGGAGCGCGTCGCCCGTGCCGTCGCCGAGACCATTGCTGAGCGGCAGGTGCTGTGCGACCTGCTCGCGTCGTCCGCCTCGGTGCTCGAGCACAACGTGTCGGGCGAAGTGGCAGCGGCCTACAAGCTCGGCCTGCTGGATGGGATGCAGCGGCTGGTGACGTTGGCGGCTGCTTACGCCCCTGAGATCGACGGTCCGCGCGGACTGCCTTTTGCCGCAGGTGTCTACGCCGCGATCTGCTCCATCTGGCCGGCGTGCCGGCCCTCGCCCGGGATGCTCCTGGCGTACGAGCAGCACCCGGAGCTGAAGGCGTTCCAGCTGGACTTCCCGGTCGCGGTGCGCGAGCTCGTGGCGACGGTCATCGCCGGGCTGGAGCAGCGGGAGCCGGACCTGAGTCCCTAGTCACCGTGGGCGGCGACAGTCACCGTGGGTGGCGACGAGCCAGGTGCAGGACGATGTCGCTGTTCACCTCGACCGCGGCCGGCAGCGCGTCGAGGATGCGAGTCAGCACGGTCTCCCGGTCGGCCGGCGAGAGCATCAGGTAGGCCGAGGCCGTCGACAGGATGCCGACATACTCCTCCGCCGGCACCATCTCCCGTCGCTCGATCGTCGACTGCTGGACGTCGGTGAACAAACCCGACTCCTGGAGCACACGGCCGGGCCAGCGCATCTCCTCGTCGTCGGGCACGGTGTCGTCCGGCGGCCGCATGCCTTCGCTCGGCACCAGCTCGCTGCGTGCCTGCTCCGCCAGCGTCGCCACTGCAGGGTCGTTCAGCGTGACCGGGCCACCGAACGACGCGAGCGTGCCTCCGTCTCGGAGCAGCGCGGCCAGTCGATCCCATCGGCCGGGCACCTCCGTCCAGTGCAGGGCCATGCCCGCGAAGACGAGGTCGTACTGCGAATCGGCTTGTAAATCCTCAAGACTCGACTGCACGGTCACGGCCTCCGGGACGTGGCGCTGCAGCTCGGCGAGCATGTTCGCGTCAGGCTCGGAGGCGGTGACAGCGATGCCGCGGGCAGCAAAGACGCGGGTTGCCTTGCCGGTGCCGGCCCCGATCTCGAGCGCGGTGTGCACCGGATCGGACGCGTAGTCCAGGACGCGGTCGACGAGCTCAGCCGGATAGCCCGGCCGATAACGCTCATACGCTTCCGCCGCCGAGCCGAAGGTCAGCGCTCGGATCGTCATTTCTCGAAGGTACCGCGGCCAAGCCTGAATTCCCTTCTCGTTGCTCTAGTTTGAAGAATCGACAACCTGACTCGGGAGAAGGTTCGATGGACATGGAACGCACGTGTGACCGGCGAACGATGCTGCAGATGACCGGCCTGACCGCCTTGACGATCCCTCTGGCGTCCGGTGGCACGGCCGCAGCATCAGTGAGTCCGAGAGCTCCCGGAGCGGCCCAACGCGCCTGCGGCTCAGTGGTCTTCACCGATGGGTTCAAGGCGGGGACCTTCGACCAGTGGAGCGAGAGAACGATCGACGGGAACGGGTCGATGACCATCGTGCCGAGCCCGACGGACTCGGCCGCGAAGGTCGCGCGGTTCTCGATCCCCAATGACGGCGTCTCTTTCCGCTCCGAGGTGGCGCGCAAGCAGTTCACCTACGGCCGGTATCGATACACCGTGTCGCACTTCATCCCGGAAGACTGGGTGCCCTACAAGTACGAGACCATCGTCTCGCAGTGGCACGGCTACAACATCGACGGCGTGAACTTCAACCCGCCCATCGCGCTGTCAGTCCATGGAGCGCCGGAGCCCAAGTGGATGGTCCGGATCTTCCGCATGACTTACGACTCCGACGGCACCCCGGTCCCGGTGGAGACTCGCTACCTTCCCCCTGCTCCGATCCGCTACGGGGCGTGGAACGACTGGGTGTTCGACATCACCTGGTCTACGTCTTCGAGCGACGGTCTCGTGGTGGCGACTCATAACGGGAGCGAGGTCTTGCGAGCGAAAGGTGAGAACAACTACCACCAGCAGGACTCGCCGTACTTCCAGATGGGCGTCTACCGATCCACCTGGCGGCCGGGCAACACCGAGCCGACGGGCGGCCCCGACGTCGTCGTCTACCACCGAGGGGTCTCGATCACGGACTTGCGAGAGTGCGTCTGACCGGACGTCAGAGGGGTTGGACGTTGGCGTTGATACGGAAGACGTTGTTCGGGTCGTGCATGGTCTTGACCAGCCGCAACCGTTCGTACGTCGGGCCGTCCCAGGCGGCCGCGTAGTCCTCGACGGGCGCATGTGCACCAACGAAGTTCACCAACCGACCGCCCGTACTCCAGGGCTCGAGAGCCTGCACGACCTCGTCGAGCGCTGCCTCGATACGGACAGCCTGCTCGGGCCCGCCCATCGTGACGGCGAAGCAGGTGAAGGCCGCGTCACGGTTGCCGACCGCGTTCGGGTGGCGAGGCTGGCGAGCGAGTGCGCCGCCCAGGTGACGGATCTCGACCATGACGAGCGAGCAGTCCGAGTCGGGGCCGGCCAGGTCGAGGATGGCGTCGACCGCGTCAGCGTCGAGCACACCCAACGCTGTCGTCCGCTCGAACGCGGGCATCGGCTGCGTGGGATCCATGTGGACCGTCGCGATGTCGGCGTACGCGATCTCGTCGACCGTGTCGATCAACGAGTTCGCCACGGCACGCAGCGGCGCCACCAGGTGCTCACCGTCAGCCGGCGTGCCGACGTACGCGATCCGCACGGCCACGGTGAGCCGACCCTGCAGAGGCGGGGGTACGTCGGGCATCGGCGGCAGACGCAGCAGCGCGATCGAGGACGTCATCTGGTCGGGGACCGTCTCGGTCCAGGCGCGGTAGGCGTGGAGCACCTCGTCTGCGTGGGCGCCGTCGAAGAAGATCGTGCCGCCGTAGAGCGTCGCGACGGGGACGAGGCCGAACTCCATCGCGGTGACCACGCCGAAGTTGCCCTTGCCGCCGCGCAGTGCCCAGAACAGCTCGGGGTGCTCGTCTGGGGTGACCGTCAGCTGTCGTCCCGTTGCAGTGACCAGATCGAGCGAGCGCACCTTGTCGGCAGCCCAGCCGTACGCCCGCCCGAGCGGGCCGAGCCCGCCGCCGAGGGTGTACGACGTCACGCCGAGCGTCGGCGAGGAACCGACGAGCCCGGCGAGGCCGTGCTTCGCGGTGGCCTCGATGACTTCCTGCCACCGGACGCCCGCCTCGACTCGCGCAGTGCGCGCCTCCGGGTCGACCGACAAGCCGTCCATGCGACGGGTGCTGATCATCAGCGAACCCTCCGCCCAGCCGGTGGGACCGTGGCCCGTCGCCAGCACGCTCACGGGCATTTCGTGCCTGGCGGCGAAGCGGACTGCCGCCGCTACGTCATCGGCGCAGGTGGCGCTCACGATCAGTGCGGGACGCTGCTGGACGCAGAGATTGAAGCCGGCCCGCTCCTGGTCGAACTCGGCAGAGCCCGGCTTGAACACCGGGCCCTTCAGGGTCATCTGGAGCTTGATGATGTCGGCCGTGCTGAACGCCATGTCGATTGCCTTCCGAGGTCCCGTGGCCAAGCGATGCGGTTGAGAGGAGGCACGGAACCTCGGATTGCGTACATGCGAGTTCGTTGGTCGAGTAGCCGGAGCGTCAGTCCACCTCCGCTGGTCGAGTAGCCGGAGCGGGTCTCGATACGAGGCTCCGCAAGCTCCGCCTCTACTCGACCCAAGTACCGGAGGCGTATCGAGACCGGGTGCGCGCGTGCACCTGGTCTCGATACGGCTCGCCCTAGGGGGCTCGCCTACTCGACCGGCGGGGAAGCGGATTGCGTTGCGGCCAAACGCTGCTGGAGCTTTTCGCCCTCGATGTCCGGGTCGGGAACGTACTTGGCGAACCACTGCGGGTGGTACCAGAGCTTGGACTTCACGATGGCCATGACTGCTGGGACGAGAGTCAGGCGTACGACGAACGCATCCAGGAAGACACCGACGGCGAACCCGAAGCCGATGGCCTTGATAGTCGGGTCATCCGTGAACATGAACGCCACGAAGATCGCGAACATGATGAGCGCGGCAGCCGTGACCACCCTTGCGGCATAACCGGTTCCGCGTTCGACGGCATCTCGGGCATCGCCCGACTTGGTGTACTCCTCCTTGATCCGCGAGACGACGAACACCTCGTAGTCGCTGGAGAGCCCGAAGATGATGGCCAGCATGATGATCGGCAGGAAGCTGATGATCTCGGTCGGCGTGATCCCGAACAGCTTTTCGCCCCAGCCCCACTGGAACATCGC
Source organism: Luteipulveratus mongoliensis (assembly GCF_001190945.1). Taxonomy (NCBI): domain Bacteria; kingdom Bacillati; phylum Actinomycetota; class Actinomycetes; order Micrococcales; family Dermacoccaceae; genus Luteipulveratus; species Luteipulveratus mongoliensis. The sequence goes on along the minus strand of NZ_CP011112.1, from coordinate 88,226 downwards.
GACCTCGGCACCGAACGCCGCACCGACCGACAGCAGGAACCCGATGATCGACTTGATCGGGACCAGGATCGTCCGGAACGCGAAGGTCAGCAGCACGAAGGCGAGCCCGACGACCGCGACGAGGAACAGCGGCAACGCACTCGAGAGCTTGGACGACACATCGATGTTGGACGCCGTCTGACCGCCGACCAGGATGTGCGCCCCGGTGCCACCCTCGATCTTCGAGCGGTCGTCCCGGATCCGGTTCACGAGGTCGGCGGTCTCGGTGTCGTTAGGTCCTGTCTTCGGCACCACCTGCAGCAGCTGCAGCGTGCCGTTGCGTGCACTGGGCGCGACGGTCGCGACGTTGGGCAGCGACTTGAGCGCGGCGCCGATCTGAGCGACGTCCTGCTCGCTGTCCACGCCGTCGGCGAGCACGAGGAGAGCACCGTTGAAGCCAGGGCCGAAGCCCGCGGTGACGTTGTCGTACGCCCGTCGTTGGGTGTCCGAGGTCGGCTTCGCGTTGCCGCTGGGCAGGCCGAGCTGCATGCTCGCGACCGGGATCGCGATGACGGCGAGCAGCGCGACGCCGGCGATCAGAACCGGTATGCGCCAGCGGACGACGAACCGAGCCCAGATCGCGCCGGCCGTCTGCTCAGGGGTGTCGACGGCGGTCCGCGCGACCGCCTCGTGGTGACCGGGGCGCAGCGGTGAGTTGATGAACTTGGCGACCTTCATGCCGGCGAAGCCGAGCAGCGCCGGGAGCAGCGTCAGCGCGACGAGGAGCGCGATCAGGACCGCGCCCGCCGCTGCCAGACCCATGACTGTCAGGAACGGGATGCCGGCGACCGACAGGCCGCACAGCGCGATGATGACGGTCAGCCCGGCGAACACCACTGAGCTGCCTGCCGTCCCGACGGCGAGAGCGACGGACTCCCTGACGTCCATACCGGTCAGCAGGTTGTTGCGATGCCGGGACAGGATGAACAACGCGTAGTCGATCCCGCACGACAGGCCGAGCATCATGGCCACGGTGGTCGACGCGGACGCGATGTCGAGCACGGCCGCCAGCGCGGTGATGCCCATCAGGGTGATGACGACGCCGATGATCGCGTTGAGGATCGGCAGGCCCGCGGCCACGAACGCGCCGAACGTGATCAGCAGGATGACGAACGCCACCGCGATGCCGATCATCTCGGGCGTCTCGGAGATCTCCTGCTTCCAGCCGGGGTACGCCGTGCCCGAGTAGTCGACCTGGACGCCGGAGTTCTGGGCCGGCTCTACCGCTTTCTTGACAGCGTCGAGCGTCCCGTCGGTGACGTCGAGCGCTTCGTTCTTGTACTGGACCGTCCCGATCGCGACCTGCTGCTTGGGCGAGATGGTCTTGCTCTGGAACGGATCGACCACCGCCGCGACGCCGGGGATCGCCTTGAGGCGAGTCGTCGTCGCTGCGATCGCCTTCTGGTTGGCCGGGTCGGTGATCTTCGCGTCGCCGTGAGTCGCGAAGACCAACTGGGTCTGCCCGGCGTTGGCGGCGGGGAGCTTCTTCTCGAGCACCGAAACCGCTTGCTGTGACTCGGTTCCCGGGATCGTGAAGTTGTCGTTGGTCTTGCCGCCGCTCGCCTGGGCCAGCACTACGGCACCCACAGCGAGCAGCAGCCACACGGCCAGCACGATCCGTCGATGGACGACGGACCAGTTGGCGAGGCGGTACAAGTACGTGGACATCGCAAGACCCCTTTGGGCAGGTGCAGATGCAGCCGTACTCGCGACCCTGGCCCGACCTTCCCGAAGGGTCAAGAGCCTCGAATTCGCCTGCGTGTCGCCCGGTTGTGGTAGCCAAGGGTGCGGAGCGCAGCCGTGGACTCCGACCAATGAACGCGTGGGAGAAGCATGTCGGAGCAGCTGATCGAGGTCGATCGACTGGATGCCCTTGTCCTGCAGGCCTATCGGGATCGTCGCGTCGCCTGGGAGGAGGCTCGGGACCAGCTGCTGGGCTGGCTCAAGGGGCACGCGGCCGACCTGCTGGACGAGAGCGACGAGTCCCGTCTCGACGTCTCGCACCACCGGATCAAGGCCGAGGACCGCGCGCTGGACAAGCTGCGGCGTCGAGTCGCCGAAGGGCGGGCCAAGCCGCCCCGCAACGCTGGGGACGTCGAGCGGTGTGTTCGCGACATCGTCGGCATCAAGGTGCTCTGCAAGTCACCGCGTGACCAGTCGATGATGTGCGCGGCGCTGCTGGACGCCGACCAGCGGGGCGAGCTCGAGCTCGTGGAGCACAAGGACCACGTCGACCCGCCCAAGGCGAGTGGCTACCGCGCGCACCACATCATCCTGCGGGTCCCGGTCAGCAAGGGGCAGCCGGTGCTCGTCGAGGTGCAGGTCAAGACGCGGCTGCAGGACGCCTGGGGCGAGCTCACCCACGAGGACCTCTACAAGCCCGGCGCGGCCATGAAGCCGGGGCCCTTCCACACCTCGGTCGCCCGAGCGATGGCCGCGATGCTGGCTGCGGTCGACAACATGGCCGACGACCTGGCGAGTGACCTCGAAGGATCGCTCGCGCCCGACGCGTCGGGGCAGTCCGCGGCCGGGGACGAGGCGCCCGACGCCGAGCTGGCCGACAGCGACGTCGAGGTCAGGGTCCGTACGACCGGGCCGCGCTTCGCTCTCGCCGTGGACGACCGTGGCCGCCAAGGCCTCATACCGGCGTACGCCGTCCGTCGCCTGCTCGGCATCAAGGGCCGGATCGACGTCAACGACCACGTGCAGGTCAACGACGTCCTACGCGCCCGGGCGAAGGAGAACGACAAAGGCTTCTACTTCATCCCGACATCGCTGGTCGAGTAGCCGGAGCGCTAGCGGAGGCGTATCGAGACCAGGTGCACGCGCGCACCGGGTCTCGATACGGCTCGCGCTAGGGCGCTCGCCTACTCGACCAGCGCTGGGGTCTAACGCTCCGCTCGGCGTGTCGCGGCCGACCGGATATGGGGGTCGTAGAGATGGGCAACGTTGTTGCGGATCTGTACAACAAGGTTGTACTTCTCCACGAGACCCATTCCCGTCCGCCGCTGGTCGAGTAGCCGGAGCGCTAGCTGTTGCGGGTCGAGACCAGGTGCACGCTGGTCACCGGGTCTCGATACGGCTCGCGCTAGGGCGCTCGCCTACTCGACCAGCGCTGGGGTCTAACGCTCCGCTCGGCGTGTCGCGGCCGACCGGATATGGGGGTCGTAGAGATGGGCAACGTTGTTGCGGATCTGTACAACAAGGTTGTACTTCTCCACGAGACCCATTCCCGTCCGCCGCTGGTCGAGTAGCCGGAGCGCTAGCTGTTGCGGGTCATGAGGTTGGTGACACGGCCGGCGGGTTAAGGACGGGCAGGTCCCTGCGGCGACAGGATGAAGGTGTCTAGCCGTTCATCACGTCGAGTCAGCCGAAGGAACCTGCCCTATGCCTCACGGTAGTGCCGCCCTGTCGTTCGAGGGCCGCCGTCGTCTTGTCCGCCGCTGTCAGCACCGGCCGATCGCGCACGTCGCGGCCGAGGCCGCGGTCTCTCGTCAGTGCCTGTCCAAGTGGTACGCCCGCTGGCGGCGCCACGGCGACGCTGGCCTGCACGACCGGACCAGCCGCCCCGAGCACTCACCGACCGCTACACCCAAGGCGGTCATCGAGCAGATCATCGAGCTACGCAAACGCAAGTGGTCCGCGCGCCGGATCCATCTCGAGCTGGCCCAGGAAGGCACCGACGTCGCGGTCTGCACGATCAGCCGGATCCTGGTCCGACACGGCCTGAATCGTCTACGCCACCTCGACGTCGATGGCGAACCACTACGAGCACCGGGAAAGATCATCGCTCGCTACCCCGGTCACATGACCCACCTGGATGTGAAGAAGGTCGGACGCATCCCCGACGGCGGCGGCTGGCGAGCTCACGGCAAGCACTCACCCCAGGCCAAGGCCTCTGACCGGGCCCGTAAGAAGGGCCAACGGATCGGGTACACCTACCTGCACTCGGCCGTGGACGGCTTCTCCCGGCTGGCCTACACCGAGGCCCACGACGATGAGAAGGCTGCCACCGCCATCGGGTTCATGTTCCGCGCCCGGGTGTTCTTCACCGCGCACGGCATCACCCGCTTCACCCGCATCGTGACCGACAACGGCGCCTGCTACCGCGCGCATGACTTCACCCGCGCCGTGCACTCCTTCGCCGCCAAGCACCAACGGACCAAACCCTTCACGCCTAAGCACAACGGCAAGGTCGAGCGCTACCAACAGACCCTGGCCCGCGAGCTCCTGTACGCCGCCGTGTTCGAGTCCGAGCAGCACCGCCGCGATCGGCTTCGGGTGTGGCAGGTCCACTACAACTACCATCGGCCCCACACCGCCGCCGGAGACCAGCCACCAGCCTCACGCCTCCCAGCCCGTGTCACCAACCTCATGCGCAGCAACAGCTAGCGGAGGCGTATCGAGACCTGGTGCGCGCGGTCGCCGGGTCTCGATACGGCTTGTTCCTCACCTACTCGACCAGCGTGCGGGTGGCTACTCGGCCGGTGCGGTGACGGCGAGGGCGGCCTTGATGTCGTCGGCGATCTTCTCGGGCTTGGTGGTCGAGCCGTACCGCTTGATCACCTGACCGTCCTTGCCGACCAGGAACTTGGTGAAGTTCCACTTGATCCGGCTGCCCACGGCGCCGCCCTTCTGGTCCTTGAGCCAGGCGTACAGCGGGTGGGTGTTCTGGCCGTTGACGTCGACCTTGTCGAACATCGGAAAGCTCACGCCGTAGTTCTTCTGGCAGAAGGCACCGATCTCGTCGGCGCCACCCGGCTCCTGATGGGCGAACTGGTCGCACGGGAACCCCAGCACCACGAAACCCTGGTCGCCGTAGTCCTCGAACAGCTTCTCCAGACCTTCGTACTGCGGCGTGAACGCGCACTTGGAGGCGGTGTTCACGACCAGGGTGACCTGGCCGTCGTACTCCTTCAGGGACTGCTCGGTGCCGGACAGGGTGGTGGCGGTGAAGTCGTGCAGGGCGGTCATCGGTGTCCTTCCGAAGGGGGTACGCCGTTCGGCCAGGGTTCGGAGCGCCGGCCGGGTGCGGATGGGTCACAGGGTCGCACGGTCGTGCGGATCTAGGTTAGGGCGCGTGGCGAGACGAATCGGTGGACTGGACGGCGAGCAACGGCGGGCCGCGCGGCGGGAGGCGCTACTGGATGCCGCGCTCGACCTGTTCGCCCGGCAGGGCTATCTCGGGACCTCCATCGAGCAGCTGTGCCAGGAGGCGCACGTCAGCACGAAGAGCTTCTACGACGTGTTCACCTCGCGCGAAGACTGCTATCTCGGGCTCATGCGGCGCAGCACCGTGCACCTGCAGACCGTGGTCGGCCAGGCGTTGGAGGGCGCGCCAGCGGATGACGAATCGGCAGCAGCCGCAGTCGTACTGAACGCCATGGCGCATGCCTTCGGCGACGACCCGAGGCACGCGATCGTCCTGTTCGGGCACGGGACAGCGACGACCGTCGACGTCGAGCGAGAGCGACGGACCAACCGCCGGTGGGCCGCGGAGTTCGTCGCGGGGATCTGGCGGCAGTACTCGCCAGACGTCCCCGTGCCGCCGGGGTTGGCGACCGGTACGTCCGGCGGACTGTTCGACATCGTGGCCGACTGGGTCACCGACGTGGACGGGCCGCCGGCGCTGGATGTCGACGAGCTGCACGGGTCGTTGCGGGCCTTCTACGGCGCAGTGGTGGCGGGGCGGCGTCTCAGTTACGGAAAAGATTTCTTGTCCTAAAGGGTCATAGCGTGCTTCACTCCGTGCACTGTGATGCACGTCACCTCTGAGGAGAAGCCATGCAGACGTTCGCCCGCCGGTCCTTGATCGCTTCCGTCGCGGCTGCCGCGGCGTTCGGTGTGATGACACCGACTGCAGGCGCAGCGACGCCGCCCACCACGGGCTGGAACAACTGGTCGTGCAAGCCATCGGCCGCGCATCCGAACCCGGTCGTCCTCGCTCATGGCCTGGGCGGCAACGGCACCGACAACTTCCTCACGCTCGCGCCGACGCTCGCCGCGGCCGGCTACTGCGTCTACTCCACGACCTACGGCGGCACGATCTTCGGTGACCTGGTCGGCGGCCTCGGTGCGATGGACAAGAGCGCGGCGACGTTCTCGACCTTCGTCGACAAGGTCCTGGCGAGCACTGGTGCGACCAAGGTCAACGTGGTCGGGCACTCGGAGGGCACCACGGTGCCCGCCTATTACATGAAGTTCCTCGGCGGCGACAAGAAGGTCAACCGTTACGTCGGGTTCGGCGCCAACTATGCCGGGACCTCGTTGTCGGGCCTGGGCACCCTCGCCAAGGCGCTCGGTCTCCAGCCGATCCTGAACGGCGTCGGCTGCCCGGCGTGCTCCCAGTTCCTCACGGGTTCCGACTTCCTGAAGAAGCTCAACGACGGTGGGGTGGCAGTCCCCGGTCCGCAGTACACCAACATCGTCACCAAGTACGACACCATCGTGACGCCGTACACCAGCGGAATCCTGAAGGCTCCCAACGTGACCAATGTCGTCCTGCAGAACTCCTGCGGGCTCGACTTCAGCGGTCACCTCGGCCTCGCGATCGACCCCAACGTGGCGAGTCTGGTGAAGTACCACCTCGACCCGGAGCACGCCGGCAAGCCGACCTGTGTGCCCTTCTGGGCGCTCGGCGCCTGACAGGTCTGAGCGGCAGTCGCGGTCCCAAATGATGGCGCTCCGTACGGATTCACCTGCGACACTCGATCAGGTGGACGTCGATCCGATGGCCCGTACGACCGCCGCAGAGCCCCTCGAAACGGCCCTGTCGGCCGCCGAGCGCGCCGCGAAGTCCGCCCGCTCGATCGTGCTGGTGGAAGGCCCGAGCGATCGGGCAGCGCTCGAGGCTCTCGCTGAGCGACAAGGCAAAGACCTTGCGGCAGAAGGCATCTCGGTCGTCCCGATCGGTGGCGCGACCAACATCGCGCACTTCATTGAGGTGCTCGTGCCGTACGACGTCCGCCTGGCCGGACTGTGCGACGTCGCCGAGGAGCGGTTCTTCCGTTTCGGACTCGAGCGGACCGGCGTCGGAGCGGCCACCAGTCGCGAGCAGCGAGAGACGCTCGGCTTCTTCGCGTGCATCGACGACATGGAGGACGAGCTGATCCGGGCGCTCGGACCACCGGCCGTCGAGGCGGTGATGGACGCCGAAGGCGAGCTCGCGTCGTACCGGCTGTTCCAGCAGCAGCCGGCCCAACGCGAACGCACCGCGACTCAGCAGCTGCACCGATTCATGGGCACTCGCTCGATGCGCAAGATCCGTTATGGGCGGCTGCTGGTCGAGGCGCTCGACATGCACCGCGTGCCGCGTCCTCTGGAGGCGGTCCTCGCTGTCGCATGACTGAGGTCAGACGCGCTGCGGTCCAGGCCCCTGCTCGCCGAGCGCGTCCTGCGGGTTGAGCAAGAAGCACGACTTCATCGACAGGCAGCCGCATCCGATGCAGCCGTTCAGCTCGTGCTCCAGTCGTTCGATCTGGCGGCGACGCTCCTGCAGGATCTGCTTCCAACGAGTCGACACCCGGCGCCAGTCGGCCGTCGACGGGCGCTCTTCGTGCGGCAGCGGCTGGAACGCGACTTGCACGTCGGCCAGCGGGATCGACAGCCGTTTTGCCACTACTAGCAACGAGATTCGCCGCACCATGTGTCGCGCGTAGCGTCGTTGGTTGCCCGCCGTCCGGTGCGAGGAGATCAGCCCGAGCGACTCGTAGTAGTGCAGCGCCGAGTGTGGGACGCCGGTACGGCGCGAGATCTCACCGATCGTCAGCGAGTCGTCCGGACCGAGAGACATGTCTACCCCTTGACCTCAAGTTCACTTGGGATTTTAGCGTGTCGGCATGACAACAACCGAGCAGATCGAGAAGACGTCCGACACGGGCGCCAGCTGGCGGGACCTCGCGTCGTACGGCGGGCCTGTCGTCGTGATGGCCGGCGGCGTGCTGCTGCAGGCCGTGAACATGTATCTCACCAGCAGCCTGCTGCCCTCGATCGTCGGTGACATCGGTGGCCAGACCTTCTACGCCTGGACGACCACCACCTTCCTGGTGATGTCGGTCGTCGCCGCGATGCTGGTCAGCCAGCTGCTCGCGCGGCTCGGCACGGCCGGCGCGTACGTCGTCGGGTTCGGCGCCTTCGTCGTCGGAACCCTGATCGGTGCCGCGGCGCCGAGCATGGCGGTGCTGCTGCTCGGTCGCGGCGTTCAGGGGTTCGGCGGTGGACTCCTCGCGGGCCTCGCCTTCGCGGTGCTGCGCTCGGTCCTCCCGGAGCGGCTGTGGACCCGCGCCCTCGCCCTGCTCTCCGGGATGTACGCGGTCGGGACCCTCGCGGGACCGGCGGTCGGTGGTGCGTTCGCGCAGTACGACGCGTGGCGGGCTGCGTTCGTGGTGACGGCTCTCGCGGCGGCGGGGTTGGGCGTGGTCGCGGGCCGGGCCCTGGCAGGTCAGCCTCGAGGTGGCGATGCGGAGCCGGTGCCCGTCGGGTCCTTGGCTCTGTTGACGGCGGCAGTGGCAGCGCTCAGCATCGCGAGCATCGTGCACGGGGTCGCTGTCGCAGCCACGATCGTGCTGGCGGTCGTCCTGGTGCTCGCGTTCATCGGTTGGGAGCGCAAGGCGACGAGCACGGTGATGCCGAGGGCGACGTACGAGCGTGGTGTGCCGCTGCGGTGGATCTACCTCACACTCGGCGCGGTCTCGGCCGCCGCAGTCACCGAAGCGTTCACGCCGCTCTTCGGGCAGGAGATCGGCGGGCTCGAGCCCTTCGTCGCCGGCTTCCTGGGTGCGGCGATATCGGTGGGCTGGTCGACGACCAACGTCTTCGCGGCCGAGGTGCACAGCGAGCGGACCAAGACCATGCTCGTCGTCGGAGGCCCGGCTGTCGTGGCCCTCGGGCTGCTCGGAGCAGCGTTCGTGCCGCAGGTGGCGTCCGGCGGGTGGGCGATGCTCATCTGGGCGCTGCTGCTGATCGTCGCGGGCTCGGGTATCGGTGCGTCGTTCCCCCACCTTGCCGTGCGGGCCATGAGCGTCAGCGACGACCCGGTCGAGGCGGGCAAGGCGGCTGCTGGCATCAACACCACTCAGATGATCGCGATGTCGACGATGTCCGCACTCGGCGGCGTCCTGGTCAACGTCGGGATGCCGGACGTCCCTAACGCCGCTCGCAACCTCCAGCTCGGACTCGCAGTGGTCGGCGCGCTGGGTGTCATCACCGTGCTGCGCGCTCTGCAGCGGCCGCGTTCGGCTGCGTAATTCGGTTGCCGCACGTGCCCGTCGGCTGCTGTCCTGGGCTGGTCAGCCCACCCCGATCAGGAGATGTCATGCGTTCTCGTTTCATGCCCTGCCAGCAGGTCAATCACACCTACGCAGAGGACATGAACCACTTTGACATCCCTGAACTTGGGCATCCTGGCGCACGTCGATGCCGGTAAGACCAGTCTGACCGAACGGCTTCTCTTCGAGGCTGGGGTCATCGACGAGGTCGGCAGCGTCGACGACGGCAGCACCCAGACCGACTCTCTCGCGCTGGAGCAGCAGCGCGGCATCACCATCCGCTCGGCGGTCGTGTCGTTCACGATCGGCGAAACAGTCATCAATCTCGTTGATACGCCTGGACACTCGGACTTCATCGCCGAGGTCGAGCGTGCCTTGAGCGTGCTCGACGGAGCGATCCTGGTGATCTCAGCCGTCGAGGGCGTCCAGGCGCAGACGCGGGTGCTGATGCGCGCGCTCCAGCGGCTGGGCATCCCGACGCTGATCTTCGTCAACAAGATCGACCGGACCGGCGCTCGCCCGGACGAGGTCGTGCGCGAGATCACCGAGCGGCTCACACCGCGCGCCATCGCGCTCGGCTCGGTGCGTGACGCGGGCGGTCGAGACGCGAGCTTCGTTCCGTACGAGTGTGGTTCGCGTCCGATGGACGCCTGGGTCGATCTTCTCTCGGCTCACGACGGCGAGCTGCTGGCGGCGTACGTGGAAGACCCGGCGTCCGTGACGGAGTCGCTTCTCCAGGAACGCCTGGCCGAGCAGTCGCGTGCTGGCACGGTGCATCCGGTGGCGTTCGGGTCGGCCGTGACCGGTGCTGGTGTGGAGGCGCTGATGTGCTCCATTCCTCGGCTGCTCCCCGTCGCTGACCCCGACGTGTCCGGTCCGCCTCGAGGCACCGTGTTCAAGGTGGAGCGCGGCGGTGGTGGCGAGCAGATCGCCTACCTGCGACTGGAGTCCGGGACCGTTCGCGTTCGGGATCGGCTTCGTCTCGTGAGCCCGGCCGAGCGCCGGGTGATGGAGGCGAAGGTCACCGCGATCCGCGAGTTCGACAGCGGCGTCGCGAGGCCGGCCCAGTGCGCGCGTGCGGGACGGATCGCGCAGGTGTGGGGTCTGGCGGGCGTACGGATCGGCGACGAGATCGGTGATGTGCCAACGCGATCCGCGGATCGGCACTTCTTCTCACCGCCCTCCTTGGAGACCGTTGTCGACCCGGTGCGTGACGCGGACCGCGGCACGATGCACGTCGGTCTGAGCCAGCTGGCTGAGCAGGATCCGCTGATCGATCTGCGGCAGGACGACGTACGGCACGAGATCTCGGTGTCGCTCTACGGGGAGGTGCAGAAGGAGGTCATCCAGGCGATGCTCGCGCAGGAGTACGACGTCGACGTCACCTTCCGGGAGACGACGACGATCTGCATCGAGCGGCCGTCGGGCTCGGGCGAGGCGTTCGAGATCATCAACGTCGGGCCCAACCCGTTCCTGGCAACGGTCGGCCTTCGGGTCGACCCAGCGCCGGTCGGATCGGGCATCACGTTCGCGCTCGGCGTGGAGCTCGGCTCGATGCCGCCCGCGTTCTTCACGGCCGTCGAGGAAGCGGTGCACGCCACGTTGCGCGAGGGTCTGCGAGGTTGGGCGGTCGCGGATTGCCTTGTCACCATGACGCATTCGGGCTACTGGGCGAGGCAGAGCCACTCTCACGGCACCTTCGACGCGAGCATGTCGAGCACCGCCGGCGACTTCCGCAACCTGACGCCGATGGTGCTGACCGATGCGCTGCGTCGGGCCGGCACCTGTGTGCACGAGCCGATCCACCACTTCGAGCTGGAGGTGCCCGAAGATGCTTTGGGCGCAACGCTGTCCGCGCTCTCGCACGTACGTGGGGTGCCGCTCGACACGCAGAGCCGGGGAGCGGCGTACGTGCTCGCCGGTGACATCCCAGCGGCCACGGTGCACCAGCTGCAGCAGCGGGTTCCTGGGCTCACCCGTGGTGAGGGCGTGCTGGTGACGGCGTTCGACCGGTACGAACCGGTGCAGGGTGCGACGCCGGAGCGTTCACGGATCCACGCCGACCCGGCAGATCGTCGCGCCTACCTCCAGGCCCTCGGCCGCTGACCCAACCCCCCGGCGAAAGTTGGTCGCAGGCACAGGTATGCGTGTGCGGCCGATCAACTTTTGCCGGGGGCGTGGGTCAGTGCTCGCGGGCGGACTCCTGGGGGTAGCCGCGGACAACGGCACGCTCGAGGATGCCCAGCGTGCCGCGCAGTGCGGTCTGCGGGATCACCGGGAAGATGCCGCTGCGACGCCAGTCCTCGTGCGCGTCGGACCAGTCGTAGTAGGAGGTCACGAGGGTGCCTTCGGGGACCTCCTCCAGGAGGTAGCCGAAGACGTGCCCGATCGGTGGTCGCACGGTGCCGAGGATCTTCCAGGCGATCTCGCGGTCGTGCTCGAACGTGGTGATGGTGACGGTGACGTCGTACTTGCCCATCGGCAGGTCACCGAGCGCTTCGCGATCCATGTGGACGACGAACTCGTCACCAGCCTGCTCGACACGGTTGCCGTCGGCGCTCTGCAGCATCCCCGAGCTGTCGATGGCGACGTGACCCTGTGGGTCGGTCAGCACGGCGAAGATATCGCTGGGATCGGCAGGGATCGTGCGCTGCGCCTCGAGGCGCTCCGTGGCAAGGGCAAGGGTGCTCTGCTCTGTCATGATCTCCACTCTCGCACCGCTGCGGTGCTTGTGAAGGGCCATCTCACCCCTTGCACGCTTCGGCCCCGATCACGTGAGGTGACGACGCAGGCGCGGCTGGGCGGCGGCGCAGGCGAGCGCACCGATCGCCGGCACGAGCCAGGTCACCGTCGGGCCGGTGTGCTCCAGCAGCTGGGTGCCGAGCAGGGGAGCGACCGTCGTCGCGACGCCCCAGCAGAGGCCGAAGACCGCGAGGTACGCCGCCCTTCCGTGCTCGGGTGCGAGGCCCGCCGCCAGCGACATGCTGTGCCCGAGGAGGGCGACCTCGGCCAGCCCGCACAGCACCGTCGCGACGACGAACAGACTCAGCCGGTCGGCGTACGCCGTCACCACGAGACCAAGTGCCAGGACGACGTACGCGCCTCGCATCATTGCGAATTCGTCCCGTCCGGCGGTGATCCGTTTCAGGACGAGCGTGGCCGCCACGCTCGTCAACGCGCCCGCCGTGAGCAGCACACCCAGGTGCCAACCCGGCAGCCCGCGCGCCCGCAACGTGAGCGGCAGTGCCATCACGATCAACATGTAGATGGTCGCGAAAACCGTTGCTACGCCTAGGAGTACGAGCAGGCGGCTGTCCCTCCACGGCCGCGCCGGCACCTCATCCTTGGACGGAGCACCCACGGCCGTACGCGGCAGCAGCCCGAGCACGATCGCGGCGCACCCCACGCAGCTCACGGCATCGATCACGAAGAGCAGGCGCAGATCGATGCTGCTGGCGACCGCGCCGATGAGCCCGGCGAGCACACCGGCGACCGCGGTCGAAGCCCAGAGCAGGGCGTACGCCGCCGGCCGGTCCTCGGGTCTACTCACGTCCGCGACGAGCGCCTGACTGGCCGGCTCGTAGATCTCGAAGGCGAGTCCGAACACGACGGCCGCCGCGGCCGCGCTCGCGACCGACGGGGACGCCGCGATCCACAGCTGGCTGGCCGCACAGCCGAAGAGTCCGAGCGCGATCGTGCGCGACCGACCCAGGCGGTCCGCGAGCCAGCCGCCGAGCAGCCGGGACGGGATGGTGGCCAGCCCGAACGCTGCCAGGATCAGGCCGGCCGCCGTCAGTCCTGCGCCGAGATGCTCCGTGAGCAGCAGGCCGAGGAAGGCCATCGAGAAGGCGCCGAGCCGGTTGATGGTGCGCGCCAGGATGAGGATGCGCAGCTCCCGTGGCACGGTGCGCCAGGTCAGGGTCTGCGAGGCTGTGGTGACGGACATGAGACCCCCGTGACTGGTTAAAATGATTACGACAGTCACGTTACGCAGTGAGGAGATGACTGGTCAAGTGCATTTCGACAGTCATGTGTGGCGTCTGCTCGATGCAGCCGAGAAGATGGTCAACACCCTCACGCCCGGCGGCGACCGTGGCCGCCCCTACGACGTGCCCGAAGGTCGTGCGCTGCGCGACGCCGCGGCCGAGGCGTTGCGGGCCGATGGCTACGAGCCGCGGGTGACGGCCGCCGAGGCCGAGCAGTTCAGGGTGCTCGCCGGACGACTGCGCGAGGTCTTCGTCGCTGCAGATGCGCAGGAACTGTCGGTGGCCGCTCGGCTCGTCAACCGGTTGCTCGACGAGACGGGTCCCCGTCCTCAGCTCGACGACCACGACGGAGAGCTGCACCTGCACTTCCACGGGCGGGACCCGGGCCTCTATCCGGGCTGGTCGCCCGGCGTGGCCGCGGGCCTGGCCATGGCCCTGGGCAGCGCGATGGGTGGCCGGCTCGGCGTGTGCGAGGCGCCCGGCTGCGACCGGGTCTACGTCGACGGATCCAAGAACGGCGGCCGCCGGTTCTGCTCCACGCGCTGCCAGAGTCGGGTCAAGGCCGCAGCACACCGCGAGCGGGCGCGTACCTGACGCGAGGTTTGTCCACAGCACGAACTCCACGCTCGCGCCGGACGTGGCACTCTTCCTCTGAGGCGAGCGCCGCGGGTTCACGTGTGCGCGAGGGGTGCGGATCAGATCAGGGGTTGGGGCGATGACGGGTCGCGAGAGCGAGCACCTCTGGGGACCCTTCGACCCGCACGCCACGCCCGCACAGCCCGAGGCTCACGTCGAGCTCCCCGAGGACGGACTGCCCAGGGTCGCCGGGATCGAGATCCCGCGGCAGGCGGGCGAGTCGGCGGAGGATGCTGCGGTCGCCGCTCTGGCTCGGCAGGCTCAGCGGCTGCCGGGCGAAGCCGTTCGGGCGACCTTCGAGGGCCCGTCCGGCACGCGGCGCCTGGTCATCCAGGCCGACGGCACGCGCTGGGACCTCGACCATGCCGTACGCCCGACGCCGGCTGTCCCGCTCCGTCGCGTTCTCGCGGCGTGTGCTGTGGCGGCGGTCATGGTCGGCGGTGTGGCGGTGGCGGTCGTCAGCGCATCCGGCGATGGCCCGGACCGGCAGGGCGAGCTGTCTCCTGTCTCGACGACGGCGACTCCCGCACCTGTGAGCCGACCGACCGAGACGAGTCAGATCACGTCGACCTCGGCCCCGGCTGCGACCGGCCCGGTCCCGGACGTCGTCGCCGCGACCGGTGCGCCTCCACCTGCCGGGGTGGGCGCGGTGCCCTCGTCCGGTCCGGTGGTGCCCACCTCGCCGGGCGCGCCGCAGCCGACGAGCTCGGCACCTCGACCGCCGGCGCCGCCGCCCGCTACGCCGCGACCACGCAAGACGGTTCCGCCCAAGACCTCCAGCCCCACCTCGACGATCCATCCCCCTCCGTCGCCGACGCCGTCGATGCCGACCATCCCCCGCGGGCCGAGGATCGTCCGGCACTAGCCAGATCGTGACCCACAGCTTGATGACGGGCCGCACTCCGCGGACGCATCATGGTGCTGAGGGAGGCGTGCGATGGGCGTACACGCTGGGCTTGAGCTCTCACCGCTGAGCCGTCGGGATCGCTGGATCGGCCGCGCGGTCCTCGCGGCGCTGATCATCGGAGCGGTCGTCGGCTACTGGCTGGAGACTCGACCGCGGTGGGAGACCACCCATCCGCTCGTCACCAACTACACCTACGACGAGCGGTCTCGAGCGATCGGGGTCTTCTTGCCCATGGGCCAATGCGGCGAGTCCGTGCGCGTCGCTCGTCTCGAGGCGAAGGAGTCGCCGACCCAGGTCGTCCTGACGACGACCCTCACCGTGAAGACTGAGCGGATGGATTGCCCGGACGCGGGCAGCGCAGGGCAGGTGACGACGACGCTGGTCGAGCCGCTCGCCGGCCGGACCGTGGTCAACGCCAAGGGTTTCGCCGTGCGCGAGAGCGCTCTTCCCTGACCGGAGTTATGCCCAACGATCAACGTTTCTTGACGATCTGGCTGGCACCCTCGACCTGGTGCGTCCGCGGGAGGCGGATGCGACCAGGTGAGCGGCCCTCGCGGGTCGAGGACAGGCCACGAGCAGAGGGCGGGCAATGATGCGTCGCGACGGTACTCACCGTGCGCAGTTCAACCCCCACACAACACCCGACGAACCAGTGGTGCGTGTCGAGCTGTCGAAGAGCGGACGACCACGGGTAGCCGGCGTCGAGATTCCTTGCAGCGCAGACAGCACCGCGGAGGACGTCGCGATCACGGCGGTGGCGCGACGGGCGCGTAGGCAGCCCGCGCAGGCAATTCGCGCGAGGGTCGTGAGTCCGTCCGGGACGAAGCGACTGGTCGTTCAGGCCGACGGCACGCGCTGGGATCTGGACGCCGTAGGGCGGAGCTTCACGCTGCCGGGGCGGCGCACGATCGCCGCGTGCGCCATCGCTGCCGTCGTGACGAGCGGCGGGGTTGTCGGCGTGCTGGCGGCGACGCGTGGCGGGTCCGACCAGCGCAAGGAAGTGGCGCCGCCGTCATCGACCAGTCGCACGGGTTCTTCGGGACCGGGCGCGTTGGCCCCGACCTTCCAACCGTCGACGATCGGGTCAGTGCGCGGGCCCGTGCCGGCCGCACCGTCAGCCAAGCGGGGGACTCCGATTCCACAGCCGACCTGGTCCGCTCGGCTGCGGCCGACCGGAGCGCCGCCGGCCACCACGCCGCGCCCCCGCAAGTCGATCCAGCCCAAACCGTCCAACAAGGTCACGACAGTGAATCCGCCCCCGCGGCCGTCGCGTCCGATGCCGACGATCATCCGGTCACCGCGCGGCCACCGCTAGGCGCACCGGATGGCGGTGTCGATGGCGGGGCCGCTGTGAACGGTTGTCCACAGCCCTGAACGCCGTGCCCGCGCCGATCGTGGCACGCTCGCTCTATTCGGGCGCTGTGAACCACGCCTCTCGCTGGCGGGTGAGCGTGGAGCGAAGCAGGGGGTTGGGCCGATGACGAGTCGCGATGACGGATACCTCTGGGGATCGTTCGATCCGCAGGCGATCCCTGATCGACCGAACGCGCACGTCGAGCTCCCTCCGAGCGGACCGCCGCGAGTGGTGGGCGTCGAGATCCCGCCACGTCCGGGTGAGTCCGCCGAGGGGGCAGCCATCGCGGCGCTCGCGCGTCAGGCGCAGCGGCTGCCGGTCGGTGCCATCCGCGCCACCGTTGAGAGCGCGTCCGGCACGAGGCATGTCGTCGTCCGGGCTGACGGCACGCTCTGGGATCTCAGCCATGCCGTACGCCCACACCCGAGTCTCCCGCTGCGTCGCCTCGTGGCGGTCGTCGCTGTCGCGACCGTCGTGATCGGGGGCGTGACGGTTGCCGTGATCGGCGCGACCGCGAGCGGCCCGGACGCGAGCGCGTACCTCGCCGTGCCGTCGTCGACATCGACATCGTCAGAACCTGAGTGGACGAGCTCCGACACGGCAGATGCCACGCCCAGTTCCACGGCGTCGGCCGTCAGTACGGTTCCCGACGTGGTCGCCGCCACGGGCGCTCCGGCCGCGCAACGGATCGCGGCGGTGCCTTCGACCGACCCGGAGCCGCAGCCGCCTCAAGCGACGCCGCGCGCCACGGTTCCGGTCCAACCGAAGCCGCCCGCACCGTCCGTCGCGCCGCCACGACAGGTCGCTCCGTCGCCGCGCAAGACGGTGCGGCCCAAGGCGTCCCCCACCGCGACGACGGTCCGGCCCCGCGTACTGCCGACGGCGTCCATGCCCACCATTCACCGGGGTCCTCGCATCGTCCTGCACTAGTCGGCGAGCCGCACAGCGAGTCTTGCGTGCGGTAGCGTCCCGCGTGGTCAGGGCCATCGGGGAGGCGCGGGATGTCGGATCGGGTGGGGTCTCGGTTCGGGATCTATGAGCTGCAGGCCTTGCTGGGCCGCGGTGGGATGGGTGAGGTCTACCGGGCCTGGGACACCGAGAAGGACCGCACCGTAGCGATCAAGCTGTTGCCGACGCGGTTGGGTGAAGACCCTTCGTACCGAACACGATTCGAACGTGAAGCGCGTACGGCCGCGTCCGTTGCGCACCCGCACATCGTGCCGATCCACACGTTCGGGCAGATCGAGGGTGTGCTGTTCATCGAGATGCCGCTGGTCACCGGCACCGACCTGTCCAAGGTGCTGGCCAAGGCCGGCCGGTTCTCCCTGAAGCGGACTGTGCACATCGTGGAGCAGATCGCCGGCGCGCTGGATGCTGCGCACCGGGCGGGCCTGACGCATCGGGATGTGAAGCCGGAGAACATCCTGGTCACCGATGACGACTTCTGCTACCTGGCCGACTTCGGCATCGCGAGCAGGGCCGATGACACGCGGCTGACCGAGTCGGCGGCGGTGATCGGGTCCTGGCGGTACATGGCACCGGAGCGTTTCAGTGATCAGCCGGCCACCGCAGCAGCAGACACGTACGCGTTGGCGTGTGTGGCGTACGAGATGCTTGCCGGCACACCCGCGGTGCCGCACCAGGGTCGGGATGCGATCGTCGCGGCTCAGCTGCACGCCTACCCGGCGCCGTTGCCGAGCCCGGTCACCCCGCAGGTGAACGCGGTCCTACGTGGGGGGTTCGACAAGGACCCGGCGAAGCGGCCCGCGCAGACCGGTGAGCTGGCCCGGCAGCTACGCGCGGCCGCACCCACGGACGGAACCACGCCACGGCGGCGTTGGGGAGCGCTGCAGTGGACCGCCGCTGTCCTTGCCGTGCTCGCGGTCATCGGGGTCGGCACGACCATCGGTGTGAGAGTCCTGTCCGATGACGCACCTGAGTCGGTGGTGCTGCTACCGGCCGATCGCACCACGGGCAACCCGTTCACCGACACCACCGTGAACCAGAAACCCTCCGACACCCTCGCCCAGCCCTACCTACGCCGCGACGGAACCCCCTCAACCAGTACGCCGGGCGGCGCAACGCCGGCGGCCTCCGCGCTGGGCGCGCCCACCTCGAGGGCCGGTGACGCTGCAGGTGGATACGGCGTGGGTCAGCAGCCCGCCTGTGACACGGCGCAGCTGGTCAAGCTCATCACCAAGGATCGGACCCGCGCCGCGATCTGGGCCGGGCTGCTCGACACGACCGTGGCCAAGATCCCGCAGACCGTCGCACGACTGACGCCCGTGATCTTGCGCGATGACACGTTGGCGACCAACACGGACTACCGCAACGGCAAGGCTGACACGTACGCGGCAGTTCTCCAGGCCGGTACGGCGGTGCTCGTGGATGACCGCGGCGTGCCACGGGTGAAGTGCAACTGCGGCAACCCGTTGGCCGAGTTCGCTGGTGATGAGATGCCGACCGCGATCACGGGTGCACCGTGGCCGAGCTACTCCGGCAAGGTCGTACGCGTGAAGCCGGCCGCGGCGCCTGTCAAAGAGTTCAGCGTGACCCAGATCGATACGGGTGCGGTCAAAGCGGCACCGGTCGGATCGACCGCCTCGACCACTAGTGGCCCGAAGGATGCGATCAAGACCTTCGACTTCGCCAACGCCACCTGGACTGCGGGAATCGCCAATGGGCAGAAGCGGATTCCGTTGAAGAGCGGCAAGCATGTCGTGAGCCAACCGGGCTCGATCACTCCGCCGGTCTGGGAGCTGTTCAAGTCCACGGAACTCGACCAGTTCGGGGACGTCAACAAGGACGGCTACCTCGACGCGGTCAGGACGGTCAGTGTCCTGGAGGGCTCGGCCTTCCACATCTCGACGTACGTCTGGTTGTGGGACCCGCAGCGACGCACGGCGGTCCAGATCGAGCAGGCCGTCGCCGAGGGCTCCCGGTGTGGCAACTGGCCCAAGAGCGTGCGGGTGAGTCCCGGCAAGGTCACCGTCCGGATGGGCATCAAGTCCGAGTCGGAGTCGTGTGCCGACGATCCGGCCGAGGTCATGACCGTGGTCGACGTGTGGCGCGATGGCCACCTCAACATCCAGCAGGACGCCGGCTGACTGAGCGACGAGTCCGGTGACGATCACAGGCGTGTTCACAACGGCGGGCACCCTGAGGCATGGCGGCTGGCCCCGTCAACCCCTAGGGGTGTTAACGATGACAGTTCGTGATGTCCGCGCCTACTGGGCGAGACGTACTGGCGCATCGCCGGCCCCTACCGGAGGGTAGGACGGCCACAGCTCTCGGGGGACATGGTCCCAACGCCCGGTCCGACGGTCGGCTCCGGGCGGTGCTGTGGCGTCACTCCTGGAGAGGACCACCACATGAGGATGACGACATTCGCCGTCGCCCTGGCAGGAACCGCATCAGTCGCGCTGGCCATGCCGGCGAACGCTGCGAGCGCCGCACCGCTCCCTGCGACCAACGACTCAGCGGTCGCTACCTACCTGAAGAGCACGCCCGCCGGGCTCAGTGCATCGGCCGGAGACGCCTACCAGCTCATCCGCCGGACCACGAGCAAGGACGGCACGACCCACGCGCGTTACGCCCGCACCCACGACGGGCTGCCCGTCGTGGGCGGCGAGCTCGTGGTGCACGCCAAGGACGGCAAGGTCGTGGATCAGTCGACCTCGCAGACGGCTCCGATCCGCGTCGGGACCGCCGCTCACGTCCCGGCAGGGACTGCGCGCTCGGCATCGATCACCGGGGCGCGCAACTTCAACCAGACCGGCGCCACCCAGGCCAAGCTCGTCGTGGATGCCACCTCGAGCACGCCGCGTCTGGCCTGGATGACCCTGGTTGCGGGTGTCCAGCTTGATGGTCTGACACCCAGCCGCCGCGCCGTGCTGGTCGACGCGAGCACCGGCAAGGTCATTCGCTCGGCCGAGACCGTCGCCACGCTGCTGCCCGCCTCGACCTCCAAGGCGGCCATGGCGCGGAGCGGTGCGAAGGCGCCGAAGCTGACCGCAGCGGGTCGATCGCGTGCCCAGCTGCCCGTCATCAGCTGGACCGCAGACGCTCCCGCGAAGTCCGCGGCCGTCGCGCCGCGTGCAGCCGCCGGCGTCAAGGCCGTCGGTCACACGACGTTCTACGGCGACGTCACCCTCACGGTGACCAAGACCAGCACCGGTTTCAGCCTGGTCGACGCGGCCCGCGGCAAGGGCAGCACGTGCAACTCCAACTACACCGGCAACACCGACTTCGGGACGGGCGACACCTGCAAGCTGATCGTCGCCAAGAAGGCGGTCTTCGGCAACGGGAAGGCGACGGACCCCAACACCACGGCGGCGGACGCGCACTACGGTGGCGCGGTCACCTGGGACTACTACGCCAAGACGTTCGGGCGTAAGGGCATCTTCGCCAACGGCAAGGGCGTCGGCTCGCACATCCGGTTCGGCTTCAAGGGCTGGAAGAACGCCGCCTGGAACGGCACGAACATGGTCTACGGCGACGGCGGCAAGTACGGCTCGATGGCAGCCCTGGACGTGTCCGGTCACGAGATGACCCACGGAGTCTCCGAGGCGCTCGCGAAGCTCGGCTACGAGGGTGACGTGGGCGGCATCAACGAGTCCACCAGCGACGTCTTCGGCACGATGGTCGAGTACACCGCCAAGAACCCCAAGGACAAGTTCGACTTCCTGATCGGCGAGAAGCTCAACTACAACGGCGACGGCAAGCCGCTGCGCTACATGGACGACCCGTCCAAGGACGGCATGTCGCACTCGTGCTGGAGCAAGGCCACAGCCGACGACGACCCGCACTACACCTCGGGTGTCGGCAACCACGCGTTCTACCTGATGTCCAACGGCACCGGGAAGTCCGCGTACGGCACGACGAAGAGCTGTAACGGCACCACGTTCAAGGGGATTGGCGGTATCAAGGTCTCGAAGATCTGGTACAACACGATCCGCGACTACGGCACCGAGAACATGACGTACGCCCAGCTGAAGGCCGGCATGATCAAGTCCGCCAACGCTGAGTACGGCAAGAACAGCACCGAGAGCAAGGCGATCACGGCAGGCTGGAAGGCCGTGAACGTCGCCTGACGATCGACTCATATGAAGCGGGCGGGACGCACACGCGTCCCGCCCGCTTTGTCGTCCGGAGTGGGCTCTCAGCCCGTCGCGAGATCGGCGGCCTTGGCGAGGAACGTGTCGAGTACGCCGTCGCCGACCTTGACCGGCCCGCTGCCCCACGTGTTGCGCACCGGGTCGACCTTGACGCCAGCAGCCTTGGCCTGCAACGCCTTTGACGACTGAGTGAGCTGCTTCGCCGTCGCGTCGTCACCGGCGAGGTGGGCAGTGATGGCATCGAGCTGTTGCACGAGCGCCTGACCCCAGAGGTCGGTCGCAGTCAGCCAGGGACTGGCGTCCGTCACGAAGCCTTTCTGAACGTGACCAGCACGAATAGTGCTGGGGGCGCTAGCGATTCGAGACGCGTACGGACGGAGCGCTGCGACGGCCTCCGCCACCTGGCCCGCATCCGCCGACGTCCAGAAGGCGTTCACGCGGCGGCCGAGCTCAGGAGCCTGCGGCTGCCACGGTGTCGCACCGAACGTCGGCGCCAGGTGCTCCAGATCCGCGAAGACCAGCAGCGCCGCAGTGGCAGCCGGGTCGCCGCCCGCAAGGTAGGACAGCGCGCGCGGCCAGCTCGTGGTCGCGTCGTACGCCTTGTCGTTCCAGGTGAAGTCGGCCGTCCCGAAGACGGCCACCTTGCTGGCGTACGGCTGGTTCATCGGGTTGGCCACGATGCCGGTGAGGTGACCTGACAGGCCTGCCTCGCGCTTGTCGTACGGCGCGAGCAGCAGCCTCCCCTTGGTGTTGCCGAAGTCGTTGACCGGGTAGTTGTCCCAGAGGAAGACCTTGCGTCCGAACAGCTTGCTGGCCTGATCCGCCTGCTCGTTGGTCACGGTCGGCGGGACCACGTCGGTCCCGGTCCACATCACGACGACGGCGGGGTCGAGGGTGCCGCGCACCTCCTGCTTGTAGGCCGTGTCGGTGAGGTCGCCGTACTCGGTCGGCACCATCTGCAGGGGCCGCGCTCCATCGTGCGTCGTGATCCAGCCCTGGACGTCGTTGAGCAGGCTGACCTGCGCCTTGGCGGCGGACTGCCGGCCGGGTGCGCCGTACGTCGTCTGGTCGGCAGCGCAGTTCCACTTCGTGTAGCTGATGTCGTCGAGCGGGATCGAGAAGCTGCGGACGCCCAGGTCGTACATGCTCTGCAGCTTCGCCTTGAGCTTGGTGCGGTCCGCCTGGTCGGAGTAGCAGATCGATCCGCCGGGTGAGACCGCGAAGGTGAACTGCACGTGGTTGGCGTTGGCGCGGCTGACCAGGCCGCCGAGCTCGGTCAGCTTGTCCGCGGGGTACGGCGTGCGCCACTGGTCGCGGTGGTACGGGTCGTCCTTGGGCGCGTAGATGTAGGTGTTGGCCTTGACCTGGCCGTAGAAGTCCATCTGGTCGAGGCGCTCCGCCGACGTCCACGGCTCGCCGTAGAAACCTTCGATCGTGCCGCGCAACGGCATCGACGGGAAGTCGGACACCGACGTCTGGGCGACCGTGCTGCCGGCCAGCAGCTGGCGCAGCGTCTGGACGCCGTAGAACTGGCCGGTGCCGTCGACGCCGGCAATGCCGATGACCTTGCTCGGGCCGCGTTTCGCCGCGCGGAGGGCGTAACCCTCGGTGTGGTCGGGGACCGCGGTGCCGGCTACGGCCGTGACGACGTCCGGCCGGTTCGAGGCGCCGAGGTGAATGGTGAGGAGGCCGGGAGGCCCTGCCGCACCGGGCGCGACCTGGTCGATGCGGGTGACGCCGTGCGCCTTGAGCGCGGCGAGGAGCGAGCTGAGCGCCGCCTTGTCGGTGTCCGCGGCGACGACGACTCGCACCCGGCTGGTGACGGGCATCCCGGAGCCGAGTGACGAGATCGACTGGGGTGTGGGGCTGACCGTCGGAGCTGTCGTCGCCGTGGGCGCCGTGGGCGCCGCGGGCTCATCGGCGCCGGCACTCGGCACAGCCAGCGCTGAAGCGGTTGCCAGCGCGACGGCTGCGGGCAGAAGGATTCGGGAGGCGTGGCTTGTCGGTCGACGTCGCATGGGCTACCACCTGTGGCTCGTCCGGAACGGTGGATCGAGCATCCCAGGTGGAGAGGGATCAGCGACTAAATCGGTTAACTACTTGTCGAAACCCTGACGAATGGCGTCGGCGATCTCTTGGGCAGCGGCTCGTCCGGCACGGCCGACGCCGAGGATTCCGGCGAAGGAGTGGATGAGCCCGGTGTGCACGCGCAGCTCGGTCGGCACGCCTGCCTCGCGCAGGCGTTCGGCGTACGCGATGCCCTCGTCGCGGAGCGGGTCGAACCCAGCGACCGCGACGTACGCCGGTGGCAGGCCGGACAAGTCGTCCGTCAGCAGCGGTGAGACTCGTGGGTCGAGCGCTTCCTCGGGATCGTTGAGGTAGGTGTCCTTGAACCAGTCCATGTCCGCCTCGGTCAGCGCGAAACCCTCGCCGAACAGCTCGTACGAGCGGTGCTTGGTCGACACGTCGGTGACGGGGACGACGAGCACCTGCAGGACGGGCTGCTGGAGGTCCTCGCCGGCGACGGCCTGGCTGACGACCGCGGCAAGGTTGCCGCCCGCGCTGATGCCGCCGACGGCGATGGCACTCGGATCGATGCCAAGGCTCGCGGTCTGGGCGACGGCCCACCGGTAGGCGGACACGGCGTCCTCCGCAGCCGCTGGGAACCGGTGCTCGGGCGCGAGCCGGTAGTCGACCGACAGCACGGTCACGTCGGCCTGCTCGGCAAGGAAGGCGCAGAGGGGCTCGGCATCGTCGTCGAGACCGCCGAGCACCCAGCCACCGCCGTGGAAGTAGACCAGCAACCGCGCGGGTCGCCGACCTGCGGGACGGTAGAGCCGTGCGTTGATCGACCCTCGAGGTGACGGGATCGTCACGGACTCGAGGTCGACCGGGGCCGGCTTGCCGCCGAAGAGGGCCGCTGAGAAGGCCAGCAGCTCCCGGCCCTCCTGGACGGCGGTGTCATCGTGTGCCCGCTTCGACGTGGCGTTGACCAGGCGCAACGGGAACTGCAGCTCGGCGTGCAGCTGCTGGCCGTCGATGCGGACCGGGCGCCCACCGAGTCGCTGCTGTACGCCGAGGGGGAGCCGGCCGATGCCTGCCAGGGCGGCTTGGGCCGCACGAGCCCAGTACGGGAGCTTCATGGGTTCCTGACCTCAGAGGGGGCCGGCCGACTGGTTGTCGGCAGGATGGGATCGGCCACCACCTTGTCAGAGCCTTGGACGTGCGACCAAGAAGTGGCCAGCGCGACAAGGCACGGAATGTTCAAAATTCAATTATTGTTGTGGTGTGTGACTGCTTGACCGAAGACCGCTGGGAGATGCCATGCCTGCCGTGACCGTCGACAACATCCTGACCTTGCCGCGGGTGGCCGAGCCGGACGTGACCGCTGCCTCCCGCCCGGTTCTCTCGGTGACGACCGCTCCGCAGGGGTACGAGGGTGAGGGCTTCCCCGTCCGCCGCGCCTTCGCCGGCGTCGACGTCGCAACCCTGGACCCGTTCATCCACATGGACCAGATGGGCGAGGTCGAGTACGCCGCTGGGGAGCCCAAGGGCACGCCGTGGCACCCGCACCGCGGCTTCGAGACGGTGACCTACATGATCGACGGGATCATGGAGCACCAGGACTCCCACGGTGGCGGCGGTGTGATCAGTGACGGTGACACCCAGTGGATGACGGCCGGCTCAGGTCTGCTGCACATCGAGGCGCCGCCGGAGGAAGTCGTCATGAAGGGCGGCCTGTTCCACGGCATGCAGCTGTGGGTCAACCTGCCGAGCCACCTCAAGATGTCCGCTCCCCGCTACCAGGACATCCGTGGCGGCGAGGTCGCGCTGCTGAGCAGCCCAGATGGTGGGGCGCTGCTGCGCGTCATCGCGGGTTCGGTCGACGGACATGACGGACCCGGTGTCACGCACACCCCGATCTCTGTCGTGCACGCGACCATCGCGCCTGGTGCGCAGCTGCGACTGCCGTGGCGGCCCGACTTCAACGCCTTGGTCTATGTGCTGTCAGGCTCGGGAACCGTTGGGGCGCAACGGCGTCCGATCACGATGGGCCAGCTGGCGGCGTACGGTCCGGGCGACGTGATCGAGCTGGCGGCCGGGGAGAGCCAGGAGAGCCGCAGCCCCAGTCTCGACGTGATCGTGCTGGGAGGTGCGCCGATCCGCGAGCCCGTGGCGGCGTACGGACCGTTCGTGATGAACACCCGCGCTGAGCTGATGCAGGCGTTCGAGGACTTCCAGGCGGGCAAACTGGGGACGATCCCGAGCGAGCCCCACCCCGGCCACGACGTCCTCTGACGGAGCCACCGCCGGTCGAGTAGGCGGAGCCGTATCGAGACCAGGTGCAGATCTACACCTGGTCTCGATACGGGCTCGCCCTTGGGGCTCGCCCTATTCGACCAGCGGGGGCTCAGGGGCGGGTTGGTCAGTGCGCCCGGGTGGTCAGGCCCCAGCCGTAGGCGAAGGCCGGGTCGTAGAAGCGGTCGCCGACGTTGATCGGCTCCTGGTTGAGCGTCTTCGGCCAGGACACCGGCAGCCGTCCCGAGTAGCCCGTGTGGCCGAACAACGGATCGGCGACGCCAGCACCCTCGGTGCCGGGCTGCCACGCGGCGACCACGGAGTCGATCTTCTTCAGCTGGGTCTGCGGGATGATGACCGGCCGACCGGACACGACCAGCACCACACAGGTCGACGTCGCGGCGCACACCTTGTCGATGGCGGCCTTGTCCTTGGCGTTCAGCTGCATCGTCTGCGACGGGCGGAGCTTGCCGTCCGCGCCGGTCCACTGCGGACCACCGACGTCACCGAAGCCTTCGGCGTACGGCGTCTCACCGACCACGACGACACCGACGGATCCCTTGGGGATGGGCGCCGAGGCGTCCGCCGAGTAGGTCACCGACTTCGTGTTGGACTTGATGCCGTCCAGGATCGTGGTGCCGGGGATCGGCCCGTCGCCGCCCTGCCAGCTGAGCGTCCAACCGCCCGCCTGGTTGGTCATGCTGTCGGCGTTGCTGCCGGCGACGTACGTCTTCTGGTTCGCCTTGAGCGGCAGCGCGCCCGGCTTGTTCTTGAGCAGGACCTGCGTCTTGCCGACCACCTCGCGGGCGAGGGCACGGTGCTGCTTGGAGCCAACCTCGCCCAGGTGGGTGCGGTTGGTGTACGGGTGCTCGAAGAGGCCGAGCTCGAACTTCTTGGTGAGGATGCGGGTGACCGCGTCATCGATGCGACCCGGCTTGACCTTGCCGGTCGTCACCGCCGTCTTCAGCGAAGCCTCGAACTGGTCGTAGTTCCACGGCTGCATGAACATGTCGATGCCCGCGTTGACGCCGGCCACGACCTGCTGGTCGAACGTGTAGGACTCGGGCTTGATGTGGTCGATGCCGTTGTAGTCCGAGATCAGCAGACCGTCGTACTTCATCTTGCCCTTGAGCCAGCCCGTGATCAGCGCCTTGTTGGCGTGGGCGTTGATCCGGTTGCCCAGACCGTCCTCGGTCCAGTCGACGTCCGAGTAGGACGGCATCACCGAGCCGGCGTGGTGCTTCTTGACGGCGGCGACGTACGGCTGGAGCGCTAGCTTGTCGAAGGTCTTCTGGTCGACCTGGGCGATGCCCTGGTCGATCGGGTACGTGCCGGTCGTCTTGTCGTTCGACCCCGTCCCGTACGTCGTCAGACCGTCACCGGCGAAGTGCTTCACCGTGGCCAGCACGTGGTTCGGATCGTCCAATTCGCCTGGTGCGCCTTGGAGTCCGTCGATCGACGTCTCCATCTTGGTCACCAGGTCAGGGCTCTCGCCGTACGACTCGTACGTCCGGCCCCAGCGGTCGTCGCGGGCGACGCAGACGCACGGCGCGAAGGCCCACTGCGGTCCGGTGGCGCGCGTCTCCTGCGCGGTGACCTCGGCGGTCCGGCGGGCGAGGGACGGGTCGCGGGTGGCGCCGATCGCAATGTTGTGCGGGAAGACGGTGGCCCCCAACACGTTGCTGTGCCCGTGCACCGAGTCCACGCCGTACAGCAGCGGGATCTTGAGCCGCGACGTCATCGCGGCCTTCTGGTAGCGGTCGACCATGTCGGCCCACGCGGTGGGGGTGTTGGGGGTCGGCACCGAGCCACCGCCCGACAGAAGACTGCCCAGCGTGCCGATCTTGCTCGGGTCGGCGTCGACGGCACCGCGCTCCGCCTGCGTCATCTGGCCGATCTTCTCGTCGAGCGTCATCCGGCCAAGGAGGTCGGCCACGCGCTTCGAAACCGGGAGGGAGGCGTTCTGGTACGGGAGCTTCGCTGCTGCCGTGGGTGTGCGGTCGGGCGCCTTGGCCATGGCCGACGGCACCACCGGGGTGATGGCGAGGGCGGCGAGGGCCACGGAGATGGCGAGCTTGCCGGCGGGGCGCCGGATGAGTCCGCGTGGGGGAGGTGACGGGTTCTGGAACATCGGTGCGGCCTCTCTGCCGGACGATGGTGCTGACGCGGTTAACCTACGGTGGGATATCTGCGTAGAAATGGTTAACGACGGGCTCTATACCTGGCTTTTCTCCAGAGTCCGTACATATCCAGCAAAGGTGCTGACCAGTGACTCAGACCGAGCCCGGAGCCCTCGTACGACTGCGTGCCGCCAACCGACGCAGTGTCCTGCGGGCCCTCGCCCAGGATGGTGCGTGCAGCCGCGCGGACCTGGCGCGTCGTACGGGCTTGTCGCCCACGACGATCTCCAGCCTGGTGCGCGACCTTCTTTCGGACGGGCTTCTGACGCAGCGGCCCGACTGCGGCACGCCGCATAAAGGTGGGAGCGGTCGGCCGCCGCGCATGGTGGCGCTGTCGATGCCGGCCGGCGGGGTGGCTGGGATCGACATCGGTCATCGGCACGTCCGGGTCGCCATCGCGGACCGCACCGGCACCGTCCTGCACGAGGAAGAGCGGAAGATCGACGCCGACGAGCGTGGTCCGCGCACGCTCGATGTCGCGGTCGATCTGCTGGATCAGTCCGTCGCGTCCGTCGACGGCTTCACCCTCGTGGGTGTGGGGCTGTGCGTCCCGGCCCCGATCGACCGACGCTCCGCCCGCATCAGCACCGACATCATGCCGGGCTGGCGCGGCGTCGTGCCGGTGGAGGACCTCGCCTCGCGCATCAACGTGCCGGTGATGGCCGACAACGACGCCAACCTCGGAGCGCTGGCCGAGCTGCATCGTGGCGCGGGTCGCGGCGCGCACGACTTCATCTATCTCAAGCTCGCCAGCGGACTCGGTGCCGGTCTGGTCATCGGGCGGCAGGTCTACAAGGGCTCGACCGGGCACGCCGGTGAGATCGGGCACGTACGCGTCCGCGAGCACGGGGCCGTCTGCCGGTGCGGCAACCGTGGGTGTCTCGAGACCGAGGTCTCGGTGCCGCGACTGATCGAGCTGCTCCAACCGGCGTACGACATCGCCTTGAAGCCGGCCACCGTCGAGCAGCTCGAGCGCGATGGCGACCCAGGTGTGCGCCGCGTCCTGGAGGAGGCGGGCGGTGCGGTCGGCCGAGTGCTGGCTGACCTGTGCAACACCCTCAACCCGTCGCTGGTGATCATCGGGGGACCGTTCGGTCGATCAGCGGCGATTCACCGCGGGTTGCAGGCCGCGCTGGATCGGTACGCGCAGCCCGACATCGCGCAGGCGGTCGACATCGTGTCCGGTGAGCTGGGCATCGAGGCGCAGGTGCGGGGCGCGATCGACCTCGCGGTCGCTGG
Source organism: Luteipulveratus mongoliensis (assembly GCF_001190945.1). Lineage (NCBI taxonomy): Bacteria > Bacillati > Actinomycetota > Actinomycetes > Micrococcales > Dermacoccaceae > Luteipulveratus > Luteipulveratus mongoliensis. The sequence goes on along the minus strand of NZ_CP011112.1, from coordinate 59,203 downwards.
CGTGGCGCACCTTCGTGACGCCCAGCTCTAGCTCAGCGGGGTGAGTCGGCGAGCTCGGGCGGCCAGACCACCGCGAACCGTTCGAACACCGTGGGCATCGATTCGCTGTAGGTGAACCCGTCGCCGGCGGCTGTGCGCTCGAAGAACCCCTGGTGCTCCGACAGCCAGTACGCGCGCGACCGGTCTCCCTCGCCCTCGTCCCACGCGAACTGGTCGTCGACGCTGTCCAGCGGACCGACGCGTACGTCGGTGGTCTCGAGGACGCAACGCGGAATCCCCTTGCCATCGCACGGGATCCAGCGATCCGCAACCTGTGGGAGATCCTCGCCGGCGGGGGCGTAGCTGTCATGGGCGCTGGCGGTCGCCCGCTTGGTGCCGTCGAGGACCAGCCCGAGCAGCTCGTCCGCCATCTCGGGGCTGTCACCGAACGTCTCGGCGGTCGGAACGGGGAGATCCTTGCCTCGATGCGCGCAGAACGCAGCCCAGAAGCGTTCTACGGCCGCCCGGTCGATGTCGATCACGCTCGCGAGGCTAGCCCCAACACCCACCAACTGCGCGGCATTGTCACTACCCCGCCCGTGTGGCCACTCCTCCGGGTGACATGACGAGTCATCTCACCCGGGGAAGTGACCGTGACGGCGGGGTAGTCGGTCGGGGCGCCGGCCCGCGGTCGCGCCGGTGTCAGGGGGTCATCGAGTGGGACGGCGGCGCGGGAGCGTCGTCATCGAGCTCGACGCCGATGGAGACTACGAGCCCGCCGAGCAGGAATCCGGCGATCCCGACGGCCAGCGTCGATGCGCTCGGCCCCGTCCAGCGGCTGCGCCGACGGGGCACCTCGTGTGCAGCCATGTCGTGCTCAGCCATGTCGTGCCCAGCGTGCTCGTCGCCGCCGCTGCCGTGGCCCATGTACTGGTGCGTGAGCGCGTGGCCCTTGCCGCGACCCATGAGGTAGACGTTGACCGGGTACGCCGCAGCGAATGCCACCGTCAGCGCGATCATCATCGACACCCAGAACAGCGGCCGGTCGAGGCCGGCGTCCATCGCGCCCGGCACGACGTTCATGACCGCGTTGTCGACGACCTCCATCGTGAAGATCGACAGCGTGTCAGCGGCCAGCACGAGCTGGAGCGCGGCACCGACGCTGACACCCGCGAGCACGACCGGCAGCGACGAGAGCGCGTAGCCGAACACGAACGCCAGCGCGATCGACAGCACCGTCGTCTGCAGGTTGTCCCACCCCTGGTGCGTGCCGATCAGCAGACCGGCGATCTCGCCGATCGAGCAGCCGGTCAGGCAGTGCAGGGTCGCGCTCGCGGCCATCGGGTCGAACCGGCGGATACTGCTCATTGCGTCTCCTCGCTGGTCGCCTTGGCGCGAAAACCCCTCAGCCGCAGGCTGTTTGAGACGACGAAGACGGATGAGAGTGCCATCGCTCCTCCGGCGAGCATCGGGTTGAGCAGCCCGGACGCGGCCAGCGGGATCGCGGCCACGTTGTAGGCGAACGCCCAGAACAAGTTGCTCTTGATCGTGCTCAGCGTTCGGCGGGCGAGCCGGATGGCATCCACCGCCACGCGCAGGTCGCCGCGAACCAGGGTCAGGTCGCTGGCCTCGATCGCGACGTCCGTGCCGGTGCCCATGGCGAGTCCGAGATCGGCCTGCGCAAGGGCTGCTGCATCGTTGACGCCGTCGCCGATCATCGCGACCGAACGTCCCTCTGCCTGAAGGCGTTTGACGACATCAACCTTGTCCTCGGGCAGTACGCCCGCAATTACCTCGTCGATGCCCACCTCGTCGGCGACTGATCGCGCCACCGTCTCGTGGTCGCCGGTCAGCAGCACCGGGCGCAGTCCGAGGTCGATCAAGCCACGCACCGCAGCCGCCGAGGTGGGCTTGATGCGGTCGGAGACGGAGAGCACGCCGCGCGCCTGGCCGTCCCAGCCGACGGCCACCGCGGTCGCGCCGGCGGCACGTGCCTTGTCGAGCGCAGACTTCAGCGAGGGAGGCAGGGTGATCGACCACTGCGTCAACAGCTCCGGCCGGCCGGCGACTACAGCGTGTCCGTCCACTACGCCCTGAGCACCGAATCCCTCGACATTCTCGAAGGATTCGACGGCCGGCACCTCACCGGCCGCGGTCGCGATGGCGCGGGCGATCGGGTGCTCAGAGGCGTACTCGACAGCCCCAGCGAGGCGGAGCACTTCAGCGCGCGACTCACCATCAGCCAGTACGACGTCCGCGAGCGTCATCTCGCCGGTCGTCACCGTGCCGGTCTTGTCCAGGACAACCGTGTCGACGCGACGAGTCGACTCCAGCACCTCGGGTCCTTTGATGAGGATGCCCAGCTGGGCGCCTCGACCGGTGCCGACCATGAGCGCCGTCGGCGTCGCCAGTCCGAGCGCACACGGGCAGGCGACGATCAGCACGGCCACCGCTGCGGTGAAGGCGGCCGACGCCCCAGCACCCGTCCCCAGCCAGAAGCCGAGGGTGCCGATGGCGAGGGCGATCACGATGGGCACGAAGATCCCGGAGATGCGGTCGGCCAGGCGCTGCACCTGAGCCTTGCCGTTCTGTGCGTCCACGACGAGCCGCGCCATCTGCGCGAGCTGCGTGTCGGAGCCGACCCGAGAGGCGCGTACGACGAGACGGCCTCCGGCGTTGACCGTGGCACCGACAACGGCATCGTCGACACTGACCTCGACCGGCACGGACTCGCCGGTCAGCATGGAGGCATCGACTGCCGAACGGCCTTCAACCACAACGCCATCCGTCGCGATCTTCTCTCCGGGGCGGACCACGAACTCGTCGCCGACGACCAGGTCAGCGACCGGCGTACGGACCTCGCGTCCATCGCGGAGAACGGAGACTTCCTTGGCGCCGAGCTCCATGAGCGACTTCAACGCCGCGCCAGAGGCCCGCTTGGAACGCGCCTCGAAGTAGCGACCGGCGAGCAGGAACGTCGTGACACCCGCGGCGACTTCGAGGTAGATGTTGCTCGCGCCGTCGGAGCGCTCGATGGTGAACCGGAACGGGTGCGTCATGCCGGTCTCGCCCGCCGTGCCGAGGAACAGCGCGTAGAGCGACCAGCCGAACGCCGCCAGCGTGCCCACCGAGACGAGCGTGTCCATCGTGGTGGTGCCGTGCCGCAGGTTGGTCCAGGCAGCCTTGTGGAACGGCCAGGCACCCCAGGTGATCACGGGTGCTGCGAGCGTCAGCGACAGCCACTGCCAGTAGTCGAACTGCCACGCCGACACCATGGCCAGCACGATCACCGGCACGCTCAACGCTGCGGAGATGATCAGGCGTTCGCGCAGAGAGCGGAGGTGCTCGTACGCCGGGTCGCTGGCTTCGGGGACGTCGTCGCCGGCCGCGCGTGGCAGCGTGGGCAGAGCAGCCTGGTAGCCCGCGGACTCGACCGTGGCGAGCAGGTCATCGGTCGAAACCGACTGGGGGAACTCGATTTTCGCCTTCTCGGTCGAGTAGTTCACCGTGGCCGTGACACCGTCAAGCTTGTTGAGCTTGCGCTCGATCCGGTTGGCGCAGGAGGCGCACGTCATCCCGGTGATCGCCAGCTCGATGCTGTCGGTCTGGGTGTCGTTGGTGTGCGTCGTCATCTCGTCCTCCTCATGCTCGTCGCTTCCGCCGGTCGAGTAGGCGAGCCCCAAGGGCGAGCCGTATCGAGACCAGGTGCACGAGGTCACGAGGTCTCGATACGCCTCCGCTAGCGCTCCGGCTACTCGACCAGCAGTTAATGGGTGTGTGGGGTGGCGTCGTGGTCGGACGCGGGCGTGGTGGGGTCGCTCGAAGGAGCAGGTGAGCCGACCGGGAGAGCAAGCTCCGCCGTACGGACTGTGTTGCCGTGCTTGAAGTCGAGGTAGAGCCGGTAGTCGCCGACGCTCGGCGCGGTGGCCATGAAGGTCACGTTGGGGCCGGGTTTGGTCTTGCCGTCACCGGGCTCGCCCTCGGGGTGCACGTGCAGGTAGGCGAGGTCACCGGCGCGCAGCGCGACCAGGTGCCCGTAGGCACCGAGGTAGGGCTGCAGGTCGTTGACCGGCTTGCCGGCCTTGGTGATCGACAGGGTGAGTGGCGTCGACTTCCCGGCGGCCAGTGCTCCGGTCAGCCGGACGGTGTAGCCGTCCACGACCGTGGTCGTGCGGGTGCGGACCTCGGGAGCCGGTTGGTAGGCACCGGCTACGTCGAGGTCCTGGCCAAGAGTGAGCGCCGGACCGCCAGTTGCCTTGAAGTCAGCGAAGACTCGCCACTGGCCGGGTGTCAGGTCGAGGTTGGTGGACCAGCGACCGTCCTTGGCCAGCGTCGGGTGGACGTGCTGGAAGCCGGACATGTCACGACGCACCGCGATGAGGTGCAGCTGCTTGTCGTGCTGAGTGTCGTACGCCGTCACGGGCCGACCCTTCGGGCCGGTGATCGTAAAGCTCACCGACTGCCGTCCGGCCGCTGACGTACGCCGGGTGAGGGCCAGTCGATAGCCGTCCTGAGCGACCTGGAGGCCCCCGGGCAGGGCGGCCGCAGCGGGAGCGGCGGTCATGTCGTCGCCGTGACCCGCATGCCCCGTGCCGCTCTCGGACGGGCCGGCCGCGTCGTGTGCGTGGGCGGGCGGGTCATCCGTCTCAACAGGACCGACGACGTGGCCGCCGGCGATGCCGACTCCGAAGACGGCGGCCACACCAACGGCAAAGCCGCCGACCTTGGTCAACGCGTTCATGACAGTCCGTAGCCGGCCTCATCGACGGCCGCGCTGACGGTGGCACGCTCGATGGGCTGGTCGCTGGTGAGGGTGAGTGCGCCTGACGCGAGGTCGACCTTGACGTCGCTCACGCCCGCGATCTCCTGGACCTCTTCGGTCACGGAGGCGACGCAGTGTGCGCAGGTCATGCCGGTCACGGTGTAGGTGGCGATGTCGCTCATGGTCGAATCTCCTTGGGTGTCAGGTATTTTCAGGAACGGACGAGGCGGGCGATGGCGTCGGAGGCCTCTTTGATCTTGACTTGCGCCTCGGCGTCACCCTGGCGCGCGGCGTCGACGACGCAGTGACTCAGGTGCTCCTCGAGGAGGCCGAGCGAGACCGACTGCAGGGCCTTCGTCATGGCGCTGACCTGCGTGAGGATGTCGATGCAGTACTGCTCTTCCTCGACCATCCGCTGCAGGCCGCGGGCCTGACCCTCGATGCGACGCAGCCGCTTGAGGTAGTCGTCCTTGCGGTTGATGTAGCCATGGTGGTGTTCGTGGGCGGTGTCGCTCATGGTGGGTCTCCTCGATTGCTTGCCTCGAAGAACACCATACCCCCCTAGGGTAATTCCGCAACCCCGTTGGTCGAGTAGGCGAGCCCCAAGGGCGAGCCGTATCGAGACCAGGTGCGCGCGGTTACGAGGTCTCGATACGCCTCCGCTAGCGCTCCGGCTACTCGACCAGCGGGGTCTGGGGGTCAGCCGAGGCGTACGACGACTGCTGACGCCGCGGCCACTGTGCCGACCGTCCCGGTGGCGGGATCGGCCCAGTCGGTCAGGACGAGTCCCGATGGGCCGCGCTGACCGTGGTACGCCGGTGGGCGGTCGTCCGGGCGCCCGAGCATCTCGTCGAGGTCACCAGCGCCGGCCTTGACCAGTGCCTCCGCCCGCGTCCAGCCGTGCCAGGTCTGCGGGCTGCGCCCACCGAGCGAGGGCGGTCGCTCGGCCGGGCCTGCCAGCTCGACGTCGATCCCGATGGCGCCCGGCCCTACCGCAGCCGCGACGACGCCCGAGCCGTGGGCCCACGAGAGTCCGACCCCGTCGTACCCCTCGAGCCGCGGACGTCCGTGCGGTCCGCCGCACGTCGCACAGACCTGCGTGATGACCAGATCATGCGCGCATGAGACGTCGAGATGCTCAGCCAGCAGCACACGTACGAGTGCGCGGGCTGCCACGAAGTCCGCTCGGTCCGCGGGTCGCTGCAGGCGGTCGTGGCGCGCGCGTTCGGGTTCGCTCAGGAGCGCCAGCGGATCGCCGACGAGCGCGGCCTCGGCGAGGACGCGCTCGGTGGGCGCTGATCGGCAGAGCACGCTCTGACCGTAGACGCCGCGTGGACCATCACGCGGGGAGCTGGTCCAGCTTCGCCACCGCGCGGTAGCCGGCCGGCACACCCTCGACGATCGCCGCGATGCCTTCGCTGTGCTCGGTCCGCAGGGCGAGGATGTCCTGGTACTCGGGCGAGGCGTACCACTCCAGTGCCAGGGCCTTACTCGGGAAGGCGATCATGATGATGTCGCCGGGCCACTCGCCCTCCATCGCGGTCAGGTCGCCGCCGTGGATGACGAAGTGCCCGCCGAAGGCGTCGACCGTCGAGTCGATGCGGCGGATGTACTCCTTGATCTCGTCGCCGATCCGGATCTCGGTGAGGTACGCGATCGCATAGGCGGGGGCGGTCATGGCTGCTCCTTGGGTCGAGGTGGGTCGAGGTGGGTCGTGGTCTGGTGAGCACCACTCTGCGGTCGCCGGCGTCATCACGTCGATGACCTCGGAGGTCATGGAGTACGCCCGCCTCACCCGACTAGCGTCGGGCCCATGAGCGAGACCACCGGCCAGCTGCTGCGCACCTGGCGGCAGCGCAGGCACCTGTCGCAGCTGGACCTGGCCAACAAGGCGGAGGTGTCGGCGCGCCACCTGAGCTATCTCGAGAACGGTCGTGCGCGGCCCAGCAGCGCGATGATCCTGCGGATCTGCGACCAGCTCGACGTACCCCTGCGTGAGCAGAATCGGGTGCTGCTCGCCGGCGGGTTCGCGCCCGCACATCCGGAGCACGCCCTCTCCGATCCGTCTATGGCACAGGCGAATCGGGCGATCGAGCAGATCGTGCAGGGTCACATGCCGTGGCCCGCGCTGGTCGTGGACACAGGCTGGGATCTGGTGACGGCCAACGACGCGATCTACCGCCTGGTCGAAGGCGTCGCGCCCGACCTGCTGGAACCGCCGATCAACGTCATCCGCCTTGCGCTGGACCCTCGCGGACTCGCGCCGCGCACCGTCAATCTCGACCAGTGGCGTACGCACCTCCTGGCTCGCGTCGCGCGTGAGCTCGAGGCGTCGGCCGACCCGCGGCTCGCGACGCTGCTGGAGGAGTTCGGCCCGGTGCCGGCGAACGCAGCCCAGGATGCCGAGCTGGTCATCTCGCTACGGCTGCGCATCGACGATGACGTGTGGTCGTTCATCTCCGCGACCACGGTGTTCGGGACTCCGCACGAGGTGACCTTGTCCGAGCTGGCCATCGAGACGTTCTATCCGGCCGACGAGGAGACCCGCGCACTCGCCGGAGTCTGACCAGAGATCGGACTTCGCCCTCGGCGAAATTCTGCCGAGGGTGTCCGAGGTGTGCGGCACGGTGTGGCTATGGACATTCGCGAGCTCCGCCCACCTGTGGACGACGGGCCGTGGCCGCCGATCACCCACTTCCCGCCGATCAGCGTCGGTCCGCTGGCCGGTGCGGAGTCGTGGACGGGCCTGACGTACGCCATGGTCGATGGCTACCGGCCGATGGTCATGGACCTGCACGTGCCACGGGGCGTCGAGTCGGCGCCGGTGGTGCTGTGGGTGCACGGCGGCGGCTGGGCGACGGGCGACCGACGTCAGGTGCCCTTGCAGTGGCCGCAGCAGGAGATGTTCGAGCGGCTGATCGCCGCGGGTTTCGCTGTCGCAACACCCGATTACCGCTTGGTTCGTGAGGCGGTCCTGCCAGCAGCGGTCCACGACCTCGTCGCCGCTCTTCGATATCTGCGTCGCTATGCCGCCGAGCTCCGGCTCGACCCGAATCGGGTTGGTGTGTGGGGTGATTCGGCCGGCGCCCACCTGGTCGCCCTGGCCGCGCTCGCGGGGAGCGCGCCCGAGCCGGACCCGTGGATGCTCGGCGATGTCGGCGTCGGTGCAGGTCGAGCAGATGTCAGCGCGATCGTCTACTGGTACGGCGCCTCGGACCTGACTGTGCTCCCGGATCTGCAGGAGTTCCTCTGGCCGGACGCGTCCGATGAGGAGCGGGCTGGCCTCGCGGCTCGCTTCTCACCGGTCGGCCACGTGCGGACGGACTCGCCACCGATCCTGGTCATGCACGGCGATCAGGACGACATCGCTCCGCTGGACCAGGCCGTACGCCTTGATGCTGCCGCGCGGGCCATCGGGGCGCCGTGCGAGCTGGACGTTGTCGAGGGCGCGGACCACGTCTTCCTCGGTACGCCGATCGAGCCTCTGTGGGATCGCGCTGTCGCCTTCTTGGCTGAGCACCTCTAGCGCTGATGTCCGCGTCCTCGGCCTTCAGGTCTTCTTGAGCAAGCCGGTCAGGCCGGCGAGGAGGAAGGCGGCCAAGACCCATCCGGCGGTCTTCGCCATCATGACCGTGAACGATCGGATCGTGCCTGTTGGCGCCCAGGCAGAGTCCTGGAGCGACCCGGGCGTGACGGTGTTGATGGCGTAGAGCAACGGGTTGTACTCGGGGTAGTCCGGAATGAGGCAGTTCCGTGGAGTGGCTGCCGACAGCGGCGTGCCAGGACAGGCTGGTCCAGCCTGGGTCGTGGCTCGGGCGGCGGCCGTGGGTGCGAACGAGTCGCGGTCGACGGCAACGCCCCAGCAGAGACCAGCGAGCAGGACGAGCCAGATCAGCGCGAGCAGTGGGTAGTAGCCATAACCGACGAGCGCGCCGTAGGCGTAGCGAACGATGCGAGTCGATCCGGGCGAGTGCTTGGCTGTTCGGTGGGCGGCGGAGAAGCGCAACCGTCGTCCGTCGGCTGGTTGTCCGTTGTGCTCGTAGACGGCGGCGATCTCTTGCCATGGCTGACTGACGAACCGAGGGGCTGAGTCGAGCCAGGTCTGGGCGACCCGCCGGTCTGTGCGAACCGGGCCGTGCAGGTCTCCGATCGACCACCCGGACCCTGTGAGCGGCGTGGGTAACGTGCCTGAGACTTCCAGGTTCCTGACACCGACTCCAAAGGCCTCGAGGCCCCCGATGCTTTCCGGGGTCAGGTGCAGGATGAGGTGCGCGATCTCTGCCCTCTCCAGGTTGAGCGCGATCTTGTCCGTGCCGAGGGCGCTCTCGTGCCGGTTGGACAGAGTTGCGTCGCGAAGGGTGAGCTGGCGGCCGATGGTCGCCGCCTTGGCGCGGACCCGGCCCGTGGTCCTCAGCCTGTCCGCGGACCAGTCACCTTGGATTTCAATCCGATCGAGCGTGAGCGCGTCGCCGGCCGGGTTGGACAGGATCGCATCGTTGAGGGAGAGCTGGCCGACCTTCGCACCACGGGCGCGGACTTCGCCGGTGGCCCGCAGCTTGTATGCCGACCAGTCGCCCTGGATCTCTGCGCGTCCCAGGTTGAGGGCACTCTTGCCTGGGTTGCACAGTCGCGCCTCATTCAGCTTGAGCTTGCCTCCGACCCTGACTCCGTGGGCGCGGACCCGGCCCTCGGCCGTCAACCTGTCCGCGGACCAGTCGCCTTGGATCTCAGCCCGATCGAGTGTGATGGCGTTGTCGCCGAGGTTGGTCAGGACTGCGTCGTCGAGGGTGAGCTCACCAATCTTCGCTCCGCGGGCGCGGACCTGCCCGGTGGCCCTCAACTTCCTCGCGGACCAGTCGCCCCGAAGTTCTGCCCGGCCCAGGTTGAGAGCATTCTGGCCCGGGTTGTCCAGCCTCACCTCGTTCAACTTGAGCTGGCCCCCGACCCTGACCCCGCGGGCGCGAACCTCGCCGGTGGCATGCAGCCTGTCAGCGGACCAGTCGCCGTGGATCTCGGCGCCGTCCAAGGTGAGGGCATTTCCGCCAGGCGCGCTCAGGCGTGCGTCGTCGACGTACAGCAGACCGCCGATCTTGGCATTGACAGCACGGATCTCGCCGGTGGCCTGCAACCTGTTCGCGAGACAGGCGGCTTGGATCTCGGCGCCGTCCAAGGTGAGGGCCTTCCCGTTCGGATGGAACAGGGTTGCGTCCTGGAGGGTGAGCTGGCCGATCTTCGCACCGCGGGCGCGGACCTCGCCGATGGCCTGCAGCCCGTTGGCAGACCAGTCGCCTTGGATCTCTGCGCGGTCCAGGTTGAGCGCGTCCGCGTCCGGGTTGCTCATGTCCGGGTTGGACAGGATCGCCTCCCGCAAGACGAGCGCGCCGCTGATCTTGGCGCTGACGGCTCGAACCTTGCCCGTGGCCCTCATCCTGTCCGCGAACCAGCCGCGGTGGATCTCTGCGCCGTCCAGATTGAGGGCGTCGCCGGACGTGTTGGACAGGGTGGCCCCTCGCAACGAGAGTCGACCGCCGATCTTCGCGCCGAGTGCGCGAATCTGGCCCGTGGCCTGCATCCTGTCCGCGAACCAGCTGCCGTGGATCTCGACTCCGTCCAGGTCGAGGGCGATCCCGTCCGGGTTGGACACGGTCGCTCCGGCAAGGGAGATTCTGCCGATCTTGGCGTCAAAGGCCCCCACCTCGGTGAGGAAGCTCCGATCCAGGCTCAGCCAACGCGTACTGGCGCCGACAACCCGAAGAGCGGTAAGACGACAGGCGACGAGCCCGATGTTGCAAGGTAATTCGGCGTACGAGAGGTCCAGCTCTCCCTCGATCAGTGCGCCTCTGATGCGCAGGCCGGGTGGCTCGGGCCGGAGGTCGTTCGACAGCAAGCACTCGCGAATGACCGCAGCTGGAATCGTATGGACCTCCGTCCAGCCTTCCTTGGCGGTCGGATCAGGACCACCAAGGTCGATCACCGTCCCGCTCCGGATCGCGTTCGTGATCCGCCAGCGCCACGCCGCGGACACGCCCCCACTCACCGTCCCCATGCCGCGAGGCTGCCACAGCTGCGTGACGTCGGGTGAGGTTCGGAATGCGTCACATGGACATGACGGTGCCCGCCCTGGAGCGAACCGGGGCGGGCACTGTCACCAGCGTCAGGGGCGGATGACACCCCAACCCGTGGCGCCGTCGTACCCCTTGACTGCCTTGCACTCACGGGCCGGCGCGCACCAGCCGTTCGTGCCGCCCGTGCTGACGTCGAGGTTGTGCGAGGAGCGCGCCCAGATGCTCGCGCTCGTGACCGGCTTGCCGTGCAGCGCGATCATGCCGGCCGTCAAAGGCGACGACAGCGAGGTGCCGCCGACGACGTACCAACCACCGGGCTCTCCGCCGAGCCCCTGCTCGAAGTAGACCGCAGCCCCCGAGCCCGGGTCGCCGTCCGCGGAGACATCGACCGCCGATGCCTTCCCGTGCAGGCAGAGCGGGTCCTTCTCCCAGGCCGGCTTAGGTTGGATGGCGGAGCAGCCGCCACCGCCGTACGCCCAGACGTCATCCCGCCAACCTCGTTGCGTACCAGGGCTTTCCAGGAGGCGCGTGCCTCCGGCACCGATCACTGACGGCACGGTCGAAGGGAAGCTGGTCCCGTGGCCGTAGTCGCCGGTCGACGCCACCAGAGGCACGCCCTTCGGTACGAAGGTCGTCGCGGTGGCGGGGTCATCAACGTCCTCGTCACGACCGAAGCTGTTGTTGATCACGTACGCCCCACGCTTGGCCGCTTCCTGGTTGGCCATGCCGAGGTCCTTGTCGTACGGCGCGCTCGACTGAACCACCAGGATCTTGCAGTCCGGGCAGGTCGCCGACACGGCCTGGACGTCGAGGGCCTGCTCCAGCTGCCAGCCCTCTTCCTCGTCGGTCGTGGGAGGCGGCGGCTCGCCACCATCCTGTCCGACGATGGTCAGGCATCCGGATTTCGTTGTGCAGGAAGGCAATCCGGTGGCTGCGCGGTACTGAGCGAGGTCCGCCTCAAGCCGCGGGTAGCCGCCGTAAGCGACGACGGCGACGGTGCGCCCCTTGCCGCCGGTCGCGGGCAGCTGGTACGCCGCCCGGAACTCCTTGGCCGTGTAACCGGCCGGTGGCGGCTCGCTCGGGCCAGCAAGCGCGGGTACGCCGTGTGTCGCCGTGGCAGGAGCCAACACCGACGCGAGGCACCGCGACGCGCCTGCCTTCGACGCGGGTGCCTTCGACGCGCCCGCAGGCGCCGCACAGACGGGCTTGGCGACGTACGAGCTCGCGGCCCTCTTGGACTGGCGCAGCTTGTCGATCGCCGGACCGCTCACCGGACGTCCGGTCGACCCCTGGCTGCGCTGCCCGTCTGCTGCTGAGGCGACGCCGTCCGGGACCGTCGGTCGCCCCTTGCGCACGTCTGCGCGCTGGTCCTTGAGCTGCGCGGACCGCTCGGCGGCGGACAGACGCGGTCCGGCGAGAAGCTTCGCTGGAGGCGCGGCGGGAGCGGTCGTCGTACCGGCCGGCTCGGCTGCGCCCGCGGCGGCTGCTGGTGGTGCGCCGCACATCGTCCAGAGATGGGTGGCGAACGGCGAGTTCGGGTCGTCCGGCAAGGTCGCCGTGAGCATCCAGCCGTGACCGTCGGGGAGACCGGAGATGCCGCCGGCGAGCTGGTCCGTCATGGCGGCGTACTGACGTGGCGGCGACCAGCGACCGCGATCGAGGGTCGCGAGGGTCGTCCAGTCCTTGGAGTAGATCGTGGCGGCGGAAGCCGACCAGGTGGTCGAGCCGATGGTCGCGAGTCCGCTGGTCATGGTGTTGCCCGCGACCGGAGCGTGCTCGGCCTGCATCGTCCACGCACCGTTGTGGAAGGTCGACGTGAACGGATAGATCGCGACACCGCCCCAGTCGCCATGGGCAGTGTGGCCTCCCACGATTGGAGACCCGTCCTTGGCGAAGGTCATCGCGTGGGTCTGTGTCTCGGTCTCGCGCGGGATGCGTGGCATCTCGATCCGCTGGAACCGGTTGCCGACGAGCTTGCCCGACCACAGGTACTTGCTGGCGAACGTGCCGCCTTCATCGATGACGTCCTCCCCAGTGACCCACACCTCGCCGGTCGGGCTCTTGCCGACACTGAGGGGCACGGCGTAGCTGGACCCGGGCAGGTCGTTGGCGATCGCCTTCCAGGACTTGCCGTCATAGCGCTGCAGGAGTGGCACGGCGCCGACCGCGGTGGACTTCCAGCTCGCGAGCAGCAGGGCGCCATTGCCGAGTGCCGTCATGTCCATGATCGGCGCGTCCTCCGGCACATCGGTCGGCCACGGGACAGCCGACCACGTCTTGCCGTCGAAATGGGCGATGGCGCTGGTGAGGAAGCCCCTCGGGCCCGCCGCGAAGACGTCCCGGCCCCCTGCGGCAGAGATCGTCTCGGTGAAGCCGATCCCAGGAGCGTCCTGCGTGGACCACGTCTTGCCGTCCCAGTGCGCAAGGTTGCCGTCGTCCGCGCTGCCGCCCATCCACACGTCGTTGGTGGCGATGGCCTTGACCGCCCGTGCCTCGAACCCCTCCGGAGGTGGGTTGGCCGCCGGTCGCCACTGCCCGTTGCACGCGGCGGCATCAGCATCGGATGCGGCGAAGGCCGGCCCCAATGCGCCCACCACGAGTGCACCCGCGGCCAGGCCGGCGGCGCCCCGTCGCAGCGCTCGGTGGCGCCCTTGCTGACTTCGTTGTCCTCTGATTCCACTGAATCGCACAGCATTCCCCTTCTGTCGACAGCGTGTACTGACAGGACGCGATGGGCGCCGGGAACTGTTGCCGGAAGAGATGCTCAGACCCCCGTCACGAGCTGCCGCCCCCACCGCGTGCTCCGACCGTAGTCAGTTGCGCTGTCTCGCGGCTGTCATCGAGGGTGGCCGCTCACCACGCTGCTGAGCGGCTCCCACCCGAGCGAGGTGTAGAGGCGCTCACCGTCCGGGCTGGCGATGAGGTAGGCGGTACGTGCCCCGAGATCGTGCGCGGCGATGCCGAGCCGAGCCATGACGACCGAGCCGAGGCCGCGCCGTCGATGATCGGGCTCGGTCACGATGTCGTGGGCCACCGCGTGGTCGTCGTGCACCGCCATGGTGCCGCTGGCCGCCTCATCGCCGTCGGCCGCGCGTACGGTCGCGCGCAGCACCGACCTCGTCTGCTGGACCGTGACGGTGTAGCCGTCCGGAGGCCGCTGGGCTCGCACCCGGGTCACCTCGGCGGTCATGAACGTCTCGTGCGGCCCGGGCACCAGCAGCCCGGCTGCGGTGAGCGCCTCAGTCGTACGGTCCGGTTCGTTGGTCATCACCGTGAGCCAGGTGGGCACGTCGGCACCCGCGGCGTACGACGCCAGCTGGCTGACCGTCTCGACGTCGTCGCTGAGGGCGAACGCCTCTCGCTCGCGTCCCGGCTGCGCGACGTGGACCTCCAGCCCACCGTCGATCTCGTACGCCGGCCGCAGCCCCTTGCACGCGGTCCAGCCCAGCTGCCATGCGCGGATCGACGCCCCCAGGTCGCTCATGCCCCCATCCTGCCTTGAGGACCGGGGAGTCATCACGTGCCCTCCAGGGCACGAAATGACCTGTTAATCGCTAGGGCCGATCGCTGCGCTTGGTCTGCCCGAGGCCCTTGTTGGCCTGTGTCATCCGCGCCCACCGCTTCGCGTGCGCGGCGCGCGCCGCCGGGTCGTTGCGCCGACCTGCCCACTCGACCTCGCGCAGCTGCTTGCGATAGCTGAGGAGTCGACGCTCCGTCAGGTGTCCGTCCGTGATCGCACCCCGAACTGCACAGCCCGGCTCGGTCTCGTGGACGCAGTCGGCGAAGCGGCACGCCTCAGCCAGCTCCTCGATGTCCGAAAAGCTTTGCGCCACACCGTCACTCGCGTCATGAACCCCGATGCCACGCAGCCCTGGAGTGTCGATGAGTACGCCGCCGCCGGGCAGCGCGATCAGCTCACGTGTCGTGGTCGTGTGGCGGCCCTTGCCGTCCTGCCGGGTCTCCTGGGTGGCCATGACCTCCTCGCCCGCCAACGTGTTGACGAGCGTCGACTTGCCTGCGCCCGACTGCCCGAGCAGCGCGGTCGTCGTACCGAGAGCCGCGCGCAGCGCCTCCATGCCCTCGCCGGTCTCGGCGCTGAGAGCCAGCACCGTCGCGCCCGGGGCGGCTTCCTCGACCCGCAACTGGGCGGTCTCGATGTCGTCGGCGACGTCGGCCTTGGTCAGCACGACGAGCGGCTGACCACCGCTCTCCCACGCGACGGTCAGGAAGCGTTCGAGCTGGCCCAGCTTGGTCTCCCGCTCCAAGGGGACGGCGATGAGCACCGTGTCGACGTTGGCAGCCATGACCTGACCCTCGGACCGACGGCCCGCCGAACTGCGCATGATGAGCGTCCGTCGGGGCAGGACGTCGGTGATGACCAGACCCTCGGGCTGGGTGTCGAGGGCGACCCAGTCGCCGGTCGCGGGTTGCTGCTCGATGAGCGTCCCGGCGCCGATCTGACCGAGCGCGAGCAGGGTCTCGTCGCCCGTGAGCACCTCGAAGCGCCCGCGATCGACCCGCCCGACGCGCGCAGGCACGAGCCCACGGTCGGCGTACGACGCGAAGGTGCTCTCCCAGTCGGCGTCCCATCCGAGGGCGCTCAGCAGATCAGTCATCCGTCGACTCTCCCAATGACTCCGGCTCGCGGCCACCGGTTTACGGAGCGGCCTACCGTGATGACATGAACGAGCCGATCGATATCGCAGACAAGCTGTCGCAGTTCTCCGACCACTGGTCGCCCAAGGTGATCGCGCGGCTCAACGACTATGAGATCAAGGCGGTCAAGCTCAAGGGTGAGTTTGTCTGGCACACCCACGAGGACACCGACGAGCTGTTCCTGGTCATCGACGGCGAGCTGACCATCCAGCTGCGAGACGGGGACGTGACGCTCAAGCCGGGCCAGCTGTACGTCGTACCGCGCGGTGTCGAGCACTGTCCCGTCGCCGACGGCGAGGTTCACGCTCTCCTGATCGAGCCGACGGGCGTCGTCAACACCGGTGACGCAGGGGGAGAGCTGACGGCGTCGTACGACGACTCGCTCGGCTGACCTGTCCGTTCCGTCACGTGTCGCGTCTGTAGGGGTGAGAGGGGAGTGACACATGGACGAAGGACAGGAACGCGCGTACCGCGAGTTCGCGGCTGGCGCGATCCCGCACCTGCATCGCGTCGCGTACGGCGCGTCGCGTGACCGGCACCGCGCTGATGACCTGGTGCAGACGACGCTCGAGAAGATGTATGTCGCCTGGCCGCGCGTTGGTCGGACGGCTTCCTCGCCTCTCGCCTACGCGCGAAAAGTGTTGGTACGCATCCTGATCGACGAACAGCGCCGCGCCTGGTTCAGGCGTGAGGTGAGCGTCGATGCGGTGCCCGAGCAGCCGGCGTACGACGGCCGGTTGCGCAGCGTGGAGGACACGCCTGAGCTGGTGGCTGCACTCGCCCGGCTGAGTCAGCGACAGCGCCTCGCCGTGCTGCTGCGTCACGTCGAAGGACTCTCGGTCGCCGAGGTGTCCGAGTCCATGGGGATCTCCGAGAGCAACGTCAAGGCCGCGACACGCGAGGGTCTCGGTGTGCTGCGCGAGGTCTGGGGAGCGTCCGAGCTCGCGAAAGGAGCCGCGTCATGAAGACGGATGAGCAGATTGGCCGGCTGCTGCGCGACGAGCTCGGCGGCGTCCAGCCGCGAGTCGACATCGAGCGCGCTGTTGCTGGCGGCGCTCGCCGGGCGCGTCGGCAGACCGCCTTGAAGGTCGGCGGTCTCGTGATGGCAATGGTGCTGTTCGTCGGAGGCGCACTGGTCGTGGGCACCACGTTGAAACCTGAGTCGTCTGCCCCGATGCCCGGCAGCTCCGGCCTACATGTCGATCAGGGCGAGCTGCCTGGGTGCACCCTCAAGCCATCGACCTGCGACGGCCGAATCCCTCAGGCGTGGGTCAAGAAGCACCTCGGCAAGGCCGGTCCCGGTGTGTTCTCCGCGGGCGACGGATCGATGATGGCGGGACAGCAGCCTGTAGGCGCGTCGGCGACCTGGATGACCAAGGACATGTTGGCCAATGTGTCCGTCTCTCAGGCTCTCAAGATCGACGAAACAATGATTTCGTACGGCACGAAGCGCAGAGTCGCTGTCAGTTCTGGCATCGGTGCACTCGTGCTCGAGGGTGACGCAGTTGGCGGTTGGTCCGACGAGTGGTGGCTCATCAAGGAAGGACCCGGTCACGGCGCGATCGGCGTCTTCCTCACCTACGACACCGGCAAACGACGCTGGACCGATGCCGACGTGATCACTCTGATCAACGCGTTGCTCAACACCCCGCCGCGTCAGGCGGCGAGCCGATAAGTCACACCGAAGACGAGGCGGCGGCGGCGTCGAGGTCGGCCTTGGTCAGTACGGAGATGGTCTCGACCTCGACGGCCGGAAGGATGCTGTCGCCGGCCGCGCTGCGATCGATGGCGCACACCACGGCCGACACGTGAGCACCGCGCTCGCGCAACGCGATTGCCGCGTCCTTGACCGCACCGCCGGTCGAGATGACGTCCTCGATCAGCGTCACCCGACGGCCGTCGACGTCGCCGCCCTCCGCGAGCTTGCAGGTGCCGTACGTCTTCGCTTCCTTTCGCACGAACACCGCCGGCAGGCCGGTCAGGCTCGAGACCATGGTCGCGATCGGGACGCCGCCGAGCTCGAGCCCACCGAGGACCTCAGTGCCGTCGGGCAGCAGCGGCACCATCGCCTCGGCCACCCGACGGAGCAGAGCCGGGTCGCCCTCGAAGAGGTACTTGTCGAAGTACTCGTCGCTCACTCGACCCGAGCGGAGCGTGAACTCGCCCTGCAGTCGGCAGCGGGCGTCGATATCGCGGGCAAGGGCCTCAAGGTCTGCAGTCACATCCAGGATCATCGCCTACGCCGCCCGTCTGTCGAGGTGGGCGAGCCTGAACCCGCTGGTCGAGTAGGCGAGCCCCAAGGGCGAGCCGTATCGAGACCCGGTGCGCGCGTGCACCTGGTCTCGATACGCCTCCGCTGGCGCTCCGGCTACTCGACCAGCGAGGAGTCAGGAGCCGCCGAGGAGCTTCTCCATGGACGACAGCTGTTCGGTGAAGGTGTCGCGCCGCTCGTGCTGGCCGCATGCCTGCATCAGCCGCGCGAACCCGGCCGCTGCCTGATCGATGCGCTCGCCGAGCGAGGACTGGCCGACGTCACCGAAGTCGTCCGTGGCGGCGTACACCGCGGTCGGGGCGACAAGAGCGTGCAGGTAGGAGAACATCGGCCGCATTGCATGGTCGAGCACGAGCGAGTGTCGCTCGGTGCCGCCGGTCGCACCCATCAGCACGGGCATCCCGGACAGCGCTTCCTCCGGCAGCACGTCGAAGAACGACTTGAAGAGGCCGGCGTACGACGCGTTGAACGCCGGCGAGACCGCGATGACGCCGTCCGCTGCGGACACCGTCTCGAACGCCGACTCCAGTGCAGCAGAAGGGAATCCGGTCAGCATCGCGTCCATGATCGGGTGAGCGAGCGGCCGCAGCTCGATGACCGTGGACGTCGCGGCCACACCTTGTACGCCGAGCTCGGCCCGGACGGCGGCGTCCAGTCGGTCGGCCAGGAGTCGCGTTGAGGACGGCTCCCGCAGCCCAGCACTGATGACAGCGAGCTTGGTCATCGCACACCCTCGCCGGTGGTCTCGATACGGCTCGCGCTGGGGCGCTCGCCTACTCGACCAGCGGCGTCCGCGGACTCCTTGGCAGCCAGCAGTGAGGCGTGCGTGGGAGCGTCCGGTACGTCCGCCGGTCGTCCCTCCGCGAACCCGCGCCGCAAGTCCGGCAGGATCTCCCCGAGCAGGTCGAGCTGCTCGAGCACCGTCTTGAGCGGCAGCCCGGCATGATCGAGCAGGAACAGCTGACGCTGGTAGTCGCCGACGTAGTCACGGAAGGCGAGCGTCTTCTCGATGACTTCCTGCGGTGAGCCGACTGTCAGCGGCGTGCTGGAGGTGAACTCCTCCATCGTCGGACCGTGGCCGTAGACCGGGGCGTTGTCGAAGTACGGCCGGAAGTCGCGCACGGCGTCCTGGCTGTTCTTGCGCATGAAGACCTGGCCGCCGAGACCGACGATCGCCTGCGCCGCGGTGCCGTGTCCGTAGTGCTCGAAGCGCTGCCGGTACAACCCGACCATCTGCTTGGTGTGCGAGGCCGGCCAGAAGATGTGGTTGGAGAAGAACCCGTCGCCGTAATAGGCCGCCAGCTCAGCGATCTCGGGCGTACGGATCGAGCCGTGCCAGACGAACGGAGCCACGCCGTCGAGAGGCTGCGGCGCGAGCGTGAAGCCCTGCAGCGGCGTACGGAACTTGCCCTCCCAGTCGACGGTCTCCTCGCGCCAGAGGCGGCGCAGCAGGCCGTACTTCTCGACGGTCAGCGGCACGGCCTGGCGGATGTCCTCGCCGAACCACGGGTAGACCGGGCCGGTGTTGCCGCGGCCGAGCATGACGTCGACGCGACCGTCGGACAGGTGCTGCAGCACCGAGAAGTCCTCGGCGATCTTCACCGGGTCATTGGTGGTGATCAGCGTCGTGGACGTGGACAGGATGATGCGCTCGGTCTGCGCCGCGATGTAGCCGAGCAGCGTGGTCGGTGACGACGGCACGAACGGCGGGTTGTGGTGCTCGCCGGTCGCGAAGACGTCGAGCCCGACCTCCTCCGCCTTCTTGGCGATGGCGACGGTGTTCTTGATGCGCTCGTGCTCGGTCTGGGTACGACCGGTGGTCGGGTCGGTGGTCACATCGCCGACCGTGAAGATCCCGAACTGCATCGCGCTCATCTCGCTGCCTCTTTCATCGGCTCCAAAGTAGTTGCATTTTCAACAACATGCCATCGAGCCCATCTGTTCCCACCGGCAGCTCGCCGGTCGAGTAGGCGAGCCCCAAGGGCGAGCCGTATCGAGACCAGGTGCACGCGCGCACCGGGTCTCGATACGCCTCCGCTGGCGCTCCGGCTACTCGACCAGCGATGGGGTCAGCCGCGCATCTTGAGGCGGACGCTCGCGGGCAGAGCGGGCGCGGGGATCGTCTCCTCCCACGACTCCGGGAAGTCGCCGTAGCGTCCCCCGCCGGACGAGCCGGCCCGCTCGCGCTCCCACGCCTCGCGGTACGCCGTGACCTCCTCCTGGGTGCGGCCGACGAAGTTCCACCACATCAGGATCTGCTCGCCGAGCGGCTCGCCACCGAGCACGAGCACCCGCGTCGCCTCGTCGTCGGCACCGCGCAGTGTCAGCATCGAGCAGCCCGTCGGTTGGTAGACCAGCTCGCTGCGCTTCGCCTCCACTCCCGCGATCGTCGCCGAGCCGGTGTCGATCAGGACGCCGTGCTCGTACACCGGATCAACCGGTACGTCGAGGGTCTGGCCGGGCCGCAGGGTCACCTCCGCGCCGATGAGCGGCGTGAACGTGGTGACCGGCGACGTCGACCCGAGCAGCGAGCCGAGGAAGACGAGAACGGACGCGCCGTCGACGTCGACCGGCGTGGGCGAGTAATGCTCGAAAGCCGGTGCTGTCTCTCGGAATTCGTCGGGCAGCGCCACCCAGAGCTGAGCGCCGTGCAGCATCGTCGTCGCCGACGTCGAGTACTCAGAGTGGGCAATCCCGGACCCGGCGGTCATCAGGTTCATCTGCCCGGGCCGGATCGACGCATGCGACCCGATCGTGTCGCGGTGCTCGATCTCGCCGCTGAACAACCATGACACCGTCTGCAGCCCCGTGTGCGGGTGCCCGGCCACGCCCATCCCACCGGTCACCGACACGTCGTCCGGGCCGTAGTGGTCGACGAAGCACCACGCGCCGATCAGTGACCGCGCCCGCTGAGGCAGCGTCCGGCGTACGGGCATCGCGCGCAGCCCGCCGAGCGGGACCTCGCGCGCGGTCAGCAGCTGAGCCACGGGCGTACCGGAGCCGTCGCAGACCTCGACCGATGGGGACTTCTCGGGATTGCTCATGGCACGTCCTCTCTCCATGAGCATCGTACGAAGCCGGTCGCGCCGAGCGCTCGGCGTCGCCACCGAGGAGCTCGTCGGTGAGCCAGCCCATGGCGAGAAGCAGAGCGACCGATCCGATGGACATGAGGAGAGCGAGCAGCATGTGTCCATCGTCGAAGCGATCGACTCGGAGAAACAGTGGCAAGAATGCCCATCTTCGATAGATTATTGCCATGCATCGCGTAGCCGTCCTGGTCTTCGACGGGGTCCACAGCTTCGATCTGTCCATGCCGATCCAGGTGTTCACCACGGCGCACTCGCTGGACAAGGAGCCGGGCGCGTTCTTCGGGCCGCCGCTCTACGACGTGCGGGTGTGTGGCGAAGGGCGCGATCTGTCCATCACCGGGGTCGGTGGCCATGAGATGTACCGGTGCACGCCGCCGTATCGATTGGCTGACGCGATCGACGTGGACACCATCGTGGTCGTCGGCGTCACGTCCGACCGCGAACCGCCGGCCGAGGTGATCGATCTACTGCAGGAAGCCCACCGGCGGGGCGTCAGGATTGCCTCCATCAGCTCCGGGGGCGCGCGTGTCATGGCAGAGGCCGGACTCCTGGACGGTCGGCGGACGGCAACGCATTGGTCGCGCGCGCATGTTCTCGCCGAGCGCTACCCGCAGATCACGGTCGACACCGACGTCCTCTACATCGACCACGGTGACGTGCTCAGCTCGGCCGGAGCCGCCAGCGGAATTGACCTGTGCTTGCACATGATTCGCCAGGACTTCGGAGCCGCGGTGGCCGCCGACGTGGCTCGACACATGGTCGTGCCGCCACAGCGCGACGGTGGGCAGGCGCCGTACATCGCGCATCCAGAACCCGTCGACGACCACGGATCGCTCGAGCCGACCATGCGCTGGCTGCGCGAGCGGTTGGGCGAGCCGATGGTCTTGGCGGACATCGCGGCGTACGCCGGTATGAGCTCCCGCACCTTGAACCGGAAGTTCAAGGAACAGACCGGCGCGACGCCGCTGCAGTGGCTGGTCCGGCAGCGCGTCCACCATGCGCAGGAGCTGCTGGAGACCACCGACCTGTCCATCGAGACCATCGCCACCCACTGCGGGTTCGGCACGTCGGCGGCCATGCGCCAGCACTTCGCGAAGCACATCAAGACCTCGCCGATGGCGTGCCGCCGGACCTTCCGACCCGAGTCCTGCAGGTGAGTCAGGAGAGTCGCCGCACTCGCCCGAAGCACACGCCAGCCAGGGCGATCGTCCCCACCGCGAGGAGGCCCGTCTCGCGCCACTGCAGTGCCCAGTAGTGACTGGCCGGCTGCGACGTGAAGCGCTGAGCCAGGCCCGCGCTGGTCATGTGGTCGATGCACGCCGGTGTTCCTGGGCTGCCAGGGCGGGCTTCGCGCTGAACCTTGCCGCCGCCGACCTTGCCGGGGCCGGGCGCGCACTCAGTGGTGACCCACGCCGGCAGCGGGTCCAGCACCTTTCCCGACTTGTCGACGGTGTCGGTCGACAGGTTCCACCCGCCCAGCTGGCGTGAGGAGACATCGAGATGCTCGACGCCGTTCTCAGGTGAGCCCTGGAAGCCTCGGAGCGTCTCGGCCGTGATCGGGACAGTCGACGTGGTCGGCGAAACCAGGTGCGGCCGAACGAGATTCGGCATCGCGATCTGGAGTACGACGTACAGCACGACGGTGACCGCCATCGCCGGCACGGTCCGCTTGATGAGCGCCCCCGCGGTGACGCCGAGGACGAAGGCGAGTGCGGCGTACCCGATCGGGACGATCCCACGAGCGGCGAACATCGTCGGCGCGATGCGCGGCACCTCGAAGATCCCCGGCCCAGGGCCGTTGGCGATGACGGTGTCGTCGATCGGGCCACACCACCATGTCGTCAGCAGGCTGAGCGCGCCGCCCGCGACGACAGCTCCGAGCAGCCCGAACCCGAGTCTTGTTGCGAGCCAACGGTTTCGGGTGACGCTCTGCGTCCACGCCAGCCGATGGGTGCCCGCCTCCAGCTCGCGAGCGACCAGCGGCGCTCCCCAGAAGGCTCCGATCGCAGCGGGCAGGGCGTACGACGCGGCGATGCCGACGACGTAGAGGTTCTGGGTGCGGTCGAGGTTGATCCGGTCGAAGAAGGTGTCGGCGCCGTGTCGGTACGCGTCCGCCAGGTCCGGCCCCGTTGTCAGGAGGACGATCGCAATCACTGCGAGTGCGCTCGCGATGACAGCGAGGTTGAGGCGCTGCTGGCGCCAGCTCAACCAGATCATCGGAGCACCTCCAGCGCGGGACGGGTGTCGGACGTGGTGGAGCCGCGTAGGTAGGCGAGCACGATGTCCTCCAGGCTGGGCTGCGAAACCGTCCAGGACGGATCGAGGATCGGTTGGTCGGTGCGGACGAGCAGGGTGGTCTGCCGGTCGGTGTGACTGGCCGAGATGACCTGCTGGTCCGCGGGGAGAGTGGATGTGTCGCGGCGCGGCCCGGTTAGCCGATGGTGGGAGGCCAGCAGCGCCTCCATGTCGTCGGCGATCCGCACCCGCGAGTCCACCAGGACGATCAGGTAGTCGCAGACCCGCTCGACGTCCGACACGAGGTGGGACGACAGGACCACGCTGAGGCCGTGCTCGGCGACCGCACCCATGAGGTCCTGGAGGAACTCGCGGCGGGCCAGCGGGTCGAGCGACGCGACCGGCTCGTCCAGGATCAGCAGCTCTGGCCTCTTGGCGATGCCGAGCGTGAGGGCGAGCTGCGCCCGCTGACCGCCGGACAGTCGGCCCGCCTTCATCTTCGGGTCCAGGCCGAGGTGCTCGATCCGCTCACGCGCGATCGTGTCGTCCCAGCCCGGGTTGAGCCGCGCGCCCATCCGCAGGTGGTCGGCAACGCTCAGGCCGGCGTACGTCGGAGTGTCCTGGGCGACGAAGCCCACCTTGGCGAGCTGGGCGGCGTCCTGCGCGGGCCGCCCACCGAGGACCTCGATGCTGCCGTCGGTCGGAGCGAGCATGCCGACCGCGAGGTTGAGCAGTGTCGACTTGCCGGCGCCGTTCGGGCCGACGAGGCCGACGACGCGGCCGGCGGGTACGTCCAGGGTGCAGTCGGTGAGCGCCCAGCGGCGGCGGTACTTCTTGCCCAGGCCCTCGGTGCGGATCGCGGTGCTCATGCGATGCCCTCCTCTCTGGACGCCTCACGAAAAGTGGTCGTGAACAACGCCTCGATGCTTTCGTCGTCCAGACCTGCGCGACGGGCCTTGCCCATCCAGCGCTGCAGCTCGCGCCGCAGTGGTGCGTGGGAGGCGAGCGTCTCGTCGGCCAGGGTGTGCGTCACGAACGTCCCGACGCCGGGTCGCGCGCTCACCAGTCCTTGGCGCTCGAGCTCGCGGTACGCCTTCAAGACCGTGTTGGGGTTGATGGCCAGTGCTGCGACGACGTCCTTGACCGTCGGCAGCTGGTCGCCCTCCTGGAGCTGATCGAGCCGCAGGGCGTTGCGCACCTGTTGCACCAGCTGCTGGTACGGCGAGACGCCCGACCTGTCGGTCAGATGGAACTCGATCATGAGTCCCTCCATTCATCTAGGTAACTAGTACATTAGATGGATGGCGTCTCTGGCGTCAACGAGTTGGCCCGACAACGCGGCCGCCCCGCTGCTCACAGGCGGTGAGCAGCGGGGCGGCCGGCGTACGGCGGAGCGGGTCAGGCGGTCGAGGCGACCGACTCCGCGTCGACGGATTCCTCAGGCGGAGTCGTACGGCTGCCTCGCGGAATCACGACCAGCGCGACGACCGCTCCGGCCAGGGCACCGACGAGTCCGCTCACCATGGCGATCGACATCGCGTCGGCGAACGCATGCTTTGCCGCGGCGGCGAACTGCGGTCCCAGCGCAAGGGTTTCGGCGATGGAGTCGCGTGCCTTGTCGGGCACGGCATCCGGCAAGGACGAGGAGTACGCCGCCGTCAGGACGCTGCCGAGCACCGCCACCGAGAGCGCGGCGCCGGTCTGCTGGACCGTGTCGTTCATCGCCGAGCCGACGCCTCGGTGCTCGGCCGGCACGGACTGCATGAGGAGCGTGTACGCCGCCGGGCCGGCGACTCCACCACCGATCCCCATGACGAGCAGGCCGGCGATGAGCTCGACGTACGAGCTCGATTCGCTCACGCGTGACAGCAGGCCGAACCCGAGCGCGACGATCGCGAGGCCCGCTGCGATCAACGTGCGGTCGGAGATCTTCTTGCCGAGCGTCGCGCCGATGCCGTTGAAGAGTGCGGCGGCGACGGCGTACGGGATGAGGGCGAGGCCGGCCTTGAGCGGTCCGTAGCCGAGGACGAGCTGGAGGTACTGCGTCAGCGCGAGCAGCAGACCGCCGGCGGTGAAGGACAGCAGCACGATCGAGGCGCTCGTGCCGGAGAACCGGCGGTCCTTGAACAGCGCCAGCGGCACCATCGGGTGGGCACTGTGCCGCTCCCACCGCGCGAACGCGAGGAGCCCGAGGAGGCCGATGGCGAAGGCGATGATCACCGTGGCCGAGGTGAACCCGTCGGCCGGGATGGAGATCACCGCACCGACGACGCCGACCATGCCGACGATCGACAGCACCGCGCCGATCGGGTCGACCGGACGGGCCGGACCGCGCGACTCCGGGATGAGCACGACCGCCGCGATGATGCCCGCGATCGTGATCGGCACGTTGATCAGGAAGACCGAGCCCCACCAGTAGTGGTTGAGCAAGAAGCCGCCGACCGTGGGACCGGCGATGACGCCGACCATGGCGACCGTCGACCAGCCCGCCATTGCCTTGCGCTGCTCCTCGGGGGGGAACACGGTGAACAGCAGAGAGAGCGTGCTCGGCATCAGGCACGAGCCGCCGACGCCCATGAGGGCGCGGCAGGCGATGAGCTGCCACGGCTCATGGGCGAGCGTGGCGAGCAGTGACGCGACGCCGAAGAACGCCAGGCCGATGATCAGCATGCGCTTGCGGCCGAAGCGGTCGGACAGGCTGCCGGCCGTCAGCAGCAGCCCGGCGAACGCGAGGATGTAGGCGTCGATGATCCACTGCACATCGGCCGGCGAGGCCCCGAGATCGCGCATCAGCGACGGGATGGCCAGGTTGAGAACGGTGTTGTCGACGACGAGGACGAGAAGGCTCAGGCAGAGCACGAAGAGGATCCACCAGCGGCGGGGGTGGGCGGTGTCCGGTGCGGACTCGAACGCTGTACTAGTCACTCGAACACCGTACCAGTGGACTCGTACAGTGTGCGAGTAGAGATACGCTCACGCCATGGAAGGCTCGATCTGGACCCGCTCCGCGCCCTCGTCCTCACCTCGCGAGACGCTCAGCCGCGAGCAGATCGTGCGGGCCGCGGTGAAGCTGCTCGACGAGGAGGGTCTCGCCGGGCTGAGCATGCGCAAGCTCGCCGGCCGACTCGAGTCGGGCACGACGAGCCTTTACTGGCACGTGTCGACGAAGGACGATCTGCTCGACCTGGTCATCGACGAGATCTACGGCGAGGTTGACGTCCCGGAGCCCGACCTGGCCGGGTGGCGAGGCGGCGTGACGCTGCTGGCGCACAGCCTGCGCTCGATGGTCCTGCGCCACCCCTGGGTCCCCAGCGCCATCTTCGGTCGGGCCAACGTCGGCCCCAACGCGATGACGAGCGGCGCGGGCGGGCTCAGGCTCTTCGAGGCGGCCGGGTTCGAGGGGCTGGAGATCGACAAGGCGCTGAGCAGCGTGTTCGCCTACGTCTTCGGCATCACCACTGCCGAGGTCGCCTGGAGAGGGGCGGTCCGCAGCTCGGGCCGATCGACCGAGGAGTGGGCGGACCGGATGTACGAGGACGTCATGTCGGTCACGAACGAGTACCCCGCGATGCGCGATGCCGTAGCCCGTCGCGCATCGATCGACATCGAGCAGCTGCAGTCGGATTCGTTCGTGTTCGGGCTGGAGAGCATGCTCGACGGTCTCGAGCATCGCCTGGCTCACCGCGCCTGACCTGCTGTGTCCGCCGACCCGTTCCTGCAGACGTGACGTACGTTCGAGGCATGACCGAGGACAACGTCGCCGTCGCCAAGGGCTCAGCAGGCGACCGCTACGAGATCAGTGTCGGCGACTCCGTCGCGGGCTTCGCGCAGTACGTCGACCACAGTGGCCAGCGGATCTTCTTCCATACCGTCGTCGATGACGCGTACGCCGGTCAGGGCCTCGCGTCGAAGCTCGTCACTTTCGCGCTCGACGACACCCGTACCGAGGGCCTACGAGTCGTCCCGGTCTGCCCCTACGTCGCAGCCTTCGTCAAGAAGCACCAGGAGTACGGCGACATCGTCGACCCGGTGACTCCTGAGGCGCTGCAAGCGATTTCGTCGTGAGCACTCCCGAGGTGCTGACCGACGAGGTGCTCGAGATGGCGGCCTTCGCGGCCGAGCCCGGCGGGGGCAACTTTGCCGGTGTCGTCCTCGATGCCAGTGCGTGGACGGACGCCCAGATGCAGGAGACCGCGACCCGGCTTGGCCACCCGGAGAGCGCCTTCGTCGTCGAGCCGCCCGGCGAAGACCGGCAGCTCACGATCAGGTACTTCTCACCTCTGTCCGAGGTGCCGTTCTGCGGGCACGCGACGATCGCGGCGGCGGCCGTGCTGGCGGGTCGACTGGGCACGGGGCCGCTGCACTTCAACACCAAGTCCGGCCCGGTGGACATCGAGACCTCCGAGCGCGACGGCGTGATCCAGGCGTCGTTCACCAGCGTCGAACCGCGAGTGTCCGATCTGGATCCGAAGGTGCTCGATCAGCTGCTCGACGTACTCGGCCTCACTCGCGAGGACCTGCGTGAAGACCTGCCTCCACGACTGGCATACGCGGGCGCCACCCACCCCATCGTGCCGCTGGCCGAGCGGGCGACCTTCGACGGGTTCTCGTTCGAACCAGCCGCAATGCGCGCGCTGCAGGACCAGCACGGCTGGGTGACCGTGGCCGTGCTGTGGCAGGCCTCCGAGGCCGAGTGGGAGGCGCGCAACCCGTTCCCGGTCGGCACCGTTGCCGAGGATCCGGCGACCGGTGCGGCCGCGGCCGCGACGGGCGCCTACCTGCGCTCGCAGGGCGCTGTTCCGGTGCCCGGTGCGATCACCATCAAGCAGGGCAAGCACGTCGGCCGACCGAGCATCCTGGCGGTGTCGATCCCGGCATCCGGCGGCATCACGGTCAGTGGCTCAGCCACACCGCTCCTGTCGCCGGTCGAGTAGGGCGAGCCGCTAGGCGAGCCGGTATCGAGACCAGACGTCGCTCAGCGAGCGCCGTCCAGGAGGTCTTGGCCGAGGCGAGTCACGTTGTGCACCATGCGATTTCGGTCGCGCACGCTGTGGATGAGACCTGCCGCTCGTAGGGCCGCCGCATGCTCACTGGCCGAGCTCGTCGAGACGTCGATCCGTTCGGCCAGCTCGGTGGTCGTACATCCCTCGCCGATCGCGGTGAGGGCAGCCGAACGGGTGCGTCCCATCACGGCAGCCAGGGCCGAGGACGGGTGAGCCGCCGTCTGCGCGGACCTAGCCCACAGGCCCGCGTTGTGTGCCTGTCGCAGGGCTGGGTAGAGGAGAAGCGTCGGCTCGCCGGTGTGAGGGAAGAAGGGCATCGGGCCGACCGCGCAGAACGCCGACGGCACGATCGTCAGCCCGTGGCCCCGCAATGGAACCTCAAGAGGCGTCCTTGCCCATCGGCCCGCCGTGGGCAGCTCCAGGTAAGGCGCTCGCCACCTCGCCTGAGGATGGATGTCGGCCAGCAGTGCGCCGAGCCCGCCGGTCAGCATGAGGCGTTGGAGTCTGAGCCGCTCGACCTCCAAGGCTGTCCTGATCGCAGCCCAGTGGGGGCCGACCGCCATGTCGTGCACACGGCGTACGAGATCGGTGACGCGTTGGCGTGCAGGCCGGCTGGCGCGCTCGAGGCCCGCCATCCACGTCGCTGACGGGTCGGCGCGGCACCCCGTCGCCTCGATCTCGTCGAGCAGCCGGCTCCTCGGGATGTGCAACCAGGCCTGTGCACCTGCCTCCACGTCGGACGCAGGCTGGGCGCAGCTGAACGTGTCGAGCTGCACCGTCGGCACCGGGCACATGAACCGAGCGAGGTCGCGTGTCGGGTGCGCCAGCGGACTACGCGCGAGCGTGCGCCACGGGAGCGCCACCTGAGGGGGCTCGGCCATCCGCAACGAGGCTACGCCGAGCAACGTCTCCGCGAACGGACCCAGAGGACCACCGACACGCGTGCGTGCCAGGTCATCGGCGCTCAGCTCGAGGCGCATCACACCGACATTCGGCCACGGCCGAAGGTCTTTGCGCGACGGTTCACTCCTCTCGCAACCTGATCGAGATCCCGTCTCGACCAGAGGAGAGTCATGCGACGTCGTACCGTCATCGCCGCCGCCCTTGCCGTCCCGCTGAACCTGGCAGGCGGGATGGCGTGCGCCGCGACGCCTAGCCCTGGTCGGACGGCGGCCACTCCGGCCGCCGCGAGCGGCCCTGTTCTCGAGGGTCAGGCGCCGTGCGCTGGCATCGAGGGCTTCAGCTGCTCCACGTTGCGCGTGCCGCTTGACCACGGTCGGCGGACGCCGGGAAGCCTGGACCTCAAGGTCGCGGCGGCGAACAACGTGAACGCACCCCGCGGCGTACTCCTCGTCCTGTCCGGAGGACCGGGGCAGCCCGGCGTGTCCCTCGTGAACCGCGTGCGGACGTACTTCGACCCGAAGGTGCTCCAGGACTACCGGATGGTCATGATCGACCAGCGCGGCACGGGACCCGACGGCATCAACTGCGCCGACCTCCAGGCGGCGACTGGTGGCTCGGACTTCCTGACGCCGAAGCGCGAGGACGTGATCTCCTGCGCGACGCAGATCGGCCGGACGCGCAACTTCTACCGCACACCCGACACGGTGAACGATCTCGAGCTGCTCAGACGCGCCCTGGGCGTACGTCGGATGGCGGTCGACGGTGTCTCGTACGGCACGTACACCGCGGAGCACTACACACTCCGATACCCGAGCCGCGTGTCGGCACTCGTGCTGGACTCAGTGGTCCCACACCGTGGCTTCGACCCGTTCAGCGCCGACGGCATGGCGGCGACCAAGCGGGTCCTCACCGACACCTGTCGAAAGAGCACGACGTGCACGACCGACCCCGTCGCCGACCTGGCCTGGCTCGTCCGGCACGGCGAGATCGACGGGCAGCGCATCAACGGCACTGAGCTGTTGGACGCGCTGGGTGTGATGAGTCTGAGCTCGGTGAACCCGACCTTCGAAGGCATCCCCGGTGTGCTGCACAAGGCGCGCACCGGCGACACCGCTCCGCTCAAGAATCTCCTCGAGCAGACGAGCAGCGTCGGCGCTCCGCACGATCAGATGTCAGCCGGTCTCCACATGGCGACGCTCTGTGCCGACCTGCGCTTCCCTTGGGGCGACTCGGCCACGCCCGTGGCCCGGCGGCAGGCTCCCCTGGACCGTGCAGTCCAGCGACTCAACTCGAAGGACCTCTACCCGTACGACAAGGCGACCGCCCGCGCGCTGGCGCCCGTCGAGGGTTGCCTCAACTGGCCGGTCTCGCGACCTTCGGAGCAGCCCAGGGCGCAGACGCTTCGTCCGCCGACGCTCATCGTGCACGGTCGCAACGACCTGTTCTGCCCGGTCGAGTGGGCCTACGAGGAGAAGCGGTACGCGCCGCGCGGCAAGGTCGTCGTCATCGACGGCATCGGTCACTCGGTGCAGGGTTCACCGACCAACCCCACGGCCCGGAACGAGGTCCGCAACTTCCTCAACGCCCGGTAGGGCGCGCACCGAGTTGAGGCGTGGCACGATTCGCCCATGACCGCGCACCTGAGGGATCTGGTCTCCGCGGACGCCGAGGCGATGTACCTGGCGCTGCTCGCCGGTGGGGACATGTCGCTGAGCGAGCTGGCTGACCGGCTCGACCTGGACGAAGGCGCGGCCGACGGGCTGGTGGCCGATCTGGAGCGGGTCGGTCTGGTCCTCGTGCGCGGAGGAGTGCTGTCGGCGCAGTCGCCTCGCTCTGCTGTTGAGGCGTGGGCGCTGACCCGAAAGGCCGAGGAGGCTCGTGCGTGGCAGGGCGCGGAGGCGCTGGCCCAGCTGTACTCCGCAGGTGCGGGCTCGGGCGTGGACTGGGTGGAGGTCGTGCGCGGGAAGGTTGCCGGCCGTCGGGCCTTCGCCAACCTGCAGAGCTGCGCAGTCTCAGAGGTACGCGCCTTCGACCGTGGTCCGTACCTCACCGACATCGGCGAGACCATCGCGGACGGTCAGTCCGAAGCGCTCGAACGTGCCGTCGCGTACCGCGTGATCTATGACTCCGAGGTCCTGCAGAGTCCGGCGCGGCTGGCCGTCGCGCGGGACTCCATCGCGCTGGGGGAGGAGGCCCGGGTGTTCCCCGGCCTCCCGATGAAGCTGTTCCTGGCCGACGGGGATCGCGGCTTGATCGCGTTGCCGCATGCCTCCCGAGGAACGATGGACTCGTTGATCATTCGGCCCTCGGTGCTGCTGGATGCGTTGTCTCAGCTGTTCGAGGCGTTCTGGCGGATGGCCGTCCCGCTGTCCACGGACGCGCCGGCCGACACCGGGGACGAGCTGGCCGCACGATCAGAAGATCTGCGCGACGTGCTCGTCCGGCTCAGCATCGGGCTGACCGATGATGCGATCGCTCGCGAGCTGGGCATCAGCGAGCGGACAGTGCACCGTCGGGTCCGGCGCCTTCAGGAGCTGCTCGGCGCCCAGACGCGATTCCAGCTGGGTATTCAGGCCACGCGTCGCGGTTGGTTGTAGGGGACCGCGACGCGCCTGCCTCAGGTGGTGCAGGTAGGGCCCAGGTCGGTACACGGCCGGGCCCTACCTGGTCTTTAGGCCCTCCCGGGCACGGCTGGACGATGTGGTTGATCGCCGAGCAAAATCGTCAGGCTGCCGGATCGAGCGACGGGCCTGATAGTTCCGTTGCTGTTCATGTGCGGACTCCAGATCTGGCCGGGTGAGGCACCGATGCTTCTTTCGAGAGTGCTGGAGGGGCGGACCGCAGCGCTACCGAATCGGGTGTCCCATTCCTGACGTGGCGGGTATTTGTCACCGTTAACACGAGACGAACGGGCGGCCGATGTTTAGCGTCACTCCTGTGACGCACAAGGCCCGGGTCCTGCTGGTGGAAGATGACATCGCCATCTCCACCGCGCTCGCGGCCGCCCTGGAGCGAGACGGCTACCAAGTCGAAACGCGGTATGACGGCGCCGGCGCGCTCGAGAGTCTGCCCAACCGGCCGGACGTCATCCTCCTTGATCTCGGGCTGCCGGATATGGACGGCCTCGAGGTGTGCCGCCGCATCCGCCACAAGGACGTCTCCGTCCCGATCCTGATGCTGACCGCGCGCTGCGACGAGATCGACGTGGTGGTCGGCCTCGACGCTGGCGCCGACGACTACGTCACCAAGCCCTTCCGGATAGGCGAGCTGATGGCCCGACTGCGTGCGCTTCAACGGCGCCCGCGCCCCGCGCCGTCAGAAGCAGACCCCAACCTGCTGCGCGTCGACGAGTCGGGAGACGTGCATCTGCGAGGACGGCCACTGGGCATGCCCCGCTCTGAGAGCGCCATCCTGCGGACGCTGATCCGCAATGAGGGCCGAGTCGTCAGCCGTGAGCAGCTTGTCCACGTCTCCGCGGACGGCTGGCCGGGGTCGTCCAAGAGCATCGACATGCACATCAGTCAGATCCGCCGCAGGCTGGCCATCGACGAGGCCGCCTCGCGCATCATCCACACCGTGCGCGGCTACGGCTACCGCCTCGACCTCTGACCCGGAGCCCTACCGCTGGTCGCGTAGGCGAGCCCCCTAGGCGCCGTCCCGCTGGTCGAGTAGGCGAGCCCCAAGGCGCCATCCCGCTGGTCGAGTAGGCGAGCCCCAAGGGGCGAGCCGTATCGAGACCCGGTGACCGCGTGCACCTGGGTCTCGATACGCCTCCGCTAGCGCTCCGGCTACTCGACCAGCGGTGGAAGCTGACGCTCCGGCTACTCGAGCAGCGGCGGTGGTTCGTGAAGAAATACAACCTTGTTGTACAGATCTACAACAAAGTTGCGCTTCTCCGGACACCCCAGAACCACCCAGCCGCGACACGCCGAGCCATCCCGCTGGTCGAGTAGGCGAGCCCCAAGGGGCGAGCCGTATCGAGACCCGGTGACCGCGTGCACCTTGGTCTCGATACGCCTCCGCTAGCGCTCCGGTTACTCGACCAGCGGTGCTGTCGGCTACTCGACCTGCGGGGTCGTCGCGAGGGCGTCGCGGCGGGCGGTGAGGAACGCGACCTCCGCGGGGTTGCTCGCCAGCTCGATGCCACGGTCGTACGCCGCCCGTGCCTCGTT
Organism: Luteipulveratus mongoliensis; assembly: GCF_001190945.1. Taxonomy (NCBI): domain Bacteria; kingdom Bacillati; phylum Actinomycetota; class Actinomycetes; order Micrococcales; family Dermacoccaceae; genus Luteipulveratus; species Luteipulveratus mongoliensis. The sequence goes on along the minus strand of NZ_CP011112.1, from coordinate 26,067 downwards.
CGTACGACCGAGCCGCCTCAGCAGGTCGGCCCGGGTCGCGTGGAACGGGTGGTAGGCATCGAGGTCGAGCGCGTCGACGATCGCGAGTCCCGTTGCAGCACCATCGATCTCAGCGACAGCGATCGCTCGGTTGAGGGCGACGACGGGAGTCGGGGACACGGCGTACAGCTGGTTGTAGAGCGCCACGATCTGTGACCAGTCGGTGTCCGCGGCCGTGCGCGCATCCGTGTGCACCGCATTGACGGCGGCGAGGAGCTGGTACGTCCCGGGCTGGTTGCGCTGGAGGCACCACCGGACGAGGTCGTGGCCCTCGTCGATGAGCGCGCGATCCCACGCGGACCGGTCCTGCTCGTCGAGCGTGACGAGCACGCCGTCTGCATCGACGCGAGCGGGTCGCCGTGCCTCGGTCAGCAGCATGAGCGCCAGCAGCCCGGCGACCTCGGGCTCGTCCGGCATCAGGCTGCGCAGCACACGACCTAGCCGAATTGCCTCGTGGCACAGGTCAGTTCGGATGGCGTGCTCGCCGGACTGCGGCAGATAGCCCTCGTTGAACACGAGGTAAATCGTGGCCAGTACGCCACGGAGGCGGTCCGGCAGCTCCGAGTCGCGTGGCACTCGGTAAGGGATGTTGGCGGCCGAGATCTTGCGCTTGGCGCGCGTAATCCGTTGTGCCATGGTCCTTTCCGGGACCAGGAACGCGTCGGCGACCTCAGGCACCGTGAGACCGCCCAGCAGTCGCAGAGTGAGGGCGACCTGGGTGTCGGTCGCGAGGGCCGGGTGGCAGCAGGTGAAGAGCAGGCGTAGCCGGTCGTCGTTGACCGAGGTCACTGGTGTGATCGGCATGTCCTCCTCCTCTCCATAAAGGTGGTGCGACTCAGCGTGCTTGGCGTCGCGGTGCGACTCGCGTCGGAGCCGGTCGATGGTGCGGTTGCGCGCAGTCGTGGTCAGCCACCCGCCGGGGTTGGGCGGCAGCCCGTCCTGCGGCCAGCGTTGGAGCGCCTCCACGAAGGCCTCCTGAGCCATCTCCTCGGCGAGGTCGATGTCCCCGAAGCGTTTGATCAAGGTGGCGACGACACGGCCGAACTCCTCTCGGAAGATCGCCTCGATCTCGTTGGTAGCCAAGGAGTCCGGCACCGAGTCGTCAGCCCTTGCTCGCGGAAGCGTTCAGGCGGTCGACGTCTTCGTCGCCGTCGAATGCGCGGACCTCTACCGGGCCACCGCACGCCTTGGAGGCCTCACCGGCGATCCGTCGGGCAGCCTCCAGATCGGCCGCCTCGATGATCCAGAAGCCGCCGAGGAACTCCTTCGACTCACCGAACGGGCCGTCGGTCGTGACGACATCGACGCCGGTGCCGTCGACCACGCTCGCCTGGGTGACCGGCTCGAGCCCGCCGCCGAAGACCCACGCGCCCGCCTCAGCGAGCTTTTCGTTGAAGGCGGCGACCGATCCGTACGCCTCCTGCGTGTCCGGCTCAGACCGCTCCGGATCTCCCTGGCGGCCCATTACGGCCAGCAAGTACTGCGTCATGGCTTCTCCTTCCGAGGTTGTGGTTCAGGGAACGTCGACGCCGAGGTCGCGCGCGGCTTCCTCGATGCTCTGGAACGGTCGTACCTCGACCCGCGCACGGCAGGCCTTGGAGCCTTCGGCAGCCAGCGCCAAGGCGGCGTCGAGATCAGGGACCTCGACGATCCAGAAGCCGGCGAGATACTCCTTCGACTCGCTGTACGGGCCGTCGGTCGTGACGACGTTGTCGCCTCGGTTGTCCACGACCGTGGACGTGCTGATCTCGTGCAGCCCACCGGCGAAGACCCAGACGCCGGTCTCCTGCAGCTTGTCGTTGAACTTGCCCGTGTCCGCCCAGGACTGCTTCGTCTCCTCCGGCGTGGGACGCCCGTCCGGGTCACTCACCACGGACATCAGGTACTGGGTCATTGTGCTGCTCCTTCGGTCGCCTCGAGGCAGGTCCGTTTGCCTGCTCTCATCATGTCTACGAACGGGGTGCGCCCGATGCGACAACGCGAATCAAAAGGTTCGGATCGTTGGTCGAGTAGGCGCTCCCGGCTACTCGACCAGCGACTGGGGAGAGGCGAGATCGGTCGTACGACGGGTGACGGTCTCGCGCTTGGTCTCGTTGACCGCGCTCTCGTACGCCGCCACCAGGGCCGCGATCGTCAACGGCTTGAACCTCTCGACCGTCTCCCGGAGCTGGTCGGGCGGGAGCCCGGCCTCCTTGTACGCCGGCCACACCTGCGTACGGAACAGCTCGGTCAGCTCATCGGCGATGGCCCGACCATGCGCCGTGAAGATCTCGTGGGCGGCGAGCGCTGCGGCCGGTGGCAGGCCGAGGTCGAGCATGGTGACGCCGATCGACAGGTGTGCGCCCGCGACTTGGTAGTGGTCGCGGCTGACCAGCTGCACGATGCCGAGCGTCGACAGTGTCTCGAGGTCGTCCTTGCTGAGTGGTCGACCGGCCCGCGCGTCGAGCTCGGCGCGAGTCAGCGTCTCGGGCAGGTCGGGCATCCAGGGCGCCAGGAGAGTCCGGTGCAGCGCGATGGTCTCGGGCGTGGCGTCGGACGGGATGCGGGCGAGGTAGCTCTCGATCGCCGCCAGCGTGAACCCGTGCGCCTGCAGCTCACGGACCAGCTCGAGCCGGGCCAGGTGATCGGCTGTGTAGTACGCCGAGCGGCCACGCTTGGTGGGCGCCGGCAGCATGCCGCGGCTCGTGTAGAAGCGGATCGTCCTGACGCCCACCCCGGATCGGGCGACGAGCTCGTCCAGGCTGAGCTCGCCGACGGGGCGAGGGACCTGAGACATGCGCGGCATCGTGGCACACCTCCTGATCACGTCGTGGAAAGTCTGACCCCAACCATAGTGACAGTGACACTGTCAGTGTTAGCGTCAGGGCATGGCTGACTCCCCGCAGGCGCTCGTCTATGACGCCATCCGTACGCCGCGTGGTCGCGGCAAGAAGACCGGCTCCCTCCACGAGGTGAAGCCGATCGACCTCGTCGTCGGGCTGCTGCACGAGCTGCAGACCCGCAACCCGTCCCTGGACGCCAACCGCATCGATGACGTCGTCCTCGGCGTCGTCAGCCCGCTCGGCGACCAGGGCTCCGACATCGCGAAGGTCGCCGCGCTCGCCGCCGGACTGCCCGAGACCGTCGCCGGTGTCCAGCTCAACCGCTTCTGCGCCTCTGGTCTCGAAGCCGTGAATCAGGCTGCCAGCCGGGTGCGTTCGGGATTCGAGGACCTCATCATCGCCGGTGGCGTCGAGTCGATGTCGCGCGTGCCGATGGCCTCCGACGGTGGCGCCTGGGCGATGGACCCGGCGACGGCGATCACCACCGGCTTCGTCCCGCAGGGCGTCGGCGCCGACCTCGTTGCCACGCTGGACGGCCAGTCCCGTACGGCTGTGGACGAGTTCGCGACCGAGTCGCACCATCGCGCGGCTGCCGCGCGCGATGGGGGGTACTTCAAGGACTCGGTCATCCCGGTGCTCGACCGCAACGGCCTGACCGTGCTCGACCACGACGAGTTCATCCGACCCGACACCTCGGTCGAGTCACTCGCCGGTCTGAAGCCGTCGTTCAAGGACATCGGCGACCTGGGCGGCTTCGACTCCGTCGCCCTGGAGAAGTACCACTGGGTCGACGAGATCGACCACGTCCACCACGCGGGCAACTCCTCGGGCATCGTCGACGGCGCGGCTCTCACGCTGATCGGGACTGAGGCGATCGGCCAGGAACTCGGTCTGCGACCGCGAGCGCGCATCATCTCGACCGCCGTCAGCGGCTCGGACCCGACCATCATGCTGACCGGCCCGGTGCCGGCCGCACGCAAGGCTCTCGCTCGAGTTGGCTTGCAACCCAAGGACATTGACCTGTGGGAGATCAATGAGGCATTCGCGGCCGTCGTACTCCGCGTGATGCGTGACCTGGAGATCCCGCACGACAAGGTCAACGTCAACGGCGGCGCGATCGCGCTCGGCCACCCCCTCGGTGCGACGGGAGCGATGCTGCTCGGCACGGTCGTGGACGAGCTGGAGCGACGTGACCTGCAGCGCGGCCTGATCACCCTGTGCGTGGGTGGCGGCATGGGAATTGCGACCATCGTTGAGCGGATCTGAGGACACCATGAGCACTACCACTGAGACCACCGCTGTCCGTTACGACAAGGACGCCGACGGCATCGTCACGCTTACCCTCGACGATCCGCAGGCGAGCGCCAACACGATGAACGAGCGCTACGTCGCCGGCATGGCGGCCGCGATCGACCAGCTCGAGTCCGAGCGGGACGACGTCACCGGTGTGATCCTCGCCAGCGCCAAGAAGACGTTCTTCGCCGGCGGCAACCTCAAGCTGCTGCAGGCTGCGCAGCCCGAGGACGCGGGCCGCTTCTTCGCCGAGATCGAGACCGTGAAGTCCCAGCTGCGTCGGCTGGAGCAGATCGGCAAGCCGGTCGTCGCTGCTCTCAACGGGACCGCGCTCGGCGGCGGACTCGAGATCGCTCTCGCCGCGCACCACCGCATCGCGGTCGACGACCCCAAGTCGAAGTTCGGCTTCCCCGAGGTGACCCTCGGGCTGCTGCCGGGAGGCGGTGGGGTGACCCGCGGCGTACGGATGCTCGGCTTGCAGGACGCGCTGATGAACTGGCTGCTGCAGGGACAGCAGCGTGGTCCGGTCGAGGCCAAGGAGAAGGGCTTCGTCGACGAGATCGTCGCGACGCAGGACGACCTGCTGCCGGCGGCGCGGGCGTGGATCCTGGCCAACAAGGACGACGAGGAAGCCGCGACGCAGCCCTGGGACCGTCCGGGCTATCGGATGCCGGGCGGCACTCCGTCGAGCCCGAAGCTCGCGGCCTTCCTGCCGGCCTTCCCGGCCAACCTGCGCAAGCAGCTCAAGGGCGCTGCCTACCCGGCGCCACGGGCGATCTTGTCTGCGGCCGTCGAGGGTGCGCAGGTCGACATCGACACCGCGAGCCGGATCGAGTCGCGCTACCTCACGTCGCTCGCGACGGGTCCGGTCTCGTCGAGCATGATCCAGGCGTTCTTCTTCGACCTCCAGGCGATCTCGTCAGGGTCGTTGCGGCCCAAGGGAATTGAGCCCTCCAAGGTCTCACGGGTCGGGGTGCTCGGCGCAGGAATGATGGGCGCCGGCATTGCCTATGCGTGTGCCACCCGCGGCATCGATGTCGTCCTCAAGGACGTCTCGGTCGAGGGCGCGGACAAGGGCAAGGCGTACTCCGCCGGACTGCTCGACAAGAAGGTCAGCAAGGGTCGGATGACGGCTGAGGCTCGCGACGAGATCCTCGCGCGCATCACTCCGACCGCCGACGCGGCCGACCTGAAGGGCTGCGATGCGGTGATCGAGGCCGTCTTCGAGGACGCGGGTCTGAAGGCCAAGGTCTTCGCCGAGGCGGAGGAGGTGCTCGGCGACGACGCCCTGCTGTGCTCCAACACATCCACGCTGCCGATCACAGCTTTGGCCGAGAATGTCTCTCGCCCAAAGGATTTCATCGGTCTGCACTTCTTCTCGCCGGTCGACAAGATGAAGCTCGTCGAGATCATCCGCGGCAAGGAGAGCTCGGACGAGACGCTCGCTCGCGCGATCGACATCGTCCAGCAGATCGGCAAGATCCCGATCGTCGTCCACGACAGCCGTGGGTTCTACACCAGCCGCGTGTTCGGGACGCTGATCCTCGAGGCTGCTGCCCTGGTCGAGGAAGGCGTGGACCCGGCCACCATCGAGCGGGCCGCAACCATGGCGGGATTCCCAGCTCCGCCACTGGCGATGCTCGACGAGGTGTCCCTGACGCTGACTCAGCACATCCGGGCGGAGGCGATGAAGGAGACCGGCGTGGATCTGACGGCCATGCCAGGGACCGCCGTGATCGACCGGATGGTGGGCGAGTTCGGCCGCAAGGGTCGCGCCGCCGGCTCCGGGTTCTACGACTACCCAGCCGACGGACCGAAGAAGTTCTGGCCCGGGGTCCGTGAGCACTTCGCCAAGGCCGAGACGGACGTACCGCTGCGGGACATCCAGGACCGCTACCTGTTCGCGATGGCGCTCGAGACGGCCAAGTGCTTCGAGGAGGGCGTCATCGACTCCGCTCCCGCGGCCAACATCGGCTCGATCTTCGGCATCGGCTTCCCGCCGATCACCGGCGGGACGGCGCAGTTCATGCAGGCGTACGACGGGGGCTTGGCGGGGTTCGTCGCGCGCGCTCGCGAGCTGGCGGCGGCGTACGGTCCGCGTTTCGAACCCTCGCCGTGGCTGGTCGCCAAAGCCGAGCGCGGAGAGGCGTTCTGAGATGAGCGAGCTGCCGCTGGCCGGCGTACGCGTGGTGAGCCTGGCGATCAACCTGCCCGGACCGGCCGCGGCCGCTCGCCTGACCACGCTCGGTGCGGAGGTCACGAAGGTCGAGCCGCCGAGTGGTGACCCGCTGGCCTTCGGTGGGCCCGACTACTACACGCGCCTCACCAAGGGCCAGGAGATCGTCACCCTCAATCTGAAGGACGAGGCCGACCTGGACGTGCTGTGGACGCTCCTGGCGGACACCGATCTGCTCGTCACCTCCAGCCGGCCGTCTGCGCTTGCACGGCTCGGGCTCGACTGGTCCACGCTGCACGCCCGGTTGCCGCAGCTGTGTCAGGTGGCGATCGTGGGTCATCCGGGCGAGGCAGCCGAGGTGGCCGGGCACGACCTGACTTATCAGGCGGGTGTCGGGACGCTGCAGCCACCGCACATGCCGACGGTGCTGATCGCTGATCTCGGAGGTGCCGAGCGCGCGGTCGCCGACGGTGTCGCGGCGCTCGTGCAGCGTGGGCGTACGGGCGAGGGTGTCCATCGAGAAGTGGCGCTCAGCGATGTGGCCGAGGACATGTCGCAGCCGGTGAGGAACCGACTTACGACGGCTGAGGGCTTCCTCGGAGGCGCGCTGCCGGCGTACGGAATCTATTCGACAGCAAGCGGATTCATCGCTGTGGCCGCTCTTGAGGGCCACTTCTGGCAGAACCTCACCGAGCAGCTGGGTGTCGAGGGCAGTCGTAGCGATCTGGAGGCGGTCTTCACCACCCGCACCGCTGATGAGTGGGAGGTCTGGGCGCGCGAGCACGACCTACCGATCGCCGCAGTCCGCTCACCTCAACCAGCAGATGCGAAGGACTGAGCCATGCAGCTGACGAGCACCTACCGGTCACCGTGGATGACTGAGGACCTGGACGACGTGCGGACCCTTGCGCGCACGTTCTTCGAGAAGGAGTCCGTCCCGAATCAGGAGCGCTGGGCCGAGCAGCATCAGGTCGACCGTGAGTACTGGAACGCCGCGGGCGCGGCGGGCCTGCTCTGCATGTCGATCCCGGAGGAGTACGGCGGTGGCGGCGGCACGTTTGCGCACGAGGCCGTGGTCATCGAGGAGCAGGCCGCAGCCGGCGACGATGCCTTCGGCAACAGCGTGCACAGCGGCATCGTGGCGCCGTACGTCCTGCACTACGGCACCGAGGAGCAGAAGCATCGGTGGCTGCCGAAGATGGCGACCGGCGAGATGGTCGGGGCGATCGCGATGACCGAGCCGGGCGCAGGCTCGGACCTGCAGAACCTACGTACGACGGCCCGCCTGTCCGACGACGGCGAGCACTACATCGTCAACGGGTCAAAGACGTTCATTACCAACGGTTCCCACGCCAACCTCATCATCATCGTCGCGCGCACTGGTGAGGAAGGCGGCAAGGGTCTGTCGCTCATCGTCGCGGAGACTGAAGGTTTGGAGGGGTTCGAACGCGGGCAGGTGCTGAAGAAGATCGGCATGCACGGCCAAGACACCCGAGAGCTGTTCTTCTCCGACATGCGGATCCCGCGCGAGAACCTGTTGGGCGGTCAGGAAGGGCAGGCGTTCGTCCAGCTGATGGAACAGCTGCCGCAGGAACGGCTGGTCATCGCTGTGTCGGCCGCCAAGGTGGCCGAGCTCGCCGTGGACGTGACCGTCGCGTACACCAAGGAGCGCGAGGCCTTCGGCCGAGAGCTGTTGAAGTTTCAGAACACTCGCTTCGTCCTCGCCGAGTGCGCGACCGAGGCACGCGCCGTACGCACCCTCGTCGACCACTGCGTACAGCAGCACCTCAAGGGTGAGCTCGACGCAGCCAGCGCGTCCATGGCCAAGTGGTACTCCACCGAGAAGCAGTGCGAGGTCGTCGACCGTTGCCTCCAGCTCTTCGGCGGGTACGGCTACATGATCGAGTACCCGATCGCGCGGATGTACGCGTCGTCCCGCGTGCAGAAGATCTACGGCGGCACCAACGAGATCATGAAGGAGCTCATCGCCCGCACCCTCTGAGCACCCGTCGTCACAGAGCCTCGTGCCAGCGACCGCGCGCCGTTATCGTCAGGTGGAGGACTGAAGTCTGACCACGGGAGGCGCGATGTCTGGACAGTCGGTCTCCGTCGCCGGTCCCGACCGGGCGCAGGACACTGAGTTCGCCGACGCGCTCCGTGCCGCCATCGAGGCGCGCGGACTTGGGCTGGAGCGGCTGAGGGAGCACCTCGCACATCGCGGTGTCTCGGTCAGCCTGGCCACCCTGAGCTACTGGCAGTCCGGGCGCAGCCGGCCGGAACGCCCGTCGTCGCTGACCGCCGTGGGGCACCTCGAGACCATCCTTGGTGTGCCACCTGGGGAGCTGGCGATGCTGCTCGGCCCACCACGACCGAGGGGACGGTGGTCCAACCAGGCCACCGACCGTCCGGCCATCGGTGCGTTCTGGCCCTCGCTGTACGACGTGGAGGACGCGGTCGGACAGGTCAACGCGTTCTGGGACGAGCGGCTGACCAGGATCAGCCAGCACGACCGGGTCTTCGTCGGACCGGACCGTGGCGAGCAGTCGTACGTGTCCCGACAGGTGCTGCGCGCGGAGCGTGACGGGCCTGATCGCTGGGTGGTGATCATGCACCTGGACGAGCACGACCGGGCCCTTCCGCAGGTCCAGCCGCTACGGCACTGCCACCTCGGTCGAACCATCGCCAAACCCGAGGTTGGTCTGTTGGTCGCAGAGCTCCTCTTCGACCGCCCACTGCGGCGCGGCGAGACGATCATCACCGAGCACGCGCTGATCAACGAGGCACCTTGCCCGCTCGCCACGAACTACGAGCGGAAGTTCCGACTTCCGGTCCGCGAGTTCGTGCTCGAGATCGTCTTCGACCCGGACGTCGTGCCCATTCATTGCGAGCAGTACACCCGTCGGGAGAATGGCGAGGAGAACGTGCGCGTGGTGCAGATCGACGACACGGGTTCGGTGCATGGCATCGCGTTGGACTTCGAACCCGGCTGTTACGGCTTCCGCTGGGACTGGCCGTCCACCGCCCCCGATCGGGCTGTCGCCTCAGAAGACTGACCAGCCGGTCGCCAAGGAGAATGCCTCGAGCGCTGCCACCCCGGCCACGGAGTTCCCGCTGCGGTCCAGCCCCGGACTCCACACGCACAGCACGCCCCGGTTCGGTACGACGGCGAGGACTCCGCCGCCGACGCCACTCTTGGCCGGGAGGCCGACACGAAACGCGAAAGCCCCTGCCTGGTCGTACATTCCGCAGACCAGCATCGTCGCGTTGATCCGTTTGGCGTTGTCGGTGGACAGGAGGCGCGTGCCGTCTGCCCGTACGCCGCCGCGCACCAGGAAGCGCGCCGCGAGCGCCAGATCGTGGCACGACATCGTCAGCGCGCACTGCTCGATGTAGTTGTCCAGGACGTTCGGAACAGGGTTGTCCAGATTGCCGTAGCTGGCCATGAGATGGGCGAGCGAAGCGTTGCGGTCGCAATGTGCTCTCTCCGATTCCGCGACCGATTTCTCGACATCGATGTTGTGGTTGCCGGATTCGGCACGCAGAAACTCTCTCAACGGCTGCACAGCAGACCCGTGCCGGCTCATCAGCCGGTCGACGCTCACCAATGCTCCGGCATTGAGGAAGGGGTTGCGAGGAATTCCATGGTCATGCTCGAGCTGCAGCAGTGAGTTGAAGGGATGGGTCGAGGCCTCGTGGCCGACGCGTTCCCAGATCGTTTCCCCGTCAGCAGCCAGGGCCAAGGCGAAGGCGTACACCTTGGACAGGCTCTGGATCGAGAACGGCAGCTGATAGTCCCCGATGCCGTGGACCTCCCCGGACGTCGTCGCCAGTGCCAGCCCGAACTGCTGTGGGTCCACCGCGGACAGCGCCGGGATGTAGTCGGCGAGCTGCCCCTGACCGATCAGAGGCTGGATCTCACGGTGCACGTCGTACAGGACCTGCTCAAGATCTGCTGCTGCATCAAGGTGCGACATCACTTCTCTCATCCGGATTCCTCATCGCCACATCCGCCCACCGACCACCCGCCAAGGACGGTCGATGGGCGGAGCGCGGCAGCTAGACGGTGATCGACCAAGAGTCGAGGACGCCGGTGTCCCCGTAGCCGTTGTCGCCGATGCGCAGCGTCCAGGTCCCCCCGGCCGGCTCACCGGCCGCGGGCTGGACGCTGAAGGTCTTGTTCGAGGCGAACGGCGTGCAGTCGTAGTACGCCCCGGGCCACTGGGCGAGGGCGTAGCGGCGACCCGTGGGCGAGACGAGGGTGATGTTCAGATCCTCGAAGCAGGTGTGCTTCGCGACGACGCCCACGGTGATGGGTGAGGCCGCCGGGCCGGTCGCGTCGGACTTCACGGCGCTGGTCGCGACGGCGAAGTCGCGGATGGGGTAGTCGGTGCCGTTGGTGAACACCCGGCCGCCGCCGCCACCCGGCGCCGTCTTGACCACGACCGGAGCCGTCGCCGCAGACTTGTTGCCGGCCGCATCCGTGGCTCGCACGGTGAACGAGTACTCGGTGTTCGGAGTCAGGCCGGTCACCGTGGCACTGGTGCCCGACGCACTCTTCACCACGGTGGCACCGTTGAGAACGTCGTACCCGGTGACGCCGACGTCGTCCGTGGACGCGTCCCAGGCCAGCGACACCGTCGTGTCCGTGGCGCCTGTCGAGCGCGGACTTCCCGGCGTGGTCGGTGCCTGCGTGTCGTTGCTGCCGCGGGCGGTCACCAGCTGCACGTTCCACTTGGCGAGTGCCTCGTTGACCGGCTGGAAGATCGACAGGTCGTTGTCGTTGGTCGGGTTCGTCACGCACTTCGCCGGGCCGCCCTCGTGCAGACCTACCGCCTTGTCACCCAGCAGCCAGCCGCCACCGGAGTCGCCGCCCAGCGAACAGGCCGTCGTCCAGGTGAGGTCCTCGACGACGCCGACGTTGCCGCCGTAGTCGATGGACTTGTGGGTGTACCTGACCTCGCCGCACTGCCACTTCGAGGTGTTCCCCGAGTGGCACACGCGGTCGCCGACCATGGCCTCGGCCGAGCCCGTGACCGAGACCGCCGGGCTTCCCCAGGTGTTCACCGATCCGGTCAGGTTCCAGCTCGGTTCAGTCACCGAGACCAGACCCATGTCACCCTCACGACCGTTGACGGTGTGGGTGCCGCCGACATTCGAGGTGCCGAGCTTGTTCTGCTGTCCGGACTGGCCGTACGCGGGCTGGTTGGCATCGTTGGTGCAGTGGCCGGCCGTCAGGAGGTGCTTGGCACCGGCAGAGTCGGTGACGCCGAAGCCGACCGAGCAGGGGGTCTCAGCCCCCGGCCACCAGGGGTCGCCGGTGTGCACGGTGCCTCCCAGGAGGCCCGGATCGGCAGACTGCTGACGCTGCTGCGACGCCGTCGTCACCACCTGTACGCCACCGCCGAGCTTGCGCACGGTCGCGAGGAATCGCTCGGTCGCGGCCGTCTTCGCGGGCCGGCTCACGTTCACCCGGACGACGTTGTTCTTCACGTCGATTCCCCAGCTGAAGACACCCGGAACGCCCGAGCCTGCCGCCTCACGAACGGAGCTGAGAAGACGCTCGAGCTCCGCCTGACTGCGGGGAACGACCTTCGGGTTCGCACCGCGCGCTCGTGCCTGCTCGGCGTCCTTGGCATCGTTGACGGCGACGGTCAGCTTGCCGCTGGCCGGGTCGAACCAGTGCCCGGCGAGCTGGTCGCGCAGCTCTCGCGGAAGGGACGAGAACACGCGGTGCGCCTGGTCCTGCTGCATCAGCTCGGTCCGGGCTGCTCGGGGTGAGATCCCGAATGCCTTTGCCACGCCGCGGACTGTGGCCTCCGGTGCTCCGCCGTCCTGGTGCGCGGCGGGTGCAGGGCGTTCGGCCGCAGCCGAGCTGCCGCTCAACGTCGTGGCCAGGGCGCCAGCGGCAAGCGTCGAGCCGCAGATCACGGCTATGGCCTTCTGGTGAGAGTTCATTTCTTGGACTCCTCGCAATGGGTGGAGAGGGATCCCGTGAACGTAAGCCGGTCACTTCTTCTGGTGGCTGGTCCAGCGTCCTTTAACTGTTAAGAGTGGGGAATCTGATTGGCGCGCAACGGTGTTCGACGCCAGGCGCCGTCCGGGTTTCGCCCCCATGCGGCCGCGCCCCTTTAACTGTTAACCGAATGGCGCCAAGAGACTGCGTCTTCCGAATCTGACCGCCTTACAAGGGCGTCAGATTCAGGAGACGCAGTCTCTTGGCGCTCCGCCGGGTTGACCAACGTTGGTGGCGAACCGCTCGCCAGGGGGAGGCGGGTCGTCCCGCGGAGTGAGGCGGTCGGCGTACGAGCGGACCAGGCTGCGGGGCATGACAACCCGACCGACACCGCCGGCTCCGCGCTGGATCGTTCGTCTTGCGCACATCAGCGCCCTCAGTCCGGTGCTGTCGTCACTGTGGCGGCTGCCGCTGATGTTCGGCGTCAGCATGGGTATGGATCACGAGTTCATGGACGAGATGATGAGCCACCCGTTCCTGGTGCGAGCGGCGTACCTGGTCGGTCTCGGAGTCCTCAGCGATGGTCTGGCATTCCTCGCGATCGGGTTGGTACGGCCGTGGGGTGAGGTGTTTCCCAGGTGGCTGCCGCTGATCGGTGGTCGGGCCGTCCCGGTCGGATTCGCAGCAACCGCAGCGCTACTCGGCGGTCTGGGGGCAACGCTGTTCGGGGCGACCGTCGCGTTCGGGATGCCGAGCAACATGACGTGGGACGCATGGGGCGTCCTGATGTACGGCTGCTACGCACCGCTGGCCCTCTGGGGTCCGACGCTCCTGGTGGTCACCGCCGACTATGTACGTCGTCGCACGGTCGGCCGTCGCGTGTCGCCTGTGGGTCAGGCCGTGGCGTAGCAGGACAAGCGGTCGGCGAGGATCTCCGGCTGGCTGAGTGCGACGAGATGGCCGCCGGGCATGGTGTCAATCTCGTTGATCTGCAAGCGGTCTCGCGCCACGCGCTGCTGGAAGGACAACGGGAAGAACCGGTCGTCGGTCGCCTGCAGGATGTGGGTCTGAACCTCGGGCCAGCTCTGCAGCGGCCAGGGATCCGTCCAGATCGAGGTCAGGTCAGCCATCCCGTCGGCGGCTGCGAACGCCTCTTCGGTCACGTCGTCCGGTACGTCGTGGAAGAAGTCGCGGCGCAGGTCGAACTCGGCGGGCCGACCGTGCGCCACAGCGTTCTCGCTCTGGGCTTTGTCCTGACCGACGTTGTCCCACCAATCGCCAGCAGTTTCACCAGGATTCGGGATCATCGCGTTGAGGAGGACCAGCCGTTGGGCGTCCAGCGATTCGCACACGAGCGGGCTGCTGAAGCCGCCGATCGACTGACCCACGACCACGAGGTCGTCATGACCGGAGCCGACCTGATCGACTGCGGCGTCGACGTAGGTCGACAGGGTCGACGTGCCTTCCAGGGGGAGATCGACCGGGACGGCTCGGTGGCCACGAGACTCGAGCGCGGGGACGAGGCGGTGCCAGTACCAAGCACGGCCGTCGGCGCCGGGGATCAGAACGAAGGTCGTCATGCGCTCGACGCTAGGTCGCGGCCCGGGGCAGAGCACCTCCGATCGTGCGGAATCGGCACGCAGACCCTTGACATCACCCATGCGTAAGTGGCAACTTACCGTTCGTGACCGCTAACCAAGAAGGCTGGAGTGCCGTCAGCGACCCGACTCGTCGGCTCATCGTCGAGCGCCTCGCCGGCGGGTCCTGCTCCGTCCGAGAGCTGGCCGACGACCTGCCCGTGACCCGACCGGCCGTCTCGCAGCACCTCAAGGTGCTCAAGGACGCCGGGCTGGTCTCCGAGCGAGCGGCAGGCACCCGAAGGATCTACCGGCTCAACCCGGCGGGCGTCATCGCGCTCCGCGACCAGCTCGACACGTTCTGGAACCGCGCGCTGGCCGGATACGCCGACGTCGCAGAGCAGGACGTCACAGACGAATCATCAAAGGAGACACCATGACTGAGAGTCCGAACGCCGTGCTGAAGACCGTGGTCGTCGACATCCCCGTCGACCGCGCCTTCGAGACCTTCACTGCCCGGCTCGGTGACTTCAAGCCTCCGGAGCACACCCTGCTGACCTCGCCGATCGTCGAGACGGTCTTCGAGCCACGCGTCGGTGGCCACATCTACGACCGTGGGGAGGACGGCAGCGTCTGCCGCTGGGCGCGCGTGCTGGCGTACGAACCCCCGACCCGAGTCGTTTTCAGCTGGGACATCGACCCGACGTGGCAGGTGGAGACCAACCTCGAGAACACCAGTGAGGTTGAGGTCCGCTTCACGGCTGAGTCTCCGGAGCGCACGAGGCTCGAGCTCGAGCACCGCAACCTCGATCGGCACGGCCCCGGATGGCAGTCCGTGCGAGACGGTGTCAGTAGCCCCCAGGGCTGGCAGCTCTACCTCGACCGGTACGCCGCACTCACCCAGGTGCACTGAGTCTCGACGCCTCGGGAGGCGAGGTCGTCGTACGGTGGCGGCATGGCGCACCCGCCCCGCTTCCGTGACGACGACCCCTACCTTGCCCGGCTCCGAGAGCTGGCCCTGGCTCTGCCGGAGGCTCAGGTGAAGGTGTCGCACGGACACCCGAACTTCTTCACCAAGAAGGTGTTTGCGGTGTTCGGCGGGATCGTGAAGGGCGACCACCATGCCGACACGTATGCACGCTCGGTGCTGGTGCTGCCCGACGCCGACGAGCGGCTCGCACTCCTGGAGGACGAGCGCTGCTTCAGCCCGGCGTACTACGGGCCATCGGGCTGGGTCGGGTTGAACTTCCTTGTGGGCCAACCGGATTGGGCCCAAGTGGCCGAGCTGCTCGACATGTCCTACCGCAACACGGCGCCGAAGCGTCTGGTCGCCGAGCTCGATAAGTCGGTCGAGTAGCCGGAGCGCTAGCCTCCACCGCCGGTCGAGTAGCCGGAGCGCTAGCCTCCACCGCCGGTCGAGTAGCCGGAGCGCTAGCGGAGGCGTATCGAGACCAGGTGCACGCGCGCACCTGATCTCGATACGGCTCGTTCCTCACCTACTCGACCCTCGCCTACTCGACCAGCGGGGCTACGCCTGAGCCAGCTTCGGTCGACGCGCCATCCAGGCCGCCATCAGCAAACCGCCGACCGGGATCTCCATCAGGAAGACGAAGCCGCGGTAGAGCAAGATGCCGGCCGCGGCACCCGCCGCCGGGACGCCGAGGGCCACGAGGATCCCAGCCATGCCGACCTCGACGAACCCGGCCGCACCCGGCGTCAGCACGAACAGCGTGAGCACGCTCTGCATCGCGAAGGCTGCGAACACGATGGCCGGAGTGACCGTCAGCCCGACCACGGCCAGGCAGGCCCACAGCAGGACCGCCTGGAGAGCGGCGTACGCGAGCTTGCCGATGGTGAGGCGCAGCCAACCGGTGGAGACCAGCTCGTTGGTGTCGGCGCGCATCCCGCTGGCCTGCTCGGCCCAGGTGGTCGGGTCGACCGGACGACGTAGGCGGAGCGCGACGCGACCGGCCGTACGACCGAGGGCACGGGCCAGCCGGTCGCTGCGGAACACCGTGGTGACTCCGACGGTGAGGAGCACGAGAGCGGCGACGCTGATGACGGCCGCCATCGCGAGCGAGTGGTTGCCCGTCGTGGTCGCGGCCAGCCAGCCGACGGCGACGGCCGGCAGCGCCAGCTTGATCATCGTGTCCCAGATGTTGGTGACCAGCGCCCAGCGACCGAACGCCACGGACCCGAAGCCCCAGGAACGGGCCATCGAGTAGTTCGCCACCGTCCCCGCAGCGCCGCCGAGTGGCAGCAGGTTGGACACGAAGCTGCCCGTGATGTTGAGCAGGAAGGCACGTCGGTGCGACAGGCCCGGCATCCCGGCCGAGAGTGCCAGCGTGTGCACGGCGAGTCCGAGCAGCCACAGCGCCGCGAGCGCGCCGAGCTGCCAGGGCTGGACGCTCGCGACCGTGTGGCCGATCTCCGACCACGAGGCGCCGATCGCGTGCGGCAGCGCCCACACGAGCAGCGCGCCGGTGAGGCCGATGCCGAGGACCGCCTTCAGCGCGGTGGGCCACCAGGCGCGCTGCTGGGCGGCCTCAGGCGCCGTCGTGGGTGGGGCCGGGCTGGGGGCCGTGCTGGGAGCCGGGCGTCGAGTCGTGGGGGCCGTACGCACCGTGGGCGCTCCCGGGAGCGCGGTCGGGCTGGTGGTGAGCCGGGTCGGCGCGGGCCGCGTGAGCACTGGACTGGTCATGACAGCGATGTTGCTGCCGACCGGCGGGCGGCGTCGTCACCCTCGGGGGCCATCACGAGGTGCCGAAGTCACCCCCAGGTACTAGACCCTCGACCCGTCACGAGGGGCAGGTCCGAGACTTTGGACTACCCCGCCTGGATTGCGAGAGCAAGTCGCAGGGAACCGACGCGCGGGCCCGGCTCGGTCGACGGGGATACCTTCGTCCGGTGGACGGTGAGACGCAGAACCTGGTCGCGGAGCTGACCCGGGCCTTGGAGACCTGGCACCTGTCCGAGGGCGACCACGGGTGGACGGCCCGCACGCACTTCATGGTTCGGCTGCTGAAGGCCGACGGGTCATGGGACGAGGTGGTTCACGATTGGGAGGTAGCCGATCGCGACGGAGACTCGGAGGCCGCCCTCTGGTGCGCCTGGGTGCACGCCGAACGCGGTGATCCGGCCGGCGCTCGGGAGGCGCTGGAGCGTGCGGCGCGGCGCGGTGAGCCGGCCGCGTGGTGGCTGTTGTACACCACTCATGCCCGCGCCGACGCGAACCGCACTGAGCTCAGGTCCGCCTACGAGCAAGCCCGGACGGAACATCGACGGGCCCTGGAAGCCGCGGACTCGGTCGGTGACGCGAAGGCCGCACGCCGCGTCGGTGCATACCTGCTCGCGGAGGCTGTGATCGCTCGGCAGACGGGCGACCAAGCCCTCGCCGAACGGCAGACCGAGCAGGGAGTCGCAGCCCTGCGACGCGCGGTGGACCGAGGCAGCGCGGAAGCCGCCGCTCTGCTGGGCGACCGCGCGGCGGAGGAGTTCCCGCAGCATCCGGAGCCCGATGAGGACCGGCACCAACGCGCCCAGCCGTGGTACCAGCTCGCCGACGAGCGAGGTCACGGCAGGAGCGCCTGGCATTGTGGTCTCATCCTTGCCGCACGTGGCGACACCGTGGAGGCGGAGGCCGCCTATCGTCGGGCCCGGGCGCGAGGTGACGCACAGGCGGTTTCCAGCCTCGCCGCCCTGCTGGCGCGGCGCCCCTCGGACTCAGCCGGCGCCGAGGCGGCCCACCGGCTGGCGGCCGACATCGGCTATGCGCCCGACGCGCACACCGAACTGGGTGCTTACCTGCGCGAGCGCGGCGACCTCACCGGCGCCGAGGGAGCCTTCCGGCGCGCCGTCGAGCGGAGTGAGCCGAACGCCGCGACTCAGCTGCGCTACCTCTACCGGCAGCACCCGCACCTACGGCCAAAGTCCTGATCGCGCTGCGCGATCTCGCCACGCCGGCCGCTTGGCCCTTTGCGATCGCAAGGTGACTCGCTACCTCGCAGATGCCTCGCCTTGAGGAGAGCCGCCTGCGAGGACGAGAGTCACTTTGCGGGAGCGAACGAAGGGTGCAGTGCGGGAGCGAACGAAGGGTGCAGTGCGGGAGCGAACGAAGGGTGCAGTGCGGGAGCGAACGAAGGGTGCAGTGCGCGAGTGAGCCGAGCGGTCAGTCGACGGCGAGCGCGAGCTCGGGCGCGGGGCGGTACATCAGGTACGTCGGGCGCGGCGTCGCCGCGTACGCCGGGTGTGCTGGGCGAGGCGCGCGCGTCGCTGCGACGGCGGCCGGCTGCGGAGCGCTAGCGCGCCGGGCGTCGGCCAGGTGGCGACCGCGGACGAGCCACCACACGAGCGCGGTGCCGCCGACGGGGATCTCAAGGGCGAAGGTGAAGCCGCGGTAGAGCAGGATTCCTGCTGCGGCCTCGGGTGCGGGCAGTCCGAGCGCGACGAGCACACCGGCCATGCCGACCTCGACCACACCGGCCGCGCCGGGTGTGATGGAGGCGATGCTGAGGACCTGCTGGACGGCGTACGCGGCGAAGACCACGGCCGGGTTGATGTTCGCGCCGACTGCTGCGAGGCACGCGCCCAGAAGGGCGGTCTGCAGTACGACGTAGAGGACCTTGCCGGTCGTCAGGCGGATCCACGCTGAGGACACGAGGCCCGCAGTGTCCCAACGGATCTCGCCCGCGCGACGCGCCCACGCGGCTGGCTCGACGGGACGGCCGAAGCGGACAGCGACGCGACCTGCGCGGTGGCCGGCGGAGTGTGCGAGTCGGTCACTGCGCAGCAGCACGGTCGCGCCGACGACCACGGCGATGAACATCACCAGGCTCCACAGCGCGATCCAGAACAACGTGCCCTGACCGGGTGCGGTCGCGCCGAGCCAGGTGACGGCCACGACCGGGAGGCCGAGCTTGAAGAGGGTGTCCCACAGGTTGGTGACCATCGCGTAGCGCGCGAAGTCGAAGCTGGTGAAGCCCCAACGCCGGATCATCGAGAAGTTGAGGGCGGTGCCGGCGGCCCCGCCGACCGGGAGCACGTTGGCGACAGCGGCGCCGGTCTGGCTCACCAGCAGAGCCTGGCGGTGCCGGAGGCCGGGCATAGCGGCGGACAGCATGATCGTGTGCGAGAGGATGCCGATCGCCCAGAGGGCGGCCAGCGCGAACAGCTGCCACATCGGGATACCCACGATGATCGAGCCGATCTGGGACCAGGAGGCGCCGACGGCGCGCGGCAGGCCCCAGATGAGGGCCCCGGCGGTGACGCCGAGGCCGAGGAGTGCCTTGATGGTGGCGAGGACGCGACAGCGGAGCACGCGCTCGCCAGAAGGGCAGAGGGACGCGGTCGGCTCGGGGGCGGAGCTGATCGGCATGGCCTTCACGGTCCCATGGCTTCCGGTGACCGATCACCATTCACCAGGTGAATGTCTGGCGCCTGGTATCAGGCGCGCCTTCGCGGGCCTCGTCGGGGTCTGGATATCAGGGCGATGACATCGCGCTGATGACGCGGAGGAAGGGCCGTTCGCCCTTTCACGACGACGCGTTGTAGGACTCCCAGGAGATCCACATCCGGAATTTTGTCCGCATGGTGGACGCCATGTCTCAAACGGTGACCGACAGCCCTTCGTCCGCGAGCAGCACGTCTCCGGAGAAGTGTGCCGCGGCGTCCTGGCGACTGCGCTCGCGGTGGTTGCCCGGCCAGAAATGGGTGAGCAGGAGACGTCGAGCCCTCGCGCGCTCCGCGAGCTGTCCCGCCTCGGCTGCCGTCAGGTTGTACGCCGGTGTGCCCGCCTCCGCGCTCGGGACTCCGTCCTGCTGGTGACGGTCGGTGGCGTCCACGATGAACACGTCCGCATCACGTCCGAGCTCCGCCACCGCGTCGTCCGGTCCGGTGTCGCCGGTGTACGCGATCGTGCCGGCGCCGGACGTCACCCGGACGCCCACGTTGTCCACGTAGTGCGGGAGCTGCCGCAACGAGAGGTGGAACGCGCCCACCTCGGCCGTGTCCGGCGTACCCCGCCAGTCGAAGACGTGCGCCATCGCGAGCCCGCCGCCCTTCTCGACAGCAGCGAGGCGTTCGAACACGGCCGAGGGACAGAACAGCGGCAGGGGAGGAAGGTCCCGTCCGGCGTACCAGCGGGCCCGCAGCAGGCCGGCCAGGTCGCCGGTGTGGTCCGGGTGGTCATGGGTGATGACGACCGCCTCAAGCCCCGCAGCGACCGCTGAGTCCAGATGCGTCAGCAGCCTCGGCAGCGTGCCCCAGCCGAGATCGAGCAGTACCGCGGCGCCATCGGCCTCGACGACGAGTCCGGAGCAGGCCCGTCCTGGCTCCGGCCACGCGCCGCAGCTGCCGAGCACGGTCACCGTGAGGGAAGCCACATCGCATCGTGACACGGGCGCCCAGTGATGGGGCGTCGTCATCGAGGTCATGACATCAGGATCGGCCGCAGTCCGCGCCCTGCGCATCGCTCGGTGGAGTGGGAGCGCTCACCCGTCCGGGGGACTCGATCGCGCCCTCTTGGACGATCTAGCGCGTGTTCTAGAGGCGGTTATCGTCACCGATCAGGTGCACGAGCCCTGCCGTTGTTAGAGTCCTCCGGTGCTTCTTGACCACGCGGCCCTGGGCGACATCCTCGGCGTTGATGTCCCAGAGTCCGTGACATCGGTGGGCGCGGTCACTCATGACTCCCGCGATGTCGTGCCGGGCGGTGCCTTCGTGGCCATTCCCGGATTCCTCGTGGACGGCGTCGACTTCGTGCCCCAGGCGCTCTCGCGTGGTGCCTCCTTGGTCGTCGCCGAGCGTGAGGTCCCGGGCGTACCGACCGCGATCGTCCCTGATGCCCGTACGGCCCTCGCTCGCCTGGCCGTCGAGGTCACCGGTCGCCCGTCCGAGAAGCTCACCGTCTATGGCATCACCGGCACCAACGGCAAGACCACGAGCTCGTACGTCCTGCACGCCATCCTGAGTGCGGCGTACGGCACCGATCACACGGGTCTGATGACGACGGCCGAGATCGCGGTCGGCGACTCGCGTGAGGTGTCCGAGCGGACCACTGGTGAGGCGCCCATCGTCCAGGGCAACCTCGCGCGGATGGTCGACGCCGGCGTACAGCACGTCGTCCTGGAGACTTCCTCGCACGGCATCCACTTGCACCGTGTGCTCGGAACCCATTACGCCGCAGCGCTTTTCACCAACCTCACGCGTGACCACATTGACCTGCACGGCACGATGGAGGACTACTACCTCACGAAGCGTCGGCTCTTCGAGTGGACGGCCGGGCCGAAGCTCAGCAACGTCGACGACGTCTACGGCAAGCGGCTCGCAGAGGAGATCCCGGGCACGCTGACGTTCGGTCTGTCCGAGAACGCCGACTACCGGATTGTCGGCGAGCGCGTCGAGGGCGGCGGGACGGCGTTCGAGCTGCAGACGCCGCGCGGGATGCTCGAGCTCAAGACGCCGCTGCTGGGTGACTACAACGTGCACAACGTCGCGGGTGCGTCGGCGATCGCGCTCGAGATGGGCATGGACCCCGAGGTGCTGGTGCGCGCGGTCGAGACGATGGACCAGGTGCCCGGTCGTTTCGAGCGGGTGCCGGCGGCGCTGGATCACGGCATCGAGGTCGTCGTCGACTACGCCCACACCGACATCGGCCTGCAGGCCGTGCTCGACGTGGCGCGCGATGTCGCCCAGGCCCGGGGCGCCGACGCTCGCGTCATCTGCATCTACGGCGCCGCCGGTGACCGCGACAAGGCCAAGCGCCCCCTGATGGGTCAGGTCGCGTCGCGGCTGGCTGATGTGGGCATCATCACCACGGACGACGCCTACTCCGAGGACCCGCAGGCCATCGCCGATGAGGTCGCCACGGGAGCCGACCTCAGTCGTACGACGATCGTGCTGGACCGGCGCAAGGCGATCGAGCTGGCGCTCTCGCAGGCTCGGCCCGGCGATGTGGTGGTCGTGGCCGGCAAGGGGCACGAGCGGGTGCAGCACCTGCCCGATGGCGACATCGAGTTCCACGACGCGACCGTCGTCAACGAGCTGCTCGCCACCCCCGCAGGTTGAGCCGGGCGAGCCCCTGGGCGAGCACGAGTCGAAACCCGGTGACGGCGGAATCTCCCTGTGCGTCACCGGGTCTCGATACGGCTCGTTCCTCGCCTACTCGACCAGCGTTCTCTTGAGTCAGCCGGCGGCGACGGTGTCGCGCTCGACCCAGCTCATGTCCGGCGTACGGTCGCCGGCCGGCTCCAGCGCGGACAGCTCATCGAGCGCGCTTTGCGGGACCACGAGGGTGGCCGCCTTTACGTTCTCCTCGAGGTACTTCCGGCGCTTCGTTCCAGGGATCGGTACGACGTCCTCACCCTGGGCGAGCAGCCAGGCCAGCGCGACCTGACCCGGCGTGGAGTCGACGCCGTCTGCGATCTCGCGGATCCGCTCGACCAGCGCGACGTTCTTGTCCAGGTTGTCGCCCTGCCAGCGCGGCAGCGTCGACCGGAAGTCGTCGTCACCCGGCTTTGCTGCCGCCGCTGAACCGGTGAGCAGGCCCCGACCGAGCGGCGAGTACGCCACCACGGTGGTGCCGAGCTCGCGCGCGGTCGGGACGACGGCCCGCTCGATGTCGCGGCTGAAGATGGACCACTCGGTCTGCACGGCCGCGATCTGGTGGACGGCGTTCGCGCGGCGCAGCGTCTCCGCGGATGCCTCGGACAGACCGATCTGCCGGACCTTGCCTGCGTCGACCATCTGCGCCATCGCGCCGACGGACTCCTCGATCGGCACCTGCGGGTCCGGGCGGTGCAGGTAGTAGAGGTCGATCTGGTCCACGCCCAGACGAGAGAGCGAGGCGTCAACGGCCTTGCGGGCGTACGCCGCCGAGCCGTCGACCTGCCCATTGGGCATCGATGTCTCGGGGTCGGTCAGGATGCCGAACTTCGTGGCCAGCACGACCTCGTCGCGACGGGTGCGCAGGACCTCGGCGAGCAGCTGCTCGTTGTGGCCGTTGCCGTACATGTCGGCGGTGTCGAGCAGGTTCACGCCGAGGTCGAGCGCGCGGTTGAGGGTCGCGAGGGCTTCGTCGCGGTCGGCCTCGCCATAGGCGAACGACATGCCCATGCAGCCGAGGCCGAGCGCGGACACCTCGAGGTCACCGATGCTGCGGCGGGGGATCTGGGTGCTCATCTGAGTTGCTCCTTCGAGTGTTTCGAGGCAGGACAAGGTTCACAACGCCCGCGATCGGGGAGTTGAGAGATGGGAAGCGGTCGGGTCGCGCTAGGGGGAGCAGATGCCGCCGTAGGCGGAGATCTTGTAGTCGGTGACCGCGAGCGAGAGCTGCAGCTCCTCGATCTGCCGGGCGATCCGGTCGCGGTGCGACTGCATGAGCTCCAGTCGCTGCGGTGCTGTGGACTCGCCCTGTGCGGCGAGGTCGACGTACTCCTTGAGATCGCGAATCGACATACCTGACAGGCGCATTCGCGTCAGGAACGTGATCCGTCGCACCGAGTCTGCGTCATAGACCCGGTGGCCCGACTGTGACCGTGGCACCGACACGAGGCCGATGCGTTCGTAGTAGCGCAGGGTGTGCGGGCTGAGGTCGAGCAGCTCGGCAACCTGGGCGACGGTCATCGGCTCGGTGACCTCATCGGCATTGAGCAGCGCGGTCACCTGCTCGACGGTGACGGGTTCGTTGCCGACGCGATTGGCGAGGGCCTGATCGATGATCGTCGCGGTGGTCATGTCTATGACGGTAAGAGTTAGAGCACGCTCTAAGGCAAGGGCATATCGAAAGAAAGTTCTGGCGGCCGCCGATGAGCGCGCACTCGCGACTGTGCTGTGCGCGGGATTCCTTCAACCGGCGCCGTTCGCTAAGTACGACTCCACCAGCTCGCGCGGGACCGCGCCGAGCGAGTCGTGCTGCCACCGCGGCGAGCGGTCCTTGTCGACCAGCTGGGCGCGTACGCCCTCCACGAAGTCGCCCCCGGCCACCAGTCGATCGGCCAGCACCAGGTCCTGCTCAAGCACCTCGGCGACCGTCTCCATCGTCGTCGCCCGCCGCAACGCCTCCAGGGTCACGGCCACAGATAACGGCGAGCGCGTCTCGATGAGGGCGCCGGCGGCCTGCGCATCCGGCGACGCGTGCGAGAGGAGCCGGGCGACGATCGCGACCGCCTCGTCCCCGGCGTAGCACTCGTCGATCCACCCGCGGCCACCCGCGAGCGTGCTCGGCGACGGAGGGACCGTGGTCCGCAGTGCGGGTACGCCGTCCGCCAGCCGGGCGAGCACGTCCGGCCAGTCCGCGGAGCTCACCGCCGTGTCGGACAGCTCGGCGGCGACGGCGTCGGCGGCACCGATCGTCGTACCGGTCAGCGCGAGGTGGGTGCCGATCTCGCCCGGCGCACGGGAGAGGAGGTAGAGCGCGCCCACATCCGGAAAGAAGCCAATTCCCGTCTCGGGCATAGCGATTCGCGAGCGCTCAGTGACAAGGCGGAGGCTGGCGTACGACGAGATGCCGATGCCGCCGCCCATGACCACGCCGTCCTGGAACGCGACCACCGGCTTCGTGAACGACGCGAGGGCGGCATTCATGGCGTACTCGGCTCGGAAAAAGGAGGTGTGGTCCTCGCCGGCCAGCCGGGCGCGGCGTACGGCCACGACGTCGCCTCCCGCGGACAGGCCGCGCTCGCCCGCGCCTTCGATGGAGACGGTCTGCACGGTCTCGTCGCTCGCCCACTCGCGCAGTGCCTCGGAGACGGCGGTGACCATCGGCTCGGTGAGCGCGTTGATGGCGTGCGGTCGGTTGAGGACGATCCGCCCGAGTGCGCCTTCGCGCAGGAGCAGGACGTCGCTGGTCGAGTCAGTCGTCGGCACGGTCGACCACCCTAGATCGGCGGCCGTCGGCGCCGGGTGCGCGTCCGGTGTGGCGCTGGTACTGACGGCTGAAGTGGCCGAGGTCGCTGTAGCCCAGGACAGTCGCGACCTGGCTGACAGTCAGATCCGTCTCGACGATCAGCTCGCGGGCCCGCGCGACCCTCGCCTGCGCCACGAAGCGAGCCGGCGGCAGACCGGTGTACGTCGTGAACCGGCGCGTGAGCTGCGACCGCGACAGACCCGTCCGCGTCGCGAGCTCGGGCACGGTCCAGCGTCGGCCCGGGTCGCCACGGATGTCGCGTACGACGTCGGCCAGGGCCGTGTCCACGTGACTCGGCGTCGGCCGGGTCGCGTCGTCGTGGAGCATGAGCAGGATCTGTTCGAGACCGAGGACCGCCTGCCGCAGCCCGCGCACGTCTCCTCGGCGGTGCCCGTCGTGGGCGAGGCGAGCGAGCCCGGTCAGCAGGTCGAAGTCGCGGGTCGCGCACCAACGGTGCGGCAGGCGTACATCGTCTGGGGTTTCGAAATGGATGCCGAAGACGAGCAGCCGCCGGTGCGGGTCGTGCTCGGCAACCGGGGCGTCACCCGGCTCCAGGAGGAAGCAGACGCCCGGTCGGAGCGCGACGTCGTGACCGGCCACCTCCAGCCGGCCGACGCCGTCGAGGACGCACCACAGGAGGTGGTCCTCCAACGGCTTGGACCGCCAAGACCACTCGGGCTCGCAGCGCCAGTAGCTGGGCGAGCCATGGAGAGACAGATGCGTCAAACAGGCAACGCCTTGCGACGGCTGGCCCTCGTATGAGCCAGTTCTCGGGCGGATGCTTTTCTCATGGTGAGTGATTCAGTCAAGCGTACGTTCGAGACCGATGGGTACGCCGTCGTCAGCGGGCTCTTCGCCGACGACGAGGTCGACCGGTTGCGTGACCACTACATGAGGGCGCGTCGCCGGGACCGGCTGCCGGAGGACATGGTCGGGGTCCAGCCGAGCAGCAAGGACCCGTTGAAGCGCTATCCGCGGATGGCGCAGATGCACCGCTGGGACGACACGTCGCTGCAGTGGCTGCTCGATGCGCGGCTTCGGGCCCAGCTGCAGACGCTGGTCGGCAACGACCCGTACGCCGTCCAGACGATGCTCTACTTCAAGCCGCCCGGGGCACGCGGCCAGGCGTTGCACCAGGACAACTTCTACCTGAAGGCCGAGCCGGGCACCTGCATCGCAGCCTGGATGGCTCTCGATGCGACCGACGAGGACAACGGCTGCCTGCTCGTCGTGCCGGGCAGCCACCGCTGGCCGATCTCTGTACGACCAAGGCGGACACGGCGGTCAGCTTCACCGACGTGACG